>JAZKAP010000005.1:0-60051 GCA_040389085.1 Pseudomonadota bacterium
AAGCCTCACGGCGCGCGGCTCGCTTGGGACGGGGAAGTCCCTTTCATTCGTTAGGCACTCTCCAATGCCTCGCTCCACTGGCGCTCAGGTCCTCGGATTCCTTGGTTTTGTCGTGCTTGCCGGCACGTCAGCCATGATTTACTCTGCTTTCGGACAACAGGAGGGGTTGCGCTTCTGGGGCATATGCCTTGTCCTGACTTCTATCGTGTTCACCTTCATGAAGCGCATTCCCGTATCGGTCGGGAGGAAGGCGTTGCGACCGCTCGAGGGGTGGCGCAAGGCGTATGTACTTGTGCCTTGTTACGCCATTGGACTGGCGGTCACGTCCTTTCCGCATGAAGTCGCGTGCGCCGTCAACTTGAGGGGGTACGTCTGTGGCTAGCGAGGGCGGTGATCCGGACCGACAGGCCGATCAAAACCGGTAGGTTTCCCGGCGGAGTTCGGTCATAATGCAACTCCATTGCGTTAGTTCGAATTCATGCCCACCCCCTCCGACCCCATAGACACCCTGCTGACCGCCCACGGCCTGCGCCGCACCGCGGCTGCGCGCCGGGTGCTGGGCTGGCTGCTGGCGCATCCGGACACCAGTTACACCCATGCGCAGTTGCAGGCCGCGCTGGCGGGTGAGGGTGATGCGGCCGACGGTGCGGCACTGGACCGCGTCACGCTCTACCGCCTGATCGACCGCCTCACACAGGTGGGGCTGCTGCTGTGCCGGGTCGATGCGAGCCGGGTGCGGCGCTACCAGGCGATGCCGGCGGGTGTGCATGCGATGCCGCACTTTGAATGCCAGAGCTGCCACCGCGACAGCCCGCTGGAGAACGCCTTGCAGGCCAGCGCTGGCGACCTCGACCGTGCGGCGCAATCGGCGCTCGAAGCCTTGAAGGCGCTGGGTTACCAGGGCATGAGCCTGGACTTTGCGGTGCGGGGCGTGTGCGCCGATTGCGCCACCAGCACCAAGGGCTTGCCCGCGTGATCAGCACGCGGCAACTGGCCTACCAGTACCCCGGCGGGCCCGAGCTTCGCTTTGACGACATCGATGTGCCACAGGGCGGGGTGCTGCTGCTGCGCGGCGCATCGGGTTCGGGTAAATCCACGTGGCTGGCGCTGGCGGCGGGGCTGCTGGCGCCGACCGCGGGCGACATCACGGTGGCCGGGCAGTCGCTGACCGCGCTCGGCAAGGTGGCGGGTGATGCCTGGCGCGCGAAGACGTTGGGTTTTCTGCCGCAGAAACTGCATTTGAGCAGCGCGCTGACGGTGCACGCCAACCTGGCGATCGCGCAGTGGGCGGCCGGTCAGGCGCAGGACGATGCGCGTATCCGCGAGGCGCTCACGGCGCTCGGTGTGAATGAGCTCGCCACGCGCAAGCCAGCGCAGCTCTCGGGCGGGCAGGCGCAGCGGGTGGCGCTGGCGCGGGCGGTGCTCTTGCAGCCGCAGGTGATCCTGGCGGACGAACCGACGGCCAGTCTGGACGACGACGCGGCCCGGCAAGCGGTGGAATTGCTGCAGACCACGGCGAGGCAGCAGGGCGCCACGCTGGTGATTGCAACGCACGATTCGCGTGTTTCAGCCAATCTTGACAGTCAAATCGGCTTCCAGACCTTGTACCTCGGGCGTGAGAAGCTATGAATACCATAGCATTTGCCTGGCGTTTCCTCTGGTCCCGGCCGCTGGCGGCGGGGCTCAATGTGCTGCTGCTCAGCCTCGGACTGGCGTCGCTGAGTTTTGTGTTGTTGGTCAGCCACCAGATCGACAAGGCGTTTGAGCGCGACCTGGCCGGCATCGACGTGGTGGTGGGCGCCAAGGGCAGCCCGATGCAGCTGATTCTGTCGGGCGTGTTCCACATCGACGCACCTACCGGCAACGTGCCGCTGGCGGCGGTGAAGGAACTCGAACAACATCCGCAGGTGGCGCAACTGATTCCCCTCAGCCTGGGTGACAGCTTGCGCGGCTTTCGCATTGTGGGCACCACGCCGGACTACCTCACGCATTACCAGGCGGCGTTTGCGCAGGGCGGCGTCTGGGCGGCGCCCATGCAGGCGGTGCTGGGTGCGCAGGTGGCAAAACAAACCGGCCTGAAAGTCGGCGACCGCTTCGCCGGCAGCCATGGCCTGGGCGGCGGTGGGGACCGCCACGGGCAGACGCCTTATGTGGTCAGCGGTGTGCTGGTGCCCGGCGGATCGGTGCTGGACCGGCTGGTGCTGACGGCGCTGGATTCCGTCTGGCAGGTCCACGAAGATCACACCGCACTCGACGCCGACGACCGCAAGGTGCTGGAAGAAGAACGCGAAGTCACGCTGGCGCTGATCCAGTACCGCACGCCGCTGGCGGCGGTGACCTTTCCGCGTTTTGTGAACAGCAGCACGGAGATGCAGGCCGCCGCGCCGGCGCTGGAGATCACGCGCCTGCTGGGCATGATCGGCGTCGGCACCGACGTGTTGCGCGCGCTGGCCGGCGTGCTGCTGCTGACGGCGGGCCTGAGTGTGTTCATCGCGCTGTGGAGCGCCGTGCGCGAGCGCCGCGCCGACTTGGCGCTGCTGCGTTTGCTGGGCGCGCCACCGCGCAAGGTGGCGGCCCTCCTGTTGTGCGAGGCGCTGTGGCTGGCGCTGCTGGCGACCGTGATCGGCGTGCTGGCGGGGCAGGGGCTGATGGCGCTGCTCGCCTGGCTGCTGCAGCTGGACAAGTCGATCCTGGTCGGTGCATTGTCGTGGCCGGTCGGGTTGGTGAGTGTGCCGGTGCTGGCCGTCGGTGTGGCGCTGCTGTCAGCGCTGCTGCCCGCGTACGAGGCCTACCGGGTCCCTGTGTTTGAACTTTTACAGTCGAGGTGAACCCCATGATCAAGAAATGTATGAAAAAAGTGCTTCCTGCCCTTGCCGCGCTTGCGCTGACAGCTACGTTTTCGATAGCGCATGCGCAACACAAGGACGCTGAAACGAAGGAAGACATCCAGCGCCATCGCGCCATGGCCGCTGCGCACGAGGCCGCGGCCAAATGCCTGGAGTCGGGCAAGAAGGAAGATGTCTGCATCAAAGAGCTGCAGGCTTCCTGCAAGGGGCTGGCGGTGGGAAAATACTGCGGCATGAAACACGGGCATTGACGCGCCGCCACCGCAACGTTTCTGGAGAACCCATGAACCCCTCTGCTTTCCCCACTTTCAAGACGGCACCGCTGCTGCTGGCCCTGCTGTTCGCCGCAGGCGCCGCCCAGGCGCAACTGAGCTCGCCCCTGCCTGCCGGAAGCGGCAAGCCCGCGGCGGGCAAGGCGGCGCCTGCAGCACCGGACGGCCTGGCGCTGCCGGCCGGGCAGGGCGCGGGTGTGCACGGGGCCAACAGCCCGTTTGCGCCGCTGGCCCCGCGCGGCGACGTGGTGCCCTGGTCGGTGCTGACCGACGTGAAAACCAAAAACGAGAAAAACCGCATCCTGCCGGTGTTCAATGAAAGCCAGCTCGGCATGAATGGCAAGACCCAGCGCATCCAGGGCTTCATGATGCCGCTGGAGCCGGGCCAGAAGCAGCGCCACTTCCTGCTGTCGTCGGTGCCGCTGACCTGCTCCTTCTGCCTGCCGGGCGGGCCCGAAAGCATGGTCGAGGTCAAGACCAAAACCCCGGTGAAATACAGCATGGAGGCGGTGGTGGTGGAAGGCCGCCTGCAGGTGCTGCACGACGACTCCTACGGCCTGTATTACCGCATCAACGATGCGGTGACGGTGAAGTAGGCACCCATGGTTTTCCGGCGCATGGTTTGGCGGGCGAGCTGGGGCTATCTGGCCCTGGTGCTGCTGCTTGCGCCCATGCTCGGCCAGATGCACGACCTGGTTCACGGCGCTGGTGGCGACCGTCCCGCTGCGCAACAACTCCTCGAGGTCAATGCGCATGCGCACGACCACGCGCATGAACGCGCGGGTGGACATGGCTGGCTCGCGGATCTTTTCTCCGTCCATCTTGACGATTCGGATTGCCGCGTTTTCGATCAGCTGTGCCACAGCGATGTGCTGCCGGCTGCGCCGCCCTTGGCGCTGCCCATGGTGCTTTCCCCGTTTGTTTTTCAATTTCTGGAAGGCGAAGTACTCGCCCGCCGGGCCGCACTTTTCGAAGCGCGCGGTCCACCTCGGGCTCGTTGAACTCCCGAAGTTGTCGAGCGCGGCCGCATGGTCGTTGCTTGACGTTTTCTGTTTCCGATTCAACGAGCCCTCATGAAAAAACCATTCCCCCGCCCTGCCATCGGCACGGCCACCTTGTCCCTGCTCGCGCTCGGCTGCTCGCTGGCCCACGCCCAGACAGCGGCGCCCACGCTGAAAGAAATCACCGTCACCGGCAACCCGCTGGGTGCGACCGACCTGATTGCCCCCGCCACGCAGTATTCGGGTGCCGGCCTGCTGCTGCGCTCCAAAACCACGCTCGGTGAAACGCTGGATGGCACACCTGGCGTCAGCAGCACCTACTTCGGCCCCAACGCAAGCCGGCCCGTGATTCGCGGGCTGGACGGCGACCGCATCCGCATCCTGGCCAACGGCGGCGGCTCGCTCGATGCGTCCAGCCTGAGTTATGACCACGCGGTCACCGCCGACCCCATCAGCATCGAGCGCATCGAGGTGCTGCGCGGCCCCGGCGCCTTGCTCTACGGCGGCAGCGCCGTGGGCGGCGTGGTCAACGTGATCGACAACCGCATTCCGCGCGAGCCGCAGTTCGACGAAAAAGGCGGCATCAGCGGCAGGGCCGACCTGAGCGCGGCCAGCGGAAATTCTGAGCGCGGCAAGGGTGTGCTGCTCGAAGGCGGCAACAACCGCTACAGCCTGCACGTCGATGCCTTCGACCGCGAGACCAGCGACGTGCGCGCACCGCGCGCCCTGAACTGCACCCAGGCCGGGGTGACCACCAGCTCCCGCCGCATCTGCAACTCGGCCAGCGACGTGCATGGCGGTGCCGTCGGCGGCTCGGTGTTTTTCGACAACGGTTACCTGGGCGCGTCGGCCAGCAATTACCGCAGCACCTACGGCACGGTGGCGGAAGACGAAGTCACCATCGGCATGAAGTCGGACCGTTATGCGATCGAAGGCGAAGTGCGCAACCTGGGCGGGCCCATCCAGAGCATCAAGGGCCAGTACAGCCAGACTGACTACGGCCACACCGAGTTCGAGGGTGCAACCGCCGGAACGGTGTTCAAGAACAAGGGCAGCGATTTCCGGCTGGAAGCGCGTCACGCGAAAATCGGCAAGCTCGACGGCGTGCTGGGTTTCCAGACCGAGTCGAACCGTTTTTCTGCCGACGGCACCGAAGCTTTTGCGCCCTACAGCAAGACGGCGCAGTCGGCGGTGTTTGCCTATGAAGAGCTGGGCACGGACTGGGGCAAGCTGAGCCTGGGCGGGCGGCTGGAGTCGGTCAAGGTCGAGTCTTTCGGAAACCCGCTGGTGACGCGCTTCACGCCGGCAACGCGGGACTTCAAGCCCGGCAGTTATGCCTTGGGCGCGCTGTGGAACGCTGCACCGGGCTGGCAGCTCACCAGCAACATCGCCTACACCGAGCGTGCCCCCAAGGACTACGAGCTGTTTGCCGACGGCCCGCACATTGCCACGGCCGCCTATGAGGTGGGCAACGCCAGCCTGACAAAAGAACAGTCGGGCAACCTCGATGTGGGTGCAGCCTGGAAGTCGGGCGGGCACAGCTTCAAGGTCAACAGCTATGTGAGCCGCTTCAGGAACTACATCGCGTTGAACCAGACGGCTGGCGTCAGACGCAATGCGGAAGACGGTACGGTCAATCCGGTGGAAGACGCCGGCAACCCGGGCTTCACCGCCACCGGTGCCGAGTTCAAGCCGCTGGCCGAATTCCGCTACGAACAGGTGCGCGCACGCTTCACCGGCATCGAGGCCAGCGGCAACATCCGCCTGCTGGAAGGCGCCTCGCAGGTGGACCTGGCGCTGCGCGGCGACATGGTGCGCGCCACCAACCTCAGCAACGGCCAGCCGCTGCCGCGCATTGCGCCCTGGCGCGTGGGCGCCTCGCTGCTGTGGGCCAGCGGGCCGTGGGGCACCAGCCTGGGCTTCGACCACAACGCCGCCCAGAAGCGTGTGCCGGCACCTCCTGTGGGTGCCACGGGAGCCTACACGCTGTGGAACGCCGCCGCGTCCTACCGCGTCAAGGCCGGTGCCGCGACGCTGCTCTGGTATGCACGGCTGGACAACCTCACCGACAGGCTGGCCTACAGCGCGAGTTCGGTGCTGACGAGCACGGCGTTTCCGAAAGCGCCGCTGCCGGGTCGCAGTTTGAAGGTGGGGTTGCAGGCGAGTTTCTAGAGCCCCCACGGTCGCTCGCTGCGCGTAGCTCCCTGCCCCCCGAGGGGGCCGCTGCGCCTGCGGCTCGGCAAAGCCGGTTCCGCGGCCCCTGCTTGATTGAAGGCAGGTCCTCGCATCACACTGCGTTTGTTGCGCTCGCGTGCAAGCGTGACGGTCTGTTGACGCCGTCCTGACGCGCTGCGCGCGTCAGGTCTCCCCGCATCCGCATCCGTTCCCGCATTCTTCCCCCACCCGTCGGGCTGGGCCGAGGAGCACAGCCGAAAGCGGATCAGGACGAGCGATTGTCTGAGCGAAGCGAGTTCGAGCTCGGCCCCGCTTTCGGTGAGCACCGGAGGTTGCCCGCAGCGAAGCGAAGGGACCCAGACCATCGGGTCGCCTTTCTTTTCCTTAGGTTTCTTTGGCGACGCAAAGAAAAGTAAGTCGCCCGCCGGGGCGAGACCCGGCTTGCAGGCAAGCCGCCGGCTAGTGAGCGAAGAGCCAACGTTGGCAAGCGCGGCCAAACGTGTGTGGTCGAACGCGGTCGCATCGGTGGCCCTGTTTGCGCTGAATCAGCACAACAGCAAGTCCTTCCCGGATAATGGTTTTCAAAATATCAGGAGACGCCCGTGACGGATGCCGAACAGCCTCTTTCCCTGCTCAACGCCGACCTGAGTCCGTCGAGCAGCCTGCTGGCCAATTTGCGCCAGGAACTGATGCGGCATCCGCCGTTTGCGCAGATGCAGGCCGGCGACGTGGACTTCTTCCTGAAGCATGCCCGGCAAAACTACTTCGCACCCGAAGAAATTTTGATCGAACCCGACAGCGGGCCGGTCACGGAACTGTTTTTCATCCGCCAGGGCGCGGTGATCGGCGAGCGCGGGCTGGCCGAGCTGTCGGGCGGTGCTTTCCACTACGAACCGGGCGAGCTGTTTCCCGTCAGTGCGGCGCTGGCGCAGCGCGCGGTGACCGCGAGCTACCGCGCCGTGGCCGACACCTTTGTGCTGGCCCTGCCGCTGGCGTCCATGCATGCTCTGGCGGTGATGAGCCCGCCGTTTGCCGATTTCCTGAACCGGCGCATCCTGAAGTTTCTGGACCTCTCGCGGCGTGCCCTGCAGGTGGCCTATGCCTCGCAGGCGCTGGCCGAACAGTCGCTGGAGACACCGCTGGGCGATGTTGCCCGCCAGGCGCCGGTGACCTGTCCGCCCGACACACCGCTGCGCGAGGCGCTGGGTCGCATGCACCAGCAGCGCATCGGCTCCATGCTGGTGACCGACGAAGCCGGCCGGCCGCTGGGCATTCTCACGCGTTACGACATCCTGGGCCGGGTCACGCTGGCGGAGCTGCCGCTGGACACGCCGATCTCGCAGGCCATGGTGCAGCCGGTGCTGACGCTGAGCCATGAACACACAGCGCTGGACGCGGCCCTCCTGATGAGCAAACACGGCATCCGCCATGTGCCGGTCACACGCGGCGGAGTCGCCGTGGGCGTGGTGTCGGAGCGCGACCTGTTTGCCATGCAGCGCCTGAGCCTCAAGCAGGTCAGCACCTCAATCCGTTCTGCCGCCGATGTGGAGATGCTCAAGATCGTGGCGCAGGACATCCGGCGTTTTGCGCACAGCCTGCTGGGCCAGGGGGTGCATGCGCGCCAGCTCACGGCGCTGATCAGCCACCTCAACGACGTGCTCACCTTGCGCCTGCTGGAGATTCAGGCCCAGGCGCACGGCATTGACCTGAGCCGCCTGTGCTGGCTGGCGCTGGGCTCGGAAGGGCGCAGCGAGCAGACCATTGCGACCGACCAGGACAACGCGCTGATCCTGCCCGACGACACGACGCCGGCCCAGCGCGAGGCCGCGCTGCGTTTTGCCCGTGATGTCAATGTGGCGCTCGACGCCTGCGGCTACCCGCTGTGCCGCGGCGGCATCATGGCCAGCGAGCCGGCCTGCTGCCTGACCCTGCACCAGTGGCGCGAGCGTTTTGCGCACTGGATAGAACACGGGGCGCCCGAGGATTTGCTCAATGCGAGCATTTACTTCGATTTCCGGCCGCTGGCCGGCGATGCACGCCTGGCCGACAGCCTGCGCCAGGAGGTCAGCGAGTCGGCGCGGCGCGCGCCGCGTTTCATCAAGCAGCTGGCGACCAACGCGCTGATTCACAGCCCGCCGCTGAACTGGACCGGCTCCATTGCGGTGGACGACAGCGGCATGATCGACCTCAAGCTGCAGGGCGCCGCGATTTTTGTCGATGTCGCCCGCATTTATTCCCTCAGCCGCGGCGTGACGGCCACCAACACCCGGGAACGGCTGGACGCCGTCGGTCCGCTGCTGGGGCTGGCCCCGTCCGAATACCAGGCCTGGGTCAGCGGCTTCGAGTTCCTGCAGACCCTGCGGCTGCGCGTGCAGCTCGAAGGCACGGCGTCGCCGCAGCAGCCGAACCACCTGAAAGTCGACCGTCTGAACGACATCGACAGGCGCATCCTGCGCGAGTCGTTTCGCGTGGCGCGCTCACTGCAGCAGCGCCTGCAGCTGGACTACGAACGATGAGCTGGGCGGACTGGCTGAAAAAGCCTTTCGCCGCGCTGGCCGGCGCGGATGAGGCGCGCTGGGTGGTGCTCGATGTGGAGACCAGCGGGCTGGATCCCCAGCGCGACCAGTTGCTGGCGATTGCCGCCATTGCCGTACAGGTGGACTGGACGGCCAGACGCCTGAGCATCATGCCGGGCGACAGTTTCGAGGTGGTGCTGCGCCAGTCTTCGGTCGGATCAAGCAAAGACAACATCCTGCTGCATGGCATCGGGCTGCAGCGCCAGAGTGAAGGGGTGCCGCCCGACCAGGCCCTGCGCGCCTTTGCGGACTTCATCGGCGACTCGCCGCTGCTGGCTTTTCATGCCCCGTTCGACCAGGCCATGATTGGCCGCCATGTCGTCCAGCACCTGGGCGCGGGGCTGCCGAACCGCTGGGTCGACATTGAGCAGCTGTGCGCCGTGACCCATGAGAAGGTCAAGGCGCGCGCGCTGGACGAATGGCTGGCCCATTTCGGCATCATCTGCGCGCCGCGGCACCAGGCGGCGGCCGACACGCTGGCCGAGTGCGAGCTACTGCTGCGCATCTGGCCGCGCATGGCCGGGCAGTGCCAGTCCTGGCGCGATGTGGAAAAACTCGCCGCCCATCAGCGCTGGATTGCACGGGCCTAGCTGGCGTTGCCGCCAGTGCGCGGCGGCTAAGATCGCCGCATGAATTCACCTGTTTTTGCCGCCCTGTTTCCGGTGGTGTTGTTGACTGCTATGGGTTTTATAGCTGGCCGCGCAGGCTGGATAAGGGCTGGAGCCATCAAAGACCTCTCAAGCCTGGTGTTTCTGCTGCTCACACCGGCCTTGCTGTTTCGCACCATGAGCCAGGTGGACATCGCACAACTCGACTTCAGGCCGGTGGCCGCCTATTTCCTGGCCGTCGCCCTGCTGTTTGCCGGCACCCTGGTGGTGCAGGGCTTCAACCGGCGGGCTGCGGTGCTGGCGCTGGCCAACACGTTTTCCAACACGGTGATGATAGGTATTGCGCTGGTCGGCCTGATGTACGGCCCGGCCGGGCTGGTGACACTGCTGACGCTGGTTTCCGTGCATTCGCTGGTGTTGCTGACCAGCGCCACGGTGGTGCTGGAGCTGGCCGTGGCCCGCGAACTCAGGCAGGGCGTGCCGGGCGCCGCGGCCCTGGCACCGCAGCATGCGCCGCGCCACGCGCTGGCCACGGTGCTGATGGCCGTGAAAAACTCCCTGCTGCACCCGGTGCCGCTGCCCATCATGGCCGGCCTGCTGTTTGCGCAGACCGGCTGGGTGATGCCCGCCGTGATCGACAAACCGGTGGAACTGCTGGGCACGGCTTTCGGGCCGCTGGCGCTGGTGCTGGTCGGCGTGACGCTGGCGCACACGTCCGTGGGCAAGCATTGGCGCCAGGCGCTGGCCCTGGCCGGCATCAAGAACCTGGCCCATCCCTTGCTGGTGGCCGTGGTGTGCCGCCTGCTCGGCGTCGGTGGCCTGCCCATGACGGTGATGGTGGTGGCGGCGGCCCTGCCGATCGGCGCCAACGTTTTTTTGTTTTCCCAGCGTTACCAGGTGGCCGAAGAGCTGGTCACGGCCAGCGTGGTGGTGTCCACGGTGCTGGCGCTCTTGAGCCTGCCGCTGGTGTTCATGCTGTTGCCTTGTCTGGGGTGAGCCGGGGCGGTTCCGGACGATTCAAGACGGAGTTTTATGCAATTTCTACAATCCCTCCCGGTCTCGGCACAAGCCATCGGGCTGCTGCTGCTGTCCAACGTGTTCATGACCTTTGCCTGGTACGGCCACCTGAAGAACCTGGCGACCTCGCCCTGGTACATCGCGGCGCTGGCCAGTTGGGGTATTGCGCTGTTCGAGTACCTGCTGCAGGTGCCGGGCAACCGCATCGGCTTCACGATGTACAACATCGGGCAGCTCAAGATCATGCAGGAGGTCATCACCCTGACCGTGTTCGTGCCCTTCGCGGTGTTCTACCTCAACGAGCCGCTCAAGCTCGACTACCTGTGGGCGGCGCTTTGCATGGTGGGCGCGGTGTATTTCATCTTCCGCTCCTCCTGACAAAACGCTGGTACCGGCGTTTTCCCCTCTTCACCCAAGCAGGGGCCGCGGGACTGGCTTTGCCAGACCGCAGGCGCAGCGGCCCCCTCGGGGGGCAGAGAGCTACACGCAGTGAGTGAACGTGGGGGCCATATCCAGGGGCGTTAAACTCCCGGTAGTCACAAATCTGTCATATATAACTGACCCGTACCCCCGAGGAGTTGAAGATGCTGTTTGGCAAACTGTTGCCGCGTGAAGGCAATTTTTTCGAGTTGTTCAACCAGCATGCGGACCGCATCGTGGAGGCCGCCCGCGCGTTCTCCAATCTGGTGGCCAACTACAGCGATGTGCAAAAGCGCGAAGCCTACAACCGGGAGGTCGACAACGCCGAGCGCGCGGCCGACCGGATCACGCAGGAGGTCAACCGCATGCTGCACAAGACCTTCATCACGCCGATCGACCGCGAGCAGATCCATTCGCTGATCAACACCATGGACGATGTCTGCGACCTGATCCAGGACTCGGCCGAAACCATGGCGCTGTACGACGTGCGCCACATGACCGAGGAGATCGTCCGCCTGACGGATCTCAGCGTCAAATGCTGCGAGCGCCTGAAAGACGCAGTTGCGCTGATCGACAAGCTCAGCGACGCCGCCACGGCCGAAGCCGCCCTGAAGACCTGCGAGGAAATCGACAAGCTCGAGTCCGATGCCGACCGCGTCATGCGCTCGGCGATGAGCAAGCTGTTTCGCGAAGAGCCTGATGTGCGCGAAGTCATCAAGCTCAAGGCGATTTACGAGCTGCTGGAAACCATCACGGACAAATGTGAGGACGTGGCCAACCTGATCGAGGGCATCGTCCTCGAAAACTCCTGAACATGGAGACCGTACAGACGGCCCTGTGGGTGGTGGTCATGCTGGTCATTCTGGCCGTGGCCTTCGACTTCATGAATGGTTTTCATGATGCGGCCAACTCGATCGCCACCGTGGTCTCGACCGGCGTCCTCAAGCCCGGGCAGGCGGTGCTGTTTGCCGCGACCTTCAATTTTGTCGCCATCTTTGTCTTTCACCTCAGCGTGGCCGCCACCGTGGGCAAGGGCATTGTGCAGCCGGGAATTGTCGACACCCATGTGGTGTTCGGCGCGCTGATAGGCGCCATCAGCTGGAACCTGGTGACCTGGTACTACGGGATTCCGAGCAGTTCCTCGCATGCGCTGATTGGCGGCATCGTCGGCGCGGTGATGGCCAAATCCGGCGCCGGTGCGCTGGTGGCTGGCGGCATCCTGAAGACCGTGGCCTTCATTTTTGTCTCGCCGCTGCTGGGTTTTCTGCTCGGCTCGCTGATGATGGTGCTGGTCGCCTGGGTCTGCCGGCGCGCCACACCGTCGCGCGTGGACCGCTGGTTCCGGCGCCTGCAGCTGGTCTCGGCCGGCGCCTACAGCCTGGGCCATGGCGGCAACGATGCGCAGAAAACCATAGGCATCATCTGGATGCTGCTGATCGCCACCGGCTATACCTCGGCCAGCGACAGCGCCCCGCCTACCTGGGCGATTGTCAGCTGTTACATCGCGATTGCCGCGGGCACCATGTTCGGCGGCTGGCGCATCGTGAAAACCATGGGCCAGAAAATCACCAAGCTCAAACCGGTGGGCGGCTTCTGTGCGGAAACCGGCGGCGCCATCACCTTGTTTCTGGCCACTGGCCTAGGCATTCCGGTGTCGACCACCCACACCATCACCGGTGCCATCGTCGGTGTGGGTTCCACCCAGCGCGCCTCTGCCGTGCGCTGGGGCGTGGCCGGCAACATTGTCTGGGCCTGGATCTTCACGATCCCGGCGTCAGCCTTTGTCGCCGCCATCGCCTACTGGGTCAGCCTGTTCCTGTTCTGAGCGCCGCGAACAAAGTGGGCGGGGGCTTTATTTAACCAAGCCGGGGCCGCGGAACCGGCTTCGCCGGGCCGCAGGCGCAGCGGCCCCCTCGGGGGGCAGGGCGCTACACGCAGTGAGCAACCGTGGGGGCCCTACTTCTGTTGGCTGATCTTGCGCGCTTCCTCGACCTGGTATTCAAAGTAGCGCTGGAAGCTGAACACGATGCTGGACATCAGCGCAATCGTGCCGAACAGCAGGGCCAGGATCACAGCCGCCATGGTGATCCAGTTGGTTTTGCCGCAAGCGCTGTCCGGTGCAGCCGACGGGTTGTGTCTGGCATTCCATTTTTCGGGTGCCATCAGGCCGTAATAAATCGCCGTGAGGGCCGTGGCCGCCAGGGTGAAGCCCAGAAGTGGCACCAGCGCCCACGCCAGCTGGTCGTCCTGGCCATATTGCCGCACGCGCTGAACGCCCCACCAGCCCACGGCGGCGGCCAGGGGGTGCAACCAGGCCAGCAGGTCGCGCCAGCCGTACAGGTAGAGGCGATGGATGCCCAGCTGGCCGCCGGCGAAAGCCAGCCAGGCGGCCAGGGTCTTGTTCTTGTTTTTCATGAATGCAATCAGGGACGGGAGGGGGAGGGGGAGGAAGAGGGAAGTGCGGCGTCCAGGGGCGGCAAGGTGTCGCCGGCGCCCAGTGTTTTCTGCATGATCACAATATCACGCCAGGCGCCCATCTTCCAGCCGCAGGACTCGACGACGCCCACTAGCGTGAAGCCGAGCGCGCGGTGCAGGCCGACCGACCCCGCGTTGGCCGAGTCGCCGATGATGGCCATGATCTTGCGGATGCCGGCGGCCTCGCAGCGCGCCAGCAGTTCGGTCAGCAGGGCGCGGCCCAGCCCTTTACCCTGCTGGCCGGGCGCCAGGTAAATCGAATCCTCCACCGAATAGCGGTAGGCCGGCCGGGGCTTGAACCAGTTGCCGTAGGCAAAACCGACCACCTCGCCGCCTTCTTCGGCGACCAGGTAGGGCAGGCCCTTGGACAACACGTCGGCACGGCGCGTGGCCATGTCCGTCACGCTGGGCGGTTCGGTTTCAAAAGTGCCGGTGCCATGGAGCACATGGTGGGCGTAAATGGCGGTGATGGCCGGCAAATCGGTGTCAAGGCTGGCTCTCAGGAGGGTCATGGCGTGCCAAAAATGGGTTGAAGGACGTTGGGGGAAAGCAGCGGGTGGGACAACGGCAGGCCGCGGGTTATAATCTGCGGCTTTGCAGCATTTCGCTGGCCGGGTGCCATGTCGTGTGTCTCAAGCGCTGCAGGAACATTTTGGGGTGATTTTTTTTCACCTCACCACCCGAAGGATAAATCATGGTCGTCATCCGACTCTCGCGCGGCGGTTCTAAGCACCGTCCATTTTTCAATATTGTTGTGGCTGACAAACGCGTCCGCCGCGATGGCCGTTTCATCGAGCGCATCGGTTTTTACAACCCGATTGCCAAAGGTGGCGAAGAAGGCCTGCGTATCGAGCAGGACCGCCTGACCCATTGGCTCGGCGTGGGCGCTCAAGCGTCCCCCACCGTGCTGCGCCTGGTCAAGCAGGGCGCTGCTGCAGCTCCCAAGGCTGCCTGATTGTCGGGTTCCTGAATGTTGCCCGGCCTTGAGCCGTCTGGCCTGCCAGACGATGCGGTTGAAGTCGGGCGCATTCTTGACGCCTGGGGCGTCAAGGGCTGGGTGAAAATCCTGGCTCACAGCGCCTCCTCCGAGGCGCTTTTTTCATCCGGCCGCTGGTTTTTGCAGCCGCCGGATACCAAACACCGGCCCGGTTTTGACGCTTTCTCCGGCACCGTGGTGCTGACGGTCAGCGAATCCAAAACCCATTCCGACTCCGTGGTGGCCAAGTTCGAGGGCATCGACGACCGCACGCCTGCCGAGGCCCTGCGCGGCGCGCGCATTTTTGTGCCGCGCAGCAGCTTTCCCAAGGCGGGCAAGGACGAGTATTACTGGGTCGACCTGCTGGGCCTGAATGTCGTCAACCGCGAAGGCGTAGCCCTCGGCAACGTGCGCGACCTGATGGCCACCGGCCCGCATTCGGTGCTGTGTGTTGAATACACCGAAGGCGAGCAGACCCTGGAACGAATGATTCCCTTTGTGGCCGCGTATGTGGACGCCGTCGATCTGCCGGGCAAGACCATCACGGTGGACTGGCAACCTGATTACTAGAGCCCCCACGGTCGCTCACTGCGTGTAGCTCCATGCCCCCCTGGGGGCCGCTGCGCCTGCGGGCCGGCGGAGCCGGACCCGCGGCCCCTGCTTGAAAGGGGAGAGCCTGGATACGCGCGAATTCTGTTGGTCTGGGCTCGTACATTGGGCCATGCAAAATGGATAGCCATGCGCTTTGACGTCATCACACTTTTCCCCGAGCTGTTTGCGCCGTTTCTGACCAGCGGCGTGACGCGCCGTGCCTACGAATCCGGCCTGGTCGAGGTGAAGTTGTGGAACCCACGCGATTTTGCCGAGGGCAACTATCGCCGGGTTGACGACCGTTCCTTCGGCGGCGGCCCCGGCATGGTGATGCTGGCTGAGCCGCTGGCGCGCTGTCTTGAAAAAATCCGCGAGGACCGTGCCGAGCCTGCCGGCCAGCAGGCGCCGGTGGTCCTGTTTTCGCCGATTGGGCGCGCGCTGGACCACACGGGCGTGCAGGAGTGGTCGGCCGGGCGCGGGGCGGTGCTGGTCTGCGGCCGTTACGAGGGTTTGGACCAGCGTTTTATCGATATCTATGTGGACCAGCAGATCAGCCTGGGTGACTTTGTGTTGTCCGGCGGTGAAATTGCCGCGATGGCCTTGCTGGACGCGGTGGCGCGCCTGCAGCCGGGTGTGCTCAATGATGAGGGCAGCCACCAGTTCGACAGTTTCAACCCGGCGCTCGACGGCCTGCTTGACTGCCCGCATTACACCCGGCCCGAGACTTGGCGCGGCCAGACGGCCCCCGAGACGCTGTTGTCAGGCAACCACGGCCACATTGAACGCTGGCGCCGCGAGCAGCGCCTGGCCCTGACCCGGCAGCACCGGCCCGAATTGCTGGACAAGGCCCGCGCAGCCGGCAGCCTGACGGCCGCCGACGAGGCATTTCTGAGCGATTTGCCGTCGCAAAAGGCCCCGAAGCGATAAATGGCTATAATCAAAGGCTTTTCGGTCCTCTGGCGGCCACTGCAACCATCTTGACCATCCCTGATGTGTCCATGGATTTGCGGTCTTTAGCGTAGCGCGTGTATGAACGAAAAAAGTTAGACGGAATAAATCATGAATCTGATCCAGACCCTAGAGCAGGAAGAAATTGCCCGCCTGAACAAGACCATCCCCGTGTACGCCCCCGGCGACACCGTGATTGTCAGCGTCAACGTGGTTGAAGGTACCCGCAAACGTATGCAGGCTTTTGAAGGCGTCGTGATTGCCAAGCGCAACCGCGGCCTGAACTCCAGCTTCATCGTGCGCAAGATCTCCAATGGTGAAGGCGTCGAGCGGACCTTCCAGGTCTACAGCCCGCTGATCGCCAAGATCGAAGTCAAGCGCCGTGGTGACGTGCGTCGTGCCAAGCTGTACTACCTGCGCAGCCGCAGCGGCAAGTCGGCGCGTATCAAGGAAAAGCTGGGCGCCAAAGCTGCATAAAAACAGCCGGCCCGCAAAAAAGCCGCTCTCCGGAGCGGCTTTTTTTATGCCCTGTTAATCTTGCGTTCTCATGACGACGCCCCGGTTCACCACGCCTTTGCCCACCTTCGATCCCCGCAGCATCCCGGTGATCGGGGTGGACACGCACCTGTCGGGCGTGCCGGCGCAGGAACTCACGCCGCAGGCCCTGCGCCAGCGTTTCCGGCACCCGCCGGTCTGGACGCCCGAGCATAGCGTCGAGAAAAGATTTTCCAACCGCGAACCAGCGCTGGCGGCCGTGCTGCTGCCGCTGGTCATGCGTGATGAGCTGACGCTGCTGCTGACGGAACGGGCCGGCAACATGTCCACCCATTCCGGCCAGATTGCGCTGCCCGGCGGCAAGACCGACGAGACCGACCACGATGCAGTGGACACGGCCCTGCGCGAGGCGCACGAAGAAATCGGCCTGACGCGCGAGCATGTGGAGGTGCTGGGCATCCTGCCCACCTATGTCACCGGCACGGCCTTCATCATCACGCCGGTCGTCGCGCTGGTGCGGCCCGGCTTTGCGCTGCAGCCCAGCCCGTCCGAGGTGGCCGACATTTTTGAAGTGCCGCTGCGTTACCTGATGGACCCGTCCAACCACCAGCGCCACGAGTTTGAATTCGACGGAGTGCTGCGCCAGTGGCTGTCCATGCCCTACACGGGGGATGAGGGCATGGACGCGAAAGAGCGCTACATCTGGGGGGCGACGGCCGGCATGTTGCGCAACCTCTACCGCTTTCTGAGCGCATAGACAAGCCATCCCCGTCCGGCTCACTGCGTGTAGCCCCCCCAAGGGGGCGGCGCCTGCGGTCTGGCAAAGCCAGTCCCGCGGCCCCTACTGGTTGCGCTCACTGAACTCTTCAACCCAGCATGGGTCGCGGGTCCGGCTCCGCCGCGCCGCAGGCGCAGTCGCCTGCAAGGTGCGGGAGCTTGCGCGGTGTGAGCGACCGTGGGGGCAGTTATGATTTGCCATGAGTTTTTTTGCCGTTTTGTTCGCTCTGATCATTGAACAGGCCCGGCCGCTGGCGCGCGGCAACCCGATTCATGCTGGTTTGCGCCGCTGGGCGCGCTGGGCCAGCCGCAGCCTGGACGCCGGCAAGCCGCAGCACGGCTGGGTCGCCTGGGCCACGGCGGTGGTGGGCCCGGCCCTGCTGACCCTGGTGGTGCACTGGTTGCTCTGGAGCGTGAACGGCGTGCTGGCTTTTGCCTGGAGCGTGGCCGTGCTTTATGTGACGCTCGGCTTTCGCCAGTTCAGCCACTATTTCACCGACATACGCGATGCGCTGGACGACGGCGACGAAGCAACCGCGCGCGAGCTGCTGGCGCAGTGGCGTCAGGTCGATGCCAGCGAACTGCCGCGCAGCGAAATCGTCCGGCATGTGATCGAGTATTCGGTGCTGGCCGCGCACCGCCACGTGTTTGGCGTGCTGGCCTGGTTCTCGGTGCTGGCTGCGCTGGGCCTGGGGCCGGCCGGTGCCGTGTTGTACCGCATGGCCGAGTTTGTCTCGCGCTACTGGGCCTACAAGTCCAAATCGACCGGTGAGGGCGCGAGCCCGGCCCTGCAGCAGGCCGCTGCGCGGGCCTGGAGCGTGATCGACTACGTGCCGGCGCGCCTGACCTCACTGGGGTTCGCGGTCGTGGGCAGTTTCGAGGACGCGATCGACGGCTGGCGCAACTACATGCAGCGTGCGCCCGCGGGGCCGGAAAACCGCAACGACGGCGTGATCCTGGCCGCGACCTCGGGAGCCGTCAACGTGCGCCTGGGTGGCGAAGCGTTGAAAGCCGCGTTTTCTCCCGACGCCTCCCAGGGCTTCCAGGCCGACGGCATCGATGCAGGCGGCCCGCAGGCCACCGAGAGCACGCCGGGGCGTGAGCCGGAGGTGGGGCACCTGCGCAGCATCGTGGGCCTGGTCTGGCGTTCCGTGGTGCTCTGGATGATGCTGCTGGCGCTGCTGACGCTGGCGCGCCTGCTGGGCTGAACGCTGCACCAGAGGTTCTCCGTGACTTCCGAGACTTCTTTCTGGAGCCCGGCCCTGCGAGGGCTGACCCCTTACACACCCGGCGAGCAACCTGTCATCGAAGGCCTGGTCAAACTCAACACCAACGAAAATCCGTATCCACCATCGCCCCGGGTTGTTGCGGCCATCACCGCCGCCGCGCAGGAGGGACTGCAGCTCTACCCCGATCCGCAGGCTGCCGGGCTCAGGCAGGCGATTGCTGACCACCATGGCATCGCTGCCAGCCAGGTATTTGCCGGCAACGGCTCGGACGAGGTGCTGGCGCATGCATTCTTCGCTTTTTTCCGGCAAGCCCGCCCCGTGCTCATGCCGGACATCAGCTACAGCTTCTACAAGGTGTACTGCGGCCTGTACGGTATTGAATCCGCCCTGGTCCCGCTGGATGCGGCCATGCGCGTCCAGGTGGCGCATTACCGGTCTTCCTGCGGTGGCGTGGTGATCGCCAATCCCAACGCGCCAACCGGCACAGGTTTGCCGCTGGCCGATATCGAGCAGCTGCTGCTGCAACAAAGCCAGTGTGTGGTGCTGGTCGATGAAGCCTATGTGGATTTCGGCGGCGAAAGCGCCATCGGCCTGATCGCCCGCTACCCGAATTTGCTGGTGGTTCAAACCTTGTCCAAATCACGTTCGCTGGCGGGGCTGCGTGTGGGGTTTGCCGCCGGCCAGCGCCACCTGATCGAGGCGCTGGAGACCGTGCGGGACAGCTTCAATTCCTACCCGCTGGACCGCCTCGCACTGGCGGGTGCGGTGGCCGCGTACGAGGACCACGCCTGGTTTGAAACCACGCGTGCAGCCGTCATGGCGAGCCGCGAAGACCTGGCGCGTGATCTGCAGGCGTTGGGTTTTGAAGTGCTGCCGTCACAGGCCAATTTCCTGATGGTTCGCCATCCCGCGCATGACGCCGCGGCACTGGCCGCGGGCTTGCGCGAGCAGCGTATCCTGGTCCGCCATTTCAGGCTGCCGCGTATCGAGCAGTACCTGCGCATCAGCGTGGGGACGCCCGCACAGTGCGCAGCGCTGGTGCAGGCCT
The DNA here is from genome assembly GCA_040389085.1 of Pseudomonadota bacterium. Lineage (GTDB taxonomy): Bacteria > Pseudomonadota > Gammaproteobacteria > Burkholderiales > Burkholderiaceae_C > Polaromonas. The sequence goes on from JAZKAP010000005.1 coordinate 19,455, forward strand.
GCCGCGCGCTGGTGAGCGGTTGAACCTTTTCAGTAACGCGGGGGCTGCGACAGCTCGGCAAAAAGTTCGCTATATAAACGATAGCGACTGGCGCTTATTCCGCTTGGGCTAGAGGCTGATTTGACCTCTGAAATCACGCCACAACCGGGTTCGTGCAAATGGGTGCAGTTGTAGAACTTGCAGTCCTGCGCATGGGCCTTGAGGTCGGGCATGTAGTTGGCCAGCTGCATCGGCTCGATGTGGTGCAGGCCGAACTCCTGAAAGCCCGGCGAATCGATCAGCGCACTGGTTCTGGCGTCGTCGAGCCAGTACAGCGTGGTGCTGGTGGTCGTGTGTTTGCCTGAATTGAGCGCCTGCGATATTTCCGCGGTCAGCACCTGCGCGCCCGGAATCAGCAGGTTGGTCAGGCTGCTCTTGCCAGCGCCGGAAGGGCCCAGTACCAGCGTTTTTTTGCCGCGTAGCAGTTCGCGCAGCTGGGCGGTTTGCGCGTCGTTGGCAACGGGTGTATCGGTTTTCGGCTTCACCGCCAGCGGCACCACCTGGTAACCCATGGCGCGGTAGGGCGCCAGCTTGGTCCAGGCGCGTGCAAAGGGTTCGGCCAGGTCGCTTTTGTTGAGCGCGATGATGGGGGTGATGCGTTCGGCCTCGGCCGCGATCAGCGCGCGGGTCAGCTGGCTCTCCGAGAATTCGGGCTCGGCGGCGATCAGGATCAGTACCTGGTCGAGGTTGGCCGCAAACGACTTCGTGCGCATGTCGTCCTGCCGGTAAAACAGGTTGCTGCGTTTTTCCACCTTCTCTATCGTGCCTTCGTCCTGCGAGGGCAGCCACAACACGCGGTCGCCGACAACGGCCTGGCTTTTCTTGCCGCGCGGATGGCAGATCAGGCGCTGGCCGTCGGGCGTTTCGACCAGGCAATGGCGGCCGAAACCGGCCACCACCAGGCCGGGCAGGGTCCCGGCGGAGGAAACAGTGGTCAAGCCAGCAGCGCGTCGACCTTGGACGCGCAGAAAAAGTCGCTGACCGAAATGCCATTCACGTCGTGCGTGTTGAAACGCACGGTGCATTTGCCATAACTGAGCGCCAGGTCCGGGTGATGGTCCTCGGCATTCGCAATGAAAGCCACGGCGTTGGCAAAACCCATGGTCTCGTGGAAGTTCCTGAAGCTGAAGGTCTTTTCCAGCGAACCGTCGATCAGGCGCCAGCCCTGCGGCTGCTCGCCGTTGAGCTGGCTCAACTGCGTGACGATTTCGGTGGCGCTCAGCGCGCGGCGGTTCTGGTGGATGGGGTTGCTCATGCGGGTGTTCCGGTGGGTGCACCCATGCGGGACAGCCGTTCCGAGGCCGGCGGGTGCGAATAATAAAACTTCACATACACCGGGTCGGGCGTCAGCGTGCTGGCGTTGTCCTGGTAGAGCTTGAGCAGGGCGCTTTGCAGATCCCGTCCGTCGGTCTGCGCGATGGCGTAGGCGTCGGCTTCAAATTCGTGCTTGCGCGAGAGCTGGGCAAACAGTGGCGAGATGAAAAAACTGAACAGCGGCACCACCAGCAAAAACAGCAGCAGAGCCAGCGCGTCGTTGCTGCCGGTCATGTTAGGCCGAACACCCAGACCCGTGTAAAACCAGACCTGGGTGGACAACCAACCCAGCAGCCCAAAACCGGCCAGGCTCATGGCAAACATGGCGGCAATGCGTTTGATGATGTGTTTGTGTTTGAAGTGGCCGAGTTCATGGGCCAGCACCGCGTCGACTTCGGCGGGGCTCAGCTGTTTGAGCAGGGTGTCGAAAAACACCACGCGTTTGGAGGCGCCGAAGCCGGTGAAATAGGCGTTGGCATGGGCCGAACGTTTGCTGCCGTCCATCACGAACAGGCCCTTGGCGGCAAAGCCGCAGCGCTGCATCAGGGCCGTGACGCGCGCCTTCAGGCTTTCATCTTCGAGCGGCTGGAACTTGTTGAACAGCGGCGCAATGACCGTGGGGTAAAGCACCAGGACCAGCAGGTTGAAACCCATCCACACGCCCCAGGCCCAGAGCCACCACCAGGCGCCGGTGCTGCCCATGATCCAGAGAATCAGCGCCACGATAGGCAGGCCGATCACCAGGCCGACCAGCAGGGACTTCACGAGGTCACCCAGCCACAGCCTGAACGTCATCTTGTTGAAGCCGAAACGCTCCTCGATGCGGAAGGTGCTGTACAGCGTGAAGGGCAGGTCCAGCAGACCGCTGATCAGCCCGAAAGCCGCCAATAGCGCCAGTTGAGGCACCAGCGTGCCGTAAGCGGCCAGGCCGGAGTTCACCAAAGCCTGGTTCAGCTGGTCGATGCCGCCCAGCAACGTCCAGCCGACCAGCACGGCCGTGCCAAAAGCCAGTTCGAGCAGGCCAAAACGCGCCTTGGTGATGGTGTAGTCGGCGGCTTTCTGGTGCGAGGCCAGCGAAATCGTGGCGGCAAAGGCGGCCGGCACCTGGTCGCGGTGCCGCGCCACATGGCGGATCTGGCGCGAGGCGAGGTAGAACTTCGTGAGCAGCACCAGCACCAGGGCGCTCGAGAACACCAGGGTAAAGACGAGGGAATAGTCAGCCATGGGGGAAGTTTAGGCGATCAGCGAGAATCGCAAGATGGCTGAAAACGAAACCCTGCTGAAAAAATCCGATCTCAACCTGGTCTGGATCGACTGTGAAATGACCGGTCTCGACCCGGAAAAAGAGCGGCTGATCGAAATTGCCGTGGTCGTCACCGGCCCGCAACTGACGCCGCGTATCGAGGGCCCGGTGCTGGTGATCAAGCAGTCCGACGAACTGCTCGGGCAGATGGACAACTGGAACAAGGGCACTCACGGCCGCAGCGGCCTGATCGACAAGGTCAAGGCCAGCACCGTGACGGAAGCCGATGCCGAAAAACAGCTGCTGGCCTTCCTGGCGCATTACCTGCCCAAGGGCACTTCGCCGATGTGCGGCAACACCATCAGCCAGGACCGGCGCTTCCTGGTCAAGTACATGCCCAAACTCGAGGCGTTTTTTCATTACCGCAATGTCGATGTCAGCACCTTCAAGGAACTGGCCAAACGCTGGCGGCCCGAGGTGTACAGCGCGTTCAAGAAGCAGCAAAGCCACACGGCGCTGGCCGATGTGCATGAATCCATTGACGAGCTGGAGCATTACCGGACCCACTTCCTGAAGTGATTTGTGCTTCCGGCCCTTTCTGGGCGGGCGCTGGCTGCTATTTAAAAAAGAGCAAATAACCGGTGTCCCCGGCGGTTGCCGGCAGGTTTGAAGGACTTTCGGAGATGGGGGACTGGTGTAAACCCGTAAACCATGCCATAATCAACGTCTTGACGGATGCACGGGGTGCACCGCATTTGTACATCTACCTCACACTTTTGGGCTCTACCAACAGAGCCATCGCTTCAGGCACCGGTTTTTCCGGAAGTCGCCCGAACCGAAATATTCGTTTGATGGTTGATGTTTTATTAACCACAAACGAAGCCTTCCGCAACGCGGCAGGTGGTCGTTTCTTGTTCGCCTGCTCAAACCACAAGTGGAGCAGCGCGCAAGTGATTTGTGAGAAAAAACATGACTGATTCTTTTGAAGCTCGCGGCGACTTTCTGGCCGAAGCAAACATCGACACCGAGACCAGCCTGGTTGCGGATTTTTCCGACGCGCCTGTCGCCGAAGAAACTTCGCTCGACGCCATCGTCGCGGAGCCCAACGGCTTCGTGAAACTGGGCCTGGCCAAGGAACTGCTGCAAGCCGTGGCCGACATGGGGTTCACCCAGCCGACCGCCGTGCAGATGGCGACCATCCCCAAGGCCATGCAGGCGCTGGATGCGGACGTCAAAGCCGACCCGAAAGCCAAATTCACCGACTTGCTGGTGTCCAGCCAGACCGGCAGCGGCAAGACCGCCGCTTTCCTGCTGCCCGTGCTGCACACCCTGCTCAAGCAGCAGGAAGAGGCCGAGCGCAACGAACGCGCCGAATTTGAGCGCCTGAGCGCCGAGGCCGTCGCCCGCGGCGAAGCCCCGCTGAAAAAGCCCAAGCGCAAGGACCCGACCAACGCGCGCAATTTCAAGGCCGCCACCCCTGGCGCCCTGATCCTGTGCCCGACGCGCGAGCTGGCCCAGCAGGTCTGCGCCGACGCGATCGACCTGGTGCGCCATTGCCGCGGCCTGCGCATCGCCAACGTCGTTGGCGGCATTCCTTACCAGCTGCAAATTGCCAAGCTGCAAAACGCCGACCTCGTGGTGGCCACCCCTGGCCGCCTGCTGGACCTGCAGCGCAGCATGCAGATCAAGCTGGACCAGGTGCAATTCCTCGTGGTCGACGAAGCCGACCGCATGCTGGACCTCGGCTTTGCCGACGACCTGACCGAAGTCAACCAGCTCACCATCGAGCGCAAGCAGACCATGATGTTCAGCGCCACGTTTGCGCCGCGCATCATGCAGTTGGCCACGCGTGTGATGCGCCAGCCCCAGCGCGTGGAGATCGACTCCCCGCACGAAAAACATGCGTCCATCACGCAGTCGCTGCTGTGGGCCGACAACATGACCCACAAGCGCAAGCTGCTGGACCACTGGCTGCGCGACACCACCATCAACCAGGCCATCGTGTTTGCATGCACGCAGGTCGAGTGTGATGGCCTGGCCAACGATCTGGTGCAAGAGGGCTTCAGCGCCGTGGCGCTGCACGGCGCCCTGGGCCAGGGCCTGCGCAACCGCCGCCTGATGGCGTTCCGTGACGGCCGCGTGCAGATCCTGGTCGCGACCGACGTCGCTGCCCGTGGTCTGGATGTTCCGACCATCACCCACGTGATCAACTACGGCCTGCCGATGAAAGCCGAAGATTATGTGCACCGCATTGGCCGTACCGGCCGTGCGGGCCGCGAAGGCCAGGCAATCACGATTGCCGAGTTCCGCGACCGCCGCAAGATCCAGGACATCGAGCACTACACCCAGCAGAACCTCAAGCCCAGCGTGATTGCCGGCCTGGAGCCGCAGCAGCGTTTTGCACCCACCTCCGATCGCCCGCGCGGCAATTTCGGTGGTGACCGCAATGACCGCGGTCCGCGCAGCTTCGGCGGCGGTGGCGGCGGCCGTTTCGGCAATGACCGTGCTCCTTCGGGTGGTTTCGGTGGCGGCGCTGGCGGCGGTTACGCCGGCAAGAAGCCTGCCTTCGGCGCCGATCGCGGTGGTTTTGGCGGCAACCGTGATGACCGTGGCGGTGACCGCGGCGGTTTCTCCAACAACCGCAACGACCGTGCGCCTTTCCAGGCACCGGCTGGTGGTGGGGCCTTCAACGACCGTGACAACCGCGGCCCGCGTCGTGACGACCGCGGCTTCGGCAACAATAACAACGGCGGTTTTGCCCAGCGCGACGAGCGTGGCGGCGAGCGCAGTTTCGGCGGCCGTCCGGAAGGTTTTGCATCAGCCCCCCGCGGCGATTTCGCAGACCGCAAACCGGCGTTTGCAAAACCTGCCGGCAAGGTGTTTGTTCCGCGTGACGCCCACAAGCGTCCGGCACGCCCTGCACGCTGATCGTTGTTCAGGCAACAAAAAAGGCCCGCTCTGCGGGCCTTTTTTTATGGGCGATCAGGATGTTGCCGTGTTTCAGCTCATGCCGTTGCGGCTGGCCAGCTCGACAAACAGGCCCGAATGGTCCAGCTCGCCGAGGCCGTGCTGGATACCGTCGGCGTAAAGCTGCTCGAACAGCCTGGTGACCGGCGCCTCGAAGCCGATTTCTTCCGCGGTGGCCAGCGCATTGCGCATGTCCTTGAGCTGGATGGCCAGTCGGGCACGCGAGGTGAAGTCGCGCTCGACCATGCGCTGGCCGTGGACCTGCAGGATGCGGCTGTCGGCAAAACCGCCGGTGATGGCTTCCCTGACCTTGGCCATGTCGGCACCGCCCTTGGTGGCAAACAGCAGGGCCTCGGCCACGGCGCCTATCGTGATGCCGACAATCATCTGGTTGGCCAGCTTGGTCAGCTGGCCTGCGCCATGGGAGCCCACATGGGTGGCACGCCCGAACACCTGGAGCACCGGCAACGCGCGTTCAAAATCCGCTGCCTTGCCGCCCACCATGATCACCAGCGTGCCGCTGTCGGCGCCACCCGTGCCGCCGGAAACCGGCGCATCGAGGTGGGCGACACCGAGCGCGCCCAGACGCGCGGCGTGGTCGCGCGCCTCGCGCGGCTTGATCGAGGCCATGTCGATGAACAGGGCGCCCGGCTTCATCGCTGCAGCGACCCCCTGGGTGAACAGCACCTCTTCCACCACCAGGCCGTTTTCCAGCATGCCGACCACGATATCGGCGCCCGCTACCGCCGCGCTGGCCTGTGCATGAACGGTCGCGCCCAGCGCCGTCAGTGAAGCGGCCTTGGCCGGCGTGCGGTTCCACACCTGCAGGGCATGGCCGGCCTCACACAGGCGCCTGGCCATGGGCAGGCCCATGCTGCCGGTGCCCAGAAAGGCGATGCGGGGGATGACTGTGCTGCTGATACTCATGGCATGTTCCGGGCTGTGGGGTGGCCACCATCATGCGGCACACGGCAGAAAAAAGGCTGTCAGGCAGCTTTCTTCACGGCCGGCGAGAACATGGTTTCCATCTCGTTGCGCACCTTGTACGCCGGGGTGGAGGTGTCCATGGCCACGTCGGCCCAGCTCAGGCTCTGGCCTTTCCTGACGGCGCGCACGACCTTGACGTTGTGCGCCAGGCCCAGCGGCAGGCCGCCCATCTTCACCGAGGTGTCGGCCGGCAGCAGCTTGCCCCAGACGGTGTAGCCGCCTTCGCCGTCCAGCATGTCGCCGGGTTTCAGATCGCGTTTGGCCGTGGCCACCACGTCGGCGTTCCAGCAGGTGGCCACACCGGTGGGTTCGCCGCGCAGCGCGACGCTGGCCACCGACACGCCGACTTCGAGCCCGATCAGGTGCCAGCGCTTGTAGAGCGTGAAGTAGCGTCCGCTAGGGTCGGTGTGCGCGTTGTACTCTTCAAAGCAGTTCTTGATGTAGTCGGTCTCGGCTTCGACCGTGACCCAGACGCCCATGCGGATGTCGTAGGGGATCTTGCGGCCGTTGGCTTCCAGCGAGGAGATCACCTCGACCATACCCTTGCGCTCGAGCACACCGCCTTCGGACACCGGACGGGTGACGAAGGGAATGTCCTCGACGCTGGCCGGCGGATACAGCAGGCCGTTGCTGGGCACCGTCAGGCCGGTGGCGTTGGCCACGGCGGTCGATTCGATCGAGGGTTTGGAGCCGTCGAGAAAGCTGTTGAACATCTTGGGGTTGAGTCCGCCGCGCTCGGCCTGCTCCGGTGTGAGGCCGTAGTTGCCCCAGACGGTTTCCGGCGTCGATTCGGAAAAATGCGGCAACCACTTGTGGCCGCGGCCCGCCGCCACCACCGGAAAACCGCAGGTGCGCGCCCAGTCCACCAGGTCGCAGATCAGCGCCGGCTGGTCACCGAAAGCCAGGGAGTAGACAACACCGGCCTCGGCCGCCTTGCGCGCCAGCAGGGGGCCGCAAAAGGCGTCGGCTTCCACAGTGACGTTGACCACATGTTTGCCGTGCGCAAACGCCTGCAGGCAATGCTCGACCGCGGCCACCGGGTTGCCGGTGCATTCGACAATGATGTCGATCTGCGGATGGGTGACCACTGCATTCCAGTCGTCGGTGATCCAGGTTGCTCCTGTTTTGATAGCTTCCTGCGCAGAAGCAGCCTGGGTCAGGGCCGGATTCCACCCTACACGCGCGAGGTTGGTGCGGGCGGCGGCTGGCGACAGGTCGGCAATCGCGACCAGGTGCACGCCGGGCGTGCGCGGAATCTGTGCCAGGTACATGGAACCGAACTTGCCGGCGCCTATGAGGCCGATGCGGATGGGTTTGTTGTCGGCCGCGCGTTGTTGGAGTTTTGTATAGAGATTCATTGGGTACTTCCGTAAATCCATTTTTCGGGCGAATTGCGTCGTTGCGCGGTGCTCGCAATCCTCATGTACAGGAAGTACATTCCGGTTGCTGTGCTCCGGGCGCCTCGCACTTCATCCCGAAATTCTGAATTTCCGGAAGCACCCGAAGACCACATGTATGTTGTCAGGCCGCCTTGCGCTCCGGCACGATTTCCTCCATCGAGGTCTGCAGCGCGGTGGCCGGCACGCCGTCTTTCCACGGCAGGTCCACCGGGTAGTCTTTCAGCAGGCAATCGTCCGGCAGGCATTCGATGGGTGTGAAGTCGCGGTGCGCGATGTACTCGGGGCGTTTGTGGCGGCGGATATGGTTGCTGACCGCACACAGACTCAGGTAAACGCTGACCCGGTTGAAGGGCGACAGATTGCTGCCTGAGGCATGGACCAGGCAGGAGTGGAACAGGATCATGGAGCCGGCCGGGCCCTTGGGGCTGACGATGCCGCCCTGCTTGCCGCCGGCGCGCTGCACCAGCTGGCGGATCAGGTCGTTGTCCACCGTCCACAGCGGGTAGCTGGTGGTGGTCAGGTCGTGTTTGGCATCAACCACGCCTTTTTTGTGGCTGCCGGGGATGAACATCAGCGGGCCATTGTGTTCGGTCACATCGTCGAGAAAAATCGCCACGTTCATCGCGCGTTCGGTCGGCATCATGTCGTCGTTGAGCCAGGTGCCGTAGTCCTGGTGCCACTGCCAGACGTCGCCTTCAAAGGCCATCTTGCCGTTGATCTTGAACTGGTGCATGTAGAGCTGTTCGCCCAGCAGGTCTTCGACCGGCTTGATCATGCGCGGGTGGCGGCCCAGTTTGGCAAAAGGCTCGCTGTACATGTGGGCCGCGAAGTTGGTACGCACCGCGTCCTTGCCTTTTTCGCGCACGTTGTAGTCCTCGCGCCGGCTGTAGAGCTCCGGCACGGCGTCGTTGAGGGTCTGTGTTTCTTCCGGCGTGAACAGGCCGGGGAAAAACAGGTAACCGTCGCGGTCGAATTGGGCGAGTTGTTCAGCAGTCAGGTTCATCGGTGTCTCCTTGGGGTGGTTTTCAGGCGGGCAGGGCGGTGGACGGGGGCGTCGGGTGCAGGGCGCTGGACAGCAGGCCCGAGAGGTTGTGGCTGGCGTCCTCACCGTGCTGGCGGATAAGGCTTTCGGCGGCGGCCTCATCGCCGGCGCCTATGGCCCGGGCGATGGCTTCGTGTTCGTCCCAGATCGATTCGCGCATGGTGGACACCTGCAGCACGGCGCCCATGGCGCGGCGGATGTGGTGCCAGTGCAGTTGCGCGCTCTGGGCGATCAGGGGGTTGCCGGAGGCGGCATAAATCGCGCCGTGAAATTCGGCGTCGGCGGCCATCATGGCCTTGACATCGTGGCTGCGTGCGGCGGCGCGCCCCTGGCTGATCAGCGCCGGGGCGATCTGGAAGCGGGACCGTGCGGCCAACCGGGCGGCCAGTGCATCGAGCGCGCTGCGCACCTGGTACACCTGCATCAGCCAGCCCACGTCCAGCGGTGCGACCAGCACGCCGCGGCCGGGGGCATCGAGCACAAAACCGTCTTTCTTGAGCAGCCGCAAGGCCTGCAGCACCGGCTGACGCGACACCGCCAGCTGCTCGGCAATGTCCTCTTGCGTGATGCGGGCGCCCGGCGCCAGCGAGCCCTCACTGATCGCGTCGAGCAGGCTTCGGTAGACCTGGTCCACCAGGTCGGGGCTGGCTTCGATTTTGATGAGATGGGGTGTCATGACGTTAACTCTGTATACAGAATACGATGATTGAGGATCAAGCTGAAGCGGGTTTACCCGAGGGCCTGATGGGCGCGTCCGACTGTGCCAAGATGACGGGCGGAACAAGTTCTTTATGCCGATTCTTCAGGAGCCCTCATGACCCGACCCGATCCCGCCTGGCTGGACCGCATGTACAACAACCGTGCCCTGGTGCCAGAACATGCAGCGCATTTCGCCCGCTGGGCCCAGACGTCCGCGCAGGCGCGCAGTAGCCAGCCCTGTACGCTGGACCTCGCTTACGGCGCGAGCCCAGGCGAGAAACTCGATGTGTTTCCTGCGGCCCGAGCCACGCCGGGCGGCGCGCCGGTGGTGGTGTTTGTGCACGGCGGCTACTGGCGCTCGCTCGACAAATCGGAGCACTCGTTTGTGGCGCCGGCTTTCACGGCGGCGGGTGCCTGTGTGGTGGTTCCCAACTACGACCTGTGCCCGGCGGTGACGGTTCCCGAGATCACGCTGCAACTGGTCAGGGCGCTGGCCTGGACTTACCGCAACGTCGCCGGTTTTGGCGGCGACCCGGAACGCATCACGGTGATCGGACATTCCGCGGGCGGCCACCTCGCGGCCATGCTGCTGGCCTGCCTCTGGCCCGTCCATTCGAAGGACCTGCCGGCCGATCTGGTGAAAAACGCACTGTCTATTTCGGGCCTGTACGAGCTCGACTCCGTCATGCACACGCCTTTCCTCAAAGACGCGCTTCAGCTGACACCCGCGCAGGTCGCGCAGGCCAGCCCGGCCTGGCTGCCGGCGCCCAAACAGGGCGTGCTCTATACCGTGGCCGGTGCCGATGAAAGCGAAGAATTCCTGCGCCACAACGCGCTGATCGAGAAGGCCTGGGGGCCACGCGTGGTGCCGGTGCGCGAAGCCCTGCTGGGGCTCAACCATTTCAGCATCGTCGAGGCGCTGGTGCAGCCCGGCCACCGGTTGCACCAGCTGGCGCTGCAGCTGCTGGCGGCGACCGCCTGAGGGCTTACATCAGCAGGTGTTCGCCGGCGTTGTCGCCGCCCAGGATGACGTAGTTGACCTTGCGGATGTCCATCAGGCGGGTGCCGCCTGAATAACTGATGGCGCTCTGCACGTCTTCCTCCATCTCGCGCAGCGTGTCCTTGAGGCTGCCCTTGACCGGCTCGAGGATGCGTTTGCCTTCGACGTGTTTGTACTCGCCCTTGTTGAAGTCCGAGGCGCTGCCGTAATACTCCTTGAAGAGCCGGCCATCGACCTCCACGGTTTTGCCCGGGCTTTCTTCCAGGCCGGCCAGCATGGAGCCGATCATGACCATGGTGGCGCCGAAACGGATGGACTTGGCGATGTCGCCGTGTTCGCGGATGCCGCCGTCGGCAATGATGGGTTTGGTCGCCACGCGCGCGCACCACTTGAGCGCCGACAACTGCCAGCCGCCCGTGCCAAAACCGGTTTTCATCTTGGTGATGCAGACCTTGCCCGGGCCGATGCCGACCTTGGTGGCGTCGGCGCCCCAGTTCTCCAGGTCAATCACCGCTTCGGGCGTGGCCACATTGCCGGCAATCACGAACGACGCGGGCAGTTTTTCTTTCAGACAAGCCACCATGCGCTGCACCGTGTCGGCGTGGCCATGGGCGATGTCGATGGTGATGTAGTCGGGCACCAGGCCTTCGGCCACCAGCTGGTCCACCGTGTCGTAGTCGGCTTGTTTGACGCCCAGCGAGATCGATGCGTAAAGCCCCCGCGCCGCCATGCTTCTGACAAACGCGAGGTTGTCGAGGTCGAAGCGGTGCATCACGTAGAAATAGCCGTTTTGCGCCATCCAGACGCTGATCGATTCGTCGATCACCGTCTTCATGTTGGCCGGCACCACCGGAATGCGAAAGCGCCGGTTGCCCAGCGTGACGCCGGCGTCGCATTCGGAGCGGCTTTCCACGCGGCATTTGCGTGGCAGCAGCAGGATATTGTCGTAGTCGAAGATTTCCATGGATTCCAAGCCTTTAAAAACTGTTGATAACAGAAGGCACTTGGATTGGACCGGCTTGCCCGCAAGGTCTGCGGAAACAAAAAACCGGGCGCAATTGCTTGGGCCCGGTGATTGATTCTAGGCGCTTGTGCGGGGGGCGCGGAGTTGCCGCGGCGTATAGCCGTTATACGGCCAGGCAGATGGAGAGAGGGAGGGCCTTATTTCCCGGCGCAGCGCGATTGCGCCGCCACGACGATGCGCCCGCTGGCGTCCTGCACCCAGCCGATGACCCGCAGCCGGGCGGTGTTCGTCCCTGCCGGGACGTCCATGGAGCGCGACTCGATGAATCGAAGTTGCTCCTGTTTTGATAGCTGGTTGCGACCATCCCACTGGACCTGGAGCAGGTTTCGTACAAGATTGCGCGGCACCGGCGACCCCTCGGTGCCGGCGGGAAGGGCTTCCACCAGTGCGAGCCAGCCGGTCCAGGGCTGGCCGGCGGTCCTGCCAGCCACATCCTTGTACGCGATCGACGCACCGATGTAGCCGGAGACCGGCAGGCCGTGCGCCACACGCAGCGCGCCCGCGCGGCCCTGCACCGGCGTTCGGAGGGTCAGGCTGGCCGCCGGCAGCGCCGTGCCCAGCGCCTCCAGCCGTTTGAGTCCATCACGCGTGGCCACCGCAGACAGCGGGGCGTCCTCGCCCTGGCCGCCGGGCAAGACCCAGTCCAGCGCCACGACACCGCGGGCGGCGGGCGGGGTGGCCGGGTCGGTCCAGCAGGTGGCGCAGTCGGCATTGATGAAACGCTCCACCAGGGCCACCGGACGCTTCTGGCCATCGCTGGCGCAGGAAGACTGGGCCAGGGCCGGCTGGGCCAGGCCGGCGGCCAGCAGAAGGGCCGATAACACGGTTACTCGGGCGGCAAGGGGATGGGGCATCGGAGGCTTTCTACAATGGGGAGATGTTCTCAGAAGTCGTCCCAAGCTCCCCACTCTTACAGAATCTTAATCCGGAGCAACTCGCAGCCGTGACGCTGCCCAACACGCACGCGCTGATCCTGGCCGGCGCCGGTTCCGGCAAGACGCGCGTGCTGACCACCCGCATCGCCTGGCTGCTGCAGACCGGCCAGGTGTCGCCCGGCGGCATTCTGGCCGTGACCTTCACCAACAAGGCCGCCAAGGAAATGCTGACACGCCTGTCCAGCATGCTGCCGGTCAACGTGCGCGGCATGTGGATAGGCACCTTCCACGGCCTGTGCAACCGTTTCCTGCGCGCCCACTACAAGCTGGCCAACCTGCCCTCGACCTTCCAGATCCTGGACACGCAGGACCAGCTCTCGGCGATCAAGCGCCTGTGCAAGCAGTTCAACATCGACGACGAACGTTTTCCGCCCAAACAACTGATGTGGTTCATCGCCGGCTGCAAGGAAGACGGCCAGCGTGCGAAAGATGTCGTGGTGCGCGACGAGGAGACGCGCAAGAAGGCTGAAATCTACGCGCTGTACGAAGAGCAGTGTCAGCGCGAAGGGGTGGTCGATTTTGGCGAGCTGATGCTGCGCAGCTACGAGCTGCTGCGCGACAACGCGCCGGTGCGCGAGCACTACCAGCGGCGCTTCCGCCACATCCTGATCGACGAGTTCCAGGACACCAACAAGCTGCAGTACGCCTGGATCAAGATGCTGGCCGGCCAGGGCGACGACGCCGCTCCCGGTGCCATGCCGGGCGGCTCGGTGATCGCGGTCGGCGACGACGACCAGAGCATTTACGCCTTTCGCGGCGCGCGTGTCGGCAACATGGCCGACTTCGTGCGCGAGTTCCATGTGCAGCACCAGATCAAGCTGGAGCGCAATTACCGCAGCTTCGGCAACATCCTGGACTCGGCCAACGAACTGATCAGCCACAACAGCAAGCGCCTGGGCAAAAACCTGCGCACCGAGGCCGGCCCCGGGGAGCTGGTGCGCGTCTTCGAGGCCACGTCCGACTTTGCCGAAGCGCAGTGGTTTGTCGACGAGGTGCGCGAGCTGGTGCGCGGCGGCACGGCGCGCAAGGAGATTGCACTGCTGTACCGCAGCAATGCGCAAAGCCGGGTCATGGAGACCGCGCTGTTCAACAACGGTATTCCTTACCGCGTCTACGGCGGGCTGCGCTTTTTCGAGCGCGCCGAGATCAAACACGCGCTGGCCTATTTGCGCCTGATCGAGAACGCCAACGACGACACCAGCTTCATGCGCGTGGTCAACTTCCCGCCGCGCGGCATTGGTGCGCGCAGCATCGAGCAGTTGCAGGACATTGCACGCAGCTCGGGCTGCTCGCTGCATGACGCGGTCAGTGCCGTACCCGGCAAGGCCGGCGCCAACCTCGGCGCCTTTGTCGCCAAGCTCGATGTGCTGCGTGAGCAGACGCCGGGCCTGAGCCTGCGCGAAATCATCGAACTGGTGCTGCAGCACAGCGGGATCGAGGAGCACTACAAACTCGAGAAGGAAGGCCAGGACCGTCTCGAGAATCTGGGCGAGCTGGTCAATGCCGCCGAGTCCTTCGTCAGCATGGAAGGGTTCGGGCGCGATGCCGTGGCCTTGCCTGTCGATGAACTCGGCGAGCCCCTGAAGCAGTCGCCCGCCAGCCAGGGGCTGGACCCGTCCGCGCCGCTGGGCGACGAGCCGCTGCCCGAACTGCTGGCACCCAACCAGGAAACCGGCGAGACGCTGTCGCCGCTGGCCGCCTTCCTGACACACGCTGCGCTCGAGTCCGGCGACAACCAGGCGCAGGCCGGGCAGGACGCGGTGCAGCTGATGACCGTGCATTCCTCCAAGGGCCTGGAATTCGACTGCGTGTTCATCTCCGGCCTGGAAGACGGCATCTTCCCGCATGAAAATTCGCTCAGCGACGCCGGCGGCATTGAAGAAGAGCGCCGCTTGATGTACGTGGCCATCACGCGCGCGCGCCAGCGCCTGTACCTGAGCCATTCGCAGACGCGCATGCTGCACGGCCAGACACGCTACAACCTCAAAAGCCGCTTCTTCGACGAGTTGCCGGAGGCGGCGCTCAAATGGATCACACCGAAAAACCAGGGCTTCTCGTCGGCTTACGGCGGCGGCAGCGGCGCCTGGGGTGCTACGAATTCAGGAGCTGGCGGCGCCCGTGGCGATTGGGCCAAGGCCGCTTTTGCGTCAAAGAGTCTGGGCGGAGACCGGTTTCCCAACCCGGCGGTGCCGGTGCAGCGCGAGGCGCCGGCGCACGGGCTGAAAAACGGCATGAACGTGTTTCACAACAAGTTCGGTGAGGGCAAGGTCATGATGCTCGAAGGCAGCGGCGACGACGCCCGGGCGCAGATCAACTTCACGCGGCACGGCGTGAAGTGGCTGGCCCTGAGCGTCGCCAAGCTGACCCCGGTGGTCTGACCCGGTTCAGCGCAGCAGCTTGCCGTCGCGGCCGATCACGGTCACTTCGACGAATTTCGAACCGACGCGGTTTTCCGGCGAGAAGCTCACCTTGAAACCACCGGCGTCGTAGCTGTTCATTTTTTCGAGCTGGTTCATGATTTTGGCGCGGGTCGGGTCGGCGCCGCTGCGGCGGATGGCTTCGACCAGGATCTTGGCCGCGATGAAGGACTCCATGCTGGCGTAAGACACCACCTTGCCGGGCTGGTACTTGGCCATCAGGGTCTGGAACTCGCGTGCCACCGGTGCCAGCGTGGAGTAGGGATAAGGCATGACCTGGGAGATGCCGATGCCGCGTGCGTTGTCCTCGCCGGCGTTTTTCAGCAGTTCCTTGAAGTTCACCACCGAGATGCTGAACAGTCTGGCCTTGCTGCCCTGGGCGCGCATCTTCTTGATGAAGGCGGCCGAGGCCCGGTTGACCGAGACCATGATGATGGCGTCGGGGTTGGCCGGGGCGATGGCGGCCACGGCGGCATCCACTTCCTCGGGTTTGGTGCGGTCGTAACCGCCCTTGGCCACTGCCGACATGCCCAGCTTCTTCAGGGCTGTTTCCGCGCCGGCCAGCCCGCTTTTGCCGAACGGGTCGTCCTGGTACATCACGGCGAAGCGGCGCAGGCCGATGGTGTGCAGGTGTTCCACCATGCGCGCGGTTTCGTCGGTGTAGCTGGCGCGGATGTGGAAGATGTGCGGGTTCATCGGCTCGCGCAGGTCCTGCGCGCCGGTGTAGGGTGCCAGCAGGGCGATGCCGGCCTCTTCGAGCACCTTGTTTTTGTTCAGCGCCAGCACGTTGCCGGTGCCGACAAAACCGAACAGGGCCAGCGGCTTGTCCTCGGCCAGCAGTTGCCGCGTCAGGGCCAGGGTCTGGTCCGGCTTGTAGCTGTCGTCCTTGAGCGAGACGCGGATCTTGCGGCCGTAGATGCCGCCGTTGTCGTTGACCCAGGCGAAATAGGCCGCACCGCCGGCCACGTATTCGTTGCCGGTCCCGGCGATGGTGCCGGTCAGCGGCGCCACCTGCCCGATCACCAGGTCCTCCCGGCCCGGTGCGGCATGGGCCGGAAGCAGGGCAGCGGCCAGGCTCAGCGCCAGCGCCAGGACATGAATTTTCTTGCTCGACATGTGAAGTTCTCCTCGTTGCTGTTATGTTTTCATGGTTCTGCATTGCAGAATATTGAGATTGCAATGCTGAGGGATTGTGTGACCACAACCTCCGGGCGACGCTATGGAATTCCCGTATCCCATTGGGGATTTAGTCTCTCAAGCGACATGGACTGATAAAATTCGCAAATTCCGCATTGCAGAACAATATGAAAAAAGTACTCACGTCAGAACACGTCGCTTCGGCCAGACCCGGCGCCGGGAATGCGAAGGAGGACCGGCATTTTGTGACCGCCCTGGCGCGCGGACTCGACGTGCTCAGTGCCTTCCGCTCGCGCGACCGCACCCTGGGCAATCAGGAACTGGCACGCCGTTGCGGCCTGCCCAAGTCAACCATTTCACGACTGACCTACACGTTGACCAAACAGGGCTACCTCGAACATGCGCAGGACGGCAGCGGCAATCCGGGCTACCGGCTCGGCAGTGCGGTGCTGGCGCTGGGCAGTGCCATGCTGGCCCGCATGGACATGCGCCAGCTGGCGCGGCCGATGATGCAGGAACTGGCCGACAGTTCGCAGGCCATGGTCTCGCTGGGCATACGTGACCGCCTGAGCATGATTTATGTCGAGAACTGCCGCAGCGAATCGGCCCTCACGCTGAGCCTGGACGTCGGTTCACGCATTCCGCTGGCCAGCACGGCGATGGGGCGTGCCTACCTGGCCGGCTGCAGCGACAGCGAGCGCAGTGTGCTGATGGAACGCATCCGGGCCCAGGACGAAAAAACCTGGCCGCAGACCCGGGACGCGCTGGAGCTGGCCCTGGCGCACTACCGCGAGCACGGCTGCTGCGCCTCGTTTGGCGATTGGCAGAAAGACGTCAATGCGATCGCGGCGGCTTTCCGGCCGGGAAGCGGGCGTTCGGTGATGGTGGTCAATTGCGGCGGGCCCGGTTTCAAGCTCTCGCCGCAATTCCTGATGACCGAGGTGCGGCCGCAACTGGTGGCGCTGGTGCGCCGGCTGCAGAATGCTTCCGGCGATGCCTGGTGAGGGCGGCGGCCCAGGGATCCGGGCTCAGTAGCCCATCTGGCCGCGGCCGTCCTTGATGCCTTTTCGGCCGGCGATCTGCCAGGCCGTGCGCTGGTCCACCAGGCGGGCCAGAAATTCCAGCTCTTCGTCGGTGTGGTTCAGCGCCTGGGCGGGCGACAGGTAGCGCCCGTTGCGGGGTTCGGCGTCGGCCCAGAACGACTGGTGGTATTGCGCCTGGGACACCTGCTTGTCGTTGCCCGCGCCGAGGTCCACCGTGCCGTAACAATTGCAGAAATAGTTGCGGTCGCCCTGGTCGGCAAAAATCTCGGCATACACGCCGGTGCCGCGTATGCCGGCGGTCAGGGTCGGCATGACGATGGCGCGGTTCACGCCCTTGCCCCAGACGCTGGCCACGGCCCCGGTCAGCAGGCGCAGCAGGCTGACCGCATTGAGCGTGGAGCCGCGTTCCACCGACAGGCGCGAGTTCTGGCGCACCTGGAAGGCCGAGTTGCCGATCGCAAACACGAGGTTGGCGCCCGGTCCGGTCTGGATCACGTCGCCGGTCTGGATCGTGTGCTCCGGGCTCAGGCGGCTGCCGTTGAGAGTGGCGTCGCCGGTCAGCTGCACGATGTTGCTGCGCTGCTGCGCCATCGCGGCCGGCAGTCCCCCCATGGCAACCCAGGCCGCGGCGGCCTTGAGCGCGTCACGCCTCTGAAACCACAGGATTTCCTTTTCTTGCCGGCCTTGCAGCAGGTGCTGTGTCATGGCGTGTCTCCTGGAGTGGGGTTGTTGTCGTTGTTGAGGGGGCTGTCGGGCGGGGTGGCATCAAAACTGTCGCGGAAGGTGAAATACAGGGAGCTTGAAAACATCGCAGCCATCAGCAGGGCGGCCGGCATGATCAGCGCGGCCGCGGCCTCGGGGCTGGCCAGCAGGCCGGCCAGCAGGCTCACGGCCAGGCCGATGAGCATCAGCACCACCATCCAGGTCAGGCCGAACAGCGCGTAGGCGCCGGCATTCCTGAAGCAGACGACGGCACTGAAAAACAGGCTCTTGACCGGTGTCACGCCGTGCCAGTGCACCAGCGCGGGTGCATGCCAGAACAGGATGGAGACCGGCAGGTAGAGCGCCATGATCACCAGCATCGCCCCCTGCATTTCCGGCGCCAGGGCGCTTTCGCGGCTGACCGGCACATCGAAAAACAGCGGTACCACGGACACGATCAGCAGGCAGGCGGCTGCATACAGAAAACCCAGCACCATCATGGCGCGGGCGCGCTGCTGTCCGGCGCGGAAGGCGCTGACCAGAATGGCGGGCATCGGAAAACGGCCCTTGGTGGCCTCCAGCGTCGCGGCCATCAGGCCCAGGGTGGCCGCTGGCACGATGGCCAGCGCCAGCACCACGCCAACGAAGGGAATCAGCGATGCCAGCGTGGCCGCTGCCATGTACATGAAAAACAGGCCGGCCAACGCCAGCGGCTGCTTGAAGAAGGTTTGTATGCCGAGTTTGACCCATGTGATGCCAGTACGCGCGGGAACGATGTTTAGTTTCATTGTTTGGGTTGCATGTTGAGGGGTTCGGGGCTGTCGAGGTTCAATCGAAGGAGCTAAATGTGCGAACTCGGTGAACAATTTAACGCCGGCCGGACAGTTTGCTGCAAAAAAGCGGGCCCGGCGGCTGCTTTTGCGGGCCGGCCGCCTCTCTGGCCCGGGCGCGGCGCAACAGATTCAGGCCGTCAGGCTGCAAGGATGGGCCACGCGCTGGCGCAGCACCCGTTCAAAATGGCCGGGGTCGTGCGCCTGCAAGAGCGCGGCTTCGCGCGGCAGGTAAAAGTCCCACAGCCGCGAGATCCAGAAACGCAGGGCGCCGGCGCGCTCCATGGCCGGCAGCAGGCTGCGCTCCTGGGCGTTCAGGGGGCGCACGGCTTGGTAGGCCGCCAGGAAGGCCGCGCTGCGTGCTGCGTCGCGTTCACCGGTGGCGAGGTCCACACACCAGTCGTTGAGACTGACGCCGATATCAAACAGCAGGGCGTCCCAGCCGGCGAAGTAAAAATCAAAAAAACCGGTCAGGCGCAGGCTGCTGCCTTCGCCGTCGAACATCACGTTGTCGCGAAACAGGTCGGCATGCACCGGGCCGCGCGGCAGCGCCTGCCAGGCCGAGGAGGCGGCAACATGGTTCTGGTAGGCCAGTTCCGAGCGGATCAGGCTGCCTTGTTCGGGGTCGAGGTAGGGCAGAACCACCGGCACGGTCTCATTCCACCAGGCCAGGCCGCGCAGGTTGGCCTGCTGGCGGTCGAAATCCTGCCCCGCCAGGTGCATGCGCGCCAGCATGTCGCCCACCGCCGCACAGTGGGCGGGTGTGGGCGCCAGTTCGCTGCGGCCGCGCAGGCGGTCCACCACGGCGGCAGGTTTGCCCTTGAGCTTGTGCAGGATGTCGCCGGGCCAGCTGCCGGCGCCGGCCGTCAGGGCAGCATGCGGTTCAGGCACGGGAATGCCGCGCTGCGCCAGGTGTTGCATCAGGTACAGGTAAAACGGCAACTGCTCGAAGCCCAGGCGTTCGAACAGCGTCAGGACGTAGCGACCCTGGTCGGTGTCGGCGAAATAGTTGGTGTTCTCGATGCCGCCCGAGCAGGGGTCCAGGGTCTTCAGCTGCCCCAGTCCGAGCGAATGCAAAAGGGGAGCGGCCTCGTCAAACGAGACTTCGGTGTAAACGGCCATGCCTGAAACGGAAACTGAAGGGAAAAACTAGAACTTGAGCACGTTCCAGACGCGTTTGCCGGTGCTGCCGGCGCCCGAGGTGGACGGTGCGGTGCCGCCACCCTTGGTGGCGTCGGAGGGCAGGACCTCGTAGGCCGGCACATTGGCTTTGGGCTGCACGGTGATGCTTTGTGTCTCGCCACCCACACGCACTTCGTCGATGCGCGAACCGGCGTCTTCCGTGCGGATGCGCTGGATGGCCGGATCGGGCCGGCTGCTGACGGGGTTGGTGCCGGGCGGCAGTGCTTGCGCAGGTGCTGCTGCGGGGGCTGGCGCCGCCGTCTGGGCCAGCACGGGGGCACAGGCCAGAACAGCCGTGACGGCGAACAGAAGGGAGCGAAGAGGGTGTTGCATGCCTGCATTGTAGGGGGCCGGCACCCCCGTGGATAGGGCCGGCAAAACGGTGACAATCTAGGGCCTGCTCACACTATTTATGGAAGATGCGTTGCGAGTCAAAAAGGTCATGCGCGAGGCGCAAAATGCAGCCGGGCTGACGCCCGGCAAGGCTTTGCAACGCAGCGCATGGCCTTTTTGGCCGCAACCCGAAGGGAATATGGTTAAAACAGCACCACTCGTTGTTGCACTCCTAGCTCAGCCGCCCAGGCTGAGCGTCGTCGCGCGCCTGGATTGGCGCTGTTTTAACCATATTCGCACTTGCATCAATAGTGTGAACAGGCCCTAGCCATGAGCACCGACAAAAAAACACTGCTGCTGGTGGATGGCTCCAGCTATCTCTACCGCGCTTTCCATGCGATGCCCGACCTGCGCGCCGACCCCGGCAACCCGCAGAGCCCGGCCACGGGCGCCATCCGCGGCATGGTCAACATGATGCAGAAGCTGCGCAAGGACGTACGCGCCGACTTTGCCGCCTGCGTCTTCGACGCCAAGGGCCCGACCTTTCGCGATGCGCTTTACCCCGACTACAAGGCGCAGCGTTCGCCCATGCCCGACGACCTGCGCAGCCAGGTCGAGCCCATCCACGAGGTGGTTCGCCTGCTTGGCTGGAAGGTGCTGGATGTGCCCGGGGTGGAAGCCGACGACGTGATCGGCACGCTGGCCTGCATGGCGTCGCAGCAGGGCATCGAGGTCATCATCTCCAGCGGCGACAAGGACCTGAGCCAGCTGGTCGATGAAAACATCACGGTGATCGACACCATGAACGACCGCCGGCGCGATCTGGCCGGCGTCGAGTCGGAGTTCGGTGTGCCGCCGCGCCTGATGGTGGATTACCAGACCCTGGTGGGCGACGCGGTGGACAACGTGCCGGGCGTGCCCAAGGTCGGCCCCAAGACGGCGGTGAAATGGCTGCTCGAATACGGCTCGCTCGACGCGCTGGTGGCGCGTGCCGGCGAGATCAAGGGTGTGGTCGGCGACAACCTGCGCCAGACCCTGGACTGGCTCCCAAAGGGCCGTGAGCTGCTGACCATCAAGAAGGACTGCGAGCTGCAGGACTACATCGAAGGCTTGCCTGCTATGGAATCCATAGCTGTCGGCGCCCAGCAGACGGAGGCCTTGAAGGCTTTTTATGACAAGTACGGCTTCAAGGGCCTGGTCCGCAGCCTGGAGGCCCAGAATGCGCCGGCCGAGCTGCCGGCCGGACCCGACACCCACCACCAGGGCCGCGCCGCGCCCTCGGCATCGCCTGACGAGCCGGGGCTGTTTGACGAGCCGGCCTTTCTGGCCACGCCGCTGGCCGAGCGGGCCACCAACCTGCGTTACGACACCGTACTCGACTGGGCGATGTTCGAGACCTGGCTGGCAAAAATCGAAGCCGCCGATCTGGTGGCGGTCGACACCGAAACCACCTCGCTCGACGAAATGCTGGCCCAGATCGTCGGCCTGAGTTTCAGCGTCACGCCGGGCGAGGCCGCCTACATTCCGCTGACGCACGACTACCCCGATGCGCCGGCGCAGCTGCCGCGCGACGAGGTGCTGGCGCGCCTGAAACCCTGGCTGGAGAACCCGGCCAAAGCCAAGCTCGGCCAACACGTCAAGTACGACCGCCACGTGTTTGCCAACCACGGCACCGAGGTGCAGGGTTACGCCCACGACACCATGCTGCAGAGTTATGTGCTGGAAGTCCACAAGCCGCACGGCCTGGCCAGCCTGGCCGAGCGCCATGTGGGCCGCAGCGGCATCAACTACGAAGACCTGTGCGGCAAGGGCGCGCACCAGATCAAGTTCAACCAGGTCGACATCGCCAAGGCCGCCGAATACTCGTGCGAAGACTCGGACCAGACCCTGGACGTGCACCGCGTGCTCTGGCCGCGGCTGCAGGCCGACGACAAGCTGCGTTTCATCTACGAGCTCGAGATGAAAAGCAGTGAGGCCCTGTACCGCATCGAACGCAACGGGGTGCTGATCGACGCGCCCATGCTGGCCACGCAAAGCCACGAACTGGGCCAGCGCATCCTGCAACTCGAGGCCGAGGCCTACGAGATTGCCGGCCAGCCCTTCAATCTGGGCAGCCCCAAGCAGCTGGGCGAGATTTTTTTCGACAAGCTGGGCATGCCGGTGATCAAGAAAACGCCCAGCGGCGCGCGCAGCACCGACGAGGAAGTGCTGGAAAAACTCGCCGAGGATTACCCGCTGCCAGCCAAGCTGCTGGAGCACCGCTCGCTGAGCAAACTCAAGGGCACCTACACCGACAAGCTGGCCCAGCTCGCGCTGCCGCGTACCGGCAGGGTGCACACGCATTACGCGCAGGCCGTCGCCGTGACGGGGCGGCTGTCCAGCAACGATCCCAACCTGCAGAACATCCCGGTGCGCACGCCGGAGGGCCGGCGCGTGCGCGAGGCTTTTGTGGCGCCGCCCGGTTGCCTGATCGCCAGCGCCGACTACTCGCAGATCGAGCTGCGCATCATGGCCCACCTGAGCGGCGATGAAGCGCTGCTGCGCGCCTTCACCGACGGCCTGGACGTGCACCGCGCGACCGCCGCCGAGGTGTTCGGTGTGGAACTCGATCAGGTCAGCAGCGAGCAGCGCCGTTACGCCAAGGTCATCAACTTCGGCCTGATTTACGGCATGAGCAGCTTCGGCCTGGCGCGCAACCTGGGCATCGAGACCAAGGCCGCGGCCGCTTACATCGACAAGTATTTCCAGCGTTACCCAGGCGTGAAAAACTACATGGAGCAGACCGTGGTGTTCGCCCGGAAGAACCATTTTGTCGAGACCGTGTTTGGCCGGCGGCTCTACCTGCCCGAGATCAATGGCGGCAATGGCCCGCGCAAGAAGGCGGCGGAGCGGCAGGCCATCAACGCGCCCATGCAGGGCACAGCGGCCGACCTGATCAAGCTCAGCATGGTCAAGGTGCAGGACGTGCTCGATGCCGAAAAACGCGCCACCAAGATGATCATGCAGGTGCACGACGAACTGGTGTTCGAGGTGCCCGAGGCCGAGGTCGAATGGGTGCGCCACGAAATTCCCCGCCTGATGGCCGGGGTGGCGGACCTCAAGGTGCCGCTGCTGGCCGAGATCGGCATCGGTCCGAACTGGGAAAAGGCGCACTGAATCCGCAGGCAGGGCGGCATGACCGCGACGGGACTGGGGGAATACCCCCTGGTAATTCCCTGCACCGGCAAGAACTTCTGTGACCGCCTAGACTCCGACTGCTTTATCAGCCCAGCCCCTTTCACGTCCCTTTCACGTCCCTTCAACCCAGATATTGAGGAAACCGCCATGCTCAACAGCGACCAGAAATCCGAGTTTGATTCCCTGCTTCCCGGCCACAGCACCGAAGCCGGTGCGACCCGCCGCACGGCGCTGAAGGCCGCGCTCGGTGTCGGTTATGCCGCCACAGCCCTGCCCATCATGGCGCAGACCGCGATCAAGACGTCGGCCGAGGGCCTGAAGGCCGGCGAAACCTCGTTTGAAGTCAACGGGTTCAAGGTGCCGGCCTATTACGCCGCGCCCGCTGGCAAAACCGGCCTGCCCGTGATCCTGGTGATCCAGGAAATTTTCGGCGTGCATGAATACATTGCCGACACCGTCCGCCGCTTTGCCAAGGCCGGGTACCTGGCGATTGCGCCCGAGCTGTATGCCCGCCAAGGCGACCCCACCCAGTACGGCGAAATGGCCAAGCTGATGGCCGAGGTCGTCTCCAAGGTGCCTGACGCCCAGGTCATGGGCGACCTGGACGGCGCCGTGAAGTGGGCGGGCGCCAACGGCGGCGACACCGCCAAGGTGGGCATCACCGGCTTTTGCTGGGGTGGCCGCATCACCTGGCTGTACAGCGCGCACAACCCCGGCGTCAAGGCCGGCGTGGCCTGGTACGGCCGCCTGGTCGGTGCCAGCACGCCGCTCACGCCCAAACACCCGGTCGACATCGCCCCCATCCTGAACGGCCCGGTGCTCGGCCTGTATGGCGGTCAGGACGGCGGCATCCCCCTTGACACGGTTGATAAGATGAAAGCGGCCCTTGCCGGCGGCAGTCCCGCGGCGAAGGCCTCGCAGTTTGTGGTGTACCCTGATGCCCCGCACGCTTTCCACGCCGACTACCGCCCGAGCTTCCGCAAGGAGCCGGCAGAAGACGGCTGGAAACGCGCTCTGGCGTGGTTCAAGGCCAACGGCGTCGCTTAAATTCAAGCCCGCCCGGCATGGAGCCGCCCCACAGCAATGTGCGGCGGTTTTTTTGCGTTTCAGGCGAGTTTTTACAACCTTTTCGGGCTTCAGCCCATATAGATCGGGCGTGAGCAGCTATGACATTGATAGCAATTTTGACCGGCACGCTGGCCGCCGGCATCGGCAGCGTGTGGCTGGCGGCGCTGCTCAGCTTTGGTGTGCTGGCCCGCTATACCAACCACATGCTCAGCCTGGCCGCCGGTGCGCTGCTGGCGACCGCCTTCATGCACCTGCTGCCCGAGGCGTTCGAGAGCCAGGCCGGCGCGCAGGAGTTGTTTGCCACTTTGCTGGTCGGACTGGTGTTTTTCTTCCTGCTCGACAAGGCCGAGCTGTATCACCACGGCCATGAGCACCATGACCCGCAGGGCGAGGGCGATGCAGGCCATCCGCATCATCACCATCATGGCCACGATCACGGCCAGCCCGCCAGGTCCGGCAGCTGGGCCGTGCTGACCGGCGATAGCGTGCATGCCTTTGGTGACGGCATCCTGATTGCCTCCGCCTTCGTCGCCGACATGCGCCTGGGCGTGATCACCGCGCTGGCCGTGCTGGCGCATGAGGTGCCGCACCACATGGGTGACCTGGTGGTGCTGCGCCATACCTCCGGCAACCGCAGCATGGCCCTGATCAAGGTGTCGCTGGCCGGCGCCGTGACGGCCCTGGGCGGCCTGGTCGGTTACGCCCTGGTCGACATGCTGCACGACTGGCTGCCCTATTTCCTGGTGGTGGCCTCCAGCAGCTTTGTGTATGTGGCGCTGGCCGACCTGATTCCGCAGCTGCAAAAACGGCTGACGGCCCGCGAAACGCTCGCACAGATTGCCTGGCTGGGCGTGGGCATTGCGCTGGTCATGGGGGTCAGCGGGCTGGCGCATTCCTCGCATTGAGCAGCTGGCGGCCGGCCGTGTCAGCCGGACACTGACAGACACAGGGCATGGCAGCCTATAGGCGCGGCGCCGGAGCGCGGCCATCATGGAGGCATTCTTCGAGGACGCTGCCATGAAACTGCCGACACCCACCCCTTTCAAGCCCCGCCGGGCCCGCCGCATTGCTGCGGCTTACATCGCCTACCTCACCAGCGTCTGCGCCAGCATGGCTGCTGCGGCTGCCGTGGTGACCGAGACCGTGCCGCTGACGGTGGGAGGGTTCTGAGATGCATGCCGAACCGAAGGTCATTCCCGAAGAAGAAGCGCCAGAAGAGCCGGCGGTGACGCCGGGCGACGACAGCAACGACGACCCCACGCCGCCGCTGCCGGTGGACCCGAGCGGCACGCCGCAGCGCAATCCGGCGGTGGACAGGGCGGCCAATGACACCGAACCTGCACTGCCGACGGAAGAGCCCGAGATCGGCAACGAGCGCGATATTCCGTCCGACGGCCGCGACCTGGAAGGTGAGGGCATGATTCGCGAGCTCGACAAGCCAGTGGAGCCTTCCCCCGCCGCTAAACCGGAAAGGGAGTAAGAACTTGTCCGAACAAATGCCAGGCATGGCGACCGACCCCAACGTGCCGCCGCCCGAACCGGTGTTGCCCATCGCCACCCCGCCCAACCCCGGCCAGGTGCAGCCCACACCGCAGCCCATGTAACCACTGGGGTGCGTTGGCTGTCAGAGCCCGGCTTGCGCCAGTTGCGCGCGGGTGGGCAGGCCTTCGCTGTCGCCCGCCACCTGCACGGCGCGCGCCCCTATCCAGGCGCCGCGCCGGACGGCCTCTGCAACGCTGCGTCCCTCCAGCAGCGCGCTGATCACGCCGACCGCAAAACCGTCACCGGCGCCGACCGTGTCCACCACCTTGTCCACCGGACAAGCCGGCACATGTCCCGTGCCGGCGCTGGCGCTGTCAAACCAGGCGCCGTCGGCGCCCAGCTTCACCACCACCAGCGCAGCGCCCCGCCGGCGATAAAAGGCGGCAATGCCTTCGGCCGTGTTTTCGCCGGTCAGGAAGCGGCCCTCTTCGAGGCCAGGCAGCACCCAGTCGGCCCGCGTGGCCAGGTCGTTGATGGCCTGGCGCATCTGCCCGGGCGTGGCCCACAACGTCGGTCGCAGATTGGGATCGAACGACACGCTGCGTCCGGCATGACGCATCAACTCCATGCTGCGGCGTGCGGCGGGCAGGGTGGTCGCCGAAATGGCGGGAAACACGCCAGTGGCATGGAGGTGCCGCGCCGACAGCAGCCAGGTTTCATCGATGTCGCTGAGGGCCATGTGACTGGCGGCCGAGCCCTGGCGGTGGTATTCGACCGGCGGGTCGCTGCCGTCCAGCACACTGCCCTTGATCATGAAACCGGTGGGCTGCGCCGCAGTGAGCACCACCTGCGAGCAGTCGATGCCTTCGGCCGACATCGCCCGGATCAGGTAGCGACCCATCATGTCGGTGCCCAGGCGGCTGGCCCAGCCGACCTTCAGCCCCAGGCGCGCCAGGCCGATCGCCACATTGGTTTCAGCGCCTGCTGTGTGTTTGTAAAAAGAGGTGGCGTCTTCGAGCGGGCCCGGCCGGTCGGCCACCAGCAGCATCATGGCTTCGCCAAAAGTTACAACGTCCAGCGTACTGGTCATGGGTGTTCACGGGGAGAGTGCAGGGTGCGCGAATCGTAGCACCTCCTGTTTGCTACCTTATTGATAGCTGTTGGCGCTTGTTGGACATGGGCTGGAGCCCGATTTGATGCGACGACCGGACAAACCGCAACGGTTTGTCACTTTCGTGCTGTCCTACAAAAACATCAACGGCGTCTGACACGGGCGCCCGGGAGCGCTGCCTAGAGTCGTTTTGTGTCTGGCCCTCCGCCATGCATGCAGCACCACCGGCGCTGTGAATGACCAACCCAACCATCACCAGGAAGCCCACCATGAGCAAAGCACCTCCCAAGATGAACGACGCCGTCGACCTGCTTGATGCCGACCATGTTGCCGTCAAGAAGCTGTTCACCCAGTTCAGGAAACTCAGCGAAGCCAAGGCAGCTGCCGACGAACGCAAGGCGATCGCCGACAGGATCTGCATGGAGCTGACCGTGCATGCCGACATCGAAGAGCAGATTTTTTACCCCGCGGCGCGCGAGGCCATCAGTGACGATGACCTGCTCAACGAAGCCGAGGTCGAGCATGCCAGCGCCAAGGATCTGATTGCGCAGATTTCGGGCATGGATGCCGACGAAGAGCTGTTCGACGCCAAGGTCATCGTGCTTGGTGAATACATCGACCACCACGTGGAAGAAGAGCGGGAAGAGATGTTCCCCAAAGCCCGCAAGAGCGACATGGACCTCAAGGCCATGGTCGAGGACATCAAGGCACTCAAGGAAGATCTGCTGGCCAGCTACGAGACGCCCGCCTGATGGGAGCGTTCAGCGCAGCTCCGCAAGGCGGGGCCGCGCCGAAGGCCTGATACCTCAGGCCGCGATGGCGCCGACCCGGGGATCGAAGGAGAAATAGAAACACGCGCCCTTGCCCTCGGACGACTCGCCGCGTATCAGGCCGCCGTGCCGCTCCAGGATGCGGTGCACGGTGGCCAGTCCGATGCCGCTGCCTTCGAATTCGGTTTCATGGTGCAGCCGGTGGAAAGGCTTGAACAGGCTGTCGGCATAGGCCATGTTGAAGCCGGCGCCGTTGTCGCGCACGAACAGCATCTTGCGCCCGCCCTCGCGCGCCGGCATCAGGCCGAATTCGATCGTCGCTTCGGACTGCTGGCGCGAGTATTTCCAGGCGTTGCCGATCAGGTTTTCCAGGATGATGCGCGCGAGCTTGCTGTCGCAGCGGCCGCGGA
Organism: Pseudomonadota bacterium; assembly: GCA_040389085.1. Classification (GTDB taxonomy): domain Bacteria; phylum Pseudomonadota; class Gammaproteobacteria; order Burkholderiales; family Burkholderiaceae_C; genus Polaromonas. Next base: position 47,767 of record JAZKAP010000005.1, read on the forward strand.
TGCCCGGCTGGATGATGACCTGCACCGGACGCCTGGGGTCGCGTTGCCTTTCCTCCGTGACCACCTGCTGCGCCATGGCGCTGAGGTCGACATCCTCGAGCACCAGTTTTCCCTTGCTGACGCGGGCCAGCGCCAGCAGGTCGTTGATCAGCTCGTGCATGCGCACCACGTTGACCCGAACGCGGTCGAACAGGCGTTGCTCCTCGTCGCTGAGCCGGCCCTTCAGGCGGCGCGCCAGCAGTACGCTGAATCCCTCGATGCTGCGCAGCGGGGACTGCAGGTCGTGCGACACCGAGTAACCGAAAGACTCCAGCTCGGCATTGGTCGCCATGAGCTGCTCGGTGCGCTCGTTGACGCGTTGCTCCAGCGTTTCGTTAAAGCGCGAAATTTCACGGTCGCGCCGCAGCCGCACCAGTTCGGCCGTGATGCGGCTGGCAAAAATCTGCATCAATGCATCCCGGTCGGCGGAGCGGGCCTGGGGCTTTCGCCACAAGGCGTTGACGACACCGATGGGCGTGCCGTCGGCATCGCGCAGCGCCGCACCGACGTAGGCGTGATAGTTGCCCTCCACCAGAATCCGGTCGTGCGGGAAAAGCTGTTGCACGCCCTCGTTGTGGACACACAGGTCGGACTGGCTGAGGACCTTGTCGCAGGGGGTGCCGGCCAGAGGGTACCGGATATTGGGCTGCAGCTCGCCGTCCTGAACCATGGCCAGTGAGGCGACGCTCTGGTCGGCCATGGTTTCACCCACGATCACCAGATCCGCATCGATGGCCAGGGCCAGATGCTGGACCACGGAACGGAAGAAGGCTTCGCCGGTGCCGCTCGACAGGGCCTTGGCGACATCGATCAGCTGGGCTTCGCGGCGCTTTTGTTCGCTGATGTTGATGGTCGAGTTGAGCATGCAGGGCTCGCCGGCGATATCGATGATCACCGACCAGACCCGGCAGTCGACCATGCTGCCGTTTTTGTGGCGCATCCGCAGTTCGCGGCTCAGCACCCGACCACCGGCCTGCAGTTTCTGGACAAACTGCCTGCGTTCTGCTTCGCTGGCCCAGGCCCCGATCTCGACCGCTGTGCGCCCCACCAGTTCTTCCGGCTCAAAGCCGTGGATGCGGTCTTCCGAGGCGTTGGCGGCCAGGAAAGTGCCGTCGGCAACCCGCGTGATGGTCATGTTGATGGGGCTGAAATCAAAAGCCTTGGAGAACAGTTCGGCCGCCCGGCGCGCTTCCAGTCTGGCCTGGGTTTCGGCGGTGGCGTCGGTGATGGTGGAGACCACGATGCGGCCCTGGCCGCGGCCTTCGATTTCGGTCGAGAGCAGGATGTGGATCAGCCGGCCGTCCTTGGTGCGCGCTTCCAGCGGTAGATTGATCACGCGTCCGGTGGTCGCCATCTGGCGGTGGAAGTCCTTGCGGGCCTGCGGCTTGTCCCACAACACCGCATCGGTGCCGCCCAGGAATTCCTCGCTTGAATAGCCATACAGCCGTTCGAAGGCCGGGTTGACATCGAGTACCGTCATGGTGTCGGCGTCCTGCACGATGATGGCCGCCGGGCTGTTGCGAAAAATGCGGCTGAAACGGTCTTCGCTCAGGCGCAGTTCGTCTTCGGCCTTCTCGCGCCGGCGCAGTTCGGCATGCTGCTCGCGCAGCGCCCGCAGCACCACCTGACGGCTGGTGTACACGCTGCCGGCGATGCCGGTGAGCAGCAGGACATTGACCAGCCAGAAACGCAGGTTCACCGTGAAGTCGGGCTTGACCAGCAGGCCGGCCTGTTCGGCCCAGCTCAGCAGGCCCAGGACCAGGGCACTCATCACGACCGCCGACACCAGGGACTTTTTCCCCTGCATCATGCCGGCGGCAATCACCGCGCCGACAAAACCCAGCAGCAGCGCACTGCGGACCGACCCGTAAGCCACCATCCCCGCCGCCGACAGTCCGATCAGGGAATAGACCAGCAGGTAGCTGGTCCACTGGTAGTGCCCGCGGTGCAGCAGCCAGTAGCCGAACGCGGTCAGTGTCAGCGCGACGGCAATCACGATGATTTGCAAGTCGCCGATTTCCTGGGCAAGCGACAGGCCCAGCAACAGGGGCAGGCTGGCCAGCAGCATCAGCAGCAGGGAGCGCAGCCCGCGCGAGTACCGTTGTTCTATGAGCTCTGCAGCCAGATGGCGGGTGGATTCGTGAGCGGAGGAGGTGTCGGGCATGGCGGGGTGCAGATCTGACGAATACTAAAGCACGGCACGGTCGCCAGTGATTGGTTATTTGCTGGCGGCCTCGGCGCCTTTGGCCACGGGGTGGTCGGGGTCGCTGCACCAGTCGCTCCAGCTGCCGGCGTAAAGGCCCGTGCGTCCCAGGCCGGCAATTTCCATGGCCAGGAGGTTGGGCACGGCACTGACGCCGCTGCCGCAGTGGTGCACCACACCGGCCGGGTCGCGGCCCGCCAGCAGGGCTTCAAACTCCGACCGCAGCTGGTCGGCAGGCTTGAACCTGCCGTCGGGACCGAGGTTCTCGCCGAAAGGCCGGTTCAGCGCGCCGGGAATGTGGCCGGCCACCGGGTCCAGCGGCTCGACCTCGCCGCGAAAACGTGCCGGAGCGCGGGCGTCCACCAGGGTCTGGCCGGGTTGGCCGAGCCGGTCGGCCACGGTTTTGCCGTCCACCAGCAGCGCCTTTTCCGGGCCGGGGAAAAAGATGGACTGGAAGTGCGAGGGCTCTTCGCCGCGGTTGACCGCGCCGCCTGCGGCCTGCCAGGCCTGCAGTCCGCCGTCGAGCACGGCCACCGCCTCGTGGCCGGCCCACTTGAGCATCCACCACAGGCGGCCGCAGTAGTTGGCACCGTTGCGGTCATACACCACCGCCTGCATGTCATTGCTGAAGCCCACGCTGGACAGCCAGGTGGCAAATTTTTCGCGGTTAGGCAGCGGATGGCGTCCGCCGGAAGCAGGCTGGTCCGCGCCGCTGTGCACGGTCAGCACGCCGTGGGCACCAGGAACGCCGTGTTTGGCGCTCAGGTCGGTGTCGAGGTGGGCATACACCGCACCCGGGATGTGGGCATCCAGGTACAGCTGTCTGCCAGCCTGTGGCTGCATCAGGTCAAAGCTGCAATCAAATACGCGATAGGGTTGGCCGCTGCGCGCCAGGGCCTGCAGCTGTTCGGCAGAAATCAGGTTGGTGTACATGGCGGCTCCGGTTGAAAAATAAGCCCGTGAAATCGATTCAGTGTTCTTCGGCAGGCGCGCCCGGTGCGGCCCGGGCGCGCAGCACGGTGGCCGCGATGCCGCTGGCCACGATCAGCGCCATGCCGGCCCAACCCAGCAGCGGAATCTGGTCGCCAAACAGCACCAGGCTGTAGATCGCGCCAAACACAATGCCGGAGTATTGCAAGTTTGCCACCACCAGCGTGGCACTGCGGGTTTTCGCCATGCTGTAGGCCCGCGTCATGCACAGCTGGCCCAGCGAGGCCAGCATGCCCAGGGGCAGCAGCCACAACGCCGGTTTCCAGTGCCACTCGGAGACGCCGGCCACCAGCATGCCCAGGCCGCCGGCGACAGCCGAGCCGACCGCGAAATAAAACACCGTGCGGGTTTCGGGTTCGCCGACACGGGCCAGCGCCATCACCTGCATGTAGGCAAAGGCGGCCAGCAGGCCGGACATCAGGCCGATCAGGCCGGCGAAGGCCTGGTTTTGCTCTATCGTCGGTCGCAGCATCATCACCACCCCGATGAAGCCGGTAATCACCGTCAGCACCAGCGGCCCTTGACTGAAACCAGCCCCCACGCTTGTCGCTTCGCGTACTGCGCTGCCCCCCGAGGGGGCGCTGCGCCTGCGGCCCGGCAAAGCCGGTTCCGCGGCCCCTGCTGGTGCAGAAGGAACCCCTACGCTTGTTGCTTCGCGTACTGTACGGCCGCCGCGTGTGGGCAGCAGCCCCATCAGCAGGGCGCCACCGACCAGAAAGGTGGCGATCCAGACGCTGCTCATGTAGTTCAGCGTCATGGCGGTGGCCAGGGGCAGGTGGGCGATGGCGTAAAACCAGGCGCCCAGAGAGATCACGCCGACCAGGCTGCGCCACATGTGCATGCCGGGATACCGGGTGGCCAGCGTCACGCCACGTGTGCGGGCCAGCGCCCACATGAAAAACATGCCCAGCAGGCCGCGGTAAAACACCAGTTCCGCGCTGTTGAAGTGCTCCGACGCAATCTTCACGCAGACCGCCATGGTGGCAAAGAAGAAGGCGGCGGCCAACATCCAGAGGGCTTGCATGGCGGAGCTCGTTGTTAGAAGTGAAAAGTGGTTACAGCCCAGGCGGTTCCTGCGTCAGCAGCTATCGAATAAATAGCGCTGACTGCATGGAGGGGGCGCGTCAAAGCATTTGCGTGGTCTTGCTGGCGCCCATCTCGCGGCGGTACCACTCGTGAAAGTGCTGCATGCCGTCTTCCATCGGGCTCTGGTAAGGGCCGAACTCGTTGTCGCCGCGCTGCATCAGGGCCTTGCGGCCGGCGTCCATGCTCAGGGCAATCTCGTCGTCTTCGACACAGGTCTCCATGTAGGCGGCCTGCTGTGCATCCATGAACTCCCGCTCGAAGGCGCAGATTTCCTCGGGGTAGAAAAACTCCACCACGTTCAGCGTCTTGTCCGGTCCCTGCGGGTGCAGGGTGCTGACCACCAGGGCGTGCGGATACCACTCGACCATCACGTTGGGGTAGTAGGTCAGCCAGATCGCGCCGTACTTGGGCGGCACGCCCTTGCGGTACTGCAGCACCACGTCGTGCCATTTCTTGTAGACGTCGGTGCCCGGTTTGCCGAGCTTGTCGGACACACCGACGGTTTGCACCGAGTAGTTCGGCGCCAGCTCCCAGCGCAGGTCGTCGGTGGTCACGAAGGCGCCCAGGCCGGGGTGGTAGGGGCCGACGTGGTAGTCCTCCAGATAGACCTCGATGAAGGTCTTCCAGTTGTAGTTGCACTCGTGCAGGGTGATCCTGTCGAGCTGGTAACCCGAAAAATCGAGGTCGGGCATGGCGCCCAGCGGTGCCATGTCAGAGGCGATGTCGCGGCCGTTGTCTTCAAACACCAGGCCGTTCCAGCTGCTGGTCTGGTAGCGGTTCAGGTTCAGGCAGGGGTCGACCTCGAAATGCGGCGCGCCTATCAGCTCGCCGTTGGTGTTGTAGGTCCAGCGGTGTAGCGGGCAGACGATGTTGCTGCCGGTGTTGCCGCGGCCCTGCAGCATGGTGGACTGGCGGTGCCGGCAGACGTTGGAGATCAGCTCGACCCCGGTGGCATTGCGCACCAGGGCCCGGCCGCCGAGCTCCTGGGGCAGGGCGTAGTAGTCGCCCAGTTTCGGCACGGAGAGCTCGTGCCCCACGTAACGCGGGCCTCGGGCAAACAGCTTTTGCTGCTCCCGCTGGTACAGGCCGGCGTCAAAGTAGCTGGAAACGGGGAGCTGGCTGGTGGCCTGCAGGAGACGGAGGCTTAGATCAGACATGCAATTTCCGAAACAGGCAGTTTCGGGGGTGGATGAAGGGGCAGACAACCCTGTAGGGCAGGCGGGGCGTCAAGGCGTGAAGCTTGTCGATTGTACCGTGCAGGTCCCGCTTTGTGCCGCTGCGGACCTCCCGTGCGGGCCCGCGCCACCCCATAAACAGGTGGCCTGGCACAAGGACAATGCCGGCAGGGCGGAAAATGGTGCACAACGGCCTAAAATCAGTCCTCCAACCAAATACCCATGGCCAAAACCTCCTCTTCCCCCGCCCCCGCTACACCCGCCAGTTACGAAGCTGCGCTGGAAGAACTCGAAACCCTGGTGGCCCGCCTCGAATCCGGCCAGCTGCCGCTGGACCAGCTGCTCACCGGCTACCAGCGCGGCGCCGAGCTGCTCAAGTTCTGCCGCGGCAAGCTAGAGGCCGTGGAAAACCAGATCAAGGTGCTGGAAGGCAACGAGATCAAGCCCTGGAACCAAGAGTAAGCCCATTGACTGAACAAACACATTTTGTGCTGGACGCCTGGAGCACCCGCCAACTTGCCGCCGTCGAGCAGGCCCTGAGCCGCTGGGTGGCCCCTCCCGAACCCAGGCCCGCGCCGGCAGGGCTCGGCGATGCCATGCGTTACGCGGTGCTCGATGGCGGCAAACGGCTGCGTCCGCTGCTGGTCATGGCGGCCTGCGAGGCGGTGGACGGCAGTCCCGCTGCGGCGCTGCGTGTGGCCTGCGCGGTGGAGCTGATTCACGCCTATTCGCTGGTGCACGACGACATGCCCTGCATGGACAACGACATCCTGCGGCGCGGCAAGCCGACGGTGCATGTGAAGTTCGGCCAGGCGCAGGCCCTGCTGGCCGGCGATGCGCTGCAGGCGCTGGCCTTCGAGTTGCTGACACCGGAAGACGGCTCCATCGAGCCCGCGACGCAGGCGACCCTGTGCCGCATGCTGGCCCAGGCTGCGGGCTACCAGGGCATGGCCGGCGGGCAGGCCATCGACCTGGCCAGTGTCGGCAAGGCGCTGAGCTCGGCTGAGCTGCATGACATGCACCGGCTCAAGACCGGCGCCCTGCTGCAGGCCAGCGTGATGATGGGGGCGGCCTGCGGTGCCACCACGGCCATGGCGCGAAACGCGCTGTGCGATTACGGCGCCGCCGTGGGCCTGGCTTTCCAGGTGGTAGACGACATCCTGGACGTCACGGCCGATTCGGCCACGCTGGGCAAGACCGCAGGCAAGGATGCCGCCCAGGACAAGCCCACCTTTGTGTCGCTGATGGGGCTGCCGGCTTCGCGCAATTACGCGCAGGAGTTGCTGTCCCAGGCGCATCACAGCCTGAAGGCCAGCGAGCTCAGGCACACTGCCGCGCTCAGCGCGCTGGCCGACATGCTGGTCAACCGAACGACTTGAGCACAGACTTGAGAAAAGAAGCGACCGGCATTTCCAGGAAACGAGACATCAGAAACAAGACACCACGATGTACCCACTGCTAGAAACCATCAACAGCCCCGCAGACCTGCGCCTGTTGCCACGTCCCCAGCTCCGGACGCTGGCCGACGAGTTGCGCGCCTATGTGCTGCACAGCGTGTCGCAGACCGGCGGACACCTGAGTTCCAACCTCGGCACGGTCGAGCTCACGGTGGCACTGCACTATGTGTTCAACACGCCCGAGGACCGGCTGGTCTGGGACGTGGGCCACCAGACCTACCCGCACAAGATCCTGACCGGCCGGCGCGAACGCATGGCCAGCCTGCGCCAGTTCGGCGGCCTCAGCGGCTTTCCGCGGCGCGATGAAAGCGAATACGACACCTTCGGTACCGCGCATTCGTCGACCTCGATTTCTGCCGCCCTGGGCATGGCGATGGCGGCCAAACAAAAGGGTGAAGACCGCCACGCGGTGGCCATCATCGGTGACGGCGCCATGAGCGCGGGCATGGCCTTCGAGGCGCTCAACAATGCCGGTGTCTGCGACTGCAATCTGCTGGTGATCCTCAACGACAACGACATGAGCATCAGCCCGCCGGTCGGCGCCCTCAACCGCTACCTGGCCCAGCTCATGAGCGGGCAGTTCTATGCCTCGGCCAAAAGCGTCGGCAAGCAGGTGCTCAAGGTCGCGCCGCCGCTGTTCGAGCTGGCCAAGCGTCTCGAGACCCATGCCAAGGGCATGGTGGTGCCGGCCACGCTGTTCGAGAATTTCGGCTTCAACTACATCGGCCCCATCGACGGCCACGACCTCGAGTCGCTGATCCCGACCCTGGAAAACATCAGGCATCTGCAGGGCCCGCAGTTCCTGCATGTGGTGACCAAAAAAGGCCAGGGCTACAAGCTGGCCGAGGCAGATCCGGTGGCCTACCACGGCCCCGGCAAGTTCGATCCGGCCATGGGGCTGCAGAAGTCCACCGCACCGGCGAAACAGACCTTCACCCAGGTGTTCGGCCACTGGCTGTGCGACATGGCCGAAAAGGACAGCCGGCTCGTCGGCATCACGCCGGCCATGCGCGAAGGCTCGGGCATGGTCGAGTTCCATCAGCGCTTCCCCGACCGCTATTACGACGTCGGCATCGCCGAGCAACACGCGGTCACGTTTGCCGCGGGCATGGCCTGCGAAGGCCTCAAGCCGGTGGTGGCGATTTATTCGACCTTTTTGCAGCGCGGTTATGACCAGCTGATCCACGATGTGGCGCTGCAAAATCTGCCGGTGGTGTTTGCACTCGACCGCGCCGGGCTGGTGGGTGCCGACGGCGCCACCCATGCGGGCGCCTATGACATCGCCTACCTGCGCTGCATCCCCAACATGAGTGTGGCCTGTCCGGCTGACGAAAACGAGTGCCGCATGCTGCTGAGCAGCGCGTATGAACAGAACCATCCGGTGGCGGTGCGTTACCCGCGCGGCGCCGGTGCCGGTGTGGCAACGCAGTCCCACCTGGAGGCCTTGCCCTTTGGCAAGGGCGAGCTGCGCCGCCAGGGTGCGGGTGTGGCGATTCTGGCCTTTGGCACCTTGCTGCATCCGGCCCTCGAAGCGGCCGAAAAACTCGGCGCCACGGTGGTCAACATGCGCTGGGCCAAGCCGCTCGACACCGAGTTGCTGCTGCAGGTGGCGGCCAGCCACGAGGCCCTGGTCACGGTGGAAGAGGGCTCAATCATGGGTGGCGCCGGCAGTGCCGTGGCGGAAGCGCTGGCTGCTGCTGGCGTCGTCAAGCCCTTGCTGCACCTGGGCCTGCGCGACGAGTTCACCGAGCATGGCGACCCCGCCAGGCTGCTGGCCCTGCAGGGGCTGGACGCGGCAGGGATCGAACAGTCCATCGTCACGCGTTTTGGCGTCCTGCCCGCGCCGGCCCAACCGGCCAAGCGCACGCTCAAATCCGTGGCATGACAGCGTCTACGGAAAGCGGGGCCGGGCCATCGGTCATGCCCGATGTGCAGGGCCGGGCCGACCTGCGCCGCCTGCCGATCCAGCGCGTAGGCATCACCTCGCTGCGTTACCCCCTGAGTGTGGTGGTGGCGGGCAAGGTGCAGCCGACGGTGGGCACCTGGACACTCGATGTGGGCCTGCGCGCCGACCAGAAGGGTGCGCACATGTCGCGCCTGATCGCCTGGCTGGACGTCTTGAGCCTGCGCGGCGAGGCCCTGACGGCAGACTTGCTGTGCTCCGAAATCGAGAGCATGCTCCGCTTGCTGGAAGCCGACAGCGGCCAGATTGAGGTGAAGTTTCCGTTTTTCATCCGGAAGTCGGCGCCGATCAGCGGTCAGCAAAGCCTGATGGAGTACGACGGCGCCTGGCTGGCCCGGCGCCAGGACGGCGCGACCCGCATCAGCATGCAGGCCACGGTGCCGGTCAAGTCGTTGTGTCCCTGCTCCAAGGAGGTCAGCGATGACGGCGCGCACAACCAGCGTTCGCACATCAAGCTGCTCGTCCGGCTCACCGGGGCCATCGACTGGAGCGAACTGGTGCGTTTTGCCGAGGACAACGCGTCCTGCGAGCTCTGGGGTCTGCTCAAACGACCCGACGAAAAATGGGTGACCGAGCGGGCCTATGCCAACCCCAAGTTTGTCGAGGACCTGATCCGCGACGTGGCCCTGGCGCTCGATGCCGACGACCGCATCGCCGGCTACCGGGTAGCGGTCACCAACTTCGAATCGATCCACGCCCACGATGCCTATGCGGTGATCGAGCGCGGCATCGATTGAATGCTTGCACGACCGGTTGCACCGCCATTTTCATTCCTGACAGTAGCCTGAAGACCTGCGATGTGAGAGCTGTTTTGACGGGATAACCCGCGATGGTCAGGCTTCCCTGTTTTCTACAATAAGCATGCTTACAGTCAAGGCCGCGCGGCGCGGCGCTGTACAAGAATCAACCGTTTTATCAACTCCCGGAGTCTTCTCAATGGATCGTCGTTCCCTCATCAAACATGCCGGCATCGCCGGTGTGCTTGCCGCTGGTGTTGCACCGGCTGTACACGCCCAGGCGTCCATCCGCTGGCGCCTCGCATCGAGCTTCCCCAAGTCGCTGGACACGGTGTTCGGCGGCGCAGAGACCTTTGCCAGAAAGGTCAACGAAATGAGCGGCGGGAAATTTGTCATTTCCACGCACGCGGCCGGCGAATTGATGCCTGCTTTCGGCGTGGTCGATGGTGTGCAGAACGGAACGGTCGAGATGGCCCACACCGCTGCCTACTATTTCTTCGGCAAGGACGACGCTTTCACGCTGAGCTGCTCGATTCCCTTTGGTCTGAACAGCCGTCAGATGACCGCCTGGATGTTCGAGGGCAATGGCCTGAAGCTGACGCGCGAGTTCTACGCCAAGTACAACATCATGAACTTCCCGGGCGGCAACACCGGCGCGCAGATGGGCGGCTGGTACCGCAAGGAGATCAAGTCGGTCGCCGACATGAAAGGCCTGAAATTCCGCGTTGGCGGTTTTGCCGGCAAGGTGCTCGAGCGCATGGGCGTGGTGCCGCAGAACATTCCGGCCGGCGAGATCTACCAGGCGCTCGAAAAGGGCACGCTGGATGCTGCCGAGTGGATTGGGCCCTATGACGACCAGAAGCTGGGTTTCAACAAGGTGGCACCTTATTACTACTACCCCGCTTGGTGGGAGGGTGGCCCGCAGCTGGAGTTCTTCATCAATACCAAGGCATACGAAGCCCTGTCGCCCGAAAACAAGGCGATTGTGACCGCGGCTTCCGCCTACGCCCACACGGAACTGCAGGCCAAGTACGACGCCAGAAACCCGACGGCCCTGAAGCAGCTGGTGGCCTCGAAAACCAAGGTTCTGCCTTTCCCCAAGGACATCATGGATCGTGCGTACAAGGAGTCCATGGCCCTGTATTCCGAGATCAGCGCCAAGAATCCTGCCTGGAAAAAAATCTACGACGATTTCTCCAGCTTCCGGCGCGACCAGAACCTGTGGTTCCGCTTCACCGAAGCGCGTTTCGACAGCTTCATGCAGTCGCAGAAGCTGTAAGCCGCCCCGGGCGGCCAGACAGGGCGCCACTCCCCATGCGGGGGTGGCGCCCTGTTGCATTTCTCCATCAGGTGAAGCCCTGAGGGGGTAACTCCCAATAGTTATAGATTGACCTCCTCCTAGACTCGCGGGGTGTCAGTAATCCTTTTAATCTATCTATAACTGAGGAGTTTGCTCATGGATCGTCGTTCTCTTATCAAAAATGCCGGTATTGCCGGTGTCCTGGCTGCTGGCGTTGCACCAGCCGTCCAGGCCCAGGGTGCCGCCATCCGCTGGCGCCTGGCGTCGAGCTTCCCCAAGTCGCTGGACACCATTTTTGGCGGCGCCGAGACGTTTGCCAAAAAAGTCAGCGAAATGAGCGGCGGCAAATTCACCATTTCGACCCATGCCGCCGGCGAGTTGATGCCTGCATTCGGCGTCGTTGATGGCGTGCAGAACGGCACGGTCGAAGTCGCGCACACCGCACCGTATTACTTCTTTGGCAAGGACGAAACCTTTGCCCTCGGTTGTGCCATCCCCTTCGGCCTGAACAGCCGCCAGATGACCGCCTGGATGTACGAGGGCAACGGCCTGAAGCTGATGCGCGAGTTCTATGCCAAGTACAACATCATCAATTTCCCGGCCGGCAACACCGGCTGCCAGATGGGCGGCTGGTACCGCAAGGAAATCAAGTCGGTCAAGGACATGAAGGGTCTGAAGATGCGCATCGGCGGCTTCGGCGGCAAGGTGCTCGAACGCATGGGTTCCGTGCCACAGAACATTCCTGGCGGCGAGATTTACCAGGCGCTGGAAAAGGGCACGATTGATGCGGCCGAGTGGGTCGGTCCTTACGACGACCAGAAGCTGGGCTTCAACAAGGTCGCTCCGTTTTACTACTACCCCGGCTGGTGGGAGGGTGGTCCCCAGCTCGACGTGTTTATCAACAACAAGGCCTATGACGGCCTGTCTGCAGAGAACAAGGCGATTGTTGAAGCGGCTGCTGCCTACGCCCACGTCGAGATGCAGGCCAAGTACGATGCCAAGAACCCGACCGCGCTCAAGCAACTGGTGGGCAGCAAGACCAAGGTCCTGCCTTTCCCCAAGGATGTGCTGGACCTGGCCTTCAAGGAGTCCATGGCTCTCTATGCCGAAATCAGCGCGAAGAACCCGAACTGGAAAAAAGTGTACGACGACTACGCCAACTTCCGCCGCGACCAGAACCTGTGGTTCCGCTTCACCGAAGCGCGCTTCGACAACTTCATGCAATCCCAGAAGCTGTAAACGCTTCCCGGCTTGCTGTTCAAAGCCCCGCTCTGCGGGGCTTTTTTTTGGTGCGCCCGGCAGGGCGTACCTACTTGGAGGTGAAAGTCCTCTACA
>JAZKAP010000006.1:0-78918 GCA_040389085.1 Pseudomonadota bacterium
GCTCGCCCTGATCCGCTTTCGGCTGCGCTCCTCGGCCCAGCCCGACGGGTGGGGGATCGAAAACCAATACCAATTCGGGGAAACATGACGCGCGCAGCGCGTCATGTCGAGATTCGGGGACTGTCATTCATGCACGCGAGCGCAGCACACGCGGCCAAATAGAACTCCCCGCCATCGCCCAGCGGGGCGAGGGAGGGGCGGGGGGAGGGAGTGGGGGAGTCAGCCCTACTGCCCAGGGCAAGCCCGAGGCGCGGCGTGATGCCTGCGGCATGGGCAAGAAAATTCCCCTGTCCGCCACAGCGAAACCCGGATTGCAGGCCAGCCACGAGCGGCCGAATCAAACTGAAGCAGATTTGATCGACTTAAACCGACGCCCAGAACACTGCAAACCAGTCTTTCGAATCGGTCCAGGGTTTGATCTGCGAAAAGCCCGCCTGCCGCAGCAGCGCCGACATGCTGTCCAGCGTGTATTTGTACGAGCTCTCGGTGTGAATCCGCTCCCCCATCCCGAAACGTCGTTCGCCCTCCGGCCAGTGCACGGTCAGCTCGCAGCGTGCCTCCAGGTGCATCTCGATGCGCGACTGCGCTTCGTTGAACAGGGCGATGTGGCGCCATTGATGCGGGTGGAAGTCGGCGCCCAGCAGCGTGTTGACGTGGCGCAGCAGGTTTTTGTTGAAGGCGGCGGTGACGCCCAGTGCGTCATCGTAGGCGGCTTCCAGCGTGGCTTTGTCCTTGACCAGGTCGATGCCGAGCAGCAGGCCGCGTGCAGCGCCTTGTGCCGGGTCGGCGATGCGCTGCAAAAATGCCAGCGCCTGGTCTGGTGAAAAATTCCCGATGCTGGAGCCTGGGTAGAAAAACACGCGGTCCTGGCGCTGCACCTGCGGCGGGAGCACCAGTGCGGCCGAAAAATCCATGCCCACGCCAACCATGGCCAGCTCCGGAAATGTGTTTTGCACCTGTTCCGCAGCGTCGCGCAGAAAGTCCACCGAAATGTCCACCGGCACGTACTGGCGCGGCCGCAGGTGCGGGATCAGCCGCATGGCTTTGGCGCAACTGCCGGCGCCCAGGTCGATCAGGCAGGGGCGGGTAATGCCGGCGCCGGCCAGCGCCGCCGCCATGTGGCCGTGGGCCGCATCGAAAATGCCGGCCTCGGTGCGCGTCGGGTAGTACTCGTCGACGTGGGTGATGGCTTCAAAAAGTTGTGAGCCCAGGGCGTCGTAGAAATATTTGGGCGGCACACTCGCGGCAGCCGCGTTCAGGCCGTCGGCCAGTTCACGCGCAGCACCAGGCTGGCCATGGCCGGACGCGTTGTAGCGGTCGATGAACTGCGGAGACGCAGGCGCAAGGGCGAGCCCTGGGTGTGGAAGGGGGAAGTTCAAAATCGGTTTTTCAGCGTGTGCTGGTGTGGGTTCAGGCAATTTACGACAGGGCTCGGCCTGCCTTTGTAGGACGGTTTCGCTTTGCTTGCAAGGGGGTGATTGCCGGTTGATTGTCTGTCCATGGCAGATGCCCTGTATCGGACTGCGTTAATCGCGCCCTGCTAAGCTGGGGATGACCATGTCTTCATTCTTTTATCCGATGGCGTCCAGGCGTCTTTTTTTGCAGGGTACCGCCTGCGCGGCCGGTGTTTCGCTGCTGGGGCGTGATGCCCTTGCCGCGGGCGAAGCCGCTTATGCCGTGTCGCCCTGGCAGGGCGTTGTGCCGCTGCTGCAGGCGATCGACACCCAGGGCAAGACCTGGCGGCTGTCCGACCTCCGGGGCCGCGCGGTGTTGCTCAATTTCTGGGCCAGCTGGTGCGAGCCCTGCCGTGCGGAAATGCCGACCTTGCAGCAGATCGCCGACCTGTACGGCCCTGACAAGCTGTTGGTGCTGGCCATCAATTTCAAGGAACACCCGACACGTGCCATCCAGTTTGCGGCCAGCACCGGGCTGAGCCTGCCCGTGCTGCTTGATCCGCAGGGCCAGACGGCACGAGCCTGGGGCGTCAAGGTTTTTCCCACCACGGTGCTGGTGGACCGGCAGGGCCGGCCGCAGCAGCGTGTGCAGGGCGAGGTTGACTGGACCGGCGCCGCCGCTACCCAGTGGGTCGAGGCCCTGCTTAAAAGCTGAGCCGCTTCATTCCAGCGGCAGGACGAGGTCCGCGGTGCCGGGGCAGACCCAGCGCGCAAACTCCCGCGTGGTGTCCAGGCAGCCGCCGTCGCGGTACACGCCCCGCGGTTCGCGGTAGCGCTGCATGAGGGCCAGGATGCGTTCAAGCTCGGGCTCATCCTGCTGCGCGGCCGCCACCAGTGTTTCGACTTTGGCTTCATCGATGCGTTCATGGCCTTCAGCGTCCCGGTACAGCGCGTTGCGCCACTGGTAGATTTCCAGGCATTTGTCCGCCAGCGTGTAAGGTTGGTCACGCTTCCAGAAGTTGCAGAACAGGCCACCGCCGAGGTAGATCACCCAGGAGCCCTCGTAGCCGGACGCTTCGGCCGAGGCTTCGTCGGGATTGCGGAACCAGGTTCTGTCGCCCGGCACAAAATAATGCGGGGGCAGGGGGGCTTCCATGGCTCCCTGTTCGCGCAAAAAAACATCGTGGAACTGGCCCGACATGATGGGCCGGGCAGTCCAGAGTGTCTGCAATTGCGCATACAGGGCGGGGTTGCAATGCGCCAGCTCCTCGGCAATGCCCAGCAGCATCACGTATTCGGTGGCGCGATAACAGGAGAACGAATACAGCGTACCGGAGACCTCGGGCTGGGTCGCCTTGGCCAGGGCGGCGACCAGCGACACGCCGGGCCGGATGACAAAACCGATGTCCTTCCGGTAGATCCAGCAGTCTTGCGGCCGTTCCGCCTGGCTGGTGTGAAAGGACAGGCTGGTCTTGCGGGCCGCGCGCGCGATGTTGTGGCGAATGCGGACCGCGGACGCCAGTTCATCCACGCTGGGGAATTCAAAGGCCACTGGCCCCATCAGCATGGCCGCCACGATCTCGCGCGTCAGGTCGGCCGGCCGGTTGTCGGTGTCCAGCTGCAACCGGCGGGCCAGCGCGAGTGTGTCGTAGCCGGGGGCCCAGGCCTCGCCCTGTTCCACACTGAGGCTGATCCGGACGAAGTGACCTGCGTCATCTTCGCCTTCCGTGCTGCGCACGCAGTACGCCAGGTCCTGCGCGTCCAGCCGCGTCAGCACCGCCTGCAGCGTTGCCGCCGGCTTCTGGCCTACGGTCCCGCGTATCAGGATGCCTTGCGGCCCCGCTGCTTGTTTGCCCGATTTGCCCATGCCATCGTCTCCGGCTTTTATGTGTCGTTATCGTGGGAGCCTGCAACGTTGGTGGCGCGCGGGACGCCAGGAGGTTGCCCGATAAATATAACCGAGTCATTTTCGTCATCGTGACCGGCAGGACGAAAGCCGCCATAATTGCCGCTCGGCGCAAGCTTTGTGCTTTCCGTCGCATGGACATCCCGGTGCACCTTCCCATGCCCGGTCACGTCTGCCAACCCACCTTCCGGAGTTCCTTTTGATGACCACCGTACGCCGTACCTTCCTGAAAAATTCCGCTGCAGCCGCCATGGCCGCCGCATTGCCTGCGATGAGTTTCGCCCAGGCAGCGCCCCGCCGCCTCTTCGCGCCCCAGAGCGGCGCCTGGCGCACCTTTGACGTGACGACACGCGTCGACCTCGTCAAGCCCCAGGGCGCCGCCAAGGTCTGGTTGCCAATTCCATCGGTCAACAGCGACTACCAGCGTTCGCAGGGCAACAGCTTTTCGAGCAACGGCAAAACCGACCTGACCGATGACGGCGTGGACGGTGCCAAGATGCTCTACGCCGAATTCGACGCGGGCCAGGCCCAGCCTTTTGTCGAACTGACGAGCCGCGTGAAAACCCAGGGCCGCGCGGTCGACTGGTCGCAGAAAACCGCGGTGCGCGAAGATGCCGACACGCTGCGCTACTTCACGCGCCCGACGAAGTTCCTGCCTACCGACGGCATCGTGCGTACGACGGCGCAAAAAGCCATTGCCGGCGCAAAAACCGATGTCGAAAAAACGCAGAAGCTCTACGACTGGATCGTGGCCAACACCTACCGCGACCCCAAGGTGCGCGGCTGCGGCGAAGGCGACATCAAGACCATGCTGGAAACCGGCAACCTCGGCGGCAAGTGCGCCGACCTGAACGCGCTGTTTGTCGGCCTGTGCCGCTCGGTCGGCATTCCTGCTCGCGACGTGTACGGCATCCGCCTCGTGCCCTCAGTCTTTGGCTACAAGGAGCTCAGCGGCAACCCCGTCAGCCTCAAGGGCGCGCAGCACTGCCGTTCCGAAGTGTTCCTCAAGGGTTACGGCTGGGTGGCGATGGACCCGGCCGACGTGGCCAAGGTCATGCGTCTGGAAACGGCAGACTGGATCAAGAACACCACCGACCCGGTAGTGGCACCGGTCAACAAGGCGCTCTTCGGCGGCTGGGAAGGCAACTGGATGGCCTACAACACCGCCCACGACATTGCCCTGCCGAATTCGAAACTCGAGAAGCTGGGCTTTTTCATGTACCCGGTGGCAGAAGACGCGGGCGGGCGTTTGGACTCCTACGCGCCGGATGATTTCAAGTACCAGATCACTGCAAAAGAAGTTTGAGCCCCCACGCTTGTCACTGCGTGTAGCCGCTGCCCCCCGAGGGGGCGCTGCGCCTGCGGGCCGGCAAAGCCGGACCCGCGGCCCCGGCTTGACTGGAACGGGGCCCGGCAGCGGGTGTTCAACGCGCCGTGTTCAGGGGAGTTCCAGCCGCCGATTGCTGCTGAACTGCCTGCGTTGGCCGGTGAAAGGGTCGTCAAAGGCAATGCGCTGGGCCAGCAGTTGCAGAGGGTAGCGGTAATCGTCCTCAGGTGTTGGGTCCAGCGGCGGGTAGACGCGATCATTGACGATGGGCAGGCCCAGCGCATACATGTGCACGCGCAGCTGGTGTTTCTTGCCGGTGACCGGGCTCAGGCCGTAACGTGCCAGCGGCCCGCTGACTTCGAGCAACTCGATGTGGGTTTCGCTGTTGGCTGCGCCGGCCACTTCGGCCTGGCGGAAAAAGGGCTGGCCTTCGACGATGCGGCTGGTACGGACGCGCGGAAACGTCAGCTCCGGGCGCCACGGTGCAATCGCTTCATACCCTTTGCTGACCTCGCGTTGGCGGAACAGGTCCTGGTAGGCCGCGCGCTCCTGCGCTTGCACTGAAAACAGCACCAGCCCGGCCGTTTCGCGGTCAATCCGGTGGATGGGGCTGAGTTCTGCAATGCCCAGCCGGTTTTTCAGGCGCACCAGCAGGGTTTCCTGCAGGTAGTGGCCTGAGGGGGTGACCGGCAAAAAGTGCGGCTTGTCAACCACGACCAGATGGTCATCCTGGAACAGCAGCTCTTCGTCAAAGGGAATGCGGGTCTCCGCTGGCAGGGAGCGGTAGTAGTACAGCCGCATGTGGCCGCGATAGGCGCGCGCCGGCGTGACGGCCTCGCCGAACTCATCGACCACCTCAGCAGCGGCCATGCGTTCCAGCCACATCGCACGCGGAATGTCAGGAAAACGCTGGACCAGAAACTCGGTGATCGTGGGCCAGTTGCCGGCAGGCAGGCTGACACAGCTGGGGCCTACACCCTCGCGCATGGGCAGACCGCCGAGCGCGGGTTTGTCTTTCACACGTGCTCGAACACCACGTCCCAGACACCATGCCCGAGCTTGATGCCGCGGTTTTCGAACTTGGTAAGTGGCCGGTAGTCGGGCTTGGCGGCATAACCGTCGGCACTGTCCGCCGTGTTTTTCAGTAGCGGCTCTGCGCGCAGAACCTCGAGGATCTGCTCGGCATACGGCTGCCAGTCGGTGGCGCAGTGCAGGTAGCCGCCGGGCTTGAGGCGGGCCGCCAGTTTGGACACCAGTGGCGCCTGGATCAAGCGGCGCTTGTTGTGTTTTTTCTTGTGCCAGGGATCGGGGAAAAAGATGTGCACACCGTCAAGGCTGCCGGGGGGCAGCATGTGGTCCAGCACCTGCACTGCATCGTGCTGCAGGATGCGGATGTTTTCCAGGCCCTGCTCGCCAATGCGTTTGAGCAAGGCGCCTACGCCGGGCGTGTGCACTTCGCAGCAGAGGAAGTTTTTCTCCGGCAGCAAGGCTGCAATCTGTGCCGTGGCTTCGCCCATGCCGAAGCCGATTTCCAGGATGGTGGGTGCGGCGCGTCCGAACGCGGCTTCGACGTCCAGCGGCGCTGCCGAATAAGGCAAAAGAAACTTCGGCCCCGCGTCTGCAAAAGCCCTCGCCTGGCCGGCCGTGGTTCGGCCGGTGCGCAGGACAAAACTGCGGATGGTACGCAGACGCGCGGGGTCGGGTGACGCGCCTTCCGGCGGGTTGGACGGGGGGTTTGATGGCGGGTTTGATGGCGGGTTGGTGGTGGGGGATTCAATCACCGCCCAATTTTAGTCGCCCGGCTCCAGAAGGCCACGGCTTGCTGTAGCCAGTCGGCGGGCGTCCGGGCAGACAAGCCTGCGGGAAGACCCAGTACCTGCCCGGCTTCATCCAGCGCCTGCAGCGGCTCGGTGGTGTCCAGTGCGCTGGCGCCGTTCTGTTTGGAGAGCTTTTCGCCGTTGGCCCCGAGCACCAGCGGCGTGTGCAGGTAACGCGGCAAGGGCAGGCCCAGTGCACGTTGCAGCAGGATTTGCCGCGCGGTGTTGTCGGCCAGGTCTTCCCCGCGGACGATATCGGTGATGCCCTGCGCGCCATCGTCGACCACCACGGCGAGCTGGTAGGCCCACAGTCCGTCGGCGCGCTTGAGCACAAAGTCGCCGACCTCCTGCGCGACGTCCTGCTGCTGCGCGCCTAGCCGGCGGTCCTGCCAGCGGACAATCTGCTCTGCTACTGAATCAGGAGCTGGTTGCGCCCGTGCAATAAGGGCTGAGGGCCGATTTGGCTTTGTGTTTTCAGTGAGGAAGCGCCACGCCCGCGCTGGACGACCCTGCAGGCCGTGACGGCAGGTGCCGGGGTACACCAGTTCGCCGTGGCGTGGCCGCGGCTTGCCGCGGGCCTCCAGTGCCCGTGCAATGTCCTGCCGTGTGCAGGCGCAGGGGTAGGCGAGGTGGGCCGCGATCAGCTGGTCCAGTGCGGCCTGGTAGTGGCTGCCGCGCTGCGACTGGTACCGCGGCGGCGCATCCGGTTGCAGCCCGCAGGCGGCCAGCTGTTGCAGGATCAGCGTGTCGGCGCCGGTCACGCAGCGCGGCGTGTCAATGTCTTCGATACGCACCAGCCACTGGCCACCATGCGCCCGCGCATCAAGCCAGCTCGCCAGCGCGGCGACAAGGGAGCCGGCGTGCAGCGGACCCGTGGGTGAGGGCGCAAAGCGGCCGATGTAGGCCCGCGGCTCCACACCCGTGCTCTTCAGGCGATGGCCAGCGCCATTTCGAGGCCGGAGACAAACGCGTCTTCAGCCCGGTGGCCGACACACCAGTCGCCGCAGCTGCCGATGCGCGATTTGGCATCCCACAGGTGGGTCTGGCCCAGCGGTTCGGTAGTTTGCGCATAACGCCAGCGGTGCACCACCGCGTGCGGTGGCTCAGCGCGTATGCCGGTGACCTCGGTGAAGGCCCTGAGCAGCTTGGCCTTGATGCGCTCGTCGTCGTCTTCCAGATGCCGCGTGGACCACTCCGGGCTGGCCTGCACGGTCCAGCGTTCGATGGGGCTGCGCCCGGGTTTGGACGATTCGCGCGCCAGCCAGGCAATGCGGTGGTGGGTGCTGCGCGCCGCATTCCACTGCGGCCCCAGGTGCGGCAGCGTCGGCTGCTGTCCTTGCGGAAAAGCCAGCATCAGGGTCCAGCAGGGGGCAATGGTCACACCCGCGAGGGCCGGCATCAGGGCCTTGCCCTGCTGGGAACTGAGCAGCAGGGCATGCGCCTGCGGCGCGGGCACGGCCAGCACCACGGCGTCGAAGCCGGAATACACCTGGCTGCTGGCACCCGGGCCTTCGGTCTGCAACTGCCAGCGCTCGGGGTGCAGCTTGTCGCGTTCCATCCGGATGACCTGGGTTTCCAGCATCAGCGAGCCGGCGGCAGCCAATGGCTGGGCCCACTGCTTGAGCAGCGCGCTCATGCCGGGTGTTGCCACCCAGTGGGCTTCCTTGGGTGGCGGTGCGGACGCCACGACACGGCCTGCCTCGTCGAGGATGCGCACGGTGTTGGCACTCCAGGGCCGCACCACACCGGGGCTGGTGGCCAGTGCCTTTTCGAAGCGCGCATCACGCACGGTGAAGTACTGCGTGCCATGGTCAAAGCCGCCAAATTCCGAGTTGCGCGTGGCCATGCGCCCACCGGGGCCGCGGTTTTTTTCGAACACCGTCACGCGGTGGCCCGCCTGCATCAGTGTGCGGGCGCAGGCGATGCCGGCCATGCCCGCGCCGACCACGGCGATATGGCGTGGCACGGTTGTGGCTGAGGGAGCGGAACGGGATTTTTTTGTCATGTCTTTGTACTTTTTATGGCGGGGTGAAAGGGGCGGTTGGCCTGCAGGTCTCGGTGGCGGGCTTTCCCGGATTTTGGCAGCACAGCGCAAACATCAATGGAAATCATGATCACACTCTACACGCTGGCGCGGCCGGCCGGCCGAAGATTCGCCGCGGGTCAGGGTTTTACACGGCATGGTCGCGCTCCAGAAGGGCTTTTCGCGTCGCGGGGCTGCCCAGCTGCTTGAGCCACCACTGCAGTGCGCGGCCCTCGCCGCCGGGCGGCACGCGGCGCCAGGCATAACTGACGGGGATGTGCCGTTCTGCCCGCTGCACGCGCTTTTCAACCAGCCTGCCGGTGGCGATGTGGGGCCGCGCGAGGTATTCGGGCAGAAAGCCGCCGCCCAGGCCGCGCAGCTGCGCATCGAGTTTTTCCTGCATGCCCGGCACGGTGAAAATGTCCTGGCCGCCCAGCAGTCCGACCGAGACGCCGCTTCCGCGCTGCACCGAGTCGGCGACCGCGACCGCCCGGTGCGGCATCAGCATCGCATCGGTGACGGGCTCGATGGCCTGCGCCAGCGGATGGTGCGGCGCGACGGCGTAGATGAAATGGATGCTGCCCAGCGGCTTGCTCTGCACCGACTTGTGGATGCCGGGCTCGATGGCCACGCCGATCGCCAGATCGGCCTGACCCGAGGTGAGGGCTTCCAGCGTGCCGGACAGGGCCTCCTCCCGCAGCCGCAGGCGGGTGGGCGGGTTCAGTGCAAAAAAGGCTTCGCACAACTCCATCACGGTGGTGCGCGAGATCACGCTGTCCACCGCCAGCGTCAGCTGGGGTTCCCAGCCGGTGGCCACACGTTTGACGCGGTTGGCCACTGCGTCGAGTTCAGCCAGCAGGCGTGTGCCTTCGCGCAGCAGCTCCTTGCCCGCCTCGGTCAGTCTGGCCTGCCGGGACGAGCGGTCGAACAGCAACACGTCCAGTGCATCTTCCACCTGGCGGATGCGGTAGGTCAGCGCGCTCGGCACCACGCCGAGTTCGCGTGCGGCCGCCGCCATGCTGCCGGTGCGGTGCACGGTGCCGATCAGGCCTATGGTTTCGGGTGTCAGCGCATCGCGCACGCGGTTGTTCATTGAGGGATTGATTGTTCAAATAATTTGAATGATGCCATCAAATAACTGCAATGGCCAGCGCTGCGCCGGCCCCTACATTGGAGTCATTGCAAACGCACCCTGAAAGGAGCTCCAGATGTTGACCCCCCGATCTTCCAGCGAACGCGGCTACGCCGACCACGGCTGGCTCAAGTCCTTCCATTCCTTCTCGTTTGCCGGTTATTACGACCCGGCCCACATGGGTTTTGGCAACCTGCGCGTCATCAATGAAGACCGCATCGCTGCTGGCAAGGGTTTCGGCACGCACGGCCACCGGGACATGGAAATCATCAGTTATGTCCTCAGCGGCGAGCTGGCGCACAAGGACAGCATGGGCAACGTCAAGGGGATTCCGCCCGGTGACGTGCAGCGCATGAGTGCGGGCACCGGTGTGCAGCACAGCGAATTCAACCATGCCGAAGGCCAGACCACGCATTTCCTGCAGATCTGGATTGAGCCCAATGTCACCGGCATCCCGCCCAGCTACGAGCAGAAAAGCTTTCTCGACAGCGACAAGCGCGGTGCGCTGCGGCTGGTGGCATCGCCCGACGGCGCGCAGGGCTCCGTGACGATTCATGCGGACGCCAGCGTTTACGCGGGCCTGTTCGATGGCGAGGAGACGGTTGACATGGCGCTGAACCCGCAACGCAAGACCTATGTGCATCTGGTGCGGGGGGAACTCCAGGTCAACGGCCAGGCTCTGAAGGCTGGCGACGCGCTCCAGCTGGAAGCCGAAAGCCGGCTGCTGCTCGCCAATGGCAAGGAGGCCGAAGTACTCGTATTTGATCTCGCCGCCTGAACCTGAAGCATCCGGCACTTGTGGTGCCGGATGCTTCGGTTCATCTTTTTTCTTTCATCACTCTCAACAAAAAAGGACTCACCATGCTTAACTCACTGCAAAACCCGCTTTCCCTCCTTGGCCGCGTACTGATCGCCCTGCTGTTTGTGCCAGCCGGCTTCAGCAAGATCGCCGGATTCACCGGAACGGCCGGCTACATCGCATCCAAGGGTGTCCCCCTTCCGGAAGTGGCGGCAGCGATCGCCATCGCGGTTGAGCTGGGCCTGGGCCTGCTGCTGCTGATCGGCTTGCAGACCCGCTGGGCCGCATTGGGCATTGCCGTGTTCACCGCGGTCATCACCTTCATCTTCCACGCTTTCTGGTCCGTGCCCGCCGAGCAGGTCATGATGCAGCAACAGGCCTTCTTCAAGAACATCGCCGTGGTCGGTGGCCTGCTGACCATCGCCGCCTGGGGTGCCGGTGCCTGGAGCGTGGACGCCAAGCTCAAGGGCTGATCGCGGCACGCCGCGACCTGCCCGCAGGCCGGCTTCAGGGCCGGCCTGCCTGTTTCCATCTCTTTTTCTCCTCTCTTCTTCCCTTCCTTTTTTTGAACCCAAGGACACCACACCATGACCAACGTCGTCGTCGTTTACCACTCCGGTTACGGGCATACCCAGCGCATGGCGCAGGCGGTTGCTGAAGGTGCCGGCGCCGAGCTGCTGGCCATCGACGCCGACGGCAATCTCCCCGAGGGAGGCTGGGAGCAGCTCAAGGCTGCCGACGCCATCATCTTCGGCTCGCCGACCTACATGGGCAACGTGAGCTGGCAGTTCAAGAAGTTTGCCGATGCGTCCTCCAAACCGTGGTTCAGCCAGGAGTGGAAGGACAAGCTTGCCGCCGGTTTCACCAACAGCGCGGGCATGAACGGCGACAAGCAGGGCACACTCACCACGCTGTTCACGCTGGCCATGCAGCACGGCATGGTCTGGGTCAGCCAGGGCCTGATGCCGTCGAACAGCAAGGCTGCCCAGCGCGACGACATCAACTACCTGGTGTCCTACAGCGGAGCGATCGCGCAGTCGCCTTCCGACGCCGGCGCCAGCGAGATGGCCGCGGGCGACTTGGCCACGGCCCGTCTGTTCGGTCAACGCGTGGCCGATGTGGCCGCAAAATTTCACGCCTGAGCCCTTCCCGACCCCATTTCACGAAACCGCCCTCTGGAGTCTCCGCTATGCCTGTTGACCTGACATTGACCGGACACGACAAGGACCTGGGCGGAGGCTTTCGCGTGCGCCGCCTGTTGCCGGCCGCGCAGCGGCAGGCGGTGGGGCCTTTCCTGTTTTTTGACCATTTCGGCCCGGTCACGGTGGCCCCGGGAGAATCGCACGACGTACGGCCCCATCCGCACATCGGCCTGGCGACGGTGACCTACCTGTTCGACGGGGCCATCATGCACCGCGACAGCCTGGGCTCCAGCCAGCGCATCGAGCCCGGCGCCATCAACTGGATGACGGCCGGACGCGGCATCGTGCATTCCGAGCGTGCGCCGCAGGAACTCAAGGAAAGTACCTACGTCAACCACGGCATCCAGCTGTGGGCGGCCATGCCGCGCGAGTTTGAAGAGGCCGCGCCGGATTTCGTGCACACCCCGGCTTCGGCCATTCCGTCGCTGGTGCTGGGCGGCGCGCAGGTTCGTGTGTTGATCGGCGAGGCGTTTGGCCAGCGTTCGCCGGTCAGGACCTTCTCGACCACGGTGTATCTCGATGTGCAGCTTGCTGCCGGCGCGGTGTTCGAACTGCCGCCGTTGGCTGATGAACTGGCGATTTACGCCGTGGACGGCTCTGTGGTGGTGGACGGTGAACAGGTGGCTGCGCACACGCTGGTCGTGCTGGCGCCGGGCCTGGCGGCATCCATCACGGCCGGGGAAGCAGTGCGGCTGATGGTGATAGGCGGCGATGCGCTTGATGGCCACCGCTTCATCTGGTGGAATTTCGTGTCCAGCCGCAAGGAGCGGATTGTGCAGGCCTCGCGCGACTGGGAAGCCCAGACCATGGGCCAGGTGCCGGGCGACGCGGAACTGATTGCGCTGCCCGAGCGCCGCTTTAGCGCAGGGTGAGTTTTATGCGGCGGCGCCGTCGCGTGCCAGGCGCAATCCACTGAACTGCCACTGCGCCTCCGGCGGAAAAAAATTGCGGTAGCTGGCGCGTACGTGGCTTTGCGGTGTGGCGCAGGAGCCGCCGCGCAGCACGAACTGGTTACACATGAATTTGCCGTTGTATTCGCCGACCAGGCCCTCCCATGGCTTGTAGCCGGGATAGGGGTTGTAGTTGGACTGGGTCCACTCCCAGACATCCCCAAACATCTGCGCCGGATGGCCTTTACTGCGCTGCTGCAGCGGGATCGGGTGGTAGGCGCCACCTTCGACAAAGTTGCCTTCGGCCCGCTGCCCGGACGGGGCCGACACACTGCGCGCGGCCAGCTCCCACTCAAACTCCGTTGGCAGGCGCGCACCGGCCCAGCGTGCATAGGCGTCGGCCTCGAAATAACTGAGGTGACAGACGGGCGTGTGCTGGTCCACCTGCACCAGACCCTGCAAGGTGAAGTTGCGGTACGGGCCGTTCGGCGTGTCTGGCATCTGCCAGTACATCGGCATCGTCGCCCCGCGGCCCTGCACCCAGTCCCAGCCCATGGCCAGCCACAACTCGGGCCGCCGGTAACCGCCGTCCGCCATGAAAGCCATCATCTCGCCATTGGTGACCAGCCGGTGGCCGATGTCAAACGGCGCCACATACACCTTGTGACGCGGCGTCTCGTTGTCAAAGGCAAAGGCGCCGTCCATGACGGGGTCGAAGCCATGCTCGAGCAGTCCGCCTTCAGAGCCCATCCAGCGCAGCGGCTGCGGGCTGATGCCGGCCAGCGGCCAGTGCCCGGCATAGGCCGGCCGCGCCGGGTCGAAAGACAGGGCGTGTTTGATGTCGGTCAGCAGCAGCTCCTGATGCTGCTGCTCGTGGTGCAGGCCCAGTGTCAGCAGTTGGACCAGTTCGTCTTCGGCAGGACCTGCCGGGGTCTGCCGGAGGACGGTCTGCACGCGCTCGTCCACCTCGGCCCGGTAGGCCAGCACCTGCTGCAGCGTCGGCCGGCTGATCAGGCCGCGTTGCGACCGCGGGTACTTGTCGCCCACGCCGTTGTAATAGCTGTTGAAGAGCACCCTGAAGCTGGCATCGAAGGGGCGAAAATCCTTTTCGAAACGCTCGAGAACAAAGGTTTCGAAAAACCAGGTCAGATGGGCCAGATGCCATTTGGCGGGGCTGGCGTCGGGCATGGACTGTAACTGGCAGTCCTCGGCGCTCAGGGGTTTGACGAGCCGTTCGGTCTGGCTGCGAACCTGTTCAAAGCGCAGCGGCAGCCCGGAGATCCCTGCGGCGGTGCGTCGGGCAGCGGTGGGTGTGGGCATGGCGGTCAGAGCGTGGTGATGAGATAAAAAGCCGGTTCAGCTTCCCACACCTTCGGCGAGCGCCTTGTCAGACGATGCCCCGACATTGACGCGGGGCTGCAGGGCCGGGTCCAGCGCGCGCCGATCATCAAAGACAAAACACGCACCATCAAAATGCGCGTGGCCGTTTTCTTCAAAGTATTTCAGTATGCCGCCGTCGAGCTGGAAGACATGGCTGACACCTGCCTCGCGCATGAAGATGGCGGCCTTTTCGCAGCGTATGCCGCCGGTGCAGAAGCTGACCACGGTTTTGCCTTCGAGCTCGTTGCGGTGCGCCAGCAGGGCTTGCGGAAACTCGGTGAACTTGTCGATGCGCCAGTCGATCGCACCCCGGAAGGTGCCAACGTCGACCTCGAAGGCATTGCGGGTATCCAGGGTCACGACGGGACGCCCCTCACCGTCGTGGCCGGCATCCAGCCAGCGTTTGAGCGTCGCGGCATCCACCGCGGGAGCGCGGCCGGCCGCGGGCTGGATCGCCGGGTGGTTCATGCGGATAATTTCGGGCTTGATCCGGACCAGCAGCTTGCGAAAAGGCTGGGCATGGGACCAGCTTTCCTTGACCTCCAGGTCATGGAAACGGGCATCGCGCCGCAACCATGCCAAAAAATCATGAATGTCGGCGCGCGGGGCGGCCAGGAACAGGTTGATGCCTTCTTCCGCCAGCAGCACCGTGCCTTTGATGGCGCGGTTCTGCAGGGCTTCCCGCACACCGACCCGCAGCCCGGTCAGGCCTTCCAGGGCCACAAACTTGTAGGCGGCAATGTTCAGGATCTGCATGATCGGGCCATTGTAGGCAGCGGGGAGGGCGGCGGCGCGCGGGCCCGACCCTAAAATGAAGCCATGTTTGTCCATTTACGTATCCACACCGAGTTTTCAGTCGTCGATGGCACCAACCGCATCGATGAAATCGTGGCCGCCGCAGCGGCCGACCGCCAGCCCGCGCTGGCCATCACCGATCTGGGCAACCTGTTCGGCACGGTCAAGTTCTACAAGGAAACGCGCAGCGCCGGGGTCAAACCGCTGATCGGTGCGGACGTATGGGTGCAGGTGCCGGGCAAGGAGGCGGGTGCGGCGCCCGCGCGGCTGCTGCTGCTGGTGCAAAACCGCCAGGGCTACCTGAATCTTTCGGAGCTGCTGACCCGGGCCTGGACCCGGGGCGTGGTGCGCGACCAGGCCATCATCAGCCTGGAATGGCTGCAGGAGCTCGGCGAGGGTCTGATTGCCCTGTCCGGTGCGCAGGGCGGCGCGGTGGGGCAGGCGCTGGTGCAGGGCGACGGCCCGCGTGCGCTCGAATGTGCGCTGCATTTTGCAGGCCTGTTTCCGCACCGTTTTTACCTGGAGCTGCAACGCGCGCAACGCACCGACGACGAGCGACATGTGGCGGCGGCGGTGCAACTGGCCGCCCGGCTCAAGCTGCCGGTGGTGGCGACGCATCCGGTGCAGTTTCTGGGTTACGAGGATTACGAGGCCCATGAAGCGCGTGTCTGTATTGCCGAGGGCGAGATCCTCGGCAATGCGCGGCGCGTGCGCAAGTTCACGCGCGAGCAGTATTTCAAGTCCTCGGCGCAGATGGCCGAGCTGTTTGCCGACCTGCCTTCGGCGCTGGCCAACACGCTGGAAATCGCCAAACGCTGCAACCTCAAGCTCGACCTCGGCAAGCCCATGCTGCCCGAGTACCCGACGCCCGAAGTCGACGGTGTGCGCATGTCGCCCGACGAGTATTTCCGCTACGCCTCGTTCCAGGGGCTGGAGGAGCGGCTGGCGCACCTGTACCCGAACGAGAAGATCCGCGATGAAAAGCGGCCGCAGTATGTCGAGCGGCTGGAGTTCGAGATCAACACCATCCTGAAGATGGGTTTTCCGGGCTACTTTTTGATCGTGGGCGACTTCATCAACTGGGCCAAGAACAATGGCTGCCCGGTCGGGCCGGGACGAGGCTCCGGTGCCGGCTCCCTTGTCGCGTATTCGCTGAAGATCACCGACCTGGATCCGCTGCAGTACAACCTGCTGTTCGAGCGATTCCTGAACCCGGAGCGGGTGTCCATGCCCGACTTCGACATCGACTTCTGCCAGACCAACCGCGACCGCGTGATCGACTATGTGAAAGACAAGTACGGACACGCCGCGGTCAGCCAGATCGTGACCTTCGGAACCATGGCCGCACGCGCCGCGATTCGCGATGTGGGCCGGGTGCTCGATTTTTCCTACGGCTTTTGCGATGGCATTTCCAAACTGATCCCGAACAAGCCGGGCCAGGCCGTGACCCTGCAACTGGTGCCTGCCGACCGCAAGAAAAACGACAAGATGGTTTACGCGCTGGAGGCCGAACCGGTGCTGGCCGAACGCGAGGCCAAGGAAGAGGACGTTCGCACCCTGCTCGAACTTGCGCGCAAGCTCGAAGGGTTGACACGCAACGTCGGCATGCATGCCGGCGGCGTGTTGATCGCGCCGGGCAAACTCACCGATTTCTGCCCGCTCTACCTGCAGCCCGGCAGCACCTCGGCCGTGAGCCAGTTCGACAAGAACGACGTCGAGGCCATCGGCCTGGTCAAGTTCGACTTTCTGGGCCTGGCCACGCTGACCATCCTGGAGCTGGCACGCGAGTTCATCGTCCAGCGGCATCCTGCGCAAAAGGACTTCAAGTTCGAGAACCTGCCGCTGGACGACCAGCGCGTCTACGCGCTGTTTGCCGAAGGCAAGACCGAGGCGGTGTTCCAGTTTGAAAGTATCGGCATGCAGCGCATGCTCAAGGACGCGCGTCCGAACCGGCTGGAAGACCTGATTGCGATGAATGCGCTGTACCGGCCGGGTCCGATGGACCTGATCCCGACCTACATCGCGCGCAAGCAGGGCAAGGAAACACCCGAGTACCCGGACCCGCGCGTCAAGCCCATTCTCGAAGAGACCTACGGCATCATGGTCTACCAGGAGCAGGTGATGCAGACGGCGCAGATCCTGGGCGGTTATTCGCTGGGTGGCGCCGACATGTTGCGCCGCGCGATGGGGAAGAAAGACGAAAAGGAGATGGCCTCGCAGCGGGAAATCTTCCGCAAGGGTGCCGGCGTCAACGGCCTGACGCAGGAAAAAGCCGACGAGGTTTTCGACTTGATGGAGAAGTTCGCCGGTTACGGCTTCAACAAGTCGCACTCGGCCGCCTACGCCTTGCTGGCCTACCACACGGCCTGGCTCAAGCGCCATTACACCGCCGAGTTTTTCTGCGCCAACATGACGGTGGAAATGGGTGACACCGACAAGCTGAGGATTCTTTTCGGCGACGCGCAGAAAATGGGCATCAGCTTCGAGTCGCCCGACGTCAACCGCGGGCATTACCGCTTCGAGCCGATCACGGACAAGAGCATCCGTTACGGCCTGGGCGCGGTGAAGGGCACCGGCCAGCAGGCGATTGCGGCCATCGTCGCGGCGCGCGAGACCGGCGGGCCTTTCACCTCGCTGTACGACTTCTGCCTGCGTGTGGACAAGAGCAAGATGAACAAACGCACGGTTGAAGCGCTGATCAAGGCCGGCGCGTTTGACAACCTGCAATTGAACCGCGCGTCTCTGCTGGCGTCGGTGGACCGGGCCTTCGAATTCGCCGCGCAGGCCGAGGCCAACGTCAACCAGGGCGGGCTGTTCGACATGGACTCCCACGCCGCCAGCACGCAGGAGCCGCCGCTGGTGGAGGCCATGCCGTTTGGCGTGAAGGCGCGCCTGGTGCAGGAAAAAACCGCCATCGGCTTTTACCTGTCCGGTCATTTGTTCGACGAAGTCGAGACCGAGGTGCGGCAGTTCGTCAAGCGCCGGATCGATGACCTGATCGATTCGCGCGACCAGCATCTGCTGGCGGCCATCGTCAGCGACCTGCGTGTGATCAACGGCAACCGCGGCAAGCTGATCATCTTCAAGCTCGACGACAAGACCGACACGCTGGAGGCCTCGGTGGACGAGGCCACCTTCAATGCCAACCGCAACCTGCTCAAGGACGACGAGTTTGTGGTTGTGCAGGGCACGCTGCAGCCGGCGTCCGAGCGCTTTGGTCGCCGCTTCAAGGTGACGCAGGTCTGGAGCCTGGAGTCGGCGCGCTGCCGTTTCGGCAAGTACCTGCGCGTGGCGGTCAACGGCACGGCGCCGGACGTGCAACGCATCGTGCGGGACTTTCCGCCGCGCAAGGAAATGTCGGAGCAGGGCGAGGTCAGCCGCGGCCTGCCGGTGCGCCTGAGCCTCAAGCGCGACAGCGTGATGGCCGAGCTGCAACTCGGTGAAGCCGCGAAATTTTTTCCGACCGATGCGGCGCTGGCCAGCTGGATGGCCCAGGCCGACCAGGGGCGGGCGCAAATTGTTTATGAGTAAATAAAGGCTCCAGCCCTTTTTTTGATTGCGCGAATAGCTATCTTATTGATAGCATTCGAAGTGAGCGGCGCTCAATCCTTGGGCCGGAATTCCAGAATCATCGGTGTCGGCACCCGGCCATCCACATCGCGCGGCATGGTTTCGGTGCGGATGATGGCCTTGATCACCGCGTCGTCCCAGGCCTTGTTGCCGCTGGACTTGATCAGGCGCTGGCTGATGATGCTGCCGTCCAGCGCGGTGCGCACCTCGACCTCGGCGGTCGGGTTGCCTGAGATGTCCTCGGTGAAGACGATGTTGGGTTTGACCTTGGCGCGCACCTTGCCGCCGTAGCTGGCTGACGGGCCGCTGGCTTTTTGTGCCGTGCCCTTCGCGTCGGCGCCGCCGGTGGCACCGGCCAGACCCATGACCCGCTTGATGTTTTCCTGCCGCTGCTTCTCTGCGGCGGCGTCCGCCAGTTTTTTCTTTTCCGCGTCTTTCGTATCCTGCTTCTTGTCGTCGGCTTTTTTCGCTTCGAGTTTCTTCGCTTCTTCCGCCTTGCGTTTGGCCAGCTCTTCCTTCGCCTTGAGTTCCTTGTCCTTTTTGGCCTGGAGTTCTTTCAGCCGGTCCAGCTCGGCCTTGGCTTTGGCGAGTTCAGCTTCCTTCTTCTTGAGTTCGAGCTTGCGTTTTTTCTCACGCTCCAGCGCGATGTCCACGTCCGGTGCGGGGGGCGGTGGTGGCGCCTTGACCACGGGCTCGGGTGGGGGCGGAGGAGGGGGTGGTGGCGGAGCTTCCACCAGTTTGGGCGCGGCTTCCTGCGGCACGCTGGACCAGAGTTCGGCTTCGAACGAGATATCGGGGTTGCTGTGCTTCCAGTTCACGCCCCAGGTCAGGGCCGCGATCAACAGCAGGTGAACCAGCACCGCCAGGACCAAGGATCGCAACGCACCGGGCTCGCGGTGCGGGGCAAACTCGGGGCGATCGGCGGCGATGGGCATGAAAAAATTCAGCGCGGGCTGGGGGTCAGTTGCCGGTCTGCACCGAGAGGCCAACGCGGGCCACGCCGGCCTTTTGCAGCGCGTCCATGACCTTGACCACGGTTTCGTACTTGATGGATTTGTCGGCGCTGATCACCACCGGCGTGACCTGTTCACCGGCCGGCACCGCCGGCTGCAGGCGCTTGACGGCGGCGCCGACCTCGCCGAGCTTGACCGGTGTGGTGTTGCCCGCCGACTTGATCTGGATGACTTCTTCCTTGCTGATTTCGATCTGGATCGGCTTGGGCGGCTGGCCCGGCGCCTTGCCGACCTTGGGCAGCGCAATCATGCTGGGCGTGATCAGCGGCGCCGTCACCATGAAGATGATGAGCAGCACCAGCATCACGTCGATGAAGGGCACCATGTTGATTTCGCTGATGGTGCGGCGGCCTCGGCCGCGGGAGTTGACTGCTGGCATGAGGGCGGCTCCCTGGCTTAGTGGCCGGAGGGCGAACGGGCACCCAGATTGCGTTGCAGGATGTTGGAGAACTCTTCGATGAAGGTCTCCAGCTTGTTGGCCACGCGGTCGATATCATGGGCAAAGCGGTTGTAGGCCACCACTGCGGGGATGGCGGCAAACAGGCCGATGGCCGTGGCCACCAGCGCTTCGGCAATGCCGGGCGCCACGGAAGACAGCGTGACCTGCTCCAGCGCGGCCAGGCCGGTGAAGGCGTGCATGATGCCCCAGACCGTGCCGAACAGGCCGACGTAAGGCGAGACCGAGCCGACCGTGGCCAGAAAGGACAGGTTGGACTCCACCGCATCCATTTCACGCTGGTAACTGGCACGCATGGCGCGGCGGGCACCGTCAAGCAGGGTGCCGGGGTCTTCCATGCGGCGCTCGCGCAGCTTCTGGAACTCACGCATGCCGCTGGCGAAAATGCGCTCCATCGGGCCGCTGTGTTTGGCATTCTGGTTGGCGGCGGCAAACAAGTCGTTCAGGCTGGTGCCGGACCAGAATTCGCGGTCGAACTCGTCGTTGAGCGACTGCACGCGCTTGAGCGAGACGATCTTGCGGAAGATGGCGGCCCAGCTCGCGATCGACACGCCGACCAGCAGTGCCACCACGCCCTGGACCACCCAGCTGGCGTTGAGAATGAGGCTGACAATGGATAAATCCTGGTTCATGTTTTGGCTTCCAGACGATCAAGGATGTTGGCGGGAATTCTGGCGGGCTTCAGGCTGGCTGCCTCCACCCAGCCGATGCGTATCGTGCCTTCACAGAGCAACACCGGTGCTCGCTCTGATTTTAATAGCGAACTCTGACCGATTATCAAGGACGCCCGGCCCTTTTCGATCAGGGTCGCGGTAACAATCAGTTCATCGTCCAGGCGGGCGGGCCGGTGGTAACGGATACTGGTTTCCGTCACGACGAACATGCCGCCGGTGCTCTCCCGCAGGCTGTGTTGCTCAATGCCCAATGATCTGAGCCACTCGGTGCGTGAACGTTCAAAAAATTTCAGGTAGTTGGCGTAGAACACGATGCCGCCGGCGTCGGTGTCTTCCCAATAGACCCGCAAGGGCCACTGGAAGGTGGTGGCCTCAGCCAAGGACGGCCTCCAGCCGGGCGACCGCTTCTTTCAGTTGCGCCATGGAATTGGCGGTTGAGAAGCGGACGTACTGCTCTGGCGCCATGGTGCCGAAATCGCGACCCGGTGTCACCGCCAGGTGGGCACGTTTCATCAGCTCAAAAGAAAAGTCCCAGCTGCCGCTGACGCCCAGCCGGGCGGCGGCGTCGGTGCAGTCGGCATAGGCGTAGAAAGCACCGTCGGGCATCACCGGCACCGTCAGCCCCAGGCGATTGAGTTCGGGGATGAAGTAGTCGCGCCTGGCCTTGAACTCGGCGCGGCGCCGCTCGTACTCGGACAGGCTGTCGGGTTCAAAACAGGCCAGGGCGGCGTGCTGGGCCACGGTGCTGGGGCAGATGAACAGGTTCTGCGCAATGCGCTCGATCACCGGTGCCAGCGCCTCGGGCACGACCAGCCAGCCCAGGCGCCAGCCCGTCATGTTGAAGTACTTGCTGAAGCTGTTGATGCTGATGATGCGCTCGCCGAGTCCGCCTTCCATCGCCAGCGCTGTCTGACCAAAATGCGCCTCGTAACTCAGCCCCAGGTAGATCTCGTCAATCAGGGTGATGCCGCCGCGGCTGTGCACAAACTCGTGGATGCGCCGCAATTCTTCCGGCGCAATCGACGTGCCGGTCGGGTTGGACGGCGAGGCCAGCAGCACACCGCGGGTCTTGTCGGTCCAGGCGGCCTGCACTT
The DNA here is from genome assembly GCA_040389085.1 of Pseudomonadota bacterium. Classification (GTDB taxonomy): domain Bacteria; phylum Pseudomonadota; class Gammaproteobacteria; order Burkholderiales; family Burkholderiaceae_C; genus Polaromonas. Next base: position 21,474 of record JAZKAP010000006.1, read on the forward strand.
TCGCGCTGCTGAGCTGGAAGCGCTCTTCAGCCGTTGTCGGCAGCAGCACCGCATTGCCGTCGGCAGCGCTGACAAAGTGCCGGTTGCAGGGGTAACTCGGGTCGGGCATCAGGATCTCGTCGCCCGCTTCGATCAAGGCCAGGCAGGCCAGCTGCAGCGCCGCGGAGGCGCCGGCGGTGATGATGATGCGGCCGGGCGCAACGTCGGCCTGGAAGCGGGTGGCATACCAGTCGCTGATGCGTTCGCGCAGTGGTTGCAGGCCGGTCGCCTGGGTGTACTGGGTGTTGCCGTCCCGGATGACGCGGGCCGCAGCCTGCTGGACCAGTGGCGGCGCGGTGAAGTCCGGCTCGCCGATGTTCAGGAAGATCATGGGTTGCGCCGTGTGCGCCACCTGCTGCGCCATGGCCGCCGCGGCCTTGGCAACTTCCATCACATAAAAGGGTTCGATGCGCTGGGCCCGCCGGGCTATCCTGATGTCGCTCACCGCGCGCCTCAGGCTTTTTTGTCGGCGGCGACTTCAGCGGCGCGAAAGGCCGGTGCCAGTTTGTGCAGCACGCCGTTGACGTATTTGTGGCCGTCGGTGCCGCCAAAGGCCTTGGCCAGCTCGATGCATTCGTTGATGATCACGCGGTAAGGCACGTCCAGGCAATGCTTGAACTCGTAGGTGCCAATCCACAGCACCGCATGTTCGACCGGCGATATTTCCGCCATTTTGCGGTCCAGCAGAGGCGTCACACTGTCGTCCAGCGACGCAGCTTCGTCAATGCAGCCATGCAGCAGCGCGTCGTAATGCGCCGCATCGGCCTTGTGAAAACCCACCAGGTCGCGGGTGAACGCGTCAATGGACGCAGCCTCGTTGCGCCCCACCAGATGCTGGTACAGCGCCTGCAGGGCAAACTCGCGTGCCCGGGTGCGTGCAGACTTGTCGGCGGCTTTCTTGACACCCGTGTCGGTCAGGCCGTTGCGGGTCTGCGGCGGGCGCTTGGGTTTGAGGGGGGTCTTTTCAGTCATGGCGCACTTGTTGGGGGAGGGGAGGACCGGGGTATCAGTCAAGTTCGTTCAGCAGGTTGGCCATTTCCACCGCCACGCGCGCTGCATCGCGGCCTTTGTCGGTCTGGCGGGCTTCGGCTTGGGCCGTGTTTTCGACGGTCAGGATGGCGTTGGCGATCGGCAACTGGTAGTCCAGGGCCAGCCGGCTGACCGAGGCGCCGCTCTCGTTGGCGACCAGTTCGAAATGGTAGGTTTCACCGCGGATGATGCAGCCCAGCGCCACCAGCGCGTCGTACTGGTCACGCTCGGCCATGGCCTGCAGGGCCGAGGGGATCTCGAGCGCACCCGGCACCTTGACGTGGTGGATGTTTTTTTCCTCGACACCGAGCGCCAGCAGTTCCTGCCAGCAGGCCTTGGCCAGCGCATTGGTGATGCTTTCATTGAAACGCGCCTGGACGATGCCAATCGAGAGTTTTTTGCCGTCCAGCTTGTCGGCCGTACCTTTTTCTGCACCAAACACGGTTAATCCTTTTTGTTGGCAATGTAGCCGGTGATCTCAAGGCCGTAGCCCGTCATGCTGGGCATGCGGCGCGGGTTGCCCATCAGGTTCATTTTGTGCACGCCGCATTCGCGCAGGATTTGCGCGCCCACGCCATAGGTGCGCAGGTCCATGCGGCCGCGCTCGGGGGCCTGGCTGGCGCGTGCCGTGCCTTCGAATTGTTCAAGCAGTTGTGCCGCGCTTTCGCCGCAATTGAGTAGCACCGCCACGCCCTTGCCCTCTTTGGCAATATGGGCCAGGCTCTGGTCCAGGCTCCAGGAGTGCATGGAGCGGCCGGTTTCCAGCGCGTCGAGCACCGACAGCGGCTCGTGAACCCGCGCAGCCACCGTGTCCTCGGCGGACCACTGTCCCTTGACGAGCGCCAGGTGCAGGCCGTGGCTGGTCTTGTCCTTGAAGGCATGCGCGGTGAATTCGCCAAAAGCGGTATTCAGTGTCCGTGAGCCGATTTTTTCGATCAGCGAATCGTGGCGGCTGCGGTGTTCGATCAGGTCGGCGATGGTGCCGATTTTCAGCCCGTGTTCGGCGGCAAAGACCTGCAGGTCGGGCAGCCGGGCCATGGTGCCATCGTCTTTCATGATCTCGCAAATGACAGCGGCCGGCGAGCAGCCTGCCATGCCAGCCAGATCACAGCCGGCTTCGGTATGGCCGGCGCGCATCAGTACGCCGCCATCGACCGCTTGCAGAGGGAAGATGTGACCCGGTTGCACAAGGTCGGTGACCTTGGCGTTTTTGGCGACGGCGGCCTGCACCGTGCGGGCCCTGTCAGCCGCGGAGATGCCGGTGGTCACGCCCTCGGCGGCCTCGATCGACACCGTGAAGGCGGTACTGAATTTGCCGCCATTGCGGGTGGCCATGGGCGGCAATTGCAGCATCTCGCAGCGCTCGCGCGTCAATGTCAGGCAGATCAGGCCGCGGCCGTAACGGGCCATGAAGTTGATGGCTTCCGGGGTCACGTGATCGGCGGCCAGCACCAGATCACCTTCATTTTCGCGGTCTTCTTCGTCGACCAGGATGACCATGCGGCCGGCTCGCATGTCGGCCACGATGTCTTCAACAGGAGAGATGGCAATGGTCATGGTTCAGTTTTTCTTTCCGTCCTGGAGCATGCGCTCCACGTAACGCGCAATCAGGTCAATTTCCAGGTTCACCTGCGATTGTGGTCGCAGATGGCCCAGGGCTGTGTTTTGAACCGTGTGCGAAATCAGGTTGATGCTGATTTCGCAGCCGGCCTGGCCGCCTTCCAGATCGGTGACGCGGTTGACGGTCAGGCTGACGCCATTGACCGTGATGGAGCCTTTGTAGGCCAGGTACTTGGCCAGTTCGCGCGGGGCGAGGATGCGCAACTCCCAGCTTTCACCCACCTGGGCGAAATGCGTGACGGCGCCAATGCCATCGACATGGCCGGCGACGATGTGGCCGCCCAGCCGGTCGTTGGCGCGCAGCGCTTTTTCAAGGTTGATCGGGCCGGGTTCGGTCAGGCCACTGGTTTTGGCCAGCGACTCGGCCGATATTTCAATCAGGAACTGGTTTCTGGCGATGTCGAGCGCCGTCACGGTCATGCAGGCGCCGTTCAGTGCGATGCTGTCGCCCAGGCCCACGTCGTCGAGGTAGCCCGATGGCGCTTCGATGGTGAGTCGCTTGCCATGGTCCAAAGAGCTGCCCAGGCTATGGATGGCGACGATGCGCCCCACGCCGGTGATGATTCCGGTAAACATGGCGCTATTTTCGCAGAGATTGCGGGCGGCCATGAGCCGGGCCGATAAAGCAGGGCTAAAAGAGGTCGCGTCCCCTGACTCTGGCCACGATACGCAGATCGGGCCCCAAGCGGTCGGTCGAGCGAAACTCGAGGTCCACCGCCTGCGAAAGCTCGGTGATCGGCCCGAAACTGGCCATGCCGCTGCCCTGGCCTATCAGTTTGGGGGCCAGGTAGACCAGAAACTCATCGACCAGACCTTCACGGATCAGCGACCCGTTGAGTTTGTGCCCGGCCTCGACGTGGACTTCGTTGACCTCGCGCAGCGCCAGGTCGCGCAGCATGGCCGCCAGGTCCACCTTGCCGCCCTTGCCCGGCAGATAAACGACGGTGGCACCGCGCGCTTCAAGGGCTGCCTTTTTTTTGTCATTTTGCTCGGCAGCGTAGATGTAGAGCGCGCGACCAGCTATGAAAAGATGAGCATCCAGCGGCGTCTCCAGCCGGCTGTCCACCACCACCAGATGCGGCTGGCGCGGCGTGTCGACCAGCCGCACATCGAGGCGCGGGTTGTCTTCAAGCACGGTGCCGATGCCGGTGAGCACGGCGCAGGCGCGCGCGCGCCAGGCATGGCCGTCGGTTCGAGCGGTGTCGGACGTGATCCACTGGCTCTTGCCATTGTCCAGCGCCGTCTTGCCGTCGAGCGACGCCGCCACCTTCATCCGCACCCAGGGCGTCTTGCGGATCATGCGGCTGAAAAACCCGATGTTCAGCTCGCGCGACTCTTCCGCACCCGGGCCCACTTCAACTTCAATGCCCGCGGCCCGCAAGCGCGCAAAGCCTTGACCGGACACCAGGGGGTTGGGGTCGGCAATCGATGCCACCACCTTCTTGATGCCGGCGGCGATCAGGGCGTCACAGCAGGGCCCGGTGCGGCCGTGGTGGGAGCAGGGCTCGAGGGTGACCCAGGCGGTGGCACCCTGAAGTGAATGGCCGTGTGCTTCTGCGTCCCGCATGGCCACGATTTCGGCGTGGGGGCCGCCGGCGCGTTGGGTGTGGCCTTTGCCCAAGACATGACCGTCAGCAGAGGTGTAGATCGCACCAACCCGGGGGTTGGGGGCGGTCAGGAGCAGGGAGTCCCTGGCCAGAAAAAGCGCTTCAAGTATGTGTTTTTTCACCTCGCCATTGTGACGCCTTCTAATCCGAACCGGCACAGCCGTCGTTGCCCGGTACGCTGGTACAAATGCGTGTGCGACCTGTGACGGATACTTTGATACCTTTCCGAAGTTCACTGCTAGGGAGGACATCGGACGAAAATACAACCCGGCCGGCGTTTCGGCCCACAAGAAAGCCGCTTGCATCGAAGGCGACCAGATTGCCTACCGCAGAATTGAGGGCAACCTCATACACAAGGATACCGTCCGCGACGGCAGGGACAGTGGTGACCAGGAGGTCGGCACCTTCCGTGTAGGCCTTGTCTTTATCTACATCTACATAAATACGCCAGCCTTGGCCCCAGTTGGTATCCACAACAGGCTGAACCACGGTCTGCTGGTTGTTTTTTATGGCTTCGCTGCGAGCCTGCATTACCGATGCCATGAGGTCGCTGGCGGCCAAGCTGAGCTTCTGTCTTGCAATGGTGCGCTGAAAACTGGGTGCGGCCAAACCGGCGATGATGGCAAGTAATGCCACAACCACTAGCAACTCAACCAAGGTGAAGCCGCGAAATTTCACCGTAATTTTCCTCATGGCCAGCATTGCTTTTCGGTGGTGACTCGCGCTGTTCCGTTGAAGGTACAGCCCTTGTCGCCATTGCTTGTCAAGTAAATCATGCTGACTGGATCGTTGCCGGAGCGCATGCTTGCCTGCAGTTCAACACACTGATTGAGTGCGACTGTAGTGGCGCCACTGACACATTGGACTGCTGCAATACCGCATGCACTTTTTTCCAGCGTATCGCCTGAGAACGATTTTGTTTTTGCTGTTGCAGCACCATCCGTAAACGCAACATATTGATTGAACTGACTGTAGTACCTTTCCTGCTGTTGCATGGATTGCAACAGGGCACTGCGGCATTCAGCTCTTTTCCCTTTGCGAATCTGGTCGGTATATGCCGGATAAGCCACGGCCGCCAGAATGCCAATGATGGCAACCGTGACCATCAGTTCGATCAGGGAGAAGCCGGCAGCGTTCTGTCGTAAATGTTGGTGCATATCAATCCTTGAAGTTCCTGATCTCCCGCCAGCTGACACGGCCGGACGCGATCTCACTGACGCCTGCCTTGGTGGTCTGAGAGCCTACATTACCGGCGCTTGTGATCCTGGTTCCGGTGCTGACGACAGCATCCCGCACTGTGTATCTGCGCGTTCCGTCCGCTCGGCGGATGGTGTAATTTCCATCGTCGGTCAGTTCCAGAGAAATGTAGTTTGGTCGACTTAAAAGTCCAATGGAACTGCTGAGCTGGATTTCCCCCGACGCAGCTCCCGTGAGTGGATTGAGTGTAAAGCTCCGGCCGTTGCCGTCGCCCGAGCAGTCGCCAGATGGGATAGTTGAATTCAGTGTGATGGTGCTGGTTCCCTGGGCGCCCTCCACGGCGATGCGTTCGCGTATATTGGGTAAATCAAAATACCAGCCCCTCTTCTGACCTGATCCTGTTCCAAGCGTAAAGGCCGTTGCGGAGATGGTTACCGTGCTGGTTCCCTCTACGGCCGTTTGCTGCTGTAAATCACCTCTGGCCAGGTTGTAGTCCGAGGTGTTAGTCCCTCCACCATCCCACACTCCATAAATGGATTGAGTGCCCGTGGAAGTGGCGTCAGTTTGTTCCATGAACTTGCCGGTTCCGAAAATTACCATTTGCCCGCGTTGCAAGGCGGTGGTGATCAGCGGCGCGACCGTGATCGGCTGACGGGTTCCGGCCGTTGTTGTGGCGGTAAACAGCGCTTTCTTGACGCCGCCGACAGCTTTGACGATGAGGTCGTCACTGATGTTCTGGCTGTTCAGACCGTCGCTGAAGCTGAATTTCCACATATTGCCCTGCAGGTCGCCAGCGTACATGGTGGATGCTTCGCCGCGATCCCCCTGAATGTAGCCGGGGTTCGCCAAGCCATTGGCGATGCTGGTGCTGGATGTCGGAACAACAATCTTGAAGTAATTTGTTCCTTCGGCCCAAGCAGTCCCTGGCGCCTTGTCGAGGCTCAACAGGAACAGGGCCTGATCGCCGTTGGCGTTGTAGAGGCCCGTACCGTCGTTGACATAATTGTTATAGCCGCTGCCCACGGCAACAAACCATTTATAACTTGGCAATCCACCCGTAGTGGTTGCAGGGACCTTGATCTTGACGATCTTCGGCTGTAGCAGAACATTGCCCATCATCGGGTCGTCCTGGTCTGTGAACTCAAACAACACCTTGCCCCCGCCCGATGAACCGTCTTCGAAGGTGTCCGGATTTGTAACATCAAGAGCAAAGACGCCTTGCGCTCCACCTCCCATGCCACTGACAAGGACTGTCCGCCAATCCGTACCGATTTTGGCTTCACCAACCTGCGGGACTCCATCAACGAAGGCGACATGCTGATACCCCTCGTTGGTCAACTGATTGAGTTTTTTTGTAACGGCCAACGGGATGTAGGCGAACAACTCTTTTCCGTCGCTTGCCCGCGTGGCGTGAAGCATGCCATCATTGGCGCCGACATAGATTGCAGCCGTACGCGAGAGCATGGATTTCGCAAAAGCACCATATCCACCGTCGTCGACTATCCCTGGATCGGCTTCTTTCTTGTAGATAGGGCCGGAATTGATGATGTCGCCCATGATGCTGTTACGACGCCGGAAAGGATTGGTCGCAGCACCTTCCTGCGATCGTTCACCCCGCAAATAACTGATCCGCAGGGCGCCAAGGCTGTCGGCCACGCCAGTGACAGGATTTGCGTTCAGTGCTGTGCGCATGACCGCATCGAACTGGGTCAAGTTACCCGGGACAAATTCAATGCCCGGGCTGCTTCCACCGCTCTCTCTGCGATAGGTGTAGATCTTCCGCTCGGAAGGCCTTATGAAGGGATCCACCGAAGCGGTCGCAGTTGATGCAGGAAGGGTGGATCCAACCGTCAATATATCGCCGCTGTCCCAGACCACGTTCTGCAATGCGTCGATGGTTTCCGTGGTGGTGTTGAGCTGAAGGGATGACTTGATGACGGTGCCCGACCAGTCGCGCGAGTCGAAACGCGGCGCATACAGATCACCATTGGGTGAGCTGGTGGTAAACCGTTGCGAGCTGATTGAGGAAACCGACACCGAGCCACTCTGAGCGCTTGCAGAGGCAAAAAACTTGCGTATGCCGGCGATCATTCGCTGCGCCTGGCTGGCGAGCGTGTAGCCATCGGGAACATTCGGCAGTGTCGCGTCTTCCCACTCCTTGTTGTTGACGCCGCCACCGGAGGTCCTGAACGGGTTCCCATCATCGTTCGCATCATTGAACCAGCCATATTTACCGGCAAGGTAAAAGCTGCTGTTTCGCGGCTTGATGCCTCGCGTATTTCCATCGATCAGGCCGTTGCCACCTTCGTCAACGTCGATGGTGAAGGTCTTGACACGTATTTCACTCAGCGTCTGGGTTTTTCCGCCCACGACAACGGAGTCATAACGGATGGGTTGCGTGTTGGCCCAATAGGCCGCTCCAGCCCAATAATGCGCACTTGATGAGCCGGACCCGGTGCCAGTCTTATTCAAATTCGTGTTGGTTGAGACTGTGTTGGGGTTTCCGGAGGTGTCCTGGTTGCGCCCCAGTGCATCTTTGTAGGTCAGAGCGGTCCCGGTCTCAAAGCCTGTCAGCAGTTTTGTCCAGTCGACGGCGTTGAAGTTTGCGGGGAAGTTGGCGGCTGGCGGTGAGCCTGGTATGGCCTCCACCGATCTGGCGGTGTCGGATCCAAGCGTGGAAACACCATCGGTTGTGTTGTATCCGGGAAGCGTCTTGTCGTTGTGGGTGTTCACGTCGCCAATGGCGAGAATGTAGTTGCGACGCTGGCAACCATTCTGTATGGGATCGGTCCAGGTCTTGTAAATCGGAAATTTGTCATACATGGCGGTGGTCAGGCTTGCAACGGCCGCAGCCGTGGGCTGCAAGCCCTGAAAATACCGCAAGGCCTCGTAGTAAAGCTCGCCCACGGGATCATTGCTTTTGTAAACGCCGGTGCTTCCGAATTTATTCAGGTAGTTCACCACGCCGCTGGTGGTAAAGGTCGGAGCTCCCGTGGGGAAGGCGCTTGACCCGGCCGCTGCATTAAGGGGGTCGGTCACAAAGATACCTGTGGCCGCGCTCCATTCAGCTTGGGCATTGCTCTGCAGGGTGCCGCTGGTATCCCGGTACTGGGCGCCTACAAACTTCATGGGGGCGCGCAGTACGCCGCCATAACGTCCGTTTCCGTTTTCAAGGGCGTACCCAAAGGCCGAAACCCTGACACCTTCCGCTTTCCTCTGAAGTTCGCCGATCGGTTTGTAGGCGCCTGTACCTGCTGTCTCGTTGGGATAACGGCTGCAAAGCCGCACACCGTCACTACCCGTGCGGGCGGGGCCCTCGGTCGCATCACATACCTGAACGTAGGCTTTCATTCTGGCCGGTGATGTGCCGTTGGTATAGACCTCATAAACTGTATAAACACTGGACTGATACCAGGTCGGGACTTGTTGATAGTAGTTGTACGTCGGGGTTGCGCTGTAGACCCTGTAAACGGTTTTTTGGGTGTAAAGCCTGTAGGTGTTGACCGTCCTCCTGACGGAAGAACCTAGCGTTCCGGTACAGGTATCGTTGCTGCTGTTGATGCGCAGCCGATAGTTGATCCCTGATCCCGATTGACACAATCTTTTTTGCGTTGACGCCTGTGACAGCGTGCCTGCCGCGCCGTTTGGGCCCCAGTTGGTGGAATTCAGTTCTTCGGAAATGCCTTCGTAGTAAGGGGTTCCGACACCACCTGTGTTGGCGATCCACTGTGTACCGACAACGGTAACCGGCCCGGCGGTCGGTGCGACCGTCGTTGTGCCTGTGGTTGCGGTGTAGGCAACCGAAATCGGAGCGTCGCCTGTGTATTGCGGGGTGGATCCGGTCCCGGTAACCACCGACGTGTTGCGCGGTGTGGGGCTGACCGCTTCGGGTACCAAGGTACCTGCTGCAGGGTCGGTGCCAGAAGGCATGACCGTGGTCGTTGCCTCTGGCTGGCTTCGGTCCCAATACTTTCGCCCCAGCGGGTCCACCACATAAGTGGTGCTGGCGGTATTGGTGGGCGTGATGGTAAACCCCTGGGTGCCAAACGATCCCGACAAATCAGGTACCAGGGGCGCAAAGATATTGGCGTTGCCTGGCGAGCCGCAGGTGCCGGCACTGGATGAATTGCCTACGAAGATCACATCATCGCAGGAGTTGAAGTAAACGGTGTCGTTGTAGTTGCTGCTACCGCCGGGCGTAATGAACTGCGGAGTTACTTTCCCTACCAGTGCGGCTGCCACTTGTTTTTGCGGGAAATAAGTGGCATTCCGGATGCCGCCAAAATCCGATGGCAAGAATGCCCGGCCGAGTACTGTTTTGTCAGTGGTGTCGAGTACGCGGTTGCCACCCGTCAGTGCGAAACGCAGCAGGTCAATGGAGGATGTTGCCGCGTAGTTTAATACATTGCCGCTGTAACCCGTTCCCGCGCCAGATGTGTTGCAGTATTTGTTGCTATCCACCGCACCGGTACGGCGGAAATAGCTGCCATTGAGCGCACTGGTATCCGCCGCATCAAAATACTGGTAACAGGCTTTGGGATCCCAGTAACCCAGATACTCCTGGGCATGGTCATAACTGGCGGTGCGGTAGGCCGCGCCAGCGGTCGGAAATTCGACCGAAAGGGCCAGCGCAACATTGACGGCCTGCGACGTGACTGTCAGGGGACCGACGCTGAGGTCGACAGAGGGAAGCGAGGGTGTCTGGGCACCGCTTCCTGCAACCATCATTGCGACCACGCCGCATGTAAACCACGAGAGAAGTTGGCGAGTTTTCATGGTTTTAGCACCCTGGTGTTTGACCTGGTTTGAATATCACACTTTGCAGCATGACCTGGGTCTGTTTGTTCAGGCCGTAACCCAGACCCGTGACCAGAAAGGCCTTGGCGTTGGGGAGGCTGCCCGGAATGGTGAAAGGAATTGTTTCCACGATGTAGCGTGGAAGCTCTGCGGGAAGGGCGCTGTTGCCGGTTGAAAACCCCACGTTACGTCCGGAATATTCGCCCAGTTTGACATAACGTCTGGATGAACTGGTGTCTTCAAAGTCGATGGTTTGATACAGCGGCGTGGTGGTGGAGACGTTGGTGCTGCACAGACCGCGGTTGTCGTTGGTGTTGCCACAGCCTTCTGCGAACAGCTCAACTTTGCGGCTGTACATGTTGCAGACCCGGCTATTGGTCGCCGCGTTGGGCCCCATGATGTCAATTTCAGCATCACTGAGTGCCGCCTCTGCGGCCTGGAACGCTATTTGCCGATCCCTGTCGTTACGCGCTGATTTTTCACCCAGCAAAGTAAGACGCGCACCAAAAGCGGCGATCATGAAAATTGCGCTGAGCATGATCAGCACGACGATGAGCGAAATGCCTCGCTGATCGGCGTGCCGAATGGAGGAAGGGTAGGAGGTGCTGCGCATGGCAATCAATCTTGCGGGTTACGCAACTTGTAGGTCGCGTTGAACACGTGCCTTAGTCGGCCATCGTTTGGAGGGGTGAACACCAAGCCAACCTCTGTGCTTGTGCCCGTGAAGCCTTTCCCGAGAGGGTAAAGGTTGTTTTCTGCCGCAGTAGCGGATTGCCCTTGCCCACTGCCGGGGTCGCCCCGAATGACCAACCCGACGCGTACCGCGACCACTTTGACCCAGTCTGCAGTTGCCACACTTTGACCGCTGACCCATCTGTCCGGCACACTGTCGGCATCGGTGTCCAGCCCATACATCACCTGAAAAGTTTCCACGCCCTTGAGGATTGGCTGTGAATTGCGGGTCAGGGTGGCCGCTGCAGGACTTCCCCGGGAGATGCACTGGAGTGCTGGCTCCCCGGTGCTGTCGACCTTGATCCAGAACAGGCTCAGCGCAACATCGTCGCCATTGTCAGGATAGTTCTGGGCAACGCCCTGGCAGTCGATGACGGAGCCATCGGGTGCGAGCGGGTCGTCGAGCTTGCTGGACCCGTGGAACCGGAATGCGAGTGTGTCGCTGTTGTTGACCCCGCCATTATCCGTGGCTCCGTCGTCATCAATGTTGCCTGGGCTGGCGACTTTGGAGTTGTTGAAACCTCTTACAGTTGGAAATGTGGTGGGCACGAAGCGGCGGGTGTTTTCGTCGCCGGAACCATCGCGCTGTGTATAGTTTTGATATCCGGCAAGGCGCGCCGACTGACCGATGATTTCTAGCGCGAAACGTCCACTTTCCTGGATTTCCTGGCCAGCATCCACCGTTTTGTAGCTTGAGAGGGTCACGGAATAGAGTGCGATGGCCGCCAGCGTAACGAGGCTTGTCAGCACAAGTGAAACCAGCAGTTCCACCAAGGTCAGCCCGCTTTGGGTACGGAGGCCGGGATGTGTCATGGTCAGTCCGTGAAATCTTTTTGGTTACCGAAAGCGGTGATCACAATTCTTGGACGGTTTTCGTCGGAAATCGCTTGCATGACCTTGTCCTCCTTGTCGGTTCTTGCCGCCCAGCCAAGCTTGATCATGAGCATGTCCCCCTGGCCATCGCAGGCCCAGCGGTACAAGCCTTCGGTGGCTCCAGTCGTTTCTTTGGGGGCACTGTCCCTGCATACTTTGGCTCGACCCCCAGGAAGCTCTGTCATGACCCGGGACTTCCAGTCGTTGATCATGTAGTCTGCAAGTTGCGTTTTTGTACAGGTAACTGTGGTGCCTTTGCAGTCCGTTACTGTGCTGGTGCCGTTAGTACTGGTGTCCAGGACACTGAAGGTGCTGGTGCCTTCAGATCCGGAAATAGAGGCTGAAGGAACGAGCTGAACGATTTCTTCGTAGTCACGAGCCAATTGGGTGGCGACAGCGGCTTGGGCTGTGAACTGATTGCTGCGAAGCGAGGCCAATTGGAGGCCGGCAGTTCCCAGCAATCCTATGGCGAGAATTACCAGTGAGACCAGGACCTCTATCAAGGCGAAGCCCTGCAGATGTGACGAAGGTGCCAAACGACGTGGGTGTTCCATAGACGCAGTCTAGAGGCGGCGGCTGCAAGTTACCCCTCTATCCCGACAGGTGGTCGAAGCGAGGCGACGAGCGACAGACTCTAGCGCCGCACCTCATCCACCAGCGTCTTGAACTCGTCAATATCTTCAAAGCTGCGGTAGACGCTGGCAAAACGCACGTAGGCGACCTTGTCGAGCTTTTTGAGCTCGCGCATGACGAGTTCGCCCAGGCGGGCTGACGGTACCTCGCGCAAGCCCAGGTTGAGAAGCTTTTCCTCGATGCGCTCGATGGCCGAGTCCACCTGTTCGGTGCTGACCGGGCGCTTGCGCAGCGCGAGGTTCATCGAGTCGAGGATCTTGCCGCGTTTGTATTCGATGCGGCGGCCGTCCTTTTTGACGATGGCCGGAAAGTTGACGTCGGGCCGCTCGTAGGTGGTAAAGCGCTTTTCACACGCGCCGCACTGGCGGCGGCGGCGTATGAAGTCTGCGTCTTCCGACACCCGTGTTTCCACAACCTGGGTTTCAAGGTGGCCGCAGAAAGGGCATTTCATGCGGCTTCGCCTGGACGTGCAAGCATTATTGGCCTCCAGCCCATGGAGGGCATGCGCAAGCAGCTATCAAAAGCATAGCGGTTGCACATGCGCCGGTCCATCAACGGTAAACCGGAAACCGGCTCGTCAGCGCATGGACCTTGGCGCGCACCGCTTCAATGTTGGTGGCGTCGCGCGGGTTGTCGAGCACGTCGGCGATCAGGTTGGCCGTCAAACGTGCTTCCTCGTCCCTGAAACCACGTGTCGTCATGGCCGGGGTGCCGATGCGCACGCCGCTGGTGACCATCGGTTTTTCAGGGTCGTTGGGAATGGCGTTCTTGTTGATCGTCATGTGGGCGCTGCCCAGCACGGCTTCGGCTTCCTTGCCGGTGATGCCCTTGGCGCGCAGGTCCACCAGCATGACGTGGCTTTCGGTGCGCCCGCTGACAATGCGCAGGCCGCGCTGTGTCAGGGTCTCCGCGATGATCTGGGCGTTCTTCAGCACCTGCTGCTGATAGGTCTTGAACTCGGGGGCCAGCGCTTCCTTGAAAGCGACCGCTTTGGCTGCAATCACATGCATCAGCGGGCCGCCCTGCAGGCCGGGGAAGATGGCGCTGTTGATGGCTTTTTCGTGTTCGGCCTTCATCAGGATGATGCCGCCGCGCGGGCCGCGCAGGCTTTTGTGCGTGGTTGATGTCACCACGTCGGCGTGCGGCACCGGGTTGGGGTACACGCCCGCGGCCACCAGGCCGGCGTAGTGGGCGATGTCCACCATGAAGATCGCGCCGACGGCTTTGGCGACTTTGGCGAAGCGTTCGAAGTCGATGCGCAGGCTGTAGGCCGAGGCGCCCGCAATGATCAGCTTGGGTTTGGACTCGTGGGCCTTGCGCTCCATCGCGTCGTAGTCGATCTCTTCCTTGTCGTTGAGGCCGTAGGAAACGACGTTGAACCACTTGCCGCTCATGTTGAGCGCCATGCCGTGGGTCAGGTGGCCGCCTTCGGCCAGGCTCATGCCCATGATGGTGTCGCCGGGCTTGAGGAAGGCCAGGAACACGGCCTCGTTGGCCGAGGCACCGCAATGCGGCTGCACGTTGGCGGCTTCGGCACCGAAGATTTTCTTGATGCGGTCGATGGCCAGCTGTTCGGCCACGTCCACATGCTCGCAGCCACCGTAGTAGCGGCGGCCGGGGTAACCTTCGGCGTATTTGTTGGTCAGTTGCGAACCCTGCGCGGCCATGACGGCGGGCGAGGCGTAGTTTTCGCTGGCGATCAGCTCGATGTGGTGTTCCTGGCGCGCGTTTTCAGCAACGATGGCAGCCCACAGTTCGGGGTCGGTTTGTTCCACAAGAATGGTGCGGTCGTACATGGCAGTCCTTCAAGACGTGGTCCCTGTCATCGGATGAATGAAACAAGGGCTGCCCAGGCGAACGGCTGAACGCTGTGGTCATTGCTTGAGCCCAGCGGTGCGCTTCCCAGTGGTATCCCACGTCAGCAACCGCCTGCAAAACAGGGGTTGCCTATCGCCAGTCGCGCACACCCCTAGTGTAACGGACCCGGCGCCTGGCTGACGACCGGCCTGTGAAAGGCCGGGCCGCGCTCAGGAGCTGGCGAGGCTGGCGACTTTGTCGCCGGTCTTGCTGCCGGGCAGGTCGTCAGCGTCAGTGGTCGCAGGCAGGGACGCCGGAATGGCCAGCGGCGGGCGCACTGTCGGCGCGTAGGCCGGCGCACGGCCACCTACAACAGCCAGCAGTCGGGCGTGTTCGGCCATCACCTTGGCGGCATAACCGCCGTCGCTTTCCAGATTGGCTGCGCCCACATAGAACCTCAGGCCCGCTTCGACCGAACCGGCGCGGGCAATGCATTCCTGCAGCACCTTGACACCTACCCGCAGGTTGGTGACCGGGTCGAAGGCGGCGAGTTTGCCGCCGAAGTTTTCGTACTTGGCGTGGTGGATGTTGGTCATGACCTGCATCAGTCCCTGGGCGCCCACCGGGCTTTGCGCAAACGGGTTGAAGCCCGACTCAATCGCCATGATGGCCAGGATCAGCGTCGGGTCGAGCTTGGCTTTCTGGCCAATCTCGAAGGCTTCCGCAACGAGCACACTCAAGGGCTCGGGGGCAACGCCGTACTTCCTGCTGAGCCAGAAGGCCACCGCCGCCTGTTGCCGGGGCAGGTCTTTGGGGTTGGCGGCCGTGGCCCGGTCGATGGCATCGGGTTCGGTGAAGCCAATCGCGGCTTCCTGGCGCTCTTGCAGCCAAGTCATCAGCCGGGATTCGCCGGCCTGACGCAGGTCGGGGCGGGCGGTCAGCGTGATCACGGCGAACACGACGGCCAAACCGACGAGGGCGAAGCTGTTGTGGGTAATTTCAAAAAACCCCTGGGCAATGTCGTCGGCAATGTTTGCCAGACTGTTGCTCACGTTTTTCTGAAGTGTCCGCATTACCGATGCGGGGGTGGATTGTCCTGGCGCTGTCATAGCACTCCTTTCTATGCGCATCGACTTTTTGAGCCGTGCGCTTTGATTGGGTCGCCATCAAACCAAGGCCTTGCCTTGGGGGTGTTGACCCCTTGTCTGACTTTGCCGGGTTCGGCAGCGGATTCGGGTTGTCCCGTGGTTTTGGGTGGGACGGCGGATTCTAAGAGTGCTCTTAATAACTTGTCAATAATATTAATTCAATTTGATATGCAAAATAATGCATTAAAAGTTGAAATAAGGGGTCAAGACCCCCTGTTTCTCCCATTTGAGCGGTTTTTGGGGGTTTCGCTCTAGGTCCTGAAGTTGGGGTGCTTTTTCGAGAAAAAGGCTGTACGTTTTGACAGTAAGGGCTTTTAACTCAAGTGCTTGCAGCGTTTTTCGGAGAAAGTGCCGGAGCATTCAAGCAGGCCCGTTTTTGGAGGCGATGCGGCAAATGCCTCATGGCCGTGTAGGACAAGGGCGCAAAGATGTAACTCCGAAGAAAAGGGCAATCGCGGGCTGATTTTTGATTACAAATTTCGACTTGCGTCCCGGGCGCCGGAGGTTTAATCTGCAATTGCTTGAGTACCTCAAGCATCAGCCGGGTAACCAACCCCGGTCAAACTGAGAGCAATCACTTGCTTTCATCGCACTGGAGACGATCTTCTCTTCTTTGCGAAGCCAGACGGCATGAGCATCACGCCCGCCGTCAACCCCGGTCGGCCTTGCTGCCCGGGGTTTTTAATTGGCGCCGGGCCTTTTTTGGCCCAACCAGCCCCATCAGCCATTGACCTTTTTCCCCGCGCGTTCAAGACTCAAGGCCTATGCCCGGCCATGAACTGAAACGCAATCTCCCCCGACTTTCCAGTCTCTTCAAGTCTCTTCCCGGCAAAGCAGAGGCCATGCTGCGTTCACCGCGCTGGCATCGCCGCGCAGCCTGGGCCGTGGGCAGTCTGTTGTTGCTCTGGGTGCTGGCCTATGCCCTGGTGCCGGTGGTGCTGAAGTCGCAACTTGAAAAATCGGTCTCGAAAAAGCTGGGCCGGCAGCTCACGGTGGGTGCGGTGGACTTCCGCCCGTGGTCGCTGGAACTGACCCTTAGCGACCTGGCCATCGCCAAAGCCGGCAACCCGTCGGCGCCTGTGGCGGGGCCGGAAAACACCCCGCTTTCCCCAGGGGCGCCCCAGCTGAAAATTGCGCGTCTCTATATAGATGCAGAAATGCAGTCGCTGCTGCGCCTGGCGCCGGTCGCCGACGCCATCGAGGTCGATGGCCTGGCGCTGTCGCTCACCCATCTGGGCCAGGGCCGTTATGACGTGGATGACATCCTTGCGCGGCTGAAGCCGCCGGCCGATGAACCGGCCAGCAGTCCGCTGCGCTTTGCCCTCTACAACCTCGTGCTCAGCGACGGCCAGCTTGACTTTACGGACCTTCCGGCAGGCAGGACCCATGCGGTGCGCGACCTGCGCCTGTCGATCCCTTTCCTGAGCAACCTGCGCTCCCAGCGCGAGGTCAAAACCTCTCCGCACCTCGCTTTCAAACTCAATGGCAGCCGTTTCGACACCGCTGCCGTCGGCACCCCTTTTGCCCGGACCCACAAGACCGACGCCACGCTGGCGCTACGCGGGCTGGACCTGCGTCCTTACCTGGCCTACTGGCCGGAAGGCCTGCCTTTCAGGCTGGACAGCGCGGTGCTGCATGCCGATATCAAGCTGGCGTTTGAGCAGACACCGGCCACCGTGGTGCGTTTGTCGGGCACCGCCACGGCGGAGCAGGTGCGACTGCTTGAGACGCAGGCCAGCCCCCGGGAACTGCTCGCGTTTGACCGGCTGGAAGTCGGTCTCGACGACGTCCGGCCGCTGGAGCGCAGCGTCAAACTGTCTGCGGTGACCCTGAGCGCGCCCACACTCAACGTGAGCCGCGACCGGGCAGGGCGCCTGAACCTGCTGCCGCCGGATGATCAAATTGCTATCAAAAACGGAGCTACCAGATCCCGTCTAGAAAGGGCTACAGGCCAAAAAGATGCAAAGGAAGTGGAAAAACCGGCCATCGGACCGGCAAGCGCCTCTTCTGCACCCGCGCCTGCGGCCAAGGCGGCTACGGCCCCGTGGCGCGTGCAGGTAAGCCGGGTGGCTGTGCGCCAGGGCAAGCTGAACTGGCTGGACGAAACCCTGGCCACGCCCGCGCAGATCGCGCTGGCGGGCTTGACGCTGGATGCTTCGGCCATCGCTTTTCCTTTTTCGGCCGACGCACCCCTGCAGTTCGAGGGCGCGGTCGGGCTGGCGCAGCCGGTCGCGCCGACCTTGCCCGCGGGCCGCAGGGTGGCAGCGGCGGCACGCCCGGCCCCGGTGGCAACCCCGGCGGCGCCGGCGCTCCTGCGTTTCAGCGGCAGCGCAAGCGACCAGGCCGCCCGGCTCACCGCCAGCGTTGCGGCCTGGCCGCTCGACATGGCGGCCAAATATGTGGGCCAGTTCCTGCTGCCGGCCCTTAATGGCCAGCTTGACGCGCAACTGGGCGTGAACTGGCAGGCGGCCAGCGCCGGCAAGGCGCAGGTCCTGCAACTGTCCGCGCCGCAGATGACGGTCAGCGATGTCCAGCTCGCCCAGGGCAAGACCTCGCTGGTGTCCGTCAAGCAGGTGGAGCTCCTGCAGGCCGACATTGACCTGACGGCGCAAACCTTCAAGGCCGCCGCCATGAAGCTGATCCAGCCCAAAGCCCTGGTGGAGCGCGGCAGCGACAAGCGCTGGATGTACGAACGTTGGCGGGTGGCGCAGGGCAAGGCGCCCACCCAAGCGCCACCACCGGCGACCGAGGGAACTGGCGCGCCGGCCTGGGTCGTGGCCATCAACGAGGTGCAGTTCAAAGGCGGCGCCATGTCGTTTTCCGACAAGGCGGGCGCCAAGCCTGTGAATTTTGAAGTGAGCGCTGCCAATGCGCGCTTGGGCTCGCTGGTGCTGGACGACCGCGTGGCAGCCAAAGCCATGCCCTTGAGCGCTTCGCTGCGTCTGGCCAGCGGGCGGTTTGAGCCGGGCAAGCTGGCGTTTGACGGCAGCATCGGCCTGACGCCGGTGCAGGCCCAAGGCCGGCTGGTGCTTGACCGGCTGCCGCTGCAGGCCTTTGAGCCCTATCTCGCCGACGCACTCAATATCGAGTTGCTGCGTGCCGACGCCAGCTTCAAGGGCCGCGTGGCTTACCGGCAGACGGCTGGCGGCCCGGTGGCGCAACTCAACGGCGACCTGGCGCTGGAAGAGTTTCGTGCCAACACGCTGGCGCCCAGCGAGGAGTTACTGGCCTGGAAGGCGCTCAACCTGCGCGGCCTGCAGGTCGCACTGGACCCGGCCCGGGCCACCAAGGTCGATGTCAGGGAAACCGTGCTGACGGATTTTTTCGCGCGGGTGATCGTCACACCGGAAGGGCGAATCAACCTGCAGGACCTGACCAAAACTTCTGCCACCCCGGTTCAGAATGCTCCTGAAACAATAGCTGGAGGGGCAGGTGGTACAAGGGCTGGCGGCATAAAACAGGATCAGTCCTTTGCCGCCACCGCCACCGGCATGGCGGCTCCAGCGCCGGCTGCGCCAGGTCCGGCGCCCGTGGTCCATATCGGACCGATGCGACTGGTCAATGGCAAGGTGCTGTTTTCCGACCGTTTCGTCAAACCCAACTACACGGCCAACCTGAGCGAGCTCAACGGCATGCTCAGTGCGTTTTCTTCCGTGCTGCCAGGCGTGGTGCCCGGCGCAGCGCCTGCCATGGCGGACCTGGAACTGCGCGGCAAGGCCGAGGGCACCGCTTCGCTGGAAATCCTGGGCAAACTCAACCCGCTGGCCAAGCCGCTGGCGCTGGACATCACGGGCAAGGTGCGTGACCTGGAGTTGCCGCCGTTGTCGCCCTATGCCGTCAAGTATTCGGGTTACGGTATCAACCGCGGCAAACTCAGTGTCGACGTGAACTACGTGGTGCTGCCCGATGGCCGGCTCACCGCCAGCAACAAGCTGGTGCTCAACCAGCTCAGCTTTGGCGACAAGGTGGAGGGCTCGACGGCCAGCCTGCCGGTCAAGCTGGCCGTCGCCCTGCTGGCCGACCGCAACGGCGTGATCGACATCGACCTGCCCATCAGCGGCTCGCTCAATGACCCGCAATTCAGCCTGGGGCCGGTCATCGTCAAGGTCATCCTCAACCTGATCGCCAAGGCCATCACCGCGCCGTTCAGCCTGCTGGCCAGCGCATTCGGCGGCAGTGCCGAAGAGCTCGGTGTGGTCGGATTTGTTTCAGGCAGTGCCTTGCTGACGCCCGAAAGCCAGGCCGGCCTGGACAAGGTGGGCAAGGCGCTGGCTGACCGCCCGGCGCTGCAGCTGACGGTGGTCGGCACCAGTAGTCTGGAGGCCGAGCGTGAAGGCTGGCGGCGTGCGCGGCTTGACGCCATGGTGCGTGCCGAGAAGCGCCGCGCCATCGTGCGGGAAGGCGGCAGCACGGCAGACATTCCCGCTGTCAGCCCGGCGGAATACCCCGCGCTGCTCAAGCAGGTTTACCAGCGTGCCGACATGGCCAAACCACGCAACCTGGTGGGCCTGGCCAAAGACCTGCCCGTTGCCGAGATGGAAAAACTGCTGATGGCCGGCATCGCGGTGGACGACAACGGCATGCGCGAGCTGGCCGTGCAGCGCGCCGTGGTGGTCAGGGACTACCTCGTCGTCACTGGTATTGCACCCGGCAGGCTCTTTCTGGGTGCACCCAAAAGTGTTCCTTCAGACGCCAAATGGACACCGCGCGCCGAACTTAATTTGGCGATGCCCTAAAAACAGCGAAAATAGCCGCATTGCTTTATTTCTGAAGCTTGGGTCGGGGTCGCGGATATCTGTCCTGCGGCTCCTCTTTTTTACGCCGGTCCCGCCCTGCGTCTGCTGATGCCGGCAGGCTGTAGAGCCCCAGGGGCAGACCTGCAATGTCCTGATCCCTGAAGATCCCCGCTTCGCCGGTCCTACTTATCCTTATGCTGCGTTTCCCCATGTCCAAATCTGCCAAGCCCGAAACACCCGCCGTGAAAACGCCTTCCACCAAGAGCGCCGACAGCCATCCGCTCGATGGCCTGACCGGCGGGGCTTTCTCCGCGCCCACCTCGGGTGAACGCACCGCGCGCATTCGCGAGTGGCTCGCCACCGGACCCACGGCCGAGCAGATGGCCGAGGTCTACAAGGACCTGGCCAACCGCGACAAGGGCGCGGCCAAGCCGCTCAAGGAAAAGCTCGACGAAGCCAAGCGCCTGAAAAGCCAGGAGACCGCGGCCGCCGAGTGGGCTGAAAAGGGCAACGCCCTGCTGGCTCTGAAAAAGCTCAACATGGCTGACGCGCTGGCCTGGCAGCGTGATGCCGCCAAGGCCGGTGCACCGCTGTCGCGCGAGCCGCTGGCCGGCCTGAAAGCGCAGCTGGCAGAACGCGTCAAAACGATTGAAGACCTGCAGCACCGCACCCAGGTGCAGCGCGAGGCCGCCGTGCTGATTGCCCAGCGCATTGAAGTGCTGTCGACCAAACCCTGGCGCGACGCACAAGGCGTGTGGGAAGCCCTGCGCGCCGACGTGACGCACTGGCAGGCCCAGGCCGACGAACTCGCGCAGGACGCCAACTGGCCCAGCGTGGACGCCAAGTTCCCGCCGCTGCTCGACGCCTCGCGCGGCCAGCTGCTGGCGGTGTGGGAAGCCTTTCAGGGCGCGCTGTCGCTGGCCGTCGCGGCCGCCGAAGACGCCGCAGCACCGCTGCCGGCGGTGCCGGTCTGGGCCGATGAACTGCGCAGCGCACGTGGCACGCCGCGTGGCGGCGACGCCACTGCCGGTGAGCAGCCCGCGCGTGCGCCCAAGGTCAAGATCGATCCCGCGGTGCTCAAGGACATGCGTGAGAAATCAGCGGCCATCGTGCAGGCTGCGCTGGCCAAGCTCGAGCATGAAGTCACCGAAGGCCATGGCAAATCCACGCCCAAGGTGGCGGCCGAGCTGCGTCAGGCGCTGAAGGAAAACATCCGCAACATCGACAGCGCCCTCGAAGCCGCTGCACATGCCGCATTGACGGCGGCCGGCGAACTCGAAGGCTGGCAGCGCTGGCGTGCCGACCAGATCCGCGAGGAGCTGGTGGCCAAGGCCGAAGCACTGGTCGCCAAGCCCTTGGGCGGGCGCAAGCAGCAGGAAGCGCTGCGTGCCATGCGCGAACTGTGGAAAACCAGCGACCAGGGCGGCATCCCCAACCACGCGCTGTGGAAGCGTTTTGACGACGCCTGCAACGAAGCCCACAAGGTGGTCGAGGTCTGGCTCGAGAAGGTCAAGGAGCAAAGCGAAGCCGTCAAGGCCGAGCGCCGCGCGCTGATCGACGAAGTGTTGGCCTGGGCAGATGCCAACAAGGGCAACACCGACTGGAAATACCAGATCCGCAGCCTCAATGGGTTTGTCGAGAAGTGGACGGCCGCCGGCCACCTGGGCGAGAAAGCCTTTGCCGAGATCCAGCCGCAGTGGAAGGCCGCGATGGATGCCGCCGATGCGCCGCTCAAAGCCGCGCGCGCCCAGAGCCTGGCGCACCGCAAGGCCATGATCGAGGAAGCGCAGGTGCTGGGCGCCGAGCCGCAACTGCACATCGACGCTGTCAAGGCTCTGCAGCAGCGCTGGCAACACGAAGCGCAGGCCGTGCCTATCGAGCGCAAGCAGGAGCAAAAACTCTGGGACGCTTTCCGCAAGCCGATCGACGACGCCTTCCAGCGCAAGACCGCCGAGCGCGAAAAAGCCGCGTCGGCTCTGGGCGAGCATGACCGCCTGGTGCTCGAGCTGTCGAAAGCCCTCGATGCCGCCAACGCCACCGGCGATGTGCAGAAAATCCGCACCGCGATGGCCGATCTGGAAGCCGGTTTGCGCGGGCAGTTCAAGCCGGCGGCACCGGCTGCCGTCGCAGCGCCTGCGCCTGCACCTGCAGCGGCCGAAGCACCGCAGGGTTCTGAGCCCGATCAGGCGTCAGCGCCCGAGGCGTCTGTGCCAGCCGCTCCTGAAACAATAGCGAAAGAGGACGCCCCGGCCGAGGCTGAAGCTGAAGCGCCGGCCGAGCCCGCTGCGGAAACTGAAGAAGCTGCGCCGGCACCGGCCGCGCCGCCGCCCAAACCCGCCAAACCGGTGGTGGCCATGCGCGGCGATGACCGCCCTGGCATGCGCAAGGCCGAAGCCGCGCCCGCAGGCCGCGGCGGCAAGTTTGGCGACCGCAAGGACGCGCGACCCGGCGGCGGCAAGCCCGACGGCCGCGGCAACCGGCCAGCCGACAACAAGTTCGAACCCTACCGCCCCGAGCGCGAAAGCCGTTTCAGCGACAGGCCGGCCTATGAAGAGCGTGGCCCGCGGCTGGGCGACGCCGCCTTCCGCGCGCAGCGCGAAGCGTTCGAGCACGCGCAGCAGGCGCTGCGCAAACTCTCCGAGCAGGCGCACGGCGAAGTGCTGACCCACCTGCTGACGGCCTGGGAAAAGCGCGACCCTGCGCTGCTGCCGGATGCCCAGGCCTTGGGCAAGCTGGTGACGCCGGCCACACGCAGCGCGTGGATGAAGGCCCTGTCGTCTGCGCCCAAGGGTGATGCCGCAGAAACCCTGCTGCGCCTGGAAATTGCCGCCGAGCTGCCGACCCCGGCCGAACACATCAGCGCGCGCCGCATGTTGCAACTGGTGCTGCTGACCAAACGCAACGACCCGGCACCGGCGCAGACCTGGGGCGAGGACGCGGCCAAAGTGCTGGCCGCGCCGTATGACGCGGCGCATGTGCGGCGTCTGCAGAATGTGCTGAAGGCGCTGATCAAGCGCTGATCAGCGCCGATCAAGCGACGAGAGGCGGGATCCTTGCGGTGTCGCCCGGGGCCGCCCCGGCGCGCCGCGTGGAACAGTCGTCAATCGCTATCAATTAAATAGCTGACTGCGCCCGTCCCTAAAGGGCTGCAGGCCGATTGACCTTGAAGAACTGGTCAAACAGCGCGGTCAGTGCTGCAAAGTCCTGTGTGAAGCGCTCGCGATTCACGAAGTAGGCTTCACAGCTCACCGCAAAAAATTCTGCCGGCGCCGTGGCGCCATAGGCATCCAGCCAGGGCGGCTCGCCGCCGAAACGTTCGGCCATGGTGACCTGTTCACGAAAAGCGTCGTAGGCGGGCTGCATCACCGCGTGCCAGGCCTTGTGCGCCGCGCGCGAGGGCAGGGGCGGGCAGCCGTCGGCGGCGCCGTCCTTCATGTCGATCTTGTGGACGAACT
Organism: Pseudomonadota bacterium; assembly: GCA_040389085.1. GTDB lineage: Bacteria > Pseudomonadota > Gammaproteobacteria > Burkholderiales > Burkholderiaceae_C > Polaromonas. The sequence goes on from JAZKAP010000006.1 coordinate 45,137, forward strand.
CGTGGATCACCACGTTGTAGCCGTGGCCGGCCAGCGCGCCGGCCGAAGCCACGTCCTGCCAGCTCAGTGTGACCGGGCCGCGATCCATGGCTTCGCCGGACAGCACCTCGCTGTAGCGATGCACGACGCCGCTGGCGTCCTGCATTTCGCGGCGCGCAATCATCTGCCCGGGATGCACCACAATGCCGACGAAGTCGCTGTACCAGCCCAGGCCCAGGTGCAGCACCGGCAGGCAGGCCTGCGCGGCAATCGCCACCGCCATCTCGTCGGTGACCACCAGGCCGTGCGCGCCGGTAAATTCCTTGTGCGCCAGAAACTCGCCGACCAGGCGGCGCAACTGCAGCCGCTCTGCCGCCGGCCGCTCGGCCAGAAAAGAATGGGCGGCCAGCGTGGCCTGCCACAGCGTGTCGGGGATGGTGTCGGCGCGTGGCGTGCGTACCAACAGCTGGCGCAACCAGTTCAGCATGAGGTAGCCTACAACAGCGGCATGCGGCGCAGGCCATTGGCCGTCAGGCGCAGCACTTCCGCGCGCGGCACGGCGGCGGCGGCGTCCCAGTCGCTGAGCACCACACGTGAGTAGCCGTGCCCGAGGTCGTGCACCGCCGGCCGGTGGGTGTGGCCGTGGATCAGGATCTGGGCGTTGGCGGCTTTGAGTTGCTCGCGGGCCGCACGGCTGTCCACGTCGGCATAAGGGGCGCCGGACTGCTTGCGCGCCTCGCTTTGCTCGCGCAGGCCGCGCGCAATGGCCTGCCGCTCGGCCAGCGGCCGGGCCAGAAAGCTGCGTTGCCAGGCGGGGCTGCGCACCTCGCGGCGAAATTGCAGGTAGTCCACATCGCCCAGGCACAGTGCGTCGCCGTGCGAGAGCAGCCAGCGCTGGTTATTGAAGCCCAGCACGGTCGGGTCGGCCAGCAAGGTCGTGTTGCACCGCGCCATGAGGTGCGGGCCGACCAGGAAGTCGCGGTTGCCGTGCATGAAAAACAGCGCCAGCCGCGCGGCCGTCTGGCCGAGCAGGCGGGCGCAGCGGTCTTCGAAGTTGTCTTGAGCGCCTGCCGCCACATCGACGGCGTCGTCACCGACCCAGACTTCAAACAGATCGCCCAGAATGAACACCGCGTCGGCGGTGGTGCTTTCCATGTAGTCGCGCCAGGCGGCGAACGTGGCGGCATCGGCCGCCTGCAGGTGCAGGTCGGAAATGAAATCGACCGTGCCCCAGGAAGGCGGCGCGTGGAGCTCCGCAATCCGGGGAACGGTCGACGGGATTTTCACGGGCTGAACTTGAACGGGCCCGGTCCAGACGGAAATCAGGCCAGCAGGACGGCTTTTTCAATCACCACGTCGGTTTGCGGCACGTCGTCGTGAAAGCCCTTGCGGCCGGTCTTGACGGCGGCGATCTTGTCGACCACGTCGGTGCCACCCACCACCTTGCCGAACACCGCATAACCCCAGCCCGACGCGTTGGGCGCGGTGTGGTTCAGAAAGGCGTTGTCGGATACGTTGATGAAAAACTGCGAGCTGGCCGAGTGCGGCGCATTGGTGCGCGCCATGGCCACGGTGTAGTGGTCGTTTTTCAGGCCGTTGTTGGCTTCGTTTTCGATCTCGCCGTCGGTGGGTTTTTGTTTCATGCCGACTTCAAAACCGCCGCCCTGGACCATGAAGCCCGGGATCACGCGGTGAAACACCGTGTTGTTGTAATGACCCTTGCTCACGTAGCTGAGGAAGTTGGCCACCGATTTCGGTGCCTTCTCCTGGTCGAGTTCAAGGGTGATGACGCCGTGGCCGGCAATGTGGAGTTCGACTTTGGGGTTGCTCATGGGATTTATTTGATCAGGGTTGCAGAGTTGATGAGGATGGGTGTTCTGGGGACGTCGCTTGGGAAGGGGCCGCCCGGGCCGGTGGGTGTGGCCTTGATCTTGCCGACCACGTCCATGCCGCTGACCACCTTGCCGAACACGGTGTAGCCCGGAGACTGGGCGCTCGGGTTCAGGAAGTCGTTGTCCCTGACGTTGATGAAAAACTGCGACGAGGCCGAGTCCGGGTCGTTGGTGCGGGCCATGGCCAGCGTGCCGACCACGTTTTTGTCGCCGCCTTTGGCAAGCGCTTCGCGCCCTTCGTGCACGACCGGCGGCCGTGTGGGTTTTTGCGCGTAGCTCGCATCGAAGCCGCCGCCCTGGACCATGAAGTTGTCGATCACGCGGTGAAACACCGTGCCGTCGTAGTGCTTGTCCCGGACGTACTGAAGAAAATTGGCGACCGTTTTGGGGGCCTTGTCGGGATAGACCTCGACGACGAAATCGCCGGCGCTGGTCGCAAACCTGACTCTCGGTGCGCTGGCCGCGCCCTGCGCCCAGGCCTGACCGGCCAGCAGCGCCAGCGTTGCGATGGTCAGGCAGGCACGCCGGCCGATGGCCTTGTTGCTGAAAGTCATCCAATCACTCCTTCAAAAAATATTTTCCAGTGCTTGCCCTGGCGCATCCAGTACTGGCGCCGGACCGGGCCGGTGCGCGAGCCGCTGAGCACCTCGCCAAAGGTTACCACCATGGTATCGGTGCTGTCGGTCCAGCGCAGGTAGGACACGTCCTTGAGTTGCACCGAGCGGCCGCGCCGTTTGTCGGCCTCGGAACGCAACTGGGCCGTCCAGTCATCGCGGGTCTTGCCGTAGCTGCTGAAGTCGCTGCTGTACAGGCTGGTCAGGGTGGCCAGGTCGCCGACCGACTTGGCCTGGTGCCAGCTGTTCAGCGCCTCTTCAAACGACTTGCTGTCGGCCTTGATGCTGTGCGGCGCCACCCATTTGAGGCTTTGCGCAATCACCACCGGCGTGGTGCGCACTTCCACGGTACGGATGATGCGCTCCAGATCCGGATTGGCCAGCACCACGCAGCCGTCGCTGGACTGGGGCGCGCGCGAAAACTGTGCGGGCGGCGTGCCGTGCAGCCAGATGCCGCTGCCGGTCTTGCCGCGCTTGAGGTCCAGCGCATTGGGGTAGTTGATGGGCAGGGCGCCCGAGCCGTAAAAGTCTTTCAGCGACTTCGGGTCCAGGTTGCTGGTGACGAAATAAATCCCCAGCGGGGTGCGCGAATCACCCTCGACGGATTTTTCGATGCCGGATTTCCCCACCGAGATGTAGTAGTCGCTCACCAGCTTGAGGCCGGTGGCGGTGTTTTCAAACAGGTAGAGCCGGGCCCGCGAGGCATCGACCGCGATCGCATGTTTGTTGCGCGGCGACAGCGTCAGGAATTGCGAGGGAATGGTGCCCGGTGCGGGCCGCTCGCGCAGTGCCTTCAGCCGCATCAGGGATTCCTGGCGCAGCTCGGCCAGCGTGCTGGCCCCGGCCTTGGCCGTGCCGTCAGACACGTCGCCCAGCGCACGCAGCGGGCGGGAGCGGGCGGCCAGCAGGTCGCCGTAGACCAGCTGGGCGAGCTGGAAGTTGGGGTGGTCATTGACCAGGCGCTCGGCCTTGGCCAGTGCCTCGCGCCCCCTGGCCTGGCCGGCGAGTTTGTAGATCTCGATCAGGCGGGCTTCGGCTTCGCCGTCCTTGACCGCCGGCCGCCCGGCTGCGCGGGAGGACGCTGCACTGCGTTTGTCGGCTGCTGCGCTGCTGGATGAAGCGGTGGTGGCGGGGGGCTTGCGCTTGTCCACGCTCTGGGCCAGGGCGGAGCCGCACATCACCGACAGTGCCGTGACGAGGAGGGTGGCGGATGCCCGTTGCATGGGTGAGGGGTCAGGGGCCGTGAAAAAGGTCAGACAAGTGCCAAGGGGGCGCACGCAGGTCCCTGCCATCAGCCGCCGGTGGATTCCCTGACGATGAGCCAGCGTTCGCCGGCCTTGGCCATGTCCAGTGTCTTGCGGCTGGAGATGTTGAGCGCATCGGCGCTGTAATCCTGCCTGAATTTGGCGGTGGCCTTGCTGCCCTTGACGTCGACCGACAGGTTGTTGATCTTCACGCTGATCTTTGACTTGCCGACGATGCGGCTGCGCCGCTCTTCTTCCCAGGCCTTGCGCGACTGGTTGCCCGGTGTGTCGAAGTCCTTGCCGTAGGCGGCCAGGTAAGCGGTCATGTCCTTGCCGGCCCAGGCGCTGGCCCAGGCCCTGACGGCGGCTTCAACTTCCTTTTCGGCGGCGCTCACCGGTGTGGCAGCGGCCGGTGCGGGCGACGACGCCGGCGCGGCGGGGACCACAGGTGCAGGTGCCGCGGGCGTGGCCGGTGTCGCTGGCGCGGCAGGCGCTGGCACTGCTGGCGTTGCTGCCGCCGGTTTGGCCGGCGCGGCAGGTGTCTGGGCCGTCACGGCGGGCGCGGTTGGTGTCGCTGCAGCCGGCTTCTGGGCTTTGGCTTCCGGCGTGAACAGGGTGCGGATCAGCGCCAGCTTGGGTGGCACGGCACTGTTGCCACCGTCGAGCTGCAGCGCCTTGCTGTAAGCCTGGCTGGCCAGCTTGGCATACACGTCGCCCAGGTTTTCATGCGCGGTGGCGTAGCTCGGGTTGGTGCGTATGGCCATTTCGAGGGCGGCCCTGGCCTTGTCGAACTGGTTCTGGCCGGCGTAAAGCACGGCCAGATTGTTGTAGGGCTCGGGCAGCTCCGGGTAGTCCTGCGTGATCTTGGTGAAAGTGGTGATCGCGTCAGCCGGTTTGCCGGCTTCGGTCTGGATCACGCCCTTGATGAAACGCATCTGTGGGTCGCGCGGCTTGGTGGCCAGGTACTTGTCGGCCCTGGCCATGGCTTCTCCCAGCTGCCCGGCGCGCACGAGGGCGTTCACCTCGGTGTAATCGTCGGCATGTGCGGGCGGCACGCACAGGGCCGCGACCAGAGCCAGCAAGCGCAGGGCAGTCGGCAGCGCCTGGTTTGAAAAATAAGCTGACTTGGACATATTTCCTCTGGAACGCATGGAGTGGCTGGTATCAAACAGGAAACGAAGAAGCCGGCTGTGCAGCGTGCTGCATGGGCTCTTCCTGGCTGGCTATACTGGATGATTGTATCTGAGGGGTATAGTTTAAGCTCCTGCGAAAAATCACCTTGGCGTCCCGTCGCCAGACCTTTCGGAGCAGCTTTTCCCCTGCTAATGCACCTGATGACCCGCCCCCGCTCCCGCGCCCCTTTCCGGTTCCGGCGATTCCAGCCAGACTGAACACCCAGACTTTTCATGAGCCTTCGCATTTACAACACGTTGACGCGTGCCGTAGAGGATTTTTCGCCCCTGGTTCCCGGCCAGGTGCGCATGTATGTGTGCGGCATGACGATTTACGACCTGTGCCATATCGGCCATGCCCGCATGATGATGGCCTTCGACGTGATCCAGCGCTGGCTCAAGGTCAGCGGCTACCAGGTCACCTATGTGCGCAACATCACGGACATCGACGACAAGATCATCAAACGGGCGGTGGAGCGGGGCATCACGATCCGCGCGCTGACCGACGAGATGATCACGGCCATGAACCAGGACATCGGCGCGCTCGACATCGAGCCGCCCACGCTGGAGCCACGCGCCACCGAATACGTGCCGCAGATGCTGCAGATGATTGACACGCTGGAAAAGAAGGGCCTGGCCTACCGCTCCGGCAACGGCGATGTGAATTACGCGGTGCGCAAGTTTGAGGGTTACGGCAAGCTGTCGGGCAAATCCCTGGACGAACTGCGCGCCGGCGAACGCGTCGCCGTGCTGGACGGCAAGGAAGACCCGCTGGACTTTGTGCTCTGGAAGTCGGCCAAGCCGACCGAGCCCGACGATGCCAAATGGGCCAGCGACTACGGCACCGGCCGGCCCGGCTGGCATATCGAGTGTTCAGCCATGAGCTGCCAGACCCTGGGCGAGACCTTCGACATCCACGGCGGCGGCGCCGACCTGCAGTTTCCGCACCACGAAAACGAGATCGCCCAGAGTGAAGGCGCCAACGGCAAGCCGCTGGCCCGCTTCTGGGTGCACAACGGTTTTGTACGGGTGGACAACGAGAAGATGTCCAAAAGCCTGGGCAACTTCTTCACCATTCGCGAGGTGCTGGCCAAATACGATGCCGAGACCGTGCGCTTTTTCATTGTGCGTGCGCACTACCGCAGCGCGCTCAACTACAGCGATGCGCACCTGGACGATGCGCGCAATGCGCTCAAGCGCCTGTACACCGCGCTGCACCTGGTCCAGCCGGCCGCGGTGTTGATCGACTGGTCGCAGCCATTCGCCGCCCGTTTCAAGGCGGCCATGGACGATGATTTCGGCACGCCCGAGGCGATGGCTGTGCTGTTCGATCTCGCCGGCGAGGTCAACAAGACCCGTTCGCCCGAGCTGGCGGGGCTGCTCAAGGCCCTGGGCGCTTGCCTGGGCCTGCTGCAAAACGATCCGGCCGCCTTCCTGCAGGCCGGCGCCGGCCTGGACGAGGCCGCCATCCAGGGCCTGATCCAGCAACGCGCCGCCGCCAAGGCTGGCAAGAACTTTGCTGAAGCCGACCGCATCCGCCAGGACCTGCTGGCGCGCGGCATTGTGCTGAAAGATACACCGGCCGGAACGACCTGGGAGGTCGGTTCGTGATGAAGTTTTCAATAAAAAAAGGCCTTCAGCCCATGACGGACGGGCGCAAGCAGCTATGAAAAAGATAGTAAAAAGCGGCCCGGCCAGCACCGAACTGGCCGATGTCGCCGAGCCGGTGGCGACCATCGTGCCGGGCTACTGGGCCGATGCCTGCAAACACCTGGTCAAGAAAGACCGGGTCATGAAACGCCTGATTCCGCAGTTCGGCGACGCCTGCCTGCAGTCGCGCGGGGACGCCTTCAGCACGCTGGCGCGCAGCATCGTGGGCCAGCAGATCTCCGTGAAGGCGGCGCAGACGGTCTGGCACCGTTTCGATGCGCTGCCGAAAAAAATGACGCCCGGCAACGTGCTCAAGCTCAAGGTGGACGACATGCGCGCGGCCGGCCTGAGCGCGCGCAAGATCGAGTACCTGGTGGACCTGGCGATCCACTTCGACGCCGGCACGGTGCACGTCAAGGACTGGGCGGCGATGGACGACGAGGCCATCATCGCCGAGCTGGTGGCGATTCGCGGCATTGGCCGCTGGACCGCCGAGATGTTCCTGATCTTTTACCTGACACGCCCCAACGTGTTGCCGCTCGACGATGTGGGGCTGATCAACGGCATCAGCCAGAACTATTTTTCCGGTGAATCGGTCAGCCGCAGCGATGCGCGCGAAGTCGCCGCCGCCTGGGCGCCGTTTTGCAGCGTCGCAACTTGGTATATTTGGCGCTCGCTGGACCCCTTGCCGGTCCTGGGTGCCGAGAAACCCTAATCAAGAAGCCTGAGGAGCAGACCATGGCCAAGAAGACCTTTCTCGATTTCGAGCAGCCGATTGCGGAGCTCGAAGGAAAAATTGAAGAGCTGCGCTACGTGCAGACCGAGTCGGCGGTCGACATCTCGGAAGAGATCGACCAGCTCGCCAAAAAGAGCCAGCAGCTCACCAAGGACATCTACAGCGACCTGACGCCCTGGCAGATCACCAAGATCGCGCGCCACCCCGAACGGCCCTACACGCTGGACTATGTCAACGAGCTGTTCACCGACTTTGTCGAACTGCACGGTGACCGGCATTTTTCCGACGACCTGAGCATTGTGGGCGGTCTGGCGCGTTTCAACGGCACGGCCTGCATGGTGCTGGGCCATCAGAAGGGTCGCGACACCAAAGAGCGCGGCTTGCGCAACTTCGGCATGAGCAAGCCCGAGGGTTACCGCAAGGCCCTGCGCCTGATGAAAACCGCCGAGAAGTTCAAGCTGCCGGTGTTCACTTTTGTGGATACACCGGGCGCCTACCCCGGCATCGACGCCGAGGAGCGCGGCCAGTCCGAAGCCATCGGCCGCAACATCTATGAAATGGCGCAGCTCGAGGTGCCCATCATCACCACCATCATCGGCGAAGGCGGCTCCGGCGGCGCGTTGGCGATCTCGGTGGCCGACCAGGTCGTGATGCTGCAGTACTCCATCTACTCGGTGATCAGCCCGGAAGGCTGCGCCTCCATCCTCTGGAAAACATCGGAGAAGGCCGAGGAGGCCGCCGAAGCCCTGGGCATCACGGCCCATCGTCTGAAGGCGCTGGGCGTGATCGACAAGATCGTCAACGAACCGGTGGGTGGCGCGCACCGCGACCACAAGCAGATGGCAGCCTTCCTCAAGCGCGCCCTCAACGACGCCTTCCGCCAGGTCAGCGACCTCAAGGTCAAGGAACTGCTGGACCGCCGCTACGAGCGCCTGCAAAGTTATGGCCGCTACACCGACACCAAGGCCGACGCGAAATAAGCGACCGCCGGCCAAGCGATAGCCGGCATGTCATGAGTACCACCGTCGACGACGCCCTGCGCGTCTTTTCACCCCCGCTGCCTCTGGCCGTGGCCTACAGCGGCGGCGCCGACTCCACGGCCTTGCTGCTGGCCTGTGCCGACAAGTGGCCGGGGCAGGTGAGGGCGGTGCATGTGCACCACGGCCTGCAGGTTGCCGCCGACCAGTTTGCCAGCCACTGCGAAGCCGTTTGCGCGCAGCTGCAGGTGCCCTTGCGGGTCGTGCGGGTGATGGCCCGGCATGCGCCCGGCGACAGTCCGGAAGATGCCGCCCGCAAGGCGCGTTATGAAGCATTTCGGGCTCTGGCGCATGAGGAGTGGGTGCAGCCAGCTATCAAAAGCATAGCGCTTGCGCAGCATGCCGACGACCAGGTCGAGACCCTCCTGCTGGCGCTGAGCCGCGGTGCCGGGCTGCCCGGCCTGAGCGCCATGCCCGCCCACTGGCAGCGCGACGGCCTGGACTACCACCGTCCCCTGCTGCAGGTGCCGGCGCCCGAGATCCGCGCCTGGCTGGCGCGGCGCGGTGCGGCCTTCATCGAGGACCCGAGCAACACCGACGAACGTTTCACGCGCAACCGCATCCGTGCGCGCCTGCTGCCGGCGCTGGCGCAGGCCTTCCCGCAGTTCCGCGAGACCTTCGCGCGCAGTGCCCGGCATGCGGCGCAGGCCCAGGCCGTGCTGCTCGAGGTGGCGCGCGAAGACCTGCAGCTGCTCGGCAGCCCCCCCGAGATCCGGGCCCTGCAGCTTCTGTCCGGCCCGCGCCAGGCCAACGCCCTGCGCCACTGGCTGCTCGATGCCCACCAGGCCACACCGAGCACGGCGCAGCTCGACCAGTTGCTGGCGCAGGTGGCGGCCTGCACCACACGTGGCCACCGGATTCACCTGAAGGTGGCCCATGGCCACGTGACGCGGGCTGGCGCGCATTTGCACTATGCCGCGGAGCCGGCCCGCTGACGCTGCTGGGTATAATTGAGGGCTTTGCTGGCCCGCGGTCAGGGCGCTTTTCGCAGCGCTTTCCGCCAAAAAAGCAAAAATACCGCACCACCAACTCCTGATTGACCTCCTGCAATGGCTTTGATCGTTCATAAATACGGCGGCACCTCGATGGGCTCGACCGAGCGCATCCGCAATGTCGCCAAACGCGTGGCCAAGTGGGCCAGGGCCGGCCACCAGATGGTGGTTGTGCCCAGTGCCATGAGCGGCGAAACCAACCGCCTGCTGGGCCTGGCCAAGGAACTGGCGCCCGGCAAGGCCAGCGACGCCTACCACCGCGAACTCGACGCCCTCGCCGCCACCGGCGAGCAGGCCTCCAGTGCGCTGCTGGCGATCGCGCTGCAGGCCGAGGGGATGGACGCCGTCAGTTACGCCGGCTGGCAGATGCCCATCCGGACCAACAGCGCCTACACCAAGGCCCGCATCGAGTCGATTGACGACAAGCGGGTGCGCGCCGACCTGGATGCCGGCAAGGTGGTCATCATCACCGGCTTTCAGGGCATGGACGACCTGGGCAACATCACCACGCTGGGCCGCGGCGGCTCCGACACCTCGGCCGTGGCCGTGGCGGCCGCCATGAAGGCCCATGAGTGCCTGATTTACACCGACGTGGACGGTGTCTACACCACCGACCCGCGTGTCGTTCCCGAAGCACGGCGCCTGCAGACCGTGAGTTTCGAAGAGATGCTCGAGATGGCATCGATGGGCTCCAAGGTGCTGCAGATCCGTTCGGTCGAGTTTGCGGGCAAGTACAAGGTGCCCCTGCGCGTGCTCTCGAGCTTCACGCCCTGGGACATCGACATCGACGAAGAGGCCAAGTCCGGCACCCTGATCAGTTTTGAGGAAGACGAAAAAATGGAACAAGCCATCGTATCGGGCATCGCGTTCAACCGCGACGAAGCCAAAATCTCCATCCTGGGCGTGCCTGACACCCCGGGCATTGCCTACCAGATCCTGGGCGCCGTGGCCGATGCCAACATCGAAGTTGATGTGATCATCCAGAACATCAGCAAGGACGGCAAAACCGATTTCAGCTTCACCGTGCACCGCAACGACTACGCGCGCGCCATCGACCTGCTCAAGGCCGAGGTGCTGCCCAAGCTGGGCGCGCAGGAGATCACCGGCGACGCCAAGATCTGCAAGGTCAGCATCGTCGGCATCGGCATGCGCAGCCATGTCGGCATCGCCAGCAAGATGTTCCGCTGCCTCAGCGAAGAGGGCATCAACATCCAGATGATCTCCACCAGCGAAATCAAGACCTCGGTGGTGATCGACGAGAAATACATGGAGCTGGCCGTGCGCGCCTTGCACAAGGCTTTTGACCTGGACCAGCCCGCCGCCAGCGCCTGATCGCTGGACAGCAGCCCAAGTCGTGAGATAATCCGGGCTCAGACAGAATTCAGGAAACGTGACCGAGTGGCCGAAGGTGCTCCCCTGCTAAGGGAGTATGGGGTGTAGAGCCTCATCGAGGGTTCGAATCCCTCCGTTTCCGCCAAGAACACCGACTCTCTCCCATATGCGGGACAGAGTCGGTTTTTTTTGCTCACCTTCTGTATCGTTTCGACCACCGATAACCTTTGTTCGCAAGTCGGGATTGATCGGCGCACGCTGGGCCGGGTCTGGCCTAAAAGCGGGGCGCTGAGACATTTCCGCGACGCGCATGACGATGAAGACGCCGCGCATCGTGCCGCTGTCCACCCTGGTGGTGAACATATTGCACACGCTGCAACTTGTGTCCGGGCGTCAACCAAACCTTTGCCTTCGGTCAGGCAATGCGGTGGCTTTCCTACAACACACACTGGTCCATACTGCCGGCTTATTGTTGAAAATACGATCTTGCTGTCAACTTGCAAGCCTACACCGGCCAGTTAGCCAGTTGCAATGTACTGACGGTCCATCATATTGCCAAGCTAACAAAATGATTACGTCCATATTCCGCCGACTTGGCAATCTGTTTCGAAAACGTTCCTCGAACACATCATCACAGCCGGGTGCTCTTAACACGCCCCTGTTTCTTCCCGAATACTCTCCTCCTGAGAAGGGGCGGTTGCCCAATTTCTTTTACCCTGTGTTTTGGGGAACCACTGACCCCGAAGAAGTGACGAAGAGTCTGGAGACCGTTACCAAAAAGCTGGAGGGGGGTTACCACTTTTCCGACAATTTATTGACGTGGTGTCGCAACCTGTCCATGTTTGACGATGCTCCGTTCATGACGGCATGGAGGCAGAACACAGAGAGCGCGGCGGATGAAGCCATCGTATGGAGACGGTACGTATTGGCCTGTGCCGCCTACCATTGCATACACTTGGAAGGCGATTTCGTTGAGTGTGGCGCGTACACGGGAGTAGGCATCAAGACAGTCGTCGATTACATGGGTGGCACCGAGTTCCCAAAAATTTTCTGGGGTTACGATCTGTTCGAGCATGACCCTACGATGCTGAATCACTCGATGCCCGAGCATGGCAAAGACCTTTATCGGCGAGTTTGCGAAAAGTTTACTGGCTACCCGCAGGTTCGAATGGTGAAAGGACGCATACCTGAGGTTTTCCGTGAACACGGTGGCGGCCCGCAAAAAATCGCATATTTACACATTGACTTGAATCAGGCGCCTGCCGAGATTGCTTCGCTGGAGTACTTGTTCGATCGAATGGTGCCGGGTGGCATTTTGATACTCGACGACTATGAATGGGCAGGGATCTATCGCGGGCAGAAGCTTGCTGAAGATGCCTGGTTCGACGAGCGAAAATATCGGGTCATGCCGCTTCCCACAGGACAGGGATTGATTATCAAGCGGTAGTCCTGTCAGGGGGGGACCTGCCAAAGAACGAGGTATGCAAAGCGCTCAGGGGATCGGGCCGCTTGGGGGTTTTATTGAGCGACACGGATTTTTCTGCCCTTGCTCGGCTTGCACCGCAGGCGGTGTGGCAACCACACGTAAAAAAGCGGGCGTTGCCTGGACGCAGACGTTATGGTGGCGTTTTACCTATCGGAGACCCCATGTTGTTGAAGACCCCCCTGATCAGCGCGACGCTGGCATGTCTGGCCGTTCTGGCCGGCTGTGCCGCGCCCGGTGCACCCTCGACGGGCACCAGCCCCATGCCGCCACCTCCCCCGGGGACGGCCTGCAATGCGCAGGGCGCGCAGTTCGCCATTGGCAAGGCGCCGGGGGCGAGTGTGGTCGAGGAAGCGCGCCAGCGCTCGGGTTCCTACATGGCGCGGGTGCTGCGTCCCAACCAAGCCGTCACCATGGAGTTCAACGCCCAGCGGCTCAACCTCGAGCTTGACGCTGCCGGCGTGATTCGACGGGTGCGCTGCGGCTGAAGGCCGCCCAGTCTGTTTTCTATGACGGCATCCAGGGGTCCGTCTATGCGCTGCGTACGGTGCTCCTGCCCTTATGGAGCGGACGTAAGAAGCTATCAAAAAAGGAGCGGGTCAGGAATCGACCGAGGCGCTCCAGCGGTCGCCCCAAGCTTTGTCCTGGGCCTTGTCCAGTGAGCGCCGGTCGCGTTTGGTGGGGCGGCCATGCTCCAGGCTGCCGGCCGGTTCATGGTTCAGCCGGCGCTGCTCGGCCGCCGCTTCCCGCAGCGTGATGCTGTCCGGCGTTTCTTCGTAGAGCTGCTGCGCCACAGGCGCCGGTCCGCGCTGCTGGCTCAGGCCCCGGACCAGCACGGTGCGCGTGACCGGCCCCTGTCGCATCGCCACCGTGTCGCCGGCTTTCACCTCACGCGCGGGCTTGGCGTCCTGGCCGTTGACCTGCACGCGGTTTTTGCCGATTTCCTCGCTCGCCAGCGAGCGGGTCTTGTAAAAACGCGCGGCCCACAGCCACTTGTCAAGCCGCATGGGTGACCTCGCGTGCGCCGCCATGCCAGGGAAGGGGAAACCGGTGTTTCATTGCCCGTCATTGTGTACCAGCGGCAGGCGCACGGTGGCGTCCAGCCCGGCAATACGCCCATGGTCTTCGCGGTTTTCCAGCGTGATGCTGCCGCCCAGCGCCTGCGTGATCTCGCGGCAGATCGCCAGGCCCAGGCCCGAGCCGTGGCGCACATTGCCGGCCGAAAAGGGCTGGTACAGGCGTGCTGCCAGTTCGCCCGAAATGCCGGGGCCGCTGTCACTGACGGTCAGGGCCAGGTACTGGGTGTCGGTGACGAGCCGCACCGACAGCGAGCCGCCGCGCTGGCTGTGCTTGATCGCGTTGTGCAGCAGGTTGCGGCAGAGTTCGCCCAGCATCCATTCGTGTGCATTGACGCTGGCCGCACTGGTTTCGATGTCGAAATCCAGGTCCTTCTCGGCAATCAGCGGCGCCAGGTCCAGCGCGACTGCGCGCACGATGGCGTCCATGTCCACCGGCCCCAGGTCCGCCTGCTGGCGCAGCTGCTCGACCTTGGCCAGCGCCAGCATCTGGTTGGCCAGCAGCGTGGCGCGGTCCACGGTCTGGTTGATTTCTGCCAGCGCCGCCTGGGCGTCCATGTCGCCGTGCAACGCCGACTGCACCTGCACCTTCAATACCGCCAGCGGCGTGCGCAGCTGGTGCGCCGCGTCGCGGACAAAACGTTTCTGGTTGTCCAGCAGGTGCTGCAGCCGCCCCATGACCTCGTTGGTCGCGTCAACCAGCGGCAGCAGCTCGCGCGGCGCGTCCGGTGCGGCAATCGCGGTCAGGTCGCCTTCCGGGCGCGCCTGCAGCTCGGCGCTGAGGCGTCGTACCGGGCGCGTGGCGCGCTGCACCACCACCACGGCCACCAGGGCAATCACGGCCAGCAGCAGCGCCTGGCGCCACAGGGTGTCGAACAGGATTTTCCGTGCCAGCGTGGTGCGCAGCTCCAGTGTTTCGGCCACCTGGATGACGGCCATGCCGCGCCCGTTCGAGCTGGCCACCGGCTGCAGCAGGACGGCGACGCGCACGGCGTCGCCCGCATAGACGTCGTCGTAAAAATCGACCAACGCCGCGTAGGGCGGTTTGGCCGGAATGCGGCCGCGCCAGAAAGGCAGCTGCGCATAACCCGACACCATTTCGCCATTGAGGCTGGACACCCGGTAAAAAAGCCGGCTCTGGTTGTCGGCCTCGAAGGCTTCCAGCGCCGCATACGGCACCGTCACGCGCAGTTCGGACTGCCCGTCGTAGCCGCTCACGTCCAGCTGCTCACCGATCGACTTGGCCGAGGCCAGCAGCGTGCGGTCATAGGCGGTGTTGACCGCCCCCAGCGCCTGGCTGTACAGGCTGGCGGTGTTGAGCGTGACCAGCAGGCCCACAGGCAACAGGATGCCCAGCAGAAGGTAGCGCCTGAGCGAGATGGCCCCCACGCTTTTCACTTCGTGTGCCTGCGGCATTGCGCTGCCCCTTTCACCGGAAGAAGGGGCTGTACTTGCCTGGTGCGCCTCAGCATGGCTGGCGCCGGCCTCAACACCTTTCATTGCGCGTCCACTTTCAGCAAATAGCCCAGGCCGCGCAAGGTGACCAGGGTCACGCCGGTGTGTGCCATTTTCTTGCGCAGGCGGTACACCACCACCTCTACGGCCTCGTACTGCACATCGGTCTCGCCGGGAAACACCAGCTCGAACAGTTTCTCCTTGGACACCGCCTGGCCGGGCTTGACGATCAGGGCCTGCAGCAGGGCCAGCTCGCGCGGCGTCAGTTCGAGCACCTGGTCGCGATGGTAGATCGCGCCGCTGTCCTTTTCATAACGGAGCTGGCCCACCAGGTGGTCGCCGGCCCCCGGCTCGCTGCTGGACGCCGTGCGGCGGCGGCTCAGCGCGCGCAACCGGGCCTCCAGCTCGTCGAGGTCAAAGGGTTTGGGCAGGTAGTCGTCGGCCCCCAGGTTCAGGCCGATGATGCGGTCGCCCACCGTGCCGCGCGCCGTCAGGATCAGCACCGGCGTGGCCAGCCCCTGGCGGCGCGCCTGCTCGAGCACCTGCAGTCCGTCCAGCCCGGGCAGGCTCAGGTCCAGCACCACCACATCGGGCTGGGCGGCCGTCCATAACGCCAGCGCCTTGCGGCCGTCGGCGCAGCCCAGCACCTCCATGCCGCGCCGACCCAGGGCGCGCTGCAGCGCCGCCTGCATGGAAGGGTCGTCCTCGATCAGCAGCAATTTCATGGTGGTCAGCATGGGCAGGACATTAGCACTTTCCCTAGGGCTTTCGGACAGCCGTTTGACAGACAGGAAGCGCATCATCGCTCTGTTACCAACACCAAAGGAGACATACATGCGTCGCGATACCTTTTTGAAATCCCTTGCCGCACTGGCCGCCACCGGGGCTTTCCCCCTGTCGGCCCTGGCTGCCGCCAATGTGAAGATGATGATTCCGGCCAACCCCGGTGGCGGCTGGGACACCACAGGCCGTGCCCTGGGCAAGGCCCTGACGGACTCGGGCGCAGCATCCACCGTCAGTTATGACAACAAGGGCGGCGCCGCCGGTGCCTTGGGACTGGCCCAGTTCATCAACGGCAGCAAGGGCGACCCCAATGCCCTGATGGTCATGGGTGCGGTCATGCTTGGTGGTCTGATCACCGGCAAGCCGCCGGTCAGCCTGTCGCAGGTCACGCCGATTGCGCGCCTGACCAGCGAGTACAACGTGTTTGTGCTGCCTGCCAACTCGCCGTTCAAGACCATGGCCGACGTTGTGGCCCAGCTCAAGAAAGACCCAGGCAGCGTCAAGTGGGGTGGCGGTTCGCGCGGCTCCACCGAGCACATCGCCGCGGCCATGATTGCACGCGAAGTCGGCGTGGACCCTTCGAAGATCAACTACGTGGCTTTCCGGGGCGGCGGTGAAGCCACGGCAGCCATCCTGGGCGGCAACGTCACCGTGGGCGGCAGCGGCTACAGCGAGTTTGCGGAATACATCAACACCGGAAAAATGAAGGCGCTGGCCGTCACCTCCGACACACGCCTCAAGGGTGTCAACGTGCCCACGCTCAAGGAGCAGGGCATCAATGTGGTGATCGGCAACTGGCGCGGCGTTTACGGTGCACCCGGCATCTCGACTGCCGAGCGCCAGGCGCTGACCGAGATGATTCTCAAGGCCGTCAAATCCAAGAGCTGGATGGAAGCCTCCGAGAAAAACAACTGGACGGCCGCTGTGCTGACCGGCGCAGCCTTCGACAAGTTTGTCGACGACGACATGGCCAGCCTGCGTGCCACCATGGTCAAGTCAGGCATGGTCTAAGGCTCCTGCCTTACCGGCCCTTTCGGTTTGTCATGGCGGCCTTGTGCCGCCATCCATGTTCGCGCACGCAAGGCTGCAGTTGATGCGCATGGATCCCGGATCAAGTCCGGGGTGACAGTCCGTATTCCAACGAGACAACTCATGACACAAGCAACCCCTTCCCCTGCGCAAATCCGTCTGCAGACCGTGGTCGGTGCCGGCGTGGTGCTGCTCGCCCTCGGACTGGCGGCAGGTGCCGTCAGCATCCCGTCGGCGGCAGGCTACGGCGGCGTCGGGCCGAACTTTCTGCCGTGGGTGATTTCCGCGGCGCTGCTCATTTGTGGCGTCTTCATCGTGCGCGAAGCGCGTACCGGCGGCTTTCGTTCCCTGGAGGCGCCCACGGATGCGGTCCAGGGCCACTGGCCGGGCTTTGCCTGGGTGTCGGCGGGCCTGCTGGCCAATGCCGCGCTGATCACCACGATTGGTTTCATCTTCAGTTGCACCCTGTGTTTTGTGCTGGCCGTGCAGGGGCTGCGCGGTGCGGAGGGCAGGGCAGACCGGCGCCCGGTGGCCTGGCTCAAGGACGTGCTGATCGGCATCGCGATTTCCGCGCCGGTGTACTGGACCTTCACGAAATTCCTGGCGATCAACCTGCCGGGCCTCACTTCATCGGGCTGGTTGTAAATCATGGACATCTTCAACCAGCTGCTGCAGGGCTTCGCCACTGCGGCCACACCGGTCAACCTGCTGTGGTGTTTTGTGGGCTGTGCGCTGGGCACGGCCATCGGCGTGTTGCCCGGCATCGGGCCCGCCGTGGCGGTGGCCATGCTGCTGCCCATCACGGCCAAGGTCGAGGCCACGGCCTCCATGATCTTTTTCGCCGGCATTTATTACGGCGCCATGTACGGCGGCTCCACCACCTCCATCCTGCTGAACACGCCGGGGGAAACGGCCAGCATGGTCACGGCCATGGAAGGCAACCGCATGGCCAAGAGCGGGCGCGCTGGTGCGGCGCTGGCCACCGCAGCCATCGGCTCTTTTGTGGCTGGCACGATTGCCACGGTGATGGTCACCCTGTTTGCGCCCATCGTGGCGGAACTGGCCGTCAAGCTCGGCCCGCCTGAATATTTCATGCTGATGCTGCTGGCCTTCACCACCGTCAGTGCGGTGCTGGGCAAAAGCACGGTGCGCGGCTTGACCGCCCTGTTTGTCGGGCTCGCGGCGGGCCTGGTCGGGCTGGACCAGATTTCCGGCCAGGCGCGCTACACCGGTGGTGTGCCAGAGCTGCTGGACGGTGTCGAGATCGTTCTCGTTGCCGTCGGCCTGTTTGCGGTGGCTGAAGCCATGTACGCCGTGCTTTACGAGGGCCGCGTGGTCGAGTCGCAGAACAAGATGAGTCGCGTGCACATGACAGGCCGGGACTGGCGCCGTTCCTGGCCGGCCTGGCTGCGCGGCACCGCCATTGGCGCGCCGTTCGGCTGCATTCCTGCCGGTGGCACCGAGATCCCGACATTCCTCAGTTATGCCGCCGAGAAAAAGCTGGCCAAGGACGGCGACAGGGCGGAGTTCGGCACGGCGGGCGCCATCGAAGGTGTAGCCGGCCCCGAGGCGGCCAACAACGCCACGGTGACGGCGGCCATGATTCCGCTGCTGACACTGGGCATTCCGACCTCCAACACCACCGCGATCTTGCTGGGCGCTTTCCAGAACTACGGCATCCAGCCGGGCCCGCAGCTGTTCACCTCGTCGTCGGCCCTGGTCTGGGCGCTGATCGCCTCGCTGTACATCGGCAATGTGATGCTGCTGGTGCTCAACCTGCCGCTGGTGGGCTTGTGGGTCAAGCTGCTGAAGATTCCCAAACCCTACCTGTATGCGGGCATCCTGATTTTTGCGACTGTGGGCGTCTACGGCATGCGCCAAAGTGCGTTTGACCTGTTCCTGCTGTATGGCATTGGTGTGCTCGGGGTGGTGATGCGGCGCTTTGATTTCCCGACCGCGCCCGTTGTGGTCGGCATGATCCTGGGCCCGCTGGCCGAAGCGCAGCTGCGCAATGCCGTGTCGATCGGCGAAGGCAGTGCGATGGTGTTCCTGCAGCGGCCTATGTCGGTGATCCTGATCGTGGTGGTGCTGGCGGTGCTGATCCTGCCGCGCCTGGCCAAACGCTGGTCCGCACGCCGGCTCGCGGCCTGAGTTTTTCAACCAAGGGGAGATGGACATGCTGGATATCAAGCGACGCGCCGTTCTTGGCGGACTGGGGATGGCCGCATGGGGTGGTCTCACCGCACCTGTGTGGGCACAAACGGGCAAGCCCGCCGTGGCGGCAAAAAGCAGGGCAGCCGTCAAGCTGGCGCCCAGGTTGCGTATCGTGATTCCTGCCAACGCGGGTGGTGGCTGGGATCAGACCGGCCGTGCTTTGGGCGCGGCGCTTGTAGCTGCCGGTGTGACCGACGAGATCGACTATGAAAACAAGGGTGGCAAGGGCGGCACCGTCGGCCTGGCTTATTACGCTGAAAAATACAGCCGCGATGCCAATACCCTGTTGATGGGAGGCATGGTGATGGTGGGCGCGGTGGCGCTGCAAAAGCCTGCTGTTGACATGAGCCGCATTCACCCCATTGCCCGCCTGACCAGCGACTATCTGGTGGTGGTTGTCGCCGCCAACTCCCCCATTCGCAATATCAGTGATTTTGCGGAACGCATGCGTGTCAATCCCAAAGACGTCCCCATCGCAGGCGGATCTGCCGGCGGTGTGGATCATGTGTTTGCCGGCGTGTTCACCCGGGGATCCCGCAGCAAACCGGAGGAGCTGGTTTACCTTCCTTTCGCCGGTGGCGCCGAGGTGGTCCAGGCCGTGCTGTCGGGCAAGGCTGCCGTGGGCATTTCAGGCTACAGCGAATTCAGTGACCAACTGGCCAGCGGCAAGTTGCGCGCCATTGGTGTTTCGTCCAAGCGCTCGGTGTTTGGCATTCCGGCCATTCGCGAGCAGGGGGTGGACGTGGACATGGCCAACTGGCGTGGCGTCTTCACCGGTCAGGACGTGTCGGCAGAGCGGCGAGCCGAGATGGTCGAAGCGGTCAGGCTGGCAACCAGTCACGAGTCGTGGCAGAAAGTCCTGAAGCAGAACCGCTGGGAGTCCTCGTGGCTCTCGGGCCCGAACCTCGACAGCTTCATCGACTTTGACCTGACCACCTCCCGCGTGATGGTGCACCTGCTCAAGCTCAAGACCTGAGCTGCCTGCGCGGTACCATCTGCGCATGGAGAATACAGACAATACACCGCACGGTTTGCCGCTCGATGCGCAGAGCATTCTGGAGCTGGCCGCAAGGTCCATGTTCCAGCTGTTCTCCAGCATCAGCCAGGGCATGTTCCTGGTGGACCGCACCGGCCGCATTGTCTGGGTCAACGACGGCTACAAGCGGTTTTTGCCGGCGCTGGGCTTTTCGTCGGTGGACCAGTTTGTCGGCCACATGGTGGAGGAGGTCATTCCCAACACGCAGATGCGCCGGGTGCTGGAGACCGGCGAGCCTTTCCTGATCGACCTGCTGACCAACCGCGCCGGCACCTTTGTCGTCAGCCGCATCCCGCTGCGCGATGAAAGCGGCGGCGACATCATCGGCGCCATCGGCATCGTGCTGTTCGACCACCCCGAGACCACGCTGCAGCCGCTGATCAGCAAGTTTGCGCTGCTGCACCGCGACCTCGACGATGCCCGCCGCGAACTGGCCAGCCAGCGTCTGCAGGCGCCGGGCCAGCGCCAGTCCAAATACACCTTTGCCAGTTTTGTCGGCACCAGCCCGGCCGCGGTCGAGGTCAAGCGCCAGGCGCGCCGTGCGGCACAGACCTCCAGCCCGGTGCTGCTGCTGGGCGAAACCGGTACCGGCAAGGAGCTGCTGGCCCACGCCATCCATGCCACCTCCAGCCGGGCGCGCGGGCCCTTCATCAGCGTCAACATTGCCGCCGTGCCCGACACCTTGCTGGAGGCCGAATTTTTCGGCGTGGCACCCGGTGCCTACACCGGCGCCGACCGCAAGGGGCGAGACGGCAAGTTCAAGCTGGCCGACGGCGGGACGCTGTTTCTCGACGAGATCGGCGACATGCCGCAGGCCTTGCAGGCCAAGCTGCTGCGTGCCCTGCAGGAGGGCGAGATCGAGCCGCTGGGCTCGAACAAGCTGATTCCGTTTGACGCGCGCCTGATTGCCGCGACCTCACGCGACCTGGGCGCGCTGGTGCGCGAGGGCAAGTTTCGCGAAGACCTGTTTTACCGCCTCAACGTGCTGCCGATCAAGGTGCCGCCGCTGCGCGAGCGTCGCTCCGACATTCCGGCGCTGCTCGAAGTGCTGGGCGAGGAAATGGCGCTGCGCAGCGGCGACCGCCAGCCCGAACTGGCGCCCGACGCACTGGCCCTGCTGTCGGCGCAAACCTGGCGCGGCAATATCCGTGAACTGCGCAATGTGCTGGAGCAGGCGGTGATGCGCAGCGACTCGCTCAACATCGGCCGCGCGCAGTTTGAGGAGGTGCTCAAGGAGGCGGGTATCGAGCGTATTGCACCTTTGCCGCTGGCTGAATTCGGGAACGGCCCAGACTCCGCCTCCGACCCGCTGCGTCCGCTGGCCGAGCAGGTGGCGCAGGTGGAGCGCCGCGCCATTGCCGCCGCCATGGCGGCGACCGGCGGCAACAAGCTGGCCGCCTCGCGCCTGCTTGGAATTTCCCGCGCCAAGCTGTATGAGCGTCTGGATAACCCTGTATAAAAACAAGACAATTGTACGAAAATCAGTCAATAAAAATGACTTAAAAATGGACAATTTAATGTTCTATGTGAGAAAACCTATATAAATCAACGCCTTGTTTCTGGCACGACATGTGCAATCATGGTGCATCGCCATACAACAGGAGACATCCATGCATCGTCGTACCCTCATCGCGCTTGCCGCACTCGCCACGGCCTTTGTTTCGCCCCTGGCCCTGAGCCAGGCCAAAGACATCAAGATCGCCATCATTGCCAGCAAGACGGGTCCGCTGGAGGCCTATGCCAAGCAGACCATTGTGGGCTTCCATATGGGGCTGAACTACGCCACCGGCGGCACCATGATGGTGGCGGGCAAGAAGCTCGTGGTGATCGAGAAGGACGACCAGGGCAAGCCCGACGTGGGCAAGGCGGCGCTGGCTGCGGCTTATGCCGACGAAAAGGTGGATATCGCCGTCGGCCCCACCGCCTCGCCGGTCGCGCTGGCCATGTTGCCGGTGGCCGAGGAATACAAGAAGATCCTGCTGGTCGAGCCTGCCGTGGCCGACAGCATTACCGGCGACAAGTGGAACAAGTACATCTTCCGCACCGGCCGCAATTCCAGCCAGGATGCCGCCGCCAACGCCGTCGCGCTGGACCGGCCAGGTAATGTGGTCGCCATTCTGGCCAACGACAACGCCTTCGGTCGCGATGGCGTGAAGGCCGCCAAGTCGTTCATGAAGAACGCCAAGATCGTTCACGAAGAGTACCTGCCCGTGGGCACCACCGACTTCACGGCGGGCCTGCAGCGCATTGTCGACAAGCTCAAGGACCAGCCGGGCAACAAGTACCTCTCGGTGGGCTGGTCGGGCAGTCCGACGCCGTTTCCGAAGATCGCCGATCTGGACCTTGAAAAGCGCTATGGCATCAAGCTCGCCACCGGCGGCAATATCCTGCCCGCCATGGTCGCCTACAAAAGCTTCCCGGGCATGGAAGGCGCGCTGTATTACTACTTCGGTATCCCGAAGAACCCGGTGAACGAAGCGATGGTGGCCCAGCACTACAAGCAGTTCAAGACACCGCCGGACTTTTTCACGGCGGGCGGTTTCTCCGCAGCGATGGCCGTGGTGACGGCGCTCACCAAAACCGGAGGCGACACCAATACCAACAAGCTCATCTCCACCATGGAAGGCATGAGCTTTGACACGCCCAAGGGCAAGATGACCTTCCGCAAGGAAGACCATCAGGCCATGCAGAGCATGTTCCACTTCCGCATCAAGGCCGACCCGGCATTTGCCTGGGGTGTGCCAGAGCTGGTTCGCGAGATCAAGCCCGAAGAGATGGCTATCCCCATCCTCAACAAGCGCTGATGCGCTGATCGGGGAGGGCGCTCGCCGGAGTTGGCGGGTGCCTGCCCTCCTTCACTCCTGTTTTGATAGCTGCTGGTGCTTGATCCGTAAGCGCCGGGGGCTGCTTTTATTCCAAAAATGACCTGGAGCCTGGTGCTGAACCCATGCTGGCAACCCACGAACTAACCATCCGCTTCGGCGGCCACGTGGCGGTGAATGCCGTGACCTGCTCGTTCGAGCCAGGCACGCTCACCGCCATCGTCGGCCCCAATGGTGCGGGCAAAACGACCTATTTCAATCTGATCTCCGGTCAGCTCAAGGCCAGCAGCGGTACGGTCATGCTCAACGGCGAGGATCTGTCGGGCAAAAGCGCCTCGGCACGTACCCATGCCGGGTTGGGCCGGGCCTTTCAGCTGACCAACCTGTTTCCCAACCTCACCGTGCTGGAAAACGTGCGTCTGGCGGTTCAGGCCACACGCCACGGTGCGCACCGGCACGGCCTGAACCTGTGGAGCATCTGGAGCGACCACAAGGCACTGCTCAACCGGGCCGAAGAAATTCTCGAGGCCGTCGCCATGGAGGGCAAGGCGCAGATGCCGGTGGCCAGCCTGCCGCACGGTGACCAGCGCAAGCTCGAAGTCGCGCTGCTGATGGCGCTGGAGTCGCAGGTGTTCATGTTCGACGAACCGACAGCCGGCATGAGCACCGACGAGGCGCCGGTGATCCTGAACCTGATTCGTCAGTTGAAGCAGGACAAGACCAAAACGATTTTGCTGGTGGAGCACAAGATGGACGTGGTGCGTGAACTGGCCGACCGCATCATCGTCCTGCACAACGGCACGCTGGTGGCCGACGGCGAGCCGGCCCAGGTGATTGCCTCGCCAGTGGTGCAAGAGGCTTATCTGGGCGTGGCGCCGGTGCCGGCAGGGGAGGCAACATGAGCGCGAATCTCCTGACGCTTGAAGGCGTACACACGCATATCGGCGCCTATCACATCCTGCATGGTGTGAACCTGGCCATACCGAAGGGGCAACTCACCATGCTGTTGGGCCGCAACGGCGCCGGCAAGACCACCACGCTGCGCACCATCATGGGCCTGTGGCAGGCCTCGCAGGGCAAGGTGACTTTTGGCGGGCGCGACATCACACAACTGAACACGCCGCAGATCGCCGAACTCAATATTGCCTACGTGCCCGAAAGCATGGGCATTTTTTCGGACCTCACCGTCAAGGAAAACATGCTGCTGGCTGCGCGCCGCGCCAGGCGTGCCAGCCAGATGGATGCAGACCGGCTTCAATGGATCTTCTCGCTGTTTCCGGCGGTGGAGAAATTCTGGAACCACCCGGCGGGCAAGCTCTCCGGCGGACAAAAGCAGATGCTGGCCGTGGCGCGTGCCATCGTCGAGCCGCGTGAACTGCTGATCGTCGATGAGCCCAGCAAGGGCCTGGCGCCGGCCATCATCAACAACATGATTGACGCGTTTGCACAGCTCAAGGCCAGCGGCGTGACGATTTTGCTGGTGGAGCAAAACATCAACTTTGCCAAACGTCTGGGTGACACCGTCGCCGTGATGGACAACGGTGTGGTGGTTCACGCCGGCTCCATGGCTGAGCTGGCTGAAGACACTGCGTTGCAGCAATTGCTTCTGGGACTTGCCCTATGAAAATTCGCGACGACGGACCGCTCCATACAAGCATGGCCCCCGAGGGGCTGGAGCCTGCGGCTCCAAGCCTGCTTGAGCAGGCTTGGACAGGCGACACAGGCGAAGCGTCTCGCAAGCCGCGGCCTGCAAGGCCTCGCGTAGTACATGAAATGACAAGCGTGGGGGCTCTATGACCATTGATTTCGACTGGAAGCCTCTCGCATTGGTGCCGCTGCTGGCGCTGGGGGTTTTTCCCTTCATCGGCTCGGGCTCGACCTGGCTCACCCTGACTGTGGCTGGTCTGGCCATGGGCATGATCATTTTCATCATCGCCTCGGGGCTGACACTGGTCTTCGGCCTGATGGACGTGCTCAATTTCGGCCACGGCGTGTTCATTGCGCTGGGTGCCTTTGTGGCCACCAGCGTACTCGGCGCCATGAGCGACTGGACCGGCTCGCAGGAACTGTGGCGCAATCTGGTGGCGGTGCTGCCGGCCATGCTGGTGGCCATGGGGGTGGCCGGTGCCGTCGGCCTGGTGTTTGAGCGTTTCATCGTGCGGCCGGTCTACGGCCAGCACCTCAAGCAGATTCTGATCACGATGGGCGGCATGATCATCGGCGAAGAACTGATCAAGGTGATCTGGGGCCCGGCGCAGATTGCACTGCCCATGCCCGAAGGCATGCGCGGCTCCCTGCTGCTCGGTGATGCGGCGATTGAAAAATACCGCCTCATTGCGGTGACCGTGGGCGTGGTGGTATTCGCCGTCCTGGCCTGGACGCTGGTGCGTACCAAGGTCGGCCTGCTGATACGCGCCGGCGTGCAGGACCGCGAGATGGTCGAGTCGCTGGGTTACCGCATCAAACGCCTGTTTGTCGGCGTGTTTGTGGTCGGCAGCGCGCTGGCCGGCCTGGGCGGCGTGATGTGGGGCCTTTACCAGCAGAGCGTGACCCCGCAAATGGGTGCCCAGGTCAATGTGCTGATTTTCATCGTCATCATCATCGGCGGGCTGGGTTCGACCGGCGGTGCGCTGATTGGTGCCCTGCTGGTCGGGCTGATGGCCAATTACACCGGCTTTCTGGCTCCCAAGGTGGCGCTGTTTTCCAACATCGCGTTGATGGCGGCGATTCTGTTGTGGCGGCCTCAGGGCCTCTACCCCGTGACCAACCGCTGAGGAACTCGCCATGAACAACATCCTCACACGTATCGTCTCCAACGACTTCCCGCGCAGCCGCGTGCTGGCCATGATTCTGGTCGGCCTGCTGCTGGCGCTGGCTTTTGCACCCTTCATTTTCCCCGGCGTCAAGGCGCTCAGCGTCGCTGCCAAGGTGCTGGTGTTTATCGTGCTGGTGGCCAGCTTTGACCTGCTGCTGGGCTACACCGGCATTGTCAGTTTTGCGCACACCATGTTTTTCGGCATCGGTGCCTATGGCATTGCCATTGCCACCACGCGCATGGGCGCCACCTGGGAGGCACTGGCTGCAGGCCTGCTGGGCGCACTGGCGATCTCCTTTGTGCTCTCGCTGGCGGTGGGACTGTTTTCATTGCGGGTCAAGGCCATCTTCTTTGCCATGATCACGCTGGCCGTCGCCTCGGCCTTCCAGACCCTGGCCTCGCAGCTGTCGGACATCACCGGCGGCGAAGACGGCTTGAGCTTCAAGGTGCCCGAAATCCTGTCGCCAAGTTTCGAGTTCCTGGAGCAGCCTTTCCTGGGTGTTTCCATCGATGGGCGCCTGCTCTGCTACTACCTTCTGTTCGTGGTCGCGCTGGTATTGCTGCTGAGCCTGCTGCGCATCGTCAACTCGCCCTTCGGCCGCGTATTGCAGGCGATTCGTGAGAACGAGTTCCGCGCTGAAGCGATCGGTTACCGCGTGGTTGTCTACCGCACCACCTCCAGCGTGCTGTCGGCCCTGTTTGCCACCATTGCTGGCGCCATGCTCGCGCTCTGGCTGCGTTACAACGGCCCGGACACCTCGCTGTCGTTCGAAATCATGATCGACGTGCTGCTGATTGTCGTGATAGGCGGCATGGGCACGATTTACGGCGCAGCCATAGGCGCGGCCCTGTTCCTGGTGGCGCAGAGCTACCTGCAGGACCTGCTGCGCCTGGGCAGCGAAGCCGCGGCCGGCCTGCCGTGGCTGGCGGCCTTGCTCTCACCCGACCGCTGGCTGCTCTGGCTCGGCGTCCTGTTTGTTTTATCGGTGTATTACTTTCCCACCGGCGTTGTGGGGCGGCTCAGGGCCGTGCGCAGTCAGGGAACAACAACCCGGACCTGAACGCCAGGCCACAGGCAGGAGACAAAAAATGAAGACAAGCTTGAAGACCTGGGGCAGGCAGACGCTGGCCGCGCTGGCCCTTTGCGGGCTGGGCGGGATGGCGCTGGCGGCTGATCTGGTCATTGGCCAGGTGGCGCCGCTGTCCGGCGTGCTGGCCAGCACCGGCCACCAGATGGTGGTGGGCGGCAAGATCTATTTCGACCACATCAATGCGCAGGGCGGGGTTCACGGCGCAAAGATCCGCCACGAGGTGGTGGACGACGGCTACAAGGTGCCTGAGACCGTGCGCCTCACGCGCGAGATGCTGGCCCGGCCCGAAGTGGTGGCGCTGTTCGGCTTTGCCGGCACGGCCAACGTGACGCAGCTGCTGACCGACGGCGTGCTCGACGTCGGCGGCGCTGCGCTGGTGGCGCCTTACACCGGCGGCGAGTCGCTGCGCAACCCGTTCAACCCCTGGATCTTTCATGTGCGCGCCGGTTACGCCGACGAGGCCGAACACATGGTGCAGCAGGTGACGACGCTGGGCATGAACCGCATTGCCGTGATGTACCAGGACGACGGTTTCGGCAAGGCCGGCCTGCTGGGCGTCGAGAACGCGCTGGCCAAACGCAAGCTGAAGCTGTCTGTGGCGGCCGGTTATGAGCGCAACACCGACAGGGTCGAAGAGGCGGTCAAGAAGATCAAGGCGTCGGACGCGCAGGCCATCATCATGATTTCGGTCAACAAGTCCACGGCGGCCTTTGTCAAGCTTTACCGCGAGACCGGCGGCGGGGCGCAGCTCTACAACATCTCGGTGGTGGATCCGGCCGAACTCGTCAGGCTCGCCGGCCTGAAAAACGCCCACGGACTGGGCATCAGTCAGGTGGTGCCTTACCCCTTCATAGCGAACACGGCGGTGGTGCGTGAATACCATGCGCTGCTGAAAAAATACGCGCCTGCCGAAGTCGTCAACTACACGAGTTTTGAAGAGTTTGTCGGCGCCAAGGTGCTGGTCGAAGCCCTGCGGCGCGCCGGCCCCAACCCTACGCGCGCCAAGGTGGTCAAGGCGCTGGAGTCCATGAACAGCTTCGACACCGGCGGTGTTGTCGTCAACTATTCACCCGCCAACCGCATCGGCTCACGCTATGTCGAAGTGACCGTGATCGGCAGCTCCGGCAAGCTGCTGAAGTAGCCGCCGCGGCGCGTGCCCAGAGAAGAACAGATCAAACAAGAGAGTCAGCTTCATGCAATTCACGTCCGAATACCTGACCTGCGCTGGGCGCGAGATCCACTATACCGAATGGGGTGCGCAGCACAGCGCCACCGTCATTGCCTGGCACGGGCTGGCCCGTACCGGGCGCGACATGGACGAACTGGCGGCGCATCTGAGCGACCGCTACCGCGTGATCTGTCCCGACACGATCGGACGCGGCCTGAGCCAGTGGAGTCCGGACCCGAAAGGCGAATACCAGCTGGCGTTTTACGCGCGTATTGCGGCCGATCTGTTTGAGCAACTGCACATCGACAAGGCGCACTGGGTCGGCACCTCCATGGGCGGCGCCATCGGCACGGTCTGCGCGTCCGGCCTGTTCGAGCCCGCCATGAAAGGCCGCATCCAGAGCCTGGTGCTCAACGACACGGCGCCGCAGATTGCCGATCCGGCCGTCGAGCGGATCAAGTCCTACGCCGGCAACCCGCCGGCCTTTGACACCATGCTGGAGCTCGAAGCCTTTTTCCGGCAGGTGTACAAGCCCTATGGCTGGCTCAGCGACGTCCAGTGGCGCCGCATGACGGAGACCTCGGCGCGCCGCCTGCCCGACGGCCGCCTGACACCGCACTACGACCCGGCCATGGTGCAGCAGTTCACCCACCATCCTGCCGATTATTTGATCTGGGACCACTACGACGCGCTCGACATTCCGGTGCTGTGCCTGCGCGGAGCGGACTCCGACCTGGTGTTGCGCGACACCACCACCGAAATGCAAACGCGTGGCCCGGGTGCGGCAGGCAGGCTTCAGGTGGTGGAAGTTCCGGGTTGCGGCCATGCGCCGGCGCTCAACGTGCCCGATCAGCTGGAGCGGGTGGCGGCATTCATCGACGCGGTGGGTTGAGTTGCTATTGATTCAATAGCTGGTTTCGCCCATGGGGAAAGGGCTGGAGGCCGATTTTATGCATCATTCCGGCGAAAACGCGCTGGCGCGAATCACGTTTCATCGAGATAGCCGCGCTCCATGGCCAAGGCCTGGTTTTCAAAAATCGCCATGGCCGTGCGCATGCGCCTGAAACCGAGTTTTCGGTAAAAGCCTTCCTTGCCGGGAACCGCGTAGAGGATGATTTTCCGGTGGCCACGGGAGAGGTTCACGAGTTTCCCGACGATCTGCTGGCCCAGACCCGTGCCCTGATGACTCGGCAGCACAGCGATGTCGCAGATGTAGGCGCAGTCCACGCCATCGGCCAGCGCCCGGCCAACCCCGACCAGTTTGTCGTCCTCATGGACGAAGCACCGGAACATGCTGTTCGTGAAGACAGTTTTCAGGTCGGCCGGCTTCTTGTTCCCCAGCGGCGCAGCGAGGTAAAGGGCAGAGAGTTCGTTCCAGTCAACCTTGTCGATGAGGTGGGTCCAGACCAGCGGCACATTGTTCTCCCGATCAATCAAGGGCCGCCATCTTATTGGGCCCAGTGGTAGGTGGCTGTCGCATGCAGCGTCCAGCTGCCGTCACCGGGCAGCTCCAGCACCCGGTGGTGGTGCTTGAGCAGCGCCTGATGGTGGCTGACGCTGACGGGGGTGATCGACAGGCCGGCGAGCTGGCCGTACAGGCGCTCCTCGTTGGTCGCGTCCAGCGCGCTGGTGGCCTCGTCGAGCAGCAGGTAGCGCGGCTTGGCGAGCAGGGCGCGGGCGAAGGCCAGCCGCTGTTGCTCGCCGACGGACAGCACCTTGGCCCAGTCCAGCTCGGCGTCCAGGCCGCCGAAACGTTCCGCCAGCGTCGGCAGGTTCACCCGGTCCAGCCATGACAGCAGCTCTTCGTCCGAGACTTCGCGATCGGTCTGGGGGTAGGTCAGCTGGCAGCGCAGATCGCCCAGCGGCAGGTAGGGCTGCTGGGGCAGGAACAACATGTCCGGCCCGGCCGGGCGCACCACCTCGCCCGAGCCGGTGTTCCACAAGCCGGCCATCACCCGCAGCAGGGAGCTTTTGCCTGCGCCGCTGGCGCCGACGATCAGCAGCCCTTCACCCGGGGGAACAGCCAGCTTTAGCCCCTGAACCAGCAGGTGCTCCCGATTCGGCGTGAGCACCGTCAGGCGGTCCAGGGCCAGCTCAAAGCCCGGTGTGGTGCGGATCTGCGACGGGGCGTCGTCGCCAGGCCCGGCGGGCTGGTCGGCCTGGGCATCCAGCGCCTGCGAAAAAGCATGCAGCCGGTCCACTCCGGCGGAAAAGCGGCTCAGGCCCTCGAAGTGTTCGACGATCACCGTCAGCGCACTCAGGATGGCGGCAAACGCGCCGGCGGCCTGGATCGCCCGGCCGACCTCCAGCTTTCCGGAGAGCACATCGCCTGCAATGATCACGGTGGGCAGCACCACCGTCAGAAAGCTGTGGGCGAACTGGAAGAGGTTGAGCTTGAACTGCCAGCGCAGCACCTGCTGGAAGTTGGCGTAGGCCGCCTGGAAGATGCGCTGCAGCGCCGACATCTCGCGTGCTTCCCCGTCGTAGAAGGCGATCGGCTCCGCATGTTCGCGCACCCGCACCAGGCTGAAACGGAAGTCTGCCTCGCGCTGCAGCTGGCGGAAATTCAGGCCGATCAGCCGCTTGCCGAACACCGAGCCGGTGAACCAGGTGCTGAACACGGCATAAGCGATCAGGAAGTAAACCAGTCCCTGGGAAATGGACCACAACACACCGGAAAAGGCGATCAGCTGGATGAAGGCGCCCAGCACGATCATCGAGAAGTACAGCGACTGCTGGGTGAAGGTGTTGATGTCCTCGGCTATGCGCTGGTCGGGGTTGTCGATGCCGGCGGCGGCGTTGAGCCGGTAGTAGGCGCGCTGGTGAAAATAGCGCGCCAGGAAGTGGTGCGTCAGCCAGCGGCGCCAGCGCAGGCCCAGGGTGTCGCGCACGAAGTAGTACAGGGCGTAGAGCGGAACCGCCGCGACGAGGATGGCCGTGTAACGCCAGATCGAGGCCCAGAAGCGTTCGGTGTCCCCCGCGGCCAGGGCCGAGGTGAACTCGCCGGTTTCGTGGTTGAACAGCACGCTGACGGCCGTCTGCGCCAGCAGCAGCAAAATCAGCAGTGCCAGCAGACCCCGGGAACGCCAGCGTTCATCCGAGAGCCAGTAGGGCCGGGCGATCGCAACAAAGCGTCGCCACAGGCGGGCATTGAAGCCGGGTGTTGCTTCTGGGGTCATTGGCGCTCCATCCCCCTATTGGACATGAATTCAGGGCGGGGCCAGCACGGCGGTGATCACGGCCTCGTCGGGCGCTGCGAAGGTGGTGTTGTGCCGGTCAGTCAGGGGGCCGCCGCCGGGAAAAACTTCACCCTGGGCGCCGTAACCGATGGCCTTGAACTTCCATTGCCCGCCAATCAGCTTGAGGTTGCCCACATGGAGGCCAGTACCGGCGAGCACGCGGTACACGCCGTCATTGACCTTGCTGAGCGTCAAGGCTGGCAAGGCCTTTACCTTCGCTTGCCCGGGAATGCCCGGACATGCCTGGCCGCCGGCCATCGTCAGGCCTTGATGGCCGCGAAGAGCTCGCGCTTGTCGAGGCCGTACATGTCGGCAAATTCCTCGGCGGTTTTGCCGCTGCTTTCAAACGTGCGGCGCAGTGCTTCGCGTTTGGCCAGCTTCTGGTCGCGTTCGGAAAAGGCTTCCTCAAGCAGGGCTGTGGCCTCCAGGTCATTGGTCTGGACCCGGGCCTGGTAGTCCTGCCGGGTCAGGCCGCTGGCCTCGAAAGCGGCCATCAGCTGCGCACGGAATTTGGGCCGCAGGTCCTCGCGGGCGCGGGCCTGGCGGCGGCGGAACAGTTCAAGCAGTGACAGGTAGACATGTTCGGGGGCCACGTCGTCACCCGCATTGCCCTGCAGGTCGTGGCGCTTGTTGCCGGCGGTCACGCATTGCAGGTAACGCGTGGAGCGTGTGTGGATGCCCAGCGCCGCCTTGAGGCTGTCGCGCTGGAAGTGTTCGGGATGCGCGGCCAGCAGTTCCTGAAAAATGCCGAGCTTGAGCGGCAGGAAATTGGCGCCGAAGAGGTGCGGGTACAGCTCGAACAGCTTTTCCAGCACGGGTTGCACCGAGCGCGAACGACCCGCTGCTGGGGTGGACTCGCCTGCCGGCGTGCTGGAGGGCTGTCCGGCCGGCGTGATCTCGTCCGCCTGGACGGTTTCACCGGGGGCAACGCTTGTTTCTGAGGGGGTCATGGTCATGGGGGTCATCTTGGGGTCAACCCATGATTGTCAACCAAACGGCCAAGCAGCCGTGTAAACCCCATGTTCATGGGGTCCGAATTGTCGTCAGCCTCTGGCTTTTGGCCGCTCCGGGCATCGATAATTTGACCTGTCATGCGGGAAGGGTTCTCCCCATGCCAGGCCTGCCGCGCACCCCGTTTTTTTTGCGCGTTGTGTTCAAAATATTTCTGACAGGAAACAACCATGATTTCTGGAATTAAGGCTGTCGCAGCCAGACTCGTTTTTGCCTTGCTGCTTTCATTTGCCGGGGGCCAGGCCATGGCCGCGGGCGCGCTGGCCATTGACAGCCTGCAGGGTGAAAAATACGGGTTCTCCTTCAACCACCCGACGACCGACCAGGCCGAGCAGCGTGCGTTGAGAGAGTGTGGTTCAGATTGCGCCGTGGTGCTGCGCTTCCGTGCCGAATGCGGCGCCTACGCCGCAGACCAGGCCAAGGGCTCCAATGCCTACGGTTGGGGTACAGGTGCGACGAGCTCCGCCGTCCAGCAGCGTGCATTGTCGGAATGCCGGGCCAGGGGCGGCTCAAGCTGCAAGGTCCGTTCATGGGGTTGTGATGCCACGAAGGCCTCGCCCGACCAGGATTCCGGGTCCAGGAACAACAACACTGCCAGCACGGAATTCCAGATGCAGGGTGACTGGGAGGTGGACTATGCCGGATCGGCCGGATTCCCCTACAGGGGAACCTTGCGGGTCAATGAAAAGTCCGGCAACGGCGTCTATCGGGGCGTGATGGTTCTGGCTTACACCAACAACCAGGGCCAGTCCAAGAAGGTTCAGCAGAACACGCTGATCACGGTTCGCGGAAACACCGTCACGATCAAGGGCAGCAATCCTGTCTACCTGCAGGGTTCGGGCAACTACGATCCCGACACCTACACCATGACCATAGGCAGTTCCAATGTCATGCGTGGCCAGAACAACGACGCCGGGGGCGCTGGCGGTTCCGTGGTGATCACCAGGCGGTAACCCCCACCGGGGTGCCCGGTCGGGGTGGGTGCCTGGTGTCTCTCCCGGGCCTGCGCCTGCACGTCGTGCCCGACCTAAAATCCGGGTGAATGAAACACGGCAGAGACCCCTCACCGCAGCCCGGGCCTGCGCTCGCGCCCATGGATCCGTCCGGCAGAGGGGGGGAGTCCCTGGGCGTCAAGCTGCAGGCGGCTGCGGCCCTGCATCAGCAGGGGCAGCTCGATCAGGCGGAAGTGCTGTACAAGGAAATCCTGCAGGCGCAGCCACGGCACTTTGATGCACTGCAATTGTTGGCAACGCTGGCGGTGCAACGAAACCATGCGGCGCAAGCCATGGTTCTGTTTGAGCTGGCACTGAAGATCCATCCTGACAATGCCAGCGTGCTCAGCAACCGTGGGTCCGCCTTGCTGAACCTGAACCGGCCGCAGGAAGCGCTGGACAGCTGTGATCGTGCGTTGGAGATCAGGCCTGACTATGCAGAGGCTTTGAGCAACCGCGGCAATGCCTTGTGGGCGCTGAAGCGTCCGGCGGAGGCGCTGGAGAGTTTCGACCATGCGCTGAAACTCAAACCGGACTACGCTGAAGCGTTGAGCAACCGGGGCGCCGCCTTGCGGGCCTTGAACCGCCATGCCGAGGCGCTGGACAGCTATGACCGCGCGCTCAGCATCCGGCCGGCCTTTGCCCAAGCACTGAACAACCGGGGCGCCGCCTTGCAGGACCTCAACCGCCATGCAGAGGCACTGGAGAGTTTTGGCCGCGCCCTGCAGGCTCAGCCCGACCATGCCGAAGCCCATGTGAACGAAGCGCTGTGCCGGCTGATACTGGGCGACTTTGCCGGGGGTTGGGCGAAGTATGAATGGCGCTGGAAAAAAGAGCCCGGGCTGTCGGCGGCGAGAAACTTCAGCCAACCCCTCTGGCTGGGCAAAGAATCTTTGGCAGGCAAGACGATACTTCTGCAC
>JAZKAP010000006.1:79018-332491 GCA_040389085.1 Pseudomonadota bacterium
GGCTGCTGGGGCGAAGCGACAGCCCGTGGTACGGATCAGCGCGGCTGTTCAGGCAACCCAGCGCCGGGGACTGGGCCGGTGTGCTGGCCCAGGTGCAGGCGGCGTTGAAGCTGCGCCTGCAATAAGGGCCTATTGTCGGGCGCCGCGTGCGAGCGCTGCAGCGCGTGACGCGGCCAGCGCCTGCACATCGGGCACTCCCTGGGTCGGCCAGCCGGACAGGTGCTGCTGCGCAATGTCGCTCAGGGCCGTCAGCCATTCGGGGCTGTCGTTGAGGCAGGCGATGTAGTTGAAGGTCTTCCCGCCCGCATGGACAAAAGCCTCTTTGGCCTCCTGCGCAATTTCCTCGAGGGTCTCGAGGCAGTCGCCGGTGAAGCCGGGGCACATCACATCGACGCTTTTGACGCCCGCCCTGGCCAGCGCCACCAGCGTGGGTTCGGTGTAGGGCTCCAGCCACTTGGCCTTGCCGAAGCGCGACTGGAAGGTGACGCGGTACTGCTCCTTGGCCAGTCCGAGTTCTTCGGCCAGCAGGCGAGCGGTTTTATGGCACTCGCAGTGGTAGGGGTCACCCAGATGCAGCGTGCGCTCGGGCACGCCGTGAAAACTCATGACCAGCTTTTCCGCACGGCCATGGGTTGCCCAGTGCGCGCGCACGCGCGCTGCCAGCGCCGCGATGTAGCCCGGATGGTCGTGATAGTGGTTGACGAACCGAAACTCGGGAATGCGCCGTGTTTTGGCGGCCCAGCTGTAAACCGCGTCGAACACGCTGGCGGTGCTGGTGCCGCTGTACTGCGGGTAGGCGGGCAGCACCAGGATGCGCGTCACGCCTTCGGCCTTGAGTGCGTTGAGCTGCGCGGCCACGGAGGGCTGGCCGTAACGCATGGCGTAGCGCACTTCCACATGGTGTCCGCGCTCGCCCAGGTAGCCGCGCAGCAGCTTCGCCTGCTTGGCTGTCCACACTTTCAGCGGTGAACCGTCCGCGGTCCAGATGCTGGCGTATTTGGCCGCTGACTTTTTGGGCCGCACGCGCAGGATGATGCCGTGCAGGATGAACCACCACAAGGCCTTGGGGATTTCGATCACACGGTGGTCACTGAGAAACTGCGCAAGGTAGGGGCGCAGCGCCGCCGCGGTGGGTGCGTCCGGGGTTCCGAGGTTGCAGTACAGCACGGCGGTGCCGCTGGCCGCGCTGGGCGGCTGCCCGTGCACAAAGGTGGGTTCGGGGGAAAAAGACATGGGTTATTCTCCCTTACCTATGCTTGACCTGACAATTATTAAAGCCATAACCCTTGACCTTGATGACACCCTCTGGCCGGTCTGGCCGGTGATAGAGAAAGCCGAAGCCGCCCTCGACGAATGGCTGGGTCGCCACGCGCCCATGACCGCGGCCCTGTTTGCCAACCCCACGGCGCGCCACGATATCCGCGAGCAGATTGTCCGAACCCGGCCCGAGCTCAGGCACAACCTCAGTGCCATCCGGCGCGAGGCCATCCGCCTGGCCCTGTACCGCTCCCGCGAGAACCCCTTGCTGGCGGAAGAAGCCTTTGAAGTTTTTTTTGCCGCCCGCCACGACGTGACGCTGTTCGACGACGCGATGCTGGCGCTCGAGTTTCTTTCCGCGCGTTACCCCGTGGTTGCGCTGTCCAACGGCAATGCCGATATCGGCCGCATCGGGCTCGCGCCGTATTTCAGGGCCGCTATCAGCGCGCAGGAGTTCGGCGTGGGCAAGCCGGACCCGCGGATTTTCCATGCGGCGGCCGGCGCCGTGGATGTGCTGCCTCACAACGTGCTGCATGTGGGCGACGACGCAGCGCTGGATGTGCTGGGCGCGCTAAACGCCGGCATGCAGACCGCCTGGGTGAACCGGGCCGACCACCTGTGGACGCACGATGACGTGCCGCACGAAACCGTGACCAGCCTGACCGAGCTGTGCGACCTGTTCCGCCTGGCGGACCCGGAGCCATGACACTGAAGATCTACGGCATCGCGGCCTCGCGCGCATCACGGCCGCTGTGGGTGGCGCATGAACTCGGTCTGGCCTACGAACACATTCCCCTGCCTTACCAGGGGGGTGCGACGCGCACGCCGGAGTTTCTGGCGCTCAATCCCAACGGGCACATTCCCGTGGTGGACGACAACGGCGTGCTGGTCTGGGAGTCCATGGCTTGCGCGCTGTACCTGGCCGGGCGTTTCCAGGGCGAGGGCGATCAATCGCTCGCCGCAGTGAACCACGTCGAACAGGCCGAGATCCTGCGCTGGAGCTTCTGGGCCGTGACCGAATGCGAAAAAGATGCATTGACCTTCCTGATGCACACCATCGCCATGCCCGAGGAGCGGCGCAAGCCGCAACTGGCGCAGGAGGCCGAGCGTCGCCTGTTGCCGGCCCTGCGTGTGCTCGATCAGCACCTGCAGGCCCGCACCTTCCTGGCCGGGGAGCGTTTCACCGTGGCCGACATCTGCGTGGCGTCGGTGCTGGCCTGGGTGCAGCGTTCGGGCGAGCTGAACGCGCAATGTCCGCAGGTCAGCGCCTGGCTGGCGTGTTGCCTGGACCGGCCCGCGCAGCAACAGGTGCGCGCGCTGGCACGGCGTGACAGCGGCCGGAATTTATAGCCAGATCGGGCTCCAGCCCTTGCTGTTATTGCGCAAGAAGCTATCTATTTGATAGCGTTTCTGGCAGCCTGCAAACCCGAGCGCACCGCGCCTTCCAGCGTGGCCGGGTAGGGGCCGTCGAGGTAGTCGCCGCAGGCAAGCAGCCCCGGCAGCACCTGCGCGGCGGGGCGCTGCAGGCCAGGCAGGCAGGCGAAGGTTGCACGTTTTTCCACAATCGTCTGCACGGCCTGCAGGGCCGGCAGGCCGAGTTGCCGTTCGCCCTGGGCCAGCACGCGCTCAGTCAGCGCGGCCTTGTCGGCACTGCTGGCGCTGACCACAAAGGCCAGCAGGCCGGCGGGTCCGCCGAGCTGGCCGCGATCAAACACAAACTGCGCCGGCGCCTCGCCGTCGGGTGCGCCGGCGCGCAGCGTGAGCATGGGCTGGGCCAGGCGTGCGCCGGGTGAAAACGCATACACCGTGGTGATCGCTTCAAACTGCAATGCGCGGGTGTGCGCCAGCCACGCCTGGCAGGACAGTCCGGCTGTTTCGACCAGCCGCGCAGCTTCCGCTGGCGGACAGGCGAGAACCACCCGGTCAAAGAGGGCACCATCGACCTGCCAGCTTCCGGCCAGGCGGGTCAGTCCCTGCACGCGGCGACCCAGGCCGACTTCGCCGCCATACCGCACGACCCAGGCCAGAGCCGCGTCGGGCAGCAGCGCACTGAGGTCCACACGCGGCAGCAGCAGGTTGGAGCCGCCCGATTCGGCGAACAGCGCGTCGCGCAGCACACGCAAATACACCTGGCCGCTGGCGCGCTCGGCCGGCGTGTTCAGCGCCGAGACGCACAGCGGCTCGATCAGCGTGGCCATCACCGTCGGGCTCAGCGTGCGGCACAGCTGCGCGACAGACAGCTCCGGCGCGCAGCGAAAGCCCGAGATCTGCCAGCCGACAGCGGCACGCAGCAGCGAGAGTTTGTCGCGCCAGCTCCAGCCGCGTGCACGCACAATGCCCGCCAGCGCATCGAGTGGAGCGGGCAGCCGGGGAAAGGCCAGACCCGTGCCGTCGGGGAACTGCAGGGTCAGCGGCAGGCGCAGCAGCGAAGTGTCGGCAGCGATGCCGAGGTCGGCCATCAGGCGCAGCGTTTCGCTGTAGGCACCGATCAGGATGTGCTGGCCGTTGTCCAGTGCCAGCGCCGTGCCGTCGGGCCACTGGCCGTCAACACGCCGCGCGCGTCCACCGGGGATGCGGGCCGCTTCAAACACAGTGACCTGCTGGCCCAGCCGCGTGGCTTCGACCGCCG
Organism: Pseudomonadota bacterium; assembly: GCA_040389085.1. GTDB lineage: Bacteria > Pseudomonadota > Gammaproteobacteria > Burkholderiales > Burkholderiaceae_C > Polaromonas. The sequence continues at coordinate 82,905 of JAZKAP010000006.1, forward strand.
CAGCGCAGCCGGCCCAGCCGGCACCAATGACGGCCACCTTCATGGTGAGAATTTTTCCGACGGGCCGCCCCTAGGAAAAATAGCCCCCTGGGGGGGCAGCGCAGTACGCCAAGCGACAAGCGTGGGGGCCAAAGTTTTTACACCACTTTTCCGAAGGCCTGTGTTTTCCATGCCAGCCAGAACTTGCGCAGTGGCGTCAGGCTGACGCGCTGGTGCAGCACCTGGTAGCCGTCGGCCTCGATCTCGCGCAGCAGGGTGCGGTAGATGCTGGCCATCATCAGGCCGGGCTTTTGTGCGCGGCGGTCGGCCTCGGGCAGCAGCGCCAGCGCCTCGTCGTACAGGCCGAGCGCACGCTGCGTCTGGAACTTCATCAGCGCGGTGAAGCGGTCGGAGTACTGGCGCTTGAGGATTTCGTGCGCCTTCACGTCGAACTGCTGCAGCTCGCTGACTGGCAGGTAAATGCGTCCGCGCAGCGCGTCCTCCCCGACGTCGCGGATGATGTTGGTCATCTGGAAGGCCAGCCCGAGCTTGTGCGCGTACTCGGTGGTCTGCGGCTGCGTCTGCCCGAAAATCCGCGCGGCCACCTCGCCGACGATGCCTGCGACCAGGTGGCAGTAGGTCTTCAGGCCCGGGAAATCGAGAAAGCGGTTTTGCGTGAGGTCCATCTGGCAGCCCTCAATCACCGCCTGCAGGTGGCGCGCTTCGATCTGGTAGGTGGGGGCCAGCGGCATCAGCGCCTTCATCACCGGATGGGTGGGCGAGCCGGCGTAGGCCTTGAGCACCTCCGCATGCCACCAGGCGAGCTTGGTGTGGGCCACGCCGGGGTCGGTCACTTCGTCAACGACGTCGTCGATCTCGCGGCAGAAGGCATAAAAGGCCGTGATGGCCGCACGCCTTTCCCTGGGCAAAAACAGGAAGGCGTAATAAAAACTGCTGCCGGACGCGGCGGCTTTCTGCTGGACGTATTCCTCGGGGTTCATGGGCGGGATTGTCGCAGGCTTGGAGCGATGGCAAGCCGTCCGGTGCCGGGATCACATCCGGATCGCGCGCCACAGCATCAACGCCACATCCCAGGGCCTGAGCTTGGGGCGCTGCCGCAGCGTGGCAAAGTCGATCGCTTCGATCCTGTCGAGGATGCGCAGGCCGCCTTGCACCACCAGGCGCAACTCCCAGCCCGCGCGTCCCGGCACCTTCTTCACCAAAGGCAAGCCTTTTAGCATCCTGGCCCTTGCCGAATGGACGCAGGCAGCTATCAATTTCGTAGTAAACAGGTTCACGTCCAGGGCCAGCAGTTGCGCTTCATCCACGCCGTGCGCGGCCCAGAGCTCCTGCGGCAGGTAGATGCGTCCGCGCGGAATGTCCACGCTGAGGTCCTGCCAGAAGTTGATCAGCTGCAACGCAGTGCAGATGTGGTCGCTCTGCACCAACGACGCCGCATCGTTGACACCGTAGAGGTGCAGCAGCAGGCGGCCGACCGGGTTGGCCGAGCGGCGGCAGTAGTCCAGCAGCTCGGCCTCGGTGGCATAACGCTGCTTGACAACGTCCTGCTCGAACGCGCTGAGCAGGTCGTCCAGCAGCGGTACCGGCAACTGGAACTGCCTGATCATCGGCGCCAGGGCAGCAAAGACGGCCGGCCATCGCGCCGAGACCGGCCGGCCCTCGGCCGCGGCGAACAGGTCGGCGCGGCAGGCCGCGAGGTCGGCCAGGCGCTGGGCGGGCAGGGCGTCGCCTTCGTCGGCGATGTCGTCGGCCGTGCGGGCAAACCAGTAGATCGCCGCCACCGCCGGCCGTAGGCGCGGCGGGCACAGCAGCGAGGCCACGGGGAAGTTTTCGTAGTGGCTGGAAGGCGGCTGTAGCGGCTGCGCAAGGTCGGGATGGGGGCCGGAAGTCATGCGCTGGATTGTCGCTTGACAAGCCTTGGGAATTACCCTAGATTACTAACCGGTCAGTCATTAACAGAGTTTTTCGTCTCGCCTGTTCCCTGCTTCCCAGTCTTTTTCGCCACCGTCTTTCCTCGATGCCATCATGAATAAAACCGCTTTTGCCGTCCTCAGCAGCGCCTTGTTGCTGGCCGCCTGTTCCAAGTCAGCTCCGCCCGAGGAGCCGGTGCGTGCCGTCAAGGTCATGACCGTGGGAACGGATTCCTTCGCCACCACTTATGAGTTTGCCGGTGAGGTCAAGGCCCAGGTCGAGTCGCGGCTGGGGTTCCGGGTCGGCGGAAAAATCATCCGGCGCCAGGCTGAACTCGGCCAGCGCGTCCAGGCCGGGCAGGTGCTGGCCCAACTGGACCCGCAGGACTACAAGCTGGCCGCCGATGCGGCGCGCGCCCAGGTCGCGGCGGCGGCCACGCAGCGCGACCTCGCCTCGGCCGACTACAAACGCTACAAGGAACTCCGGGACCAGAACTTCATCAGCGGCGCCGAACTCGAGCGCCGCGAGACCACGCTCAAGGCGGCGCAGGCCCAGCTCGATCAGGCGCAGTCGCAACTGGCCGTGCAGGGCAACCAGGCCAATTACGCCGTGCTGGTGGCCGACGTGTCGGGCGTGGTGACGGCCGTGGAAGCCGAAGTCGGGCAGGTCGTTGCTGCCGGCACCCCGGTGCTGCGCATCGCCGCCGACGGTCCGCGCGATGTGGTGTTTTCCGTGCCCGAAGACAAGGTGGCGGCCATCAAGGTCGGCATGCCGCTCAAGGTGCGGGTCTGGGCGCAGAACACCGGGCTGGAGGGCAAGGTGCGCGAAGTGGGCGCCAGCGCCGACCCCCTGACGCGGACCTACCCGGTGAAGGTGGCGCTGGCCACCCAGGAGCCGCCGGTGCTGGGCGCCACGGTGTACGTGCAGCCGCAGGGTCTGAGCGCCGCGGGCGTGCAGGTCATCAAGCTGCCGACCACCGCTCTGCGCCAGGAAGGCCGGGCAACCGCGGTCTGGGTGCTGGACCAGGCGAGCATGACGGTGAAGTCGCAACTGATCGAGGTGGCCACGGCCGACGGCAATGAAGCGGTGGTGGCTTCGGGCCTGCAGCCCGGCATGCTGGTGGTCAGCGCCGGTGTGCATGTGCTCTCGCCCGGGCAGAAGGTCACAATTTATCAGCCAAAAGTGGCTGCAGCCCTTTCCCCGCCTGCGCAGACAGCTATCAATCCGGTAGCATCCGCCGCCGCGGCCACGCTGCCCCTGGCTGCGCCTGCTGCTGCGAAGTGAGGCCGGCATGACCCAAGTACAACCGAAGGACAGCTTCAACCTGTCCAAATGGGCGCTGGACCATCCGGCGCTGACGCGTTACCTGATGGTGGTGCTGATGCTGCTCGGCTTCGCCGCCTACTTCCAGCTCGGCCAGGACGAGGACCCGCCGTTCACCTTCCGTGCCATGGTGGTGCGCACGTACTGGCCGGGCGCCACGGCGCAGCAGGTGGCCGAGCAGGTGACCGACAAGATCGAGCGCACGCTGCAGGAAGTGCCGTTTGCCGACAAGATCCGCAGCTACTCCAAACCCGGCGAGTCGCAGATCATTTTCCAGATCAAGGACTCGTCGAAAGCCGCCGATGTGGCCGGTGTCTGGTACGCGGCGCGCAAAAAAATCGGCGACATGCGCGGCACCTTGCCGGGCGGCGTGCAGGGGCCGTTTTTCAACGACGACTTCGGCGACGTGTATGGCGTGATCTACGCGCTGCAGGCCGATGGTTTCAGTTATGCCGAGCTCAAGACCTTTGCCGACGACGTGCGCCAGCAATTGCTGCGTGTGCCCGATGTGGCCAAGGTCGAGCAGTTCGGCGCGCAGGACGAAAAGCTCTACATCGAGATATCGCAAAAACGTCTGGCCCAGCTCGGGCTGGACTTCAACCAGGTGCTCAGCCAGCTCGGCCAGCAAAACGCGGTGGAGTCGGCCGGCGCGATCCAGACGCCGCTGGACGTGGTGCAGGTGCGGGTGGCCGGCCAGTTTGAAGTGGTCGAGCAGCTGCGTGCCATGCCGATACGCGCCAGCTCGGGCAGCCAGCTGCGCCTGGGCGACATTGCCGAGGTCAAGCGCGGCTACATCGACCCGCCCGCCGTCAAGGTGCGGCACCAGGGCCGCGAGGTCATCGCGCTCGGTGTCTCCATGGGCAAGGGCGGCGACATCATTGCCCTGGGCAAGGCGCTGAAGGCGACCACTGCGCGTATTGGCACCAGCCTGCCGGCCGGCATCGAGCTGGTGCAGATCCAGGACCAGCCGACCGCCGTGGCGACTTCGGTCAACGAGTTCGTGAAGGTGCTGATCGAGGCGGTGGTGATCGTGCTTGCGGTGAGTTTCATCGCGCTGGGTTTTCACCGCCGCCCGGGCCAGCACCCGCTGTGGAAGCGGTATTACATCGACATGCGGCCCGGCCTGGTGGTGGGCATCACGATTCCGCTGGTGCTGGCCGTGACCTTTCTGGCCATGAGCTACTTCGGCATCGGCCTGCACAAGATCTCGCTGGGCTCGCTGATCATTGCGCTGGGCCTGCTGGTGGACGACGCCATCATCGCGGTCGAGATGATGGTGCGCAAGATGGAAGAGGGTTACGACAAGGTGCGCGCCGCGACCTTTGCCTATGAAATCACCGCGATGCCCATGCTGACCGGCACGCTGATCACGGCGGTCGGCTTTTTGCCGATCGGCCTGGCCAAATCAGCCGTGGGCGAATACACCTATGCGATTTTTGCGGTGACCGTGATTGCGCTGGTGCTGAGCTGGATCGTGTCGGTGTATTTCGTGCCTTATCTGGGGACCTTGCTGCTCAAGGTGCCGCCGCATGTGCAGGAGGTGGCCGCCGGACAGGACAGCCCGCACGAAATGTTCGACAGCCCCTTCTACAACACGTTTCGCCGGGCGGTGAACTGGTGTGTGCAGTACCGCTGGCTCACGATAGGCGCAACAGTGCTGTTTTTTGCGCTCGGCATTGTCGGCATGGGCAAGGTGCAGCAGCAGTTCTTCCCGGATTCGAGCCGGCGCGAGATCATGGTCGACATCTGGTTCCCGGAAGGCACCTCGTTCGCCGCCAATGAACTGACGGCCAAACGTGTCGAGGCACGCCTGCTCCAGGAGGCCGGCGTCAGCTCGGTCAGCACCTGGATAGGCTCGGGCGTGCCGCGTTTTTACCTGCCGCTGGACCAGGTTTTTCCGCAGACCAACGTGTCGCAATTCATCGTGCTGCCGCAGGACCTGAAGGTGCGCGAGTCCCTGCGCATCAAGCTGCCGGCGCTGCTGGCCCAGGAATTCCCCGAGGTGCGCGGCCGCATCAAGCTGCTGCCCAACGGCCCGCCCGTGCCTTACCCGGTGCAGTTCCGCGTGGTCGGCGTGGATCCGCTGGTGCTGCGCGAACGCGCCGATGAGGTCAAGGCCGTGATGCGGGAGAGCGCCCATACCCGCGGCGTCAACGACAACTGGAACGAGTCGGTGAAGGTGCTGCGCCTGGAAGTGGACCAGTCCAAGGCGCGCGCCCTGGGCGTGACCAGCCAGTCGATCGCGCAGGCTTCAAAGACCAGCCTGACCGGCAGCACGGTGGGGCAGTTCCGCGAAGGCGACAAACTCATTGACATGGTGGTGCGCCCGCCGCCGGACGAGCGCAATTCCATCACCGACATGGCCAACGCCTATCTGCCGACCGCATCGGGCAAGTCCATTCCCCTGACACAGATCGCCAAGCCTGTTTTCACCTGGGAGCCGGGCGTGATGTGGCGCGAGAACCGCGACTATGCGATCACGGTGCAAAGCGACATCGTCGAGGGGCTGCAGGGCGCGACGGTGACCAACGAGTTGCTGCCGCAGCTGAAGGCGCTGGAAGCGCAGTGGCGCCAGAAAGGCATCGCCGGTTACCGCATTGACGTCGCCGGCGCCGTCGAGGAAAGCAGCAAGGGCTCAAGCTCGATTGCAGCCGGCATTCCCATCATGCTGTTCCTGACCTTCACCTTGCTGATGCTGCAGCTGCACAGCTTCAGCCGCGCCATGCTGGTCTTCCTGACCGGACCGCTGGGCATTGCCGGCGTGGCCGGGGCCCTGCTGCTGCTGGGCCGTCCCTTCGGCTTTGTGGCCTTGCTCGGCGTGATTGCGCTGATGGGCATGATCCAGCGCAACTCGGTGATCCTGATCGACCAGATCGAGCAGGACCGGGCGGCCGGCGTTCCCGCCTGGGATGCGATCGTGGAGTCGGCCGTGCGGCGTTTGCGTCCCATCGTGCTGACGGCCGCCGCCGCCGTGCTGGCCATGATCCCGCTGTCGCGCAGCGTGTTCTGGGGGCCGATGGCGGTTGCCATCATGGGCGGGCTGATTGTTGCCACGGTGCTGACGCTGCTGGCCTTGCCGGCGATGTATGCAGCGTGGTTTCGTGTGAAACGGGAGTTACCGGTCCCGGCCTGACCCCACCTGCGGGATGGCTGGACGCTGAAGCGGCAGCCGATACAGGCTAAAATAGAAAGTTGACCGATTTCAGGCGGGGGTCCGGAAGCCGAAAAGCTGAGGATTCCCGTTTTTATTTCAGGCGCGCGGGTGGCGAAATTGGTAGACGCACCAGGTTTAGGTCCTGACGTCCGCAAGGATGTGCGGGTTCGAGTCCCGCCCCGCGCACCACGATTGAGACTTTCAGGACGATGGCCGCGCCGGTTGACCGGTGCGCCCTTTGTCTTTTACACATTTTTCGGATATTTAGGAGTAGATCATGGCCGTGACTGTTGAAACCCTTGAGAAGCTGGAGCGCAAGATCACTTTGACGCTGCCCGTAGGCACCATCCAGTCCGAGGTGGACTCGCGCCTGAAACGCCTGGCCCGCACGGTCAAGATGGACGGTTTCCGTCCCGGCAAGGTGCCGATGAACGTGGTCGCCCAGCGTTATGGCTACTCGGTACATTACGAAGTCATGAACGACAAGGTCGGCGAGGCTTTTTCCGTGGCCGCCAATGAAGCCAAGCTGCGCGTGGCCGGCCAGCCGCGCATCAGCGAAAAGGAAGGCGCGCCCGAGGGCGAGCTGGCGTTTGACGCGATTTTCGAGGTTTACCCGGAAGTCAAGATCGGCGACCTGGCCAGCGCGGAAGTTGAAAAAATCACCGCAGAAGTGACCGACGAAGCCATCGACAAGACGGTGGACATCCTGCGCAAGCAGCGCCGCACCTTTGCCCAGCGCGCCATCGACGCGCCTGCGCAGGACGGCGACCGCGTCACCATCGACTTCGAAGGCAAGATCGACGGCGAGCCGTTTGCCGGCGGCAAGGCGGAAGCCTTCCAGTTCCTGGTCGGCGAAGGCCAGATGCTCAAGGAGTTCGAAGACGCGGTGCGCGGCATGAAAAGCGGCGAGAGCAAGACCTTCCCGCTCAATTTCCCCGCCGACTACCATGGCAAGGATGTCGCCGGCAAACAGGCCGACTTCATGGTCACGGTCAAGAAGATCGAAGCCGCCCACCTGCCTGAAGTCAACGAAGCCCTGGCCAAATCCCTGGGCATCGCCGACGCGACCGTCGAAGGCCTGCGCGCCGACATCCGCAAGAACCTCGAGCGCGAAGTCAAGTTCCGCCTGCTGGCCCGCAACAAAAACGCCGTCATGGACGCGCTGCTGGCCCACGCCGAACTCGACGTGCCCCAGGCGATCGTCCAGTCCGAACTGGACCGCATGGTGGAAGGTGCCCGCGCCGACCTCAAGCAGCGCGGCATCAAGGACGCCGACAAGGCGCCGATTCCCGACGACATCTTCCGCCCGCAAGCTGAAAAGCGCGTGCGCCTGGGCCTGGTGGTGGCCGAGCTGACCCGTACCAACGACCTGTTTCCCAAGACCGAACAGGTCAAGGCCCACGTCGAAGAGCTGGCATCGAGCTACGAAAAGCCGGAAGATGTGGTGCGCTGGTACTTCAGCGACGAAAAACGCATGGCCGAGGTCGAGTCCGTCGTGATCGAAAACAACGTCACGAATTTTGTGCTGGGCAAGGCCAAAATCGTCGAAAAATCGGTGCCATTTGATGAATTGATGGCGCAGAACTGAAGCGGACGGCGGGCTCCCGGCCCGGCGCAAAGCTGATTTCTGATGCAGGGGCTTGCGGCTGAGGCTTCAAGCCCCATTTATTTTGGGTAAAGTAGTCCCAACATTTGGAGAAAACATGAACATTTACAGCAGTGCACAGGACATCCAGGGCCTCGGCATGGTGCCGATGGTGATTGAGCAGTCCGGCCGCGGCGAGCGGTCCTATGACATCTATTCGCGCCTGCTGAAGGAGCGTGTCATTTTCCTCGTGGGCCCGGTCAACGACCAGACGGCCAACCTGGTGGTGGCGCAGTTGCTGTTCCTCGAGAGCGAAAACCCGGACAAGGACATTTCGTTTTACATCAACTCCCCGGGCGGTTCCGTGACCGCCGGCATGGCAATTTACGACACCATGCAGTTCATCAAGGCCGATGTGTCCACCCTGTGTGTGGGCATGGCGGCCAGCATGGGCGCCTTCCTGCTGGCGGCCGGCGCCAAGGGCAAGCGCTTTTCGCTGCCCAACTCGCGCGTGATGATTCACCAGCCTTCGGGCGGCGCGCAGGGCCAGGCCACCGACATCGAGATCCACGCCCGCGACATCCTCAAGACGCGTGACCAGCTCAACCGCATCCTGGCCGAAAACACCGGGCAGACCATCGAGAAGATCGAGCGCGACACCGAACGCGACTACTTCATGTTTGCCGACGAGGCGAAAGCTTATGGCGTGGTGGATCAGGTGATTTCCAAGCGCCCCTGAAAGCACGGCTTTTTCCGTCAGTTGCAGTGCAGCAACGGCGTTTCCTGTGACAGGAAGCGCCGTTTTTTTGTCCCCGGGCCGCCCCAGGACAAAAAGCCCCCTTGGGGGCCGCGAAACGTGGGGGCCAGGTTTATTTGGTTATCATTAGCTAACACGTCCCACGGGCACCCAAAGGCATTACATTCATGGCCGATAAAAAAGGCTCTTCCAGCGAAAAAACCCTGTACTGCTCTTTCTGCGGCAAAAGCCAGCACGAAGTCAAGAAGCTGATTGCAGGGCCATCGGTTTTCATCTGTGATGAATGCATCGACCTGTGCAACGAAATCATCCGCGATGAGCTGCCCGCCGGTGATGACGTGCGCGAAACGCGCGGCGACCTGCCGACGCCGCTGGAAATCAAGGGCACACTGGACGGCTACGTCATTGGCCAGGAACCAGCCAAGCGCACACTGGCCGTCGCCGTGTACAACCACTACAAACGCCTGCGCCACAAGGAAAAAGCAAAAAAAGACGATGTGGAACTGACCAAAAGCAACATTCTGCTGATCGGCCCCACCGGCTCCGGCAAGACCCTGCTGGCCCAGACCTTGGCGCGTACCCTCAACGTCCCCTTCGTGATGGCCGACGCCACCACATTGACCGAAGCCGGCTATGTCGGTGAGGACGTCGAAAACATCATCCAGAAGCTGCTGCAGAGCTGCAACTATGAAGTCGAGCGCGCGCAGCAGGGTATTGTCTACATCGACGAAATCGACAAGATCTCGCGCAAGTCCGACAACCCCTCGATCACGCGCGACGTGTCGGGTGAGGGTGTGCAGCAGGCGCTGCTCAAACTGATCGAGGGCACCATGGCCTCGGTGCCGCCGCAGGGCGGCCGCAAGCACCCGAACCAGGACTTCCTGCAGGTCGACACCACCAACATCCTGTTTATCTGCGGCGGGGCTTTCTCGGGGCTGGAAAAAGTGATTGAAAACCGCACCGAGTCGTCCGGCATCGGTTTTGGCGCCAGCGTCAAGAGCAAAAAGGCCCGGAGCCTGACCGAGGCCTTCAAGGACGTGGAGCCGGAAGACCTGATCAAGTTCGGCCTGATCCCCGAGCTGGTGGGCCGCATGCCGGTGGTCGCCACTTTGGCCGAACTGACTGAGGACGCGCTGGTGCAGATCCTGACGGAACCCAAAAACGCCGTCGTCAAGCAGTTCAGCAAGCTGCTGTCCATGGAAGGGGTCGATCTGGAGATTCGCCCCTCGGCGCTCAAGGCCATCGCCCGCAAGGCGCTGGCCCGCAAGACCGGCGCGCGCGGCCTGCGCTCAATCCTTGAGCAGTCCCTGATTGACACCATGTTTGACCTGCCCAATACGAGCAATGTGGAAAAAGTGGTGGTTGACGAGTCGACGATCGAGGAAAACAAGCCGCCGCTGCTGGTGTACCGTGAAGCCGCCAAACAGGCCTGAGGCCGCGCCAGACCAAGAAGGTCCCCGGTGTGGTGCCTGAAGTGGCATAAATGGGCGGCAGGCTTGAAAAGTGGCCGCTGTTCCCCACTTTCCAGATAACTGTTTTCACCGATACTGAAAATCCCCGGACGCCCTGGCGCCACGGTTTTCGTTAAAGGCCTACCTCTAAGGGTTGATATGTCCGCACAAACCACATTGCCTTCCAGCCCCATCGACCTGCCGCTGTTGCCGCTGCGTGACGTGGTGGTGTTCCCCCACATGGTGATTCCGCTGTTCGTCGGCCGCCCCAAAAGCATCAAGGCGCTGGAGTCGGCGATGGAGGCCGAGCGCCGCATCATGCTCGTGGCCCAGAAAGCAGCCGCCAAGGACGAACCGTCTGTCGAGGACATGTTCGGTGTCGGCTGTGTGGCCACGATTTTGCAGATGCTCAAACTGCCGGACGGCACGGTCAAAGTGCTGGTTGAAGGCCAGCAACGCGCCGTTGTCAACAAGATCGAAGAGGGCGAGGCCCACTTCAGCGCCAATGTGACGCCGGTGGAGGCGGCCGTGCTCACGCCCGGCGACAAGACCAGCGAGACCGAAGCGCTGCGCCGCGCCGTGATGCAGCAGTTCGACCACTACGTCAAACTCAACAAGAAAATCCCGCCTGAGATCCTCACTTCGATTTCCAGCATCGACGATGCCGGCCGGCTGGCCGACACCATTGCGGCGCACCTGCCGCTCAAGCTGGACGCCAAGCAGGTCATCCTCGATCTGGACAACGTCAAGGCCCGGCTCGAAAACCTCTATGAGCAGCTCGAACGCGAAGTCGACATTCTCAATGTGGACAAGAAAATCCGCGGCCGCGTCAAGCGCCAGATGGAGAAAAACCAGCGCGATTTCTACCTGAACGAGCAGGTCAAGGCGATCCAGAAGGAGCTCGGCGAGGGTGAAGAGGGCGCGGACATCGAAGAGATCGAGAAAAAGATCAAGACCGCCAAAATGCCGCAGGAAGCGCGCAAGAAGGCCGAGAGCGAGCTGAAAAAGCTCAAGCTGATGTCGCCGATGTCGGCCGAGGCGACCGTGGTGCGCTCCTACATCGATGTGCTGACCGGTCTGCCCTGGAGCAAGAAGACCAAGATCAAACACGACCTGGCCAACGCCGAGGCCGTGCTGGACGAAGACCACTACGGCCTGGAAAAGGTCAAGGACCGCATTGTTGAATACCTCGCGGTGCAGCAACGCGTCGACAAGCTCAAGGCGCCGATTCTCTGTCTGGTCGGCCCTCCTGGCGTTGGCAAGACCTCGCTGGGCCAGTCGATTGCCAAGGCCACGGGGCGCAAGTACGTGCGCATGGCGCTGGGCGGCATGCGTGACGAGGCGGAGATCCGCGGTCACCGGCGTACCTACATCGGTGCCTTGCCGGGCAAGGTCCTGCAAAGCCTGACCAAGGCCGGCACGCGCAACCCGCTGTTCCTGCTCGACGAGATCGACAAGCTCGGCACCGATTTCCGTGGCGACCCTTCCAGCGCGCTGCTGGAGGTGCTGGACCCCGAGCAGAACCACACCTTTGGCGACCACTACGTCGAGGTTGACTTCGACCTCAGCGATGTGATGTTCGTGGCCACCTCGAACTCGATGAATATCCCGCCAGCCCTGCTGGACCGGATGGAAGTGATCCGCCTGTCGGGTTACACCGAGGACGAAAAGACCAGCATCGCCATGCGTTACCTGCTGCCCAAGCAGCTCAAGAACAACGGCGTCAAGGAAAGCGAGCTGGAGATCACGGAGCAGGCGGTTCGCGACATCGTGCGTTACTACACGCGTGAGGCCGGTGTGCGTTCACTCGAGCGCGAGCTGTCCAAGATCTGCCGCAAGGTGGTCAAGGGCATCCAGCTCAAGAAGATGGAGCCCAAGGTGGTGGTGACTGCCGACAACCTCAATGATTTTCTGGGCGTGCGCAAGTTCGACTATGGCCGCGCCGGGGAGATCAACCAGGTCGGCCAGGTGGTCGGGCTGGCCTGGACGGAAGTCGGCGGCGATCTGCTGACGATCGAGGCGGCCATGATGCCCGGCAAGGGTGTGATCACGCGCACGGGTTCGCTCGGCGACGTGATGAAGGAATCCGTGGAAGCCGCGCGCACGGTGGTGCGCAGCCGGGCACGGGTACTGGGCATCAAGGACGAAATGTTCGAGAAGCGTGACATCCACATTCACGTGCCCGACGGCGCCACCCCCAAGGATGGCCCGAGCGCCGGTGCGGCGATGACCACGGCCTTTGTATCGGCCATCACCGGCATTCCCGTGCGCGGTGATGTGGCGATGACCGGCGAGATCACGCTGCGCGGCGAGGTGACGGCGATTGGCGGCCTGAAGGAAAAACTGCTCGCGGCTTTGCGCGGCGGCATCAAGACCGTCCTGATCCCCGAAGAGAACGCGAAAGACCTGCAGGAGATTCCGGAGAACGTGAAGAACGGCCTGGAGATCGTGCCTGTCAAATGGATTGACCAGGTGCTGCAGATTGCACTGGTGCGCCAGCCGGTTCCCCTGCCGGACGATGAGCCCGCTGTGGCCGCAGCAGCGCCTGCCGCGCCGGTGGTTGAAGTTGCGGGCAGCATCAAGCATTGAGTCTTTGCAAATTTTTCAAGTTTCTTCGCAAAGCGCAAAAAATCACGCTATAATTCGAGGCTGATAACGCGGGAGTAGCTCAGTTGGTAGAGCGCAACCTTGCCAAGGTTGAGGTCGAGAGTTCGAGACTCTTCTCCCGCTCCAATTCGAAAAGGGCAGCACTTAAAAATGCTGTCCTTTTTCATTGGTGATAGTTCACAAGCGATTCAGTAGAATCATCTCGTTGGTTCTGCTGGAAGCAGACAGATTACGGCGCGGTAACAAAGCGGTTATGTACCGGATTGCAAATCCGAGTAGGTCGGTTCGACTCCGGCCCGCGCCTCCATCCATGTTTTTTGCAGCCCCTTGCCAGGGGCTTTTTTGTTCGTCAGCATGTCCCCGGCCTGAGTGGTGAAATAGGTAGACACAGCGGACTTAAAATCCGCCGCTTCGTGAAAACGGGCGTACCGGTTCGATTCCGGTCTCAGGCACCAGCCCCCGGAACATCGCCTCACAGGCCTTGTAGGCGTGCTGGCGATGCCCATTTCAGACCGCAACTGGTTAAGATAGATTCCATGGCCCGCTACACCACCCCTCCTTTCGAAATACACGTTCACGGCGAAGTGCCGTTGCGTGAGGATGTTGGCTTTGATCAGCTGCAGGAAGCCCTGAAGCCGCTCTGGAAATATGCGGGCGCCAAGTCGCTGGCAGACGGTGCCGCCAGCTCCTACGAGGAAGAGCCCGGCATACGCTTTGATGTTCACCAGCACCTGCTGCAACTGTGCTGGACGGTTCCCGGAGACGAGGATTTCCGGCAGGTGCTCGACGAGGTCTGCATGGCCCTGAACGAGCTGGCCGCCAGCGGTGCGCCCATCGAAGTTACTTTCTACGATGCGGATTTTGACGAGGACGAGGAACCCGACGGCGAAGAGGCCAGGGACGACTTTGCGATGTATTTTGTCGGCCCTACGCCGGCTGCCATCATGCAGGTCCAGCGCGACCTGCTGGTGCAGGACATGATCGGCCTGATGGAGCGCCATTTCGATGCCTCCGAACTCGGCGATGTGGTGTCCGCCGTCGACAAGTTGTTCGAGCAGCGATTTGATGCGCTGGTCAGCTCCATGCAGCTGGGCAGGCCTCCCCGCGGGATGGGCGGCCCCCAGGGTGGCGCCGGCCACGGCGGTGGCGGCCGCAAGCCACGGCATCTGCATTAAGCCGTTCTAGGACGGAGCCGCCTCGTCCTTGCCCGTGCTGGAGAACCCCAGCCCGCGCAGGTAGACCTCCACCACATCCCGTCCCAGGGACACCAGATCGAAGTCGGCGCTTTCCAGCAGCCAGCTCTGGATCAGGCCGTCGATGATGGCGTGCAGGCCCTGCGCCGCCGCAGTGGCCGGGACCGGCAGTTCCAGCGCATGGTGCCGGGCGGCCGCCTCGAAACCCCGTTCCACCTGCGCCAGAAAGTCGCTCCTGCTCTTCAGGTGACGCAGCCGCAACGACTGGAGCTCGCCGACATATTCCACCTTGTGGGTGGCCACTTCGAAGACACGGCGCGTCTGTGGGTCGCTGGCGATACGCAGCAGCGCTGCTGCCACGCCGTAGCGAATGCGTGCCAGCGGGTCGGCGTACCCCCTTGGTGCCTCTTCTTGTCCCTCTTGCTCCTCTTGCCCCAGCTGGTTCTGGAAGGACTGTTCCAGGGGCAGGGTGACCCGTTCCATCATCGCGTTGAAGAGATCGGCCTTGTCCTTGAAGTGCCAGTAGACCGCGCCCCGAGTTGCCCCCGCCCGCCGGGCGATGTCCTGCAGGCTGGTGCGCGAGACGCCCTGCGCCTGAAACAGGTGCTCGGCCGCATCCAGCAGCTTGTGGCGGGTGACCAGAGCTTCTTCTTTGGTTCGTCGGACCATGCTTCTCCTGAAAACAGATTTTTAAGAGGGTGGACTTATACATTCACAAATGTATGTAAACTATAACACTCGCAAAAACCCTTATTCTTTTGCCTTTCGTCCGATGGGGCCGCGTGTCCATTGCCATCCAGGTTGCCATCCATGACCCCCCTTTTGCGCTTTACTCCAGAAAATTCGAGGATCAGCATGTCCATGTCCCGTGTCAAGCCGCCCTTTGCGGCGCTCCCCTCCAGCAATCATCAGCGGCTGGTGGCCGTTGCGATGTTGTCCCTGCTTCTTGCCGGCTGTGGCAAGGGCGCCAGCCAGGCACCCGCCGCGCCCCCGCCAGCGCAGGTGGGGGTGGTGACCGTGACCCAGGGCGATGTGGGGCTGGTGACCGAACTGCCCGGCCGGCTCGAGGCCTCCCGCGTGGCGCAAGTGCGGGCGCGCGCCGCCGGCATTCTGCAAAAGCGGCTGTTTCGTGAAGGCAGCGACGTGAAAGCAGGGCAGCCGCTGTTCAGCATTGATGCCGCGCCCTATGCCGCCGCGGTGGCCAGCGCCAAAGCCGGCCAGGCCCGTGCCGAGGCCAATCTGGCGCAGGCCACGGCACTGGCGCAGCGCTACAAGCCGCTGGTGGAGGCCAACGCCATCAGCAAGCAGGAGTTCGCCAACGCGGTGGCAGCGCAGAAGCAGGCCGAAGCCGATGTTGCCGTGGGCAAGGCCAATGTGCAGACCGCCAGCATCAACCTCGGTTACGCCTCGGTGACGGCCCCGATCTCGGGCCGCATCGGGCGTGCCCTGGTGACCGAAGGCGCGCTGGTCGGGCAGGGCGACGCGACCCAGCTCGCGGTGATCCAGCAGATCAACCCCATGTACGTCAACTTCACCCAATCAGCGTCGGATGTGATGAAGCTGCGCGCTGCCATGGACAGCGGCCAGTTCAAGCGCGCCAGCGGCGGCGATGCGGCCAGCGTGCGCATCGTGCTCGAGGACGGCACGGAGTATGCACGTCCCGGCCGCTTGCTGTTTTCGGACCTGACGGTCGATGCCACCACAGGCCAGATCACCCTGCGCGCCGAGGTGCCCAACCCGAGCGGCCAGTTGCTGCCCGGGCTGTTTGTGCGGGTGCGCCTGGAGCAGGCGCAGGCCACCAATGCCATGACCTTGCCGCAGCAGGCCGTCACGCGTTCGGGCCAGGGCGACACGGTCATGGTGGTCGATGCCGAAGGCAAGGTCTCGCCGCGGCCGGTGAAGATCGGTTCCGCCAAAGGCAACCAGTGGGTGATTCTCGAGGGGCTGAAAACCGGCGAGCAGGTCATGGTCGACGGGTTCCAGAAACTGCGCCCCGGCGCCAGCGTCAAGCCCGTGCCCTGGCAGCCTGCAGGCGCAGCGCCCGCAGGTGCAGCTTCAGCGCCGGCCTCCGCACCGGCGGCACCCACTGCACCAGCTGCAGCGTCCGCCGCGCCTGCTGCCTCCGCAGCCGCCAAATAAGGAGCGCACTGCATGGCCAAGTTTTTCATTGATCGGCCTATCTTTGCCTGGGTGATCGCGCTTTTCATCATCGTGATGGGCAGCGTGGCCATCACGCAACTGCCGATCTCCCAGTACCCGCCGGTCGCGCCTCCGTCCATTGTCATCAATGCCTCCTACCCCGGCGCCTCGGCCCAGACGCTGGAGGACAGCGTGCTGTCGGTGATCGAGCGTGAGATGAACGGCTCGCCCGGCCTGATCTACATGGAGTCGGTGGCCCAGGCCAACGGTACAGGCAGCATCACCATCAGCTTCCAGCCCGGCACCAATGCCGACCTGGCCCAGGTGGATGTGCAGAACCGCCTGTCGCGCGCATCGCCGCGCCTGCCGCAGGCGGTGACGCAGCAGGGTGTGCGTGTCGACAAGTCGCGCTCGAACTTCCTGATGTTCACCATGCTGTCGTCGACCAACCCGGCCTTCGATCCGATCGCGCTGGGCGACTACGCGTCACGCAACGTCGTGCCGGAGTTGCAGCGTCTGCCCGGCATCGGCCAGGCCCAGCTGTTCGGCTCCGAACGCGCCATGCGCATCTGGATCGATCCGGCCAAGCTGTCGGGCTTCAACCTGTCATCCGCCGAGGTCACCGCCGCCATCCGCGCGCAGAACGCGCAGGTGTCGTCGGGCACGATCGGTGACCTGCCCAACGTCGCGGGCCAGGGCATCGCCGCGACCGTAGTGGTCAACGGCCAGCTGTCCGATGTAGCGCAGTTCGGCAACATCATCCTGCGCGCCAACACCGACGGTTCGGCGGTGCGCCTCAAAGACGTGGCGCGTATCGAACTCGGCGGCCAGGCCTATGCGACCTCGGCGCGGCTCAATGGCAAGCCGGCGGTCGGTATCGGTCTGCAGCTGTCGCCCAGCGGCAATGCGCTGGCGTCCGCCAAGGCCGTGCGCGAGAAGATGGCCGACCTGGAGCGGTATTTCCCGCAGGGCGTGAGCTGGACCATTCCCTACGACAGCTCGCGTTTTGTGCAGATTTCGATCTCGCAGGTCGCGGTCACGCTGCTCGAAGCCGTGGCGCTGGTGTTTCTCGTGATGTTCCTGTTCCTGCAGAACTGGCGCTACACCGTGATTCCGACCATCGTGGTGCCGATTGCACTGCTGGGCACCTTCGGAACGCTGCTGGCGCTGGGTTTTTCGATAAACGTGCTAACCATGTTCGGCATGGTGCTGGTGATCGGCATCGTGGTGGACGACGCGATCGTGGTGGTCGAGAACGTTGAGCGCATCATGAGCGAGGAGGGGCTGTCCCCGCTGGAAGCCACGCGCAAGGCGATGCGGCAGATCTCGGGCGCCATCATCGGCGTGACCGTGGTGCTGATCTCGGTGTTTGTGCCGCTCGCCTTTTTTGCCGGCTCGACCGGCAACATCTACCGCCAGTTCTCGGCGGTGATGGTGGCGTCGATCGGCTTTTCTGCCTTCATGGCGCTGTCCCTCACCCCGGCCCTGTGCGCGACGCTGCTCAAACCGGTGGAAGCGGGCCACCACCACGAAAAGCGTGGTTTCTTCGGCTGGTTCAACCGCAGCTTTTCACGCACCGCCAAGGGGTATGAAAGCATCGTCGCCCGTGTGCTCAAGCGGGCCGCGCGTTACCTGATCATCTACGTGGCCATCATCGCCGCGGTGGCGGTGGTCTATACCCGGCTGCCAACCTCCTTCCTGCCCGGCGAAGATCAGGGCACCATGCTGGTCAACGTTCAGTTGCCGCCGGGGGCGACCCAGGACCGGACGCTGGCCGTCATGCAGCAGGTCGAGGGCTACATCCTCAAGCAGCCCGAAGTGCAGAGCATGGTCGGGGTGCTGGGCTTCAGCTTCTCGGGCCAGGGTCAGAATGCGGCGCTGGCGTTTGTCACGCTCAAGGACTGGTCCGAGCGCGAAGGCCCCGGCCAGTCGGCCGAGGCACTGGCGGGCCGGGCCTTCGGCGCCTTGTCCGGCATCCGCGATGCGTTCATCTTTCCGCTGAGCCCGCCGCCCATTCCCGAACTGGGAACGGCCAGCGGCTTCACTTTCCGTTTGCAGGACCGGGCAGGGGCCGGGCACGAGGCGCTTGTCAACGCACGCAACCAGATGCTGGGCATGGCCGGCAAGAGCCCGGTGCTGGCGCAGGTGCGCCCGGACGGCCTGGAAGACGGCCCGCAACTGCAGATCGACATTGACCGTGACAAGGCCAATGCGCTGGGCGTGTCTTTTGATTCCATCAACACCACGCTGTCCACCGCGCTGGGCTCCAGCTATGTGAACGACTTCCCCAACCAGGGCCGCCTGCAGCGTGTGGTGGTGCAGGCCGATGCGCCGGCGCGCATGCAGCCGGACGACCTGCTGCGCATCAACGCAAGCAACAGCCAGGGCCGGCCGGTACCGCTGTCGGCGTTTGCGAGCACGCGCTGGGTGACCGGTGCGCAGCAGACGATTCGCTACAACGGGTATCCGGCGATGCGCATTTCGGGTGCCGCCGCGCCGGGCTACAGCTCGGGCGCTGCCATGGCCGAGATGGAAAAGCTGGCGGGCCAGCTGCCCGCCGGTTTTGGTTTCGAGTGGACCGGCCAGTCGCGCGAGGAAAAACTCGCCGGCTCGCAGGCGCTGATTCTTTACGGCTTTGCCATCCTCGCGGTGTTCCTGTGCCTGGCCGCGCTGTATGAAAGCTGGACCATTCCGCTGGCGGTGATTCTGGTGGTGCCGCTGGGCGTGCTCGGCGTGCTGCTGGCCACGTTGCTGCGCGCCTACTCGAACGACGTGTATTTCCAGGTCGGCCTGATCACCATCATCGGCCTGTCGGCGAAAAACGCGATCCTGATCATCGAGTTTGCGAAAGACCTGGAGGCGCAGGGCAAGAGCGCGATTGAATCGGCGTTGGCCGCTGCCCACCTGCGGTTCCGGCCCATCGTGATGACCTCGCTGGCCTTCATGATGGGGGTGCTGCCGCTGGCGCTGGCCACCGGCGCCGGCTCGGCCAGCCAGCGCGCCATCGGCACCGGCGTGATCGGCGGCATGATCACCGGGACCGCGCTGGCGGTGATTTTTGTACCGGTCTTTTTTGTCGTGGTGCGCAGCCTGTTCAAGAGCAGCGAGCGACAGCGAAAAATGTATTCCGACCATGCCAAGGCGGCTGGTTTTGACGGAGATGGAAATGAAGGCAAAGCCCATGACTAAGCTGACGAACGCGATGCTGTTGAGCGCCGTCGCGCTGGCGGCGGGCTGCTCGATGGCGCCCAAGTATGAACGCCCCGAGGCCCCGGTCGCAACCGACTGGCCGGGCCTGCGTCTGGCACGTTCGCTCGCCGTCGCCCCGACCACGGCCTCGACCGCCGTGCAGACCACCGCAGCGGCCGACATCGAGTGGCAGAGTTTTTTCAGCGACCCCAAGCTGCGGCTGCTGATCGAGGCGGCCCTGCGCAACAACCGTGACCTGCGCATCGCGGTGCTCAACATCGAGCAGGCGAGGGCGCAGTTCCAGATCCGGCGCGCCGACCAGTTCCCGACCGTGGGAGCGGCGGCCACCGGCTCGCGCCAGCCCAGTGCCAGCGGCAATGGCAGCATTTCCAGTACCTACACCGCCGGCCTGGCGATGACGTCTTATGAAATCGACTTTTTCGGGCGCGTCGCCAGCCTCAAGGACGCCGCGCTGGCCCAGTACCTGGCGACCGAGGAGGGCCGCAAGACCACCCAGATCAGCCTGATTGCGACGGTGGCCAACACCTGGCTGAGCCTGCTGGCCGACGAGGAACTGCTGGCGATCACGCAACAGACACTGGCCACGCGCGAGGAATCCTTCAAACTCAGCCAGCTACGTTTTGACAACGGTGCCACGTCCGAACTGGACCTGCGTCAGGCCGAGTCGCTGACCGAGGCTGCCCGCATCAGCCTGGCGCAACTGCAACGCCAGCGCGCGCTCGATGAAAACCTGCTGACGCTGTTGCTGGGCCAGCCGCTGACCGGCGAGCTGGCGGCGGCGCTGCCGGCCGGCCAGGCACTGGCCGATGCGCCGCTGATGGTAGACGTGCCTGCGGGCCTGCCCTCGGATCTGCTGACCAAACGCCCCGACATCCGCCAGGCCGAGCAGCAGTTGCTGGCGGCCAATGCCAACATCGGCGCCGCGCGTGCCGCGTTTTTTCCGCGCATCTCGCTGACGGCGTCGGCCGGCAGTGTCAGCAACCACCTCTCGGGGCTGTTCGAAAGCGGCAGCTACGGCTGGACCCTGGCGCCGCAGCTGTTTTTGCCGCTGTTCGACGCCGGCCGCAACCGCGCCGGGCTGGACTCGGCCAATGTCAACCGCGACATTGCGGTGGCGCAGTACGAAAAAGCGATTCAGACCGCGTTCCGCGAAGTAGCCGACGCGCTGGCCGGCCGCGCCACGCTGGGCGAGCAGCTGCGTGCGCAGCAGGCCCAGGCCAGCGCCGAAGCCACCCGCTTCAAGCTCTCCGACCTGCGTTACCAGAACGGCATAGCCAGCCAGCTCGACCTGCTGGACGCCCAGCGCTCCCTGTTCGCTGCCAGGCAAGCGGTGGTGCAGACCCGGCTGCTGCAGTTGCAGAACCAGGTCACGCTGTACAAGACGCTTGGTGGCGGCTGGACGGAGCCCGCTGCGACGACGCCCTGAAGCAGGGCGTGGGCTTCAGTCAGATGGCTATGCTATTAATAGCATAGCTGCCTGCGATTGCTGGTAAATGGCTTGTGGCCTATTTGTTCAATACTCGGCGGCAGGCCTAGGCGGCAAGGACACACAGGTAGATCACAAACACGGTGGCCAGCCAGAGGGTTTCGGCCAGCATCAGCGCCATCGGGCGCCAGCCCAGTTTCACCAGGTCTTCGAACGAGGTCTTGATACCCAGTGCCGAAATGGCCACCACCAGGCAAACGCGGGACACCTGGCTCAGGCCTTCCATAAGCCGCGGGGTGATCCCCCCCAGGCTGTTGACCAGCACCAGCGCCATGAAAGCCATCAGGAAAAAGGGCAGCAAGGGCGTCGACCGGCTGCTGCCCTCGGCCGTGCTGGCGCGTTGCCGCCAGTACCAGGCCAGTGCCGCCACCACGGGCACCAGCAGCATCACGCGAAACAGCTTGATGATCACGGCCACGTCGCCCGCTTCATGCGAAATCATCAGACCGGCGCCCACGACCTGCGCCACGTCATGGATGGTGCCGCCCAGAAAGATGCCGGCGCCGGTGTCACTGAGCCGCAGGAATTTGACCAGCAGCGGATAGACAAGCATGGCCAGGGTGGACAGTCCGGTCACACCCACCACGGTCAGCAGCGTGCGGCGTTCGTTCTCCCTGCTTTTGGGCATGACGGCGGATACCGCCAGGGCGGCCGACGCGCCGCAAATGGACACGGCTGCACCGCAAAGCAGGCCGAAGTCGGTCTTCAGGCCCAAGCGCCGCGCCAGCCAGGCACCCAGTGCGATCGTGCTCACGATGCCGAGCGCCGCCGTGGCCAGCGGGCCGATGCCGAGCTGTCCGATTTGAGCCAGCGTGATGCGTGCGCCCAGCAGCGCCACCCCGATGCGCAACAGCGTTTTCGAGCAGAACTCGATGCCGGGTCGGCAGCGTTCATCTTCGTACAGAAAGTGAAACGCCAGCCCGAACAGAAGGGCGTACAGCAGTTGCGGCCCGCCGTAGTGGTCCGAGAGGAAGGTCGCGCCCAGCATGATGAGCACCGGCAGCGCCAGGCCGGGCCACAGGCTGCGGGTGTGACGTATCCAGGGGCGCGCACGGCTGAGCATGGTTGTGAAAACCTCGTGGTGAAAACAAAAAAGGGAAGCGACTCAGGCGGGGAGCGCGACAAACCCTTGCGCGAGGTCGGCCAGCAGGTCCACCGGGTCTTCCAGCCCGACGTGCAGGCGGATCACCTGGCCGCGAGCCGACCAGTCGGTCACGCTGCGGGCGCGTCGCATGTCGGCCAGCGTGATCAGGCTTTCATAACCGCCCCAGGAGGCGCCTATGCCAAACAATTGCAGGCTGTCGATCAGGCACTCGGCAGCGTCCTGGCTGAAGCCGGGCTGCAGCTCGAAGGACACCAGGCCGTTGCTGCCCTTGCAGTCCCTTTGCCACAAGGCATGGCCCGGGTGATCGGGGAGGGCGGGGGAAAACACCGTTGCCACCTCATGGCGCGATTGAAGCCAGTGCGCCACCTGCAGGCCATGGCTCTCGTGCATGGCAAGGCGTGCGGCCAGGCTGCGTGCGCCACGCAGCACGAGGTAGGCGTCGTCGGGACTGACCGTCATGCCAAAGGCATCGCTGCGTTCGGCCAGCGCCGGCCAGGCTTCTTTTGTAGTGGCGACGGTGCCCATCATCACGTCGGAGTGGCCGGACAGGTATTTGGTGGCGGCCATGATGGAGACGTCAGCGCCCAGCGCCAGCGGGCGGTACTGGCAGCCGGAGCCCCAGGTGTTGTCGGCCACCACCAGCAGGCCACGCGCACGGGCCAGTTCGGCCAGGCGCGGCAGGTCGCACATCTCATAGACCAGCGAGCCCGGGCATTCGGCATAAATCAGGCGTGTGCCGGTCTCGATTTTTTCTTCCACGTCGCTGCCATCGGCGGCAAAAAAGGTGCAGCGGATGTTGTAGGGCCCGAGAAAGGAATCAGCGAGCTTGCGGGCCGGTTCGTACACACTGTCTGACATCAGCACGTGGTCGCCCGGCTTCAGGTAGGCCAGCAGGGTCATCCCGATGGCGGCCAGGCCGGTGGGAAACAGCCGCGTGCGGTATGCGCCCTCGAGTTCGCTGACCAGGTCTTCGAGCGCGAAGCTGGTCGGGTTGCCGCGCGCGCCGTAGGTGAACAGGCGCTCATCGCCGCGCCTCTCACGCATCTCGCGCTGCTGCGCCACGCTGTCAAAGAGCACCGTGCTGGCACGCACGATGGGCGGATTCACCGTGCGCCCTCCGTCGAAGGCCGGGCGTTTTCCGGCGTGGACCAGCCGTGTCAGCGACGTGGGTGAAGGCTTCGGGGTGTTCATGGCGGTGGGTGCGACGGCGGGCTGGCGCATCAGTCGAGCTTGGCGCCCGAGAGCCTGACCACGCGGGACCAGCGGGCGATGTCTTCCCTGAGCTGCGCGGCAAACGCGGCGGACGTATTTCCCACCACTTCACTGCCGCCGTCGGTGATCAGCTTGCTGACTTCGGGTGTCCTGAGCGAGCGCACGATGCTGTCGTGCAGGTAGGCCACGCGCTCGGGTGGCGTGCCGGCGGGTGCAAAAAAGCCGTACCAGTCTTCAAAGGTCGAGTTGCGGTAGCCGAGTTCTTCCAGCGTCGGGACCTTGGCGAACACGCCGATGCGGCGCGGGCTGGTGACGGCCAGGACGCGCATCTTGCCGTTCTGGATGAAGCTGGACACCGAGGAGGTGGACGTGATCAGCAGGTCCACCTGCCCGCCGAGCAGGTCGGTGATGGCGGGTGCGGCGCCCTTGTAGGGCACATGGGTCATGCTCAGCGCGCTGTCTTTCTCCAGAACCACACCGACTAGGTGCGACAGCGTGCCGTTGCCCGGTGTGGCGTAGGTGATGCGGCCGGGTTGGCTCTTGATGCTGGCGGCCAGGTCGGCAAAGCTTTTCAGCGGCGAATTGCCGGACACGACGAGTGCCAGGGGCGCCGCGTTGATCTGGGTGATGGGCACGAAATTCCTGATCGGGTCAAAACCCGGCGACGCATACAGCGTGGGGTTGACGGCCATCAGCGAGACCTGTCCGGTCAGCACGGTGTAGCCGTCAGGCTTGGCGTCAGCTACCGCCTTGGCGCCAATGTTGCCGCCGGCACCGCCGCGGTTGTCGACCACCGCGCTCTGGCCGATGATCTCCGACAGGCGGCTGGTCACCAGGCGTGTGGTGCCGTCATTGCCGCCGCCGGCGGGGAAGGGCGACACGAACTTGATGGCCTGGTTGGGAAAACCGCCCACCTGCGGCATCGGCTGGGCCGACGCGCCGGGCAGGGCAAACACAGCCCAGCACAATGAGGCAACAGTGAATTTCAGCTTGGCAAGCATGGCGACTCCTGGATGAAAAAATGGCAAGGATGGAAGGGGTGTGACTAGAAACTCAATGGGGAAGGGGGTGTACAGGCGGCAGGCGGTATGCATTCAGTTCGCGCTCGTCCAGCTGGTCGATCAGGTTGACCTCCCAAGCCAAGTACTGGCGCGCGGCTTCCTTGTTGCCGTCATGCCGGTCGTGCACAAAGAACAGGAAATCGATGCAGTCCGCGTCTGCCGGCAAACGGCCCGGCCCCTGCATCGGCAGACCGGCATCGCGCCAGTTGGCCGTGTTGCCTTCCAGTAGGCGCGCCGACAGGCCCATCTCCTGCAGGTCAATGGCGGCACAGGCGGCCACGGCCGGATCGTCCGCAATCAGCACGACCGGACGGCGTTCACCCTGGAGCAGGCCGGTCAGGCGCGGCCGGATCGACCAGCGGGTGCCTGCGATATGGTCGTGGCGAAACTGCATGCTCGCGCGCAGGTCCAGCGCGACCAGGGATTCATCGGCTAGGCCGGACGCGAGGGCGCCGGCGTGGATGGCCGGCAGTGCCGGCAAAGCCACCGGCTGCGGTGCGGGCAAGGCCAGACCGCTGTCCAGGCCCCGGTCCAGCACGCTGGCATCGTGGCCCATCTGGCGCAGCCAGCTGGCGATGGTGAGCGCACGTATGCCATCGGAATCGAACAGCACCAGTCGGGCCTGGCGCACGCCCACATACTGGTCGTTGGCCTGGATCAACTGGCCGCCCGGTGTGTGCTGGGCGCCCGGCAGACTGCCGCGGGCATATTCCTCGGGTGTGCGGACATCACAGAGAAAGAGTGTGCGTTCCGCATCGCCGGCCCACATGGCTACGGTGGCCGCATCGACCACCTGCACCTCGAAGCGGCCGGCCAGCGCCTGCGCTGCGGCACGCATGCCGGCCGGCTCACCCGGCTCGCCATAACGGCGCTGGCCGCCGTGTTCGAGCGCCAGGTCGGCCAGATACCAGCCCTGGGTGCCGTTTTCAAGTGCGAAGACCGGATTGGGCAGGCCCAAGTTGATGAGGGTTTGGGCGCCGAGGATGCTACGGGTGCGGCCGGCGCAATTGATCACGATGCGGGTCTGCTCGCTCGGCACCAGGGAGCGCACACGCAAGGCCAGCTCGCCATTCGGGCAACTGGTGGCCGTCGGGATGTTCATTTTCTGAAATTCCGAAAAAGGCCTGCCGTCCAGCACCACCACATCTTCACGCCGGTCGAGCATGCCCGCGAGTTCGGTGGCACTGACACGGGGCGTGTGATACACCTGTTCGACCAGTTCCCCAAAGGTTTTGGACGGCACATTCACGCCCGCAAACAAGGGAAAGCCGGCGGCCTGCCAGCCTGCGGTGCCGCCTTGCAGTACAAACACCTGGGTGTAACCCAGCGCGTGCAATCGGCGCGCGGCGCGCGGCGCGACATCCTGCCCGTCGTCGTAGACCACCAGACGCACGGTCTTGCGCGGTGCCAGTCGCAGCACGTCCAGCTCGAGCCGGCTGTAAGGCAGGGTGATGCCGTAAAACAGATGCGACTGGCCGTACTGGCCATGCTCGCGCACGTCGAACAGCGCAATTTCCTGGCCGTCGTGCAGCCACGATTTCAGTGTGGCTGCTTCTACAAAACGTGTCATGGGAACCTGGGGGAAAAGGTGAGGAGGAGCGGGCAAAGGCATCAGCGGCGCGTCTGCACGCCAATGGACATGGTTTCGCAGCTGCCTTTTTCCATGTCGTAGCCGGTGCGCGTGTTCAGGGTTTCCAGGGCGCGGCCATACATGTGCAAGTGGCGGATGACCTGCCCGGCGGGGATTTCGACCGAGTGGATGTCGTCCGGCATCAATGCGATGCCCGTGCCCGGCGCGACCACGACGGCACCCACTTCCTTGAGCTGCGCCTTGCCCGGTACCGAGCCGTCGTCCAGGCGCTCATACACGCGGTTGAGTTCGGAGCCTTCCACCGCGCTGATGCAGGCCCAGGTGGTGTGGTTGTGCGGCACGATGCGTTTTCCGGGGCGCATCACGTTGAGGTAGAGCGCAAAGCTCTGGTCTGCGTCTTCGGTGATCAGGTAGCGGGCCTGCAGTTCGTCGCCCTCCGGCGCAGCGAACTCGGCGGCGCTCCACAAGTCCGTCTGTGCTGCCAGTTGATTCAGGACGGTCAGGATGTCGGCCAGCGATCGGCGGGTAGGCTCACCGCTTCCAGCCATTTTCTTAATGCGTTCGATGCTGGCGTCTACGGCCTGGCTACGTGCTGCTGAGGTGGTCATGGGTCTTTTTTCTGAGTAAAGTCACTGGGATGAAGGCCAATGTACTCAGACCTGCTTTTTCGAACAACATGGAAACGAAGCTAAATACATTAGTATTTGTTATGTATGAATACGCTTGATCTCGAATTGCTACGGTCCTTGGTGGCCATTCAGGAGCAGGACAGCTTTGCCGGCGCCGCCGTGCACCTGGGCAAGACGCAATCGGCAGTGACGCAGCAGATGCAGCGGCTGGAAGACCAGATCGGCCACCCGCTGTTCAGCAAGCAAGGACGCCACAAGCGCCTGACGCCCCATGGCCTCAAGCTGCTGGACTACGCGCGCCACCTGCTGGCCATCAACGACGAGGCCATGCGCAGCCTGCAGCAGGGCAACCTCGAAGGCGTGCTTCGTATAGGCGCGCCGCACGATGTGGCGGACACCATGCTCCCGTCCCTGCTGGCGCAGGTGGCGCGTGCCTCACCCTTGCTGCAGCTCGACATTCACGTGGGGCGCAGCCCTTTCCTGATGGAGTCGCTCAAACGCGGGGAGATCGACATGACCATCTCCAACCGCAATGATTCCGCACTCGAGGGGGTCGTGCTCCGCACCTCGCCCACGGTGTGGCTGTGCTCGGCCAGCTATGTGCATGACCGCGCCAAGCCGGTGCCGCTGATCATGGTGGAAGGCCCGAGCGTGTTTTACCGGCTGGCGCGCGAGGCACTGGACGCCGCTGGCGTCCGGTGGTCGCCCAACTACACCGCGTCCAGCCTGATCGGCATCAAGGCTGCGTTGCGGGCCGGGCTGGGCGTGACCGCGCGCGGCATCGAGATCGCGGGCGCCGACCTGCGTGTGCTCGGCGAGAACGATGGCCTGCCGCGCCTGCCTGATCTGGATTACTACCTGTTCGTTCGACGCAACGTCATCAACCCGGTGACGCGCAAGGTGTTCGATATGCTCAAGGCCAACCTGGGCCTGATTCGCAGCGCCTCGCCGCCTGACGTGGCTGCTTGAGGGTGACCGCTTTGCCGCCATCGGCACTGCGGCCCGGATCGAATGCATTTTGTGGCCCCGGTCCTTGTCGGACGAGCGCGAGCAGCTATTAAATGTGTAGCTAACTTGCCGCGATGTCCAGCTGCAGCCAGCGCCGTGCCGCCGCTTCCAGCGCTTGCACCGAGCCGGTGGCCAGCAGCGTGATGCGGCCATCGCCGCCGGCCTTGAGCAGGCCTGCCGCTTCCATCAGGCGCCGCGTCTGGCGTGCGACCGGCTCACCGGTCTCGATCAGGTGCACACCTTCGCCAGCATGGCGTGCGAGCTGGTGTTGCGCGAAAGGGTAGTGCGTGCAGCCCAGGACCAGGGTGTCGATCTGGCCTGCTTGGGTGCCGCAGGGGCCAAGGATCTCCATGTAGCGGGCACAAAGCTGCGCAATCTGCGCGGCATCGTCGTTCTGGATTGCATCGGCCAGACCATCACAGGGCACAAGCACGAACTCGGCCTGGTCTTTCAGCGCCTCGTGCAGCGCGCGGACTCTGGCGCTGCCCAGCGTGCCGCGCGTGCCGATCACGCCGATGCGCCTGGTCTTGCTGAGGGCGGCCGCCGGCTTGAGTGCTGGTTCCACGCCCACCAGCGGCAAGTGGGGATACGCCTGGCGGATGAGGTGGATGGCTGCGGCGGTTGCCGTGTTGCAGGCGATCACCAGGGCCTTGACTTCGTGGTCCTGCAGCAAGCGTTCAACCACGGTCCGTGTCCGCGCGATCACATAATCGTCGCCGCGCTCGCCATAGGGCGCGAAGCCCGAGTCGGCCAGATAAACGAAGTCCTCGTGCGGCAACTCGGCGCGCAGCGCCCGCAGCACGCTCAGGCCGCCGACGCCGCTGTCAAAAACTCCGACAGGCCCTGAGCGCACAACTAGGCGGCCGCGACGGCGATGCCCTTGAATTCACCGGTGGCAATCTTCTTCTGCCACTCGGCCGGGCCGGTGATGTGGGCGCTGGTACCACCCGAATCCACCGCCACGGTCACCGGCATGTCGACCACATCGAACTCGTAAATCGCTTCCATACCGAGGTCGGCAAAACCGACGACGGTGGCACTCTTGATCGCCTTGCTGACCAGGTAGGCGGCGCCGCCGACGGCCATCAGGTAGGCGCTTTTGTGTTTCTTGATGGCCTCGATTGCGACCGGCCCGCGTTCGGCCTTGCCGATCATGGAGATCAGGCCGGTCTGCGCCAGCATCATCTCGGTGAAGCCGTCCATGCGGGTGGCGGTGGTCGGGCCGGCAGGGCCGACCGCTTCGCCGGCGACCGGGTCCACCGGGCCCACGTAATAAATCACGCGGTTGGTGAAGTCGACCGGGAGTTTTTCGCCCTTGGCCAGCATGTCGGAAATCCGCTTGTGCGCTGCGTCGCGGCCGGTCAGCATCTTGCCCGACAGCAGCAGGGTCTGGCCGGGCTTCCAGCTCGCGACCTCGGCGGGGGTCAGCGTGTCGAGGTTGACCTTCTGGCTCTTCACGTAGTCAGGCGTCCAGTTGACGTTGGGCCAGAGGTCCAGGCTGGGCGGGTCCAGATACACCGGGCCGCTGCCGTCGAGCACGAAGTGCGCATGGCGTGTGGCGGCGCAGTTGGGGATCATCGCCACCGGCTTGCTGGCAGCGTGGGTCGGGTACATCTGGATCTTGACGTCGAGCACCGTGGTCAGGCCGCCCAGTCCCTGCGCGCCTATGCCCAGCGCGTTGACCTTGTCGAACAGCTCCAGCCGCAGCGCCTCGACCTTGGTGAGGGCCGCGCCGGAGGCGGCCTTGGCCTGCAACTCGTACATGTCGAGGTCGTCCATCAGGCTTTCCTTGGCCATCAGAACGGCTTTTTCGGCGGTGCCGCCAATGCCTATGCCCAGCATGCCGGGTGGGCACCAGCCGGCGCCCATGGTCGGCACGGTTTTCAGCACCCAGTCGACGATGGAGTCGCCGGGGTTGAGCATGGCCAGCTTGCTTTTGTTTTCGCTGCCGCCTCCCTTGGCCGCCACGGTGACTTCCACCGTGTTGCCGGGAACGATCTCGGTGAAGATCACCGCGGGCGTGTTGTCTTTCGTGTTCTTGCGGTCGAACTGCGGGTCGGCCACCACCGAGGCACGCAGGGTGTTGTCGGGGTGGTTGTAGCCTTGGCGAACACCTTCGTTGATGGCGTCGTCGAGGCTGCCGGTGAAGCCGCCCCAGCGCACGTCCATGCCGACCTTGAGGAACACGTTGACGATGCCGGTGTCCTGGCAGATCGGGCGATGCCCGGTCGCGCTCATCTTGCTGTTGGTCAGGATCTGCGCAATCGCGTCCTTGGCCGCCGGGCTCTGCTCGCGCTCGTAGGCGCGCGCCAGGTGGGCAATGTAGTCGGCCGGGTGGTAGTAGCTGATGTACTGCAGGGCGGCGGCAACGGATTCGATGAGGTCGGCTTGTTGGATGGTGGTGGTCATGATCAGGGTCAAGGGTTCGTGGGAGGCTGACTTTTCACGGGGCCGCCCGTGTGATACGGTAAGCGCAACCCCGTATTTTGACAGGGTGCGAAAAGCCACCTTTTCACATCGAGGAACGAGCATGACAACCCGCACCGAACACGATACCTTTGGCCCCATCGCCGTACCGGCCGACCGGCTCTGGGGCGCGCAGACGCAGCGCTCGCTGCAGAACTTCGACATCTCCGGCGAGTTGCAGCCGCGCGAGATCATCCGGGCGCTGGCGCAGGTCAAGCGGGCCTCGGCCAGCGTGAACCTGGCGCTGGGCCTGCTCGACGGCAAGAAGGCACTGGCCATCATGGCGGCGGCCGACGAGGTGATCGCCGGGCAGCACGCCGGCGAGTTTCCGCTGGTGGTCTGGCAGACCGGCTCGGGCACGCAGAGCAACATGAACGTCAACGAGGTGCTGGCCAACCGAGCCAGCGTGCTGCTGGGCGGCGAGCGCGGCGAAAACCGGCTGGTGCATCCGAACGACGAGGTCAACCGCAGCCAGTCGTCCAACGACGTGTTTCCGACCGCGATGCATGTGGCGGCGGTGGACGCCATCACCCACCGGCTGCTGCCGGCCATTGACAAGCTGCACGCCACGCTGGCGCAGAAGGCGCGCGATTTCGATGGCATCGTCAAGATAGGCCGCACCCATCTGCAGGACGCCACGCCGTTGACGCTGGGCCAGGAGTTCTCGGGTTACGTGGCGCAACTTGCGCACGGGCAGCAGCACCTCAGGGCCGCGCTGCCGCACCTGTGCGAGCTGGCGCTGGGCGGCACGGCCGTCGGCACCGGCCTGAACGCGCCCAAGGGTTATGCAGAGCAGGCGGCGGCCGAACTGGCGCGACTGACCGGCCTGCCGTTGGTGACGGCGCCGAACAAGTTCGAGGCCCTGGCGTCCTGCGACGCACTCGTCCATGCGCACGGCGCGCTCAAGACGCTGGCCGCCATCATGATGAAAATCGCCAACGACGTACGCTGGCTGGCCAGCGGCCCGCGCAGTGGCATCGGTGAGTTGTCGATTCCCGAAAACGAGCCCGGCTCGTCCATCATGCCGGGCAAGGTCAACCCGACGCAGAGCGAAGCCGTGACCATGCTGTGCTGCCAGGTGTTCGGCAACGACGTGGCTATCAACCTGGGCGGTGCCTCGGGCAATTTCGAGCTCAATGTGTTCCGGCCCATGATCGCGCACAACTTCCTGCAGAGCGTGCGCCTGTTGGCCGACGGCATCACCAGCTTCAACGACCATTGCGCGGTGGGCATCACACCGAACCGTGAACGTATCGCCGAGCTGGTGGACCGCTCGCTGATGCTGGTGACGGCGCTCAACCCCCACATCGGCTACGACAAGGCGGCCTTCATCGCCAAGAAGGCGCACAAGGAGGGCAGCAGCCTGCGCGACGCGGCGCTGGCCTCGGGCCATGTCACGGGCGAGCAGTTTGACGCCTGGGTGGTGCCGGAAAACATGACCGGGCGCTGAGTGAGTCACCCCCGTCCAGGCTCACTGCGTGTAGCCTGTTCCCCCCCAGGGGGGGCGCCTGCGGACTGGCTAAGCCAGATCCGCGGCCCCTGCTGGCATTAGCAGGGCGGCGCGAGGTTCAGTGTTTTTGGGCGGCAATGCCAGACATGATCTTGTCGGTGTAGGCAATCGCCAGCGCCGACAGCAGGAAGGTGATGTGGATGACGGTTTGCGCGATCAGCACCCGGTCGGTGTAGTTGCCGGCATTGATGAAGGTTTTCAGCAGGTGGATGGAGCTGATGCCGATGATGGCGGTGGCCAGCTTGACCTTGAGCACCGAGGCGTTGACGTGGCTCAGCCATTCGGGCTGGTCGCGGTGGCCTTCGAGGTTCATGCGGCTGACAAAGGTCTCGTAGCCGCCGACGATCACCATGATCAGCAGGTTGGAGATCATGACCACATCGATCAGCGCCAGCACCACCAGCATGATCACGGTTTCATTGAGTGTGGTGATGGGTGCATCGGTCTTGTAACCAATGCTGGTGATCAGGGCCTGAAGGGCGGTCTGGCTGCCGAAGACGGCTTCGATCAGGTGCAGCAGCTCGACCAGGAAGTGGAAGACATAAACGCCCTGCGCGGCGATCAGGCCGACATACAGGGGCAGCTGCAGCCAGCGGCTGGCAAAAATGAAGTTGGGAATCGGGCGCAGCGGGGAAACTTTGGTGATGACGGGCTTGGTGTCTGACATGATTTTTATGGGGGTTTGTACGGACTGTGCGGATTGTAGGCGTGCTGCCCGCCCGGCCTGAATTCGGGTTAAATCTGTAAGCTTCCAGCCAGTCAGTGGACTGTAAGTGCCAAATATGACATTAGCACGTATCAACGACAACCTGAGGAGACAAGCCATCATGAACGCGCCTTCATCCGCCATCGAATCCACACTGGTTGAAAACCGGGTCTTTTTCCCCAACCCGGAGCTGGCCAGATCCGCCCGCATTTCCGGCATGGATGCCTACCAGGCACTGTGCGCCGAAGCCGAAAAAGACTTCGAGGGATTCTGGGCCCGGCTGGCGCGCGAGAACCTCAGCTGGAAGAAACCCTTCACCCAGACGCTGGACGAGTCGAATGCGCCGTTCTACCAATGGTTTGCCGACGGTGAACTCAACGCCTCCTACAACTGCCTGGACCGCCACCTCGGCACCGCCACCGAAAACAAGAAGGCCATCATTTTCGAGAGCGACGACGGCAAAGTGACCAATGTCACGTACAAGGAATTACACGGCAAGGTCTGCCAGTTCGCCAACGCGCTCAAGGCCATGGGCATCAAGAAGGGCGACCGCGTCATCATCTACATGCCCATGACGGTCGAAGGCGTGGTCGCCATGCAGGCCTGCGCGCGCATAGGTGCGACCCACTCGGTGGTGTTCGGCGGCTTTTCCGCCAAGAGCCTGCAGGAACGCATCCAGGACGCCGGCGCGGTCGCGGTCATCACGGCCAACTTCCAGCTGCGCGGCGGCAAGGAACTGCCGCTCAAGGCCATCGTGGACGAGGGCATCGCCATGGGCGGCTGCGAGTCCATCAAGAACGTCATCGTCTACCAGCGCACGGCCACGGCCTGCGCCATGGTGGCCGGGCGCGACAGCCTGATGCACGAGGTCACGGCAAAGCAATCGGCCACCTGCGAGCCGGAATTCGTCGGCGCCGAACATCCGCTGTTCATCCTCTACACCTCCGGCTCCACCGGCAAACCCAAGGGCGTGCAGCACAGCACCGGCGGTTATCTGCTGTGGGCCAAGCTGACCATGGACTGGACCTTCGACATCCAGCCGTCCGATGTGTTCTGGTGCACCGCCGACATCGGCTGGATCACCGGCCACACCTATGTGGCTTACGGCCCGCTGGCCGCTGGCGCGACGCAGGTGATTTTTGAGGGCATTCCCACCTACCCGAACGCCGGCCGCTTCTGGCAGATGATCGAAAAACACAAGGTCAGCATTTTCTACACGGCGCCGACCGCCATCCGCTCGCTGATCAAGGCGGCCGAAGCCGACGAAAAAATCCATCCGGCGCGCTCCGACCTGAGCAGCCTGCGCATTCTCGGCACGGTGGGCGAGCCCATCAACCCCGAAGCCTGGATGTGGTACTACAAAAACGTCGGGGGCGAGCGCTGCCCGGTGGTCGACACCTTCTGGCAGACCGAAACCGGCGGCCACATGATCACGCCGCTGCCGGGCGCGACGCCGCTGGTCCCCGGCAGTTGCACCCTGCCGCTGCCCGGCATCATGGCGGCCATCGTCGATGAACTCGGCAAGGACGTGCCCAACGGTTCCGGCGGCATGCTGGTGGTCAAGCGCCCCTGGCCGTCGATGATCCGCACCATCTGGAACGATCCCGAGCGTTTCAAGAAAAGTTATTTCCCCGAGGAGATGGGCGGCACCCTGTACCTGGCCGGTGACGGCGCCGTGCGCAGCCTTGATCGCGGCTACTTCCGCATCACCGGCCGCATCGACGACGTGCTCAACGTCTCCGGCCACCGCATGGGCACGATGGAAATCGAGTCGGCGCTGGTGTCGCATTCGGCGCTGGTGGCCGAGGCCGCCGTGGTGGGCCGGCCCGACGACCTGACGGGCGAGGCGATTGTGGCCTTCGTGGTGCTCAAGCGTTCGCGGCCGACCGGCGACGAGGCCAAGGCGATTGCCAAGGAGCTGCGGGACTGGGTCGGCAAGGAGATCGGACCGATCGCCAAGCCCAAGGACATCCGTTTTGGCGACAACCTGCCGAAAACCCGCAGCGGAAAAATCATGCGCCGGCTGCTGCGCGGCATCGCCAAGGGCGAGACGATCACCCAGGATACCTCGACCCTGGAAAATCCCGCCATCCTCGATCAACTGTCTGAAAATCTTTGATCGAGGGCGGCCGAAGGCCGCATCAGCGAAGCTGTGGCGGGGTGCGGAGGACACTCATATCGCAAAGCGATGTGAGGTGGCCACAAAACCCGGCGATCCTGGATCAGCTTTCAGAAAACCTGTGATCGAGGGCGGCGCAAGCCGCGCCGCACCCATGAAAAAAGCCCGTTGGATCAACGGGCTTTTTTGTACCGGAGGGCCGGGCTTATTTTTGCGTCAGTACCCAAGCCGCCAGTTTTTTGGCTTCGTCGGCATTGACCTGGGCATTGGCTGGCATGGGCACAGGGCCCCACACGCCGGCACCGCCCTTGACGATTTTTGCAGCAAGCTTGTCAACGGCGTCCTTCTGACCCGCGTATTTGGCTGCCACGTCCTTGTAGGAAGGACCCACCAGCTTGGTGGCCACGGCATGGCAAGCCATGCAGTTTTTGGCGGTAGCCAGTTGCAGGTCAGCCAGGGCCGGGGTGGACACGGCAAAACCTGCGGCCAGGGAAGCAATCACTAAGCAGAGACGTTTCATCGTTAAACCTCGTGGGGGGTAGTTATGGATTCGGATTCGGTTACAGTCGTTCAACGTCATTGTAGTGGGCCGGGTTGACCTTGCTTTCAAAGGGTTACCACGGGTTTTTCAGGAGTCAGCCATGTTTTTTCTGTTGTTGGGCATCGTCGGTATTGCCTTGAAGTACCTGGAGGTTGCGCCGGTGGCGGGCTGGCCCTGGTGGGTGGTGCTGGCGCCGTTCGGATTGGCCGTGCTCTGGTGGTGGTGGGCGGACAAGTCCGGCCTCACCGAAAAAAACGCCATGGAAAAAATGGAAAAACGCAAGAAGGAGCGGATCGACCGGCAACGCGATGCCATGGGGATGCTCAAAAAAAGAAAATGACCCCCACGGTCGCTCACTGCGTGTAGCTTCCTGCCCCCAGAGGGGGCCGCTGCGCCTGCGGACTGGCGGAGCCAGATCCGCGGCCCCTGCTTGAAGGGAGCCCCCTTGCTGCGCTCGCGCCTCACACAGGTAACGAAAAAAGCCCCTGCGATTGTTCTGCAGGGGCTTTTTTTTGGGTCAGCGTGTTGCCGAAATCTCAATAGTCGTCGAGCACCGCGCCCTTGCTGGCGCTGGAAGCATTGAAGGCGAACTTGGCCTGCACGCCGCGCATGTAACGCGGCAGGGGGGCTTTCCAGCCCTCCTTGCGTTTGGCCAGTTCGGCGTCGCTGATGTTGAGTTGCAGCAGCAATTGTTTGGCGTCGATGGTGATCGAGTCGCCTTCGTTGATGAAGGCAATGTTGCCGCCGGCCGCCGCTTCCGGCGCCACATGCCCGACCACCATGCCCCAGGTGCCACCCGAAAAACGGCCGTCGGTGATCAGGCCCACGCTTTCGCCCAGGCCGGCGCCGATCAGCGCACCGGTCGGTGCCAGCATTTCCGGCATGCCGGGGCCGCCCTTGGGGCCGAGGTAACGCAGCACCATCACGTCGCCCGCGACAATCTTCCCGGCCAGAATGGCTTCGAGCGCCGACTGTTCGTCGTCAAACACGCGGGCCGGGCCGGTCATCACCGGGTTTTTCAGGCCGGTGATCTTGGCGACGCAGCCTTCGGGAGAAAGATTGCCCTTGAGAATGGCCAGGTGACCCTGGGCGTACATCGGCTTGTCGATAGGGCGAATCACCTTCTGGTCGGCGCGCGGGGCGTCGGGCACGTCTTTCAGCACCTCGGCAATCGTCTTTCCTTCAATCGTCAGGCAGTCGCCATGCAGCAGGCCCGCCTTGAGCAGCATCTTCATGACCTGCGGAATGCCGCCGGCCTGGTGCAGGTCCACCGCGAGGTATTGGCCGCTGGGCTTGAGGTCGCAGAGTACGGGGGTTTTCTGGCGCACGCGTTCGAAGTCGTCGATGGTCCAGTCCACGCCCGCCGCATGGGCGATGGCCAGGAAATGCAGCACGGCATTGGTCGAGCCGCCGGTCGCCATGATCACGGCGACGGCGTTTTCAATCGACTTTTTGGTCACGATGTCGCGCGGCTTGATGTTCTTGCGTATCGCTTCGACCAGCACCTTGGCCGACTCTTTCGCGGAGTTGGCCTTTTCGTCGTGAGGGTTGGCCATGGTCGAGGAGTAGGGCAGCGAGATGCCCAGCGCCTCGAAAGCGGACGACATGGTGTTGGCGGTGTACATGCCGCCGCAGCTGCCAGTGCCGGGAATGGCACGGCGTTCGATCTGCAGCAGGTCCTCGTCGCTCATGCGACCGGCCGCGTGTTCGCCCACGGCCTCGAAGACGCTGACGATGTTCAGGTCCTTGCCCTTATAGTGGCCCGGCAAGATGGTGCCGCCATACACATAGATGGACGGCACATTGGCGCGCAGCATGCCCATCAGGCCGCCCGGCATGTTCTTGTCGCAGCCGCCGACCACCAGCACGCCGTCCATCCACTGGCCCTGCACGCAGGTCTCGATGCAGTCGGAGATCACCTCCCTGGAGACCAGCGAATACTTCATGCCCTCGGTGCCCATGGCCATGCCGTCGGAAATCGTCGGCGTGCCGAACACCTGCGCGTTGCCGCCGGCCTCCTCGATGCCGGCGATTGCTGCATCGGCAAGCCGTTGCAGGCCGCTGTTGCAGGGCGTGATGGTGCTGTGGCCGTTGGCGACGCCGACCATGGGTTTCTTGAAGTCATCGGCCTCGTAACCCATCGCGTAATACATCGAGCGGTTCGGGGCGCGCGAGGTGCCTTCGGTGATGTTCCTGCTGCGGCGGTTGATGGCGTCGCCGACGCTGTCTTTGTCCTGTTGGGTCATGGGATGTCTCTGCGGTGGGGAAGATGGGAAAGGTGGAGCAAAAGTCAGAGTATGCGCCGCCTCATCCAGTGCTTCCAATATATTTTTCAGGCTGTATTAATATGTATGGCATATGACTGATCCAACCATAGAACTCCGGCTCTGGCGCCAGTTTGTGGCTGTGGCCGAAGAGTTGCATTTCGGCCGCGCTGCGGCGCGCTTGCACATGACGCAGCCGCCGCTGACCCAGGCGATTGCCCATCTGGAAAAGCTGCTGGCGGTGCGGCTGTTCGAGCGCACCAAACGCAGCGTACACATGACGGCGGTGGCGGTGGCGCTGTTGCCGCAGGTGATGGACCTGCTGGCGCGGGCGCATGCCTTGCCCGGGCAGGCGAGGGCGGCGGCGGCCGGTGAAGTCGGCCGCCTGCGGCTGGCGTTTGTTTCCACCGCGGGGTTCTCGCTGCTGCCTGCCTGGGTGCGGATTTTCCGCGACCATGCACCGCAGGTGCAGCTGGAGCTGCTCGAGGCCACCGGCGACATGCAGTTGCAGGCGTTTGAACGCCACGACATCGACGCCGGGATCATGCTCCATTCCCCGGGCTTTGCGCCGCCGGGGCTGACGCGCCGGCTGGTCGCCCGGGAGCCGCTGGTGCTGGCGCTGCCCGAACAGCATCCGCTGGCTGCGAAGGCCTCCCTGGCGCTCGACGAGGTGCTGGCGCAGCCGCTGGTGATTTTTCCGCGCCGCATCCTGCCCTCGCTGTACGACGCGATCTTCGGCATGTACCATGCCGCCGCGCAGCCGCCGCAGGTGGCGCAGGAGGCCATCCAGATGCAGACCATCGTGAACCTCGTGTCGGCCGGCCTGGGCGTGGCCTGGGTCCCCGACAGCGTGCGGCAGTTCCAGCGGCCTGGCGTGGTGTACCGCAGCGTGGCAGGCAAACAGGGGCGCCGCGTGCCGGTCTGCGAAACCAGCCTGTTCTGGCCTGCAGACGTTGCCAATCCCTGCCTCCAGCGGTTTGTGGCTTTCGCTCCGGCGCTGCCGGACTGAGGCCCCCGCTCATCGCCTGCCGCATGCGCACGCTGGCACAATAAGCCGCATGCTGATTCACCCCACCATCGATCCTGTCGCCCTGCAACTGGGGCCGCTGGCCATCCACTGGTATGGCCTGACCTACCTGGCTGCCTTCGGCCTGTTCCTGTTTCTGGGGCTGCGCCGCCTGCGGCACGAGCCCTATGCATCAATGACGGGTGCGGCCGCCTGGGGCCGCAAGGACATCGAGGACATCCTGTTCCTGGGGGTGATGGGCGTGGTGGTGGGCGGGCGCATCGGCTACTGCCTGTTTTACAAGCCCGGTTATTACCTGGCCCATCCGCTGGAAATTTTTTACGTCTGGCAGGGCGGCATGAGTTTTCATGGCGGCCTGATTGGCGTGTTGCTTTCGCAGGTCTGGTTCGCGCGCACGCGGCAAAAACCCTGGCTGCAGGTGATGGACCTGATTGCGCCCTGCGTACCCACCGGGCTGGCGGCAGGGCGGGTCGGCAACTTCATCAACGGAGAGTTGTGGGGCCGTTTCAGCAGCCCCGATCTGCCCTGGGGCATGGTGTTCAAACACAGCGGCTCCATGCTGCCGCGCCACCCGTCGCAGGTGTACCAGTTCCTGCTGGAAGGCCTGCTGCTTTTCGTGCTGCTGTGGCTCTATGCACGCAAGCCGCGCAAGACCGGCCAGGTGTCGGCGGCGTTTCTCGTCGGTTACGGCGTGTTCCGTTTCATCGCCGAATTTTTCCGCGAGCCGGACGACTTCCTCGGTGTGCTGGCGCTGGGCATGAGCATGGGCCAGTGGCTGTGCCTGCCGATGATCGCGGCCGGTGTCTGGCTCTGGTTGTGGGCTGATAAAAGAGCCTGAAAACGGCATCAGCCCTTGCTGGTTGGGCATTGGCCGCTATCTTTTCGATAGCTGACTTCCGGCCCGACCCACCTGCAGCAGCAGTTGCCTCCTTTTTTTGAGACCCCGGAAACCGCGGGTTTTCACCTGTTGGTTTGTCGCTGAAGCTGCTTGCGCTCGTCCAGCTTGCTCATCATAATTATGCGTAATTACAGGAAATTACGGAATAGATTGACCAACAAAGGGGGCGGAGGGCTGCCAGATGCGGGGTCCTGCCAACCGCCAATCGCCAACCGCCAGACCCAACGGGCACTTTACCGCCACACGACGACCAACGGATACTCACCATGCGACTCGTCCAGAATTCATTGCACCAGGAAGTGGCTGCTACCCTGCGTGAGCAGATTTTTGCCGGTACCTATGCGCCCGGCAGTTTTCTGGACGAGCTGGTCCTGTGCGAGCGGCTGCAGATTTCCCGCACGCCGCTGCGCGAGGCGCTCAAGGTGCTGACCGCGGAGGGGCTGCTCCGCCACGAGCCGCGGCGCGGCTGTTTCATCAGTGAAGTCACCGAGAAGGACCTGGACGACATCTTTCCGGTGATCGCCCTGCTGGAAGGGCGCTGCGCCTACGAGGCCGCGCGCAATGCGAGCGACGCCGATCTGGCGGCGCTGACCACGTTGCACGAGCGGCTGGCCGGCCATGCCAGGGCCGGCCGCATCAACGAGTATTACGACACCAATTTCGCGATCCACGAAGCCATCATCACGCTGGCCGACAACCGCTGGCTGGCCACGGCAATCGCCGACCTGCGCAAGATCCTCAAACTGGCGCGTGCGCAGCAGCTGCATGCGCCCGGACGGCTGGCGCAAAGCCTGTCGGAACACATGGCGGTGTTTGCCGCACTCAAGGCCCGCGACAGCGAAGGCGCCGACGCGGCCATGCGCACCCACCTGACGCGCCAGCGCGAAGCCCTGCGCGAACTGGCCCGCCACCAGCGCACGCGGGTGGCCTCATGACCGCCGCCGACTGGCTCAACCGCAGCGTGTCGCGCTTTTCAGGCGACAAAAAGGCAGCGTCCAAACCGGCTGAAGCCATTGTGGTGACTGCGCCCGATGCTCCCAAAAAAGGAGCGTCCGGCGCTTCGCTGGAGGCTCCGGCGCCGGCCCGCTCCACCCGCGAGCGCCTGAAGGCCACCTTGCGGCAAAAGGAGGAGGCGCTGTCGCCGCGCGTCCTGCGCCGCACGCTGGAGGAGCTCAAGGCCATCGTGGACCCGCAGGTCAGCGAAGTCGAAGGCGGCCGCCGCGCCAAAGGCGTGGCCGGCTGGTATGCCGGCGCCGCGCTGAACGAGCGGCGCGACATGTGGCTGCTGATGAGCGAGCAGTTTGTCGCCGACGCGCAGAAGGTCAAACTGGCGCAAGCCCAGTTTGCCGCCGCGGTGGGAACGCCCGACGAGGCGGTGGCCGAGGTGCGCTACCGCCGCGCTACCGTGTCGCCGCGCAGGCGCCTGCTGCAGCGCTTCAGCGCGTTTCCGGAAGGCATACGCTTTCTGGTCGACCTGCGCGCCGACATGCTGCCCTACCTCAAGGCGGACAGGCGGCTGCAGGCGCTCGATGTCGAGATGGAGTACATGTTCTCGACCTGGTTCGACGTGGGTTTTCTGGACCTGCGCCGCATCAGCTGGGACTCACCGGCATCGCTGATCGAAAAGCTGATCAAGTACGAGGCGGTGCACGACATCAAGAGCTGGGCCGATGTGAAAAACCGGCTCGACAGCGACCGGCGCTGTTATGGATTTTTCCATCCGCGCATGCCTGATGAGCCGCTGATTTTTGTCGAAGTGGCGCTGATGGACGAGATGGCCGCCGGCATCACACCGCTGCTCGACGAGTCGGCCGCGCCGGCGGATCTGGCCAAGGCCACCACCGCGATTTTCTACTCCATCAGCAACACGCAGGCGGGCCTGCGCGGCGTGAGTTTCGGCGACTCGCTGATCAAGCGTGTGGTGGAAACACTGCGTGCCGAATTTCCGCGGCTCAAACATTTTGCGACCCTCTCGCCGATTCCCGGTTTCCGCCATTGGCTGGGTAAACATGCCGGTGCGATGCTGGCGCTGCTCGACGACAAGGAGCGCACCGCGCTGGGGCGGGCCATCGGATTTGAACCCCCCACCGCGCAGCATTTCCTCACTGCCGCCGACAATGCGCCGGCCCTGGACGAGAAGTCGCCGGTGCGCCGCATGTTGCTGCGTTGTGCGGCGCACTACCTGGGGCGCGAACTCGACGACGGCAAGCCGCTCGATGCGGTGGCGCGTTTTCATCTGGGCAACGGTGCCCGCATTGAGCGCCTGAACTGGATGGGTGATCCGTCGGCCAAGGGACTCAAGCAGTCTTGCGGCCTGATGGTCAATTACCTCTATGACCTCAAGCGACTGGACAAGCACAGGGCGCTGCTGTCACAGGGGAAAATCCCCGTATCGGGTGACATCGAAGATTTGTATATTTCGTAAGCGTACTAACCAAGCCCTATTTCAACAACGACAGGAGACAGACATGACATCGAGCTTTGACCTCAACGCGTCCCGACGCGATGTGCTGCGTGCCGCGGCCGCCGGCGTGGCTGCATTTTCACTGGGCAGCCATGCGCAATCGGGCTGGCCTGCCAAGCCGGTGACCATGATTGTTCCGTTTCCTGCAGGCGGTGGCACAGACGCCTTTGCGCGTCCCATGTCGGCGCAGTTTGCGCGCCTGACCGGCAAGCAGCTGATCATTGACAACCGCGGCGGCGCGGGCGGCACCCTGGGTGCCAGCATTGCTGCCAAGGCGCCGGCCGACGGTTACACCCTGTTCATGGGCGCGGTGCACCACACCATCGCGCCCAGCATGTACCCCAAACTCGACTACGACATCGAGAAAGACCTGGTGCCGCTGATCCTGGTGGCCAGCGTACCGCAGGTCGTCGTGGTCAACCCGCAAAAACTTCCGGTGGCCAACTTCAAGGAGTTTCTCGACTACGCCCGCAAAAATCCGGCCAGACTCAACTACGGCTCGGCCGGCGCCGGCACCTCCCACCATCTGGCCGGCGAGCTGTTCAAGCAGCAGACCAAGACTTTCATCACCCACATTCCCTACCGCGGTGCCGGCCCGGCCCTGCAGGGCCTGATTGCCGGCGACGTCGAAATGATGTTCGACGGCCTGGGTTCCTCGGCCAGCCATATTGCCGGAGGCCGCATCAAGGCGCTGATGGTGTCGGGCAACAAGCGCAACCCGGCCATTCCGGACGTGCCGAGCGCCGCCGAGATGGGGCTGCCCGACTACAACGTGACGACCTGGTACGGTGTCTGGGGCCCCAAGGGCATGCCGGCCGATGCACAGGCCCGCGCGATCGAGGAAATCCGCAAGGCCTGCACCACCGACGAAGCCAAGGCCGTCTGGGCGCGCCAGGGCGCCGAGTTTGCCGGCCTGAGCGGCCCGCAGTTCGGCAGCTTCATCAGCGCCGAGGTCAAGAAGTGGACGCAGGTGGTGAAGGCGTCCGGCGCCAAGCTGGACTGAACTCAGGACTTGCATGACAGGACAGGTTCTGCTGGCCGCGGACGGCCCCATCGCCATGGTCACCCTGTCCCATCCGGGCAAGCTCAACGCCATGTCGCGTGCCATGTGGCAGCAACTGCGCGAGGTGTTCACCGGCCTGCAGCAGCGCGGCGATGTGCGTTGCGTGCTGCTGCGCGGGGAGGACGCCAGTTTCTGCGCGGGCGGCGACATCGCCGAGTACCCGGACTTCCGCTTTGACGAAGCCGCCCTGCGCGGCTTCCATGAAAACGAGGTCTGGGGTGGCCTGCAGGCCATGCTCGACTGCGACCTGCCCATCGTGGCGCAGATCGAGGGCGCCTGCATGGGCGCAGGCATGGAGATCGCCAGCTGTTGCGACATGCGGTTGGCCGGCGTGTCCGCCACCTTTGGCGCACCGATCGGCAAGCTCGGTTTTCCGATGGCGCCGCGTGAGGCCGCACTCGTGCTGCGCGCCGCGGGCGAGTTGACGGCGCGCGAGATGCTGCTGGCAGCGGCGGTGCTCGACGCGGCCACCCTGCTGCAGCGCGGTTTTCTGAACCGCGTGCTGCCGGACAGCGAGGTGGGGGCACAGGCTCTCGCGACGGCCGGCCGTGTGACCCGGCTGGCACCCGCGGCGGCACGCCTGAACAAACAGACTTTTCGGGCTCTGGCCCAGGAAGGGCGGGCGCAGACTGCTACTGAACTGATAGCGACGGCGTATGCCTACGCGAACTCCGCCGAACACCGCGAAGGTGTGTCGGCCTTTGTTGAAAAACGTCCGCCGCATTTCCCGGCCGGCTGAGACCTCTGACTTTTTTCGATCTCCAGGTAACCACGCGATGAAAAACAACAACCTGTTTGCTGCCCTGCGCGCAGCCTTTCCGGAAGATCTCGATGCGGTGGCGGTGGAAACCGACACCGGCCTGAACTACTCCTGGCGCGACCTCGAACGCTCGACCGCCATGATGGCCAACCTGCTGCAGTCGCTGGACCTGCCGGCCGGTGCACGTATTGCCGTGCAGGTCGAAAAATCGGTCGAGGC
Organism: Pseudomonadota bacterium; assembly: GCA_040389085.1. GTDB lineage: Bacteria > Pseudomonadota > Gammaproteobacteria > Burkholderiales > Burkholderiaceae_C > Polaromonas. The sequence continues at coordinate 126,364 of JAZKAP010000006.1, forward strand.
GATGATGCTCTACCTGGCCACGCTGCGGGCCGGCTATGTGTTCCTGCCGCTCAACACCGCCTACCAGAGCGCCGAGATCGAGTATTTCATCGGCAACGCCGAGCCCTCGGTGGTGGTGTGCAGCTCAAAGAACTTCGGCTGGGTTAGCAAGATCGCCTTCAAGGCCGGCACGCAGAACGTCTTCACGCTCGACGACGACCGCACCGGCTCGCTGCTTGAGCGCGCCGCGCATTGCAGCGACCGGCACGAGGTGGTCCAGCGCGGCGCGGATGACCTCGCGGCCATTCTTTACACCAGCGGCACCACTGGCCGCAGCAAAGGCGCCATGCTCTCGCACGGCAACATGCTGAGCAATGCACTGGTTCTCAAGGACTACTGGGCCTGGGAACCTGGCGACGTGCTGATCCATGCGCTGCCCATCTTCCACGTGCACGGCCTGTTCGTGGCGATCCACGGTGCACTGATCAATGGCAGCAAGATGATCTGGCTGGCCAGGTTCGACCCCAAGCTGGTGGTGCAGAAGCTGCCCGAGGCCACGGTCTTCATGGGCGTGCCCACGCTGTATGTGCGCTTGCTGGCCGAGCCCGGGCTGACCCGCGAAGCCTGCCGCCACATGCGCCTGTTCGTTGCCGGCTCGGCTCCGCTCTTGATTGAAACCTTCACCGAATGGCAGGAGCGGACCGGTCACACCATTCTCGAAAGGTACGGCATGAGCGAGACCGCCATGCTGACCTCCAATCCCTACAAAGGCGAGCGGCGCGGCGGCACCGTCGGCTTTGCCTTGCCCGGGGTCAGCCTGCGTGTGCAGGACGATGCCGGCCAGCCGCTGCCCACCGGCGAGATAGGCGGCATCCAGGTGAAGGGGCCGAACGTCTTCAAGGGCTACTGGCGCATGCCCGAGAAGACGAAGGAAGAGTTCACCGCTGACGGCTATTTCAAGACCGGCGATGTCGGCAAGATCGACGAGCGTGGCTACATCACCATCGTCGGGCGCAGCAAGGACCTGATCATCAGCGGCGGCTACAACGTCTACCCGGCCGAGATCGAGGGTTACATCAACGACATGCCGGGCGTTGCCGAAAGCGCGGTGATCGGCGTGCCGCACCCCGACTTCGGCGAGGTCGGCGTGGCCATCGTGATCGCCAAGCCTGGCGCGACGCTGGATGCCGAGCAGATCATCGCGCGGCTCAAGGCGCAGCTTGCCAACTTCAAGATTCCCAAGCGCTGTTTCATCGTCGGCGAGCTGCCACGCAACACCATGGGCAAGGTCCAGAAAAACGTCCTGCGCGAGCAGCACAAGGCCCTGTTTGCCTGAAGCCTGACGCTCCCCGGGGCTGCTGCGTTCAGGGGCGCGGCTTCTCCGGCAGCGTGGCCAGTGCCACGCCTGCCAGCGCCAGTGCAAACGCGGCCAGTTGCGCCGCACCCACGGACTCCCCGAGCACGCCTACGCCAACCAGCGCCGCGCTGACCGGCAGCATCACAGTGAACACCCCGGCCTGGCTGGCGGGCACGCCTTTGAGGCCCGTCATCCACAGCCAGACGGTCCAGACGCTGGCGGCCAGCGCATAAAACAGCAGCAGCAGCCAGCTGCCGGGTGCCACGGCGGCAAAGTCAAACCCCCAGGCCATCCACAGGCCCAGCGGTGTCACCAGCGCAAAACCCCAGAGGTTGATCAGCGCGGTGATGCGTTTGGGGCCAAGCGCGCCGGTGAGTTTTTTGCCGATCACCGCATAAGCGGCTTCGCAGAGCACGGCGCCGACCAGCAGCAGGTTGCCCAGCCAGGCGCGGCTGGATGCCAAATCGACCTCCAGCCCTTTCTGCGCTTGCGCAGACAGCTCTGTTTTTGATAGCGATACCAGCATGATGCCGAAAACCGCGCAGGCAATGGCCAGCGCGACCCGGGGGCGGATGCGCTCGCCGAGAAAGAGCCGGCTCAGCACCGCTACCGCGGCCGGAATGGCGGCCATGATGACGCCGGCGGCCACCGCGCTGCTCAGGCTCACGCCGAACAGCATGCAGATCGAAAACAGGAAATTGCCGAGAAAGGATTCAAGGAACACCAGTTGCCGGGTTTGCCGCGTCATCGGTGCTTCCCCGGCCGGCTTTTTGAGCCAGTGCAGCATGGCGGCCCCGCCGATGCCAAAACGCAGCCAGGCCAGCAGAAAGACCGGGAAAACCGCGACCAGCGGTTTGGACAGTGCGACATAACTGCCGACCAGAGACATGCTGAGCGCCAGGCAGGCGTAGGCCACAATGCGGTTCATTCCACCGGCTTTTCCGTTGAGGGTTGAGTGGCCCCTGCGGCTGCCATCAGCGCTGTTGGCTGCTGTGCGCCGCAGAGTCCGGGATGCTTTTTTCCAGATCGCTTTTCTGCTTGTCCGAAATCATGCCTTACTTTCATGCCTGAACCGACGACACCTTCCACCAGCCGCCATGTCTTTGTGTACGGCACGCTGCGCCGCGGCGATGTGCGCGACATCACGCGGCTGCGTCCGGCGCCGCAGTATGTCGGCCTGGCCAGCGTGGCCGGCGTGCTCTACGACCTGGGGCCTTACCCGGGCGTGGTGCTGGGCGGCCCGGCTCGCGTGACAGGCGAGGTTTACGCCATCAGCGCCGAGCTCGAGCGCCAGCTCGACGTCATCGAGGAGGTCTGGCCGCAGCAGACGGGCGAGTACCGCAAGCAGACGGTGAGGGTGCTGCTGGATCAGCCGCAGGCGCTGTCTGGCGCGGTGGAACTGGACTGTCTCGTTTATGAAATCAACCCGGCCCGCGCGGTGGGCCAATCGGTGATCACCGGTGGCGACTGGCTCGACCATCTTCGGCGGCGTCCCTGAGGCAGCGGGTGACGTGAGACGGAGGACTGCAGCCGTTTGTGGGATGGCCTGCTTGGCTTGATCCGCCGTTTGCCACCAGCGATGAGCCAGCTGGAATGTAGCAACCCCGCATTTCATGATCCGGTAAAAGCCTTCCGTATTACGAAATTTAAAAATGCTGCAGCGCAGTAATATTTCTCAATACAAGAAAATACTTTTCATATATTGAAATATTATAAAAAGACCATTGATTTTGTTGAAAATAAATTTTCTCTTATATAAGACATAAGAGCTTCACAAAGTCTTGTAGAAGACTTAAAGTTGATCCCAGAGCAAACGGCAAAGACATGGATAGTGCAGCGCTGTTTGTCCCCCATTTTTCAACCTCCGGAGTGACCTCATGCCACAGACCCTCACCGAACAACTGAGCCGCGAACAGCAGATTGCCGCCCTTGAAAAAGACTGGGCGACCAACCCCCGCTGGAAGGGCATCAAGCGCGGTTACAGCGCTGCCGACGTGATCCGCCTGCGCGGTTCCTTCCCGATCGAGTACACGCTGGCCCGCCGCGGTGCCGAAAAGCTCTGGGACCTGGTCAACACCGAGCCCTACGTCAACTGCCTGGGCGCGCTGACGGGGGGCCAGGCCATGCAGCAGGTGAAAGCCGGCGTGAAAGCCATCTACCTGTCGGGCTGGCAAGTCGCTGCCGACAACAACAGCTACTCGTCCATGTACCCTGACCAGTCGCTGTACCCGGTCGACTCCGTGCCGCAGGTGGTTGAACGCATCAACAACACCTTCCGCCGTGCCGACGAAATCCAGCACTCCAAGGGCATTGATGCCGGCGACAAGGGCTACATCGACAACTTCGCGCCCATCGTGGCCGATGCAGAAGCCGGTTTCGGCGGTGTGCTCAACGCCTTCGAGCTGATGAAGGCCATGATCAAGTCCGGCGCTGCCGGCGTGCACTGGGAAGACCAGCTGGCCTCGGTCAAGAAATGCGGCCACATGGGCGGCAAGGTGCTGGTGCCGACGGTGGAAGCCAACCAGAAGCTGATCGCTGCGCGCATGGCCGCCGACGTCTGCGGCGTGCCCACCCTGGTGATTGCCCGCACCGATGCGGAAGCCGCCGACCTGCTGACCAGCGACTACGACGAGAACGACAAGCCTTTCCTGACCGGCGAGCGCACGTCCGAAGGTTTTTACAAGACCAAAAAGGGTATCGACCAGGCGATCAGCCGCGCAATTGCCTATGCCCATTACGCCGACCTGGTGTGGTGCGAAACCGGCACGCCCGACCTGGCTTTCGCCAAGAAGTTCGCCGACGCCGTGCACAAGGTGCACCCCGGCAAGATGCTGGCCTACAACTGCTCGCCATCGTTCAACTGGAAGAAAAACCTCGACGATGCCACCATCGCCAAGTTCCAGAAAGAGCTGGGCGCCATGGGGTACAAGTACCAGTTCATCACGCTCGCCGGCATCCACTCCATGTGGTACAACATGTTCGATTTGGCCCAGGACTACGTCAAGCGCGGCATGTCGGCCTATGTCGAGAAGGTGCAGGAGCCCGAGTTCGCAGCACGCGAGCGCGGCTACACCTTTGTGTCGCACCAGCAGGAAGTGGGCACCGGCTACTTCGACGAAGTCACCACGGTGATCCAGGGCGGCAAGTCCAGCGTGACCGCGCTGACCGGCTCGACCGAAGAAGAGCAGTTCCACTGAACTGAGCCGAACTGACAGCCGCCCAGCGGGCGGCCGCGGCCCGGCCCACGCGTCATGCGTGGGCCGGGCTTTTTTCTTGGGTATGCAACGGTTTTCGCGTAGAGTGCGGCTGATTCAGGCCAACTCTGCGGGAGCTCCTCATGTCCGACGCCACCCTGGGATTCAAACGTACGCCTTGCCCCGACTGCAACGGAACGGGCGAACTCCGCATTGACAGTGAAAACATCACCGAGGATTTCGAGGTCGAAAAACAGACGGTCATCACCGAGTGCCCGCGCTGTCTGGGCCTGGCTTTTGTCCCTTCGGGCGTTCCGGGTGGGGCCTGAGTCCGAAGCTGCCGTAAAATAGTGATATGCAATCAATCAAACTGGAAACAGGAAGGATCGCGCGGGTTATGACACCGCGAACTACGATCACGCCTCCAGTTTGGAGTCACCCCGGGCGCTAGCCGCATCCCCTGGTGATTTATAGCTACTCAATAGATAGCAACCCTCCATCCCCATTCTTTACCAAGCGCGGCAGTTTCCGCGCTTTTTTGTTTTTCAGAGCCTGCCCACCATGATCAAAATTACGCTGCCAGACGCCTCGATCCGTGAATTTCCCCAGCCGGTGACGGTGGCCGAGGTCGCTGCCTCCATTGGCGCCGGCCTGGCCAAGGCCGCGCTGGGCGGCAAGGTCAACGGCAAGGTGGTGGACACCAGTTACCTGATTTCTGCCGACAGCCCGCTGTCCATCATCACTGCCAAGGACCCGGAAGGCCTGGAGGTGATTCGCCACTCCACCGCCCACCTGCTGGCCTATGCGGTCAAGGAGCTGTTTCCCGATGCCCAGGTCACCATCGGCCCGGTGATCGAGAACGGCTTTTTCTATGACTTCTCGTACAAGCGGCCTTTCACGCCGGAAGACCTGACGGCCATCGAAAAAAAGATGACCGAGCTGGCCGCCAAGGACGAGCCGGTGACGCGCCGCGTGCTGCCGCGCGACGAGGCGGTGGCTTATTTCAAGGAGCAGGGCGAGCACTACAAGGCCGAGATCATTGCGAGCATTCCGGCCAACGAAGACGTGTCGCTCTACCGCGAGGGCAAGTTCGAGGACCTGTGCCGCGGCCCGCACGTGCCGAGCACCGGTAAACTGAAATTTTTCAAGCTCATGAAGCTGGCCGGCGCCTACTGGCGCGGTGACCACCACAACGAGATGCTGCAACGCATCTACGGCACGGCCTGGGCGACCAAGGACGAGCTGCAGCAGTACCTGCTGATGCTGGAAGAAGCGGAAAAACGCGACCACCGCAAGCTGGGCCGCGAGCTCGACCTGTTCCACATCGACGACCATGCGCCTGGCCTGGTGTTCTGGCATCCCAAGGGCTGGACGGTGTGGCAAGGCGTCGAGCAGTACATGCGCAAGGTCTACCAGGACAACGGCTACCAGGAGGTCAAGGGCCCGCAGGTCATCGACAAGACGCTCTGGGAAAAAACCGGGCACTGGGACAAGTACCGCGACAACATGTTCACCACCGAGAGTGAAAAGCGCGAGTACGCGCTCAAGCCGATGAACTGCCCGGGCCACATCCTGATCTTCAAGCAGGGCATCAAGAGCTACCGTGATCTGCCGCTGCGTTACGGCGAGTTCGGTCAGTGCCACCGTAACGAGCCTTCTGGCGGCCTGCACGGCATCATGCGGGTGCGCGGCTTCACGCAGGACGACGGCCACATCTTCTGCACCGAAGAGCAGATACTCAAGGAGTGTGTCGACTACACGACCTTGCTGCAGAAGGTCTACACCGACTTCGGCTTCAAGAACATCATTTACAAGGTGGCCACGCGGCCCGAAGCGCGCATTGGCTCCGACGAAAGCTGGGACAAGGCCGAACAGGCGCTGATGGAAAGCCTGCGCGCCTCCGGCTGCGAGTTCGAAATCGCGCCCGGCGACGGGGCGTTTTATGGCCCCAAGATCGAATACACGCTGAAAGATGCGATTGGCCGGCAGTGGCAGTGCGGCACCATGCAGGTTGATTTCTCGATGCCGGAGCGGCTGGATGCCGAATACGTGGGCGAGGACGGTGCGCGGCACCGGCCGGTGATGCTGCACCGGGCCATCGTCGGTAGCCTGGAGCGATTCATCGGGATTCTGATCGAGGAACATGCCGGCGCACTGCCCACCTGGCTGGCGCCGGTGCAGGTTTCGGTGCTCAATATCACCGATGCGCAGGCCGATTACTGTCGTGAAATAGCTAAAAGGCTTCAAAATCAAGGGCTTAGGGTCAATCTTGACCTGCGCAACGAGAAAATTACGTATAAAATACGGGAGCACTCCATGCAAAAGCTGCCTTACATCCTTGTCGTAGGTGACAAGGAGAAGGAAGCCGGCGCGGTTGCCGTGCGCGCCCGGGGTAACAAAGACCTTGGCGTCATGTCACTCGAAGCTTTTGCTCAAACAATTGCTTCTGACATTACCCAAAAAGCCTGATTTCTGACACATTTGTTGATGATTTTGGCCTGTCGCCCTTGCTGGGCGGGCGCAAGCTGCTATGGCTTTTATAGCAAACGTTAAAGGATTAGAACCATCGCTACTGAATTTCGTGACCGCCGCCACCGCGAAGAACGCAAGCATCGCTTGAACCGTGAAATCATGGCCCCCGAAGTACGTCTGACCGGGCCAGACAACGAACCTCTGGGTGTTGTCAGCATCATGGAAGCCTTGCGCCTCGCCGGTGAATATGACGTGGATCTGGTTGAGATCTCTCCCACGGCGGTACCGCCGGTGTGCAGATTGATGGACTACGGCAAATTCAAGTACGCCGAGCAGAAGAAGGCCGCGGACGCGAAATCCAAGCAGAAGGTGATCGAGGTCAAGGAAATCAAGTTCCGGCCCGGCACCGACGATGGTGACTACAACATCAAACTGCGCAATATCAAGCGCTTTTTGGAAGAGGGCGACAAGTGCAAGATTACCCTGCGCTTTCGCGGTCGCGAAATCACGCACCAGGAACTGGGTCTGGCCCTGCTGGCGCGTATTCGCGACGAGTTGGCTGATTTGATTCTGGTAGAGCAGTTTCCCAAGCTCGAAGGCCGGCAGATGGTCATGATGATCGCGCCGGGCAAGAAAAAGGTGGCTGCCAAGCCCGTAGCGGCGCCCGCAGAAGCGGCACCGGCTGCACCGACAGGCGCCTGAGGGCGGCTGTCGCCGACAAGGAGTTCAACCTGCGGGTGGTTTCACCGGCAGGTTTTTCGGGGATGCGAAAGCATGTCCGGTGAAGGCAGGGAAATCCGGCCTTTGCAAAGGTGGCAGGTGTCAAAGCCCGCCACCAGCCAGTGGTGAGTCCAAAACTCGCCACTGACAAGTGGTGAATTAAACACTCGCCACTACAAGTGGCTCGGGGCCATCAAGTCTGCGGAAGGTTCGCAGCGCCTCACGAGCACAAATGAAAAGGAGCATTTACATGCCCAAAATGAAGACCAAGAGCAGCGCGAAGAAACGTTTTCGCGTTCGTCCAGGTGGTACCGTCAAGCGCGGCCAAGCCTTCAAACGTCACATCCTGACCAAGAAGACCACCAAGAACAAACGCCACCTGCGTGGTGCAGTTGCTGTCCATGAGACCAATATGGGTCACATGGCACAGATGCTGCCCGGCATGGGCATTTAATTAACGACGAACAAGGAGTACTCACATGCCTCGCGTCAAACGTGGTGTAACGGCTCGCGCCCGCCACAAAAAAGTTCTCGCCCTTGCAAAAGGTTTCCGCGGCCGCCGCGGCAATGTCTATCGCATCGCCAAAGAAGCGGTGATGAAGGCCGGGCAATACGCCTACCGTGACCGCCGTAACAAAAAGCGTGTGTTCCGCCAGTTGTGGATTGCGCGTATCAACGCTGCCAGCCGCTCATTCGGCATGACCTACAGCCAGTTTGCCAACGGCCTGAAAAAAGCCGGCATCGAAATCGACCGCAAGGTTCTTTCCGACATGGCGATTCACGACAGCGCTGCTTTCGGCGCTATCGTGGAGCAGGTCAAGGCCAAGCTTGCTGCTTGATTTTTGAGGGGCAACCAGCTATTGAATTGATAGCTGATTGCGCACAAAAGACGGGGGCCAGAGCTTGAAAAGGCTCTGGCCCTTTTTCTTTGTCCGGGTGGCAGGCGAAGGCGGCGTCCGGGCTGGTTTGTTAATGACAAGAAATATATGAACGAACTCGATGTTCTGGTGGATTCGGCCAAAACCAGCTTTGCGCAGGCCGTCACGCCTGCCGACCTGGAAAATGCCAAGGCGCAGTTCCTCGGCAAGTCCGGCCGCATCACGGAGCTGATGAAGGGTCTGGCCGCATTGCCCGTGGAAGAGAAAAAATCACGCGGCGCCGCCATCAACCTGGCCAAGCAGGCCATCGAAGCCGCGCTGACCGCGCGCCGCCAGGCGCTGGCGGACGCTGAACTGCAGGTGCAGCTCAAGGCCGAGGCGCTGGACGTCTCGTTGCCGGGCCGTCAGCGGCCGGCCGGCGGCCTGCACCCGGTGTCGCTCACGCTCGAGCGCATCGAGGCGATTTTCGGCTCCATGGGCTTCGATGTGGCCGAGGGCCCCGAGATTGAAACCGACTGGTTCAACTTCACCGCGCTGAACACGCCCGAAGACCATCCGGCGCGCTCCATGCACGACACGTTTTATGTGGAAGGCGGCACCGACGCTGCGCCCAACCTGCTGCGCACGCACACCAGCCCGATGCAGATCCGTTACGCGGTGCAGCATGTCAAGAAACACCGCGTGCTGATTGACGCCGGCGGCGTGATGCCCGAGATCCGCGTGATCGCGCCGGGCCGCACCTACCGGGTGGACAGCGATGCCACGCACTCGCCGATGTTCCACCAGTGCGAGGGATTGTGGATAGGCCAGAACGTCAGCTTCAAGGACCTGAAATTCGTCTTCACCGATTTCTGCCGCACCTTCTTCGAGAGTGACGACCTGGTGCTGCGTTTTCGCCCCAGCTTTTTCCCCTTCACCGAGCCGAGCGCCGAGATCGACATCCAGTTCCAGACCGGGCCGCTGGCGGGCCGCTGGCTGGAAGTGGCCGGTTCCGGCCAGGTGCATCCGAACGTGGTGCGCAACATGGGGCTGGACCCCGAGCACTACATCGGTTTTGCTTTCGGCATGGGGCCGGACCGGCTGACCATGCTGCGTTACGGCGTCAACGACTTGCGGCTGTTCTTCGACGGTGACCTGCGCTTTCTGTCGCAATTCCAGTAACCCATCAGGTTTTATAAAAAATGCAATTTCCCGAATCCTGGTTGCGCGAATTCTGCAATCCGCCCCTGAGCACCGAACAGCTGGCCGAGACCCTGACCATGGCTGGTCTGGAAGTGGAGGACCTCAAGCCGGTCGCGCCGCCTTTCACAAAAATAGTCGTCGGCGAAATCAGGGAAGCGGTGCAGCATCCCGACGCCGACCGCCTGCGTGTCTGCCAGGTCGATGTGGGGCAGGGCTCCCTGCTCAACATCGTCTGCGGCGCCCCCAATGCCCGTGTCGGCATCAAGGTGCCGTGTGCGCTGGTGGGTGCCGAGCTGCCGCCCGGTGACGACGGCAAACCGTTTTTGATCAAGGTTGGCAAGCTGCGCGGCGTGGAGAGCCAGGGCATGCTCTGCTCGGCGCGGGAACTCAAGCTGTCCGACGACCATGGCGGACTGCTCGAGCTGGTGTCGGACGCGCCCGTGGGCCAGGACATCCGCGAGCACCTCAAACTCGATGACACCCTGTTCACCCTCAAGCTCACGCCCAATCTCGCACATTGCCTGAGCGTGTACGGTATTGCCCGTGAAGTGGCCGCGCTGACCGGCGTGCCCCTGATGAGCCCGTCCTTTCCGGCGGTCGCTGTGGCCAACGCGGACAAGCTGCCGGTCCGGATCAGTGCCCCCGATCTGTGCGGCCGTTTTTCCGGCCGCATCGTGCGCAACGTCAACACAAGAGCGGTCACCCCGCCGTGGATGGTGGACCGCCTTGCGCGCTGCGGCCAGCGCAGTGTGACGGCGCTGGTGGATATCTCGAACTACGTGATGTTCGAGCTCGGCCGGCCTTCGCATATTTTCGACCTGGACAAGATCCATGGCGGACTCGATGTGCGCTGGGGCCAGGCCGGCGAGACGCTCAAGCTGCTCAACGGCACCACCGTGACGGTGGACGACAAAGTCGGCGTGATTGCCGACGACAGCCAGGTGGAGTCGCTGGCCGGCATCATGGGTGGTGATGCAACCGCCGTGTCCGACGAGACAAAACATGTTTATGTAGAGGCCGCGTTCTGGTGGCCCAAAGCAATTGCCGGGCGTTCGCGCCGCTACAACTTTTCGACCGATGCCGGCCACCGTTTTGAACGCGGCGTGGACCCCGGACAGACGGTGGAACACATCGAACGCATCACGCAGCTCATCCTGGACATCTGCGGTACACCGGACACGGTTTGTGGCCCCATCGACGATGTACAGGCCAATCTGCCGAAGGCCGAACCGGTGACGCTGCGTGTGGCGCGGGCCGCCAAGGTCATCGGCATGCCTTTGACGCAGGCGCAATGCGCCGATGCGCTCAGGCGTCTGGGCTTGCCCGTGACGGAAGGCGAGGGCACGCTGACGGTGACACCGCCCAGCTACCGCTTTGACCTGCAGATCGAGGAGGACCTGATCGAGGAGGTGGTGCGCATGGTGGGTTACCAGCAGCTGCCGGCTACGCCACCGCTGGCACCGATCACCGCGCGTATCCGTCCGGAGGCGCGGCGCAGTGCCTTTGCCGTGCGCCGCGCACTGGCGGCCCTGGGCTACCAGGAAACCATCAACTTCAGCTTTGTCGAAGAGCGCTGGGAGCATGAGCTTGCCGGCAACCCCAACCCCATCAAGCTGCTCAACCCGATTGCCAGCCAGATGAGCGTGATGCGCTCGTCGCTGATCGGCTCGCTGCTGCAGGTGCTCAAGTTCAATCTTGACCGCAAAGCCGGTCGCGTCAATGTGTTTGAGCTGGGACGGGTTTTCCTGCGCGACGCGCGCAGCCAGAACACCGACACCACCGTTGCCGGTTTTGACCAGCCGATGCGGGTGGCGGGCCTGGCCTACGGACCGCGCGAGACCCTGCAATGGAGCACGTCCGACAAGGGGGTGGACTTCTTCGACGTCAAGGGTGACGTGCAGGCCCTGCTGGCGCCGTTGCAGGCGGTGTTTGCACCCGCAGCCCACCCGGCCATGCATCCGGGCCGTTGCGCCAGCGTGGTCATCGACGGCGTGGCGGTCGGCTTTGTCGGCGAGTTGCATCCGCAGTGGCGTCAGGGCTACGAACTGGCGCAGGCGCCCATTGTTTTCGAACTGGCGCTCGATGCCGTGCTGCAGCGTCCTGTGCCCGGCTTCCAGCCGGTAAGCAAGCGCCAGCCGGTAGAGCGTGACATCGCGGTGATTGTTGCCGAAGCGGCGACGCATTCGGCGTTGATGGCGGCCATCCACGGCGCGGATACGCGCGGCCTGCTCAGGTCGGCTACGCTGTTCGATATCTACCGGCCGCAACAGGCCAATGCCGCGATGCAGCTCGGCGAGAAAAGCCTGGCCGTGCGCTTGGTGCTTGGCAGCGACGACGCTACACTGACCGACGAGCAGATCGAGGCGGCGATCAAGGCCGTGCTCGACAATCTCGGCAGCAGCCTGCAGGCGCGTTTGCGTGCCTAGGCCCGGGGAACACAATAATAGTGAACAGGAGCGCGTCGTGGAATTTTCCGTTGAAAGTCTTGAGAGCCCGGCGCTGACCAAAGCCCATCTCGCGGAGTTGCTGTTCGAGCAGATCGGCCTGAACAAGCGCGAGTCCAAGGACATGATTGACGCATTTTTTGACCTGGTGTCCGACAGCCTGGTCGATGGCAACGATGTGAAGATATCCGGCTTCGGCAATTTTCAGATCCGCACCAAGGCGCCGCGCCCCGGTCGCAACCCGCGCACCGGCGAATCCATCCCCATCCAGGCACGCCGGGTGGTGACTTTTCACGCCAGCCACAAACTCAAAGAGCAGATCCAGGGCCAGACCGGGCCCGGTTGAAGGGCGGTAGCGCCGCCGGCACAGGCGCCAGTGCCGTCCTCCGATCCAGGCTGCCACCCGCCTTCCCTGCCATGGGCGCTTTCAGACAGGTGGCGGTCCAGGGCCCTGATTTCTCCTGACCTTGCGGGTGCGCAGACATGCTCTCTGGACGCTTTATCCAGCACTTCTGGGGCTGGGTCTGTCGCAGTACCGCTTGTGGCTTAAACAACACATCCGATTTTGTTGTTTGTAACTATTTGCACTAAGTTTCCTGTTAGAGTAGATTTGTAGCTTCACCTCATAGCGTATTGATTTAATTGGAGAAAACTCTCCCCCCCATTCCCGCCAAACGTTACTTCACGATCGGTGAAGTCAGCGATTTATGTGGCGTCAAACCTCATGTGCTCCGTTATTGGGAGCAAGAGTTCACGCAGTTGCGCCCGATGAAAAGGCGCGGTAACCGCCGCTACTACCAGCACCACGAAGTGCTGATGATCCGGCGCATACGTGATCTGCTGTACGACCAGGGTTTCACCATCAGCGGCGCACGCAACAAGCTGCAGGAGATCGTGCAGACCGAACGTGACAAGCGCCGCAACGGCGAAGTCATGCTCGAAGGCGTCGACGTGGTGGAAGCCGGCGACTCGATTCTTGATGACTTTGGCGACTCGATGGACTTTGAAGACAGTGCGTCCGACATGGCACCCTTGCCCGATGGCAGTGCGGCGCAGCAAAGGCTGCAGCTGCTTCGCCGCGAATTGTTCGAAATTCGCGATCTGCTCAGTGCCACTTACTGAAACAGCCCGAACAAGCACGTTATAATTTGAAGCTTGACGGTGTGTGGCGCAGCCTGGTAGCGCACTTGCATGGGGTGCAAGGGGTCGAAGGTTCGAATCCTTTCACACCGACCAACAAAATCAAGGACTTAGCGTCGCAAGGCGCTAAGTCCTTTTATTTTTTCCGCCTCCGTGTCCGGCAGGTGTCCGGATTGTCGGCAACTCGCAAGCTATCTGGCATCTACCTTTTAGCCAGACACCGGCCACCTGAAGAGTACAAGCGTTCCGAGCATGTGCTGTGTGGTTACGGTACAACGTCGTTCATTGGCGCAACGCCTTTCTCCGCCCTCAATGTCTATCCGTAGAGCCTCGGGTGTCCCCTAACCCGAGACCACCGCTCTCATTTCTGGACTGCTAGGATCATCCACATGGAGACGCGCATACGGTCTTCCAGTCCCTCGTCCAGCGAAACACCGGCAACGACACTCCCTGTTGAGATATTCACGTGATCGTCCTCCGAGGCGGTTAGTGCGATGGAAGACAGAGCCTCGTCAACGCTGATTCCAGCACCGAATTGCCGTGCAACCTCCCCCCAGGTCTGCAGAATGCTGCGGCCGGGGCCAACCGTGACCATGAAGTAGGTTGCGATAGCATTGGCGCACGAGTATCCGTACTGGCTCATACGCCCGGTGAGGACTCTCGCACTGAATGCAGCTATGTCTTCTGCGGGGAGGCTCACCATCGACAGGTAGCCAAGCCGGAAAGGGGTGGAGGGTAGTGCGTCTCTCACAAAATCCCAGTTCGAATTCAGCATAAACGTGCCCGGGGGATAGGGCTCGTAAACGATTCGGACCAGGTCGAGAAGTGTCTGGAGGAATTCCGTGGGTCGGCTGAACTGCCCCGCCGTTTGGAAGCTGGCCTTCCCACATTCAGGCATGTAGACCTGTACCCCATCACTGACCGGCGCCAGCTCATATTCGCGGGCTAGTTCGAGAGCCTCGCCGACGGCTTGCATCAGGGCTGTCATGGTCTCGGCGAACAGTGTCGGTTGCTGAATTGGTGCGGTCATGTATTTAGGATGATCGAGAGCCTGCGTCTGCGGTGACCACCTACTTCGCGAGTCGGAGGCAAGGGGTAATCTCAGCGATCGGATCTGACCACTTTCTATGAAGCATTTCAGCTTCCAAATCAGGGCTAGCTCGACGTTTGGGAGGTTGCAAGCCAGTCCGCCTTCCCCTTGCGAGCGATGGAATTTAGCTTGGTGTTGGCTTTAACAACATTGAGGCCAAGGCTGTTTCGATCCTTGCCAAAAATGTTTAAGAACAGACCTTCTAACTCTTCCACCTGCTCCTTGGGGATGTTGTCCCAGACTTCAAAAAAGGAAAAATGAGTCCAGCCCCCCTTCTTTTTCGTCAGATGGCTTCTCAAGCGAGATTTGACCCCGATGGCTTTGCCGCGTGTGATCCCTACATACACAGCGTTCATGTATTTTTCGTCTTTCACATACAAGACGTAAATTCCACGGACCTTATCCGGCAAGGCAGCAATATTCTCTGCGGTGGCTTCCTTCTGCACGAAGGAGTTCTTGAACAAGAAGCATGGACTTGCTGACACGGCGGGACTTTCGAATGGTTGCTGAAGTTTTAATCATACTGAGATGACTTCAAGCGGATATGCAAGTGTTTTATCCAGTCCGCAATTCCAATGCCGGCTTGGAAGGGCTGGGTGAGGATCTGTCAGGGTGCGGAAAACTGCTTCGGTGATTATTAGAGGTCAATGAAATTCATGGGCCATTCATTCGTGTTGCCAATGTGCAAAGTTTGCACAGGCATGCGACGCAATATGACGTATGTGGGCGTGACAATCACACTAATCATTCAAGACCTCGATCATGACAATCCACGCAACATCCAGCTGGTCTGAAATCCTGCAACAGCAAACCCGCGAAGCAATTGAGCAAGCGCCGGTGACCTTGGATGGACGCCTGCGCTTTAAGCACCCAACACACGGCTACGCCTATGCAACTGTCGATGATCTGTGCCACGACCGCTTGGAATTGCACTTTCAGAATGATGGTGAGCAGCGCTGGTTTAATTCGGTGGATGCCTTACTGCAACCCGGCTGGGTCGTGGATTAGGGGCACCGCATGCATACTTTTTCAAAATCCAAGCTTCTTGCCCTGCGCCAATGCCCCAAACGCTTATGGCTGGAAATCCACCGTTCAGATCTACGCGCGGACTCCGCGGCGACCCAGGCAAGTTTTCAAGTGGGTTTTCAGGTGGGTGACATTGCACAGCGCATTTACGATACCGTCGGTCAAGGAGCGCTGATTGATGTTCAAACTGAGGGGTTTAGCCGTGCGTTTGAACGGACCACGGAACTATTGAACCGCGGGCAGCCGATCTTTGAAGCTGGTTTCTCTGCCGGTGGCGCGTTGGCCTTCGCCGACGTCATGCTGCCTGAGCAGTTGAATGGTAAGCAGGTTTGGCGCATGGTAGAAGTCAAGTCCTCGACCAGCGTGAAGGCTTACCACCGAGACGACGTTGCTGTGCAGGCCTTCGTGGCTCAATCTGCAGGGGTCCCGCTGAAGAGCATCGCTCTGGCGCACATTGATAGCGCGTGGACTTATCCGGGTGATGAAGACTACCGCGGGCTGCTGAAGGAAAATGATCTTACGGCCGAGGCTTTCTCCCGCACCGATGAAGTCAAGGCCTGGATAGCGCAGGCCCAAAGTGTGAGCGTTATGCCGTCCGAGCCGTGTGTCGGAATCGGTGCGCACTGCGACCAGCCTTTTGCCTGTGGCTTTTATGACTATTGCACCCGAGACATGCCGAAAGCGCAGTACCCGGTCAACTGGCTGCCCTACATCGGAGCCAAAGCAAAGCAGCTGGCCGAGCAGGGTATGACGGAGCTCAGCGACGTGCCCGACAACCTGCTCAACACTAGGCAACAGCGGGTCAAAACCCACACCCTGGCCAATACCGTGTACTTTGATTCGGTGGGAGCTGCAGCCGATCTGGCCGTCTATAGTCTGCCGGCATATTTTTTGGACTTCGAGACAATCCAATTTGCCGTGCCGATCTGGAAAGGGACTCGTCCATATCAACAGAACACCTTCCAGTTCAGCCTGCATACCCTGTCACCATCGGGACTACTTGCCCACGCGGAATTTCTTGATATTTCGGGTAATGACCCGTCCGAGCCCTTTGCCCGTGCGCTGATCGCCGTTTGTGGTCAGAGTGGGCCTGTTTACGTGTACAACGCCGGGTTTGAAACGGCGCGCATGAGCGAGCTGGCAATCCGTTACCCGCACTTGGGCACAGACCTGCTGGCCATCAATGCCCGGGTGGTCGATTTGCTGCCTATCGCACGTGAGCGCTACTACCACCCCAGCCAGCAAGGCAGCTGGAGCATCAAGAAGGTGCTGCCTGCAGTGGTGCCGGAGCTACGCTACGATGCCCTTGACGGTGTGCAGGATGGCGGCATGGCGATGGAGGCTTTCCTGGAGGCCATTCATCCAGACACTAAAACTGAACGTAAAAACCAGATCGAACAACAACTGCTGGCCTACTGCAAGCTCGATACCTATGCCATGGTCCGCCTCTGGCAGGTGTTTACAGGGCGCGCAGACCTGAAGCTCTGACCCATGGCAAAACGTCCTGACTCCCTGGAAACACTACAGCTTTCGCACGAGCTCTTGCGGCGCATTCCCAAAGGTCGGACGATCACGGCGCCAGAGCTGCACCAGCAGTTGATGGAAGCGGGCTATGAGCGGGAAATGCGCACCATCCAGCGGCAGCTGGAAACACTGTCCGAGTTCTACGACATCGAACGTGATGACAGCAGCAAGCCCTACCGTTACTGCTGGAAGGAGAACGCCAAAGGGCTTTCTTTGCCCGGATTGAGCGCTCAGGAATCATTGCTGCTCACATTGGCCGAGCAGCAGCTGCATAACTTGCTGCCAGCCAAGTTGATGAAGTCAATGCAAGGCTTTTTCAGGCAGGCTCGTGGGCAACTGGACGAGAAGGGGAAAAGTCAACCCGAACGCGAATGGCTGGACAAAGTCCGGGTGGTCAGTACCACCCAACCCCTGTTGCCACCCAAGGTTGGTCCCACCGTATTCGAGCAGGTTAGCAATGCCCTGTATGGCAACCAATGGCTGGATGTGGACTACAAAAGCGCCGCTGGGAAGAGAACAAGGGCAAGGGTAATGCCGCTTGGTTTGGCACAGCAAGGCCCGTGTATGTATCTCGTCTGCCGGTTTGAAGGGTATGACAACGAACGAAGTCTGGCCTTGCATCGCATGATTTCAGCCAGCGCCACAACGCTGACCTTTGAGAGACCCAAAACGTTCGACCTCAAGCAATTCGACGACAACGGACGTTTTGGCTACGGTGATGGAACCAAAATTCGCCTGAGTTTCCGGATCGAGAAGGGAGCGGGGCTACACATCGTGGAGTGTCCACTTTCCGCCGACCAGCAAGTGGTGGAATTGGACGACGCCTATGATATTTCAGCGACAGTCGTTGATTCGTCAATACTTGAATGGTGGTTGCGGGGGTTCGGCGAAGCGGTGTCAAAAAAGAAAATTACACAACTAGATGGCAAGTGATAGCAGGTGTTCATGGCTTTTAAAATTTGGGACGATATATGAGCTTAAAAATTGAATTTCCAAGGGATTTTGTATGCGACGGACGAGAGCTGAAGCCTAAGAGCGGCGCATCTTCGGCAAATACGTGGGTATTTGATGGCAAGGAAATAAAGCCAAAAAATGGCGCATCGTCGTCAAACACCTGGCTTTGGGATGGCAAGGAACTCAAGCCGAAAAGCGGTGCTGCTTCGAGTAACACATGGGTGGTTGATGGAAGAAAAATAAAGCCGAAGAATGGGGCAAGTTCGTCAAATACTTACGACATGGAAGATTTGCCCATTCTGGCTGTGGCGGGGAAGCTGGTGCTGAGGCTTTACTAAATGACGTAATTCAATATCTCTGCTACCGGAGGAGCCACGTCCATGCGTAACGCCTTGCATGCCATCTAGCGACGTGGTCGGGGGCGGCTAGAACGAAGATTCCTGGTTGATCTTCCTGACGTTGGATGGAGGTCTAAAAGTGCCACATATCGACGCGTCGCAGGCGCTCCAAGAGACTTTAAAGTTGCTGACGTTTAAATGCTGAAATCAGATGCGACACAAGTTGACGCATCAGTCCGCAAAATTGAATCTCTAAATAGCAATGAGGTTCAGATGTCCAGCCAAATCAATACTAGCCACGCACCTTCTGCGGATCGTCACCAACGAGTAGGTTCTTTACAGGCCCATATCACCGAGCGCAGCGCCGAGCTATCTCGACTTAGCTCCGACTTAAAAACGGAACTTTTTGGGATTGACGAGGTTATTGACCGCGTCATTGAATCGATGCGCGCCTGGTATGTGCTTCCCGGCCTCATCAACCGACCGGTCATCATTTGTTTATGGGGGCTTACTGGAACTGGCAAGACACAACTGACCCGATCCATTGCTCAAAAATTGGGGTTCTATGACCGATTTGTTGAGGTCCAAATGGATGGATTTAGCAACGGGTCCGGGTACCGGGCCAGCAGCATTTCCGGGATGTTGTCGGACTCTGGAATCAAGGAGGGGGCTCCTGGAATCCTTGTGCTGGATGAATTTCAGCGGTTTCGGACACTGAGCTCAAAAGGAGAAGACGTCCAAGTTGAGCGCTATCAGGATGTGTGGACCTTGTTGTCCGATGGTCGCCTGCCTCCAGCCCTGTCATTCATGAGCGACATCGAATACTCCTTGGCCGATTCACATTACGACCAGGAGCAGGAGAAACCTGATGACGGCAAAAATGGCAGTGCACCACGCATCTTCAAACTGAAGCCCTATGAGGCCCAGCAGCTTAAGCGATGCCTGAAACTCAATGAGTCGCTGATAGAGATCATGGGTTGGAAGGCCCATCACGTTCAAGCCAGACTTCATGAGTTTCGTGAGAGAACATCAGCCTGGGAGACCGATTACAGCAAGCTGTTAATTTTCGTCTCAGGCAATCTGGATGAGATGTATGAAGGCGTTGCCAAAAGTGTGCAAGACTGCGATACAGACGCCGACATTTTTCATGCCCTTACCAAGAAGCTGTCAATTATTGACGTTAAAAAGGCGCTGAATGAACGATTCAAGCCTGAGCAAATCGCGCGCCTTGGAAATGAGCATGTTATCTACCCGAGCTTCAGTCGGGCGACCTACCAAAAGTTAATTGATCACACCTGCAAAATCTACTTGCGGGATATTAAACGTACATCTCAATTGCAGTTTGAAATTGATCCGCAGGTGCGGTCTGAGATCTACAACAACGCCGTCTTCCCATCACAAGGAACCCGACCGCTATTTTCTTCTATCCACGCTATTCTGAGCGCACCGTTGGTGAGTGCCACCTTGTGGGCCATCGAGCAAGGGGCGACGGTACAAGATCAACCGTTGGTGACATTGGACGCGACCAGGAAACACCTGCTGGTGAGGTTTCGGAATCAAAGCACTTCTTACCCCGTCAGGTTTGAGCTCAACCAATTGAAGCAGCGCACCGACCCGGATTTTCGGGCCCTGCTGGCTGTGCATGAAGCAGGTCATGGTCTGCTTTACGGCCTATTGTTTCGTCAGCCGCCACAGGAGCTGAAAATCAATGTAGCCTCTTTTGATGGCGGCTACGCAAGTTTCGTCAAAATGCGAGTGACGTCGCGGCAGAACTGCCTGGACAGAATCTGCGTCGCTTTGGGTGGCCGCGCTGCCGAGGCCATGGTGTTCGGTGAGGACGCCTGTACCACGGGCGCCAAAGGCGACTACGCCAAGGCAACAACATATGCTGCGAGGTTTGTGCGTCAATACGGCTTTGACAAGCGGCAGAGTGTGACTGACGTGGCCCAAGGAAGTGACGAAAATCTTAATACGGACATTGCGCCTACAAACGCCGCCATTGAAACCATTCTTGTGGAGCAATATGCTCGTTCCGCCGAGCTATTGAAAGAGTACAGCGCCGTATTCCTGAAAATTACGCAGAAACTGATTGAATCCGGCCAGGTATCCAGTCAGCAATTCTGCGACTGGCTTGGTATGGAGGACGTGGCAGGGCAGGGACTGTTGGAACCTTACGCAGACCGATTGGCGCGTTTTGAACTGCAGCACCGAAGTCTGAGTCGCTATGCCGAGACACCTGCGGTACATTGATATCAATTGCTGAATGCAAGCCGAAGCGAGACACCTATCGCCACATCCTAAGGCCGTTTGATAAAAGCTGCGGGTTAGGGCGAGTCTCAATCAAGCAACCAGAATAACAACGACAACATTTTCATGACTACCCTTGAGAATAGTAAAAATCCTGAATTGAGGAATGTGGGAAAGATTACCGGTCACTTCTTCGTTCCAGCCTACCAGCGGGGATATCGCTGGGGAGCGCATGAGGTCAACGCTCTGCTTGACGATATCTACGACGACGGAAAACGGGGCAGGGACGAGAACTATTGTCTGCAGCCCATCGTCGTCAAATGGCAACACGCCAAGAGCCATTTTGAATTGATTGACGGGCAGCAGCGGCTGACAACCCTGTACCTGATCTATCACTACCTGAAGCAGAAAATAGGCGTGGATATCGAGCCGCCCTTTTCCCTGTCCTACGAGACCCGGCCCCTCAGTACCGACTATCTGCGAAGCCTGGACCCTGCTCAAAAAAATGACAACATCGATTTCTTCCACATGTATCGCGCCTACCAGGGCATCAGTATCTGGTTCGAGACCGTCGCCCAACGCTCTGGTGCCGCGCTACCGTTCGTAGCCTTCGAAGTCTATGGCTACCTTCTGAATCAGATCTACGTTATCTGGTATGACGCCGGCGATGTGGATTCGACTACCTTGTTCACCCGCCTGAACGTCGGGCGCATCGCCCTCACAAACGCCGAACTGGTGAAGGCCCTGCTGCTGACACGGCGGGGATTTGACGGGATGGAAGATGAGCATCGGCAAATCGAAATCGCGACCCAGTGGGACATGATTGAGCGGGAATTGCAGGACGAAAAGTTTTGGGCCTTCCTGACCAATAAACGGGGCTCGGTCTATCCCACGCGGATCGAATTTCTCTTCGATCAGCTGGCGCGGAAGCCGGAGGGCGAGAAGGAGCGCTTCTATACCTTTCTTCACTTCAAAAAGCCCCTGGAGCGCCAAGACAAGGTCTGGGCTCCGGTGTTGACGCGCTACCACCTCCTTCGGGAATGGTTCGAGGACCATGATCTTTACCACCAGGTGGGCTACCTGGTGGCCATTGGTGCTGGCCTTGAGGAACTGGTGGATGCCTCGGAGAGAAAACTCACCAAGTCGGGGTTTCGGGCCTTCCTTGACCACAGGATCACGGCATCCCTCAATTTGGACGAGGCTGCCGCTCGGATGCTGTCCTACGAAAAAGAAAACGAGAAGTGCGAACGTTTGCTCCTCCTCTTCAATATGGAATCTGTGAGGCGCCTAAATCACTCATTAGAACGCTATCCCATCCACTCCCACAAGGCGGAGAACTGGTCCTTGGAGCACATTCATGCGCAACACGCCGTGCAGTTAAACACAGAGGCGCAATGGAAATCTTGGCTGCGGGACAGTCGCCGCGCCCTCGCCGCCTTGGGTCTCGACAATCAGGCCGAGGAGTCAGGCAAGCAAGTCCTGATTGATGAGATCGACAAAGAGGTAGCGGGCAAGGTCGAGGGGCCGAGGTTCAAGGTCCTTTCCCGCCGTGTGATGGAGTATTTCCTGCACTCTGCCGGGACCAGTGATGACCTGCATTCCCTTGCCAACTTGGCGCTACTTTCAAGTAGCGTGAACAGCGCCCTGAACAACGCCGCTTTCCAGGCGAAGCGTCTACGGATCATCGATCTGGACAGGGCTGGGAAGTTCATTCCCATCTGTACCCGGCGAGTGTTCTTCAAGTACTACACCGAGGCAGGTAGCCATCAAATACACCTCTGGAACCGGGAGGATCAGGCGTCCTATTTGGACGAAATAATGTCGATTGACCGGGGCATCGGGAGGTACCTCAAGCCGGCAGCGGGGGTCAAGTCATGAGCACGTCATTCAGGAACCTCTTCCGTCAAGGAGAGGTCGAGCGCATCGAAATTCCCATCATCCAGCGCGATTATGCCCAGGGCCGTGAGAGTGGGGGAGTACCCCGCATCCGCAAGGCCTTCCTCAAGGTGTTGTACGAGGCTCTAGTGGGAGGCGAGGCGGTTGGCCTAGATTTTATTTATGGGGATGTCGAAAATGGCAGGTTGATCCCTCTCGACGGACAGCAACGTTTAACCACCCTGTTCCTCCTTCACTGGTACTTGGCGGCCCGGAGCGGAATCGCCGGAGCCGACTGCGACTTCCTGGGGAAGTTCACTTACAAGACCCGTTACAGCGCAAGGGATTTCTGCGAAAACCTGGTTGCTCAGCGGCCGAAATTTCACCTCGCCACCTCCCTGGCAGACTGGTTACGCGACCAGCCTTGGTATGCTGGCGCTTGGAGGCATGACCCCACCATCCAGTCCATGCTGGTCGTGTTGGACGACATTCACGGGCTTTTTTGCGGGGCGGATGATGCCATCTGTCAAGCCGCATGGCAGAAACTGGTGTCCGAGGATTCCCCTGCTATCACCTTTAAGTGCCTGCCCCTCACGGGTATGGGTAGTCCTGACAAGATCTACATCAAGATGAATTCCCGGGGTAAGCCCCTCACTGAGTTTGAGCACTTCAAGGCGGAGTTCGAGCAGACCCTGCGGGATGTGTCCGAGGCGCACCACGAACAATTTGCTGATAGGGAGAGCCCTTACCAAGAATTCATCCGCAAGGTCGATCAGGATTGGTCGGATCTGCTGTGGCCATTGCGCGGTGACGACGACACCATCGACGACAAGTTCCTGCGCTTGTTCCACTTCCTCACCGATATCGTCATCCATCGGCAGGGACTCGTGAACGAGCTCGGCCTCTTCGACATGGATATCAACGAGTGGGCGGAAGGCGTTTACGGCAAGAAAAATGGGACGGCATCTCTGGCCGCCCAGCGTTACTTATTCAACGCGTTCGACCGCCTATTTGCCACTTTCGGTCCCTTGAAGGACGCCGGC
This sequence comes from Pseudomonadota bacterium, assembly GCA_040389085.1. Taxonomy (GTDB): domain Bacteria; phylum Pseudomonadota; class Gammaproteobacteria; order Burkholderiales; family Burkholderiaceae_C; genus Polaromonas. The sequence continues at coordinate 149,827 of JAZKAP010000006.1, forward strand.
GGGATCACCAACTGGTTTTGCACGATCTTTACGGAAAAGGGCTATCGTCTTGGCGCCGTCGCGATATTCGATAAGCAGGTGGATCTTTTCAGTGCCTGTTGCGAGAAATATGGAATCATGACGGGGAAAAAACGTCCCTTTAGCCTGCCCCGTACCCTCTTGCTCTTCGCTGTCATCGAATTCATCTTGGTAGATCCGAATCCTGCGGATTTTGCCCAGCGCGTTCGAACCGTGCGCAACTTGATCTTCGCGTCCGACAACGAGATTCGTTTGGATAATTTCGTTGCCTTGCTAGACGAGACTAGCGAAGTTATCCGCACCGGCGATTTGGCCAAGATCCAGACTTACAACAAACGACAGATCGAGCAGGAGATCTGTAAGGCGGATTTCCTCGCTCGGCATCATGACCAGCCCGGGCTGCGGGAAATCCTTCATCGCCTCGAAGACCATGACCTTCTCCGTGGTTGCCTCGCAGTCTTTGACCTGAGCACGGACGCTACCACCTTCGCCCGGCGAGCCGCGCTGTTCCACGAGGTGTTCCCGGAAGACGGTACGCCGCCATTCCTGGAGATCGGTGCCGCGTTACTGGCGTGCGGTGATTACTCTCGGCAGGCTAGCGAGGGGCGGTACCAGTTTGGCAGCCCGGAACTGCAATCGGTCTGGCGTGAGTTGCTGAGCAACCCCGGAAGCGTCGATTTCGCCCAAACAAGCGAGGTGCTACTGACGATGCTGGACGTCCTTGCAACAACCACCGGCCCCTCGATCCCTGCGCGGTTGCGGGCCATCGTGGATGGCTATCTGGCTGGGCGGGAAAAGGAGAAGAAATTCGACTGGCGTTACTACTTGGTGAAATACGATGACATGCGCGCTGGCTATAGCGGTCTCTATATATCTTCCAGCGGCGTCAAGGGCTTCGATCTATCAATGATGGAAAGATGGCAGTTGAACAGCTACTACCGCGATCCCTACCTTCTTGGCGTAGTCAAAAAATGCAAAGCGAAGGTCGGCCAGGATGTGGCAGAGCTAAAGCACTATGGCTGGGATGGCTACCGATCAAAGGACCGCTGGATTAAGCTTGCTAGCACTGACGAGAACGTGATGAGTTGCCGAGATGAAGGCTTTCAATTGCAGCCGCCGACCCAAGTCGCTGAGCTGACCGCCTTCACGGAGGCGGTTCAGAGCCATGGGGTGGGTTCCGACCATATGCTGCGGGTTCCGCAGGTGGTCATCGACGGGGTGATCTACGACCAGGAAGATCGTATAGAGGCCGGGGCAAAGCTGTTGCATGCCCTAATTTCCCGCCAGCCCGAAGTCGCACAGGCCAATCTTGCTCCGGAAGGCGGATTCGCCGAATAATTGACTATCGTGGGTAGTCTGAACTTGAAGTTCGCGTGTAGTAACGTACTCACTATCCATGTTTCGATAGGTGTCAAGGTGGCCCTCGCCAAAAAAGTATGAGGATTGAATGCCGCGCGATTTGCTGAGTTTTGAACGCCTAATTTTTCCCGGGGAGTTTAACCCTGCGCTTCAAGACTATTGTCATGTTTGATGCCCTGTTTCTGCCGGTCATCGAGGGATTACACGGAAAAAAGCTCCCCTCATTGGTAGGAGATTTGAGTGGCTCGTCGGTCTCGGAACGAACGATCAGGAATTGGTTGGGGGGCAAAAGTCGGCCAAGGCCAGCTCAGATTGAGAGGTTGAAAAAAGCAGGGCTTACTCACTATGATGCGATATTGCCAAAGCGTGGCTGGTCTGAGGCAGACGCGAAGAAATTTCTCGACGGACTATCTGGCACCCGCGGGCTACTGAGTTCATTTGTTTACTCAATCTCGGCTCAAAACTACTACTTGTACCCTCAAACACAAGCGTTGGCCGTTCAAATTGATGAGCTTTCCCTTCGTTTAGGAACTTTGCGCGAAGCTGACCAGCTGCAGCAGTTTGTGACGGTGCTGCTGAACTCACCGTTGCTCGAATTGGAGCATTTTGTAGAGCCGGAAGCAGGGGCACCATCAGCCGACGAATTGCGGCAGGAGGTTGGCAATACGACAGAGTGGAAAGCCTTGGAGCGACCGATGGCCGTGGTGAGTATCAACGTAGTGATGCAGCTTTTGGCTACCCTTGATCTAGAGTTTTGCTCAGGGTACTTGGAGGCATTCAACGCAACACCCATTTTTCAGTCTTTGATGCCTCGTCTTGACCCCACTGCCATACCGGACGAAAACGGAAAATATGCGGCATCACGGGATTTGTTTCACCTGCCTGTCAGGCGCCTGATCGAACTGTCAGCGTGTCTGCGATGCATTAAGCGCGAGCGGAAGTGGCCGTCAGATATCCCTTCGGTGACGGACATGGCTGCGTGGATGAATACCGATGCCGTTTCTATCACCAAATGGAGGATGGGACGCCGCTTTACCCTGGCGGACTATGAAGGCATCTGGGATGCGATGTACGAGTATTTACCTGTCAAGCAGCGGATGGCGATGCCTGGCCCTTTAGCATTCGCATCAGCGGTTCTGACGCATCTCTACGTAAAAGGAAGCCGAGAGCGTGGAAGTCTGACGCTAATCATCCCTGATCCGGAAATTTACCTTCGATGGTGGCGTATTCATCGGGCGCAGCTGGAGAGTCGCAAAGAGGGGCTGCCGTTTGGGGCAATCCCCTGGATGCCTGCACTATCTTGATCGCCTAGGTCTTGCGGGTGGCGGCGGCGCTTCTGATTTATGCGCAGGACGTGATTGCCAATCGGATGGCCGTTCGTTCAAACCACGTGACTTCCAGTAGGCGTCGTTGTTTGGATTTAGCTGCAAGTCACGACGATCAACAGGTTGCGGGCTCCGCATCTCGATCTCCTTCACTTGTTGCCTGGCTTGCCGAACCGAATGTTTGCGGCGCTTTGCAGCCGCCCGACCCACGGGGCGGGAGTGCCGCCACTTGTCTTGGCACTGGCACTTTGCACCTTGGACGCGACCGTTGGCGTCGTGACGACTTTGGGGGCCGACTTTGGGCCGGCCTTTGGTGATGATTTCATGGGTAGCTCCTTTTGGGTTAGCCCGCAGCGAATGATGCGAACGACCAAATTTTTCCAAAACTGGGCCCGTCAGATGTTCCATTTTTCGGAATTTATTGCCTGCAAGCTTTCAAGCTTTCGCAACCGGCAGGTCCTCCCAACAGGTCGTGTACTGGGGCGTTAGCAGGTTCTGCTTCATCTCGAAATCCCGCTGTGGTCCTCTGACTCCAGCGCTGGCCAGCGCCACTGTGCCTCGGCCGTACCGGTCATTGAGTTTGTCCAGGGCACCCATCAGCTGGCCGCGCGCCTGCGGTTCGGGCTCCAGATCAAGTTCCCCCTGCTCAATATCACCGTCCTGCAGGTCAAGCAGCATCACACCGGCTTTGGCGAAGTTGAAGCCGGGCCGGTAGATCGCCTCAATCCCGCGTACTGCCGCGTTCACCAGAACCATACTGTCGTTTGTTGGCCGCCTCAGGGGCATGATGAGGCTGCGGCTGTACTTTGGCCCCGGCCTGAACGGGCTGGTGTGCGCAAATACCTGCAGCTGCCCGGCCTTGCTGCCCTGCGCGCGTAGTTTGACGGCTGCGCCGCTGGCAAAGCGGGTGACGGCTGCCACCAGGTCAGCCAGCTCCGTGACAGCACCGCCGAAGCTGCGGGTAAAGGCAATTTCCTTTTTGGGTGCGGGTTGGTCTTCCAGGGTGATGCACTGTTGGCCCTGTAACTCGCGCACCGTGCGCTCCAGCACCACGCTCCAGCGTCGGCGGACAGTGCCAGGATCGAGTCGCACCAGGTCCAAAACGGTACGCACGCCCCCCTCATTCAATTGCTCGGCGATGCGGCGGCCAACACCCCAGACCTCGCCCACGGCCGTGGCCTGCAGCACGGCGTCCAAATCGGCCCCCGGCAGACTATCCAGATTGCACACCCGGGCCAGCTCGGCCGGGTAACTGCCCGGCTTGCGGTCAGCGCTTTTCGCGACGTGGTTGGCCAATTTTGCGAGAGTCTTCGTCGCAGCGATACCGATACCGGTGGGAATGCCGGTCCACTGCAGCACCCGTTCGCGCACTCGACGGGCGCGCTCTGTCAGGTCGCCGGGCACACCGGCCATGTCAATGAACGATTCATCGATGCTGTAAATCTCCTGCCCCGGACCCAGCCCGGCCGCAACCGACATCATCCGGTCACTCATGTCCCCGTACAGCACAAAGTTGGCCGACAAAGCCACCACGCCGTGCTCCTCGGCCAACTGCTGGCATTCAAACCAGGGAGCACCCATGCGTATGCCCAACGCCTTGGCTTCATTGCTTCGGGCGATGGCGCAGCCGTCGTTGTTGCTCAGGACCACCACCGGGCGGTTCTTCAGTGCCGGGCGGAAGGCGCGCTCGCAGCTTACGTAAAAATTGTTCCCGTCCACCAGCGCAAACATGGCATCACTTGAAGCGCTTGATGGTCGCGGTAACCACACCGCAGATCGTCATGGTCTGGCCGTCCCTGAACAGGATGGGCGGAAAGGTCGCATTGCCGGCGCGCAGCTGCACAACCCCGCTGCGGCGCCAAAACTGCTTGACGGTGAAGTCTCCGTCGATTTCGGCCACCACAATGTCCCCATGCTTCGGGTTCAACGCTCGATTGACCACCAGGATGTCCCCATCGGAAATTCCCAGGTCGATCATGGACAGCCCGCGGGCTTGCCACATGAACGTGGCCGCAGGGTGGGTGATCAGCAATTCGTTTAAGTCGTGGCGCTTGACGGCAAAATCAGTCGCAGGAGACGGAAAACCCGCTGGCACAGTACCCTCGACCCACGCCACCGGGAGGCGGGGGCCGGCGGCAAAGGCTGTCGCTGTAGGTGGAATGACACTGTTCATGCATCCAGTATAGGTCGAAGGTTAAAGTTTGACCATGTGCAGCAACTTCCAAGCGCTACGAGACGCCGAAAATTACCGGAAAGCCTTCAATGTCGAGCCGCCCCAGGAGCAGGGAAAGCTGGATATGTGGCCTGGTTACCGGGGAGTGTTCATATGGCGGCCGAAGGAAGCAGGCACCGGAGATGAGGCTGTGCCAGAACGGGAAGCCATCGGCAACAGCGTATTTGGACTGCTGCCTCATTGGGCCAAGGATGAAAAGCTGGCCAGAAACACTTACAACGCCCGCAGTGAGACCGTGGCAGAGAAGCCCAGCTTTCGGGATGCTTGGCGTTGGGGCAAACACTGCATCATCCCGGCTGACGCCATCTATGAGCCAGACTGGCGAAGTGGCAAGCCCATTTCAACTCGCATCGCCAGGGCCGATGGTGCGCCCATGGGCATCGCAGGTCTGTGGTCATCATGGAAGTCGCCATCCGGCGCCGTAAACAGCTTCACCATGCTGACGGTCAACGCCGATGACCACGCGTTGATGAAAAACTTCCACAAGCCAGGCGACGAAAAACGCATGGTGGTCATCCTTCCGGTGGGCGCCTATGACGATTGGCTACAGGCGGAGCCGGCCCAAAGCATGGACTTTATGCGTCAATACCCAGCTGACCGTCTTGAGGCGGTCCCAAAATCGGCAAAGACCGAGACTCAATCGCTGATCTAACAACTCAAAGCAAATATGCAACAGATCAAAGAAGAGCCCCGCGAAGTCTGGCGGCGCGTATTTATTCACCAAATCCTAGAATTGGCTGGTGGTGAGGCCGACGTATTGCAGGTTGCCGACTGGGCGATCCTGGCGCAAAACACTCACGGCGCCCGCGATCCGATTGAAGTGGCCAATGAGGAGTGGCGCAATGGTGTGCCACCCATCCCAGACTGAGACGTTTGAGTAAAACGCACCAGGGAGCAGTGCGCATTTCGCGTGCGAAATCATCCATGCATCAAACTCTCCAGCCAGATCGGTCAACGTCCGCTTCACACTTGAGCTGCCCTGGATAACTGTTCCACCAGCCAGCTCCCCGCGCCGCAGGCTCGGTAAAGCGCCTCTGCAGCATGGCAGCGTCGGGGATTCTGAGCACTTGCCGAGAGGTGTGCTGGCGCTCCAGTCTGTCGTGTAGATAGAGGGCAGCTCCATCTGCTGCGCCCTATTACGGTCCTGCCCTCAGTCGCAATCGGCGCATGGTCTTCTTCCTACAAGGCCCTGCAAGAGTCCGACTCACCAGAGACGGAATCCAGATATTTTCAGGCACATATAACCAACATGTGCTCGCTGGTTAGGCGCGTCCTATGCCGCTGCTCAGTTCCCCATGGGCATGTAGCTGTCAAAGTCATCGGGCGAAGTGGCGCCAACCTGGAGGCATTAAGCAGGCCACTCTTAGGTCCGGCCTGACCAGCCCGGGTCAAGCCGGGCTTTATGCCGTCTCGGCAACTACTGAACAACACCTACCAACCCAGCCGACAGAAAGGACGTGCCTATTCCGGCCGGCCCGAAGCCATCCACCAACACAGGAGCAACCATGGTTTTCAACAACTCCCCCCTGGAATTTCTCGCCGCTTTTGCCATCGTGTTTGTAGCCGGTGCTCTGTCAGTTCTTGGCATGACCCGCTACATCGACAAAGTACGGAGGGACGCACAAGCGGGCTGACCACACCCGTAACCCAGCCTAGCTGACGAACTTTTTAACCATCTGAAAGAAAATCAATGTGACGTTAATTCAATGTCCTCAATGCCAGTCGCCACGCGTCAAGACCAAAAACACTGCCAAAAGAGCAGGCGGCACCATTGGCGCGCTTGCCGGCGCAGCCAGTGGTGCAGCCGGAGCACTCCGAGGTGCGAGCCTGGGAATGGCGGTTGGTGCTCTGGCGGGGCCAGCGGGCTCCGTGTTCGGCACGATTGCGGGGGCGGCCCTGGGCGCTCTCTTCGGCGCAGCGTTCGGCTGTGAAGTTGGCGCGGCCCTTGGCGAAGTGGTTGACCGCAATATTCTGGAAAACTGCTGCTGCAGTGATTGCGGACACACCTTCAGCGAGAAACGCCCATAAGGGCTGACCCCTCAGTCCCTTGATTCGGTCTGCTCCAGCAGATCAAGCCGCCGATCACCTCATCGGCATCTCTTCCCCCTTACTTCATCTCCATCAACCCGGGCTCAGCCCGCTTTCTGCTTTTTTGACGCAGAGGCACTGTCACGCCCATACGAAACGAAAGAAATCATCACATGGCACATCTTCTTGAAAAAATGGCTTACACCGGCGAAACCCCCTGGCACCAGCTGGGCAACCAGCTTCCCGCCAAACAACCCATTGAAGTCTGGGCAGAAAAAGCCGGCATGAACTGGGACATCTGCGCCACCCCCGTCCGCTATATGACAGAACAGGCTGGCTCGCTCGGCTCCATCATGTCGTTTGACGAACAGCAGGTGCTGTACCGCAGCGACACCAAGGCCCCCCTTTCCGTGGTCAGTGGCCGCTACCAAGTGGTCCAGCCCAAGGCCGTCCTGGAGTTCTACCGGGACCTTACGGAAGTTTCCGGCATGGAGCTGGAAACGGCTGGCGTACTCAAAGCAGGCAAGAAATTCTGGGCCTTGGCACGCACCGGCAAGGAAACGGTGCTCAAAGGCAATGACGTGGTCAAGGGCTACATCCTGCTGGCCACCTCCTGCGACGGAACACTTGCCACCACGGCGACCCCGACGACCATCCGGGTGGTCTGCAATAACACCTTGGCCATCGCACTGAACGGCGCCAGCAGCGCCATCAAGGTGCCGCACAGCACCAGCTTCGACGCCCAAGCGGTGAAGAAGCAGCTGGGCATTGCTGTCTCGCAATGGGACAGCTTCATGTACAGCATGAAAACCCTGTCCGAGCGCAAAGTCAAAACCCATGAGTCCATGAACTACTTCCTCAAGGTCCTGTGCCAGACCGACGGGCATGTCGATCCGGCGCTGGGCCTGACGAATGAGCGTGCCTTGAAAAAGGTCCAGGCACTCTACGACGGGCACGGCAGGGGCGCAGAACTGTCTGCCGCCAGCGGCACGGCTTGGGGATTGCTCAGCGCGGTCACCGAGTTTGTGGACCACGAGAAACGCGCCCGCAGCCAGGAGTATCGGCTCGACAGCGCCTGGTTCGGTCAGGGGGCCAATCTCAAGCAACGGGCGCTTGACTACGCACTGCAACTCGCGGCCTGAAAAGGCTATTCCCTGGAAACCATCAATCAGGCCAACGCCAGCATAAACCCCGGCCCATCTTCGGATGGACTGGGGTCTTGTTATTGGGCGAGCGAATCTAACCAAATGAAAGGAGTTGCCATGAGCAACGTCGCAAAAGCGGAAATCCCAGCCAAGGTCAGGCCCGCATTGAAGCTGGTGAAAACCAATGAACTCAGCCGGGACGACTGGCTGACAGTTCGCAAGGGCGGTATCGGCAGCTCCGATGCCGGGGCAGCGGTGGGCCTGAACCCGTACAAATCCCCGCTGGAACTCTGGATGGAAAAGACCGGTAGAGACGCTGGCCTTCCCAAAACCGACCCCAACGACGAAACCAGCCCAATGTACTGGGGCACCCTGCTCGAACCCATTGTGGCTGCGCATTACACAAAGCGCACCGGCAACAAGGTCAGGCGGGTCAACGCCGTTCTGCAGCATCCCGCCGAGCCGTGGATGCGTGCCAACCTGGATCGGGAGATCGTTGGTGCACCCGATGTGCAGATTCTGGAGTGTAAGACGGCGGGAATGAATGGCGCCAGGCTGTGGAAGGAGGGTGTTCCAGAGTACGTCCAGCTCCAGGTCATGCACCAGCTGGCCGTCACCGGCAAGCAAGCCGCGGACGTAGCGGTACTGATCTGCGGCCAAGAGCTGCAGGTGCACCGGATCGAGAGGGACGAAGCCATGATCGCCCAGCTGATTGATCTGGAGCGGCATTTCTGGCGGTTCGTCGAACTGGATGTGGCGCCACCGGCCGATGGCTCGGATTCCGCGGATGTGGCCTTGCGGGCGCTCTATCCCAATGACAACGGGCAGTGCCTGGACCTGGTTCACGACCTGGAGATGTCGGCAGCGTTCTCGGACCTGCTGGCTATTCGGCAGTTGCTGACCACGCAAACGCAGCTGGAAGCCCAGATCAAGCAGCGTATCCAGCAGCGCATGGGGGAGGTCACCAAAGCCGTGTTCGACAGCGGGGAGGTGAGCTGGAAGCGCAGCAAGGACGGCCTCGGCCTGGACCTTGAAAAGCTCTTGGGCGACCAACCTGACCTGCCGCAGCGCTATCCCCTGGTCAAGCCAGGTTCCCGGCGATTTCTTGTGAACGTGTAACCCCTCGCCCCATTCCGCTGGGGCTCTTATGGCCTGCCCCTATGCGGAGGGAAGGGGGCAGGCCTGGACAAGTCAAACCAAATCAACCTAATCAGAAGGAAGCAACATGCTTAAAGGATTGGCGCTGACGCCACCGGTCGTCGGCCGGATTTCAATCGGCAAGGTCGTGGAAAAGAACGGCCACAGGCTCCCAGAGAAGGATGACGAATTCACCGTCACCAGCCAGGTGCAGAACAAGGACGGCTGGGTCAATCACCCGGTGGACCAGACCCTGCGCACCGCGCCCGGCGCCAAGCTGCGCAGCATCCCGGTCAGATTGCTGTTCGACGATCCGGACCTCAACCTGCGGGCCAACTACAGCCTGTTTGACCGTAAAACCGGCCGCCCGCTGTGTGTCGGCAATGGTGAGACCTGCAGGCGGTCCACGCTGGCAGGCATCGAGACCCTGCCTTGCCCCTCACCCCAAGGCTGCGAGCTGGCCGTGGGCGGGAACTGCAAACCCTGCGGGCGCCTCAATGTGCGCATCGGGGACGAGGATGAGCTGGGCAGCTTTCTGTTCCGTACCACGGGATACAACAGCATTCGAACACTTTCAACCAGGCTCAAGTACTTCCATGCGGTATCGGGCGGCTTGCTGTCCACACTGCCGCTGGAACTGCGTCTGCGGGGGAAGTCCACCACCCAGTCGCACCGGGCGCCCATTTACTACGTGGATCTGACGGTGCGAACTGGCATGGCGCTGGCAGAGGCGATTGCCGGGGCTCGGGCTGAGGATGGACACCGCAAGGGTGCAGGTTTTGATCAGCTGGCTCTGGAGGACGCTGCCAGGCAGGGCTTTGCCAATGGGGCGTTCGAGGAATCGGAGGAGGAGGGCGCGGATCTGGTGGAGGAGTTTTATCCAGATGAATCTGGTAGCAACCAAAAAGGCAGCTCGATGGGAACAGGGAAAAAGCGCGACTTGGGGGAAAAGCTGCATCACAAGGCGGCAAAACTTAACGGTGTTGAAGGCGCAGTACCTGCGTTGTGACGAAACATAAGCAGATCCTCACCCCCCAAGGGGGAGGACTGCTTGATTTCGGCTGCACTTTTTTTTGGCTTTATGACCGGGTAAAAAAAGAACTCTGAAAAGCGAAATGATAGAGGATAAATGGCTCAATCAACCATAGCACTCTGTGCGAACGACGCGACTCCCGCATCAGTCTGCGCCGCTACTTCTCACAAATCGCTCTTCTTCGCGGATCCAACCTTTTGACCGCCCGATGAGACTCGGGAGTACGTCACCGTGATCATCGGGTTGCTGTAGGACAACCCATCGTTAGTGACTTCGAAGTAGCGAGTCAAACTCACCGCCTCGTCCTTAGAGGTCGAGAACGCGAAGAAATACGTACCCCCGCAAACCCCTGACACTCGCACCGTCCCCCGGGTGTTTACGCTGTCGCGGCGAACAACTTTTGATCCAGGGCGCCGTCCTTCCCGGAGTTCGACATTAATTAGCCCGGAGTAGTTGGATGAGTTGATGTTTAGGGTCACCTCGGATGGGCAGGCTACAACGGGCTGTGACCCGAGCACCGCAAGCCCGAAAGCAAGAGCAGACAGAACCCTATTCATCTTGTCACCTCATTCTTGATGTCAATTTATTCATCGTCATCAGTGCCCGAATTCCCGCGGCGAAATTGGCCTGAGTCCTCCCCGGCGCACCGATCCTGAAAATCCGATGCCTCTGGCTTAGAGCATCCGCGGCCGCCCCGCATCCAAGCTCTAGGCAAGGTAGAAACCGTCAGGCGCTTTCCTAGAGTTCCGCTTGTGATAAGAGCAGACGTAGATCGTAGCCACAGCTTGCCCATCATCCGACAACTGATAGATGTCGATCATTCCACTGGTCACATCCTCTGCGCTTGTCGATCCCATACGATTCGCCGTTACCCTGCGCCCGTCCTTGGTCCTTAAGCTTTCCAGATAAGCATTGGAACCAATCACGCTTCTGGTCGGAATGGGATTCGTCTTGCTTAGACCAAACGGCCCGTAGGCTTTCGGGATATCGTCAGTCTCAACGCCATCAGCTCGCGATTCGACCTGAAACTGCAGGATCGCTTTTAAGAGCTCAGCGGCTTCCGCCTCTTCCCTCTTCTTCTTGCCAAAAATATCGAATAAACCCATAGTCACTCCGTGCTGCGTCAACCGAGCAAATCGCTCAAGCACCTTATGAGCCCAGCCTGCTTCAAGGACACCGTCATACATCTTCTTGCCGGCCTTGGCCCTGATCACCACTGCACCAGCCGCAGATCAGATCTGCACCTGTCCCATGACCTCTTTCAGGGACCTCAGAATATCCGACATCAAGCGCAAGCAGACCGCGCGCTAAAGCTTTTCGATGACCGTGGTGTAAGTGGCCTCGCACTTGATCGTACTCGTCAGGCAGATGGGTGTGTGATGTCGGCGATACTCACCAGTTCATGATCGTCAGGCCGATCACCCCAAGCGTGATTGCAATATGCCACTTGTCAAAAACTCTAAGTGGACCCTTCCCCAAGAATCGGTATCCACCCCCGTTTGGGATGACGCGATATCTCGCGATCGGAAAAATCGGAACAAAAAAGAACACAAAATAATAGGTCGCCATATAAGACCCGTTGGACGGGTTTTGGTCGGTGCTTCCATACAGCGTGAAGCCGATGCCGTTAATCGATGACAGCGATGGTGCAGAAGATATCGGCTCCAAATTACCCAGGCTATTCAGGTTGCCCTGGACGGTAACCAGGTTCTCCCGTAGTTTCTGACGCAAATTGTTGTCCGAAGCGAACTCCAATGCCTTCTGCAGCAATGTCACGCAGGGCGCCCACTTCGAGGTCTCGTTGCCGTAAGAGACCGCGCAATTCATGAGCGTCACCGCCATCAGGTTTCGAGCCTCTTGGTAGGTCGGAGAGCTCGCTTTGAGGGGGGTGGCCTTCAGGATGGCGACACCTTCTTCGAGAAGTCGCTGCCCTTCATGATGCGCCGACGACGGGTTCCTGTCCGCGCTCGTCGAAACATTCTCGCAAAGCTTGCGGATTGGGTCGATCAGAGTCGATTCGTTGCGACGCTGGGCGATGTCGGCCAATGCCTGCGCGTCTTCGGCGATTCGATCAACTACATCGGGAATTTCACTGAAAACAACCTGAATTAAGCCCGTGAGCCGTTGTGACTGTCGCAGCAGATCGTGGTCATTAAACAAGTCTACGGCCAGGCCGCGTAACTTATAGGCAATATCCCTGCTTGCGTCGTGATCCAGCCCCCGCGCCCTGAAGCTCAGTTGGAGCGGCTGCGCAACCTTGTCCCAGTTACGAATGACTTCGTCGAGGCGGTCAATCAACGGCCGCACGGCACCTTCGCCTGCCTTCGCTGATTCCCGCACCGCACGGACGAGCTTCTCAACGTTTTCAGCCTCCTTTTCAAGGAAGCTCTGCGTTTCAACTGCGTAGCTATCGACAATTTCGTCGATCAATTCGGGCGCGTGTTCGGTTCCGCCCTTGGTCGTACGGTCAACCGTGAGCGTCATCGCTTGGACGAGTGCGTCTGCCGGGAGCCTGTTCAACGCGTCCTTGATGGCGTTTCTGAAGTACCTCTTCCGCTCGGCGAGCTCAGACCTAACTTGGTCCGTGCCTCGCACTTCCGGGAAGCCGGAGACGGCTCTGTCCTCGTTGACCGCCTGCAGAACTTCTTCAGCATCGAGTTCATCCACCCGAAGAGCCATCTCCTGGATGAACTCAGCAATCTCATCAGGCTGATCCGCTGAATTGACGGCCTCGAAAGCTGCAGCCATGAGGTTGCAGTGCGCGAGTGCCGGCAAACCCACCTCGGCGCGGGCGGCCATCGGGTCAGTGAGTAGGGCTTGAGTTAATACATGGGCCCGCCTGGGTGACACTCCCGGCAACCAAGCCACTTCCGCTGCGAGTCGCGTTCTAGGGTTCGTGAGATCTGATCGGGCCTTCTGACACTTGGCGTGATTGATCGCAAGTGCCTTTTCCTCCGCCAAGGCGACGATTCGCCTTCGGTCATCTCGGGGACTTGCGGCCAAGAGGGCGAACGGACTCTCTTGCAGCGCTGTACCTTGGACGCCGCCACGTGCTTTACCAAAAGTGGAAGGCGTTGCCTTCGTCGAAGAACCTGCGACAGTTCCGGCGCTCCGCGCGGGTGCGTCGCGCGAAGTCTTGACTGTTTTCTCCCCGCCACTTTGCGATGCTGTCCAAAGAGCACTCATATTTGGAAGTTCGGTACGTGCCCTCGCGATCAGACTATCCGGCGCTGATAGCTTTAGCCGGTGGCGAACCTCATGAGCGAAATGGACCAGCTGAGTCGCGGATGAAACCCGGTCCGAGAGCACGACTGAGCGCACAAGCTCATCATCAGCGCTTGGCGCAACGCCACAATCTAAGCAGGCATGGAACGGCCCGGGCTTCTCATTGCCGCAGCTAAAGCAAACTGCTCTAACGGATGAAGTCGTCATACTTTTGACTGAGTAGGTTGAGAGCCACTCCTCTCCCGTTTGATGCGACTTCAGGTCCGCTCACTTAGTACTCCCAAAGATAGATTCACACTTGTCGCCGACCTTCCTATATCCTTCATTGCAATACCATGCGGAGCCACTTACCCAAGCATTTGCAGGGACATTGAGCTTCTCGCAGCTGTCGCCGACCTTCCTATATCCCTCATTGCAATACCATGCGGAGCCACTCACCCAGGCATTTGCAGGGACATTGAGCTTCTCGCAGCTGTCGCCGACCTTCCTATATCCTTCATTGCAATACCATGCGGAGCCACTTACCCAAGCATTTGCAGGGACATTGAGCTTCTCGCAGCTGTCGCCGACCTTCCTATATCCCTCATTGCAATACCATGCGGAGCCACTCACCCAGGCATTTGGAGGAGCACCAGCCCGCCGCTCGCCAGAAGGAGGGGCGTCGTTCGGAGTTTTTTCCGTTGGCGTGATCCCTCCCGGCAGTCCATCTACTTTGCTGGAAACAGATCTAGCAGCTGAAAGCGCTTGATCCACCTGCAGAAGCAAAGACTTGTCTGCCAAGCCGGTAGCGGTGATTTTGTTAGCTGTTTGGAAGGCGACAATTGCCGATCGAGTTCGAGTTCCTGCCAGTCCATTGACGGGGCCAACGTCGTATCCTAGTTTGGTTAGTCCCTCTTGAACTGCCATGACCGTCGGATGCGGAATCGGCTCTTCCGACGCGACCGTCAGGCCCCGTGACGACGCCGATTTGGCTTCGGCAAATCTTGCTCGCCCATCGGCTTCCAAGCTCGTTCGATAGCTCTCAACGTCTGCCCTGGCAGCTTCAAGCGAACCGCTTCGGTATCGAAACTGCCCGCAACGACTGTTGTAGTCGGATGCCATGGCGTTGAAGCGTTCAACGTGGGCGTCGTTGAAGTTGTTGATTACACCCTTGGCTGCTTCTAGACGAATATCCTCCGCGATGCAGTAGCGCAGTTGCGCCGAAGTGAGGACGTTGTTGGAACCGCCTGGCGGCGTCTCTTCGGGCGGACGAGTGGGAACTAGCGATGGGCTCGGCGCTGCCTGCCACGTCGGATTCGGTGATGCAGCGGACGAGGAATCGCTGCTCGATCTATAGACCGGAGACGACGATTTATTCCCTGACTGCGAGACAAGCCAGAACAGTCCAACGGCCGCGGCGATACCGAGTAGCCACTTGCCCGCAGAAGATTTTCCGCTCGGCTGCGCTGGCGCTTGATACGGCGGTCTACCCGACTCCTCGCTCTTAGGGGCGCGAGGGCTGGCTGCCAGCGGCGGACGAGGCGGTGCAGTGGTCGTTGCCGGTGAGTCGCGCGCGGTCTGCGCAACGGCGCTGTCTACGTCAGACACCATGGACGACAGCCCCGCGAAGCCCTTGGTCGAATCCTTTTCTACTTGATCTTCCCTCTGAGCCACAGACTCCCCCTCAGATGAAGCCGATGCGTCGGTGCTGATCACCTTCGCGTTGACGGGCCGGGGCTGATTCCATGGCTGCAAACAGGCTCTCTTGATCGAGCTTGTCCTTGCCGGATCTCGCGGCAAGGCGGGCACCCTCCCGAACCACAAAAGCCACATCGGACAGCGGTCGTCCCGCGAGCTCGCGCGCAAACGGTTTTGGATCTACGTCGTCAGACCGTGGCAAGGTCAAGAGTAGCTTTTCCAGCAGCGCCGAGACCTCAAGTTCGCTGGCGAAGCCTACCTTGATCACATGGTCGAACCGGCCCCTGCGCAGAATCGCCGGGTCGATCATGTCGACCCGGTTCGTCATCGCGACGATGAGCACTTCGTTCTTCGCTGCCTCGGGGATTCGCCTTAGGAATTCGGCAACCTCCTCGACACGGTGATGGCCCGAACCCATTTCGCGGTCTGCAAGGAAGGCTTCCATCTCATCGATGACCAAGACGGAAGGTGCGTTCTGCATTGCCTTGTCGAAAACCTCAGCGACCTTCTTGCTAGTCTCGTGGATGTACGGGCTGGCGACGCTCGACGCATCGATCTGGAAGCTCGGCCAACCAAGGAAGTCGACAAGGCGGTCAACGGCGAACGTCTTCCCACATCCCGGGGGGCCATGCAGAACGATCGCCGAGGGAAAGTCGATTCCCAGCGCCTTGTATCGGTCGGGGTGCTGAACGATGTCGATGACATGTTCATTGAAGAAGACCGCCAAGTCAGGACGGCCTGCGAGCTCGAAGACTTTCGAGCCACCAGGGGCAATAGGCTGCCCTTTTTGCGGCTCCGTGCGATCCGACTGCGCGGCCTCCTGAGTCGCAGGCGCCGTGCGAACCGGTTCCGCAGGCATCACCTCAGAAACCTCGAAGCCTGCAGCCTGGACCACGTCCTTGAGCTGCCTCGCACCCAGCCAACTCATGGTTTGCCGAAGTCTGCGAAACGACTTGGCGGAAACGCTCGCGCCCCCTGTTAACCAGTAGCCTAGAACAACATCGTCGTCGGCTCGTGAACTGATGCTGTATGTAGGCAGCAGCCTGCTGATCCTCTCTACGTACAGCGCATCCTGCAAGGG
The DNA here is from genome assembly GCA_040389085.1 of Pseudomonadota bacterium. Lineage (GTDB taxonomy): Bacteria > Pseudomonadota > Gammaproteobacteria > Burkholderiales > Burkholderiaceae_C > Polaromonas. The sequence continues at coordinate 166,088 of JAZKAP010000006.1, forward strand.
CGTCTCGGCGTCGATGCTCCTGGTAGCCTTCAGGGACATCGAGAACGCGAGAGCTTCTGCCTTTGTATCCGGTGATTTGCCGTCTGCGACTGGGCACAAGACCTGGCTCGGGCCGCACGTGAACGCCCACAGACGACGCTCGCCGAAGTCAAACGCGCTGAACACACCCGGCTCGATAAGCCCCGAGTCCAGCCAGAGCGCCCCAAGGTCTTCGTTCGCGATGAGGGCCCGGCCTTCGCCTTCGGTTTCCAGGATCTGCCAGTTCGGCCCCTCGAAAAGAGCGACTCGCGACTGGGTACTGTCTGGCAGTTTGAAGGCAATGGGCAGCCACGCATCGAGCGCCATCGATCAACTCCGCACGATGTTTGCACCAGCCATCATCTCATCGTCGCCGCCCGAACCGATCCGGACCGAATCAAGTTGGGCGACGATCGCACGCAGCGTTGTCATGTCGTTCGCTTTGAGCGCCTCCGCACCTGCGCTCACCAGTTGTGCGTGCTCCCTTGCATCGGGGAACAGGTAGGTGTCCTTAGCCAACAACTTGAAACGATCAAGCACAAACCAGTCCTGGCGCCACAAGATCATGAAGTTCTTGCCGCGCAGATCGTCTAGGTGCGCCTCGAAATCGCCGTTGTTGCTGTCGATCGTTCGCTGAGCGGTCTTTGCGAGGTTGTCGAAGGCGCTCGCCTCGGTGGGGCGCGCATGCTCGCGAACGTGTTTGTCGAAGAACTCGACCGCCTTGTCGAGCTCCAGTTGGCGGATGTCCTTCAGGTGCTCCTTGCGTGCTAGGGACAGCAGGCGCTTCGCCTCTTGCACGTCGTCCATCGCCTGCTTTGCAAGTTCTGGGTCTGTTTCACCGGACTTGAGCGACTCTGCTTGTTTGAGCTTCTCCCTGGCTTGGTCGAGGCGCGGGTCGTCGATCTTGGAGGCCATTTCTTCAAGCCTTTGCATCGCATGCTCAGATTGCTCCGCGACCAGCTTGGACGCTTGGCTGTAATCGATCTGACCTTCCTGTCGGGAGTAGAAGTTCCGCCCGCTGTGGAATGAGCCACCGATAGACGGCACGGAAACCTCCATCGTGATATTTCCAGAGTCCAGAACTTCGTACTCAAGAATGAGCTCGGCGCCAGCCCCAATCACGCCGTCATCGAAGTCGGAACCCTCAATCTCGAACATGCCGATGAAGCGGTTGTCGGTGATCGGGTCTGCAATCTCGCCTTCCCAGAGTTTGAATTTGATCGACCCAACGCTACCAGCCTTCAGGGATTCCGCGGCCTTGAAGACCCGCTTTCCCTTCTTGGGAAGTTGATCGCCTTCGCGAACCAAATAGTCCAGGACCAAGCGCCCACCAAGCTTTTCGCGTGCTTCGATGCCAATCGAGTGGGACGCCGGAATCGCATCGATGCTGGCGGCGGTGCGGGCGATGACGATCTTGTCTTCTTTCAGGGGAAGCGGCCCACCCTTCGCGTCAAACACGAAAATCTTGAATGTGTTCTCGCCGGGCTTCGCGAGACCGAGTTCGACCGTCGCGCCATCCTTGAGCGCCATCCGTCCAGATGACCAGCCCGTGTCGAGGCTGTCGATCTGGAACTCCGTCCCCGATGCCGCTGCACCGCCCACCTTTGCCACGATTCGCGCCTTGGAGTCAGGAGTACGCGCGATGTAGTTGAACTGTAGGTCGAGCGACCCCCCCGCACTGATAGCTCCACGCGCACTCTTGCGCCCCCGGCTCTGCGACGCCCAATCGATTGACTCGGCGAAGACAGCCGCTCCCTCTGCAACGGCCGTCATCGGGTTGACGTCCGTTGATGATGCGATGCCAAGCTCAAAGGCAACCTTGTCGCGTAGAGGCTTGTACTGCGTCGGGCCGCCGACAAAGACAACTCGCTCGACGTCGTGTGGGGTCAGACCTGCCTTCTCCAGCGTCTCGCGGGCAGACTGAACACCTTCGTTCACCTTCGCGGCAATGAGGTCGTCGAGCTGCTTGCGCCCGAAAGGGATGTCTACGTAGATCTCGGAGCCGGATTCGTCACTGACCCCCAGGTCTGATTCGGTCAAACTGATGACGGAATCTTCCTTGGACGACAGTTCGATCTTCGACTTCTCTGCAGCCCAGAGGCACATTCGAAGAAGCGACTTGTACTTCGCGTTTGCGGTGAAGTCATCAGGTAGATCGAACTTCGCAAGCAGCCAGGGCTTGACGATGTTGTCGAGGATCGAGCGGTCGAAGTCCGTCCCGCCGCACATCGCCACTCCCCCATGAGCTAGCAGGCTGACGCGGCCGCTGATGCTTTCAGCAATCGCGATGTCGAGGGTGCCCCCGCCGAGGTCGAAGACTAGAAAGACGCCGTCACCCTTGCGTTGCTTCATGACGCACATGACGGCTGCGACGGGCTCTTGCATGAGCGCGACATCGCCGAGCCCTGCCATTTCAGCAGCAGCTAGCGTTGCGTCCTTCTGCATCTGGTTGAATGCAGCGGGCACGGTGATCACCGTTCCGGTCTGGCCGCTGTTTCGGATCTCTTCAGGCAGGTAGCCGAAACAGAGCTTCAGGATCTCCGCTGAGCACTCTTCAGGCGTCATGGTGACGTTCACAGCCGCGAGCTTCACCGGAGTGCTGGTGCCCATCATTCGCTTGAACTTCGTGGCAGCGTTGTCAGGGTTCTTCGCTGCGCTGTCGTAAGCGCGCTTGCCCAGATACTTGTTGCCCCGGCGATCAATGAAGATAGCCGAAGGCGTCACGTCGTTTTGATCAGGGCTCTTGTACAAGCGCACCGCCTCCCCGTCGAAGGAGCAAATTGCACTGTTCGTCGTCCCGAGGTCGATTCCGATGTAGTTCATCCCTGTACCTTCCTGAGCATCACCGTACCTTGCTTGCGCAGTCCCTCGGGTCCCATGATGATTGGTTCTACCATCTGCTCAACGACCAGAACGTCATCGGGGCCGAAGTCACCGATGTTGATGGCCGATGCCGCCATTCCCGGATCGAACTGGTGACCTTCAACGTTAACGAGCTTCAACCCGCTGGCATCAAGACTTTCTTCGAGCTTCTTTTGGAAGTAACGGATTTGGTTCACATATCGTGACCCCTCGCCGGCGTCCAGTTTGTTCACAAGGCGCGCGAACAGCCGGGAAAACCGCCAGCTCTCGACCGCGACATCGATCAGCGAACGCTCAAGCTGCTCGCTTTCAATAGATTTCTCAGAAGTCATTCACACTCCCTGCCCAAGTATTACCTCAGAGATTTCGGCGCCGCGCGCATGAATCCCGCCGAACTCTGCCTCAGCCAGGGATCTACGCCGCGAACATTACGGACTACCTAGCCTGAGACTCCAATCCAATATCTGTGACTCACCAGACCACCGCGACATCGTAAGCTTGAATCCGCAGAAGCTTCGAAGCAGGACAGGGTGGTGATTGGTAATCAAAATGTAGCTGATATTAGACTTATGATCATTTGTTGGACGCATTCTAGTGCATCTAATATACTTTCCGCCACGACCCGCACAAGCGGTCGCACCACCAAGTGAGCCGCACTCGATGTCCACTCATCAGCTTGCCGACCTGACCCAGCCGCAGCGCGACCGTCTCGCCTTCGTAGAGCTGCGGGTGCGCTTCATCGGCGAGATCCGACGACAAGACCTTGTATCGCGGTTCGGGATCCAGTCCGCAGCCGCAACACGAGACTTGGCGCTCTACAAGGATCTAGTGCCTGGAAACATCGACTACGACTCCAAGGGAAAGTCCTATGTCCTCGGCCCGGACTTTCGGCCGGTGTTCAACTTTCCTCCCGAGAGAGTGCTCTCATGGCTCACCCAGGGGTTCGGTGATGGGGAGCCAATGCATCTCAAGGCGTGGGTGGCAAGCGAAGCCCCGTCTCGCCTGACCCACCCTGATATTGATGTCCTTGCGGGCATCACTCGGGCGATCCATCAGGAGTGCCCTCTGCGCATCGAGTACCACTCCATCTCTAGTGGCCTTACGCGGCGAGAAATCGTCCCATTCGCTCTGATGGACAACGGCTTGCGGTGGCATGTCCGCGCGTTTGACCGAAAGACCAAGGAATTCCGCGACTTCGTGATCACGCGGATAAGGAACCCTCGGGTCTTAAAGGGTGAAAGGGCCGAAGCGCGCGAACTCAGCGACCAAGACATCCAGTGGACGCGCATCGTGGAGCTTGAGCTTGTCCCGCATCCGGACCAGCCACGTCCAGAGATCACGGTGATGGACTACGGGATGCAGGACGGGTCGCTGCGCATGAAGCTGCGTGCGGCGACAGCCGGATACATCCTTCGCAAGTGGAGCGTGGACTGCTCCCCTGACCATAGCTTGCGCGGCCATGAGTTCAGGCTGTGGCTGAAGGACCCGCTAGCACTCTATGGTGTCAAAAACGCCTTGTTGGCGCCGGGTTACCGCTCTCCCGACAAGAGCAAGGGAAAACCCTGACATGACCTACAGCCCGCAACGTGCCTTGGAGCTGCTCCGGATCGGCTCCGGTCGAGCCGACGCTACCTTTCGTCAGGACCAAGAAGACGCCATTCGCCACATCGTCGAAGGCAAAGGCCGCTTGCTGGTCGTGCAGAAGACCGGGTGGGGCAAGAGCTTTGTCTATTTCATCGCGACCAAGTTGCTGCGGGAAGCGGGTGCAGGGCCTGCGTTGTTGATCTCGCCGCTGCTGGCGCTGATGCGCAACCAGATCGTTGCGGCAGAGCGGATGGGAGTGCGTGCCGCCACCATCAACTCCGACAACATGGACGACTGGACGGCGGTCGAGGGCAAACTGGCCAGGGGTGAAATCGACATTCTGTTGATCTCGCCCGAGCGGCTGGCAAACGAGCGCTTCCGTACCCAGGTGTTGGCGGGCATCGCCGCACAAATTTCTATGCTCGTCATCGACGAAGCGCACTGCATTTCCGATTGGGGGCATGACTTCCGCCCTCACTACCGACTGCTGGAGCGCATCGTCAAGACGCTGCCACCCAATCTTCGACTGCTCGCGACTACGGCGACTGCCAACAACAGGGTGATGGAGGACCTCGCTGCGGTGCTCGGGCCCAAGCTTGAAGTGTCGCGTGGCGATCTCAATCGCACCTCACTTTCTTTGCAGACCATCCGCCTGCCCAGCCAAGCCGAGCGTCTTGCATGGCTGGCGGAGCAACTCGCCACGTTGCAAGGTCACGGCATCATTTACACGCTTACGGTGCGTGATGCCAACCAAGTCGCTGAATGGCTCAAGACACAGGGCTTCAACGTAGAGGCTTACACCGGCGAAACCGGTGATCGCCGAGAGCAACTGGAACAGGCGCTGCTCAATAACCAAGTTAAAGCGCTCGTTGCTACAACGGCTTTGGGAATGGGTTACGACAAACCCGACCTGGCATTTGTTATCCACTATCAGATGCCGGGCTCAGTTGTCGCCTACTACCAGCAGGTTGGTCGCGCGGGACGTGCGCTGGACTCCGCTTACGGTGTTCTGCTCAGCGGCGAGGAAGAGTCTGACATCACGGACTGGTTTATTCGAAGCGCTTTCCCGACCCGGCAGGAAGTTGCCGATGTCCTTGGGGCGCTTGAAGAAGAGCCCAATGGCTTGTCCGTTCCTGACCTGCTAAGCCGAGTCAACCTCAGCAAGGGGCGTGTCGAGAAGACGATTGCGCTGCTTTCCCTCGAAGCGCCAGCGCCCATCGCCAAGCAAGGCAGCAAGTGGCAGCTCACGGCGGCAACGTTGAGCGAAGCGTTTTGGGATCGAGCGGAACGACTCACTGCGCTGCGGCGTGACGAACACAAACAGATGCAAGACTACGTCAGTCTACCGTTTGGTGATCACATGGGTTTCCTGATCGGCGCACTCGACGGCGATCCAAGTGTTGCCACGAGACCTGCTTTACCGCCATTGCCTGGAGCCGTGGATACCGAACTGGTCAAAGCTGCCGTTGCGTTTCTTCGTCGAACCAGCTTGCCTATCGGGCCGCGCAAGAAATGGCCCGATGGAGGGATGCCCGAATACGGCGTCAGAGGATTCATCGCAGCCGCCCATCAGGCTGAACCTGGCAAAGCGCTATGCGTCTGGGGCGATGCCGGTTGGGGTGGCTTGGTTCGACAGGGAAAATATCACGACGGCCACTTTTCCAATGACCTCGTTGCTGCGTGCGTGAAGATGATCCAGGAGTGGAATCCGCAACCGAGCCCGACCTGGCTGACCTGCGTTCCTTCGCTTCGGCATCCCGAATTGGTACCGAATTTCGCGCAACGCTTGGCTGCTGCGCTGGGTCTGCCGTTTCATATGGTCATCGCAAAAACAGACGCAAGGCCCGAACAGAAAACGATGGCAAACAGTACACAACAGGCGCGCAACATTGATGGTTCGCTCGCCCTCAACGGCCAGCCCATTCCTCCCGGGCCAGTCCTCCTGGTGGATGACATGGTCGATTCGCGGTGGACGCTGACAGTGTCGGCGTGGCTCCTCCGCAAGAGCGGCAGTGGCGCGGTTTGGCCGATGGCCCTCTCACAAACGGGGCACGACGAATGACGCCAGTCCTCTCACCCAACACCCAGGCGATCCTGCTGCTGACTGCGCCGCTCATTGCCGGACGAGGCACTGCTTCATCCGATCTGCTCTCGCCTGGTGAATACAAACGTCTCGCGCGTCATTTGCGGGAGATTCAAAGTCAGCCAGCCGATCTTGTCTCGCCGGACGCAGCTGAGATCCTGCGTGCCTGCCAACCGGTGATTGACGAGAACCGCCTGCAGAAATTGTTGGGGCGTGGCTTCCTCCTCAGCCAAGTCATCGAGCGCTGGCAAGCACGGGCCATCTGGGTGGTTAGCCGCGCAGATGCCGAGTACCCCCGTCGCTTGAAGGCGCGCCTGCGAGAAGACGCCCCGGCGGTCATCTACGGCTGCGGCGACATGGGCTTACTGGAGTCAGGTGGCCTCGCCGTCGTCGGATCTCGTCACGTAGACGATTCGTTGATCGACTACACAATGGCCGTGGGCCGATTGGCGGCTCGGGCTGGAAGGACGGTCGTGTCAGGTGGCGCCAAGGGCATCGACCAGGCCGCCATGCGTGGAGCGCTCGAAGCTGGCGGCAAGGTCAGTGGCGTTCTGGCGGACAGTCTGGAAAAGACCACCATGAACCGCGAACATCGCAACCTGCTGCTCGATGGTCAACTGGTGCTGATCTCGCCCTACGACCCGAGCGCCGGGTTCAATGTCGGCCACGCCATGCAGCGGAACAAGCTGATTTATGCATTGGCAGACACCTCACTGGTAGTGAGTTCCGACCTCAATAAGGGCGGCACCTGGGCGGGTGCTGTCGAGCAGCTCGACAAACTCAAGTTCGTCCCAGTTTTCATTCGATCGACGGGAGAGTCCTCCGCCGGACTGGATGGCCTGCGAAAGAAGGGGGCGATTTCCTGGCCGAACCCGCAAGACGCGGATTCTTTCGAGGCAGTGTTCAACGTAGCGATGACAACTCCGACTGCCATCCCACAGGTTGGTTTTGCGCTGTTTCCGAACGAAGAACCATCGTCGGCTTATGCCAAGCTAACGGCGACCGTTCCACACGACGCCACTCCAGCGCCCCAGGACGAGAGCATGCTATCGGCACCGGTTGGCGTTGTTTCCGACGTGCAGCCACCCGCTACGGCATCGGAGGTACTGTCGCCAGTCACAGGAGAGGCCGTAGCGCCGATAGACAGGGCCAAGGAATCTCCGCAGCCGGAATCTAGCCCTGCCGAAGTGCTATTCGCTGCCGTGCGCGCTGCAATTCAGCAGCTTTTGAGTGCGCCGATGAAGGACGCCGAAGTGGCGGCCGCGCTGGACGTTTCCAACGCGCAGGCTAAGGCATGGTTGCAGCGTCTAGTCGATGAAGGCGTATTGGAAAAACAGAAGAAGCCTGCGGGCTACATCGTCAAGCAAAAGCGGCTGTTCGAGTAACCGATGAGGACCAAACAAGAACACAAGCCGCAGTGCGACGGCATCGATATAGAAGGGTCATGCGTTTGAGCGACCAACAAATTAACCTAAGCCAGCTCGAAAGCCACCTCTGGGAATCCGCCAATATCCTGCGCGGCCCAGTGGATGCGGCTGACTTCAAGACCTACATCTTTCCGCTGCTGTTCTTCAAGCGCATCTGCGACGTCTGGGACGAGGAGTACCAGGAGATCGTTGATGAGACCGGCGACGAGCAACTGGCCTGGTTTCCGGAGTCGCACCGCTTCCAGATTCCCGAAGACTGCCACTGGAACGACGTTCGCACCAAGGCCAGCAACGTCGGTACAGCCTTACAGCGCGCGATGCGCGAGATCGAGAAAGCCAACCCTGACTCCCTGTACGGCGTGTTCGGCGACGCGCAGTGGTCGAACAAGGAGCGGTTGTCGGACGCCTTGCTCAAGGACCTCGTCGAGCACTTCTCCAAGCTGCCGTTCGGCAACAAGAACGTCAATTCGGACCTGCTCGGCGACGCCTACGAATACCTGATTAAGAAATTCGCCGACGCCACCAACAAGAAGGCCGGCGAGTTCTACACCCCACGCAGCGTGGTGCGGCTGATGATCGACATGCTCGATCCGAAGGAAGCAGAGACCATCTACGACCCGGCCTGTGGCACCGGCGGCATGTTGCTGGCCGCCGTACAGCACGTGAAGGAACAGCATGGCGACGTAAAGCGGCTTTGGGGCAAGCTGTACGGGCAAGAGAAGAACCTCACCACCTCATCTATCGCGCGGATGAACCTGTTCCTTCACGGCATCGAAGACTTTCAGGTGGTGCGCGGCGACACGTTGCGCAACCCGGCCTTCTTCGAGGTCGATCGACTGGCCACGTTCGACTGCGTGATCGCCAACCCGCCGTTCTCGCTGGAGAAGTGGGGCGAAGATCTTTGGCTGAACGATCCCTTCGGCCGTAACTTTGCCGGCCTGCCACCCTCATCCAGCGGTGACTTTGCGTGGGTCCAGCACATGGTCAAGTCGATGGCCGATGTGACTGGCCGAATGGCCGTGGTGTTGCCCCAAGGCGCCCTGTTTCGCAAGGGTATGGAGGGCAGCATCCGCCAGAAACTGTTGGAGATGGATCTGGTCGAGGCAGTGATCGGGTTGGCGCCCAACCTTTTCTACGGCACCGGCCTGGCCGCGTGCATCCTGGTTCTGCGCAAGCGCAAGCCGGTCAAGCACAAGAAGAAGGTGCTGATCGCCGATGCGTCACGCCTGTTCCGCCGGGGCCGTTCTCAAAACTATTTGGAACCCGAACACGCCGCCGTCATTCTCGGCTGGTATCGCGGTTTTGCCGATGTGCAGGACGGGGCCCGGGTGGTCAGCCTCGACGAGATTAAAGCAGAGGACTGGACGCTGAACATTTCGCGCTACGTTCTGCCGCCACTGCAAGAAGCTATTTCGCCGCTGCCTGAGGCGGTTGCCGCCTTCAAAGAGGCGTTGACACGTTGTCGCGAAGCTGAGGATCGCCTGTCTGCGGTGATGGACAGCGGCGGTTGGTTCAAAGCGAAGGGGGTCGTATGAAAGCCATGGAGTTGATCGAAGCCCTAGGCAAGAAGCTGGGAACGACTTCTCAAGCGGAGCTTGCCGCTGTGCTGGGTGTGACCGTGGGAACGCTGATCAACTGGAAGAACCGAGACGAGGACCTTAGTGCCCTGCAAGTTGCTTCAGCGCTGGCCAAGTCGCAGTCTGCGGCAGTGCAAAAAGCCCAATTCGAAACGATCCAGCCCATTGTTGAGTTCTACCGCATCGAAAAGTGCCTGACGAAGCGCGAGTCGCGCTGGCAGGTTTTCGATAGCAGCAAGGACTCCATCCTTTACGCGCAAGGCCTCAGGGCTGCGCTGGACGACAGCTATGGGATTTATATCTTCTACGACTCTCGCGGCCATGCACTTTATGTTGGTAAGGCTCGCGAGCAAACGATCTGGAAGGAGATGAATCTGGCCTTCAACCGTAAGCGTGATGTACAGACCATCGCCTTGGTTCACCACCCCGAGCGTAACCAAGAGTTCAAGCCGGGCTACGAGAAGTTACGCCAGCCCAAGGACACGCAGTTGGAGTTGTTCGATCTCGCTTGCTATTTCAGCGCGTACGACGTGGACGAGGGAATGATTGATGACTTGGAAGCATTGATGGTACGAGGCTTTGCCAACAACCTGCTGAACGTGCGCATGGAAACCTTTGCCCATATGAAAGCCTGAGCATGCTACAACATCGCATCACCCAACAAGAACTCGAAAGCTACCTCTGGGGTGCTGCAGTATTGCTGCGCGGACTTATAGACGCGGGTGACTACAAGCAGTTCATCTTCCCGCTGCTATTCTACAAGCGCGTGTCGGATGTGTGGGAAGAGGAATACCAGGTGGCGCTGGCCAACTCCAATAGCGACCTTTCCTATGCCCAGTTCGCCGAGAACCACCGCTTCCAGATCCCTAAAGGCGCGCATTGGAACGATGTACGCCAAGCCCCCAAAAACGTCGGTGCTGCCATCCAGAAGGCCATGCGCGCCATCGAGACCGCCAACCCGGATCTCCTCGACGGCATCTTCGGCGATGCCTCTTGGACCAACCGTGAGCGCCTGCCTGACGAAACGCTGAAAAATCTGATCGAGCACTTTTCGACCCAGACGCTGTCGGTTGCCAACGTCCCCGAGGACGAGCTGGGCAATGCCTACGAATACCTGATCAAGAAGTTCGCAGACGATTCCGGCCATACAGCCGCGGAGTTCTACACCAACCGCACCGTTGTGCACCTGATGACGCAATTTCTGGCGCCGCAGGCGGGCGAGTCGATCTACGACCCCACCTGCGGCACCGGCGGTATGTTGATCTCGGCGCTGGACGAAGTGAAGCGCTCGGGCGGCGAGTACCGCACGCTCAAACTCTACGGGCAGGAACGCAACCTCATCACTTCAAGCATCGCCCGGATGAACCTGTTCCTGCACGGTGTGGAGGACTTCGAAATCATTCGGGGCGACACCCTGGCCGAACCCAAGCACATTGAGGGGGACCGCCTGCGCCAGTTCGACGTGATCCTGGCCAACCCTCCGTACTCCATCAAGCAGTGGAGCCGCGAGGCCTGGAGCAGTGACAAGTGGGGCCGCAATTCGCTGGGTACGCCGCCGCAAGGCCGCGCCGACTACGCATTCCAGCAGCACATCCTGACCAGCCTCACGGCAAAGGGGCGTAGCGCCGTGCTCTGGCCGCACGGCGTGCTTTTTCGCAACGAAGAACAGGCCATGCGCGCCAAGATGGTCGAGCAGGACTGGGTAGAGGCGGTCATCGGCTTGGGTCCCAACCTGTTCTACAACTCTCCGATGGAGTCGTGCATCGTCATCTGCAACCGCAAGAAAGCCGCCGCTCGCAAGGGCAAGGTGATCTTCATCGACGCGGTGAATGAGGTCACCCGGGAACGGGCGCAGAGCTTTCTGAAGCCCGAGCACCAGCAGCGCATCCTGAGCGCTTACAAGACCTTTGCGGATGTGCCCGGCTTCGCCAAGGCCGTCACCCTGGCCGAAATCGGCGCCAATGGGGGCAACCTGTCGATCCCCCTGTACGTAAAGCGCATCGCTGCCGCCATCGCAACCGACAGCAATGGCGACGCCGTAACGCCGCGCTCGGCCTGGGACCAATGGCAAACCGATGGCCGCGCCTTCTGGCAACAGATGGACGCGCTGGTGGAAACGCTGGATGGACTGATCACGAAGGACATCGAGCGTGTCTGACAAGAACAATAAAACCCTAAAGTCTGGCTGGCGTCGGGTGAAATTCGGCGACGTGGTTCGCCTCTCGAAAGCCCGCAGCCAAAATCCGCTGGCCGATGGCATTGAACGCTACGTCGGTCTGGAGCACCTCGAACCAGGTGACTTGCGCATCCGCAGTTGGGGCAGCGTCGCTGACGGCGTGACCTTCACCAGTGTGTTTCAACCTGGGCAGGTGCTGTTCGGCAAGCGCCGCGCTTATCAGCGCAAGGTGGCCGTGGCGGATTTCTCCGGTGTGTGTTCCGGTGACATCTATGTGTTGGAGACCAAGGATGCGCAGGTCTTGCTGCCGGAGTTGCTGCCCTTCATTTGCCAGACCGACGCCTTCTTCGATCACGCGGTGGGGACGTCGGCAGGCTCCTTGAGCCCCCGCACGAACTGGACGAGTTTGGCGGACTTCGAGTTTGCGCTGCCATGCATTGAAGATCAGGTCAGTTTGGTTGAGGTGCTGTCAGCATCGCTGAGCGCGGTGCACGCCGCAGAAATGATCCGCATTCGAATCGGCGAGCTAAGAAAAAGTCTGATTGCGGACCATCTGGGAAACGGATCTGATGATTCTGGCGTGGATACGCCTTGGGGAAACCTTCCGTTGAATTGGAAATACATCCCTGTTGGGAATATGACGATTTCTAGCGCCTATGGCCCCCGATTCCCTTCCACGCTTTATGCGGATAAGGGAAACGCAAGAACCATCAGAACAACAGACTTCTGCGGGGTTGATGGAATCAACCTCACAACTGCACCAGCTGCGACGCTCGACCAAGGCATGGTCGAAGAGCATGCGTTGTGTGAAGGCGACTTCTTGCTTTCTCGTTCGGGCGAGTACGCCGGCAAAACACGCGTTTTCTTGCCGGCGGTTGAAGACCGGTTCATTGCTGCCGCGTTCTTGATCCGATACCGGCTATCTCAGACAGAGCTACGCCCGAAATACCTGCACTACATCTGTTCTTCGCCGATCGGGCAGTCGGTACTGTCCTCCCTTGTGCAAGGCAGCGCTCAACCAAACATTGCCGGCTCGGCCTTCTCGGCACTCAAGATACCGGTGCCCCCGATCGAGGAGCAAGATCACGTCATTTCCGTTATCGATGACCTGTCGAACGCAGACCGAGTAGCAACAGAAAGGCTCGCAAAGTCTCGTGCATTGATGGGCGCCATGCTGGCAGCGATGCAGGAGGTGCAACATGTTTAATGAGTCCAACACCGTCGAAGCCTACGTCCGCGATTTGCTCGCTGGGCCCATCAAGGCTTTCCCTGCCAACACCGTCCAGGAACGCCAGGCCAGCTACGGCCCGAGCCCCAAAGGCATCGGCTGGCGCTATGCCGCCCCTGCTGACGTGCCGCGCCAGATTCAGGAAGTACTGGTCGAGCCCTGGTTGCGCGAGGCGCTGATCCGCCTGAATCCGGAGATTGTTGCCCAGCCCGACCGCGCCGACGAGGTGCTCTACAAGCTGCGCGCCATCGTGCTGTCCGTCCGCTCGGATGGCCTGATCCGCGCCAACGAAGAAATGACCGCCTGGATGCGCGGTGAACGCTCCATGCCGTTCGGCCCCAACAACGAGCATGTGCCGGTGCGGCTGATCGACCTGGATGATCTGTTGCAGAACCAGTACATCGTCACCCAGCAGTACACCTACCGTGCAGGCCCCACCGAACGCCGGGCTGATCTAGTGCTGTTGGTGAACGGTTTGCCAGTTGTGCTGATCGAGGCCAAGACGCCGGTCAAGAAGTGCATCAGCTGGGTCGATGGCGCGGTGCAGGTGCACGACGACTATGAGAAGTTCGTGCCGGAGCTCTTCGTTTGCAATGTGTTCTCGGTGGCCACTGAGGGTAAGGCCTATCACTACGGGTCCATCGGGCTGCCGGTCAAGGATTGGGGGCCGTGGCATCTGGATGGCAATGGCGAGGATGGTCAACACCATCCCCTGAAGTCGCTCAAGCTGTCAGCAGAGAGCATGCTGCGCCCGCACGTGGTGCTGGATATTCTTGGCAGCTTCACCCTGTTCGCCACCAACAAGAAAAAGCAGCGCATCAAAATCATCTGCCGCTACCAGCAGTTTGAAGCGGCCAACAAGATCGTCGAGCGCGTATTGGCGGGTTACCCCCGGAAGGGACTGATCTGGCACTTCCAGGGTTCGGGCAAGTCACTGCTGATGGTGTTTGCCGCACAGAAGCTGCGCATGCATGCCGGGCTTAAGAACCCTACGGTGCTCATCGTGGTGGACCGAGTCGATCTCGACAGCCAGATCACGGGCACGTTCACCGGGGCGGACATTCCGAACTTGGAAAAGGCCGACACGCGCGAGAAGCTGCAGCAGTTGCTGGCTCAGGACGTGCGCAAGATCATCATCACCACGATCTTCAAATTCGGCGAGGCCACCGGCAGTCTGAACGACCGCAGCAACATCATCGCGCTGGTGGACGAAGCTCACCGCACGCAGGAAGGCGACCTCGGCCGGAAGATGCGTGAAGCCCTGCCCAATGCGTTTCTGTTCGGCCTGACCGGCACCCCGATCAACCGTGCCGACCGCAACACCTTCTACGCCTTTGGTGCAGACGAGGATGAGAAGGGTTACATGAGCCGTTATGGTTTCGAGGAGTCGATCCGCGACGGCGCCACACTGAAGCTGCACTTCGAGCCCCGACTGATCGACCTGCACATCGACAAGGTCGCGCTGGACGCCGCGTACAAAGACCTGACCGGCGGCCTGTCGGATCTGGACAAGGACAACCTCGCCAAGACCGCCGCCAAGATGGCCGTGCTGGTCAAGACGCCCGAGCGCGTCCGCAAGGTATGCGAGGACATCGTCGAGCACTTCCAGACCAAGGTCGAGCCGAACGGCTTCAAAGGCCAGATCGTCACCTTTGACCGGGAGTCCTGCCTGCTGTTCAAGACAGAGCTGGACAAGCTGCTTCCACCGGAAGCCTCCGACATCGTCATGTCGGTACAGGCGTCCGACAAGAAGGAGCATCCGGAGTACGCGCGTTATGACCGTTCGCGCGATGAGGAAGAACGGCTGCTTGATCGCTTCCGTGACCCGGCCGACCCGCTGAAGCTGATCATTGTCACGGCCAAACTGCTGACGGGTTTCGATGCACCCATCCTGCAGGCCATGTACCTGGACAAGCCGCTGCGCGACCACACGCTGCTGCAGGCTATCTGCCGCGTCAACCGCACCTACTCCGAACAGAAGACCCACGGGCTGATCGTGGACTACCTCGGCATCTTCGATGACGTGGCAGCTGCGCTGGAATTTGACGACCAAAGCGTCAAGCAGGTGGTGAGTAACATCCAGGAGCTGAAGGACAAGCTGCCCGAAGCCATGCAGAAATGCCTGGCGTTCTTTGCTGGCTGTGACCGTGCCGTGCAGGGCTATGAAGGCCTGATCGCCGCGCAGCAGTGCCTGCCCAACAACGCGGTGCGGGACAACTTTGCCGCCGAGTACAGCGTGCTCAACAAGATCTGGGAGGCGCTGTCACCGGACACCGTTCTGGGCCCCTTCGAGAAGGACTACAAGTGGTTGTCCCAGGTGTACCAATCGGTGCAGCCGTCCAGCGGCCACGGCAAGCTGATCTGGCATTCACTGGGCGCCAAGACCATCGAGCTGATCCACCAGAATGTCCATGTCGACGCCGTGCGGGATGACCTCGACACCCTGGTGCTGGACGCCGACTTGCTGGAGGCCGTGCTCTCGAACCCTGACCCGAAGAAGGCCAAGGAGATCGAGATCAAGCTCAAGCGCCGACTGCGCGGGCATGGCGGCAACCCCAAGTTCAAGAAGCTGTCCGAGCGACTCGATGCCTTGAAAGATCGCTTCGAGTCCGGGCAGATCAACAGCGTCGAGTTTCTGAAGCAGTTGCTGGAGATCGCCAAGGAGACGCTACAAGCTGAGAAGGAGGTCCCGCCCGAAGAGGACGAGGATCGCGGCAAGGCGGCGCTTACCGCTCTGTTCAACGAGGTCAAGACGTCCGAAACGCCGATTATGGTTGAACGGGTGGTGGCGGACATCGACGAGATTGTGCGCCTGGTGCGTTTCCCCGGTTGGCAGGGCACGCAAGCCGGCGAGCGCGAGGTGAAGAAGGCACTGCGTAAGGCCCTGTTTAAGTACAAGCTGCACGCGGATGAGGAGTTGTTCGAGAAGGCCTACACCTACATCCGTCAATATTACTGAAGGGGCGAAGATGAGCGATAAGCAGAACAATGCATCTCCAAGTACAACTTGGTTCGTTGGTGCGAGCTTCGGAGGCACCGATGATCAAATGTCTCGATTTCTGGCGGAAGGTATTTGGGAGAACGGCTACAACGACAAGCATTTGGAACTTGTGCGTTCCATGCAGCCAGGGGAGAAGATCGCCATCAAGGCTGCCTACACCCGCAAGCATGGGTTGCCCTTCGATAACCGAGGTCGAACTGTTTCGGTGATGGGCATCAAGGCAATTGGAACGATCACCGGAAACTTGAACGACGGTAAGCGGGTGAAAGTCGATTGGACCAAGGTCGAGCCGGTAAGAGAGTGGTACTTCAACACACACCGGGGGACAATCTGGCGTGTGCTGCCGGGCGACTGGATGACCGATGCGCTGATCGCGTTCGCGTTCGAAGGCAAACCGCAGGATTTGGATCGTTTTCGCAACGAGCCCTTTTGGCGAGAGCGTTTCGGCACGACTTCGCCTGAAAAACAGCGGTTCGAATGGACGGACTTCTATGAGGCGGTGGCCGAAAAGCTTCTGACCTATGCGGAAAACCGAACCCCGCTCGTCGAGGGTATCCATCAGATCGCCTCTCGTGTGCCTGGATTGGGTTACCTGCAGGACAAGTTTCCAGATGGCACTAGCGGCCCGTTGCGGGATATTTGCCCGTTCACCACGATGGGAACCTTCAACCGGACCATGACCGATGCCAACCGCAAGATCATCGCGGGTGAGCTCGCGAAGTTGCTGGGTGTGACTGTCCCTGTGCCGCCATCATTCGAAGGCATTCCCGTCCTCAACAACCAGCGCTCCTGGTTCTTCGCATATGCCGACAAGCGCGGGACCGGTGACATCGACGCGTTGTGGAAGATATTTGTTGCCGCGAGCAAGATGGTGGACGGCGACCAACCGGACATTCGGGATGCCTTCATCCAGGCTTACGACGAGGCGACCAAGGTGTGGGGCGTTGCCTGGAATCTCTCGACAGGTCTCTACTGGACGCATCCGTGGGACTTTCTGACCCTCGATAGTCAGTCGCGCCACTACATCAACAAGCGGCTCGGGCTAAATGTTCCCATCAGTGGCCAGCAAGGACCCTGTGATGCACGAAGTTATCTGAAGCTGGTGGACGATCTGCGTTCGCGCTTCGGAGAAGACGGCTATCCAGTCCACAATTTTCCGGACCTGTCGCTCGCATCCTGGCGGTACAAGGACCCGGTCGACGAGCTTGTGCTGCCTGGCGATGCCGATGATGCCGCCGCGGAAGATCAGGCAACCGCAGGTGAAGTTCGGGAAGCCTTTCAAGCGGCCCCTCCGATCATCCCGTACTCGGTCGAGGACATTCTCAAAGACGGATGTTTTCTTGAACGAGCAGAAATCGATCTTTTCCTTGATCGGCTTCGGACCAAGAAGAACCTGATTCTTCAAGGGCCTCCCGGTACTGGTAAGACGTGGCTGGCCAAGCGGCTGGCGTTCGCACTCATTGGACAGAAGGACGACAGCAAGGTTCGAGCGGTTCAATTCCATCCCAATCTCTCTTACGAAGATTTTGTTCGAGGCTGGCGCCCGACCGGCGAAGGAAAATTGTCACTGGCGGACGGCGTCTTCATGGAGGCGATCAAAGCTGCCAGCCAGGATCCGTCAGCGAAATTTGTCGTTGTGATCGAGGAGATCAACCGTGGCAACCCCGCGCAGATCTTCGGGGAGTTGCTGACGTTGCTGGAGGCAGGGAAGCGCACGCCTAACGAGGCACTGGAGCTTTGTTACCCGGATGCTGATGGCAAGCGGCGTCCGGTTCACATCCCCGAAAATCTCTACGTAGTCGGCACGATGAACATCGCCGACCGATCACTCGCGTTGGTCGACATGGCGCTGCGCCGCCGCTTCGCTTTCGTTGGACTGGAGCCGAGGCTGGGGCCCGTGTGGCGCGATTGGGTTGTCAAGGAGTGTGCTGTAGAGCCTGCTCTGGTGGCGGATATCGAGCACAGAATCGCCGTGCTGAATGAGCAGATTGCAGCGGATGCCCGTCTTGGTAAGCAGTTCCGGATTGGCCACAGCTATGTGACACCTGCTCATCGACTGGAGGCAGGAGACACGAAGAAGTGGTTCCAGCAGGTCGTGGAGACGGAGATCGGCCCGCTGCTGGATGAATATTGGTTCGACGCGCCCGATGAAGCACAAAAGGCAATTGGACGGCTAACGCAGGGTTGGTGATGAGCGTCGTCGCAGAACAGGTGGATACCGCGTCCGCGAACGCTGAGGGGTTCATCGGACGCATTCCGGTGCGCAACCTTTGGCTGCTGATGCTCTATGCGTCGGATCTGTTCCGCACTCGCGGAATCGGCAATGTCGGTTTGGAAGACAGCCCGGACGATCTCCCGGACCTGATTGCCGAGATTCTCGCCCATGCAGTTGAGGTACGACAGCGTCGGCGTCTGAGCCTTGCCTATCGCCCTCGTGATGCCGTGCTTAATCGCGTGCGTGGTCGTATCAATGTTTTGACCACCGAGCGTCATCAGTTACTGGATCGTGGCCTGGTGGCGTGCCGGTTCGACGATCTCACTATCGATACCCCACGCAATCGCTTTGTGAGAGCGGCGCTGGAATCCATCTCCAGAATCGTACGAAAGAACGTTATTGCCCATCGATGTCGCACACTTGCGAGCGGCATGAAAGCGATGGGTGTATCCGGCGAAGCACCCACGCGAGCCCAGATGAGTACCGAGCGTTTCGGCCGTAACGATGCGGGTGACCGATTCATGGTGGCAGCAGCAAAGCTTGCTTTTGATCTAGCGCTACCCAATGAGACATCGGGCGTAAATGCTCTCGCCTTGCCGGACCGTGAGGCAACCTGGGTACGTCGACTGTTCGAGCGAGCGGTGGGCGGCTTCTATAAGGTCGTTCTGCAACCGCACGTATGGACGGTGCAGTGCGGCGGGACAATACGCTGGCAAATTGAGCAAAAAACAGCGGGGATCGACAACATCCTGCCGACGATGCGCACCGACGTGGTGCTCGACCACGCTCCAACTGGACGGCGAATTGTCATCGATACCAAGTTCACATCGATTGTGACGAGCGGATGGTACCGTGAGGAAACCCTGCGCAACGGCTACATTTACCAGATCTACGCGTACCTGCGTTCTCAGGTAGGGAGTGGTGATCTCTTTGCCGATTCCGCTAGTGGATTGTTGCTACATCCCGCGATCGGTCAGATGGTCGACGAGTCAGTGGTTATCCAGGGGCACCACATCCGGTTTGCCACTGTCGATCTGACAGCGTCACCGGCAGACATTCGAGCGCAGTTGTTGCTGTTGTGTGAGCCAACCTTGCAATCGCCGGGTTAAAGCAGTGGCACCACTTTGCCCTCCAGTCGGGTAGTCAAACCCAATAGAACTTATCAGCCGTCCTAGACCCAACGTCGCATTGACCTGATTTGCAGCGATTCAGTCCAGCTGGTTTGAGCCGCCACCGCACAGGTCAACGTCTTCTGACATCACGCGGCGCGGTAAGGGGAAATCGACGATTAATGCGGTCCTCACTCCAGCTTCAACTGGATTAAGCTGTTCTCACAGCCTGCATGGCGGAGGACGTGTCCTTTCCTTTATATCTTGCTTTGCGTGTTAACACATCCTGCATATTGGAATGAAGATGGTGAGTGACTTGAGCGTGCTAAATGCCGTCATGTGAATACCTCTCATTCACCACTGGATCAATCATAAATAGCAAGACTGTGAGTATTTTTTATCTCAGTACCTACATGTATTGGAGGATGGCAGTCAACTACTAACTAGGGTGGTAGGAGAGGATAAGAGTGCACGCGCACTTACCCTTTCTTTTCGCTCTAGGGGAAACGAACACGTCCTCCAATTCAATTCCACTCGTAAGGGTGGTCAATTAATAAAAATTGGAGTCAATCATGGCAACGATGCACATTGGGATCAAAAGTGGAAAACCAGGAAAGGCGGCGGATCATTCTGAATACATTTTGCGAGAAGGCCGCCACCGAAAGGGTGTCAAAGCAGAAGACCTTGTCACTCAGGGGTACGGCAATCTGCCCATCGGAATTCAGGATCCAATCACATTCTGGAGAGCTGCAGACAAAGGGGAGCGAGCCAACGGAGCAGCGTATCGAGAGATTATCATTGCTCTGCCATGCGAACTAACACCTGCGCAGCGCCGTGAACTGGTCGAAGAATTTATTGATCGAGAAATACGAGCCAAGCCGTATTTATACGCTATTCATTGCCCGAACGCTGCGCTAGGGAAGGGGGAGCAGCCTCATGCGCACGTGATGTTTTCCGACCGTGTACCGGATGGAATTCCACGGGAACCAGAGTGTTTCTTCCATCGCTACAACCCCAAGCGTCCCGAAATGGGCGGTTGCAAGAAGGACAGTGGTGGAAGGGACCCGATCACCTTCAAACAGGAAGTCATGAGGCGGCGTGAGAATTGGGCTGTCGTGCAGAATGAGTATTTGACCAAGTACGGTCATGAGTCACGAGTTGACTCGCGTAGCAATCGCGATCGTGGAATAGCCCGGGAGCCAGAGCGGCACCTCGGTCCTGCTGCAATACGAACGTTGACTGATGAGGGGAAAGACGCAATCCAAAAGGCTCGTGGAACTTGAGCCGCCAAGAAACGATCCCCTGACCGTGTCGAGCAGTCAGGGGACTTGGGTTTGCTTTTTCTGCTAATTTAGCTACTAGTAGCGGAATTAGCAAAATTAGCGCCGCGCGTGGAGCGTCGAGGTGTTAATTCCAACTCAAAGGCGGTGGCTGGTGACCATGTGGTGGTGGGAAGTAGCTACCTTGATTTACTGCTGGAAAATACCACGGATTCAGAAGCACCATGGCTGTTCTGTTTTCTCGGTGAAGGGCAATTTTCCCTTGTCCCCACAGCACTTGAAGCGCAAGATCCAAGCGTGCCTTTTTCCGCACGGCATGGGGCCCGTGGGTGAATAAGTATTTTTTAAGCACCCAGTTCTGCCTTGGATGGGCAACTGAAAAGCCGCTGAGACACTTTTCCAATGCGATGGCATCCTGGAATTCCAATGGCATTTCAGGCGATTCCGCAAAAAGTCGCTTGAATTCAAGCATGTGCCAGCTACAAATATCCACAGCACGCCTGAGGGTGTCACCGCTGATTTGCCCTTCGAGGCCCTCATAGTAGTGAAATAGCCCCGCCAAACGAACTGCGTTCTCCGCTACCTTAGAGGCGCAGTCTTTGATATCAGACAGAAACCGGCCCTGCGCTAGATCGGCCTCTACTTGATGGGAGAAGATTTTCAGGGCCACTTGTGCATCCACTGACAGGGTCAACACTTTCCGCTCTGCGCAGACCCCATCCACGGGGATTCCACTCATCAGAATTTCGAGCAAACGGGACTGGAATGCTTCATGGTGCTCCCACGACCCAGTGGCATTGAGCCCAAATCGGGTTCCTTCCAGGGGGGCTGGATAGCAAACCAGAAACCGTGCCAAAAATCCATTGTCACGAGCAAGACTTCCCTGGTTGGACAGAAATTTGGCAAAGGTTTTTTCTTGCACCATCAGCGAGATGGTCAGCCGGGGACCTTCAACGACATAGCTGTCAGAACTTGCCCGGTCTATTCGCAAGTCATCCCCGTCCCAGAGCCCGCTGAAAAATCCCAGGTTGGACATGGTCCGGCCACCGAGCAGTGCCCCTGCTTCGTTGGTATTGAGCAAGGCGGAAGACCACGCATAAAGGCCTTTTGCGATGGCTTCAGGGGTCGCATCTCGGTATAGGATTTTTGGAAGGGAGAGCTGCTTCGGCTCATTGAGCAAGAGCTCTTCGAGTTCCTGCTGGATTTCTTCAACTAGCTCCTCGTCGTCTGATTCGCTTTTGAGTCGTTTTTCCAGACGCTCAAAGTCAGATTTCCATATGAGATGCTTTGCCTTTTGAGCTGCAAGTTGGGGTTTCATCTCTTTCAGAGCAGTTTTCTCAAAAACCGAGAAAACTTTCATCAGCATTCTGTCAATAGTGGTCTTGCGTGATCCGGATCCTCCGACCACCCAAGTATTAACTGAGCAGGGTATGCGGGAGCCGGGCATTCGCTCCACATCAATCTTGTCTTGGCTTGCGCCAGAAAGGGCACCAATCAGGCTGCAGCCTATGGTTGGCAGTGCTGCTTCATTGTTGTTGTATTGCTCCAAAATTACCGCGCGTAGCTTGAACGGAAAAGACTCGATCGGGTAGTTTGGCGTTTGATAAGTGTTCATTTTGTATTCTTGGGTTGTGATGGATAAAAAAATTCATGATTCAATCTTTCGTGGGTGACCTCTTATGAGATCGAGATTTTTTAAAGCAATTGAAAATGAGGTGTTACATGATTGGCCTCCGCTGAAAATGCGCACGGCTCCGCAATGCGCGGTTGTGCACGGGTTGAGTTTTTTGGGGACTCAGAGCACAACTTAAAGTTGTGGTCCGATTGCTGATCGCGCCTTGGGCAAGACCGATTTGGTCATGCGCCAGGGCGGCTGGCTAGGCTGGCCCTAGGGGATGGCCAGACTGTGAACGGATGCGTCAGGCTGAGTCAGTGACACCTGATGCTTCTCGTGGTCATTGACAAGCTTGTAAAACATGGCTTTCCCATACGAGCGTTTACCTGCATTGAGGGCCACATATTGCTTCCAACAATCCATGATGCTCATTCCTGTCAGACGTCGGGATGAAACTTCGTCATAGTCCGGTATGGCCTTGACACCTTGACTGGTGAGGATGTCTAACGGCGGGACAATTTCTTTGAGTTTTTCTCCGCACGCCAGCTTGGCTGCTGCGCAGGGATTCCGGGATGTACTGTTGCTTGTAGGGGGTATTGGGGGAACTTCGCCGGGGTGTCCGCCGTATCCGATATCAGTCGAATTTTTTGCATCTTTGGAATTGCAATGAACGTGAACACCTATGCCGATTGGAGCGGTTTGTGCGTTCGCAAGGAAACTATCGACGTTGTCATAATTTTCATTAAGCCCTGATGAGCTAAGCCCCAGCGGCTCTTCCGCTATGCCTGGCAACGGCTCTGACATCTTTGCCATCGACGTACTGGATTTAGACATCTCTAGCCTTGGACTGCACTTAATCCGTGTCTTCGTTTTTACGAAAAGGCAATGAATTCCGAAGAGCGCCAATGCTGACTTCTCTTCCTCAGAAAAATGACTATCCTTCTCGGAGTTTGGCGTCAATGGTTCAAGCGGTGCACGATTAAGTAGTTCGGCCACTACGGTAATGTGCTTGCGCAGCTGATTTGCTGGAATATCTCGTGTCGTTCCGTTTTTCTGCCGGATGTGCCAGAAGGGGAAAATGCGCGAAACGAGTTTGAATTCACTTTTGTGATTCAGAACGTAGTTCATTCGCTTTCTCCCAGCGAATTGTGCTTGCGGCTGGCGCTGATGAGGGACTCAAGATATGCGTTGCACTCGCTTTCGACCCAGCCAACAGCTCGGCCGTGGAGGCCTAAACGGATGCTTTTTGGAAAAAGTGGATCGTGCAGGGGGTGGTCCGGATCCATTTTGTAATACGTGGCAGAGCGCGACAATCCAGTGCGCCGCATGAACTCCCTCAGCCGCAAGATCACTATCTTGCGTTCTAGAGCCGTCGCTAACGTGGTTACGATTTCCCTTGGACCAGAAGACGTATGTGCGGCATTACTCGCACCTGTTTTCGGAGGCGGGCGCTTCGGTTGATAAATGGTCACGACACGCTGGTCTAATGCACTCATTAGGGACACCTTTGAATCTGGTAAAACATGAGCGAATCATCTCGTTCATTGGTGTCTAGCGCTATAGAAATGGCATCATCTGAAATGATGTCGTCATTAATTTGACTTTATTGACTGCGCGTGATAACAGGTGCCTATTTTTCGAGGGGGCGTCCCTTTTTCGCGAACGGTGGTCTGATGAGCGAGGTCGCATGTTTGGCGTACGTGGGCGAGAGTTCTCCGAATTTTATTAACCAGTCAGTAATTACGTGTGGGTCGGGATGAGTGCTCGGGTCTTCCTGCACTACGCTAGGTGCGCCCCAGAACTTGCGTGCAGCTTGGTACATGAACATCAATGCGTCAGATTTGTACGATTCCCCGACGTTGCCGGGATGCGTTGAGTTCATTGAAAAAAGCAGATCGATAGCTGTGCTGGCTGCAAAGACTTTATCGGTCGCTATTTCCAGTTCGCTGGGAATGGAGTTCGGGTGAATTGTCCAGGCGGTCCATCGTCTACGAGGGTCCTTCCAGTGGACGCTCGCAGCATTAATTACTGGTAGGTCAGCGTCACATTCGGAAGGGTGCAACTCGATGAGCTCTGAGTTGGGCGTAAAACTATAGCCCATGGTGGAGTCTCGCAAAATACCTTTTCCGCTGAGCAGCAAGCTGAGGCAATTCTGTTGTGTCAATGTCAGCAGATTAGGCGTGCGCATCGGAGCAGCTGCGCCAGTAACTCTATTTGATCTTGAGCTGTCCAATAGACACAGGCTCACTCCCTCAGGTATTCCGGCGAGAAGCCTTAATTCACCCATCGCGCCACGTTGAAGCAGTTGATCGGATGTGCAATTCGCTTTTTTTGCTGCCACATCAAGTGCATAGAGCTTTGTGGTCGTACGTTTTCTTGGACTGGACATGCTTCGATATTAGTTTCGGAACTGGACACTACCGGGGCCGTGATCAGGGGTTTTGGGACGCATTTGGCTTCGCGTCCCTGCTCGCCTAATTGAGAATCATAGACAGCCTATCACCTAGCAATCGCCAAGCTTCTCGCTTTTCATCTGCATAGTCGTGGTGTAAGTAGTGGCGCCGTACCTTGCTGCCGGGTAAAACGTGGTTTTGACATCTATCGATTATTTCCAGTGATACCCCCAAACTCTGCATTAGAGTTGCTCCAGTACGCCTTAGGTCGTGGGGTGTCCATGCCCCATTCTCCCCACCGCTGAGTACCAATGTGTTGTCGTGTCTCCGGTTTTTCATCGGTTTCCGAGGTTTGCCGTCTTTGCCCTTCTTGAACATGGACTGGCGGTCGCCGACCTGTTTACTCATCGATTTCACGCAAACATGCCCCTCCTTGTTTCTGGCGGGAAAGCACCACTCAGAATGTCCAGTTAACTCATGTAGCTGTCGGAACTGAGCGTGCGCGAAAGGCGACAAGAAAACGTTCAGATCGTCCAGATTGCCCTTAACGTTTTCCTTGGGGATGAACCAAACGCTGGCATCAAAGTTGACCTGATCCCATCGGGCCATTGACATTTCGCCGATACGGCACATTGTCGAAAGCATGATCCACGTAGCGCATTGGACAACCTGGTCAAGAGGGTGGTCGGCGGTGCGCTTGTTTGCTGCCGTGTCATAGTCGGACTGCATTTGATTGAAAATGCTCTGGAGTTCTTTGATTTCCTCGGGTGCGAGTATCCGGTCGCGATGGTTGTTCAGGTCATATCCAGGGCTCACGATTTTCTCGATTTCGATTAAATCCATCGGATCGCCGTCAACAAGTAGCTTTCGCCACGGTTGGCGTTTCTCGGCCCAGGCAAACATTTGAGTAAGGTTGTTACGCATCACGACAGCCGCACGGTTGACGCCGCGATTGACGAGCGCCCGCAAAACCTCACGCAAGTCGTGTTCCGTCAAGTCCTTGATTGGCCTGCTGCCTATTTTGGGCAAAACATCGGCCTTGAAAGACCGCTGAAGCTCAGAATTTCCATCCTTGCGTCGGACGCCATCCTTGAGCCAAGCGTCAAACAGGTCTTGAACCGTGAGGTTTTCAGTTCTTTCGACCAAAGCCTCATCAGCTACGCGTTTGATTTCAGTTTGTCGTCTTTGGTGTTCAGCTTGCAGGTCCTGTTCAAGCTTGACTTGATAGTCCACACCTTGCCGCGCCAGAGCTCGGATTTTTGATGCTTCGTCTCTTGCCTCCTGCAAAGAGCAGAAGCCCGCACCGCCGACATCGCGATATAGCTTGGGTAGGCGGTATTGACGCTCGACGCCATTGATTACATATCGGATCAGCCAAGTTTTGTGACCGTCAGTCGCTACACGCAGTTGAAGGCCATCACCATCCATGAGTTTGTAAGACTTGTCCTTTGGCTTGGCATTCTCGATGCCACGAACAGTCAGTTTCCCCATTTTGTCTCCCTGATTCGTTTCCGTGTCCGGCGCGTGTCCGGATTATCGCTTGATCTGAGAGTATCGCTTAAAACAAATTTGGACGATAAAATTTATTAAGTCGTTGATTTAATTGAATAAATAGTTAACTTTTACACGTTGCCGAATCTTGTTGGACGATGAAATAATTAAATGGGGTGCAAGGGGTAGAAGGTTCGAATCCTTTCACACCGACCATTGGTTCTGACGAAGGCCTCCAAGTAGTTATATTTGGAGGCCTTTTTCATGGGCAAATCCATCGCTGGCGCTGAACAGGCGCCCACGGTCTGACTGCAGCAGTCAAGCTCCGGCCCGGAAACAGGGACAAGGTTCTGTAAAACATCGGGCATTGGCACATCAGGCGCTAAACTGATTGAAAGCGTTGCGGTGAACCCATGTGCCCGTCCGTACCGGGACGGGGTCCGGCTTGCATCGAGATGCTCTTCGCAAAGCAGAAGGTGACCCATGAAAGAGCTGGCTTATGAAGGCGATCCATCAGAGAATTTCACAGGCCGAATCAGGGGTCGCCATGGTTGATGGCCCGGGCAGGCCAGTCACCGTGGACATTCCACGGGCATGTGTCCGGATGAGGTTCAACGCGTGAGTGAATCGCAATTTCGCCTGCTGACTGATGCGATGTCCCAGATTGTCTGGGTGATGCGGGCGGATGGTACCTACACCTGGTTCAATCAACGCTGGCTGGACTACACCGGCTTGTCCATGGAGGAGAGCCTCAGCCATGGCTTGACCGGCCTGGTTCATCCCGATGACGACCTGCGTGGAGCCCGGCTTCTGAAGCAGGCCCTCGCAAGCGGCGATCCCTGCGAGATCGAATACCGGCTGCGCCGTTCCGACGGTGTTTACCGCTGGATGTTGTGCCGCGCACTTCCGCAGCGTGATGCCACGGGCCAGACGGTCCAATGGCTGGGCACCCTGACCGACATCGACGAGTTGAAACAGGCAGCGGAACTTCTGGAGAAGGATATTTTCATGACCCGCATCGCCGGCCGGGTCGCGCGTCTTGGCGGATGGACGATTGACCTGCCCGAGCGCGTGCTGACCTGGTCGGTGGAAAACTGCCTTATCCACGACGTGCCACCAGATTACACGCCGACCCTGGAAGAGGGGATTGGCTACTTTCTTCCGGAGCACCGGCATATCGTCATCCAGCATGTGGAGGCTTGCGTGCAGCACGGCACGCCTTATGAATTCGTGCTTCCCAAGATGACGGCCAAGGGCAGGCGCATCTGGGTGCGTTCGCTCGGCGAGGCGGTGCGGGATGCTTCCGGAAAGATTGTCCGCATTCAGGGGGCATTCCAGGACATCTCGGAGCAGAAGGCCGCGGAGGCCCATACGCGCGCGCTGGAGACACAGCTCGCCACCACGCTGGAAAGCATCACGGACGGCTTTTGCCTGATCGACAAGGACTGGAAATTCACCTTCCTCAACGGACAGGCGGAACGCATGCTCCAGCGCCGTCGGGAAGACCTCCTGGGCAAGCTCCTCTGGCAGGAGTTCCCCAAGACCATGGGGGGGGCGATAGAGCGTGAGGCCCGGCTGGCCGTTGATGAGCAGCGCACGACCCGCTTTGAAACCTTTTACCAGCCGCTGGAAACCTGGTTCGATATCCACGTCTATCCCACGGAAACTGGCATCGCTGTCTACTTTCAGGACATCACGCAGAGACGCCTGGAACATGCGCAGTTGCGGCTGCTTGAAACGGCGGTCTCCCGCCTGAACGACATGGTGGTGATCACGGAGGCCGAGGCTTTCGACGACGCGGGACCGCGCATTGTTTTTGTCAACGATGCCTTTGAGCGGCATACCGGCTACAGCCGCGGCGAAGTGATCGGAAATACCTCCAGGCTCCTGTGGGGACCCAAGACCCAACATGCCGAGCTCGACCGGATTCGCGCCGCCATGGAAAAGTGGGAGCGTGTGCGTTCGGAGGTTATCGTCTACACCAAGGCAGGCAGGGAGCTCTGGCTGGAGATCGATATCACGCCGATCACCGACGAGACCGGCAGGCACACCCACTGGGTCGCCGTGGAGCGCGACGTCTCGGAACGCAGGCAGCAACAGCAGGAAATCCTCGGCCTCAACAGCGAACTCGAAGACCGCGTTCTGCTGCGCACTGCCCAGCTGGCAACGGCGAACAAGGAACTGGAGTCCTTTGCCTATTCCGTCTCCCATGACCTGCGCTCGCCCCTCAATACCATCCACGGGTTCAGCCAGTTGCTGGCCAAGATAGACGCCGAACACATCAGCGAAAAGGGCAAACACTACCTGAACCGGATCGGCGTCGGGGTCATGCAGATGGGCGAGTTGATTGAAGGCCTGCTGACCCTCGCCCACTTGTCGCGCGAGCAGTTGAAGTCGGAGAGTGTCGACCTGACGGCCCTCGCGCGGCAGATCGAAAACGACTGCCGGGAGCGGGAGCCCGAGCGTCAGGTCCAGGTGAACATTCATGACGGCTTGGTCGCGCACGGTGACCCTCGCCTGCTGTCAGCCGTGCTGCAAAATCTGCTGGCCAACGCCTGGAAATTCAGCGCCAAGCAGCCGCAGGCGCGTATCGAGGTGGGCAGCCAGCTGGGGGCCGAGGGTGACACCATCTTTTATGTGAAGGACAACGGTGCCGGGTTTGACATGGCTTTCACCCACAAGCTTTTCGGCACTTTCGAACGCCTTCATTCGCCCGGGGACTTTCCCGGCACCGGCATCGGGCTGGCCACGGTGAAGCGGGTCATTGAGCGTCATGGCGGCCGTGTCTGGGCAGAAGGCAAGCCGAACGGCGGTGCCACCTTCTTTTTCACGCTGGGCCGGTCGAACTGATCTCCACTCGCTGCATGGGAAGGCGGGCTTGGGCCGTCCTGTCCCAGGCGGAATCTTCAGGCGACGGCGGGCGCTGGTTCCGCGGCCTTTACAGCGGGCGGTGGGGCGGCCGCATCGTGCGCCAGTTCGCCGCCCAGCGCTTCCAGCAGGTCGGGAATCAGGGCCGACAATTCACCTGTCACGATGGCGGCATCGGCATCGAAACCATCGTCGTCCTTACCCTTGTCCTGGACTCCATCTAGCACCACATCGAGCAGCTTGAGTTTTCTGATCTGGGCCATGTCGGTGAGCACGAAGGAAACACGGTCGTTCCAGGTCATGGCCAGCTGGGTCGGAACCTTGCCCGCGGCGATGTGTTCTGCAACTTCGTCGATCTCCAGCGTGTGGCGCGAATAACGGACCGTTGATTTCTGGTCGTCGGGCATCTTGAGTTCGCAGTCCCGGTCTATGGTGAAGCCGACGGGGGCCTCCCGACTGGCAAGCCAGTGCGCCATGGCGATCGCGGCCGACATGGTGGTTTGTACGGGCCGCGCCATGAGGCCTGCACCGGAGCCGGGTATCCCGCTGAGCGCTTCCAGCAACTGGCTCACCACCTTGTCGGCACCGGTGAGGCTGCCGGAGTCCACCACGAGGAACTTGTTGACCGGGTCCAGCCACAAGGTGGTGGACGAGCGTTTGGTGAAGGCACGCGGCAGCAGGTCGAGAATGGCTTCTTCCTTGAACTCCTTCTTGATCCTGGCGCCGACGCGTTCATGACCGGTTTCCTGTTTGTATTTTTCAATGCGCTGCTCGACCGCGTCCTTGACGGCCGAGGCGGGCAGCGGCCGGCGCTCGGTACACAGGCGCAGGATGAGCTGTGGGCCGACGCTTTCGGCCAGCACCGTGCTCTTGTTGCCGCGCGGGGGCACCCAGCCGCTGGACTCGGCCTGGGTGGCACCACAGGGCATGAACCGGGTCGACTGAAGCGCTTCTTCCAGCGCCTCCAGGGGCGGCAGGGTGAAATCGTCGGCAATACGGAAAAAGGAAGCAGCTTTGAACATGAAATTCCGGTGTGGGGTGTCAGAGGGAGTGGGCGGCCCGCAGGCCGGTCGGTAAATGTTGCGGAGCAATCGCCTGGCTGAGGAAATTCTAGGTGACGCTCAGGCTGAATGAGGCACTTGCTTACCTTGAGACCGGGGGCCGGAGGCTCCCTCGCGAAAGCTCATGCGACATCGATCACATGGATGCCGTACGCGCCCTGGCGCCGGTCTGAAAAATAGCAGGTCAGGGTTTCTTTCACGGTTCTGAAGGCCAGATCGTCCCACGGAATTTCGGCTTCGGTGAACAGCCTGGCCTCAATCGTTTCTTGCCCTGGATTGAACTGATCGCTGAGCAGCCGTGCGCGGTAGTAGAGATGGACCTGGCCAACCCGTTCCACATTCATCACGCTGAAAAGGCCTTCCATTTCAAACTGGGCGCCTGCTTCCTCGTCGGTTTCGCGTGCCGCGCCCTGCGACGTGGTTTCGTTGAGCTCCATGAAGCCCGCTGGCAATGTCCATTTACCCCAGCGCGGTTCGATGTTGCGTTTGCACAGCAGTACCCTGTCGCCCCAGTGCGGCACGGTGCCGACCACATTGAGCGGGTTTTCGTAGTGGATGGTGCCGCAGGCCGGGCAGACTGCCCGCTCCCGGGTGTCACCGTCATCCGGGACGCGGTAAGTCACCGCGGCGCCGCAGTTTCTGCAATGTTTGATGGGGCTACGGTACATGGGTCCAGTTTAGTTTGAAACCAAAAAAGGGCTCCCGAGGGAGCCCTTTGTTTCAGGCGCCTGCGCTCAGGCTTTGGTGGTTTTGGTGTGCTTTTCGATCAGGCTGCGGGCCGTGTCCAGCAATTTCTTGCCGTCGAACCCGCGCTTGTTCATGTCCTCGACCCACTCGACTTCCACGGTGCGTGACTTGCGGCGGAATTCCTGGGCTTCCACCGGGCTGACGGTGTAGATCGTGTTGCCGCGGTCGCTGGCGGTCTTGCGGCCCGGAACGTCGTTGCCCTGCTGGACCTTGCCCAGCCAGGCGGAGGTGGCCATGCCGGAGTTGTTGTCGATGACTTTTTTCAGGTCTGGCGCCAGCGAGTTGTACTTGGCCTTGTTCATGGCCATCACGAAGGTGGTGGTGTACAGGCTGCCGCCGGCCGGATCGAACTCGGCGTGGAATTTGGTGAGCTCGTTGACCTTGACCGAGGGCACGACTTCCCACGGGATCACGCAGCCATTGATGGTGCCTTTGCTCAGCGCATCGGTAATGGCCGGCAGGGGCATGCCGACCGGGATGGCGCCCAGCATGCCCATCAGCTTGGTGACCTGGCGGGTAGGCGCGCGCATTTTGAGGCCGCGCATGTCGGCGATGGACCGGACGGGTTTGTCCACGGTGTGAATCACCCCGGGGCCGTGCACATGCAGCGCCAGAACCTGGGTGTCCTTGAATTCATCCGGAGCCATGGTCTGCACGTATTCCCAATAGGCCTTGGATGTGGCTTCGGCATTGGACATCATGAACGGCAGCTCAAAAGCCTCGATGCGGGGGAAGCGGCCGGCGGTGTTGCCTGGCAGGGTCCACACCACGTCCACAACACCGTCCTTGGCCTGGTCGTAAAGCTGGACCGGCGTGCCGCCCAGCTGCATGGCGGGGTAGGCCTCGAACTTGATGCGCCCGCCCGACTCCTTCTCGACCTTCGCCATCCAGGGCTTGTGCATGCCTAGCCAGACATTGGAGGCCGGGGACATGAAGGTGTGGAATTTCAGGGTGACCGCCTGCTGGGCCAGGCCCGACAGGGTGGGGGCTCCCAGCGCAGCCGCTGCGCCGGTTTTGAGAAGAGTGCGTCGCTGAATCATGTGTTGTCTCCGGTAAGGGTGGTTGTAAATTAATGCAGGAAGAAGCGTTTGTGAACCCGTGATTGCCCTGATGGTTGGCTAGCTGATGTACTTTACAAGCCACAGCGAGATGCCGGGGAAGAACAGCAGCAGCGCGGTCCGCAGGGCGTCGCTGATCAGGAAGGGCACGACGCCGCGATAACTCTCGCTGATGGGCACGTCCTTGGCCATGCTGTTGACGACATAGACGTTCAGGCCCACCGGCGGCGCCAGCAGTCCAAAACCCACGGTCATCAACACCATGATGCCGAACCAGATGGCAACCGATTCCTTGGGCATGCCGAAATCGAGCGCCATGACCATGGGAAAGAAGATCGGAATGGTCAACAGCAGCATGGACAGCTCGTCCATGACGGCGCCCAGCACCACGTAAAACAGCAAAATGGCCGTGACCACCATCAGGGGCTGCAGGCCCCAGCTGCCGACCACTTCAGCCAGCTGGTTGGGCACCTGGGTCAGCGCGAGCGCCGAGTTCATGAGGTCGGCGCCAATGAAAATCAGGAAAATCATGGCCGAACTTTCCGCCGTTGCATAAAAGCAGCGGAGGAATTTGGACCAGGTCAGTTCCCGCTTGAGCAATGCCGCGACGAAGGTGGCTGCTGCGCCGACCGCTGCACCCTCGGTCGGTGTGAAATAGCCGCCATAAATGCCACCGAACACCAGCAGGAAAATGATGATGATGGGCATGACGGCCAACGCGGCGCGCAGCGTGATCCCTTCGCTGTCGGTATCCACCTCGGGCGCCTGGCCCGGAACGAGGCGCACATAGATGGCGATGGCGGTGATGTAGCCCAGCATGGCGATCAGGCCCGGCACCATGGCCGCTGCAAACAGCTTGGCAATGTTCTGCTCCGTCAGGATGGCGTAGATCACCAGTGGGACCGAGGGTGGAATCAGGATGCCCAGCGTCCCGCCGGCGGCCAGCGTCGCCGTGGACAGGCGCCCGGAGTAGCCGTGACGTTTCATTTCCGGAAGTGCCACGCTGGTGATGGTGGCCGCGGTAGCCACCGAGGAGCCGCAGATGGCGCCAAAGGCCGCGCTTGCCAGCACCGAGGCCATGGCCAGCCCGCCCTTGAAGTGGCGCATGATGCTGGCGGCAAACTGGAACAATGCCTTGCTGATGCCGCCCTGGGTCGCAAAATGGCCCATCAGGATGAACAGCGGAATCACCGACAGGTCGTAACTGGCAAAGCGGGCAAAGGCCTGGGTATTGAGAAAGCTCGAGAAAGGCGCCCAGCCGGTTTGCATCACATAGCCGACGCCGCCTGCGGCAAACATGGCGATCGAAATCGGCACCCGCAACGCCATCAGGCCCAGCATGATGCCAAAAATGAGAAGGGTCAGTGTGATGGCGTTCATGCGTGCGCTCCCACATCACCGCCCAGGCCGAAGAGACTCTGGTAGAGCCCGATCACCGACGTCAGGATAAAAGCCGGCACCATGGCCACGTAAACGGTCCACACGGGAAACCCCAGGATCTGCGTCTCGGAATGGGTCTCGTAGGAGTTCAGGCCGCCGAGTGTGGTGCGCCAGGCCAGCACCGCGAACACCAGGGCCAGCAACAAGGCGCCCAGGCGGTCCAGCCTGGCGTTGGTCTCGTGGCTGAGCCGGGTTGTGAAGAAGTCCACGATGATGTTGCCGCGCTGGATCTGGCAATACGGCATGAAGAGGGCAATGGCCGCCCCGGTGGCGACGCCTGTCAGCTCAAAATCGCCGACCAGGGTGGCGCCGGTGGTGTTGCGGCCTATCAGGCTGATGCAGGTCATCAGGGTGATGCCGGTCAGCAGCAGGCCCGCCAGGATGGCGCAAAGCTTTGCAAGGTTCTGCAGGATTTTCAAACGGGGATCTCCCAGGGATCGGGCGGGTGGGGACGGAAAGGGCGCCGGAAGGCCCGGCGCCTCAATGGTGGAGATTATCCGGGGCACCGGTCCGACGGGGCAGGCGGGATACCCGCAGGGTACCGGGTATTTGCGCGATGATCAGAGCGCTTGCGCGATTTTCGCGCAAGCGCCTGGTGCGCCATCAGGCCACCTTGACGGTCAAGGTGCCCAGTCCCTTGACTTCGCCGACCATGGTGTCGCCCGACACCACGGCCGCCACACCTTCGGGCGTTCCCGTGTAGATCAGGTCGCCGGGCTGAAGCTCCCAGGCAGCGGACAGGTGTTCAATGGTCTCGGCAATGTTCCAGATGAGCTTGGACACATTGCTGCGCTGGCGGTCCTTGCCGTCAACCTGCACGTACAGCTCGGCATGGGCGACGTCGCCGGCCTGGGCGGCTGGCGTGATCGGGCCGATCGGTGCGGAATGGTCATAGGCCTTGCCGATGCACCAGGGACGCCCCTGCTTCTTCATTTCGCCCTGCAGGTCGCGGCGTGTCATGTCCAGACCCACTGCATAACCAAAGATGTGCTTGTGCGCATCGGCGGCCTTGATGTTCTTGCCGCCCGTGCCGATGGCCACCACGAGCTCGATCTCATGGTGCAGGTTCCTGGTCAGGCTGGGGTAGGGGATGGTGCCGGTCTGGCCAGCGTCGACCACCACCACTGCGTCGGCCGGCTTCAGGAAGAAAAACGGCGGCTCGCGGCCGGTAAAACCCATTTCCTTGGCATGCTCTTCGTAGTTTCGGCCCACGCAATAGATGCGGTGCACCGGAAAGCGCTCGGTGGTGCCGACGACGGGGACGGACACCACCGGCGGTGGGTTAAAAACAAAGCTCATGACAACCTCTCTTCTCTGTGTATGCCCAGTGCCTGATGCACCGGGCGGTCTGAAAAACTGAACAACACACAGCCCTGCGCCGAGCGCAGCCTGGCGGTGTGCCACGACGGGATCACAAAATGGTCGCGCGGACCAAACTCAAAGGCCTGTTCCTGACCGGCCGGGCCGATCAGCACCGAGCCGTTGCCTTCGACAACGCTGAACACCGCGCCGTCGGTTTGCCGCCAGGGGAGGCCGGAAAAACCGGCCGGCAGGCGCTGCATGAAAGTGCCCATGGTCGGCATCGGCGAGCCGCCGGTCGCAGGGTTCACGTAACGCAGCTTCACGCCGTCCCAGGCGTCAATCGGTGCCTGTTGTTCCAGCGTGTGCAGTGCCTCGCGCGTACGCTCGTAAGGATAGCTGAAGATCGGCGAAGTCTGGCCGAACGGGGCGTCGTAATGCACCGGCAGCATGTTGGCGCCGTAACGCTGGTAACTGGTGCCTTCCGTCCGGGTGACGGTCTGCACGCGCTCGGTGTGGTTCTCGGCAAAGCCGGCGTCGAAAAAACGCAGCATGGGAATGTCCAGGCCATCGAGCCAGACCACCGGCTCGCCGCCCTCCAGCGCACCCTGGTTGCCATGGTCGTGCCAGGTCCAGCTGGGTGTGATGATGAAGTCACCGGGCGCCATGGTGGTGCGTTCGCCGTCCACCGCGGTGTAGGCACCGCGTCCTTCGACGACAAAACGCAGCGCACTCTGGGTATGGCGGTGGCTGGGCGCAATTTCGCCGGGCAGGATCAGCTGCAGGCCGGCATACAGCGACTGCGTGATGCAGGACTGGCCCGGCAGCGCGGGGTTTTCCAGGATCAGCACGCGGCGCACGGCTTCTTCGGCGGTGATCAGTTGGCCGGACTGCATCAGCCAGGGATGGACCTTGTCCCAGGCCCAGAAGGCCGGCACGCAGGGCGTGGCCGGCTGCTGGGGCACCAGCGCATGCAGCACCTCCCAGAGGGGCGTCATGTTCTGTGCGCGTATCGCCTCATAAAAGGTCTGGCGTGTATTGCCGGCGGGGGGCGTCATGTCCATGGTCTGCTTCCGTTTCGCGGTTTCAGCGGTCAAAATAAACACCGTCGTCCAGCAGCACCTGCTGCAGGCGGGCGACATCGGTGGTGGCAAAGGCCGCCCCATCAGCCAGCTGTGCGGCGGCGGTGCCGGCCGCCTGGCCCATCACAAAACAGCCACCGCTGGCGCGCGCTGCCGATTGGCCTTCGTGGGCCATGGACGCACAGCGGCCGGCGACCAGCAGGTTGTCCACCTCGCGCGTGACCAGCATGCGCCAGGGCAGGTCGTTGTAGGCCCGGTTTTCGTCGCGCGGAAAGCCCCAGCTGATGGCGCCGTCCACATGCATTTCCATGGGCCAGGCGTTGATGCCGATCACGTCGGCAAAACGTGCAGAGGACAGGATGTCCTCGCCGGTCAGCATGTAAGCCCCGCAGATGCGGCGCGTCTCGCGGATGCCGACCTGGGGCGCGATGTCGATGATGGCCGAGTCTGCAAACCCGGGCACCTCGTTTTTGAGAAAGCGGAAATATTCGGTGATCTGCCGCCGCCCTTCGAGTTCGCCCTCGCTGAGCTGGCGCGCGTCGGTGGCATCCATCGCATTGCCGGCCGCGTTGCGGATTTGCGTGACATTGGCGCGCCATTCGGCGGGATTCTTGTTGGGACGCAGGATCGCGCCTTTGCGCGGAAAGTGATAACGCCCGGGCTCGCGCAACTGGCTCTCGTCCATGAGCTTGTTGATGGCACTGAACTCGCCTACCGCAGCCAGAGCGCGTGGGGCGTCGACGTGGCCGACACGAAACATGGTGGAAGGAAACAGGGCGCTGCCGTGGCCGTCGCCGAGTTCGAAAGGCACGCCCGCAAAGTGCGCCACATCGGCGTCGCCGGAGCAATCGATGAAGCGGCGTGCCCGGATCGCCTGTCGGCCGGATTTGGTTTCGACCACCAGGGCCGTGATGGTTTGGCCGTCCATCAGGACTGCGGCCGCCCACGCGTGAAACAGGAGCTGCACACCGCTGGCCACCAGCATCTGGTCGGCCGCGCACTTGTAGGCCGAGACATCGTAGGAGCGCACACGGATGCGGCCGGCCATGCCGTCCTGCGGCTGGTTCAGTCCGCCCAGCGCGTCCAGGCGCGCCAGCAGGTCGTCCACCACGCCGTGCACGACCTGCCGCATCTCGCCGTTTTTGCGGCCATACAGCCCTGCAAAATTGGTGACGCCGCCGGCTGTTCCCATGCCGCCGAGAAAACCGTAACGCTCGACCAGCAGTGTGCGTGCCCCATGTTTCGCGGCACTGACGCTGGCCGCCAGGCCGGCCGGCCCGCCACCAATGACGACGACATCGAATTCGCCGTATACCGGCAGCGTGCGTGCCGGCTCGTTAACGGTGTTCATACTGGGCGAAGCGGGCATGATGAGCGGATAGGGAGATAGCCACACGCAGTGAGCGACCGCGGGTGCTCTCCATCCAAGCCGGGGCCGCGGGTCCGGCTTTGCCGGCCCGCAGGCGCAGCGGCCCCTTTCCCAGTGCAAGGGGCAGGGAGCCGCAGCAGGCTCGAAGTGAGCGACCGTGGGAGCTCATTCCACTTTGATCCCGCGCATGCTGATGATGCCACCCATGATGGCAGTTTCACTGCGGATGCGGCTGCTCAGTCCTTCAGGCGAGGTACCCACCGCCTGCCAGCCCTGGTTGAACAGCTTCTGGCGCGTCTCATTGTCGCGAATGATGCGAGGCACCTCCAGAGCCAGGCGCGCCTGCGCTGCCTTTGACAGCCTGGCCGGGCCGACCAGCGCGGTCCAGACTTCAAGGTTGAAGTTGCGTACGTCGGCCTCGGACAAGGAGGGGATTTCAGTTGCCAGCGCACTGCGGCCGCTGGTCAGTCCGATGGCCTTGAGTTTTCCGGCTTTGATCTGCGGCAGCGCGATGCCGGGCGGCACCAGCGCCATCTGGATCTGGCCGCCGAGCAGCGCGGTGATCACCTGTGGGTTGCCCTGGTAGGGAACATGCACGGCAGCCAGATTGCCGGCCTTGGTCTTGAGCAGTTCCATGCCCAGATGGCCGACCGAACCGTTGCCGACGGAGCCATAGTTCCATTTGTCACCGCCGTTGCGGGCGGCCAGGAAGAAGTCGTTGCCGGACGGCTGGTTCACCGGTGCCACCAGTACCAGCGGCGCGGTGGTCAGCAGCGAGATGGGGGTGAAGTCCTTGGCCGGGTCATAGGGCAGCCTGGAATACAGCATCTTGGCCGACGTCAGGTTGCCGTTGATCACTACCGCCAGGGTGTGGTCGTCGGTGGCTTTGGCAGCCAGGTCGGCGGCAATGTTGCCCGAGGCGCCGGGACGGTTTTCCACGATGACTGGTTGGCCCAGTGCGCGCGACAGCGGCTCGGCCAGCGTACGCGCGGCCATGTCCGGGGTGGAGCCACCGGGGAAACCCACCAGAAGCTTGACGGTCCGTGTTGGCCAGTTGGCGGCCACAGGCGCCGCTTCCTTGGTCACCGGCTTCTTTGGCGCAGTTTGGGCCGTAGCCATTACGGGCATTGCCAACGATGCTATCAATACAGTAGCTAATCTGAAAATGTTCATGCAAACCTCCATGGATGAAAGCTTGTTATTGGAACAGTTTTGACGGCTCGATTCCGTCATACATCCACTTCAGTCCTGCAAATCCAGCGCTTTCGTTGCCACTTTGAAACAGCTGGTTGCGCAGCTCGCGTTGCACGCCGGCGGCATGGTAAATGTCGCCGTAAAAACGCGCAGTCAACTGCACCCTTCCGGTGCGCAGGTAGCGGGCCTGCTGGTATTTCTGGAAAGCCAGCGGCACATCGCCGCGCGCAAAGCGCAGGGCTTCGCGCAGCACCACCGCGTCTTCGATCGCCTGCCCCGCGCCCTGCGCCAGGTACTGCAGCATCGGGTGGGCCGCGTCGCCGAGCAGCGTCACGCGCCGGTCGGTCCAGTTCTTCACCGGCTCACGGTCGCACAGCACCCACATCTTCCAGGTCTCGATCTTGCCCAGCAGTTCCCGCACTTGCGGACAGGCGTCGCGGAAACGTTCTGTCAGCTCCGCCGTGTCGCCGAAGGTGTTCCAGCCTTCGTCGTACTTGCTGCTGTGGAACACCGCGACCAGGTTGAACAGTTCGCCGCGGCGCAGCGGGTAGTGCACCAGGTGGGTTTTTTCGCCGCCCCAGAGCAACACGTCGTCGCTCCACAGATGGGTGGGGACGTCCTCGCGCTTGAGCACCGCGCGGTAGGCAATGTGGCCGGACACGCGGGGCTTGCCGTCGCCGACCACCGCTTCGCGTACCTTGCTCCACAGGCCGTCAGCCCCGATCAGCGCGACGCCTGGCAAGGTTTCTCCGTTGGCAAGGCGGACACGCACGCTGTCCGCCGTCTGCTCGAAGGACTCGAGCTTGGCGTCGGTGCGCAGCGTGATGTTGGGCAGGTCCCGGCAGGCGTCGAGAAACACCTGATGCAGGTCCGCGCGGTAAATCACGCCATAGGGAAAACCGTAGGTGGTGCGGGAAACGTCGCCCAGCGGGACACGCACCACTTTTTCTCCGGTGCGCACATCGTTCATGCCCAGGCCGGGCGGGAAAAACGAGACCTTGCTGACCACATCGGTCAGGCCGAGCCAGGCGAACATCTTGAAAATATTCGGACCGAGCTGGATGCCGGCACCGATTTCGCCGAAGCTGGTGGCCTGTTCCAGAACCGTCACGGCGTGGCCGTCACGTGCCAGGACCAGGGCCGTCGCCAGGCCGCCTATGCCGCCGCCGGCGATGATGATGGGGTGGGGAGATGTCACGGGCAATCCAGTGTCTGTAGGGGAGGGTTGGACGGATGGTAAGTATACTTATTATTAATCCGTACAGTGATTACCCTGAGCGCTGGGGACCGGTTCAGCGCTCCCTTAAACTCCGGCCATGGCTAAAAGTTTCAATTTCGGCGAAGCGCCCGGGCACCAGATCCGGCGCGCCCATCAGTTGTCGATCGCCCTGTTCATGGACGAAACGGCCGGTTTTGACGTGACGCCGGTGCAGTTCGCGATTCTCAATGCCCTGATGGACGACCCCGGCGAAGACCAGGTCACACTGGCGGGGCGGGTGGCCTTTGATGCCGCCACGTCGGGTTCGGTGATAGGCCGGCTCGAGGCCAAGGGCTGGGTGCGGCGCGAGGCCGATCCGTCGGACAAGCGGCGCAAGCTGCTCTGGGTCACCCCGGACGGCGAAAAAGTCGCGCTGCAGATGAAACGGGCCGTCAGCCGGGTTCAGTCGCGCTTGCTCGGGCCGCTCGATGCCGCCGAACGCAAGCAGTTCGGCGCGCTGCTCGGCAAGCTGATCGCCGGCCACGAGGACATGGCCTGAGCCTGACTGGCCCCGGGTCCTGGCCCCTCAGGCCGATTTGGCCAGCAGCGTGAAGTGCTCGACCACCGGCGGGCCGGCAAAAAATGGCCCGACGATGGTGCGCCACTCGGCAAAAGCCGGGGATTCGCGGAAACCGGCGGTGTGGTCTTCCAGCGTGTCCCAGAAAATCTGCAGCACGTAACGCTCGGGGCTTTCAATGCCCTTGTTGACCTTGAAGCCCTGGAAGCCTTTGGCGCCGGCGATGACGGTGGTCAGGCCGCGCTGGATGGCTTCGTCAAAAGCAGCCTGCTGGCCGGGCTGGATGCGGATGTCGGCGAGTTCGAGAATCATGGCGTGTCCTGTGTGTGGATCAGTATTGGCTGGCCGGTAACTCTACCGTCAAACCGTCGAGTGCGGGGCTCAGGCGGATCTGGCAACTGAGCCGGCTGGCGGGCGTTGCCGGTACCGCCGTGAAAGCCAGCATGGCCCGCTCCTCGCCGTCGGCCGGGGGCAACCGGCTGGCAAACGGTTCGTGCACCATCACATGGCAGGTCGCGCAGGTCAGGGTGCCGCCACAGTCGGCCGCGATGCC
Organism: Pseudomonadota bacterium; assembly: GCA_040389085.1. GTDB lineage: Bacteria > Pseudomonadota > Gammaproteobacteria > Burkholderiales > Burkholderiaceae_C > Polaromonas. Next base: position 206,593 of record JAZKAP010000006.1, read on the forward strand.
GGTGACCCCGCCAGCCACGGCTGCTTCCATCAGGCTTTGTCCGATTTTGGCCCGGACCGTTGTGGATATTGCGTCAGCAGCTATGAAATTAATAGTGATCATGGGTGATTTGAACATCAGATACGGCTGAAATATTCGCGCCGTTGCCAGTCGTCCTTGTCCTGGGCCTGTTCATGGCGTGCGATTTCGGATTGCTTGATGCGCGTGAAATAGTGGATGAAACTCTCGCCAAAGGCCTGCACCAGCACCGGGTCGGCCTGCAGGGCCTCCAGCGCCTCACCCAGGCTGGTCGGGATGCGGGTGCCGGCGTCGCCATACGGTGCGTTGGTGGCCACCGGTGCCCTGAGCCCGCGGCGGATGCCGTCCAGCCCGGCGTGGATCTGCGACGCCAGGTACAGATACGGGTTGGCGGCCGGCTCGCCGATGCGGTTTTCGATGCGTGTGGCCTTGTCCTGACACTGGCCCACCACGCGCAGCATGGCGCCGCGGTTGTCGCGGCCCCACAGCACCGACTGCGGTGCCAGTGCGTTGGGCCTGAAGCGGCCAAAACCGTTGATGGTCGGTGTGCAGAACACCGTCATGCCGCGTGCGTGCTCCAGCAGGCCGGCCAGGTAGTGCTCCCCGAGTTGTGAGAGCGTGTACTGCGCGTCGGTCGGCTCGGTGCCTGCTGCGGGTGTCTCGCGCTGGAACAGGTTGGCACCGGTTTGCAGGTCCACCAGCGACTGGTGCAAATGCCAGCCGCTGGACATGATGTTCGGAAACGGCGGGCGGCACATGAAGGTGGCGTGGTAACCGGCGCGGCGCAGCGCCTGCTTCACGGCGCTGCGAAACAGCACCATGTTGTCGGCGGCGGTCAAGGCGTCGGTGGCCTCGAACACCGCTTCGACCTGGCTGGGGCCCAGTTCGATTTCCAGCGAATGCAGGGGCAGGCCCAGCGCCTGCGCCGTGTGCTGCACGATGCGCAGCGGCTCGTCGGCCATGTCAACGCAGTTCTCGGCCAGCAGGTTGTAGCCGGGGTGGATCATGGCGACCCGGGGCGGCAGGCCGGGCCAGGCCGCCTGTTCGGGGTCCAGCTGATCCCTGGCCCCGTCGTCGGTGATGCGGTAGATGTGAAACTCGATTTCCAGCCCGCATTTCATGCCGTAACCGGCTTCTGCCAGCTGCGCCAGGGCACGCTGCAAAATGCGCCGCGTGTCCAGCTCGACGGCCGTGCCGTCCTGCATCCAGGGCTGGGCCTGGACCCAGCCGGTGGCCGGTGCCCAGGGCAGTTGCCGAAAGCTGGCAGGGTCGGCCAGCAGCAGCAGGTTGCTGGCGAACTCGAAGCCCGGCAGCCCGGCTGTGCCGCCGGCCTCGAAGACCTTGAAGGCGGTGCGGTCCGAGGTGTCCTTGAGCAGCAGGGTGCTGACCATGCCCACGCCATCCTGCATGGCCCCGGCGGCAGCGCCGGCCACGAGGGTCTTGCCGCGCAGCATGCCGTGTATGTCGCACCAGGCAAAACGCACCAGCTCGACACCGCTGGCGTCCATCAGCTGCGCGGTCTGCGCCAGCGCGTCTTGCCGCGCGGCATCGTGGATGCCGCATTGCTCGGCAAAGCTGCTCATGCGCTGACGGCCTGCTGGGTGTCTTTTTCTTTCCAGGGCGCATTGGCCTGCTTGGCCCGGGCCTGTTCCTGCCACCAGGCCGGCCATTCGCCAGCCGGTGCAATGCCGTCCACCGTGTCCGGTCCGCGCATCTGCGCGGCCTGCGTCGCATCGGCGATGCCAGGTGCAACACCGCCTTCCTGCACGGTGGCAATCGCCTTGAGCAGGGCGCGCCGGTTCGCCATGATCACCTTGTCCGAGGTGCCCAGGTGCTCACGCGTGCGGTCCTGGATGGCGCCCATGCTTTCGACGGCCCACTGGTCGTGCACATTGATGTCTTCTTCGCCCATGCCCAGGTAGGTCTGGGTGCGCTGTTCCTCGGCGTTGAAGCCCCAGTTGTTGTGGCGCCCGGCGTTCGGGATGTAGTCGGGCAGCGAGATGAACTGCTGGCGCTGGGCGCGCATGCTCTCCTTGTCCAGCGGGCCGGCAAAACTCGTGAAGAAGGAGTACCAGTAGGTGTGGGTGTCGTCCACCGGCACATGCATCTGCGTGATGGTCATGGTTTCCGACAGCGGAATCACGAAGGTGGCCGGAAAAACCGCGTTGGTCACGCGCACATGCGTGAGCTTGTCGTTCATGGGCCGCAAGGCCGTCAGTTGCATGCCCCAGGGTTTGGTCTCCACGCTGATCTCGGGCTGGGCGAACTCGCGCATGATGCGTGTCATCGGCCATTGCTCGCCGTCGATGGCGCCGGCGCTGGCGCTGCGGAACTGCTTGCCCGCCGCATTCTGGCCGATGTCCTCCAGCGCCTCGTCCTGCAGGAAGCGGTGCAGGAACGAAGGGTGGGCCGGGTCGATGCCGACTTCAAAAGCCTGCAGCCAGTTGGCATTCCACAAGCCCTTGAAGGCAAAGCTGTGGGTGGCGGGGGCGGTGAAGCAGTCGAAGGCGGGCAGCGGCGGCGGGGTCGAGCCTTCCGGTCCCATCCAGGCAAAAAGCACGCCGCTTTGTTCGCGCACCGGGTAGCTGCGTTGCTTCACGCGCTCGCACAGCTTGCTGCCGCTGGGTTCGGCCGGGGTGTCCACGCACTGGCCCGACACGTCGAACTTCCAGCCGTGGAAGGGACAGCGCAGGCCGTCGCCGTCGGCCCGGCCGAACGACAGGTCGGCGCCGCGGTGCGGGCAGTCGCGGTCCAGCAGGCCGTAGTTGCCCTGGTCGTCGCGGAACAGCACCAGGTCCTGGCCCATCAGGCGCACCGCCTTGACCGGGCGTTTTTCCATGCGCGGGTCCAGCGCCGGGTTGAATTCATCGACCAGCGCCGCCGGCTGCCAGTAGCTGCGCAGCAGGGCGCCGCAGGGCGTGCCGGGACCGACACGGGTGATCAAATCGTTCTGTTCTGCGTTCATGGTTAGCCTTTTTCTAAAACGGTATACCGAAATTTGATTTCAGTGTACATTTCGGTTCATGAACTTGCAAGAGACCGTGTTGATCCAGTTGCGCGACCTGATCCTGCGCGGCGAATTCGAACCCGGCCAGCGCCTGGCCGAGCAGCAGCTCGCCGAACGCCTGGGCGCCTCGCGCACCCCGGTGCGGGCCGCGCTGGTCACGCTGGAGCAGGAGGGTCTGGTCGAGGCCAATGAGACCGGCAAGTTCCTGGTGCGCCAGTTCACGCCGCGCGAGGTGGCCGACGCGATTGCCGTGCGCGGGCACCTGGAAGGCATGGCAGCGCGCCTGGTGGCCGAACACGGCGTGTCGCGGCAGCTGCAGCTGGACCTGCAGGCCTGCCTCGACGACGGGGACAGCGCGCTGGCGGCCAACCCGCTCGATTACGAAAGTTATGCGGCCTACGCCGTGGTCAACGATCGTTTCCACGCGCTGGTGCTGGAAGCCAGCGGCAACCGGGCGCTGCAGCGCGCGGTTGCGCTCAATGACAAGCTGCCGTTTGCGCCGGCCTCGGCCATGCTGCCCATGCAGGGCACGGTCGCCCTGGACCGCGACTGGATGCTGTACGCGCACCGCCAGCACCACATGTTGTTCGCCGCGCTCAAGGCGGGTGAGGGCGCGCGCGCGCAGGCGCTGGCGATTGAACACACCGAAGTTGCGCAAATGAACATGCGCATGGCGCTGGAGCGGCGCAGCGAAACCGAACGGGTGCTGCCGGCGATCCGTCTGGTGGTGGGCCGTTGAGGATGGATGCCCGCGTGAACAGCCCTGCTTACCTGGCCCTGTCCGGGGTCGGCAAAACCTTCGGCAGCGGCGCAGGGCAGACCGAGGCCTTGGGAGAGATCGAGCTGGCGGTGCGCGAAGGCGAGTTCCTCGCGATCGTCGGACCCTCCGGCTGCGGCAAGTCCACACTGCTGCAGATCGCGGCCGGGCTGGCGCAGGCAACCCGGGGCACCGTGCAGTTCCATGGCGAGGAGGTCACGGCACCGCCGCCAGGCATCGTCTACCTGTTTCAGCAGTACGGCAGGTCGCTGTTCCCCTGGCGCACCGTGCTCGACAACGTGGCGTTCGCGGTGGAGCACCTCCCCGGGATGAGCCGTGCCAAGGCGCGCGCCAGCAGCCGCCTCTACCTCGACATGGTGGGGCTGGGCGATTTCGCCGGCCACTACCCCGCGCAGCTGTCGGGCGGCATGCAGCAGCGGGTGACCATCGCGCGTGCCCTCGCCGCGCAGCCACGGGTGCTGTTGATGGACGAGCCCTTCAGTTCCGTCGATGCCCTGACGCGACTTGAGCTGCACGCCCTCGTGCAGGACCTCTGGCGCAAGCACGGCTTCACCGCAGTACTCGTCACACACGATGCGGACGAGGCGATCTTCCTCGCCGACCGCATCGCTGTGCTCTCGGCCCGGCCCTCGCGCGTGGTCCGCATGCTGGAGACCGGGCTGCCGCGGCCGCGCGACCGCCTCGAGACGCCGCTGATGCCGCGCTACCTGGAACTGCGGCACGAGCTGCTCGCGATGCTGCTGGGGAAGGCGCCATGAGCCCGGTGACGCCCTCGCGCAAGCGGCTGCAGTCCTGGCTCGGACCCGGCGTCCTGCTTGTGCTCGTGCTGCTGCTGGAGCTGGCCACGCGCGCCGGCTGGGTCAACCCCGTGCTGGTGCCGCCGCCGTCGGCCGTGGCGCAGCGCATCTTCACCGTCGTGAGCGCCGGCAGCGTGCTCGAACCGCTGGGCCGCACGATGTACCTGTTGGTGGTGGCCTACGCGATCGGCTGCGTGCTGGCCATCGGCCTGGGCGTCCTCATGGGGCGGTTCCGCCCGATACACGGACTGCTGGAACCGCTGGTCGAAGTCCTGCGCCCGCTGCCCAAGCCGGCCTTGCTGCCGCCGCTGATGCTGTTCCTGGGCCTGGGCGACACCATGAAGATCACGGCCGTCTCGCTGGGCGTCTTCTTCCCGGTGCTGATCAACACCATCCAGGGCGTGCGCGGCGTCGACCCCGTGCTGGTGGAGGTGGCGCGCACCTTCCAGCACTCGCGCGCGGCGCTGCTGTGGAAAGTGGTGCTGCCGTCGGCGATGCCCCTCGTGCTCGCGGGCATGCGCATCGCCCTGGGTATCGCGCTGGTGCTGGTGGTGGTCGCCGAGATGATGGCCGGCTCCGGCGGCATCGGCTACCTGATCATCGACTTGCAGCGCTCTTTCCGCATTGTCGACATGTACGCGTGGGTCGTGATCCTCGCGGTGTTGGGCTACGCGCTGAACGAAGTTTTCGTCCGCATCGAGCGGCGTGCCATTCACTGGTCCGGCGCGCGCGCCGGCTGAAACGAGGTCCGAGTTTTCCGTGCCCCCCAACCCACCAGGAGAAGACGTGATGAGCAACCTCCCTCTGCGCCGGCGGACAGCCGCCGCCGCCATAGCAGCAACCGCCCTCGGCTTGGCCACACCACTGGTGCGCGCCCAGACGACCAGGATCCGGGTCAGTACCATCCCGATCATCGACATTGCTCCGCTGCAGGTCGCGATCGCCAAGGGCTATTTCGCCGCCGAGGGAATCGAAGTGGACACGACGCCGACCCAGGGGGGCGCCGCCGGCATCCCCGCGCTTGCCGCAGGGCAGGTGCAGATCGTGTTCAGCAACGTGGTGTCGATCATCCAGGCCGCCAAGCAGGGCCTGGGCGTGCAGATCATCGCGCCGGCCAGCACCACGGGCGACGCCCCGCCCGACCAGGCGGCGCTGATCGTCAAGAAGGGCGCCCCCTTCAAGACGGGCAAGGACTTCGAGGGCAAGCGGATCGCCGTGAACACCCGCAACAACATCATCTGGCTGTATGCGCGCGCCTGGGTGCGCGCGACCGGCGGCAACCCCGATGCGGTGACCTACCTCGAAGTGCCGTTTCCGCAGATGGTGGACGCCGTGCGCGGCGACCGCGTCGACGCGGCCTTCGCCGTCGAGCCCTTCGTCTCGGGCGGCGTTGCCGCCGACATGCAGGTGGTGGGCTACCCCTACACCCAGGTGCAGAAGCGCTTGCCGGCCGCGCAGTACGCAGCGAGCAAGAGCTACATCGAGCAGAACCCGAAGGTGATCGAGGGCTGGGTGCGCGCCTACCAGAAGGGCGTGGACTGGGTGAACCAGAACCTGAAGTCCGAAGAACTCCTCACCATCATCTCCGGTTACACCCGCATGCCACCGCAATTGATCGCCAAGCTTGGGGTGACTGCGTACGAGAAAGCCGTGGACCCCGCTGCACTGGTGCCGGTGGTGGATCAGATGCGGCGCAACGGCCTGCTGGAGGGGCCGTTCGATCCGAAATTCATTCTCTACCGCACGGCCCTCAAGGCCTGAAGCGCCAGCGCCATGACGAAGCAAGAGCAACTGCTGGTCACCGGCGACATCGTGACGATGGATCCGGCCCGGCCGCGCGCGCAGGCGCTGGCGGTGCACGGCGGGCGCATCTTGGCGGTGGGCACGCGTGACGAAGCCCGGGCCGCGCTGGGCGCCGCACCGCGCGAGGTGCACTACGGCGAGGGCACCGTCGTGCCCGGCCTCATCGACACGCATAACCACATGCAATGGACCGCGATCCAGACGCGGCTGGTGGACCTGGCGTCAGCCCGCTCCATCGCCGAAGTGCAGGAGGCGGTGCGGGCCTATGCGCAGCGCCACCCCGACAAGCCCTGGATCATGAGCGGCAGCGGCTGGCATGTGGTGAGCCTGCGCGAGGGCCGCTACCCCACGCGGCAGGAGTTGGACGCCGCCTGCGCGGACCGGCCCGTGTACCTGCCGCGCGTTGGACACGCGGGCGTGGCCAACACGTTGGCACTCAAAATGGCCGGCATCGGCGTCGACACGCCCGACCCGCCCGGCGGCCGCTTCGAGCGCGACGCGGACGGCCACCCCAACGGCGTGCTGCTGGAGCCGCCGGCCTTCGAGCCGGTGGCGCGTCTCGTGCCGCCATCCTCCGTGGAGGAACAGGCCGACGCACTGCGCGACATGCAGCGCGCGTACCACGCCGCGGGCCTCACCGGCATCATGGATCCGGGCGTCACGCCCGAGATGATGGGTCTGTACCAGATGCTGTGGCAGCGCGGCGAGCTCACGATGCGCTCCGTGATGATGCCACTCTCGGATTCCAGCCTGCCCTTGCAGGAGAACCTGGACCGCATCGCGCAGGCGGGGCTGCGCACCGGCTTCGGCGACGCGCGCCTGAAGCTGGGCGGCGTGAAACTGTTCCTGGACGGTGGCGCGTCGCTGGGCACGGCGCTGATGCGCGAGCCCTATCCGGACGAGCGCTGCAACTGCGGCATCCAGGTGACGCCGACCGAGTCGTTCCGGCAGATCGCGTGGGCGTGCGCTCGCCAGGGCTGGTCGCTCGGCGTGCATGTGGTGGGCGGCAAGGCGATCGACATCGCGCTGGAGGTGTTCGCCGAGATCGACAAGGAAATTCCGTTGCGCCCGCTGCGATTCAGCCTGATCCACGCCTACCTGTGGCCGGAGCAGCGGAACATCCGCGAAGCCGCGCGCATGGGCATCACCGTGGCGACGCAGTGCTCCATGCAGTACACCTTCGGGCCGCTGCTGGTGAAGCGCTTCGGCACGGCGCTGATGGCGACGGCCACGCCTGTACGCAGCTGGATCGATGGCGGCGTCGTAGTGGGCGGCGGCTCCGACTCGCCGGTCACGCCGTACCAGCCGCTGCTGGGGCTGTGGCAGGCGCGCACGCGCCACATCGCCGGAACGGATGAACCGGTGGGCCGCCTGCAGGCCGTGAGCGGCGAAGAGGCACTGGCGCTCTACACGCGCGATGCAGCCTACGTGAGCTTCAGCGAGCACGAGCGGGGTATGCTGCGGCCCGGGCTGCTCGCCGACTGGACCGTGCTATCGGTCGACCCCGTTGCGTGCGACCCCGAGGCCTTGCGAGGCGCACGTGTGCTGGCGACCGCGGTGGATGGCCGCCTGGTGTACGAGGCCTGACGCATGCGCGCCCGCTCGTACCGGCTCTGGGGTGTGCTGCTGCTCGTGCTCTTGCTGGTGCTTTGGCAGGTGTCCGCGTTGTGGTGGGTATCGAGCACCAGCTGGCCGCCGGTGACGGAAATCCTGCGGGCGATCGCGGCCGGGCTGGCCAATGGCGAGCTGGCCCAAGTTTTCGGTTCCACCTTGTGGCGAATGGCCATCGGCTTCGCCATCGGTTCGGCTGCAGGGGTGCTGCTCGGCATCACGATGGCGACCTTCCCGCTGGCGGACGCCGCGCTGCGTCCCCTCGTGGAACTGCTGCGCCCCATCCCCATGCCGGCCATCGTGCCGCCGCTCATCCTGCTGCTGGGCATCGATCACGCGATGAAGGTGTTTGCGGTGTCCCTGGCTTGCTTTTTCCCGGTGCTGGTCAATACCGTGGGCGGCGTGCGCGCAGTGGATCCGACCGCCCTGGACGTCGCGCGCACGTTCCAGGTGGGGCGGCTGCGCACGCTGATGCAGGTGGTGTTGCCGGCCAGTCTGCCGTTCATCCTGGCGGGACTGCGCACCAGTTTGGCACTGGCACTCATCGTGAGCGTCGTCGCAGAGATGATCGCCGGCTCCGAGGGCATCGGCTACTACATCATGACCATGCAGTACGCCATGCGACCAAGCGACATGTACGCCGCAATTTTCCTGCTTGCGGCGGTGGGCTACGGCCTGAACCTCGCGCTGCTCGCGGTCGAACGGCGGCTGCTGCATTGGTGGCAGCGCGGGGACGACTGAGTCCGGTTTTTTTCAAAGGAAAAGGCCCTTCACCGAACTCCGGGCCATGCCTTTCATGGGGACTGCTCCTGGCACGGCGGATAACGCGGCCAGAGTAAACTCTGCCGCTTTTACAGCGGAGCAATCGCAGGTGACGACAGACAGGGTTTCTTTCACGGCCCAGGGCGTACGCCGCGGTTTTTTCGCCGCCCAGGTGCTGGCGCCCGGTGTGACGCTGTACGCCATGGTCTTCGGCGTACTCGCCAGCGAACGCGGCATGAGCTGGCTGCAGGCCATGCTGATGAGCGCGGCCGTCTACTCAGGCAGCGCGCAACTGGCGGCCTTGCAGGGCTGGACGGCGACGGCCGCGGTCACGCCGGTCATCGTCACCATCCTCGTCATGAACGCGCGCTATGTGCTCTACGGTGCGGCCATCCAGCCCTGGCTGGCCGGGCTGCCGCGCCACCAGAGCTGGGGCTCGCTGTTTTTCCTCGGCGACGGCAGCTGGGCGATGGCCATGCGCGAGTACGAAACCGGCTACCGCGACGCGGGGTATGTGTTTGGCTCCGGCGTGGCGATGTTTGTGCCCTGGATCGGCGGCACGCTGCTCGGCCACCTGCTGGCCGGCAATGTGCCGAATCCGGCGGCCTTCGGGCTGGACTTCATGCTGGTGGCTTTTGCCGCAGCGATTGGCATGGTGCTCTGGCGCGGCAAGTCCGACCTGTGGATGGTCGCTGCGGCCGGGTTGGTGGCGCTGGTGGTGCATCGGTTGCTGCCGGGCGCGTGGTACATCGTCGGCGCAGGTGTTGCGGGCGGGCTGATGGGAGCGTGGCGCCATGGCCGTTGAATCGACCTTTTTGCTGGCGCTGGTGGGCATGGCGCTGGCGTCTTTCGCCTGCCGCATCAGCGGCTTCCTGCTCATGGGTTATGTGCGCATCACGCCGCGTGTGGAGGCCGCACTCAAGGCGATTCCGCTGTCGGTGATGGTCGGCATCGTGACGCCGGCCGCCACCTCGGGCAAGCTGCCCGAGCTGCTGGCCCTGCTGGCGGTGGGGCTGGTGATGAAGCTGGTGCGCAACGATCTGGCCGCCGCAGTGGCCGGCGCGGCGACGGTGGCTGTCGCGCGCTGGGTCATGGGTTGAAGCGGATTATTCCTTCGCGACCTGCAGCACCAGCTTGCCGAAGTTCTCGCCGTTGAAGAGCTTGAGCAGGGTTTCGGGGAAGTTCTCCAGCCCGTCCACCACGTCTTCCTTGCTCTTCATCTTGCCGTCCTTGAGGTAGCTGCCCATCTCGGCGATCGCCAGCGGATAGCGGTCGGCGTAGTCGAAGACCACGATGCCTTCCATGCGTGCGCGGTTGACCAGCAATGACAGGTAGTTGGCCGGGCCCTTGACCGGTGTCGTGTTGTTGTACTGGCTGATGGCGCCGCAGATGATGATGCGGGCGCCGCGCGTGATGCGCGTCAGCACCGCGTCCAGAATGTCGCCGCCGACATTGTCGAAATAGATGTCCACGCCTTTCGGGCAATGTTCCTTCAGCCCGGCCTTGACGTCGCCGGCCTTGTAGTCGATGCAGGCGTCAAAACCCAATTCCTTGACGACCCAGTCGCACTTGGCCTTGCCGCCGGCAATGCCGACCACGCGGCAGCCCTTGAGCTTGGCGATCTGGCCGACGGTCTGGCCGACGGCGCCCGCCGCACCCGACACCACCACGGTTTCGCCGGGCTTGGGCTGGCCCACATCCATCAGGCCGAAGTAGCCGGTCATGCCGGGCATGCCCAGCACGTTGAGCCAGGAGGTCAGGCCCATGCGCGGATCGATCTTGAACATGCCGCTGCGCTTGATCTGGGCTTCCGGAATCAGGCAGTACTCCTGCACGTCCAGTCCGGCGTTGACATAGTCGCCCACGGCAAAGGCCGGGTTGTTCGAGGCGATTACCTTGCCGACGCCGCCGGCACGCATGACCGCACCGATTTCCACCGGCGGGATGTAGCTTTTGCCCTCGTTCATCCAGCCGCGCATGGCCGGGTCCAGGGAAAGGTAAAGGGTTTTGACCAGCACGCCGCCGGGGCCCGGCTCGGCCACCGGCTCGGTGGTGAAGCTCCAGTTGTCGCGGGTCGGCAGGCCGACCGGGCGGCTGGCCAGGCGGACCTGGTGGTTGCTCAGGGATGTGATGGCGCTCATGGGTGTCTCCGGGGAAGTAGGCGGGCAGGAAAACGGCAATGGTAGTGGCGGCCTGCCCGGGCGTCAGTCGCGCAGGCGATTCGCGCCGTGGGGGCGGGAAACGCTGAACAGGTCTTTGCGGATGCGCGGCGGCCGGATCGGGATGGGATGCAAGGCGGATTTCGCAGCCAATAGCTGCCTATTGGCAAGAAATTCAACGCAGCAGGCCGCCCGAGTCCGGCTGATCGCGCGCCGCAGGGGACTTGTTCGGCGTTTCCGATATGCTTTCAGCCATGAAACTCCATAACTACTTCCGTTCTTCCGCGTCCTTTCGCGTGCGTATTGCGCTTGAACTCAAGGGTTTGCGCTACGAATACATTCCCGTCCACATTGCCAGGGGCGACCATAAAAAAGAGGCCTACGCCGCGCTGTCGGCCGACACCCTGGTGCCGCTGCTGGAGGTGGATGGCGAAAAACTCTCGCAGTCCATGGCCATCATCGAATACCTCGATGAAAAACACCCGGCGCCGGCGCTGCTGCCTGCCGATGCCCTGGGCCGCGCCAAGGTGCGCGCGCTGGCGCATTCGATTGCCTGCGAGATCCACCCGATCAACAACCTGCGTGTGCTCAAGTACCTGGTGCGAGAGCTCAAGGTCGACGAAGAGGCCAAAAACGCCTGGTACCGCCACTGGTGCCGCGAAGGCCTGGAAGCCTTTGAGCGCCAGCTGGCCCCGTTGCCGGCTTCGACCTATTGTTATGGCGAGACGCCCACCCTGGCCGACTGCTGCCTGGTGCCGCAGATCTTCAACGCGAAACGGTTCAACGTGAACCTGGAGGGGCTGAGCCGCACGATGACGGCGTTTGACGCCTGCATGGCGCTGCCGGCTTTCCAGAAAGCCCAGCCTTCGGCCTGCCCCGACAACGAACCCTGATCGCGAGCTATCTTGCACCCTGACTGGCTGACGCCCGACTGGCCCGCGCCGCCCGGCGTGCATGCGGTTTTCACCACCCGGCAGGGAGGTGTGTCCGTTGCGCCCTGGGACAGCATGAACCTCGGCGACCACGTCGGCGATGCGCCCGCGCAAGTGGCCGCCAACCGCACCCTGCTGGGCCAGGCCATGGGTGCGAAGCCGGTGTTCCTGCAGCAGGTGCATGGCACAGCGGTGCTTCTGCTGGACGGTGAAACACCGCAGGGTCTGGCGGCCGACGCTGCCATGAGCTCGCAGCGCGGTCTCGCGTGCACCATCATGGTGGCCGACTGCCTGCCGGTGCTGTTTGCCCATTCCGATGGTTCGGCGGTGGCAGCCGCCCATGCCGGCTGGCGCGGACTGGCTGGTCAGCAGGGCAAGGGTATTCTTGAACAAACTTATCAAGATTTTAGGGCTCTAGCCCAATCGGGACGGGCGCAAGCAGCTATCAATACCATAGCGTGGCTGGGGCCGTGCATAGGCCCGACGGCCTTTGAAGTGGGTGCGGAGGTGAGGGCGGCGTTTGTCGAAGGTGATCCACAGGCCGCCGCTTGCTTTACGGCCCTGGCATCGGGCAAATACCTCGCCGATCTGGCCGGCCTGGCCCGCCTGCGTCTGCAGGCCCTGGGTGTCACGCAGGTTTACGGCAATGACGGCACACCACCCTGGTGCACGGTGGGCAATGCCTCAAGGTTCTTTTCGCACCGGCGTGACGCCGGCATCCGGGGCAACGGGGTTCACACCACCGGACGCATGGCTGCCTGCATCTGGCGTGACTGAGTCCGCTACGGGCAACTCGGTCGCCATCGCATCGGCTTCGGCTGCTTCGCGCGCCTTGATGGCCTTGCGCCTGGCCGGCGCGCGCATCAGGTAAACCACCAATGCCACAGGCCCCACACCGTAGAGTACAAAGGTGACGAGAGCGCCCAGCAATGTGCCGGTGGAATGGGTGGCTTCGGCGACGCTCATCATGAGCACCACGTACATCCAGGCAATGACGATTAAATACATAAAAATTTGTGGTGCGTCATGAGCAGGGAAAGGTTTTCCACGATACTAGAGACGACCCGCCGTGGGCCCAACAGCTCGGTAAAGAGCGCACAACAAGAGCCGGTCGGCAGATCGGTGAGACAAGCATGAATTCTGACGCAAACCTCGCGCAAGCAGCCCAGCAGATGCAAGAGACCTTTGCCCAGGGACTGCAGCAGGTCATGGGCGCCATGGCCGGCGCCGGCTTGGGGACTGCGCCCGGCTTTGTTCCCTTGGGCATGACGGACATGCCGACGCCACCGCCGCCCTTGCAGTTTGATCCGGCCAAATTGCAGGAGCTGCAGCAGACCTACCTCAACGACATCAGCGCCCTGTGGAACAGCGGCCTGCAATCGGGCGCCGATGCCGGGGCGCAGGCCGACCGGCGCTTCTCCGCAGAAGCCTGGCGCAGCAACCCCGTGGCCCGGTTTTCTGCGTCTGCCTACCTGCTCAACGCCCGCACCCTGATGGGGCTGGCCGAAGCGGTGGAGGGCGACGAAAAGACCAAAGCCCGTGTGCGTTTTGCAGTCGAGCAGGCGATGGCGGCATCGGCCCCCAGCAACTTTCTGGCGCTCAATGCCGACGCGCAGAAAAAAGCCATCGACACCCAGGGCGCCAGCATCGCCCAGGGGCTGCAGAACCTGCTCAGCGACATGCAGCAGGGCCATGTGTCCATGACCGACGAAAGCGTGTTCGAGGTCGGCAAGAACGTCGCCACCACTGAGGGTGCTGTGGTGTTCGAAAACGAATTTTTCCAGCTGCTCGAGTACAAGCCGCTGACCGCCACGGTGCACGAGCGGCCCTTTCTGCTGGTGCCGCCCTGCATCAACAAGTTCTACATCCTCGACCTGCAGCCCGACAACTCGCTGATCCGTTATGCCGTGGCCCAGGGCCACCGCACCTTTGTTGTCAGCTGGCGCAACCCCGACGAGTCCATGGCCGAAAAAACCTGGGACGACTACATCGAGAACGCGGCCATCAAGGCGATCAATGTGGTGCAGGACATCACCGGCGCCAAAACCATCAATGCGCTGGGCTTTTGTGTCGGCGGCACGATTCTGGGCACGGCGCTGGCGGTGCTTGCTGCGCGTGGCCAGAAGCCGGTGGCCAGCGCCACCTTCCTGACCTCGCTGCTGGATTTCAGCGACACCGGCATCCTGGACATCTTCATCGACGAGCAGTCGGTCAAGTACCGCGAGATGCAGATGGGCAAGGGCGGGCTGCTCAAGGGCCAGGACCTGGCCTCGACCTTCAGCTTCCTGCGCCCGAACGACCTGGTGTGGAACTACGTGGTCGGCAACTACCTCAAGGGCGAAACGCCACCGCCGTTTGACCTGCTCTACTGGAACAGCGACTCGACCAACCTGCCGGGCCCGTTTTACGCCTGGTACCTGCGCAACACCTATCACGAGAACAAGCTCGTCCAGCCCGGCGTGCTGGCGGTGTGCGGCGAAAAGATCAACCTGCGCGCTCTTGACCTGCCGGTCTACATCTACGGCTCGCGCGAAGACCACATCGTGCCCATCGGCGGGGCCTATGCCTCGACGCAGGTCTTGCCGGGCAAGAAACGTTTTGTCATGGGGGCCTCGGGCCACATCGCCGGCGTGATCAACCCGCCCGCCAAGAAAAAACGCAGCTACTGGACCAACGACAAGCTGCCGCAAGGAAAATTTCCGGTGCGTCAGGCCGACTGGCTCCAGGGTGCGACGGAACACCCCGGCAGCTGGTGGACCGACTGGTCGGACTGGCTCAAGGGCCATGCCGGCAAGCAGATTGCCGCACCCAAAAGTTACGGCAGCCGCACCTACAAGGTTATCGAACCGGCGCCGGGCCGTTATGTCAAGGTCAAGGCCTGACGCGCAACACGTGTTGAACCCCATTCACTGGAGAAAGTAAATCATGGAAGACATCGTCATCGTTTCAGCGGCCCGCACCGCCGTCGGCAAGTTCGGCGGCAGCCTGGCCAAAATCCCCGCGACCGAGCTCGGTGCGGCCGTCATCAAGGCGGTCGCCGAGCGCGCCGGCCTGTCGGCGGACCTCATCGGCGAAGTCATCATGGGCCAGGTGCTGGCGGCCGGCGTGGGCCAGAACCCGGCGCGGCAAACGGTGGTGAAAGCGGGCTTTCCGCACGGCATTCCCGGCCTGACCATCAACGCCGTCTGCGGCTCCGGCCTGAAGGCCGTCATGCTGGCCGCGCAGGCTGTGGCCACCGGCGACAGCGAGATCGTGATTGCCGGCGGCCAGGAGAACATGAGCGCCGCGCCGCACGTGCTCAACGGCTCGCGCGAAGGCCAGCGCATGGGCGACTGGAAAATGATCGACTCCATGATCGTCGACGGCCTGTGGGACGTCTACAACCAGTACCACATGGGCATCACCGCCGAGAACGTCGCGAAGAAATACGGAATCAGCCGCGAGATGCAGGACGAACTCGCCCTGGCCAGCCAGACCAAAGCCATGGCGGCGCAGGACGCCGGCAAGTTCAAGGATGAAATCGTGCCGTTTTCCATCCCGCAGAAAAAGGGCGACGCCGTTGTGTTTGCCGCCGACGAATTCATCAACCGCAAGAGCAGCGCCGAAGGCCTGGCCGGCTTGCGCCCTGCGTTCGACAAGGCCGGCGGCGTGACGGCGGGCAATGCCTCGGGCATCAACGACGGCGCGGCCGCTGTCATGGTGATGACGGCCAAAAAGGCGGCGGCGCTGGGCCTCAAGCCGCTGGCCCGCATCGCCAGCTACGCGACCAGCGGGCTGGACCCGGCTTTCATGGGCATGGGCCCGGTGCCGGCCTCCACCAAGGCGCTGGCCCGCGCCGGCTGGAAGGCGCAGGACCTGGACCTGCTGGAGATCAACGAAGCCTTCGCGGCGCAGGCTTGCGCCGTCAACAAGGAAATGGGCTGGGACACCAGCAAGGTCAATGTCAACGGCGGTGCCATCGCGATCGGTCACCCGATTGGTGCCTCCGGTTGCCGCATTCTGGTCACGCTGATCCACGAGATGGTCCGGCGTGATGCCAAAAAAGGCATTGCCAGCCTGTGTATCGGTGGCGGCATGGGGGTTGCCCTCACACTGGAACGGTAAATATGAGGTAAAAGAGCTTGTGGCCCTTGCAGAGTGCGCGCGAACAGCTATTTATTTGATAGCAAATTTCAACCGCCGGCAAGGTCACCAAAGCTTCTTTTCAACGACGTTCAGAACCAATAAATCAAGGAGCAAGACATGGCAAAACGAATTGCATACGTGACTGGCGGCATGGGTGGCATCGGAACCGCCATCTGCCAGCGTCTGCACAAGGACGGCTTCACCGTGGTGGCCGGTTGCGGCCCGACGCGTGACTTCACCAAGTGGATTGACGAGCAGAAGGCGCTGGGCTACACCTTCTACGCCTCGGTCGGCAATGTCGGCGACTGGGACTCCACTGTCGCCGCCTTCGACAAGGTCAAGGCCGAGCACGGCCCGGTCAGCGTGCTGGTCAACAACGCCGGCATCACGCGCGACGGCCAGTTCCGCAAGATGAGCAAGGCCGACTGGGACGCGGTGATCTCCACCAACCTCGACAGCATGTTCAACGTCACCAAGCAGGTGATCGAAGGCATGATCGAAGGCGGCTACGGACGCATCGTCAACATCTCGTCGGTCAACGGCCAGAAGGGACAGTTCGGCCAGGTCAACTACTCCACCGCCAAGGCCGGCCTGCACGGCTTCACCATGGCGCTGGCGCAGGAGGTGGCCGCCAAGGGCGTGACCGTCAACACCGTGAGCCCCGGCTACATCGGCACCGACATGGTCAAGGCCATCCGACCCGACGTACTCGAGAAAATCGTGGCCGGCGTGCCCGCCAAACGCCTGGGCACCCCCGAAGAAATCGCCTCCATCATTTCGTGGATCGCCTCGGACGAAGGCGGCTACGCCACCGGCGCCGACTTCTCGCTCAATGGTGGTTTGCACATGGGTTGAGGCTTGCGGCCTGTCACTCTCCAAAGAAACCCGCTTCGGCGGGTTTTTTGTTTTCTGTTTTTATAATGAAAACGGGCCGGAAAGCCTTTCATTCATTTTCACGTTCTGCGGCAAGCGCCTGTTTTCGGCAAGTGCTCACGCAGGGTCCCTCACCGTCGATCTCTGAAGGAACCCCTCCCGCATGCCGCACAGCGTTTCCCTCATCAGCACCATTGCCGCCGGCCTGGGCCTCGCCCTGATCTTCGGTTTTATCGCCGCGCGGCTCAAGCTGCCCTCGCTGGTGGGTTACCTGCTGGCCGGGGTGCTGATCGGCCCCTTCACGCCCGGCTTTGTGGCCGATGCGGCGATTGCGAGTCAGCTGGCCGAGATCGGCGTGATGCTGCTGATGTTCGGCGTGGGCCTGCACTTCTCGCTCGACGACCTGTTGGCGGTGCGCAAGATCGCCGTGCCCGGCGCGGTGGTGCAGATGACGGTCGCCACGGTGCTCGGCATGGGCCTGGCGCACTGGTGGGGCTGGAACCTGGGCGGGGCGCTGGTGTTCGGCCTGTCGCTGTCGGTCGCCAGCACCGTCGTGCTGCTGCGCGCGCTGGAAGCCCGCGGCGTGTTGGACTCGGCCAACGGCCGCATTGCCGTCGGCTGGCTGGTGGTCGAGGACCTGGCCATGGTGCTGGTGCTGGTGTTGCTGCCGCCGCTGGGCGGCTGGCTGTCGGGCCGGGGCGAGGCCGATGTCGATTCGCTGTGGAAGACGCTGGGCCTCACGCTGCTGCAGGTCGGGGGCTTTGTCGCGTTGATGCTGGTGGTTGGCCGACGGTTTTTTCCCTGGGTGCTGTGGCAGGTGCAGCGTACCGGCTCTCGCGAGCTGTTTACCCTGTGCGTGGTGTCTGCCGCCGTCGGTATTGCCTTTGGCGCGACGGCACTGTTTGGCGTGTCGTTCGCCCTCGGTGCTTTTTTCGCCGGGATGGTGATGCGCGAGTCGGAGTTCAGCCACCGTGCGGCTGAAGAGTCACTGCCGCTGCGCGATGCGTTTGCCGTGCTGTTTTTTGTCTCGGTCGGCATGTTGTTCGACCCCTGGGTCATCGTGGAGCGGCCGCTGCAGGTGCTGGCCGTGGTTGCCATCATCGTGGTGGGCAAGTCGCTGGCCGCGATGGCGCTGGTGCTGAGCTTTCGCTACCCGCTGAACACCGCGCTCACAGTGTCGGCCAGTCTGGCGCAGATCGGCGAGTTCTCTTTCATCCTGGTGGCCATGGGCGTCTCGCTCCAGCTGCTGCCGCCCGAGGGTCAAAGCCTGGTGCTGGCCGGCGCATTGATCTCGATTGCGCTGAACCAGCTGGTGTTCAAGGCGGTGGAACCGTTGCAGCGCTGGATACTGGCCCGATCGCCACTCGCCCGGAAACTCGAGGCGCGTGATGATCCCACGGCCGAGCTGCCGGCGAGCACCGACGAAAAATACCTCTCGCGCCAGGTCGTGCTGGTCGGTTACGGCCGGGTGGGGCGGCGTATTGCAGAGGCCCTGACTGCCAACCAGCTTCCCTTTGTGGTCGTTGAACAGAACCGCGAGGTGGTCGAAAGGCTGCGCGCGGAAGGCCTGATGGCCGTGTCGGGCGATGCGGCGGAACCGGTGGTGCTGGTGCAGGCCCATATCGCCAACGCCCGCATGCTGGTGATCGCCACGCCCGATACCCTGAACGTGCGGCAGATGGTCAACACCGCCCGCACGCTGAACCCCGATATCGAAATCGTGGTGCGTACCCACAGCGAGGCCGAGGCGAAATTGCTGGAGAGTGAACACGCCGGCAAGATTTTCCTGGGCGAGGAAGAGCTGGCGCAATTGATGATGCGTTATGTGCTGGAGCGGTCGGCTCTCGCGCAACGTCACACGTGACCCCGCCCTGGATCATTCACTGTGACGGCAGCGCTGTGCCCAACCCCGGCCGCATGGGCCTGGGTGCGGTGCTGGTGGCGCCTGACGGCACGCGGCACGTGCTCTCGATGGCAACGGATGCGCGGGGCTGCAACAACGAGGCGGAGGCGAGGGCGCTGATGGCGGCATTGCAGGATGCGCAGGCGCGCGGAGCGCAGGCACTGCAGATCTACAGCGACAGCAGCTTGCTGGTGGCGCAACTGGGCGCCGGGGACGAGCCGCCCGTGTTGCGGCTGGCCGCGCTGTATGAAGAGACGAGGGCCTTGCTGGCGACGTTCACCCACACCTCCCTGCACTGGATACCGCGTCACCGCAATGGCGAAGCCGATGCGCTGGCTCGCGCCGCCTTGGGCCTCCTGCCAAAGAGGCTTGTGAAATCACCAAAGAAGGGGCGACGCTAGGCCCCGGCATCCAGGCCGGGTTGTCAGTCTGCCGGTGTCAAAGCACCTCGCTGGCGAAGTCGGCCAGGCGTGAACGTTCCCCGCGTGCCAGCGTGATGTGCCCGCCATGCGGCCAGCCCTTGAAGCGGTCCACCGCGTAGGTCATGCCGGACGAGCCTTCGGTCAGGTAGGGCGTGTCGATCTGCGCGAGGTTGCCCATGCAGATGATCTTGGTGCCGGGGCCGGCACGGGTGATCAGCGTCTTCATCTGCTTGGGCGTCAGGTTCTGCGCCTCGTCGATGATCACGTACTTGTTCAAAAAGGTGCGGCCGCGCATGAAGTTCATGCTCTTGACCTTGATGCGCGAGCGGATCAGTTCGTTGGTGGCCGCGCGGCCCCATTCGCCGGAGCCGCTGTCGTTCTTGCCCAGCACTTCGAGGTTGTCGTCGAGCGCGCCCATCCAGGGGCCCATTTTTTCTTCTTCTGTGCCCGGCAGGAAACCGATGTCTTCACCGACGCTGACGGTCGCGCGGGTCATGATGATCTCGGTGTAGCGGCGGTCGTCCAGCACCTGCGTCAGGCCGCTGGCCAGGGCCATCAGCGTCTTGCCGGTGCCGGCCGTGCCGGCCAGCGTGACGAAGTCGACCTCGGGGTCCATCAGCAGGTTCATCGCGAAGTTCTGCTCGCGGTTGCGGGTGGTGATGCCCCACACCGCGTTTTTCAGGTGGGTGTAGTCCTTCAGCGTCTTGAGCACGGCGGTCTTGGCGCGGATCTCGGTGACGCGCGCATACAGCGGCGGCTCGCCGGGCGCCTCGAAAAATACGAACTGGTTGATCAGCAGGCTGCCGACGATGGGGCCTGTGATGCGGTAGAAGGTGTGGCTGCCTTGCTGCCAGCTTTCGATGGTCTTGCTCTGGCGCGTCCAGAAGTCCGCTGGCAGGGCCAGCGAGCCGGCGTATAGCATGTCGCCGTCTTCCAGCGTCTTGTCGTTCTGGTAGTCGTCGGTGGCCAGGCCCAGGGCGCGTGCCTTGACGCGCATGTTGATGTCCTTGGACACCAGCACGACTTCGCGCGGCGCGTATTCCTTGCGCAATGCCTCGACCACACCGAGGATCTGGTTGTCGGCCTTGCCCTGCGGCAGGCTCATGGGCAGGGAGTAGTCCAGCACTTTCGTCTGGAAGAACAGGCAGCCACCGGCTTCCTTGTGCCCGGTGGTGTCGAGCTTGAGGCCCTTGGCAATGTCGGCGCCGCTGGTGCCGGCCAGCGCGTCCAGCGTGCGGCTGGTCTGGCGCGCATTGCGCGCCACTTCGGTCATGCCTTTTTTGTGGCCGTCGAGCTCTTCGAGCACGATCATGGGCAAAAAGATGTCGTGTTCCTCGAAGCGGAACAGGCACATCGGGTCGTGCATCAGCACATTGGTGTCGAGCACAAACAGCTTGGACGGACCCGTGTGCCGTGGCTTCTTCGCCTTGGCCGCAGGTTCCGGCCGGACAGCCGCCTGCGGCTCCTTGTGGTAACTGACTGTATCTTTCGCCTGGCGCGCGGACTCCTTGGGCAGATACGCAGCCGGGTGCTGGGCCTCGCCACCGCCGGACCGGCTGTCAAAAAGGTCCAGTGCCGCCGTTTTGTGTGCCGGTTCGGCGTGCTCCGTCTTTCGCGTCGTCTTGGCGTGCGAACGGACCGGCGCTTCCAGGGCGTCGGCAGAGAGCAAGGCGGCACGTTTGGTCGGGGCGGGTGGCAAGGGCATGGTGCTTGAAGCTCACTTGGTTGGGGTTCAAAAAGCGAAAAAGCCGCCTGGAGGCCAGGGCGGCTTTTTCGGTGGGCGCAGTCGCTAAGGTCAACAGCATGAAGTCACTATACACGACTCGCGTGACGGGAACACAAGCTGTTGAAACGACTTTTTCGCGGTGTTTTCAGGCCGCCTTTTTCAGTGCCTTGACGGCCTTGAGCACGTCGTCCACATGGCCGGGCACTTTCAGCCCGCGCCACTCTTCCTTGAGCGTGCCGTCGGCGCCCACGAGGAAGGTGCTGCGCTCGATGCCCTTGACCTTTTTGCCGTACATGATCTTGTTCTTGACCACGCCGAACATGTGGCACATTTTTTCTTCGGTGTCGGCAATCAGCTCGAAGGGAAGCTCGAGCTTGGCCTTGAATTCGTCGTGGGACTTCATGTTGTCGCGCGAGACGCCGAACACGGTGGCGCCGGCCTTGACGAAATCCTTGTAGCGATCGCGGAACTGCATGGCCTCGGTGGTGCAGCCGGGGGTGTTGTCCTTGGGATAGAAATACAGGACGACCACATGACCCAAGTGGGTTTGGTTGGAGACTTTGACGCCGCTTGTGGCGTTGGCTTCAAATTCCGGGAGTGGTTTGTTGACGACGACTGCCATACTGCGTGGACCCCTGACAAAAGTAATTGTGATAAGTCGTTGGCTTTGACCGCAAAATTTGGGCCAAACCCCCGACGTTGCACCAAATGCAACCCTAGATTTTACCCTGAAAGCAGGTCGCTCACCCGTGGGCGCGATCTGGCGGCTCAATCAGCAGGGCGGTCAGCACGATCCGGCCTTCGCCGGCGAGGATGTTGTAGGTACGGCAGGCTGCCAGCGTGTCCATGGTTTCGATGCCGATGCGCGCCGCCATCAGGCTGCGCAAAAAGGCCGGCGGCGCAAAACGCAGGCGGTTGCCGCTGCCGAAAATCACCAGCTCGGGCCGGGCCTCGGCCAGGCGTTCGAAGTGCGCTGGTGTGAGGTCTTCAAAACGGGCGCAGTCCCAGGCGAACTTTTCGCCGCGTGAGCCGATCACGACGCTCTGCTCTATTTTTTCGGCCACCCCCTGGTTGCCCAGGCCTATCCATCCGGGACCGTAGCCAAGAATGGATTGAACGTCGAGGCGGTCGGGCTGTAATTTCATGCGGTGTTCAGGAGGGGTGGTGCGGGCCGGCGGCCAGGGAAATCGCGGTTTTATGTGGTCAAATTATAGATTCCGTCCCAATTTCCGCTTACCCCTGCGTCCATTGCGCCTTTGCAGGCTTTGCGTTTGCTGAAGAACGACCACAGACCATGAAATTGATCACCAAATCGGCCAAACTGGCCAATGTGCTTTATGACATCCGCGGCCCCATCATGGATGCCGCCAAGCAGATGGAGGAAGAAGGGCAAAAGCTCATCAAGCTCAACCTCGGCAATCTCGCGGTGTTCGGTTTTGACGCGCCTGAAGAAGTCCAGCAGGACATGATCCGCAACCTGCCGGCTTCGGCGGGTTATTCGGACAGCAAGGGCATTTTTGCGGCGCGCAAGGCCGTGATGCACGAAACGCAGCGGCAGGGCATCAAGGGCGTGACGCTGGACGACATCTACCTGGGCAATGGCGCGAGCGAGCTGATTTCCATGGCGACCAACGCCTTGCTGGACAACGGCGACGAGCTGCTGCTGCCGTCCCCCGACTACCCCCTGTGGACGGCCTCCACCAGCCTGGCGGGCGGCACGCCGGTGCATTACCTGTGCGACGAGGCCAACGGCTGGATGCCCAACCTCGATGACATTCGCGCCAAGATCACGCCCAGGACCAAGGGCATCGTGGTCATCAATCCGAACAACCCGACCGGTGTGCTGTATTCCGATGAACTGCTGCGCGGCATCATCGACATCGCGCGCGAACACGGCCTCGTGATCCTGGCCGACGAGGTGTACGACAAGGTGCTGTACGACGGTGTCAAACACACGGCGATCGCCAGCCTGTCCACCGATGTGCTGACGCTGACCTTCAACTCGCTGTCCAAGAGCTACCGTTCGTGCGGTTACCGTGCCGGCTGGCTGGTGGTGTCCGGGCCGAAAAAGCAGGCGCAGGACTACATCGAGGGCCTGAACATGCTGGCCAACATGAAGCTGTGCTCCAACGTGCCGGGCCAGTGGGCCATCCAGACGGCGCTGGGCGGCTACCAGAGCATCAACGACCTGACTGGCGAGGGCGGGCGCCTGCGCCGCCAGCGCGACCTGGCCTACGAATTGATCACCGCGATTCCCGGCGTGAGCTGCGTCAAGCCGAGTGCGGCGCTCTACATGTTCCCCCGGCTCGACCCCAAGGTCTACCCGATCACCGACGACCGCCAGTTTTTCCTGGAACTGCTCAAGGAAACCAAGGTGATGCTGGTGCAGGGCACCGGTTTCAACTGGGCGGCGCCGGACCACTTCCGCATCGTCTTTTTGCCGCATGAGGAAGACCTGCGCGAGGCGATTGGCCGCATCGCCAAATTCCTGGAAAGCCGCAGAAAAAGCATGCAGCCGGCCAGCGTGCCGGTCGCCGAATCCCTTCTGAAATGACCCGAAGCACATGACATCAACGAATCTGAAACCGATCAAGGTAGGCCTGCTGGGCATGGGCACCGTGGGCAGCGGTGTGTTCACCGTTTTGAAGCGCAACCAGGAGGAAATTTTCCGCCGCGCCGGCCGTAGCATCGAAATCGCCATGGTCGCCGACCTCGACACGACCCGCGCGCAGGCGGCGGCCGGTCCCGGCGTGACGGTGGTGGCCGACGCCCGGGCCGTGATTGCCAACCCCGAAATCGACATCATCATCGAGCTGATCGGCGGCTACGGCATTGCCCGGCAACTGGTGCTGGAGGCGATCGCGGCGGGCAAACACGTGGTCACGGCCAACAAGGCCTTGCTGGCCGTGCACGGCACCGAGATTTTCGCGGCCGCGCACAAACACGGCGTGATGGTGGCGTTCGAGGCCGCCGTCGCCGGCGGTATTCCCATCATCAAGGCGCTGCGCGAGGGTCTGACGGCCAACCGCATCGAGTGGATCGCCGGCATCATCAACGGCACGACCAATTTCATCCTCAGCGAGATGCGTGACAAGGGCCTGGACTTCGACGTCGTGCTGAAAGAGGCGCAGCGACTCGGGTATGCCGAAGCCGACCCGACCTTCGACATCGAAGGTGTGGACGCGGCGCACAAGGCCACGCTGATGTCGGCGATTGCCTTCGGCATCCCGGTGCAGTTCGACAAGGCCTATGTCGAGGGCATTACGAAGCTGGGTGCGCAGGACATCAAATATGCCGAGCAGCTCGGTTACCGCATCAAGCTCCTGGGCATCACCAAGCGCACGGCCAAGGGCATCGAGCTGCGGGTGCACCCCAGCCTGGTGCCGGCCAAGCGCCTGATCGCCAATGTCGAGGGCGCGATGAACGCCGTGATGGTGCAGGGCGATGCCGTCGGCACCACGCTGTATTACGGCAAGGGCGCCGGCAGCGAGCCGACCGCCAGCGCGGTGATTGCCGACCTGGTCGATATTGCGCGCCTGCACGGCGCCGAGGCCGCGCAGCGCGTGCCGCACCTGGCCTTCCAGCCGCAGTCCATGAGCGACCTGCCGGTGCTGCCCATGAGCGAGGTGGTCACGAGTTATTACCTGCGCCTGAACGTGGCCGACGAAGCTGGCGTGCTGGCCAGGGTCACCGGCATCCTGGCCGAAGCCGGTATCAGCATCGACGCGATGCTGCAGCGCGAAGCCGACGAGGTTGGCGGCGAGGGTGCTACCCAGACCGACCTGATCATTCTGACGCACGACTGTGTCGAGGCGAAGATGAACGAGGCCATGGCGCAGATGCAGGCCCTGACCACGGTGCTCTCACCCATCACGCGCATCCGCAAGGAAGAACTCGCCTGATGAAGTACCTCTCGACCCGCGGCCACGCGGACCGCAAGCAGTTCTGCGAAATCCTGCTCGAGGGCCTGGCGCCCGACGGCGGGCTCTACCTGCCCGAAACCTATCCGCAGGTCGATGCCGCCACGCTGGAGAGGTGGCGCGCCGTCTACCGCGACTCGGGGTATGCCGACCTGGCTTTTGAAGTGTTGTCGCTCTACATCGACGACATCCCGGCTGCCGACCTGAAGGACCTCTGCCGCAAAACCTACACCGGGGAAGTGTTCGGCACCAAAGAGATTGTTCCGCTGCGGCAGCTCGAGCCCGGTCTGTATCTGGAAGCCTTGTCCAACGGCCCGACCCTGGCCTTCAAGGACATGGCCATGCAGCTGCTGGGCAACCTGTTCGAGTACGAACTGGCGCGCCGCGGCGAGGAGCTCAACATCCTGGGCGCGACCAGTGGCGACACCGGCAGCGCCGCCGAATACGCGATGCGCGGCAAGAAGGGCGTGCGTGTCTTCATGACCTCGCCGCAGGGCCGCATGAGCCCCTTCCAGCAGGCCCAGATGTTCAGCCTGCAGGACGCCAATATCCACAACATTGCCATCGAGGGCGTGTTCGACGACTGCCAGGACATCGTGAAAGCCGTGTCCAACGACCTGGCCTTCAAGCGCACCTACAAGATTGGCACGGTCAATTCGATCAACTGGGCGCGGCTGCTGGCGCAAGTCGTCTACTACTTCGCCGGTTACTTCCAGGCGACCACGGCAAGTGGCCAGCGGGTCAGCTTCACCGTGCCTTCCGGCAACTTCGGCAACGTCTGCGCCGGCCATGTGGCGCGCATGATGGGCTTGCCTGTCGACAAGCTGGTGGTGGCCACCAACGAAAACGATGTGCTCGACGAGTTCTTCCGCACCGGTGTGTACCGCGTGCGGGCCAGTGCCGACACTCATGAAACCTCCAGCCCGTCGATGGATATTTCCAAGGCCTCGAACTTCGAGCGGTTTGTGTTCGACCTGCTCGGGCGTGATGCAGCGCGTGTCGCCGACCTGTTCGGTGCGCAGCTGTCCACGCAGGGCCGCTTCGACCTGAGCGGCGACACGACCTTCCAGTCGGCCGCGCAGCACTACGGCTTTGCCAGCGGCAAAAGTACCCACGCCGACAGGCTGCAGACGATTCGCGACACCTTTGCGCGTTTCGGCACCATGATCGACACCCACACCGCGGACGGCCTGAAAGTTGCGCGCGAACAGCTCTCGGCCGGCGTGCCCATGATCGTTCTGGAAACCGCCTTGCCGATCAAGTTTGCCGCCACCATCGAGGAAGCGCTGGGCCAGTTGCCGCCGCGGCCGGCCCGTTTTGAAGGCATCGAGGCCTTGCCCAAACGTGTGCAGCTCATGCCGGCCGATGCGGCGCTGGTCAAGGCGTATATCGCCAGTCATGTTGACTAAATCTGGCTCCAGCCCTTACTGGCTGTGCGCAAGAAGCTATCAAATTTATAGCATATTCGGAACGGTCCAGGGCATTACATGAACGTTGTTGCATTTGCCGGCTATTCCGGTTCGGGCAAGACCACCCTGGTGGAAAGCCTGATTCCTGCGCTCAAGCTGCGCGGCCTGCGGGTTTCGGTCGTCAAACATGCCCACCACAGCTTCGACATCGACCAGCCTGGCAAGGACACGTACCGCCACCGGCAGGCCGGGGCCTTCGAGGTGGTCGTGGCCTCGGACAACCGGCTGGCGCTGATCCGCGAGTTCGAGCAGCCGAAGGTGCTCTCGGTGCACCACCTGATCGCTGAACTGTACGAAGGCGTGGACTGGGTGCTGGTGGAAGGTTTCAAGAGCAGCGACCTGCTCAAGGTCGAGGTCTGGCGCGCCGACTCGGGCAAACCGGCGCGTTACCCCGACGACGATTTTGTGGTCGCGATTGCCACCGACTCGCCGGACCGGCTGCCCGAAACCACCCTCAGACCGGTGCTGGATTTGAACGACGCCGATGCTGTCGCCGCCTGGTTGATCGAGAATCACGAACGATTTGTCTACTCTTCCGAGTTGTATGCATGAACGCTGCCAGCGCCCCCGCCGCAAAACCTTCCCCACGCCCGCCGCTTAAAGCCCTCGATGAGGCGCTGGCCGAGCTGCTGGGCCGCGCCACGCCGCTGGCAGGCAGCGAGGCCGTGTCCACCTTCGACGCCGACGGCCGGGTGCTGGCCCAGGATGTGATTTCGGCGCTGCAGGTGCCGCCCGAGGACAACAGCGCCATGGACGGTTATGCCGTGCGTAGCGCCGAGCTGGCCGACGAGGGCGTGGTGCTGCGCGTGTCGCAGCGCATTGCGGCCGGCAGCAGCGGCAGCGCGCTGGAGCCCGGCACGGTCGCCCGCATTTTTACCGGCGCGCCGATTCCGGCCGGGGCCGATGCGGTGGTGATGCAGGAAGACTGCGAGCCGCTCGCGGACCGCGAAGGGTATGTCAGCGTCCGGCAGCTTCCCAAGCCCGGCCAGTGGATACGCCGCGCCGGCGAAGACGTCACGCGTGGCGCCACGGTGCTCTCAAAAGGTGAGCGGCTCACGCCTGCTGCGCTTGGGCTGGCGGCCAGTATCGGCATGGACCGGCTGCAGGTGGCGCGGCGCCCGCGGGTGGCGCTGTTTTCCACCGGCGACGAACTGGTGATGCCCGGCGAGGTGGCGCCCGCCCAGATGCGCCCCGGCGCCATCTACAACTCCAACCGTTTCTTTCTGCGCGCCTTGCTGCTGCGCCTGGGCTGCGAGGTCAGCGACCTGGGCATCGTGCCCGACCAGCGCGATGCCACGCTGGACGCGCTGCGCAGCGCCAGCCAGGCCCATGACCTGATCCTGACCAGCGGCGGCGTGTCCGTCGGGGAAGAAGACCACATCAAGCCCGCCGTGCAGCAGCTCGGCTCGCTCGACCTCTGGCAGATTGCCATGAAGCCAGGCAAGCCTTTTGCCTATGGCCGCGTCGGTGCGGTGCACTTCATGGGGCTGCCGGGCAACCCGGTCTCCAGCTTCCTGACCTTTTTGCTGCTGGTGCGGCCCTTCCTGCTCCGGCTCCAGGGGGTGGATGACGTTGCTACCAAATCAATAGCGGCTACCGCCCATTTCAACTGGCCCCGGGCCGATAAACGCCGTGAATTCCTGCGGGTGCGGCGCAATGCGGCCGGCGGGCTGGACCTGTTTCCCAACCAGAGTTCAGGCGTGCTGACCTCGGCGGTCTGGGGCGACGGCGTGGTGGACAACCCGTCGGGCCAGACCATCGCGCATGGCGACACCGTGCGTTTCATCGCTTTTTCGGAATGGCTGGCATGAAGATCACCGTCAGGTATTTTGCGTCCGTGCGTGAAGCCATCGGGCAGGGCAGCGAGCAGATCGACACCGCCGCCGCCAGCCTGGCCGCCCTGCGCGACGAACTGATTTCGCGCGGCCCGGCGTATGCCGAGGCGCTGGCGCGCGGCAAGTCGGTGCGCATGGCGCTCAACCAGGTCATGAGCGACGAGTCGGCGGCGCTGACGGACGGCTGCGAAGTCGCCTTCTTTCCGCCGGTGACGGGGGGCTGAGATGGCCGATCGCGTGAGCATCCAGACCGGCGACTTCAATCTCGCCGAGGAGATCGCCGCGCTGCGCGCGAACGACAAACGTGTCGGTGCGGTCTGCAGTTTCATCGGCACGGTCAGAGACCGCAACGATGGTCTGAACGTCAGCAGCATGGAGCTCGAGCACTACCCCGGCATGACGGAAAAAGCCATCGAAGCCATGATTGACGAGGCCATGCTGCGCTTCGATATTTTCGGTGCCCGCGTGATCCACCGTGTCGGGCTGCTGCAGCCGCTGGACCAGGTGGTGATGGTGGCGGTGACCTCGGCGCATCGCGGCGAGAGTTTCCAGGCCTGCGAATTCCTGATGGACTACCTCAAGACCCAGGCCCCGTTCTGGAAAAAAGAGCAGACGCCGGAGGGCGCGCGCTGGGTCGATGCACGGGTCAGCGACGACGCGGCGCTGGCCAAGTGGGGCATCCAGGCCTCCAACGTTTAGGAGCCTGTCGGGCTTGGGGCGTCGGCTTCCTGATCCGGCGGCACAAAGGCGGCGCGGGCATCGTTTTCCAGCCCTGTGGTCAGCAGTTGCAGCAACTCCAGCAACTGGGCCTGTTGCACCTTGTTCAGCGGTGCCATCAGGCGGTCATAGGCCCGGTCGGCGGGTTGCTGCGCCTGCTTGAGCAGGTCCAGCCCCGCGGCTGACAGCGACACCGCCAGATTGCGCCGGCTGGCCGGCGCCGGCGCGCGTTCGATCAGGCCCCGCGTTTCCAGGCCGCGCAGCACCCGCAGCACCGTCACCTTGTCGAAACCCAGCGCACGCGCCAGCGTGGATTGGTCCAGCCCCGGCGTGGCGCGCAGCACGCTGAGCACGCCGAACTGTGCCGGCGTCAGCCCCACGCTGCGGCATTCGTCCTCGAAAACCGCAGTCGAGATCTGATGCGCCCGGCGCAGCAGGAAGCCGGGGCGGGCATAAAGTTGGGTCAGTTTGTGGAAGGCGGGCACGGCAGTAAAAAGTTCTCGTTGACTCAAGCTCTAAGGGAATTCATGGATTGTGCCTTGTCGCTTCGGGCTAATAATTGTTAGCATGCAAACCTAAAAGGATGTTTGATGCAGATCAGTATTTCTTCACGCCGTCGGCTGGCGGTCAAGCTGGGGCTTCTGCTGGTGGCAGCTGGCGCCAGCGCGGGTGCCCTGGCCCAAGCCGCCCCGGCACCGGCCCTGCCGCAGGCGCCGATTCGCCTGATCGTGCCCTTCACGCCGGGCACCGGCATTGACCTGATAGCCCGCACGCTGGGCCCCCGCTTGTCCGAGCGCCTGGGGCGGCCGGTGGTGGTGGACAACCGTGCCGGCGCGTCCGGCAACATCGGCACCGAGGCCGTGGTGCGTGCCGCGCCCAACGGCAGCACCTTGCTGGTGACGGTCAACACGCTGGTGATGAATGCCAGCCTCTACCCGCAGCTGACCTTCGACCCGGTGAAGGACCTGACCCCGGTGACGCTGACCAGCTGGGGCCAGTTGCTGCTGGTGGCCCACCCGAAGACCGGTTTCAAAAGCGCATCCGAGCTGGTGTCGGCGGCGCGCCAGAAGCCAGGCCGCATCAACTACGGCTCGCCCGGGGTGGGCACGCCGCACCACCTGGCGATGGAACTGTTCAAAAGCACGGCGGGCGTGTTTGTCACTCACATCCCTTACCGGGGCACGGGTCCGGCGCTGACCGACCTGCTCGGCGGTCAGATCGAAACCATGTTCCTGCCCATCCACGTGGCCCTGCCGCATGTGAAGTCCGGCCGGCTGGTGGCGCTGGGCATCGGCAGCGACAAGCGCCACGCGCTGTTGCCCGAGGTGCCGACGCTGGCCGAGGCCAAAGCGGGCAAGGTAAACGTGGACATGTGGTACGGCATTTTTGCGCCGCCGGGCACCTCGCCCGAACTGGTCGCCCTGTACAACCGCGAGATCCGGGAGATTTTGCTGAGCGACGAGGTCAAGAAGGCCTTCCAGACCCAGGGCATGGACCCGAGCGGCAGCACGCCGGGCGAGTTCAAGAGCCTGGTCGAGCTTGATGCGAAGCGCTGGGCCGGTTTGATCCAGGCCCAGGGCATCACCGCGAACTGAGTTGCTATTGAATAGATAGCTGGTGGCGCCCGTCTGTAAAGGGCTGGCGGTCATTTAGATTCATCAAACGGGGAAACCCACGGGAACACCATGAAAATTGCCATCGTCGGCGGCGGCATAGGCGGGCTGAGCCTGGCGCTTGCGCTGCATCAGCGCGGCATCCAGAGCGAGGTTTTTGAAACCGTGCCTGAAGTCAAGGAACTCGGCGTCGGCATCACACTGCTGCCGCACGCCATGCGCGAGCTGGCGGCGCTGGGCCTGCAGGAGCAGCTCGAAGCCGTCGGCATCGAAAACGAGGAAAGCGTGTTTTTCAACCGCTTCGGGCAGTTCATCTACAAGGAGCCGCGCGGCCGCCATGCCGGCTACGCCTTGCCCGAGATCGGCCTTCCGCGTGGCAAGCTGCACCGCCTGCTTTACGAAGCTGCGCTCGAGCGCCTGAGCCCCGACGCGGTCCATACCAACCGCCGCTGCGTGCGCGTGGAGCAGAACGAGAGCGGCGCCACCCTGCATTTCACGCAGACCTCCAGCGGCATGAGCCTGCCGCCGGTGAAAGCCGACGTGGTGATTGCCTGCGATGGCGTCAACTCCACGCTGCGGCGCCAGTTCTACCCCGACGAAAAAGTCGCGTTTGCCGGCATCAACACCTGGCGCGGCGTGACGCGGCACAAACCCATCCTGACCGGCCGCAGCTACATGCGCATCGGCTCCATCGACACCGGCAAGATGGTGATTTACCCGATTGTGGACAAGCTGGACGACGAGGGCCACCAACTGATCAACTGGGTCGCCGAGATCCAGCGGGACAACGCCGCCATGAACGATTGGAACCAGAAAGGCGATCCCAGGGATTTTCAGGGCATCTTCAAGGACTGGCGTTTCCCGTGGCTGGACGTTCCGGCGCTGATTGCCAACGCCGAGCAGATCCTCGAGTACCCCATGGTCGACAAGGACCCGGTGCCGCAGTGGACCTTCGGCCGCGTGACCCTGCTCGGCGACGCGGCCCACCCCATGTACCCGCGCGGCTCCAACGGCTCGGCCCAGGCCCTGATCGACGCACGCGTGCTGGCCGAACAGCTGGCGCTGCATCCCGGCGCTGATGCACGGGCCGCGCTGCAGGCCTACGAGCAGCTGCGGCTGGCCCCCACCGCGAACATCGTGCTGACGAACCGCTCGGTGCCGCCCGATTTCATCAACATCAAGGTGGACGAGCTGAGCGGCGGCAAGCCTTTTGCGGACATCGACGCGCTGATCAGCCAGCAGGAACTGCGTGCGATTTCGGACCACTACAAGCAGGTGGCCGGCTTCTCGCTGGAGGCGGCCAAGACGTAGGGTCGGCGCCGTCCGGAGACACTGCGAGGTCTTGCTCCGCGCTTCCTTAGTTCAGGTATTTGGGCCGGGGCAGGTCGACGGACAGCTCGGCGGGCTCGGTGTCGGGCGTGGCGTCCTGCACCACGACGTCATTTGGCGCGGCCGCCACGGCTGCCGGCACCGTGAGCCACTGCGAGAGCTTCACGCTCTGGTGCAGCAGATGCAGCAGGCCGTTGCTCAGCTGTGGGTCCATCATCACCTGGAAATCGCGCACCGTGGGTTGCCCGGGCAGCTTTTCAAACAGCTGCAGGCGCAGCTGGCCGTTGCCCATCAGGGTGACCTTCACCTCGGTCAGCAGCAAGGGTTCGGGGCCCACCGCCACGTCGGCGGGCGGGCCGGGCTGGTCGCGGTAAGGGGTTTCAAAATCCCCGCTGCGCAGCGTCGCTTCTTTCTGGAAGGTTGTCAGCAGCTGGCCGCGCTGCTCGTCCAGGCTGGTGGCTGGTTCCGCCGGGGCCGCCACCTTGCGGGTCTGGTCGGCCGCGGTTTTATCAAGCACGGGCAGCAGCGCCAGCGCCAGGCGCCGGGTGAGCCAGGCGCGCAACTCGCCGCCGTCCCGGCCGTTGATGCGGATCATCAGGCGGTCCTGCTCCTGGACGTAACTGACTGACACCTGGTGAATGTTCATGGTTTCATTTTAGTCCGCCGCCTGTTCCCCGGGTGCTTGATCTCCGTCAAGCCGCACCCGGGCCAGGCTGTGCATAAAGGGAATCATCAACCCGGTTGTGAGCAGGGACTATTGAAAAGCCCCGGGTTCAGCCCCAGATCTTCAGCAATCAAATTCACCAAGGGACGCCATGCGCCAGGACAAACTCACCACCAAATTCCAGGAAGCGCTCAGCGACGCACAGTCGCTCGCACTGGGCAACGACAACGCCTACATCGAGCCGGTGCACCTGCTGGCCGCCATGCTGGGCCAGGAAGACGGCCCCAAAGCGCTGCTGCAGCGCGCCGGTGTCAACGTGGCGGCCTTGCAGGCCGCCGCTGACGCCGCTGTCAAGAAGCTGCCGACGGTGTCGGGCCAGGAGCAGATCCAGGTCGGCCCCGAGCTCGGCAAGCTGCTGCAGGCCACCGAAAAGGAATCCATCAAGCGCGGCGACCAGTTCATCGCCGGCGAGCTGTATTTGCTGGCTGTGGCCGACAGCAAGGCCGAGGTCGGCAAGCTCGCCAAAGAGGCCGGCCTGACACGCAAGGCGCTGGAGGCGGCCATCGATGCCGTGCGCGGCGGGCAGGGCGTGGACAGCCCGGAAGCCGAAGGCCAGCGCGAAGCGCTCAAGAAATATACCCTGGACCTGACCGAGCGTGCCCGCCTGGGCAAGCTGGACCCGGTGATCGGCCGCGACGACGAGATCCGCCGCGCCATCCAGGTGCTGCAACGCCGCACCAAGAACAACCCGGTGCTGATCGGCGAGCCCGGCGTCGGCAAGACCGCCATCGTTGAAGGCCTGGCCCAGCGTATCGTCGCCGGCGAGGTGCCCGATTCGCTAAAAGGCAAACGTGTGCTGAGCCTGGACATGGCGGCACTGCTGGCCGGTGCGAAGTTCCGCGGCGAGTTTGAAGAGCGTCTGAAAACCGTGCTGAAAGAACTTGCCAAGGACGAAGGCCAGACCATTGTGTTCATTGACGAGCTGCACACCATGGTGGGCGCCGGCAAGGCCGAAGGCGCCATGGACGCGGGCAACATGCTCAAGCCCGCGCTGGCGCGTGGCGAGCTGCATTGCGTGGGCGCAACCACGCTCGACGAATACCGCAAGTACATCGAAAAAGACGCCGCGCTCGAGCGCCGCTTCCAGAAAATCCTGGTCGGCGAGCCGACCGTGGAAGCGACGATTGCCATCCTGCGCGGCCTGCAAGAAAAGTACGAAGTGCACCATGGCGTGCAGATCACCGACCCGGCCATCGTCGCCGCGGCCGAGTTGAGCCACCGCTACATCACCGACCGTTTCCTGCCCGACAAGGCGATCGACTTGATCGACGAGGCCGCGGCCAAGATCAAGATCGAGATGGACTCCAAGCCCGAGGTCATGGACAAGCTGGACCGCCGGCTGATCCAGCTGCAGATCGAGCGCGAAGCCGTGCGCCGCGAAAAAGACGAGTCCTCGCAGAAACGCTTTCAGCTCATCGAAGAGGAAATCGTCAAGCTGCAAAAGGAAATCTCCGACCTTGACGAAATCTGGCAGGCCGAAAAGGCCCAGGCGCTCGGCTCCAAGGACGTCATGGAAGAAATCGACCGCATCCGCTTCCAGATCGAGGAGTTCACGCGCAAGGGTGATTTCAACAAGGTCGCCGAGCTGCAATACGGCAAGCTGCCCGAGCTGGAAAAACGCCTGAAGGAAGCGCAGGATGTCGAGTCCAAAAAAGGCGCAACCAGCGCGCCCACCTTGCTGCGCACCCAGGTCGGCGCCGAAGAGATCGCTGAAGTGGTGGCGCGCGCCACCGGCATTCCGGTCAGCAAACTGATGCAGGGCGAACGCGACAAGCTGCTGCTCATGGAAGGCAAGCTGCACGAACGTGTGGTCGGCCAGGACGAAGCCATAGGTGCGGTCGCCAACGCGATCCGCCGTTCGCGCTCGGGCCTGAGTGACCCGAACCGCCCGACCGGCTCTTTCCTGTTCCTCGGCCCCACCGGTGTCGGCAAGACCGAAC
Organism: Pseudomonadota bacterium; assembly: GCA_040389085.1. Lineage (GTDB taxonomy): Bacteria > Pseudomonadota > Gammaproteobacteria > Burkholderiales > Burkholderiaceae_C > Polaromonas. The sequence continues at coordinate 241,056 of JAZKAP010000006.1, forward strand.
TGTGCAAGGCGCTGGCCGGCTTTCTGTTCGACAGCGAAGACCACCTGATCCGCGTCGACATGAGCGAGTTCATGGAAAAACACTCGGTCGCCCGCCTGATAGGCGCGCCTCCGGGTTATGTGGGTTACGAAGAGGGCGGCTACCTGACCGAAGCCGTGCGGCGCAAGCCCTACAGCGTGCTGCTGCTCGACGAGGTGGAAAAAGCCCACCCCGATGTGTTCAACGTGCTGCTGCAGGTGCTGGACGACGGTCGCCTGACCGACGGCCAGGGCCGCACCGTGGACTTCAAGAACACCGTGATCGTGATGACAAGCAACATCGGCTCCCCCATCATCCAGTCCATGGTCGGCCAGCCGTATGAAGACGTCAAGGAAGCGGTGGAGGGCGAGCTGAAGAACTACTTCCGTCCCGAGTTCCTGAACCGCATCGACGAGACCGTGGTGTTCCATTCGCTCGACGCGAAAAACATCGAGTCCATCGCACGCATCCAGCTCAAGGTGCTCATGGAGCGCCTGCAGAAGATGGACCTCACGATGGAGGTGTCGGAAGCAGCGATTGCCGAACTCGCCAAGGTCGGCTTCGACCCGGTGTTCGGTGCCCGGCCGCTCAAGCGTGCAATTCAGCAGCGCATCGAGAACCCGCTGTCCAAGCTGCTGCTCGAAGGGCGTTTCCTGCCCAAGAGCACGATCCCGGTGGACGTGGACCCGGTGCGCGAGCCCGGTGTGTTCAAGTTCGACCGCGCCACGAACTGAGCTCTCACTGAGCCCCGGAGGCGCCGCAGGTTGCTATTGAATAAATAGCTGCCTGCGCCCGTCCGTCTTGGGCTACAGGCACTTTTCATTTACTTTTCCGACAGGTGCACAGGTCCGTCCGGACCTCGTGCGCCTGACGGCGCCCCTACTGCGCCGTCCAGCCGCCATCGACCGGCAGCGACACGCCGGTCAGGTTGTGCGCGGCCGGTTCGCACAGCCAGGTTACCGCCCGGGCAATCTCGTCCGGCAGCGAGGTGCGCTGGCTGGGTTGCTTTTCCTTCAGCAAGTCGCGGATGGCGGCTTCGCGGCCGGTGCCCAGTTGCAGCGCCCGTGCATCGATTTGCGGCTGGATGATGGCGGTCTCGGTCCAGCCGGGACAGATGCAGTTGACGGTGACACCGCCGCTTTCGCGGCTGCCGGCGCTGGCGTATTCCAGTGCAGCCACACGGCTCATGCCGACCATGCCGAACTTGGCCGCCACATAGGGCGCCTTGTGAACCGACGCCACTAGGCCGTGCACCGAGGCGATGTTGATCACCCGGCCGTAACCGCGGCTGGCCATCTGCGGCAGCGCCAGACGCATGGTGTCGAACGCGGCCGACAGGTTGATGGCGATGATGTCGTCCCAGGTGGCGCGTGGCATGTCGGCCAGCGGGGCGGTGTGCTGGATGCCGGCGTTGTTGACCAGGATGTCGAGCGGGCCCGAGGCCAGCGCGGTCTCCATCATCAGCTGCACCTGCCTGGCATCGCGCAGGTTGTGTGTGAGCACCTCGACCGCAGGTGCGCCGGCTTCGAGCACGGCGGCGCGGGCTTCCTGCGCCAGCGTTTCGCTGGCCAGGCCATGCAGCACCAGCGTGCAGCCCTGGCGGCCTAGCTCGCGGGCGATGGCCAGACCTATGCCCTGGAGGGAGCCGGTCACCAGGGCGCGGCGCCCCGTCAGCTTGTTTTCACTCACGCCGTTTTCTCCTTCAGCTGCTCGCGCAGCGCGGTTTTCAGGACCTTGCCGTAGTTGTTTTTGGGCAGGCTGCTGACGATTTCATAACGTTTGGGCCGCTTGAAGCGGGCGATGTGCGCCAGGCACACGGCATCCAGCGTTTCTGTGTTGAGCTTGACGCCGGGCTCAGGCACCACGAAGGCCACCACCACCTCGCCCCATTCCGGATCAGGCGCGCCGACCACCGCCACCTCGGCCACGCCGGGCGCCAGCAGCAGCACCTCTTCGACCTCGCGCGGATAGATGTTGGACCCGCCGCTGATCAGTACATCCTTGCTGCGGTCCTTGAGGGTCAGAAAACCGTCGGCGTCCATCGCCCCCATGTCGCCGGTGAAGAGCCAGCCGCCCTGCAGGGCAGCGGCGGTGGCGTCCGCGTCGCGCCAGTACCCGCTCATGACGGTGTCGCCGCGCACCAGCACTTCACCCACCTCACCGAGCGGCAGGGTCTGGCCGGACGGGTCGGCCACGCGGACCTCGACCGGCGTCTGCGCCATGCCGACCGAGGCCAGGCGCTGCGTATGCCGGGGATGGCGGGTGTCTGCCAGCTGGGCACGCGAAAGGGCGGTGATCACCATGGGGCTTTCGCCCTGGCCATAAATCTGGACGAAGCGGGGCCCCATGACTGCGATGGCGCGTGCTATGTCGGCCGCGTACATGGGCGCGCCGCCATAAACAATGGTCTTGAAGCCGCTGCTGTCGGCCCCGGTGGCGCTGGCATGGTCCACCAGCCGCTTGACGATGGTAGGCGCCGCGAACAGCGACAGCCGGCCGACCGAATCCGCCAGTCCGAAAATTTCGGCCGGATCGAAGCTACCGGAGGCCGGCACCACATGGCGCGCACCCGCAATGACGTGGGGGATGGCGTAGATCCCGGCGCCGTGCGACATGGGCGCTGCATACACAATCGCGTCCCGTGGCTCGATCGGGTCCACGTCGACAAAATAGCTCATGCCCATGGTCAGCAGGTTGCGGTGGGACAGCATTACGCCCTTGGGCTTGCCGGTGGTGCCGCTGGTGTAGAACAGCCAGGCCAGGTCTGCGGCCGTGCGCTCTGTCACGGGCGCGGGTGGCCCGGCGAACAGTTCTTCGTAGCCAGCAGCGGTGACGTCCACGGTGCGGCCGGGCGCCTGCAGCCCGGTGCCCACGTCGGGCGTGATGAAGGCCCAGCTGGCCTGGGCGTGGTCCACGATCCACTGCGCCTCGCGCAGGTGCAGCTTGGCATTCATCGGCACGACCACCAGGCCGGCCCACCAGGCACCGTAGAGCACCTCCAGGTAAGCGGGGTGGTTGTGCATGAACAGCGCAACACGATCGCCCGGTGCCAGGCCGGCGGCGGCGAAGGCCGAGGCCAGGCGGGCCGCCCGGTCGGCCAGGCCGCCGTAGTCGCGCACTTGCCGGCTGCCTACGAACAGGGCGGGGCGCTGCGGATCGGCCAGGGCGATGCGCCGCAGGGTGAGGGCGAGGTTCATGGCCGCAGCAGGCGGCGCCAGCCGGTCAGGGGGAGGTGTGGCAAAAGTTGCTCCTGAATTTTTTTGCAAAGCCGCAAGGATAGGCCGTGCGGCGGGCGGCGGCCATAGCGTAGAAACACCTCATGGTATGCCCCATGGAGTAACACTACGTCTGGCGCACCGGGTGCTCGGCACCTACGCTTGCCCTCCTTGATATCGAACGAAAAACAATGGAGACAAGCATGAACAAGGCATCGACAAAGGCCCTTGGCCGAACGGCTTGCGCGCTTGCGCTGGCGCTGCTGCAAACCACGGCCATGGCGGCCGACATCGTCATCAGCCAGCTGGCACCGCTGACCGGGGTGCTGGCCAGCACCGGCAAGCAGATGGTGCTGGGCGGCCAGATCTACTTCAGCCACATCAACGACACCGGAGGCGTGCATGGCCAGAAAATCCGGGTGCTGGTCACCGACGACGGCTACAAGGTGGAAGAAACCGTGCGCCTGACCCGGGAGGCGCTGGCCAACCCCGAGGTGGTGGCGCTTTACGGTTTTGCCGGAACGTCGAATGTCGGCAAGCTGCTGACCGACGGCGTGCTCGACCAGGGTGGCGCGGCTCTGGTGGCGCCGTACACCGGCGGCGAGCCGCTGCGCAGCCCGTTCAATCCCTGGATCTTCCATGTGCGTGCCGGCTATGCCGACGAGACCGAACACATGGTGCAGCAGGTCACGACCCTGGGCATGACGCGGATTGCGGTGATGTACCAGGACGACGGCTTCGGCAAGGCCGGACTCGAGGGCGTGCAGAAGGCGCTGACCAAACGCAAGCTCACCCTGTCGGTCGCCGCACCATATGAACGCAACACCGACAAGGTGGACGAGGCCGTCCGGCAGGTGAAGGCGTCGGATGCTCAGGCGGTGATCATGATCTCGGTGAACAAGTCCACGTCGGCCTTCATCAAGCGTTACCGGGAAGCCGGCGGCGGTGCCCAGCTCTACAACATCTCCGTGGTGGACCCGGCCGAAATCGTCAGGCTGGCCGGGCTGAAGAACGCGCATGGACTCGGGGTCAGCCAGGTCGTGCCTTACCCCTTCATGCCCAGCCTGCCGGTGGTTCGCGAATACCAGACCCTGCTCAAGAAGTATGCGCCGACTGAGCTGGTCAACTACACCAGCTTCGAGCAGTTCCTCGGTGCCAAGGTGCTGGTGGAAGGCCTGCGGCGTGCCGGCCCCAAACCGACACGCGCCAAAGTGGTGAAGGCGCTCGAGAGCATGGGGAACTTCGACCTCGGCGGCACCTCGGTAGGCTACTCCGCAGACAACCGGGTGGGCTCGCGTTATGTGGAGGTCACCGTGATCGGCAGCAGCGGCAAGCTGCTGAAATAGGGCAGCGTGTCAGGCGCCACCGACCAGGCGCGCCACCAGTTCCCCATGGCTGGTTGCCTCGTATTTTTTCATCAGCCGGCCACGGTGGGCCTCGACCGTGCGCGGGCTGATGCCCAGCACCCGTGCGATCTGCTTGCTGGTTGAGCCGGTCACCAGATGCTGGGCGATCTCGCGCTCGCGCAGGGTAAGGCTGGTGGTGACCGGGCGGCGCTCCGAGATGTCCTCGAACATCCACACGGCGCAGGCAAAGGGGTCCGAGCGGTCCAGTGCACGCCCGGCCACATGGCACCAGAACAGCGAGCCGTCACGGCGCCGCATGATGCGCTCGTCGTTGTAGGTGCCTTTTTCCCGCATGACGGGCAGGCCGAGGTTGCCGACATGCGTGAACTCGTCCATCGACGGGTACAGCAGCGCCAGCGGCTTGCCCAGCAGTTCGTCAACCTCGTAGCCGAACTGGCGCGCGAAGGTCTCGTTGCAGAGTTCCACGATCCGCTGGCGCGAAACGCACATGCCGACCGGTGCGAGGTTGAAGGCCAGCTCCAGGGTGTGCAATGTTTCCAGGTGATCGTCGGGGCTGCTCATGCGAACCGATTGTGGAGGAAGGTTCCACTGCGGCCATTAGCGAATACGTGTAGTGAGGCAATGCCTCAGAGGGAGCGCATTCCTTCACGGAACTGTGACCGCTCTTCAATCGCTATCGAATCAGTAGCTGCCTGTGCACGTCCAGCTTGGGCTACAGGAACTTTTCATGGATAGCGACGAGGGCCGGCCCTCACCATCGGTTCCGGTGGTGGCTGCCTGCTGCGCGAACGAGGGGCGCCTATTTGTAAAACGACTCGACCTTGCCCTTGAGCTTGATCATCAGCGGATGGCCCTTGCGGTCCAGCGCTTTGCCGGCGGGCACCTTGATCCAGCGTTCGCTGATGCAGTACTCCTCGACGTCGCTGCGCTCCTTGTCGTTGAAGCGGATGCCGATGTCGTGTTCAAACACGGCGGCAACGTGGTGCGGGCTGCGCGGGTCCGCGGACAGGTGGTCGGGCAGAGGGGGGCGTTCAATGGTGTCGGTCATGGATATTTTTTGGGTTAGCGCGAATCGTCAGCCATTTTCCCTGATTTGGGCCGGGTATCTGCTTCAAGCCCCCAGGCCTGCAAACACATTCTGCACATCGTCGTTGGCGTCGATGGCGGCCAGGAAGGCTTCCACTTCTTCCAGATCCGCGGCGCTCAGGCTGGCCGGGTCCACAGGATTTTTGGCCTTGTAGCCGAGTTTGGCCGACAGCACGGTAAAGCCCTGGGCCGGCAGCGCGCGGCTGACGATGTCGAGGTCGCTCGCGTCGGTCAGAAACATCGTGGTGCCGTCTTCATCACCGGGCTCGAAGTCCTGGGCGCCCGCTTCAATCGCGGCCAGTTCGGGGTCGGCGCCTGCTGCCGCGGGTTCGGCCTCGATCATGCCGACATGGTCGAAATCCCAGGACACGGAGCCGGAGGTGCCCAGCTGTCCCTTGCGGAACAACACGCGCATTTCAGGGGCGGTGCGGTTCAGGTTGTCGGTCAGACATTCGACCATCACCGGCACGCGGTGCGGTGCGAAACCTTCGTAAATCACGTGTTCATAATGAACCACATCTCCCGTGAGGCCGGCGCCTTTCTTGATGGCGCGCTCCAGGGTGTCCTTGGGCATGGAGACTTTGCGGGCCTGCTCGACGACCAGCCGCAGGCGTGCGTTCGAGGCCGGGTCGGCGCCGTTGCGTGCCGCGATCATGATGTCCTTGGCCAGCCGTCCAAACAGTTTGCCCTTGGCATTAGCTGCCAGTTCCTTGCCTTTTGCTTTCCACTGCGCGCCCATGCTTGAAATTCCTTGGTGTTGCGGCGCTTGCATGCGCCTGGCTGGTTCGGGGGAGGGGGGTCATGCGCGCTGCCTGAGACACTGCGGCACATCACCCAAGGGTTCCGGTTATACACCCATCCCCGGTCGGTTCCGGACGTCTGCCGAAGGTCAGGCGCGCACGCAACCCTGTCCCGGGCCGGTCGAACGCTGACTCGTCTACCATCAGGAAAAGGGAGCCAGGCCGTCAGGGCCGCCACTCTCCGAACCCCTGACAGAAGAAACATGGCCACACCCCCTTCAACGCCTCACCGGCTCCAGCCCTCCAGCGGCATCCCCGGGGCAGCCGCCCGCCAGGGCCTGAGCGCCAGCGAGGCGACACGCCGCCTCGCCGATCAGGGGCCCAACCTGCTGCCCGGCAGCGAACCCAAGTCCACCGCGGCCATCGTGCGTGACGTGGTCACCGAACCGATGTTCCTGATGCTGCTGGCCGCCGGCGGCATCTACCTGGCGCTGGGTGACCGGGGCGAGGCACTGTTCCTGCTGAGCTTTGTGTTCGTGGTCATCGCCATCACGCTGGTGCAGGAGCGCAAGACGCAGCGCGCGCTGGAGTCGCTGCGTGACCTGTCGGCTCCGCGCGCCCTGGTGATACGGGACGGCCTGGAGCAGCGCATTGCCGGACGTGAGGTGGTGCTGGGTGACCTGCTGGTGCTGCACGAGGGCGACCGCATTGCCGCCGATGCGCTGCTGATCGACGGCCAGCTGGAGGTTGATGAATCGCTGCTCACGGGCGAGGCCGTGCCCGTGACCAAGCTGCCCGCGACGGCGGACGAGCAGCCGTTGGCAAACGCGGCGGCAAGCGTGGGGGCATCGGCCGCCAGCGCCGGGCCGCCCCAAGCAAGGCCAGCCCCCTCGGGGGGCAGCGCAGCACACGAAGTGGCAAGCGTGGGGGCCCTGTACGCCAGCACCGTGGTCACGCGCGGCGTGGGCCTGGCCGAGGTCTGCGCCATCGCCGCCCAAACGGCGGTCGGGCGCATAGGCGCCGACCTGGCCGCCACCACAGAGCCACCCTCGGCGCTTCAGCAGCGATCGCGCAAACTGGTGCGCCAGCTCGGCGTGGCCGCGCTGCTGCTGGCCAGCGCCCAGGTTCTGCTGGGCTGGTGGTGGAACGACAGGCCGCTGCTGGAGAGCCTGCTTTCCGGCATTGCTCTGGCCATGGCCATCCTGCCCGAGGAAATTCCGGTCATCCTCACCGTCTTCCTGGCGCTGGGCGCGTGGCGCATCTCCCGGCACAAGGTGCTGACGCGGCGCGTCACCGCCGTCGAGGCGCTGGGCGCCATCACCGTGCTTGCGGTGGACAAGACCGGCACGCTGACGGTGAACCGCATGGCGGTGGCCGAGCTCGCCACGGCTGGTGCGCACTTTCAACCGGAGGGTGCCGACAGCCTGGCCGAGGAATTCCACCCGCTGGTGGAATTTGCCATGCTGGCCACGCCCGGTGATCCGTTCGACCCGATGGAAAAGGCGATCCAGCATTTTGGCCACCAGTGGCTGGCCGGCACCGAGCATGTGCACGACGGCCGCGAGCCCGAGTTTGAATACGCGTTGTCGGGCGAGATTCTGGCCATGACACGCGTGTTTGCCAGTGCCGACCCCGCGCAGCACCTGCTGGCCACCAAGGGCGCGCCTGAGGCCGTGGCCGACCTGTGCCACCTCGATGCGGCGCAGCGTGATGCCATCGGACGGCAGGTGGAAACCATGGCAGAACGCGGTCTGCGTGTGCTCGGCGTGGCGCGCGGGCGCTGGAGCGGGCAGGCCACCGCGCCGGACGCGGCGCCGTCCTGGCCGCCAAGCCAGCACGACTTCGATTTCGAGTTTCTCGGCCTGGTCGCCCTGGCCGACCCGCCACGCGCCGAGGTGCCTGCCGCGCTGGCCGAATGCCGGCAGGCCGGTGTGCGCGTGATCATGATGACCGGTGACCACCCCGCCACGGCCCTGGCCATCGCGCGCCAGGTCGGCCTGTCGGAGCGCCCCGACCTGATGACCGGCGCCGAGATCGAAGCCCTGGACGATGCCGCCCTGCGCCAGCGGCTGCGCCATGTGGACCTGTGTGCGCGCCTCAAACCCCAGCACAAGCTGCGCCTGGTGCAGCTGCTGCGCACCGATGGCGAGGTGGTAGCCATGACCGGCGACGGCGTCAACGATGCGCCCGCACTCAAGGCCGCCGACGTGGGTATTGCCATGGGCGAGCGCGGCACCGACGTGGCGCGCGAGGCCGCCGCCCTGGTGCTGCTCGACGACAGCTTTGCCCGCATCGTGGCCGCCATCCGACAGGGCCGGCGCATTGACGACAACATTCGCAAGGCGACGCGGTTTGTGTTTGCCGTGCATGTTCCCATCATCGCGCTGGCGCTGGTGCCCACGCTGCTGCACTGGCCGGTGCTGCTGCTGCCGGTGCACATCGTGTTGCTGGAACTGTTGATCGATCCGGCCTGCTCCATCGTGTTCGAGGCCGAGCCGGAGGGCAGCGACCTGATGGCGCGTCCGCCGCGCCCCGTCTCGGACTCGCCATTTGCCGCCGCACCGCTGATGCAGGGCGTGTTGCAGGGTTTGGGCGTTGCCCTCGTGCTGCTGGCCGGGCAGGCCTGGCTGGCAGGGCAGGGCTGGAGCGCCGCCCAGGGCCGTGGCGTGGTGTTCAGCGCGCTGGTGCTTGCGGTGATGTTGCTGATCCTGGCCAACCGCGATCCGTCGCGGCCCGTGCTGCTCGGTGCGGCTGCGTCCAACCCGTGGCTGTGGCGCATGGCCGCCGGTGTGGCGGCACTGCTGGTGGCGGTGCTCGGCCTGCCGTGGCTGCGGGACCTGATGGGCCTGGCCCTGCCGGGAGGGCGGGAACTGACACTTGCCGCCGTGCTGGTGGCACTGTGCCTGGTCTGGCTGGAGCTGGTACGGGTGCTGGGGCAGCGCCTGTTCCTTGGCCGCAGGATCCCCGGCTGACACCCAGCGCGCGTTGCGCATTCGGGCCATGGCCGCTGCCTGAGAAGCGGGCAGTGCCGGGAAGGGGCTGCCGCGTCAGGTGTTCTGCGGCTTGCGGCCCTGTTGCAGCACCTCCCGCAGCCCGGCGAAGCGCTTGCGGTACTGTGCAGGCGTCAGGTTGACTTCACGCTTGAACAGCCGCGCGAAGTAACCCGCGTCTTCATAGCCCACCTGCTCGGCGATGGCCTCGATCGAGTCGTCCGAGGCTTCCAGCAATTGTTTGGCTTCTTCGAGCCGCACGGTATGCACGTACTGCAGCGGCGACATGCCCGTGGCCTGCTGGAAGCGCCGCACGAAAGAGCGTTCTGCCAGACCCGACAGCTGCGTCATTGCCGCCACCGGACTGGAGGCACGGTAGTGCTCTGCGGCCCAGAGCTGGCAACGCGTGATGACGGCGTCGTCGGATTGGCGGCTGGCTGACAGGCGGGCAAAGGGCTGTTGGCCGCTTTGGTGCCAGTCGATGAGGTACAGGCGCGCCATCTGCATGGCCGCTTCGAGGCCGATCAGGCGCGCGATCAGGTAAAGGGCCAGGTCCTGCCAGGACGTGCCGCCGCCCGCCATCACCAGCCGTTGACCTTCACCCGCCGTGACCAGCGCGCGCTGGCGATGCAGCCGGATGCCCGGATGGCGTTGTGCCAGCACGTCGCAATAGGCCCAGTGTGTGGTGGCGTCTTCGCCCTCCAGCAGGCCGGCTTCAGCCAGCAACAGCGCACCGGAGCACGCCGCCGCCACGATGGCGCCACGGGCATACGCCTGCCTCAGCCAGGCAGCCTCGGCCTTGAAGCGGCCGCGCAGGTCATCGGTGGGAACCACAAACACCTCGGGAACACACACCACCTCGGCGGGCAGTGCATCGGCCAGCGACGCATCGGGCACCACCCGCACGCCGTTGGCAATGGTCAGGGGCTGGCCGTCGCTCGAGACGATTTGCACCCGAAGCTGCGATGTGCCGGGGCGGCCTTCGACCACCTGCGGCCAGTCGCGCCCGACACCCTGAAACAGGTCGTTCAGGCCAAACAGCACCGAGGCTGTGACCTCAGGCAGCACCAGGATGGAAACGGTGGCAATGGCGCGGGTCCCGGTTGGCTCGGTCATGGCGGATTTGTCGGGTGGGTGGCGGTTTTGGCTGCAGGTCAAAACGGCCTTCCTGCCTACAGTTGCTGAACATTCTAGAGCGCTGCTTCCGCCATGCGGGCCGGCACTGCTTTCAGTCTGACTCGCGCTTTGGTCAACCCTACAAGGAAATCGACATGTCTTTGCCCGACATCCTGACGCTGGCCGTTTTGCCAGTGTTCCTGCTTCTGGACTATTTTGTCCCTCCCGCCGGAGGATTTCGCAGCCGGTGGTGGCGCTCCCGCGCCGCGGTGGTGATTGCCATCAACTTCGGGACGGCGCTGCTGGTCGGCCAGCTTTGGGCCGGGTTCATGGGTGATCTGCATGTGTTCAACGGCGCGTCGCTCGGCACCGCAGGTGGCGCTGCGGCGGGTGTGCTGGTGTATGAGTTTTTCCATTACTGGTACCACCGCAGCGCCCACCGCTTTGACTGGCTGTGGCTGGCAGGACACCAGATGCACCACAGCACCGAGTCATTCGACGCCTGGGGTGCCTTTTATCTGCATCCGCTGGACACGGTTTTCTTCACCACGCTGCTGAGCCTGGTGCTGTTCCCCCTGCTGGGCCTGAGCCCCGAGGCCGGTGCCTGGGCGGCGGCCGTGCTGACTTTTCTGAGCGTTTTTGAGCATGCCCATATGCGCACGCCGCGCTGGCTGGGTTACCTGGTCCAGCGGCCCGAGAGCCATGCCGTGCACCACCAGCGCGGTGTGCACGCCCACAACTATGCCGATCTGCCGCTGTGGGACCTGCTCTTCGGAACCTTCCACAACGGAGCCGTACAAGGCCCATGGCCTGAACAAGGTTTTCACGACGGCGCTTCGGCGCGTATTCCCGAAATGCTGGCGTTTCGCGACGTGTCGCGCCCGGCACTGATTCAACCCACCCACTCTTTGGAGATTTCCCCATGAAAGACGCTTCCGGATACACCCTCTCGGGCTGCAATGCCCAGGCCCTGAGCCACCTTGAACAGGCCCTGCATGAATTTCGCTGTTTCGCCGGCAACCCGGTGGCCACAGCCGAGGCCGCGCTGGCCGAAGCGCCCGGCCTGGTGATGGCGCATGTGCTGCGCGCCTGGCTGTACCTGCTTTCCGCCGAGGCAGATGGCGTGGTGCCCGCACGCGAAGCCCTGGACGCGGCGCGCTGCCTGCCTTGCAACGAACGCGAAGCCTGGCACCTGGGCGCCATCCAGCAGCTGTGCCATGGCCACTGGCGCGCCGCAGCCATCACGCTGGAAGACCTCAATGCCCACTACCCGCTGGACACGCTGGCCCTGCAGGCGGGCCAGCAGATCGACTTCTTCGTGGGCGACTCGCGCATGCTGCGCGACCGCATCGCGCGTGTGTTGCCGGCATGGTCCCGCGATGTGCCCGGCTGGCACGCGGTGCTGGGCATGCAGGCCTTCGGGCTGGAGGAAACCGGCGACTATGCCCGCGCGGAGCGCCTCGGGCGCGAAGCCGTGGAGCTTGAGCCGCGAGACGCCTGGGCCCAGCACGCGGTGGCGCATGTGCTGGAGATGCAGGGGCGCCGTGACGAAGGCATTGAATGGATGCTTGGCAACGAGGGCTGGCAGTCGGACAGTTTTCTGGCCGTGCACAACTGGTGGCACCTGGCCCTGCACCACCTCGCGCAGGGCGACGTGCCCGAGGTGCTGGCGCTTTACGACGGCCCCATCCACGGCCACCGCCCGCAGATTCATGTGGAGCTGGTGGACGCCAGCGCCTTGCTCTGGCGGCTCAAGCTCCAGGGGGCCGACGTCGGCCAGCGCTGGCAGCAACTGGCCGAGCGCTGGGCGCCTTTTGCCGCTGATGGCCACTACGCCTTCAGCGACTGGCATGCGGCCATGGCCTTTGTTGCTGCCGGACGTGACGACCTGTTGCAGGCGCTGCAACACGCCCAGCAAGAAGCCATGACGCGCCAGGGCGACAACGCCGCCTTTACCCGCGAAGTCGGTGCGACCGCCACGCAGGCCTTCATCGCGTACGGGCAACAGGACTGGGGCCGCGCGGTCGAACTGCTGCGGCCCATCCGCAGCCAGTCGCATCGTTTCGGCGGCAGCCACGCCCAGCGTGATTTGCTGGAGCAGACGCTGATTGCGGCAGCGCAACGCAGCGGGCAGCGGGTGCTGGCCCAGGCGCTGGAGCAGGAGCGCCAGCTGCTGGCGCGGCAGAGGCACCCTGTCACTCATGCGGGCCTTGTTGTCACAGCATGAGCACGGCATTCACTTTTTCGCGCTTGTTTCCATACCGTCCCGCATGGCCCTGGCAACGCGAGGGGGTGGTCTGGCCCGGTTCGACGGACAGCCTGGCCTTGTCGAAGTCAGCCATCCACCGCATTGCGCGGCCTGCGGGTTATCGCATTGAATGCGTCGCCGGTTCGGCGTGGGTCACGCAGGACGGGCATGCGCGGGACATCATGCTGGAGGCCGGTGAGAGCTACACCTGCGTGCGGCCGGAGCGCCTTCTGGTGCAGGCCCTGGAGGCGGTGGTGCTGCGCGTGGCGTTACCTGCCGGGTGACCCAGCCATCAGCCCCGCGCGGGAATGCCCAGACCCTTGATGACCGCCGGCCGCGCCACAAAGGTTTCCAGCACACGCAGCACGTTCGGAAAGTCGGTGATGCCGATCAGCTCACCGGCTCCGTAGAACCCGATCAGGTTGCGCACCCAGCCGAAGGTGGCGATGTCGGCGATGGTGTAGTCGTCGCCCATGATCCAGGCGCGGCCTTCGAGGCGTTTGTCCAGCACACCGAGCAGCCGTTTTACTTCGGCCACATAGCGGTCACGCGGGCGCTTGTCGTCGTAGTCCTTGCCGGCGAACTTGTGGAAGAAGCCAAGCTGGCCGAACATCGGGCCGATGCCGCCCATCTGGAACATGACCCACTGGATGGTTTCGTAACGCCCGGCAGCGTCGGGCGGCATGAACTTTCCGGTCTTTTCAGCCAGGTAGATCAGGATGGCGCCGGACTCGAACAGGCCCAGCGGCTGGCCGCCCGGGCCGTTCGGGTCGAGGATGGCCGGGATCTTGTTGTTGGGGCTCAGCGAGATGAATTCCGGCGACATCTGGTCGTTGGTCTCGAAGCTGACCAGGTGCGGCTCGTAGGGCAGGCCGGTCTCTTCCAGCATGATGGAGACCTTGACGCCGTTGGGCGTGGGCAGGGAATAAAGCTGGATGCGCTCGGGGTGTTGCGCAGGCCATTTCCGTGTGATGGGGAAGGCTGAGAGATCGTTCATGGCGGGGTGGTGCTGTGCGTGGTGATGGTTGACCGGCAACTGTAGCCCAAGCCCGCGACACGCGTATGGCGCGCGGCGGCGAGGCCGCAGGCCGACCATCACCCCGCAGTCACCGAGCGGACGGGCCGCAAGCCGCGCGCCGGTTAGCATGAGGAATGCCTGAAGTCACTCCTTCCTTTTCGTCCGCCATCCCCGATGGTTTTGTTCCTGTTCGTGTGGGCGGCCCCTTTATCGAGGTCAATGGCCCGTTCTACGCACGGCTGGAGGGCCAGCGCCTGCTGCTGGGTTTTCGCGTCGAGGAACGGCACAGCAACCCGCTGCAGATGTGCCACGGCGGCATGCTGGCATCGTTTGCGGACATGCTGCTGCCCTGCGCGGCGATGTACCAGACCGACAGCGACAGGCGCTTCCTGCCGACCATCAGCCTGCAAATCGATTACCTGGCGCCGGCCCGGCTGGGCGTCTGGGTGCAGGGCCAGGCCGACATCCTGCGCAGCACGCGGAACATGATTTTCATCCAGGGCCTGGTGACGGCCGACGGTGAGCCGGCCTTGCGCATCAGCGGCATTTTCAAGCAGGGCCCGTTGATCGGCGACGGCAAGGACCGCGACCCATTCTCGCTACGAAATTGATAGCTTCTGGCGCAATAAGGTAAAGGGCTGGAGCCTTATTTTTCTTGAATGCCTCACGCGGCTTCGGTCAGCAGACCGGCGGCACGCTGCACCTCGATGCGGATTTCTTCGGTCAGCCGCGCCTTCAGTTCCATGAACACCGGCGTCGTCTTGACCGAGTAGTGGCGCGGGTGGGCAATGTCTACCTTCAGGTCGCACTTGATGCGACCGGGGCGCGCGCTCATCACCACCACGCGGTTGCCCATGAAGATAGCTTCGTCGATGTCGTGGGTGACAAACAGCACGGTCTTGCGTTCGGCCTCCCAGATGCCCTGCAGCAGTTCCTGCATCAGCTCGCGCGTCTGGTGGTCCAGCGCGCCGAAGGGCTCGTCCATCAGCAGCATGCGCGGATCGTTCGCTAGCGCCCGGGCCAGCGCCGTGCGCTGCTGCATGCCGCCCGAGAGCTGCTTGGGGAAATGGTTTTCGAAACCCTTCAGGCCCACTTTCTGGATGAAAGGCCGTGCAATCGCATGCTGCTCGGCCAGCGGCAGGCCTTTTTCGCGCAGGCCGAAGCAGACGTTTTCGAGAATGCTGAGCCAGGGAAACAGCGTGTAGCTCTGGAACACCATGCCGCGGTCGGCGCCGGGACCGGTGACGGGCCGGCCGTCCAGCGTGATGCCGCCGGTGGTCGGCGTATCCAGCCCGGCGACCATGCGCAGCAAGGTGCTTTTGCCGCAGCCCGAGGGGCCGAGGATGGTGATGAAGTCGTTCTCGGCCACGCTGAGGTCGGTGGCCTGCAACGCGACCGTGCCGCCGTTGGCGCCGGCAAAGGTCTTGGAGACCTGGGAGATTTCTAGGATGGTCATACGCGGTTTAGAGCCTTGCCCAGGGGAACAGCTTCCGGTTTAAAGCCTTGAAGGCAAAGTCGGTGACCAGGCCGATGACGCCGATCACGATGATGCCGAAGATGATCTGGTCGGTGGCCAGCAGCGCCTGGCTGTCGGTGATCATGTGGCCGATGCCGCTGGAGGCGCCTATCAGTTCGGCGACGATCACATAAGTCCAGGCCCAGCCCAGCACCATGCGCAGCGTCTCGGCAATCTCGGGCGCGCTGCTGGGCAGCAGCACCCGCGTGACGATGCCGCGGTCGCCCGCGCCCAGTGTGTAGGCGGCTTCGACCAGGTCGCGCCGGGTGTTGCCCACGCTGACCGCGAACATCAGCACCAGCTGGAAAAACGAGCCGATAAAAATCACCGCCAGCTTCTGCGCCTCGCCAATGCCGGCCCAGAGGATCAGCAGCGGAATGAAGGCCGAGGCCGGCAGGTAACGCGCAAAACTCACGAAGGGCTCAAAAAACGCCTCAATGGGTTTGTAGGCGCCCATCAGCACACCCAGCGGTACGGCCAGCACGGCGGCGATCAGGAAGCCGCCGAGTACCCGCCACACCGTCATGCCGATGTCCTTGATGAAGCCCTGGTTGACCAGCAGGTCGTAGCCCGAGCGCACCATGGTCACCGGGTCGGCCAGAAAGGTTTTGGACACGTAGCCGCCGAAGGTGGCGAAGGCCCAGACCGCGAAGAACAGGACAAAAAAACTGATCCCCAGCACGACACGCGTGCCGGGGGCCACGGGCTGCAGCGGCTTCATGCAAGGCCCTCAAAATGCGTTGCGTCGCGGTATGCGTGCCCCTTCTTCAACCAAGCAGGGGCCGCGGGACTGGCTTTGCCAGACCGCAGGCGCAGCGGCCCCCCCGGGGGGCAGGGCGCTACAAGGAGTGAGCAACCGTGGGGGCTCATTTGATGAAACGCGTGTCGGCGAGTTTGCTCATGTCGGGCAGGGCCTTGATCACACCAGCTTCGAGCAGCAGGTCGGCGGCTTCCTTGCTGAAGGCGGCGTGTTCACCGGCAAAAAACTTCTGGTTGGCGGCGCGGTCCTGCCAGCGCAGGTATTTCTGGCTGGCTTCGAACTTGTCGGCCGGCTGCTTGACGTCGGCGCCCATGATCTCGAAACTCTTCTGCGGGTCTTTCTTGATCATGTCCAGCGCTTCGAAGTAGCTGTCGGCCAGGGCCTTGGCGGCTTTCGGGTTGTCGGCCAGGAACTTGGGCGTGCAGCCCACGGTGTCCATGATCATCGGGTAGTCCAGCGTGGTGGCGATGATCTTGCCGGCTTCCGGCTTGGCTCGCACGGCGCCGAGGTAGGGCTCGTAAGTCATGGCGGCGTCGATACCGTCGGTGCCGGCAATCATGGCGTTGGCGGCGGCTTGCGGCTCGAGGTTGACGATTTTCACGTCTTTCGGGCTCAGGCCGTTTTTCTTGAGCATCCAGGCCAGCGTGAACCAGGGCGCGGTGCCGGGTGCGCTGGCGGCCACGGTTTTGCCCTTGAGGTCGCTGATCTTGGCAATGTTGGGTTTGACCACCATGCCGTCGGCGCCATAACTCTTGTCGAGCTGGAAGATCTGGGTGGTGGCCACGCCGTTGGCGTTCCAGACGATCCAAGTCTCCACCGTGGTGGCGGCGCACTGCACGTCACCGGATGCAATGGCCAGGTGGCGGTCTTTTTGCGGGATCTTCTTGATCGACACATCGAGGCCGTTCTTCTTGAAGATGCCGGCTTCCTTGGCCAGGGTCAGTGGCGCAAAGCCGGTCCAGCCCGACATGCCCAGCGTGATTTTTGTTTCCTGGGCCTGCGCGGTTGCGCAGGCCAGGGTGACGAGCGAGAGGGTCAGCAGCTTTTTCATGGGAACTCCTTGGGTTGACTTGCGAAGGGAAGGGGGATCGGAGGGTATGCAGTGTTCATGCCAGCTTCAGGGCGTGCAGCTCGGGCATGTCGGCATCGAGCGCCGCCGCCATGTCGCCGCTGGCCACCAGATGCTGCACCGCCTCGATGTCGCGCGCCAGGCTGCGGTCTTCCATCATGGCCGGCGACACGATGCGGATCAGGCGCAATACACGTTCGAGTGGGGCCGAGCTTTTGAGCGGGCGCAGGAATTCAATGCCCTGGGCCGCGGCCAGCAGTTCGATGCCGACGATGTAACTGGTGTTGCGCAGCATGGGCTGCAGGCGCCGGGCCGCAAAGGTGGCCATGCTGACGTGGTCTTCCTGGTTGGCCGAGGTTGGCAGGCTGTCCACGCTGGCCGGGTGCGCCAGCGACTTGTTCTCCGACGCCAGCGCGGCCGCCGTGACGTGCACGATCATGAAGCCGGAATTGAGCCCGGCATCGGGTGTGAGGAAAGGCGGCAGGCGCGAGACCACGGTATCGACCAGCATGGCGATGCGGCGCTCGGTGATGGCGCCGATCTCTGCAATGGCTACGGCGAGAGCATCGCAGGCCAGCGCGACCGGCTCGGCGTGGAAATTCCCGCCGGAGAGCAGGCTGCCCTCGTCGGCAAACACCAGCGGGTTGTCGGTGACGGCGTTGGCCTCGATCGCCAGCACCCTGGCGGCGTAACGCATCTGGTCCAGGCAGGCGCCCATGACCTGCGGCTGGCAGCGCAGGCAATACGGGTCCTGCACGCGGTCGTCGTTGTCCAGGTGCGACCTGCGGATCTCGCTGCCGACCATCAGTGCGCGGTAGGCCGCTGCGCAGGCGATCTGCCCGGGCTGGCCGCGCACCGCATGGATGCGCGGGTCAAACGGGCCATCGCTGCCGCGCGCGGCGTCCAGCGTCAGGGCGCCCGAGATCACCGCTGCTTCAAGCAGTCGCTCGGTGGCAAACAGCGCGTCGAGCGCCAGCGCGGTAGAGACCTGCGTGCCGTTGATCAGCGCCAGGCCTTCCTTGGCCGAGAGCTGCAGGGCTTGCAGGCCGGCCAGCTTCAGTGCGGCGGCGGCCGGCAGTCGCTGGTCCTTGTAGAAAACTTCACCTTCGCCAATCAGTGGCAGGCACAGGTGCGCCAGGGGTGCCAGATCGCCCGACGCACCGACCGAGCCCTGGCAGGGAATGACCGGGCAGATGCCGTGGTTGTGCAGTGCCAGCAGGGCGTCGATGACTTCTTCACGCACGCCCGAATAACCACGTGCCAGGCTGGCCGCCTTCAGTAGCAGGATCAGGTGCACCACGCGGCGGGACAGTGGCTCGCCGACGCCCACCGCATGCGAGCGCAGCAGCTTGAGCTGCAAAATGGCCAGGTCTTCTTTGGCGATGCGCGTGTTGGCCAGCTTGCCGAAGCCGGTGTTCACGCCGTACACCGCGGCGCCACCGCTGGCCGCCTGGTGCACCAGTGCGGCGCTGGCACGCACGCCCGGGCGGCAGGCGGCGTCCAGCCGGACCGGTGGTGGCACGACCGCGCAAAGGCGGCGCAACTGCGCCATGGACAGCTGGCCGGGAATCAGGAGTTCTTTGTCAGGCATGGGGTGGATTTCCGGACCAGGACGGGTTCAGCGGATCATGGGCAGGTTCAGGCCGTTTTCCCTGGCGCTGGCGACGGCGATGTCGTAGCCGGCATCGGCATGGCGCATCACGCCGGTGGCCGGGTCGTTGAACAGCACGCGTTCAATACGCTCTGCCGCTTCGTCGGTGCCGTCGCAGACGATGACCACCCCCGAGTGCTGCGAATACCCCATGCCGACGCCGCCGCCGTGGTGCAGGCTGACCCAGGTCGCGCCACTGGCGGTGTTGAGCAGGGCGTTGAGCAGCGGCCAGTCGCTCACGGCATCGCTGCCGTCCTTCATGGCTTCGGTCTCGCGATTCGGTGACGCGACCGAACCGCTGTCGAGGTGATCGCGGCCGATCACGATGGGCGCCTTGAGCTCGCCGGACTTGACCATGGCGTTGAAGGCCAGGCCGGCCAAATGCCGTTCGCCCAGGCCTATCCAGCAGATGCGTGCCGGCAGGCCCTGGAAACTGATGCGTTCTTCGGCCATGTCCAGCCAGCGGTGCAAATGCTTGTTGTCGGGGAAGAGTTCTTTCATCTTCGCGTCGGTCTTGCGGATGTCTTCCGGGTCGCCGGAGAGCGCCACCCAGCGGAAGGGGCCGACACCGCGGCAGAACAGCGGCCGGATGTAGGCCGGCACAAAGCCCGGGTAATCGAAGGCGTTGGCGACGCCGAAGTCCTTGGCGACCTGGCGCAGGTTGTTGCCATAGTCCACCGTCGGGATGCCCATGGCATGGAAGGCGAGCATGGCCCTGACATGGATGGCGCAGGATTCACCCGCTGCTTTCGTGAGCGCTGCGTGTTGCGACGGGTCTTTCTGCGCGGCCTGCCATTGCGCGACGCTCCACCCCGCAGGCAGGTAGCCGTTGATGATGTCGTGCGCCGAGGTCTGGTCCGTCACCAGGTCGGGGCGCATGCCGCCGGCCGCGGCGCGGCGCGCCAGCTCGGGCACGATCTCGGCCGCGTTGCCGCACAGGGCAATCGACACCGCTTCCTTGTGGCTGGTGTGTTGCTTGATGAGGGCCAGGGCTTCGTCGAGGTCCTTGGCCTGCTTGTCCACGTACTTGGTGCGCAAACGGAAATCGATGCGGGACTGCTGACATTCGATGTTGAGCGAACAGGCCCCGGCAAAGGTGGCGGCCAGCGGCTGGGCCCCGCCCATGCCGCCCAGGCCGGCGGTCAGCACCCAGCGGCCGGCTAAATCTCCGTTGAAATGCTGGCGGCCTGCTTCGACAAAAGTTTCGTAGGTGCCCTGCACGATGCCCTGCGTACCGATGTAGATCCAGCTGCCGGCTGTCATCTGGCCGTACATCATCAGGCCCGCGCGGTCCAGTTCGTTGAAGTGTTCCCAGGTCGCCCACTTGGGCACCAGGTTGGAGTTGGCAATCAGCACGCGCGGTGCGCCGGTGTGGGTGCGGAACACGCCCACCGGTTTGCCCGACTGCACCAGCAGGGTTTCGTCGGGCTTGAGCTTGCGCAGCGAGTCGAGGATGGCGTCGAAGGCCGGCCAGTTGCGCGCCGCCTTGCCGATCCCGCCGTACACCACGAGTTCGTCAGGGTTCTCGGCGACTTCCGGGTCCAGGTTGTTCTGGATCATGCGGTAGGCCGCCTCGATCTGCCAGTTGGCGCAACTCAACGTGTTTCCGCGCGGTGCGCACACTGGCCTGGCCTTGCTGTCGAGGAAAGGGGTTTGTGAAAGGTCTGACACGGGTGGCTCCTTCATGGCTGTCCTGGCGGTCGGAATCGGACACGCAAGATTCGTTCCGGCAAATCCTAGTTGTCTATACAACTTGTGTCAACTGGGGTAATCTACGCCCATGGCAAAAGTTTTATTGCCTGCCTATGAGCAGGTCAAGGCCTTCATCAAGACCCATATCAGTGCGGGGACATGGAAGCCAGGCGACCCGGTGCCCAGCGAGGCGGCGCTGGCGGCGCAGTTCGGGATCAGCCGCATGACGGCCAACCGTGCCCTGCGCGAATTGACTGCCGAGGGAATGGTGACGCGGGTGCAGGGCTCGGGCACGCGCGTGGCCGAGCTGCATCGCATCTCGTCGCGCCTCACGATTCGCGACATCCATGAAGAAGTGATCGAGCGCGGCCATGTGCACACCACCCGGGTATTGATGGTGGAGGCCGAAAAGGCCAGCGCCGACTTGGCCCGATCGCTGGGCCTGCGCACCGGTGCGCGGGTTTTTCACACCATGCTGGTGCATCTTGAAAACGGTGTCCCCATCCAGCACGAAGACCGCTACGTCAATCCGGCGGCGGCGCCTGATTTTCTGGAAACCGACTTCACGCTGACCACACCCACCCACCACCTGCTGCAACACGCACCGCTGACCGAGGCCAGCTATTCGATCGAGGCCTGTCTGCCCACGGCGCAGGAAGCCAGACAGCTGGGCATCAAGCGCGGCGAGCCCTGCCTGGCGATGATGCGGCGCACCGTCAGCGGGGCCCATGTGGCCAGCGTGGCCCGGCTGATTTATCCTGGCACGCGTTACAGCTTTGCAGGACAATTTCAGGCATGAATGGTCACCCATTCCCAACGCGAGTCCGTCACACGGAGGTCACCCCATGAGCTGGCAAATCATCCCCCTGGAAGAGGTGGCGCCCACGGCCTGGCGCAACGGCGGCGGCATCACGCGCGAGCTGCTGGCATGGCCCACCGCGCAGGACTGGGACTGGCGCATCTCGGTGGCCGAGGTCGAAAAAAGCGGGCCATTTTCACCCTATGAAGGTGTGCAGCGCTGGTTCGCCGTGCTGGGCGGCGCTGGCGTGCGGCTCACGCTGGACGGGCAGAGCCGGGAGTTGACGCCACAGGGCGAGCCGCTGTGTTTTGACGGCGCCCTGGGCTGCGATTGCGAACTGATTGACGGTCCCACCGAAGACTTCAACCTGATGCTCAAAAAGGGGCGTGGTAGCGCACGCCTGGTCCGCGTTCTGGGCGCGCTGGATGTGGAGATCAAACCCGGCACACGCGTCGCCGTGTGCGCCTGGGACGAACCGGTGACCGTGCAGGTCAACAGGAAGTTTGTGACGGTGCCGCCGCACACGCTGGCCTGGCGCGCGCTGGCCGACGGGGCCTCGGTGCGCATCGAAGCAACAAGCGCGCTCTGGATGGAAATGGCGCGATGACGGTGCAGCTCTGGCGGCATTGCCGCGTGGCCACCCTGCAGCCTTCGCATCCAGCGCCTTATGGCCTGATTGAGGACGCGGCCCTGGTACTGGAGGGCGGACGCATCGCCTGGGTCGGCCCGCGCAGCGAGCTGCCGGCGGACCTGGCGGCACGCTGCACGCGCGAGCACGATGCCCGCGGCGCGCTGGTCACGCCGGGGCTGATTGATTGCCACACCCACCTGGTGTACGGCGGCGACCGGGCCCACGAGTTCGAACTGCGGCTGCAGGGCGCGAGTTATGAAGACGTTGCACGCGCCGGCGGTGGCATCAGCTCGACGGTGAAAGCCACGCGCGCCGCGACCGAGGCGGAACTGCATGCGCAGAGCCTCAAACGCCTGCGCGCGCTGATCGCCGAAGGCGTGACCACGCTGGAGATCAAGTCGGGTTATGGCCTGGCGCTCGAGCATGAACGCAAGGCCTTGCGCGTGGCGCGTGCACTGGGCCGCAGTCAACCGGTGGAGGTGCGCACCACCTTTCTGGGCGCCCATGCGATTCCGCCGGAGTTTGCCGGCCGACCGGACGCCTATGTGGACGAGGTGGTGCGCATGCTGCCGCTGCTGCATGCCGAGGGCCTGGTCGACGCGGTCGATGCGTTTTGCGAGCGGATTGCCTTCAGTACGGCCCAGACAGAACGGGTGTTTCAGGCGGCCCACGCACTGGGCCTGCCGGTCAAGCTCCATGCCGAGCAGCTCAGCGACAGCGGTGGTGCTGAACTCGCGGCGCGTTATGGCGCGCTCAGCTGCGATCACCTGGAGTGGCTCAGCGAAGCGGGCGCGGCCGCGATGGCCCAGGCCGGTAGCGTGGGGGTGCTGCTGCCGGGCGCGTTTTATTTCCTGCGCGAAACAAAACTGCCGCCGGTGGCCCTGCTGCGCCAGCACGGCGTGGCCATGGCGATTTCCACAGACTGCAACCCCGGCAGCTCGCCCTGCACCTCGCTGCTGTTGATGCTCAACATGGCCTGCACGCTGTTCCGCCTGACACCCGAGGAAGCCTTGACCGGCGTGACGCGCCACGCCGCCAAAGCGCTGGGGCTGTCTGACCGCGGGGTGCTTGCCCCCGGCCTACGGGCCGACTTCGTGTTGTGGGATGTGGCCCATCCCGCTCAGCTGGCTTATGCCCTCGGCGCGAATCCGCGCCTGCGGACGGTGTTCCACGGTGAGCTGGTATGAGTTTTGCGGCGCACCGTAGCACAGGGACCTCGTCAGGATAGTCATGATGTCCGCCATCCCGACGGCGGACCCTGGTCACTGGATGATGAAACCGGGGTTGCGCCTTACCAGAATTCAAAAAAGAGAGGGCTATTCCCAGCCAATGAGAAATAGTGTTTTACGCGCTCGGGCAAGAACCGGATACTGAAACGATGTTGTCCGATTCGCATGCTGTTTCTGCGGTTGATCGCGCCCTGGTGGTGCTTGCCACGCTGGCGCAGCAGGGGCATCCATTGACAGCGACGGAATTGGTGCGCAAGACCGGCCTGAGCCAGAGCACGCTTTACCGCCAGCTCCATGCCCTCAAGCGCTGGGGTTTTGTTCTTGAAGTGGAGGGACGGTACGCCCCCGGCCCGCTCAGCCTTCAACTGGCGCTGGGTTTCGACATGGCGTCCCACCTGGCCCAGCAGGCGCGCCAGGACATGCAGGTGCTGGCGCAGCAGTCCCAGGAAAGTGTGGGCTTGATCGTCGCGGTGAACGGCCAGGCCATTTGCATCGAGATGGTCGAGAGCCGGCAGGCCCTGCGCTGCTCTTTCGAAAAAGGCCGCAGCGTCCCTCTGGAAAAAGGCGCTTCGGCAAAATGCCTGCTGGCGCACCTGCCCGAGGCAGCCCGGGACGCGGCTCTGGGTGCAACACGCCCGGGCCTGCCGCAGTCCGAACTGCTGGCCGAGCTGGACGCGATCCGCAAGGCCGGTTTTGCCGTCAGCCACGGGGAGGTGGATGCCGGTGTCTGGGGCGTCAGTGCACCCTTGTTCGCCATGGGACAACAAGCCGTCGGTGCCTTGACGCTCATGGCACCGAGTGTGCGCATCCAGGACAAACATTCCCCCCTGATTCAGATGACGGTGGTGACCGCCGCCCGCATTTCCCGAAGTTTGAGTACCTTGATTCATTAACCCCTGGAGAAAATCCCATGAACTTCCGCCGTCAATTTCTGCTTTCCTGCTTTGCCGTCCTCGGTCTGGGCGCCATGAGCGCACACGCGCAAGACGTCCTGCGCGTCGGTACCGACGCCACCTTCCCGCCCATGGAGTACGTCGAGGCCGGCAAGCGCACCGGCTTCGACATCGAGCTGGTCGAAGCCATTGGCAAGGTATTGAACAAACGTGTCGAATGGGTCGATATCGATTTCAAGGGCCTGATCCCGGGGCTCATTTCCAAGCGTTTTGACATGGCGGTGTCGGCCATCTACATCACGGATGACCGCAAGAAGGTCGTCGATTTCACGGACTCGTACTACGCGGGTGGTCTGGTGGCCATGGTCAAGGAGGGCAACACCGGCATCAAGACGCTGGCAGACCTGAATGGCAAAAAAGTGGCCGTGCAGGTCGGCACCAAGTCGGTGTCTTACCTGGCAGCCAACCACCCGCAGGTGCAACTGGTGGAGGTTGAAAAAAACCAGGAGATGTTCAATCTGGTCGAGATCGGCCGTGCAGATGCAGCCGTGACCGGCAAGCCCGCAGCGTTTCAGTATGTGCGTACCCGCGGCGGACAGCGCGTGCTGGAGCAGCAACTCACGACCGAAGAGTACGGCATGGCGCTGCGCAAGGACAGCCCCGAGCTGACCCGGTCCGTCAACGGCGCACTGGCCAAACTCAAGGCCGATGGCACCTATGCACAGATCGTCAAAAAGTGGTTTAGCGGCACCACCAAGTAAACGGTAAACCGCGGAGCGCATCAGATGGAACTCGATTTCTCCCCCGTGTGGGCGGGCTGGCGCAACCTGCTTCAGGGCGGCCTGGTCACCGTGGAAATTACCGCGGTGTCCCTGGCGCTGGGTTGCGTCATGGGGCTGCTGGTGGGGATAGGGCGTCTCAACCCGAAAAGACGCGTGGTGTATGCACTGTGCACAAGTTACGTGGCCGCGATCCGGGGAACGCCCTTGCTGGTGCAGCTGTTCCTGCTGTTTTTCGGGTTGCCGCAGTTCGGCATTCTGCTGCCGGCCTTTGTGTGCGGCGTGATCGGACTGGGCATTTACTCCGGCGCCTATGTGTCGGAGATCGTGCGCGGGGCCATCCAGTCGATTGACCGGGGCCAGATGGAAGCGGCGCGATCCGTGGGCATGTCGTATGGCACGGCCATGCGCAGCATCATCCTGCCGCAGGCGCTGGTGCGCATGATTCCGCCGCTGGGCAACGAGTTCATTGCGCTGATCAAGAACTCGGCGCTGGTGTCCCTGCTGACCATTCACGACCTGATGCATGAGGGACAGAAAATCATCAGCGTGTCCTACCGCTCGCTCGAGGTTTACCTTGCCATCGCCGTGATGTATTTTGTTCTGACCGGGCTGACAACGCTGGCGCTGCGCCACATCGAACAGCGACTGCGTGCGGGAGGCATGGTGCAATGAAAACCGAACAGGCGATTGTCAGCATACGCGGCTTGCGCAAGTCTTTTGGCGACCACGCCGTGTTGAAGGGCATCGATTTCGATGTCCAGCCCTCTCAGGTGGTGGTGGTGATCGGCCCCAGCGGGTCGGGGAAAAGCACTTTCTTGCGCTGTTGCAACGGGCTGGAGACACCCGAGCAGGGCCGGGTCGAGATCTGCGGACGCACGCTGGTCGAAGACGGCCGGATGCTGGGCGAGGTGGCGCTCAACCATCTGCGCGAAGACGTCGGCATGGTGTTCCAGTCCTTCAACCTGTTTCCCCACCTGCCGGTGATTGACAACATCACCGTCGGTCCGCGCAAGGTGCGCGGTGTTTCCAGGAAACAGGCGCAGTCCGAAGCCATGGCGCTGCTGGAGAAGGTGGGGCTGGCTGAAAAAGCCCATGCCATGCCCGCCAGCCTGTCCGGGGGGCAGAAGCAGCGGGTGGCCATTGCCAGGGCGCTGGCCATGCAGCCCAAGGTCATGCTGTTTGACGAGCCCACTTCCGCGCTGGATCCCGAGCTGGTGGGTGAAGTGTTGCAGGTCATGAAGCTGCTGGCGAGCGAGGGCATGACGATGATGGTCGTGACCCATGAAATGGACTTTGCGCGCGAGGTGGGGGACGTGGTGGTGGTGATGGATGGCGGCGTGGTGATCGAGGCAGGGCCACCCGATATCATTTTCACCAACCCGGCGCAGACCCGAACGCGTGATTTCCTGCGTGCGGTCCTGTCCCGGAGTTGATCATTTTTTATCCGTTGCCGCCTGGTTCCCGCCGGCTTGGTGCCCTGGGCGGCTTCGACTTGTTTTGAATGGTGAGTCTGTATGAGTTTTACCCTGCAACGCGGCAAGGTCCCCCTGCTGGTCAGCATGCCGCACACCGGCACCGAGATTCCACCTGAGCTGCGCGGTGATTACGCCGAACGCGCCCTGGGCGTGGAAGACACCGACTGGCATTTGCAGCGGCTCTACGATTTCTTGCCGGCGCTGGGCGCCAGCGTGATCACGCCGCGGTATTCGCGTTATGTGATTGACCTGAACCGGCCCCCCGACGACGCGCCCATGTACCCCGGTGCGTCGAACACCGAGCTGTGCCCCACACATTTTTTCAACGGCGATACCCTCTACAAGGAAGGCCAGGCACCCGACCCGGCCGAGCGCCTGCGCCGCCGCGAAACATACTGGCAGCCTTACCACGCGGCGCTGGCCGCAGAGCTGGCACGCCTGAAGGCGCAACACGGTTTTGTGCTGCTGTGGGATGCGCACAGCATCCGCTCCGAAATCCCCTGGCTGTTCGAAGGCCGCCTGCCGGATCTCAACATCGGCACGGCCAATGGCGCGGCGGCGGACCCCGCCATCACCGACGCCGCGGCTGCCGCCTGCGCCGGGGTCGCGGGGGTGAGCAGCATCGTCAACGGCCGTTTCAAGGGCGGCTACATCACGCGGCAGTATGGCCGGCCGGCCGGGCAGGTGCACGCGGTTCAGCTCGAGAAATGCCAGAGCCTGTACATGCAGGAAGTGGCGCCGTTTGCCTATGATGAAGCGTTGGCGAAAAGGATTCAACCCGTGCTCAAAAACATGGTGACGGGCAGCCTGGCCGCTGCCCACAAGCTGTATGCACGGTGAAGTGAAGCGTTATGTCGCGCCCCAGGCCTGGGTGGACGGCGCCTGGACGCAGGATGTGCTGCTGGCGGTGGCGGCCGACGGCACCTGGGCCAGCATCGAGCCCAACGCGGTGGAAGAAGCGCAGCGCGGGGCGGTGCGCCTGGCCGGGCCGGTGTTGCCCGGGCTGGTCAATGCCCACAGCCACGCATTCCAGCGCGCCATCGCCGGGCTGACCGAGCGCGCGGCTGCAGGCCAGGACGACTTCTGGCGCTGGCGCGACCGCATGTACAGCGCCGCGCTGCGCATCACCCCAGAACAACTTGAAGCCGTGGCGGCGCTGCTCTATGCCGAGCTGCTGCAGGCCGGCTACACCCAGGTCTGCGAGTTCCACTACCTGCACAACGCCGCCGACGGCCGGCCTTATGCCGACCCGCTGGCCATGTCGCTGGCGCTGGTGCGTGCCGCGCAGCATGTGGGCATGGGCCTGACCCTGTTGCCCACGCTGTACATGCGTTCGGGTTTTGCGGCACACGGCCTGCGTGAGGACCAGCGGCGTTTTGCCTCCACGCCCGATTCGGTGCTGCGCCTGGCCGAGGGGGTGTTGCGCCAGGGCGGCCGCCATGTCAACACCGGCCTGGCCCTGCATTCGCTGCGCGCCGTGGACGAGTCGGCGCTGCAAGAAGTGGCAGCCGCCGCCCATGCAAGAGGCATGGCGGTGCACATCCACATTGCCGAGCAGATGCAGGAAGTGCAGGACTGCATCACCGCAATGGGCGCACGGCCTGTCGAGTGGCTGCTTGCACACGCCCCGGTCGATGCACGCTGGAACCTGGTGCACGCCACCCAGTCCACCGTGGCCGAACTGCAGGGCGTGCAGCGCAGCGGCGCGGCGATTGTGATCTGCCCGACGACGGAGGCCAATCTCGGCGACGGCGTGTTTGACCTGCCGGCCTATGCGGCTGCGGGCGGCCACTGGTCCATCGGCTCGGACAGCCATGTCACGCGCAGCTGGCAGGAAGAGCTGCGCCTGCTCGAATATTCGCAGCGCCTGAACCTGCGCCAGCGCAACATCGCGGGGCGCATGCCTGCCAGCTCCAGCAGTGCGGACAACCTGTTCAACGCGGCGCTGGCCGGCGGGCACGCCGCCACCTCGCTGCCTCTGGGCGGCATCGCACCCGGCCAGCGCGCGGATTTTGTCGTCGTTGATACCGCGTCGCCGGCGCTGCTGGGTATTCCGGCCGATCACCTGCTGGACGCGATCGTGTTCTCCAGCCCGGACGCACGTTTCAGCGAGGTGTTTGTGGCGGGGCAGCGCGCGGTCAGCGGCGGGCAGGTGACCGAATGGCCTCAGCTGGCCGCAGAGTTCTCGCAGGCGATGAAAGCCTTGTGGACCTGACGACCCTGGGTGACTTGTCATCCCGGACCTGATCCAGGATTCATGGCGCGACAACCAAGGCTGCAGGCTGCAGCTGCCGCAGCAGTTCTTCCACCGCCGCGCCCAGTGCCAGCAGCTCGCGGTCGGCGCCGCGTTTGCCCACCAGCATGAGCCCGACCGCCAGCCCGCCGCCGCGCGGCAGCGGCAAAGACAAGGCGGGCAGGTCAAGGAAATTGAAGACCGAGGGGTTGCGCAGCAGCAGGGCGTTGGTGCGCAAAAACGCGTCTTCGGCCTGTACGTCGGCGATGCGTGGCGCCAGCAGCGGCACGGTGGGCAGCACCAGCGCATCGAGATCTGTCAAACGCGCATCGAGTGCCGGCAGCAGCGCGGCACGGGCTTGCTGGATGCCGACGTAAGTCGCCGCATCCAGCGTCTGGCCGCGGCGGATGCGGCCCAGCACGATGGGGTCGTACGCTTCGGGCCGGCTATCGACCCAGTCGCGGTGAATCCATGCCGCTTCGGCGGCCACCAGGGTGCCGCGCTCCTGCAGGCGAAAGGGCTCGCCCAGCAAATCGTCGAGGGCTTGATCCCGCACCTGGGCGCCGGCGCCTGCGAGTTGCGCCAGGGCCTGCTCCACGGCGGCCAGCACCTCGTCCTGCGCCTGGCTGAACAACAGGCCGCGCGGCACGCCCAGGCGCAAGCCGCGCACGGCGCGCTGCGGCAGGGCTTCATGCGTGATGCCGGCCAGCACGCTGTCGGTGGCGGCGGCGTCCGCCACGCTGCGGCACAGCGGTCCCAGGGTGTCCAGGGTGAAGGACAGCGGAAAAGCGCCTTCGCGCGTGACCCGCGCCTGGGTTGGCTTGAAGCCGACCAGACCGTTGAGCGCCGAGGGAATACGCACCGAGCCGCCGGTGTCCGAACCGATGGCGATCTCGGCCATGCCGCGCGCCACCGACACGCCCGCGCCCGAGGACGAGCCGCCCGGTATGCGGCTGATGTCCAGCGCGTTGCCCGGCGTGCCGTAATGCGGGTTGATGCCGACGCCCGAGAAAGCGAACTCGGTCATGTTGGTTTTGCCGATGATGACGGCCCCGGCCGCCCGCAGGCGGCTGACCACCACCGCATCTTTGGCAGCCGGCGCGGCATCGCGCAGCAGGGCCGAGCCGGCGGTGGTGGTTTCGCCGGCCACGTCGAACAGGTCCTTGATCGAGACGATGCGGCCGTCCAGCGGGCCCAGCGGCTGGCCGCTGGCGGCACGCCGGTCGGCGGCCAGCGCGGCCGTGCGGGCGGTCTCAAGGTACAGCCTGGTGAAAATGCGCCGGCCTTCATCGCCGGCGGCAGCGATCGCGGCCAGCGCCGCTTCGAGTTTCTGGGTGGAGGTGGTCGTGTTCATGGGTCTTACCTTAACGCATTGCGGTGGCTTGGCTGCTTTGTCGGACGGGACGGGGCGGGGGCTGCGCATCCGCTTGTTTGCCCCGCATCTGCTATTGAAACAGGAGCTTCCCACGCAGGCGGGTCTTCGGCCGGAGCTTTCTTTTATGGGAGATCAGTCATCCAGGCCGACGGCGGCGCTGAACATGGCATACAGCTCGGCCTGCCAGTTGCCCTCATGGCCGGCAGCGGTTTGCACCAGTACGGTTTGCGTCGGCAAGTCCACAAACACCCGCTGCCCGTGGTGGCCGTTGAAGACCAGTTGCGATCCGTCCGCCTTGGCATGCCACATGAAGGCCTTGTAGCCGGCCAGCAGGGCGGGGCGCGCGCGCGCCGAACCGTAGCTGACCTGCCTGTCGTTGTCTGTCCAGCGCGAACATTCGGCGATCCAGGCGCTGCTGACAAGCTGCTGCCCGTTCATCTGCCCGCGCTGGGCCACCAGCTGGCCCAGCCGCGCCCAGTCCCTCAGGCGCGCCGCCAGGCCGATGCAGTTGAACTCGTTCCCCCGGGAATCCGTGAGCCAAGTGGCGGCCGCCTCCGCACCCAGGGGTTGCCACATTGCGGCCTGCGCGAATTCGGACAGGCTTTGGCCTGTCACCCGGCGGATCACCATGCCGATGGTTAGCGGGCACAGCTCGTTGTAGTTGAAGGTCCGGCCGGGGGCCTCGCGGCGCTGGTTCCAGCCCGCCACCGTACGCGCGATGTCGGTGTTAGCCCCGATGAAGGCGGCGGGGTAGATGACGGCGTTGTCGCGGTCATGCAGCACCTCGGCGCCGCTGGACATGTTCGACAGGTGGCGCAGGGTGACGCCGCCGTGCAGCGTGCCCTGCAGCTCGGGCAGATAGCGCTGGGCCTCGTCGTCATAAGACGCGATCAGCTTGCGGTCCAGGCAGATACCCAGCAGCAGCGACGTCACACTTTTGGCCATGGACCAGCTGGTCAGGCGCATGGCCGCGCTGCGCTGGTGGCGGTAGCTTTCATGCCAGATGCTGCCCTTGCGCGCAATCAGCAGGCCGGTCACAGGCCACTGGTCCAGGTACTCCTGCGGCCGGCGGCTGAACAGCCCCCAGCGGTAGCTGAAGTCAGGCCGCAGGGCTTCGCCGAGCGGACTGGCAGCCGGCCCCGCCGCGATGCTGCGGTGCCTGAACATCTGCTCGAAGCCGCCCGAATAGTTGCCGATGCGAAAGGGCGTGCCTTTCTCGAACCCGCCGCCCCAGCCCGTCGGATAACCCGCATCGGCACCCCAGGGGTCGGCAGCCGATGCCCGCAGGGGCAGCAGCCCCGCCGCGGCTACGCTGGCCGCGCCGGCCAGCACCTGTCTGCGTTTCATGGCGGGATCTCCCTGGTGGTTGCTGTGGAGGCTTTTGCCCGGGCTTGGGGTTGAGCCCCTAATGTACAAGCGGCTCGCAGCCTATCATCGCCGGATGAACGCCACCACAACCCCTGCCGCCGTCACCGAACTTACCCTTCGTTCCCTGTTTGATGCCCAGCACCGCGCCAGCCGCGCCCAGGTGGACGTGCCGCTGGCCCTGCGCCGGGACAGGCTGCAGCGCATGCGCCGCCTGCTCGATGAACACGGTCCGGCGCTGGCGCTGGCCGTGCAGGCCGATTTCGGCGTGCGTTCGCCGCAGCTGACCGAAATTGCCGATATGTTTGTACTGCGCACGATGCTGTCGCACACGCTCAGCCATCTGCCGAAGTGGGTCCGGCCGGTGAAGGTGTCCACGCCGATCTACCTGCAGCCGTCGAGCGCTTATCTGCAGCGCCAGCCGCTGGGCGTGGTCGGGGTGATCTCGCCCTGGAACTACCCGGTGCAACTGGCACTGGCGCCCGCCATCACGGCCCTGGCGGCAGGCAACCGCGTCATGCTCAAGCCGAGCGAGCTGACGCCGCGCACCTCGGCGCTGATGGGCGAGCTGATCGGCCACGCCTTTGCCGCCGACGAGTTCTGTGTGGTCGAGGGTGACTCGGCGTTGGCGGCGGCCTTCACCCATCTGCCTTTTGACCACCTGGTGTTCACCGGCTCCACCGCCACCGGGCGCAAGGTGGCCGAGGCCGCCGCCGCCAACCTGACACCCACCACGCTGGAGCTGGGCGGCAAGTCGCCCTGTATCGTCGACGCGTCCAGCGATTTCGACAGCGTGGCCCTGAAGATCGCGCACGGCAAGCTGCTCAACGCCGGCCAGACCTGCATTGCGCCCGACTACGTGCTGGTGCCGCAGGGCAGGGAGGCCGCGTTTGGCGAAGCCTTCACGCGTGCGGTGGCCAAACTCTTCCCGACGATTGCAGGCAACCCCGACTATGCGGCCATCATCAGCCCGCGCCACCACGAGCGCCTGCAGGCGTTGCTGGCCCAGGCCGAAGGCGAGGGCGCGCGGCTGCAGGTGGTGAACCCGGGTGGCGCTGCGCCCGCCACCGCCAGGCAGATGGCGCCGGTGCTGGTGTTCGGCACCACACCGGCCATGAAGCTGATGGACGAGGAAATTTTCGGCCCCGTCCTGCCGGTGCTGTCGTATGCCACGCTGGACGAAGCCATCGGCTACATCAACGACCGGCCACGGCCGCTGGCCCTGTACTGGTTCGGCACCGACACGGCCTCGCGTGACGCGGTGCTGGCGCGCACCGTGAGCGGCGGCGTGACGGTCAACGACACACTGATGCACATCGCCCACGACAACCTGCCCTTTGGCGGCGTGGGCGACAGCGGCTGGGGCGCCTACCACGGCGAAACCGGCTTCCTGCGTTTCACGCAGCAAAAACCCGTGCTGGTCTCGTCGAAGTGGGCGCGTGGCGACCTGTTCTACCCGCCGTATGGCAAACGGTTCGACCAGATCATGGGGCTGCTCAAACGCTGTTTATAAGGCGGTCGTCGGCCCTTGTCTTTTCCGGCAGGCGGGGAAGGGATAATGAAACGATGTTTCTGAAAGCGTTCTTCATCACGACCCTGTGGCTCAGTGCCGCCATGGGTCTGGGCGGCCTGCCGGGCCGGGCGCAGGCGCAGCCGGTGGTGGTTGCGGCGTCGGACCTGAAGTTCGCGCTGGAGGAAGTGGCCGCTTTGTTCGAGAAGGAAAAAGGGCAGAAGCTTCGCCTGGTGTTCGGCTCGTCGGGCAACTTCTATTCGCAGCTCCTGCAGGGCGCGCCTTTCCAGATGTTTCTCTCGGCCGACGAGGACTTTGTGTTCAAACTGGCGGACGCCGGCAAGACGCGCGACCGCGGCAGGCTGTATGCGCTGGGCCGCATCGGTATCCTGGTGCCGCATGGTTCGGTCCTGAAAGCCGACAGCGAACTGAAGGACCTGGCGGCGGCGCTGAAGGACGGGCGGTTGCAGAAGTTCGCCATCGCCAACCCCGATCACGCCCCTTATGGCGCCCGCGCCAGAGAGGCGCTGCAACATGCCGGCCTGTGGAGCCCCCTGCAGCCGCGGCTGGTGCTCGGTGAAAACATTTCGCAGGCCGCGCAGTTTGCCACCTCGGGGGGCGCCCAGGGCGGCATCATCGCGCAGTCGCTGGCGCTGGCGCCCAGCGTGGGCAGGCTGGGCACGTTTGCGCTGATTCCCGACAGCTGGCACCAGCCGCTGCGCCAGCGCATGGTGCTGCTGAAAAATGCCGAGCTGGCTGCCCAGGCGTTTTACGACTTCATCGGCACGCCGGCCGCGCAGGCGGTGATGGGCCGCTACGGCTTCGTGATGCCCTAGGGCCTGTTCACACTATTTATGCAAGATGCGTTGCGAGTCAAAAAGGCCATGCGCGAGGCGCAAAATGCAGCCGGGCTGGAGCCCGGCAAGGCTTTGCAACGCTGCGCATGGTCTTTTTGGCCGCAACCCGAAGGGAACGTGGTTAAAACAGCGCCACTCGTCGTTGCACTCCTAGCCCAGCCGCCCAGGCTGAGCGTCGTCGCGCGCCTAGATTGGCGCTGTTTTAGCCACGTTCGCACTTGTATAAATAGTGTGAACAGGCCCTAAGCCGCCATGGACTGGTCCGCGCTTTTTCTCTCGCTCAAGCTGGCCGCCGTCACACTGGTGATCCTGCTGCCTGCCGGGGTGCTGACCGGGCGCTGGCTGGCCTACACCGGCTTTCGCGGCAAGGCCTGGGTCGAGGCCGTGGTGGTCCTGCCGCTGGTGCTGCCGCCCACCGTGCTCGGGTATTACTTGCTGGTGTCGCTGGGCGGCGGCTCGCCCATCGGGCAGTGGGCGCGGCAGTGGCTGGGGATCGAGCTGACCTTCAACTTCCTGGGCCTGCTGATCGCCTCACTCGTGTTCAACATTCCCTTCATGGTGCAGCCGGTGCAGCGCGCCTTCGAGGCCGTGCCCCGCAACCTGGCCGAAGCCGCCGCCGTCAGCGGCCTGGGCGCCTGGCAGACCTTTCGCCTGGTGGAGCTGCCGCTGGTCTGGCCCGGCGTGTTGTCGGCCATGGTGCTGACCTTTGTGCACACGCTGGGCGAGTTCGGCGTGGTGCTGATGGTGGGCGGCAGCATTCCGGGTGAAACCCGCACGATCGCCATTGCCATCTACGACCAGGTGCAGGGCTTCAACCTGGCGGCGGCCAACCAGATGTCGCTGGCCTTGCTGCTGCTGTCGCTGCTGGCGGTCGGCTTTTCCTTTGTCGCGTCGGCCCGGCTGGTGCGTCGTCCATGAGCGCAACGGCAAGCAGGGCGCTGGTGGTCGAGGTGGAGCAGGCCCAGCCCATGGTCCTGTCGGCACAGTTTCGCTGCGCGCCGGGCGAGATGCTGGCCCTGGTGGGGCCGTCGGGGGCGGGAAAAACATCCATGCTCCGCATCATGGCCGGACTCATGCGCCCGGCGCACGGGCGCGTGCTGGTGGGCGAGCAGGTCTGGT
This sequence comes from Pseudomonadota bacterium, assembly GCA_040389085.1. Lineage (GTDB taxonomy): Bacteria > Pseudomonadota > Gammaproteobacteria > Burkholderiales > Burkholderiaceae_C > Polaromonas. The sequence goes on from JAZKAP010000006.1 coordinate 275,810, forward strand.
GCGACACGGCCGGCGGCGTGTTTGTGCCGCCGCAAAAACGCCACGTCGGCCTGGTGTTCCAGAACTACGCGCTGATGCCGCACCTGAGCGCCCTGGATAACGTGGCGCTGGCGCTGCTGCACCTGCCGCGCGCGCAGCGCCGCGAGCGCGCACGCCACTGGCTCGACCATGTGCGCCTGACGCCCGGCCAGCAGGCGCGCCGGCCTGCGCACCTGTCGGGCGGGGAGCAGCAACGTGTGGCGGTGGCGCGGGCGCTGGCACGCGAGCCGGCGCTGCTGCTGCTCGACGAACCTTTTTCCGCGGTGGACCAGATGAGCCGCCACGGCCTGTATGCCTTGCTGGCCGAACTGCGACGCGAGCTGGACATTCCCATCGTGCTGGTCACGCACGACCTCAACGAGGCGCGCCTGCTGTGCGACCAGTTGGTGGTGATCGACGCCGGGCGGGTGTTGCAGCAGGGCGCGCCGGCCAGCATCCACCGCGCGCCGCGCAACGCCCGGGTGGCCGACCTGGTGGGTATCCAGAACCGCTTTCATGGTGTGTGGCTGGGGCCGGACGAAACACCGGGCCAAACATCGGGCGAGGGGGGCTGGGGCCTGCTGCGCTGGACCGACGGCACGCCGGGCGGCGCTGCGGATGAAGGGCGCAGCACCGTGCTGCGGGTGCGCGACAAGGGCCGCCTGGAGCCGGGCCAGGCCGTGAGCTGGGTGATTCACGGCGAAGGCATTCACCTGCTTGACGCCCCGTCACAGGCGAGCGGCGACTTCTGCGCCACTGTGGCCGAGCTGCGCCATCTGGGGGAGATCACGCTGGTGACGCTGCTCCTCGAGCCGTCCCCCGGCGCCTTGCTGCGGCTCACCTTGTCCGGACCGCAAGCGGCGCCCCTGGTCCCCGGGCAGCGCACCTGTGTGCGGCTCGACCTGGCGCTGGTGCATGTAATGCCGGTGCGCAACGCCGGGTAAGCCCAGTCACCGGGCGAGGCTGTCCACGGGCTGCTACGCTTCGCTTCTGGTCGACACCTGAAAGGACGCCATGTCCCCCGCCGAACTTGAAACCTATCTGCACGCGCACATTCCGCTGTCCCGGGCCATGCAGGTCAGCGTGCTGCAGGCCGCACCGGAAGCGGTGGTGCTCAGCGCGCCGCTGGCGCCCAACATCAACCACCGCGATACCGTGTTCGGCGGCAGTGCGTCGGCGGTCGCCATCCTGGCCGCCTGGTCGCTGCTGCACACGCGCCTGAGCGCCGAGGGCCTGGCCAGCCGGCTGGTGATCCAGCGCAACACCATGTCCTACGAGCAGCCCATCGCGGGCCGCTTCACCGCGACGGCTGCCGCGCCGGACGCTGAGGCCTGGCAGCAGTTCCTGCGCATGTTCCGGCGCAAGGGCAAGGCGCGCATCACGGTGGTGTCGGTGCTGCATTTTGCGGGCGAGGCGGCGGGGCGCCTCGAAGGCGAGTTCGTGGCGCTGGGGATGGATCAGCTGACCTGAACTATTGAGTTGCCCCATGCGCACCGGGATTGCCTACGCCTTGCTCGCCGACATCGTGCTCACGCTGCATGTCGCCGTCGTGGCCTTTGTGGTGGGCGGCCTGGTGTTGGTGCTGGCCGGCAACCTGCGGGGCTGGCGCTGGGTCAATACCCTCTGGTTCCGGCTGGCGCATCTGGTGGCGATCGTGGTCGTGGTGGCTGAAACCTGGCTGGGCATGTTGTGTCCGCTGACCACCCTGGAGATGTGGCTGCGTGAGCGGGCCGGTGTGACCGGCTATGGCGGCGGCTTCATCGAACACTGGTTGCAGCGTGTCCTGTACTACGAAGCGCCGTGGTGGGTGTTTGCCGTCGGCTACTCGCTGTTCGGTCTGCTGGTGGTGGCGGCGTGGGTTCGCTTTCCACCGGAAAGCCGCCGACACAAGTAGTATCAGCTCTTCTTTTGATAGCTGCCGGCGCTGTTCGGATAAGGGCTCAGGACGATTTTTGCATATCACCGAAGGGCCGCCGCCCGTGGCAAGCCGCGCCTTACTTCGTGGACCCGAACACCTTCACCCAATAGATGCCCGCGCTGCTGCTGTTGTTCACCGCAAAGGCGCTGCCCATCTCGGTGTAGGCCGGCGACATCACGTTGGCGCAGTGCTCGGGGCTGCCCAGCCAGTCCTGCATGGCGGCTTCGGCCTGGGTGTGGCCGGCGGCGATGTTTTCGCCGATGTGGCGCCAGCGGTAGCCGCCGCTGCTGGCGCGTTCTTCCACATGGTTGCCATCGCGGCCGGCGTGGTCGAAGTAGTTGTGGTTGGCCATGTCGGCGGCGTGGGCGGCGGCGACGGCCTGCAGTCTGGCGCTGAGATGCACCGGGCGCGTTGCGGCGAAAGACTCGGTGCCGCAGCGACGTGGTTTGGCGCGGGCCTCGTTGACCAGGGCCAGCACACGCGACTGCACGTCATCGGCCTGCGCCGCGCCGGGGGGTGAGAAGGGCGCGGCCACAACGATCCAGGTCTGGGCGGCATGGTGGTGAAAGCCGGCCTCGGTCAAATCGGCCTGGGTGAGCACGCTGCATGACGTGCCCAGGCTGGCCCGCGTCAGCAGGGTGGCGCCCGCGCCGCGCAGGATGATCTGCGCCCCGCTCACCGCGCGGTAACCGGCGGCTTTCAGTGCTTCGTCCAGCCTGTCACCGCTGGACAGGCGGGTGGCGGCGGCCGACAGGGCGGCGTTCTCGCGCAAGGGGGCTGCCTTGCCGGGCTGCCCTTCGCAGCCTTGCTGTCGCACCGCATTGATGTCGCGCAGCAGGCCCGGTTGACTGGCGCTGTCTGCATGCGCCTGCCCGGTGGCGGCCAGCAGGACCAGTGTCAGACCCCTTGCGGCCTTACGCCATGTTTCACGTGTTTTCACCAGGGTGCAGACAGAGTTCATTCACCCATGGTAGCGGTTTACCGTTGCCCGGCGCGCCGCAGGGGGCTTCAGCGCTGGTGCGATCCTGTTTTGATAGCAGCCAGCGCCCGCCGGTGTTGGGCGAAAACCTGCTTTGTTTTCCAATGGCCCGCTGGCCGCTCAGTGCGCCCGGTCGCCGGGCAGGTGGTCGGCCACCAGTTCGACCAGGCTGACGATGCGTGTGGACCACTGGTCGGTTTCTGCGCCGGCCATGAAGTTGAGGCGGCAGCTCGCGCAGGACACCACCACCGCGTCGGCGCCGGTGGCGTCGATCTGCTGGCGCTTGATCTCCCAGGCCTTGTGCCGTAGCGGGGCGGCGCGGTTGATCAGGAAGGCGCCGGCACCGCCGCCGCAGCACCAGTTGAGTTCTGCCGTGGGGGAGGTCTCCCTGAACTCCACCCCCAGGGCCTCGATGGCCGCACGCGGCTCGTCGATCACGCCGCCGTGCCGCGCCAGTTTGCAGGCATCGTGGTAGGTGACGACCTGCCGGGTGTCGCCGGAGCGCACCTCCAGCCGTCCGCTCCCGATTTCGCGGCCGACAAATTCCGAAGCGGCCAGCACCTCGAAGGGCAGCGGCTCGCCGCCGGGCAAGCGGGCTTCCCAGCGCAGGGCCGGGTAGGCGTGGCCGCACTCGGGCAGGATGACGGTGTGCGCCCCGATGGCCAGTGCCTCGTCGATCAGGCGCTGGCTGGCCGCTTTCTGCAGGGCTTCGTTGCCCGACAGCAGGCCGAAGTTGGCCGCTTCGAATCCGGCGCTGCGCAGCGTCCAGCGCAGGCCCAGGTGGTTGAGAATGCGCGCCGTGGCCGCCAGCGCGTCCTGGTACAGCAGCACGTCGATGACCGTGGTGACCAGCATCACGTCAGCGGCGGGTTCGTCCAGGGGAATGACAATGCCTTGCGCACGCAAGGCTTCCACCGTCTTCAGCAGCTCGGCCGGGCCGACGCCGAACACCGTGCCGCGCCCGGCCTGCTCCTGCGCCACCGCCATCAGCTCCAGCGGCACCAGGCCGGCTTCGGACAAGGCTTCGCGCATGACATTGACGCCGCGTGCGATGTTGATGCCCATGGGGCAGACCATGCTGCAGCGGCCGCATTCGGTGCACGAGTCGTACACCAGCTCCTGCCATTCCTGCAGGTCGGCCACGGTGATGTCGGGCTTGAACAGGCGATGCAGGGGCGCAAACGCCGAGGTCTCGCGCATGTGCACGCGCCGCAGCAGATCGAGCTTGCGGGTCGGCGTGTACTTCGGGTCCTGGGTGCTCTGGTAGAAGTGGCAGGCCTCGGAGCAGTAACCGTAGTTGACGCAGGACTCCAGATCCATGGCCAGCGCGCGGTCGGTCTTGCGGTGCATCACGGCCTTGGCCCGTGACAGCCGGGCGGCGTCGGTGAGGGGTTCCGGCTGCGCCATCTCGCCCAGGTGGCGGATCGCCTCCTGGAATTGTTTGAAAACGGCCATGTCGATCATGTGCGTACTCCACGGCGTCCGAGAAAGCGGGCCAGCTGCATGCGGTTGGGCAGCACCAGAAAGGCGTGCATCAGTTTGCCGAAGGGAAACCACACCAGCAGCAGCTCCAGGCTCAGCAGGTGAACGGCCAGCGGGCCGCGGTACAGCGGGCTGGCTTGCGCGAGCAGGGCCGACGAGGGTTCACCCACGACGGCCATGCCTGTCATCAGGGGCAGCATGGTCAGCGCCCAGGTCAGCATGTCGTCGGCGCGGGATATTTTCTTGAGCACCGGGTCGGTGAGCCGGAACAGCAGGGCAATCAGCAGCGACACGATGGTGGCCGCAGCGGCGATGTACATCACCATGTCGGGCAGTGCCGGCCAGCCCAGGCCGGTCAGGCGGCGGATGAAGGCAATGTGCGGCGCGTAACCGAAGAAGACCAGGGCCAGGCCGATGTGAAAGACGTAGGGGTTGATCGTCACCAGCGTGGCGCTGGGATGAAAGCCGCGGTGCGGCGCCATGCGAAAAAGGCTGGCCTTGAGGGCGTCGGTGGTACCGAAGGCCTCGCGCGCCGGTGCCGGCCGGCCTGCGGGCGCTGGCAGGCGCCACAGCGAAAAAAGCCGCCATGCCACGCCGACCGCAAAAACGGCAATGGCGACCGCCAGCAGGGGGCCGCGCGCCCAGTCGAGCAAATCCATGGTGTGCTGCCTCTTGTTAGGTGGTGTGTTGTGTTGGCGGGGAAAGGGTTCAGGCTACGCCCTGGTTGCGGCACTGACTTGATGCAGGTCAAGGGCGCGGCACGCGGTCGCCTCAGGTTCAGTTTGCTATTGAATTTATAGCTGCTTGCGCCCGACCTTATTGGGCTAAAGTCCGTTTTTGTTCTGAAAGTGACTCGGCGACTGGCCCATGGCGGCCTTGAACATGGCTGAAAACGCGCTGTCGCTGGCGTAGCCGCTGGCCGCGGCCACCTGGCTGACGGACTGGCCACGCGCCAGCAGGGGCAGGGCGTGGGCCAGCACGGCCTGCTGGCGCCACTGCTGGTAACTCAGGCCCAGTTCATCGCGAAACAGCCGCGCCACCGTGCGTTCGCTGGCGCCTATGTCCCCGGCCCACTCGGCCAGCGTGGCACGCTCGGACGGGGCGCGCAGCACCGCTTCGCACAGGGCGCGCAGGCGCTTGTCGCCGGTTTGCGCATTCGGCAGGGGCACGCCCAGCACCTGGGTGTCGGCGTGCAGGAGTTCGTCCAGCACCAGGCGGGTCAGCAACTGTTCGCGGTTCTGGCTCAGCGGGCCGGCGTCGAGCGCGTGGATGGTTTCGCGCAGCAGCGGCGACACCACCATCACGCGGCAAGCGTTCCAGTTTTCGGGCGTCACACCCGCATCAATATAGAGCGTGCGGAATTCAGCGGCTTCCAGCACAGTGATGTGGTGCTGCGCACCCGGCGCAATCCACACCGCGCGCGAGGGAGGCACGATGTAGGTGATTTCGTCGGCCTTGCGGCGGCTCTGTTCGGCCGTGACCTGCACGATGCCGCTGGCGCAGTAGGCCAGTTGCGCCCAGGCATGGGCATGCGGCTCGAAGTGCGAGTCCACCGGCATGGAGCGCGCCCGCACGCGCACCGGGCGCTCACGGCTGGGTGTGAAGGGGTCGGTGTCGCCGACCGGCATGAAGTGAAGACGCGGCTTGCGGGGCATGGATGGACTGAACCGTGGTTTGTCTGAAATTCGCTGAATGATGGCTTTTTGTCGCATTTCAGAAGCCAGCGCCGATACTACGATGGCGCCATGAATACATCAAGCACCCTCCCGGGCTCCGGCATTGTTCCCCTGCGCAGCGATGCCAGCGTCATTGGCCTGGTGGGGCTGGCACACCTGATCAGCCATTTCAGCCAGCTGCTGCTGGCGCCGCTGTTTCCCTGGCTCAAGGACGAGTTCAGCGTCAGTTATGCCGAACTCGGGTTTTTGATGACGATCTTTTTTGTCGTCTCGTGCGCGGTGCAGGCGCTGTCCGGGTTCTGGGTGGACCGCTTCGGCCCGCGGCCGATTCTGTTCGCGGGCCTGAGCCTGCTGGGCATCGCCGCCTTCGGTTATTCCCTCAGCACGAGCTACTGGATGATGGCCGGCTTCGCGGTGCTGGCCGGTGTCGGCAACGGCGTGTTTCACCCGGTGGACTACACGCTGCTCAACCGCAAGGTCAGCGCGCCGCGCCTGGGCCACGCCTACAGCGTGCACGGCATCACCGGCAGCCTGGGCTGGGCGCTGGCGCCGGCGCTGGTGGTGACGCTGACGTTTGCGTATTCGTGGCGGGTGGCGCTGGCCGCCGCCGGCGTGCTGGCTTTTGCCGTGCTGGCCGTGCTGGTGCTGCACCGCGACAAGCTGACGATCAGGATAGCCCCGCCGGTCCAGGGCGCGCCTGTGGCCGACAGCTCGCTGGGCTTTCTGAAAATTCCGGCAGTGTGGATGTGTTTCGCCTTTTTCTTCTGGTACGCCATCGTGCTCAGCGTGGTGCAGGCCTTCGCGCCCGAAGCCGCGCGGCAGTTGCACAAGGTGCCGCTGGGCCTGGTGGCCATGTGCCTGACGATTTACATGGTCTGCAGCGCGGGCGGCATGGTGCTGGGCGGTTTCCTCGCGTCCGACCCGGCGCGCTGCGAGCGCATCGTGGGCGCCGGCTTCGGGCTGGCCGCGGTGGTGGCGCTGCTGCTGGCCCTGGGCAGTTTCCCGGCGTGGATGGTGCCGGTGCTGTTTGGCGCGATGGGCTTTGCCTCGGGCATCGCCGGGCCGTCGCGCGACCTGCTGGTTAAACGCTCGACGCCCGACAATGCCTCGGGTCGCGTTTATGGCGTGGTTTACGCGGGCCTGGACATCGGGCAGGCCGTCTCGCCGCTGGTCTTCGGCGTGATGATGGACCACGGGCAGTTCCGCGGCGTGTTGCTGGGCCTGGCGCTGATGCAGGGTGTGCTGATTGCCAGCGCTTTCAATGTGCGGCGGGTGCGGCGCACGGCGCTGGGACAGGCGCCCGGGGCGGTTGCCGGCTAACGCGGCACCGGCAGCCGCGGCTTGAGGCCCTTGCGCGCGAGTACTTCAAACACCCGATCCGGCCGGTCGCTGACGATGCCGTCCACACCCAGATCCAGCATGCCGGCGATGTCGGATGGTTCGTTGACTGTCCAGGCCAGCACCTGGAGTCCCAGTTCCTGCGCCTCTTTCACCTTGGCAGCGCTCAGGTCGCGGTGAAACGCCGACCAGGTGTGGCCGCCGGCCGCCTTGATCATTCTGGGGACCGACCCATGGTCCCGGTAACGCAGACCGGCGGTCCAAGCCGACGGCTCTGCCAGGCCTTCGCCGATGTTGTCAAAGCCGCGTTGCTGCATGCTGAGGTACACAGTGGGAATGTCTGGCGCCTCCTGCTGCACGGTTTTCAGGGTGCGCCAGTCGAAGGAGAGGATGGAAGTGCGCGATGCCAGCTTCGCTTCCCGGACGGCGGCCACCACGGCGCGCGCAAACACCTCAGGGCTGGACGTGAGCTCGGGGGCCAGCGGCGACACCTTGGTTTCAATCGCAAAACGCACCTGCTCGTTGCCCGACTTTTTCACCATGTCAAACAGGTCGGACAGGCGCGGAACCCGCGCGCCATCGACAGGTCGCTGTTCAGGGTAGAGCTTGGCGTACGCTGTGTCCGGCTTGATCCGGCCCACGTCGTAGCGGCCCAGCTCCTCATAGCTGAGGCTGGAAATCGCCGGGCCGCGCGACGCGAGGAAGTTGCCGTCCGGGCCGCGTGTGATGTCCGGGTTCAGCGTGGGGTCATGGCTGATCACCAGCACGCCGTCGCGCGTGATCGCAATGTCCAGCTCCAGCGTGCTCACGCCCAGGCTGAGTGCCAGCGCAAAGGACGCGAGGGTGTTTTCCGGCGCCAGGGCACGGGCGCCGCGGTGGCCCTGCACGTCGATGGTGCGCTGCGCTGGCTGGGCGAGCGCAGCGGCCGGCAGGCACAGGCCGGCCAGCAGCGCCAGCAGGACGGACCAGGCTCGGGTGCACCGGTGGTGTAAAAAACGAGGGGCGCTCATGTTGTCTCCTGGAGCAGGTCGGGTCGGGCAGTTGCAGCGCGAGTTTAGGGGCTGTTCTTTTGCACTAGCGAAAGGGCCGGCTCAGAAAGGGCGAGCCGGCCAGGCCGAAACGCCAGGGCTGGTCCACGGCTTTGGAAATGCCTATGCGCGGGCCGCTGACCACCTTGACCTTGGGCGGCGCGGGCAGCAACTCGAAAGGCGGCGCGGTCACCGGCAGGCCGTTGTGGTCCCGCGTGATGCCGAGCGCCTGACCCACGCGGCCGGGCCCGGCGCAAAGCAGCCGCACGTCGTCCAGCCCACGCCGCGCACGCATGGTGTCCAGCCAGGCCACGGGTTCGATGGCGCGTATCAGCACCCCCGCGCCGTGGCCTGCTTCGCGGCAGACGATGTTCAGGCACCAGTGGATGCCGTAGGAGCGGTACACATAGGCATGGCCGGGTGGGCCGAACATGGCGGCGTTGCGCGCCGTCGGACCGGCAAAGCTGTGCGAGGCCGGGTCGTCGCGGTCATAGGCTTCGGTCTCGACGATGATGCCGCCGACGCCATCGACCAGCAGCGTGGCGCCTATCAGGCGGCGCGCGACCGCCGGCGAGGAAGCCATGAAATCGATGGAGGTGCTGCTGCCCATGCCGTCCTCAGTCCGGCGGTGCCGCAGCGGCGGCCACGGGCAAACGCCGTTTCTCGCTGACCAGCACGTACAGGCCGGAGGCGATCAACAGCGCGATGCCGAACCAGGCCAGTGCGTTCGGCACCTCGCCCCACACGCCGTAACCCAGCACCAGCGCAAACAGCAGGCCGCTGTAGCGAAAGGGTGCGACCAGCGTCATCTCGCCGTGGCGCATGCTGCTGATGATGAAGTAGTAGCCGCCGGTCAGGAAGACCGAGGCCAGTGCCAGCAACCCGAACTCGAACAGGCCGAAGGGCTGCCAGCCCTGCAGCAATGAACCCACGCCCGACACTACCGTGACCGCCACCGCGGTCGCCAGCGTGATCAGGATGGACGGAATGCCGGCGTGGATGCGCCGCGTCATCAGGTCGCGCGCGGCATGGAACAGGGTGCCGAGCAGGCAGACCAGCGCCCAGCTGTTGAAACCCTGGGCGCGCGGCTGGATCACCAGCAGCACGCCCAAGAAACCGGCACCGACGGCCAGCCAGCGCGCGCCGCGCACGCGTTCGGCCATGAACAGCGCGGCAAACATCGTCATGAACAGCGGCGCAGCCAGGTTGATGGCGGTGGCGTTGGCGATGGGCAGGTGAAACAGCGACCCGAGGTAAAGCATGGTGGCGGTTGCATCGACCAGCGCGCGGCCCGCGACCCAGCCGCGTGTGGCCTCGCGCAGGCGGGCGGTGGCGCCCAGCGCGTGCGCGACGGCCAGCACCAGCAGCACCGACATGAAGCCGCGGATGAAGATCAGCTGCGCGCTGGGCATGCTCTGGCTGGCAAACTTGACCAGCGCGTCGTTGGTGACGAAGCAGCCCATGGCGCCGACCATGCAAAGAATGCCGCGGCGGTTGGCGGCGGCTTGGGAAAGGCTCATGCCCTGCTTATACCGCGCTCCGGTGCCGGGCGATGCAGGTGTCCAGCACCTCGGCGCAGTCCCGTTTCCACCAGTTGCCCGTCGAAAAGATCTCCACCTCGCTGTAGCCGGCGAAGCCCTGGGCTTCGACCCAGCTGCGGATTTTCGGAATATCGATCACGCCGTCGCCCATCATGCCGCGGTCATTGAGCAGGTCGGTGGTGGGCGTCAGCCAGTCACAGACATGGAAAGCCAGCAGCCGCTCCTTGCCCGCGCGTTCGATTTGCTGCTGCAGCTTCGGGTCCCACCAGACGTGGTACACGTCCACCGCCACGCCCAACGCGCCGCTCTTCGACGGGTCGAGCGCGTCACACATGTCGAGCGCCTGCTCCAGGGTGTTGATGCAGGCGCGGTCGGCGGCGTACATCGGGTGCAGCGGCTCGATGGCCAGCGGCATCTTGCTGGCCCTGGCGTACTCCAGCAGTTCGGCAATGCCATCGCCGACCTGGTGGCGCGACAGCGCGAGGTCCTTGTGGGCGGCCTGGCCGGCCAGCGCGCCGGGCAGACCGCCGACCACCAGCACCAGGCAGGCGGCGTTGAGTTCACAGGCTTCGTCCACCGCGCGGCGGTTGTCGTCACGCGCCGCCTTCAGTCCGGCCGAATCGACCGCAGGGAACATCCCGCCGCGGCAGTAGCCCGACAGCTGGAGCCCATGGGTCTTGACGAGTTTAGCGATGGCCGGCAGACCGGCAGCCGCCACCTGGTCGCGCCAGGGCGAGATCGCCCGGATGCCGCGCTGCACGCAGGCTTCGATGATCTCGCTCAGAGGCTGCTCGACGCCGCGGCTTTTGCGGACGGTCGCGGTGTTGATGGAGAGCCAGCGGTGGTCCTGGGAAAAGTCTCTCATGCTTCGACACCGTGGAGGGCCAATAGCGTCTTCATACGGCGAACCGCCAGCTCGGGTTGCTCGAGCAGGTTGGCGACATCTGCCAGCCGGAACAGCTCGGCGAAATGCTGCAGCGAGCGTGTACTCTGCTGGCCGCCGACCATGGTGAAGTGGCTCTGGTGGCCGTTGAGCCAGGCCATGGACACCACACCGGTTTTGTAGAAGCGCGTGGGTGCTGCAAAGATGTGGCGCGACAGCGGCACGGTCGGGCCGAGGATGGCGTGGAATTTTTCCACGTTGCCCTGCGCGAGTTCGCCGAGGGCGGCACTGGCAGCCGGTGCAATCGCGTCGAAGATGCCCAGCAGCGCATCGCTCTGGCCGTGGAACCGTTCGCTGCCGAAACCGTCACCGGCGATCAGCTCGGCGTAGTTGAAGTCGTCGCCGGTGTACACGCGCACGCCGGCGGGCAGGCGGCGGCGCATGGCGATTTCCTTGTCCTTGTCGAGCAGCGAGATCTTGATGCCGTCGACCTTGTCCGGGTGGGCGTTGATGATGCCCAGTGCGGTGTCCATGGCTTGCTCAACATCGCTGCTGCCCCAGTAGCCCGCCAGCGCCGGGTCGAACATCTCGCCCAGCCAGTGCAGCACCACCGGTTGTCTGGCCTGGCTCAGGATGCGGTCGTAAACACGTTCGTAATCGGCAGGGCTTTTTGCCACGCGGGCCAGCGCGCGGCTGGCCATGACGATCAGTTTGCCGCCCAGCTTTTCAATCGCCGCCATCTGTTCTTCGTAGCCGGCAATCACCTCGTCCACGGTCTTCACGTTCTCCAGCACCAGGTGGTCGGTGCCGCAACCGGAAGCGACGAGCGCACCGGGAACGTCCTTCGCGGCTTCCAGCGAACGGCGGATCAGTTCGAGCGAGGTCGGCCAGTCCAGACCCATGCCGCGCTGCGCCGTGTCCATGGCCTCAGCCACGCCCAGGCCCAGCGACCACAGGTGGCGGCGGTAGGCGATGGTCGCATCCCAATCCACGGCGCAGTTGATCCACGGATCGACCACGGCCAGCGGGTCGGCCACCACGTGAGCGGCCGAATAGGCGATGCGGTTGAAGGCCACACCTGCGGTGGGCTTCACCGGTGTGCTGCCTTGCAGCGTGTAGGGCTGCAGGCCGCCCGCGGCAACCGGCAGGGTCAGGGTCAAAGCCATGAAATTCACCTCTTCATATAGAAAATATGCCTCCAGCCCTTATCTGACGGGCGCAAGCAGCTATCAAACCTGTAGCGCAGGAACATCCACCCAGCGGCGCTCTTTCCAGCTTTCGAGCGCGGCCTCAACCAGCTGCACGCCTTTGGCGCCTTCGGGCAAGGTCCATTTGTAGGGCTCGTTTTCCACCACGTGGCGGATGAAGTGCTCCCACTGGATCTTGAAGCCGTTGTCGTAGACCTGGGTGTCCGGCACGTCCTGCCATTGGTCGGAGAAATTCATGGTCTGCTTCTCGTCCGGGTTCCAGACCGGGCGCGGCGTGTTGACGCGCGACTGGGCCTTGCAGGAGCTCAAACCGGCGACGGCCGAGCCGTGCGTGCCGTCAACGTGGAAGGTGACCAGGTCCTCGCGGTTGACGCGGGTGGCCCAGGACATGTTCATCTGGGCAATGACGGGTTCGCCGTTGTGGCCGATCAGTTCGGCCGCGGCGTAGGCGGCATCGTCGGCGGTCGCCTTGTAGGGTTTGCCGGCTTCGTCCCAGCGCTGGGGGATGTGGGTCGCGCCTATGCAGGAGATGGACTTGACCTCGCCGAACAGGTTGTCCAGCACGTAGCGCCAGTGGCACATCATGTCCAGGATCATGCCGCCGCCGTCTTCCTTGCGGTAGTTCCAGCTCGGGCGCTGGATGGGCTGCAGGTCGCCCTCGAACACCCAGTAGCCGAACTCCAGGCGCACGCTGAGCATGCGGCCGAAGAAGCCGGCGCGGCGCAGCATGTCGAGCTTGCGCAGGCCGGGCAGGAAGAGCTTGTCCTGCACCGCGCCGTGTTTCAGGCCCGACTTCTCGGCCAGGCGTGCGATCTCGACAGCTTCATTGAGGTTGGTGGCAATCGGCTTTTCGCAGTAGACGTGTTTGCCGGCACGGATGGCCTTGGCCAGCAGGGTGGGGCGCATCTGCGTGGTGCCGGCATCAAAAAAGATGCTGTCGTCCTTGTTCTTCAGCGCTTCATCGAGGTCGGTGCCCCAGCGGTCGATGCCGTGGGTTTTGGCCAGGGCCTCGATCTTTTCGGGATTGCGGCCGATCAGGATCGGATCCGGCATGACCTTGTCGCCATTGGACAGCGTGACGCCGCCCTGCTTGCGGATTGCGACGATGGAGCGGATCAGATGCTGGTTCATGCCCATGCGTCCGGTGACGCCGTGCATGATGATTCCTAGTCGTTGGTTGGCCATGGGGGTCCTTGTGGTGGCGGTAAAAAATGCGGCGGCCGCACCCTGGGTCCGGCGCGGTATCAGGGCGGGCCCGGCACAGGGCCGGGCGCGGCAGTCGCGGGGTTAAAACTCAGGGGGTGGGGGAGAGACCGGCGGCCTTGACCAGCACGGCGTTGCTCTTGATTTCATCGCGGAGGTAGGCGTCGAACTGCTCGGGCTTCATGGTCCAGGCTTCGGCACCCAGCGTGGCGAAGCGCTCCTTGACTTCGGGAGTGGCCAGGGCTTTCACCACTTCGTCGTGCAGGCGGTTGACGATGTCGCGCGGTGTCTTGCTGGGCGCCATCATGCCGATCCAGAAGTTGAACTCGGAGCCGGGTACACCGGCTTCGGCGGTGGTCGGCACCTGGGGCAGGGCGCTGGCCCGTTTGGGCGAGCCGACGGCGAGGGCCACCAGCTGGCCGTTGCGGATTTGGCCGATCACCGGTGCGATGGGCGAGAAGTAGTAGTCCACCCGGCCGGACATGACCTCCGTGACGGCTTCTCCTGAGCCTTTGAACGGGATGTTGGTGGCTTCAATTTTTGCCGCCAGCTTGAACTTCTCGGCGTTCAGGTGGGTCGCGCTGCCCTGGCCGGCCGAGGCGAAGTTCATGCTGCCGGGCTTGGCGCGGGCGGCGGCCAGCAGTTCCTGCAGCGTCTTGATGTTTTTGGAGGGCGACATGACCAGCACGTTGGGGGTGCTGGAAATCGGCGTCACGCCGGCGAAGTCGCCCAGGGTGTCGAAGGGCAGCTTGGCGAAGGTGGAGGGGCTGACCGTGTGCGAGGACGAGTGAACCATGATGGTGTAGCCGTCCGGTGCCGCGGTGGCCACGGCCTGCTGGCCGATGGTGCCGCTGGCGCCGCCGCGGTTGTCGATCACCAGGGTCTGGCCCATGCTCTGGCTCATCTTGTCGGCGATGGCGCGGGCAATGATGTCGGTCGTGCTGCCGGCGGCAAAGGGCACGATCACACGGATCGGCTTGTTCGGGTAGGCACCCTGGGCGCTGGCGGCCAGCGGCGAAAGCGCGGCCAGGACGGTGAGGGAAGTGAGCGAAGCCAGGGCGGCGCGGCGTGCAAAGGTCATGGTTGTCTCCTGAAGGGCATTTGGAAGAAACGGAAGTCCGGCAACACAAGCAGGCCGGAGTTTACGCCTAATTCACCATTAAGTGAATTAAGAATTGTAAAAACAATGCCGATCGCGCGTCAATGCGGCGCCGCTTCAGTTTCTAAGGACATACCCTAGGATCACCTCGCACATGTGCGAGAGGCGCTCATGGCGGGCCTTGAGCGCCATCAGGTCGCGCCCGAAAATCGCCGACAGCGTGTGGTTGTTGGAGAGGTAGAAATACGCCATGCCGGCAATCGATACGTAGAGCTGCACCGGGTCGATGCCACCGCGAAACAGGCCCTCGGCGCGCCCGCGTTCCAGGATTTCGGCGAGTGTCTCGATCAGCGGCGAGTTGGTTTCCCGCGCCCGGCTGGACATCGCCAGATGCCGGCCCTGGTGCAGGTTTTCACTGTTGAGCAGCGTCAGAAACTCCGGGTGCTCGAGGTAATACTCCCAGGTGAATTCGGTGAGCCGCCGGATCGCCTGGGCCGGCGGCATGTCACGCAGATGCAGCTTTGTTTCCGCCTCGCGGATGTGGGCGTAGGCCTGCTCCAGCACCGCCAGGAACAGCTCGTCCTTGCTCTTGAAGTAGTAGTAGATCAGGCGCTTGTTGACGTCGGCGCGTTCGGCAATGCGGTCCACCCGCGCGCCGCCCAGGCCGTGCTGCGCAAACTCGTCGCGAGCGGCCAGAAGGATGGCCTGCTGCGATCGGTCGGCATCGCGTGAGCGGGGTTCGGCGGGTTTGGCGGGTTTGGCGGGTTTGGCGGGTTTGCTTTTGGGGCTTGACATGGCGGGTAATTTAACTGTTTGGTGAATTAAAGCAAGATTCACAGGTGAAGAGGTGATTGGCTGACAGCGCTGTGCCAAGCGTACCTCCATAATGAAGCAGGGACCGGCCAGCCGCGCCGGTGCCGACACGCAAGGAGATGGTCATGACCAATTCGGACACCCCCAAAGACGGTGACTTCACACACTGGGTTGATGAGAAGGCCGAGGCGCTGAAATTCACGCTGGGTGAAAAATTCCCGGTACCCCCGACCGAGCTGCATTCACCCTCCGTGCATGTGGAGACCGGCCGGCAGAAACTTGAGGAAGTGCTGCTGGAACATGAAGAGCCCACGCCGGAGTTCCTGGAAGAGCTCAATGCGCTGAAAAACGCAACGCCACTGAGCGACGACGAACTGGCGCGGCAGGCGCTGGAAGCCGGCGGCGCCGACGGCGACGCCGCCACACCCGAATAAAGCGCCCCCGCTGCTGCACGGAAGCGAGCGACACGCAGTGAGCGAGCGTGGGGCCTCTTTTTCAAGCAGGGGCCGCGGGTCCGGCTTCGCCGGCCCGCAGGCGCAGCGGCCCCTCGGAGGGCAGGGAGCTACACGAAGTGAGCGACCGTGGGGGCTCTATTCCGACGGCACAATATCCAGATGACACAACAACTCGCCGGCCATCTTCTTGTTCAATGCCTTGTGGCCCAGGGCGTCACCCATGCTTTCGGCGTACCGGGTGAAAGTTACCTCGCGGTGCTCGACGGCTTTCATGCCTGCCGCGGGCAGATCAGCTTCATCACTAACCGGCAGGAGGGCGGCGCCGCCTTCATGGCCGAAGCTCACGGCAAGCTGACCGGGCGGCCCGGCATCTGCTTCGTGACGCGCGGCCCCGGCGCCACCAACGCCTCCATCGGCGTGCACACCGCCTTCCAGGACTCCACGCCGATGATCCTGTTTGTCGGCGACGTGGCCAGCGACACGCGCGACCGCGAAGCTTTCCAGGAGCTCGACTACAGCAGCTTCTTCGGGCCGTCCACCAAAGGCATGGCCAAACGTGTCGAGCGCATCGACGATGCGCGGCGCATTCCCGAGTACGTGGCGCGTGCCTTTGCGACCGCGATGAACGGGCGACCCGGCCCGGTGGTGCTGGTGCTGCCCGAAGACATGCTGACGCAGAGGGTGGACGCCGAGCCGCTGCCGCGCGTCGAGGCGGTCGAGGCCTGGAGCGACCCCGGCTCGCTGCGCAAGCTGCGCGAGCTGCTGCTGCAGTCCGAGCGCCCGCTGGTGATTGCCGGTGGTGGCGGCTGGACGCCGCAGGCTGCGCAGGCTTTGCAGCGTTTTGCCGAGAACTGGTCGCTGCCCGTCGGCAATGCCTTTCGTTTTCAGGACACCTTCGACAACCACCACCCGCTGTATGCCGGCGACGTCGGCATCGGCCTGAACCCCAAGCTCGCCGCGCGCATCAAACAGGCCGACCTGATCCTGGCGATTGGCCCGCGTCTGGGCGAGATGACCACCGGCGGCTACACGCTGATTGAAGCGCCGCGGCCGAAGCAGAAGCTGGTGCACATCCACGCCAGCGCCGAGGAACTCAACCGCGTCTTCCAGGCCGACCTGGCGATCAACGCGACCATGAATGCCGCGGCACGCTCGCTGGAAGTGCTGACCGCGCCCGTGTCGGTGCCCTGGCAGGCCTGGGCCGAGTCCGCCAACGCGGACTACCTCGCCAACATCGATCCGGCCAACGGCGGCGTGGTGCTGCCCGGCAGCATCGACATGCCGGCCATCGTCGCCACGCTGAAGAAACTGCTGCCGGAAGATGCCGTGCTGACCAACGGCGCCGGCAACTTTGCAAGCTGGGTGCACCGCTTCTTCCCGCACCACGGTCTCGTCAAGGGCCTGAAAACGCAGCTCGCACCGACCGTCGGTGCCATGGGGTACGGCGTGCCGGCCGGCATCGCGGCCAACATCGTGTCGGGCCGCACCGCCTTCACGATTGCCGGCGACGGCGACTTCCTGATGAATGGCCAGGAGCTGGCGACGGCGGTGCAGCATGGCGCCAAAAGCATCATCGTGCTGCTCAACAACGGCATGTACGGCACCATCCGCATGCACCAGGAGCGCGAGTACCCGCAGCATGTGAGCGGCTCGCATCTGCAGAACCCCGACTTCTGCGCACTGGCGCGCGCCTACGGCTACAGCGCGACACGCATCACGCGCACCGACGAGTTCGAAGCCGCGCTGCGCCAGGCGCTGCAGGGCACACAAGGGGCGCTGATCGAGATCATGCTGGACCCCGAGGTCATCAGCACACGCGGTACCTTGAGCAGCATCACCAGTGCGGCGCTACAGAAAAAGTAGCTGGATGCGAAGGCCCCATAAGGGCTGCGACCCGTTTTTATTTTGAATCTTGCATAAAAAAAGGGCCACTTGCGTGGCCCTTTCTACGGGGTCCTGTCCCGCGCGAACGCGGGGCAAGCCCTTGGCGTCGAGTTACTTGACGTGCTTGCCGATCAGGCCAGCCATCTCGAACATCGACACTTGCGCCTTGCCGAAAACGGCACGCAATTTTTCGTCGGCGTTGACCATGCGCTTGTTGATCTTGTCCTGCAGACCCTTGGCCTTGATGTAGACCCAGAGCTTGCGCACGATCTCGGTGCGGGGCAGCGCAGCAGCGCCAACCACGGCCGACAGGGCGGGGCTCAGTGTCAGTGGCTTCATGAACGCTGCATTGGGCGTACGCTTTTTGGCGGGCGCTTTTTTCGCAGGTGCTTTTTTTGCCACTACTTTTTTTGCAGGAGCTTTTTTCGCCACTACTTTTTTAGCCGGTGCTTTCTTCGCAGGGGCTTTTTTCGCTGGAGCTGCTTTCTTCGCAGCTACTTTCTTTGCCGGTGCAGCCTTCTTTGCGGCTGCTTTTTTTGCCGGTGCTTTTTTTGCAGTTGCCATGATTGATTTTCCTTCTAGAAGTTGATAAATCACCAATGCAGATAACTACTCTTCACTGGCAAGGGGGATGCTACTGGAGAAAACAGCGGTTTCATAGGGAAAACGCAATTTTTTTGGGTCTGGATGTTGCAGATTTACTTCGACAGGATCGAAAACGCTGCACCCGGGGCAACGCAGCGTGCGCGCAAGGTCGCGCTACGGTGGATCCCAGAGGCGGCCAGGCAGGTGGCAAAGGCTGCGCCCCAGACAGCGGCACGTGCTCACCCAGCACCGGAGGAAGCTGGCTTAACACCGCGCCAGCACACAGCATTTGCGTCACGAGGTGCCCGGCTGCACGGTATGCTTGCTGCAGTTTTCCTTCCGCATGTTCGCCGTCGCCCGCCCCCTGAAAGGACACCGCCATGACCAGCTCCACCATCACGCCGCGCTTTGCCACCTGCGATTTGTGCGACGCTCATAAAAACGACAGCTCGGGGCGATTTCGCGTCCTGCCCCCGGTGTTCCAGCCTTTTGGCGGTGTTTCCCGCTTCTGCGGGCCGGTCGTCACCCTCAAGTGTTTTGAAGACAATTCGCTGGTCAAGGCTGCGGTCGATGGCAGCGGCTTCGTGGAAACACCCGCGGGTCGCGTGCCCGCCGTGCTGGTGGTCGATGGCGGCGCCTCGCTGCGCCGCGCCCTGCTGGGCGGCAACCTCGGTGCAGCGGCTGCAAAAAACGGCTGGGCCGGCGTGGTGATCGACGGCTGCGTGCGCGACGTCGGCGAGCTCGCGCAGTGCCAGGTCGGCATACGCGCACTTGCCGCCATGCCGCTGCCCACGGAAAAACGCAACGAGGGCCAGCGCGGTGTGGCGGTGCAGATCCAGGGCGTGTGGGTGTACCCCGGCGACTGGCTGTATGCCGATGAGGACGGCATCGTGGTGATGCCGGCGCCGCTGCAGGCCTGATCAACCGGATGTTCAGCCGGGCAGTTTCAGGCCCAGGCGGCTGAAGCATGCCGCGCCTTCGGTCGTGACCTGCACCACACGCGAGTGTTTCTTGCGCGTGATCCAGCCCTGTTGCGTGAAATGGCTTGCCAGTGCCGCGCCGAGGGCGCCGCCCAGGTGGTCCCGGCGTTCCGACCAGTCCAGGCAGGTGCAGGCGAACTGCCGGCGCCTGCTGCGCAGTTCGGGCAGGTCCAGGCCCAGGGCCTGCAGGGCTTTTTCGCCCGCTGCCGTCACCAGCAACTGCCGGGCATCAACGATGTCGCCAGCCAGCCAGCGCCTGCGCATCAGCATGGCCAGCAGGCCGGTGCCCAGGCTGCCGGCGAGGTGGTCGTAGCAGAAACGTGCATGGCGTATCGGCTCAAGCAGCGCCGGAGATTTTTCGCCTTTGCGTTTCGGCGCCACACGCATGAGCGACTCGACCAGCTGCGCCACCTCGGCGGAGGCAAAGCGGAAATACTTGTGGCGCCCCTGCGCGGTGGCGGCCAGCAGGCCGTCGTCGAGCAGGCGCTGCAGGTGGGTGGTGGCGGTGCCCGGCGCGATGCCCGCGCCCAGCGCGAGCTCCTTGGCCGTCAACGCGCGGCCTTCCATCAGTAGCACCAGCATGCGGATGCGGCTAGCGTCGCCGATGGTGGCGGCGATGCGGGTGATGTCGGGTTCCACGGGCATGGTTCGATGTTAGCCAAACTGTTGGCGCTGGACAAGGAAGGCGCCGCTGGGGACACTGGGGCCATGCCTTTTCCCCATGATGCCCCCCGTGATGAAGCTTTCCCCCGTGATGCCGTTGAGGCGGTGACCCACCCCGACCCCTGTCCCTTCTACCGCCGCCTGCGGCAGGAGCGCCCGCTGTTTTTCGACACGCACCTCGGCCTTTGGGTGGCGAGCAGCCATGCCGCCGTCAGCGCGGCGCTGGCTCATCCGGCGTTGCGTGTGCGTCCGCCGGCCGAGCCGGTGCCGCCGGCGCTGCAGGGCCGGGCTGCCGGCGAGGTTTTTACGCAGCTGGTGCGCATGACGGACGGCGTCTTCCATGCGGTGCACAAGCCCGATGTGGAGCGCGTCGCGCGGCGCTGGACGCTGGTCGACGTGGCGCGCGCTGCCGAAGACGCGGCGCGCGACCTGCGGCCGCGCCTGCCCGTTAACGCGTTCATCGCCGCGTTGCCGGTGCAGACCATGGCGCGGCTGCTCGGTGTGCCTGCCGGCGAACGCGAGGCCACCTGCCGCTGGGCCGCGCAGTTCACGCAGGGCATCGCCCCCGGTGCCGACGCGCAGGCCGTGGCGCAGGCCGACGAGGCGGCCGCGGCCCTCATGGCGCAGGGCCGGGCGCTGGGCCTGTCTGCGGCGCAGGCGGCCAACCGCATCGCCTTCATGCAGCAGGCCCTCGATGCGGGCAGCGGCCTGTTCGGCCATGTCGCGCTGCAGCTCGCGCAGGACCCGCGGCAGGCGGCGGCTGCCGACGCGTCACCGGACGCCATGCGCACCCTGGTGCGCGAGGTCGAGCGCTGGGCCGCTCCCATCCAGAACACCCGGCGCTTCGCGGCCGAACCCCTGACGCTGCTGGGCCAGCCGATAGCGGCGGGCCAGGCCCTGCTGCTGGTGCTGGCCAGCGCCAACCGTGACGAAGCCTTCAACACGCAGCCCGACCGTTTTGATGTGCACCGTGAAGGCGGCGGGAGCCTGGGTTTTGGCGCCGGACCCCATGCCTGCCCCGGCGCTGCGATTGCTATTGAAATGGTAGCTTCCTGCGCAGCATGGATGAGGGCTGCAGGCCTGTTTGATCAGTATTTCGGGCGCTGCACCGGGTTCCGGCCACTGCCCAATGCGCGCATTCCTGTTTTTGAGCAATGAAGGAGAAATTAAATGGTGTCGGTTATTTTTGAAGTCTGGCCCGACCCGGCGCACCGCGAGGGGTACCTCAACTGGGCCGCCGAGCTCAAGACCGAGCTGTTGAAAATGGACGGTTTCATCTCGATCGAACGCTTCCAGAGCCTGAGCGAGCCCGACAAGCTGCTCTCGCTGCAGTTCTGGCGCGACGAGTCCTGCCTGCAGGCCTGGCGCAACCTGGAGGCGCACCGTGCCGCGCAGGCGGCCGGCCGGTCCACGATGTTCAAAGACTACCGCCTGCGGATCGCCGAGGTGATCCGCGACTACGGGCTGAGCGAGAGGGACGAGGCGCCGGCCGATTCACGCCACGTGCATGGCTGAGCCGAGTCGGGTTCAGAGGCTGCTCAGGCCCTTCCAGAGCATGTACGCGGCCAGCACATAGAGGATGCTGGCAAAAACGCGCTTGAGCTTGCTCACCGGCAGCTTGTGCGCGAGCCTGGCGCCCAGCGGTGCGACGAAAAAACTGCATGCTGCGATGACCACCAGAGCCGGCAGCCAGATGTAGCCGAAGGAAGCGGGGGGCAGGCCCTGCACCGACTGGCCGCTGATCACATAACCGAGCACATTGGCCACGGCAATCGGAAAACCCAGCGCGGCCGAGGTGGCCACAGCGTTGTGGATGGCGACGTTGCACCAGGTCATGAACGGCACGCTGATGAAGCCGCCGCCTGCGCCCACCAGCCCCGAGAGGAAACCGATGCCGCCGCCGGCCGCAAACTGGCCGGCCGTGCCCGGCATCTGGCGCGTGGGCTTGGGCTTCTTGTCCAGAAACATCTGGGTGGCCGAGAAGCTCACGAACAGGCCGAAGAAGATCGCCAGGTAAGAACCCTTGAGCAATGCAAACACGCCCAGGCTGCCGATGATGCTGCCGACCACGATGCCGGGAGCCAGGCGCCGGACGATGTCCCAGTGCACGGCGCCGCGCTTGTGGTGGGCACGCACGCTGGAGATGGAGGTGAAGATGATGGTGGCCATCGAGGTGGCGATCGCCATCTTGACGGCCAGGTCCGGCGCCACGCCGCGCTGCGCCATGATGATGGTGATGAACGGCACCATCAGCATGCCGCCGCCTATGCCCAGCAGGCCCGCGAGAAAGCCGGTGCCGACGCCCAGCAGGGCAAGTTCAAGAATGAGTAGGGGTTCGAAGGTCATGCGGCGTAAGGGCAGGCTGCTCGCCAGGGCAAGCGGGTTGAACGGGAAAAGGCAGCGGGGGTGGCGACGGGTGAAAAGAGGTGTCTGCGAATACCACCGGACCGTCATCCTGAACCAGGGTTCAGGTGGGCGAGGGCAGTCAGGTTTCGGGTTCGTCTAACGCGAGACGATCACGCCTGCCTGACAATTTACCAAGCCCGTGCTCTAAGAGCATTGGTACAAGGAAATATAAAGCCCGGTGCGTACCGCAGACGGTTTGATTGTAGGCGTTTGGCGCGCGCCGCGCTGGCCCGGGGGAGCGCTTTACAGCAGGCGGCCGTCCACGCCCAGCGCGTTGTCCAGGCGTTGCAGCAGGGCCGCCAGTTGCGGCTGCGACGCGGCTTCGGCAGCCGACATGCCCGCGCCGTTGGATCTGGTCGGGGCGGCGGCCGGTGCCGGGGTGCTGTGTGCCGCCTTCAGCGCATTGGCCTCCAGCTCGGACAGCTCGAAAGCCAGATTCAGCGCAGCCAGCACGGCGATGCGGTCACGTGCCTTGATTTTTCCGGCGTCGCGGATCTTGCACATGGCCGCGTCGACCTTTTCCACCGCGTCGAGCAACCTGGCCTCGCCGCCCTCGGGGCAGCCGAGCAGGTAGCTCTGGCCCATGATCTGTACGTCAAGCTGCTTCATGAGTCTGATCCCACGGGTGTCCTGCCATGGGCCGGACCGGCCGCCGACATCGGCGCCGACGAATCCGGCAGGCGTTCGAGCAGGGCATCGACCCGGGCGCGGGCTGCGCTCAGGCGCGAGCGCAACGAATCGCGCTCCTGCGTGAGTTCATGCACCTGCTCGGCGAGCAGGGTATTGGTGCGCTGCAACTCCTCGTAGCGCAAGAGGAGCCGCTCGACGCGTTCGGCAATCTGGTCGATGTGGGTGGGGTTCGACATGGCAGCGCCAATTGTAGGGTTTGCACGGTTTTGGCGCGTAGAATCTTGCCTGTTGGTGCTCGCGGTGTGGTTCACACGCTGCAGTTCAACGGGAAGCAGGAGGGAATCAAGGCCATCTGCACCGGGTCAGCCCGGGCCGATTGCGCCGAGATTTTTAACCTGCGCTGCCCCCGCAACGGTAAACGGACGAATGTCGCTCCCCAGATTCAGACTCGGGGCACATTCAGCTTTCATCATCAGCCACTGAGCGTTCTGAACACGCGCTTGGGAAGGCGATGAGAGCAGTTCCGTCAGCCCGGATACCGGCCAACAAGGTGAACGCTCGCGTCTTTCATTGGACCGGGCGTTTTTAACGCTCATGCACTGGCGGGGAAGCCGGTGAGGGCCTTTTGTTGAATGTTTCTTCTCATGAAAACCTGTGTATTACATGCACGCTCCGCCGCGCTTTCGCTGGTGGTCGCCGCCGCATGGCCTGCTTTCTCCCAAACCGCTTCATCCCCGCAATTGCGGGAGACCGTGGTCACCGCGACCCGTACGGCGCAACCGTTGTCCGACCTGCTTGCCGACGTGACGGTGGTCGACCGCGACACCATCGAACGTAGCGGCGCCGCCGGGCTGGCCGATGTGCTGGCGCGTTTGCCGGGCATCGAGTTCCAGCGCAATGGCGGGCCCGGCACCACCACCGGCGTGTTCCTGCGCGGTTCGGAATCGCGTTTCACGGCGGTGTACATCGACGGTGTGCGCATCGATTCGCAGGCCACCGGCGGCGCGGCCTGGGAGAGCATCCCGCTTGGCCAGATCGATCGCATTGAAGTCCTGCGCGGGCCGGCTGCCGCGGTGTACGGCTCCGATGCGCTGGGCGGCGTCGTGCAGATCTTCACGAAACGCGGAGAGGGCCCGTTTGCGCCTTTTGTCGGCGTCGGGTTTGGTTCGCACGGCACACGCAAGGCCGACGCCGGCTTCAGCGGCTCCCAGGGGGCCTTCGACTATTCGCTCGGGCTGGCCGATGAACGCAGCGAGGGTTTCAATTCGCGCACGGCGGCCGGACAGAACCCGGACCTCGACGGTTACCGCAGCCGCTCGGCCAACGCCAAGCTGGGTTTCCAGCTCAACCGCGCGCACCGGCTGGAGGCCTCCGTGCTGGCCAACGATGTCAACTCCCAATATGACAGCGCCAGCACGCGCGACGACCGCAACCTGCGCGAGCTGAACACGCTGGGCCTGAACTGGCAGGCACGCTGGACAGAGGCCTACAGCACCCGGCTGAGCATTTCGGATTCGCGGGACCGTTACCAGACGACCCCCTCGCCTTACCTGACGGTGACCGACCTGCGCAGCTACCTCCTGCACAACGAGCTGCGCCTGGGCACCCACCTGTTCACGGCGGCGCTGGAGCGCAAGGAAGACCACCTGCAGAACGCGCCCATAGACCGCGGCCGCTCGCAGGACGCGCTGGCACTGGGTTACGGCTGGAAAAACGGGCCGCACGCGGTCCAGCTCAATGTGCGGCACGACGAGGACAGCGAGTTCGGCGCGAAGAACACCGGCAGTGCAGGCTACGGATTTGCCATCACTCCGCAGTGGCGCGTCACCGCATCCACCGCCACGGCTTTCCGTGCGCCCACGCTGTACCACCGCTTCAGCATCTATGGTGTTTCCACGCTCCAGCCTGAAAGCAGCCGCAACAAGGAGATCGGCTTGCGTTACGAGGACGGCAGCAGCAGCTTTGGCATCGTGGCCTACCAGAACAAGGTGTCCAACCTGATCACGTTCACCAGCGGCTCCGGCCCCTGTACCAACGGCCGCGCGCCGGTGGCGCTGGCGAACCGGGCCTGCTACAGCAATACCGCGCAGGCAGAGTATTCGGGGGTCACGCTGACGGGCGGCTACAAGATCGGCAACACCCGCCTGTCGGCGTCGCTTGATCTCCAGAATCCGCGTGACCTCGGCACCGGCCGGACCCTGCCGCGCCGTGCCCGCCAGCATGCCGTGCTGGCGGCCGACACGCGCGTGGGCCCGTGGTCGCTGGGCGCAGAAGCGCAGCTCTCGGGACGCCGCAATGACAGTGCCACCAATACCGTGGTGCTGGGCGGCTACGGCCTGATCAACCTGAGCGCGAGCACCCTGGTGGCCCGCGACTGGACCTTCCTGGCCCGCGTCGATAATCTGGCCGACAAATCCTATGAGCTGGCCCAGACCTATGCGACCGCAGGACGCACGCTGTACGTCGGGCTGAAATGGGCCCCCCTGTAAACAACTTGAAGGGCCGCCCCATGACCGAACCCACCCGCTGTCCTGCCGTGCTGATTGCCGCACCCGCTTCCGGCCAGGGCAAGACCACGGTCGCCTGCGCGCTGGCGCGTCTGCACACGCGCCAGGGACGGCGTGTGCGGGTCTTCAAGTGCGGGCCGGATTTTCTGGACCCCTACTGGCTGGCCCTGGCCAGCGGCGCGCCTGTGCACCAGCTCGACCTGTGGATGACCGGCGAGGACGACTGCGCCCGGCGCCTGCAGGCCGCCGCGCAGGAGTCCGATCTCATCATTGTCGAAGGCGTGATGGGACTGTTCGACGGGCAGCCGAGCGCGGCCGATCTGGCGCAGCGTTTCGGCCTGCCGGTGCTGGCCGTCATCGACGCCGGGTCCATGGCCGGCACGTTTGGCGCGCTGGCCTGGGGTCTGCAGCATTACCGGGACGGCCTGCGGTTTGCCGGCGTGCTCGCCAACCGGGTAGCCTCCGACAGCCATGCGCTGATGCTCCAGGACAGCCTGCGTGAGCCGGATCACTGGCTGGGCGCCCTGATGCGCAGCAGTGTCATGACGCTGCCCGAGCGGCACCTGGGTCTGGTGATGTCCGATGAACTCGGCGACGCCATGCAGCGGCTGGACGCCGCGGCCGATGCGCTGGCCGCCACCCCGCTGGGGCAGATGAGCGGGGACGACCTGCAGGCCTGGGCGGTTCCCTTCAAGGCGCCGGATCTGCCGGGGTTTCCGGTCGGTGCACTGGAGGGCCGAACGGTGGCCGTGGCGCGCGACGCCGCGTTCTGCTTCATCTACGCAGCCAATCTCGATTGCCTGCGCGAGCTCGGCGCGCAGCTGGTGTTTTTTTCGCCGCTGGCCGACGCGGCCCTGCCGGACTGCAACGCGCTCTGGCTGCCCGGCGGTTACCCCGAGCTGCATCTGGAGGCGCTGGCGACCAACAATGCGATGCAGGACAGCCTGGCCGCGCATGTGCGTGCCGGCAAGCCGGTCTGGGCGGAGTGCGGCGGCATGATGGCGCTGTTTGAGGAACTGCACACCGTCGATGGCCAGCGCCATCCGATGTGGGGTCTGCTGCCCGGCAGCGTCAGCATGCAAAAACGCCTGGCCGCGCTGGGCCCGCAGCAGTTGGGTCTGGACGGCGGAACCCTGCGTGGCCACACCTTCCACTACTCGACCTGCACCACACCGCTGCAGCCCGCCACCCGCACCGAAGCGGCGCCGGGGCGCCAGTTGCGCGGTGACGGCGAGGCGCTGTATGTCTCGGGTTCGGTCCGCGCCAGTTATTTTCATGCCTGGTTCGCGTCCAGCCCGGAAGCGACAGCCCGGCTTTTTTCAGCAGAGCCGCAGCCATGAACTACGGCCCGCAGCGCATTGTCTGCATGACCGAGGAAACCACCGAGTGGCTATACCTGCTCGGGGAAGAGCGCCGCATCGTCGGTATCTCCGGCTACACGGTGCGGCCGCCGCGGGCACGCGCCGAGAAGCCCCGTGTCAGCGCTTTCACCAGCGCCAAAATCGACAAGATTCTGGAGCTCAAGCCCGACTGCGTGTTCGGCTTCTCGGACCTGCAGGCCGACATTGCGGCCGAGCTGATCCGCAAGGGCGTGCAGGTCACGGTGTTCAACCAGCGCAGCATCGCTGAAATTTTCTCGATGATGTACCAGGTGGCGGCGATGGTCGGGCAGGGCGAGTGCGGCCTGCAACTGATGCAGGTGATGCAGGACAGGCTGGCCGCCATCGCCCGGGCTGCGGCCGGCCTCAAGCGCCGGCCCCGCGTGTTTTTTGAGGAGTGGGACGAGCCGCACATCAGCGCCATCGCCTGGGTTTCCGAACTGCTGGGCGTGGCCGGTGGCGACGACTGTTTTCCCGAACTGGCGCGCATGGCCATGGGCAAGGACCGCATCATTGCCGACGGCGGCGAAATCGTGGCGCGCAACCCCGACATCATCATCGGCTCCTGGTGCGGCAAGAAGTTCCGGCCCGAAAAAGTCGCGGCGCGGCCTGGTTGGGAAAACGTCAACGCCGTCAAAAACGGCCAGTTGTTCGAGATCAAGTCAGCCGACATCCTGCAGCCCGGGCCGGCCGCGCTGACCGACGGGGTGGAACAGCTGCACCGCATCGTGATGGACTGGAGCGCGACCCATGAATAAGCTGTCCCTGGTTCGCAGCGAACTGATCCTCGGCGGCCAGCGCAGCGGCAAGTCGCGCCGTGCCGAAAGGCTGGCGCAGGCCTGGCTTGCGCAGTCACCCGCGCACCGTGCGGTGCTGATCGCCACCGGCCAGCCCTGGGACGACGAGATGCGTCAACGCATCGCGCGCCACCAGCAGGACAGGGCCGAGCGGGTACCCGGCATGACCACGGTCGAAGAGCCGCTGCAGCTCGCGCAGGCCATCACGGCGCACGGCAACGCGCAAACCCTGGTGGTGGTGGACTGCCTGACGCTGTGGCTGACCAATTGGCTCATGCCTGTCGAAAATTCAGAGGAAAACAAGGCTGCAGCCCAATACCCACATGCGCCGGTAGCTATGCTTTTGGAAGCAATCGAGAGTTGCCCCGGGCCACTGGTGCTGGTCGGCAACGAGATCGGGCTGGGTGTGATTCCGCTCGGGCGCGAGGTGCGCGCCTTTGTCGATGCGCTGGGCCGGCTGAATCAGGAGGTGGCGCAGGCCTGTGAACGCGTCACCCTGATGGCTGCCGGTTTGCCGCTGGCGCTCAAGGGTTCGCCATGAAGCAAGCGCTGTTGTTTCTGCTGCTGGCGGCTTGCGCCGCCGTGGTGCCCGCGCGCGCCCTGCAACTGACCGACGACCGGGGTGTCAGCGTGAGTTTTGCGCAAAGCCCGCAACGCATCGTCAGCCTGCTGCCTTCGCTGACGGAAAGTGTCTGCGCGATGGATCAGTGCCAGCGCCTGGTCGGTGTGGACCGGTATTCGAACTACCCCGCCAGCGTGCGCAGCCTGCCGGTGCTGGGCGGCGGGCTGGACCCCAACATCGAAGGCATCGTGGCGCTCAAGCCCGACGTGGTGCTGCTGGCCACGTCATCACGCGCCAGCCAGCGCCTGGAGTCGCTGGGCATCAAGGTGGTCGCACTGGAGCCCAAGAGCCACGCCGACGTCCGCCGCGTGCTCGGGAAAATCGGCGTGCTGCTCGATATCCCCGAGGCAGCCGGTGCCGCACGCTTGTGGCGCACCATCGACGCCAGCGTCGAGGCGGCGGTCCAGTCGCTGTCGCCCCGGGCCAAACGCGCGCGGGTGTATTTTGAAGTCAACCGCGGGCCTTATGCCGCCGGCGAGTCCTCCTTCATCGGCGAAACGCTCACGCGCCTCGGTGTCAAAAACGTTGTGCCGGCGTCGCTGGGTCCCTTCCCGCGGCTCAACCCCGAGTTCGTGGTGCGCGCCAACCCCGACGTGATCATGGCCGGCAACCGCAGCATGCAGGGCATGGCGTCTTATCCCGGCTGGGGCAGCATCAAGGCCGTGAAGGAGCAGCGCATCTGCGCGTTCGGTGTCGACGAGTCCGACGTGGTCGTGCGTCCGGGTCCGCGCATGGCCGAGGCGGCCCGCCTGATGGCCCGCTGCCTCGAAGACAAGGCGCCGGGCGCACCATGAGCCCGGGTTTTCCCAGCCAGCACCGCCAGGCCCTGTGGCTGGCCATCGGCCTGCTGCTGGCCAGCGC
This sequence comes from Pseudomonadota bacterium, assembly GCA_040389085.1. Classification (GTDB taxonomy): domain Bacteria; phylum Pseudomonadota; class Gammaproteobacteria; order Burkholderiales; family Burkholderiaceae_C; genus Polaromonas. The sequence continues at coordinate 304,765 of JAZKAP010000006.1, forward strand.
GGCCCTGCTGCTGCTGGGTGTCAGTGTGGGCAGCACCGGCGTCGAGAGTGTGCGCAGCATGTGGCATGACGCACAGGCCCTGCAGATCGTGCGCGAGATCCGCCTGCCGCGCACGGTGGGGGCCTGGCTGGCCGGGGCCTTGCTGGGCCTGGCCGGCGCGGTGGCGCAAGGCCTGTTTCGCAACCCCCTGGCCGACCCCTACTTGCTGGGCAGCGCTTCGGGGGCCTCGCTGGGGGTGGCCAGCGCCATGGCGCTGTTCGGCGTGTCGCCGCTGGCCATGCACTGGCTCGCGCGTATCGGGCTCACCGGCGCGGCCTTTGTCGGCGCCGTGCTGGCCGTGCTGCTGACCCTGCTGCTGGCCAAGGGTGTGCAGCACACGCTGCGCCTGCTGCTGGCCGGCGTGATTGTCGGCGTGGTGCTGGGCGCCTTCACCTCGCTGATTTTGCTGCTCACGCCCGAGATCATGCAGGCCATGCAGTCCTTCATGCTGGGCAGCACCGGTTTTGTCGGCTGGACCGCCTGTGCCGTGATGGCGGCGGTGCTCGCCTTCAGCGTGCTGGCCGCCTGGATGATGAGTCATGTGCTCGACGGCCTGGCCCTGGGCGAAGCCACCGCGCAAAGCCTGGGCCTGCGCCTGCCGCAGATGCGGGTGGCGCTGGTGGCGGTGCTGGCGCTCGCCACGGGAACCGCCGTGGCGCAGACCGGGCTGATTGCCTTTGTCGGCCTGGCCGCACCGCACCTGGTGCGCTCCATTGTCAAGACCACCCACGGCCGGCTGATTGTGCTGGCCGCCCTGATGGGCGCGGTGCTGCTGACGGCGGCCGACATCCTGGCGCGCTGGCTGGTGGCGCCGCAGGAACTGCCGGTGGGCGTGCTGACCGCGGTGCTGGGCGGCGGCTACCTGCTCTGGCTGATGCACCGGCACACCGGACGGGGGGCGGGGCTGTGATGCCAAACAGCTCTTCAGTTGCTATGGATTCAGTAGCTATAAACGCCCGCGCCATCAGGGCCAGCCTCGGACATGTCGAGGTCCTGCACGACATCTCGCTGGCGCTGCCGGCCGCGCGCTGGACCAGCATCGTCGGCCCCAACGGCGCCGGCAAGTCCACCCTGCTCAAGGTGCTGGCCGGCCTGCTGCCACACCATGGCGAAGTCGCCTTGCTGGGCCAGCCGCTGGCCCGCCTGCGGGGTCGCCAGCGTGCGCAGCAACTGTCCTGGCTGGGCCAGAACGAAAGTTCGGCCGACGACCTGACGGCTTACGACGTGGCCATGCTGGGCCGCCTGCCGCACCAGGCCTGGCTGGCGCCACCCAGCGCCGCCGACCATGCCGCCGTCGAGCGAGCCCTGCGCGCCACGCAGGCCTGGGACTGGCGCGCCCGCGCCCTCGGCCAGCTCTCAGGCGGCGAGCGCCAGCGCGTGTTGCTCGCGCGTGCGCTGGCGGTGGAGGCCCAGGTGCTGCTGATGGACGAGCCGCTGGCCAACCTCGACCCGCCGCACCAGACCGACTGGCTGCTGATGGTGCGTGCGCTGGTGGCCGACGGCAAAACCGTCATCAGCGTGCTGCATGAAATCTCGTTTGCGCTGCAGGCCGATGAGCTGGTGCTCATGGACCAGGGCCGCATCGTTCACCAGGGCGCCTGCGGCGACGCGGCCACGCATCGCGCGCTCGAAAAAGTGTTTGATCACCGCATCGCCGTGCACCAGCTGGCCGGCCAGTGGCTGGCTGTGCCGAAGATATAACCAAGAGAAGACCGTCCATGCACATTGAAACACCCCCGACCGACAAGCCCTACGACAAGCCCGAGGGTGAACGCCGCGGCCTGCTGATCGTCAACACCGGCGACGGCAAAGGCAAAAGCACGGCCGCGTTTGGCCTGGCGCTGCGCGCGCATGGCCGCCACCATGTGCATGGCAAGTCCGTGAAGATTTTCCAGTTCATGAAAGTGCCGAGCGCACGTTTCGGCGAGCACCGCATGTTCGAGCAACTGGGCATTCCGATCGAAGGCCTGGGTGACGGCTTCAGCTGGAAAAGCCAGGACCTGGAGCATTCGGCCCAGCTGGCGCGCCAGGGCTGGGAAAAAGCCAAAGCCGCCATTTTGAGCGGCGACAACTTCATGGTGGTGCTCGACGAGCTGACCTACCCGCTGATCTACGGCTGGATGCCACTCGACGATGTGCTGCAGACCCTGAAGGACAGGCCGAAAGACGTGCATGTGGTCATCACCGGCCGGCGCTGCCCGCCCGAAATCATCGAACTGGCCGACACCGTGACCGAGATGAGCCTGGTCAAACATGCGTTCAAGGCCGGTATTCCCGCGCAGCGCGGCATCGAAGACTGAAGATGCCCGTCAATCTACTGCGCAACCCAATCTCGCACTTGCGGTCCTCACCGTACGTTTGTACGGCTCCGGTCCTCAGCGCGACCTTGGGCTGCTCGCTACGATTTCCCGGCATCTTCGACACCGCTGACTGATGTTGTGGGTTTTGTCCCCCCTCTTGCAAAATGTGATGTCTCTGATCGCGCAGACCAGCTGCCTGCTGCTCGCACTGGGGCTGGCGCTGGCCATCGACTGGCGCTGGGGCGAGCCGCGCGCCGCCTGGCACCCGGTGGTGGCCATGGGGCGTTACCTCGAGGTGTGCGGACCTATCGTTTCTTCCTGGTCGCCGGCGCCGGCCTTTGTGTCCGGTGCCCTGGTCTGGTGGCTGGGCGTGGGGGTGGTGGGCGCACTGGCCTGGGGGCTGCAGGCGCTGGCCTTTGCGCAGGTCGCCCGCCTGATTGCGGCGCCCGGGCCGGAGACAGCGCTGGCCGCCTTGCTGATGCTGCTGCTGATGGGCTGGGTGCTCAAGACCCTGCTGTCCTGGCGTATGCTGCACGACGAGGTCGGCGCGGTCGAGGCCGCGCTGCAGCAATCGCTGGCGGCCGGGCGCGAGCGCCTGTCCTGGCTGGTCAGCCGCGACACCGTGCTGCTCAGCGAAAGCGAGGTGCGGGAAAGCGCGATCGAATCACTCGCCGAAAACCTCAACGACTCGGTGGTCGCGCCGATTTTCTGGTTTGTGCTTTTCGGCCTGCCCGGCGCCGCCATCTACCGTTTCGCCAACACCGCCGATGCGATGTGGGGCTACCGCGGCATACATCGCAGCCGGCATTGGGAATGGGCCGGCAAGTGGGCAGCGCGTGCCGACGACGTCTTGTCCTGGCTGCCGGCGCGCCTGACGGCCTGGCTGCTGGCCGGGGTGGCGCGCGGCCTGCCGCCCGGTGCGCTGCGCCGGGAAGCCGCGAAGACGCCGTCGCCCAACAGTGGCTGGCCGATGGCGGCCATGGCCCTGGCCCTGGGGGTCAGCCTGCGCAAGCCTGGCATCTACACGCTCAACGCGGCGGGACGGCTGCCCCGGCCCGACGATACGGCTCTGGCCCAGCGTTATGCATCAAAAACGGTATTTGCCCTTGTGTTGTCTGCGAAAACAGCTATCCTTTTTATAGCGATTGGACTGGCATGGACGCTGGCCCCATGAGTCACGGCGCGTCGGCTTTCACGCGGGTGCATGGCGGCCCCGACGCGGCCGGTGTGCCGCTGTTTGATTTTTCGACCAACAGCCATGCGTGTGGACCCTGCCCGGCGGCGCTGGCGGCGGTGCAGCAGGCCGACGCAAGCCGCTATCCCGATGCCGGGTATGCCGCCTTGCGCCGCCGGCTTGCCGCCTTCCACGGCGTGGACGCGCAGCGTGTGCTGCTGGCCGGCAGCGCCAGCGAGTTCATCTTCCGCATCACCGCGCTGGCGGTGCAGCGCGGCGCCGCGGCGGTCTGGTTGCCGCCACACAGTTATGGCGACTACGCGCAGGCGGCGCAGGCGTGGAAGCTGCCGGTGGTGGCGCGGCCGGCGCAGGCGCAACTGCGCTGGGCCTGTGACCCCTCCAGCCCGCTGGGGGCGGCGCATCCAGCCCTTGATCAACTGGTCGATCCGTCGGCATTGTGTGTGCTGGACCGCGCCTACGAACCGCTGCGGCTTGAAGGCACCCTGGCGCTGTCCGACGCGGCACTGCAAAATTTCTGGCAACTCTGGACACCGAACAAGGCGCTGGGCCTGACCGGCGTGCGCGCTGCCTATGTGATCGCGCCACCCGATGCCGGCGATGTTGTGGTGCAGCTCGACCAGCTGGCGCCGTCATGGCTGGTCGGTGCGCATGGCGTGGCCATGTTGCAGGCCTGGACATCGCCCGAGGTGCAGGCCTGGCTGGCCGCCAGCCTAGCCACGCTGCGCGAATGGAAAGCCTTGCAGATCGCGCAGTGCGAGGTGATGGGATGGACTTGTCTGCCCAGCGCCGCGAATTTTTTCTGCGCGCGACCGCAACTGCCGCAGGGTATGCGTCTGGCGCAGTTATTGGGCGAACTGCGGGGGCAGGGCATCAAGCTGCGCGACACCACGTCCTTCGGTTTGCCGGGGCAGGTACGCATGGGCGTGTTGGCGCCGGAGGCGCAGGACGCATTGCACAATGCGTGGCAACACATCATCAGGAAAGCAACATGACGGCCAGAAGCGTGATGGTTTTGGGTACCACCAGCGGTGCCGGCAAAAGCTGGCTGACCACCGCGCTGTGCCGCTACTACGCCAGACAGGGCCTCAAGGTCGCGCCCTTCAAGGCGCAGAACATGAGCAACAACGCCAGGGTGGTTGCCGGTGGCGAGATCGGCAGCGCGCAATATTTTCAATCGCTGGCGGCAAAAGCTGTACCTGAAGTCCGCATGAACCCGCTGCTGCTCAAGCCCGAGAAAGACACGCACAGCCAGGTGGTCCTGATGGGCCAGGTCAACGCCGAACTCTCGCGCATGGCCTGGCGCGGCCGGAGCGCCTCGGTCTGGCCGGTGATCGCGCAGGCACTCGACGAGCTGCTGGAAGAAAACGACGTCGTCGTGATCGAAGGCGCGGGCTCACCGGCCGAGATCAACCTCAAAGACAGCGACATCGTCAACATGCGCGTCGCGCAACACGCGAACGCGGCCTGCCTGCTGGTCACCGACATCGACCGCGGCGGCGCCTTTGCACACCTGTACGGCACCTGGGCCATGCTCGACGAAGCGGAGCGTCGGCTGATCAGGGGGTTCGTGCTCAACAAGTTCCGCGGCGACGCCAGCCTGCTCGCCCCCGGCCCGCAGATGCTGCAGGACCTGACCGGCGTGCCCACGGTGGCGACCTTGCCGATGTGGTGGCAACACGGCCTGCCCGAGGAAGACGGTGTCTTCGACGACAGAAGCCAGGCCACCGGCCGCGTGACCCGAACGGTGGCGGTGATTGCCTACCCGCGCATCAGCAACCTCGACGAATTCCAGCCGCTCAAGAATGTGCCGGGCATCCACCTGAAGTGGGTGCGCAGTCCGGGCGAGCTGGCGGGTCTTGCGGCCTCCGACTGGATCATCCTGCCCGGCTCCAAACACACCAGTGGCGACCTGGCCTGGCTGCGCGATCAGGGGCTGGACAGTGCGATTGCCGCGCACGCCGGGCGCGGCGGGGCGGTGCTCGGCATTTGCGGCGGACTGCAGATGCTGGGCGAAGCGCTGATCGATCCGCACGGCATCGACGGCAACGGACCCGGCCTGGGACTGCTGCCGGTGGTCACGCTGTTTGAAACCGACAAGACCGTGCAGCACCGGCGGGCGCGTTTTGCGTCGGTTGCCGGGCCCTGGGCGGCCTTGTCGGGTGTGGAGGTGCAGGGCTACGAAATCCATCACGGACAGACCGCGCCGCACAGCGCCATGGCCGCGGCCGGCGATGTGGCGCACGCCGTGCTGCCCGCTGGGCTGGCCTGGCAAAACGGCAGCGGCCATGTACTGGGCGTCTACCTGCACGGCCTGTTTGAGGACCCTGCCGTGTTGCACGCGCTGTTCGGGGCCAGCACGCCGACGCTGGAGTCGGTGTTCGAGGGGCTGGCCGACTACATCGGGGGGCATTTCGACGCGGGGGTGCTGGATGCATTGATCGCACCCGCGCCCGGGGGCGTTGCCTGACAGGTGCGCGGTGCGCGCTTATAGTTGCGGTACACCGCCTTCCCGCGCGCAGATGGGGAAGGCCGCCTTTTTTTTCAAACAAGCGTCCGAAGGGTAACCGTGCTCATAGTGGTGCTGGCCAATATTGCCGTCGTTTCCATCGCCGTGATCATCCACTACGAGTGCCTGTTGCGGCTGACCCTGCTGCTCGCCCGGGTGAAGATCCGGCATCGCCTGCGCATTCTGCTGGGCGTCGGCGGTGCGCTGCTGGCTCACGCGGTGGAGGTCTGGGTGTTTGCCTTCGCCTACTATTTCATGCACCACGCCCAGTCCTGGGGTGGCCTGACGGGCAACTTCAACGGCAGCCTGATGGACTGCGTGTATTTTTCCTTCACGACCTTCACCACGCTGGGTTTCGGCGACATCCAGCCCACCGGTGACCTGCGCTTCCTGACGGGCATCGAGTCCTTGACCGGCCTGGTGCTGATCACCTGGACGGCGTCCTTTTTGTTTGTCGAGATGCAGAAGTTCTGGAACTCGAAGTAGTTCCCGAAGGTGCGCGTCCAGGGCGCCACACGTCCGCGGCGCCATCCCCTGCGGGGGCTGGCTACAATACTGGTTATTCATGGCTCTGTTCGCGTTACGTATTGGTTTGAGCTAAGATTCGCCTAATTTGAGAGGGGAAGGCGAAATGCGTAGTGACCAGTTCAAGAGCCTGCTGGACGGACTGACCGGGCTCACCGCCCGGCAGCTCGACGAGCTGCGTGGGGCGATTGAGGCGCAGCACCAGCGGACCCAGGCGCTGCGCGCCCTGGAGGCCGCCGGCGAGGGGCTGGGGTGCCCTCACTGCACCAGTTTCAAGTTCACCAAGAACGGCCACAGCCGGGGCCTGCAGCGGTACCTGTGCACCGCCTGTTCCCGGACCTTCAACGCCGCCACGAACACGCCGCTGTCGCGGCTGCGGGGTAAAGAACGCTTTTTCCAGTACGGCGAATGCCTGGCCCAAGGCCTGTCCATTCGGGCCGCGGCCGCGGAGATGGGGGTTGCCGTGAGCACCGCCTTCCGGATGCGGCACCGCTTCCTGCAGGAGGTCGTGAGCCACCAGCCCAGGCATGTGGCGGGGCTGCTGGAGGCCGACGAGACCTACGTCCGCGAGTCCCAGAAGGGTAGCCGTCACCTGACCCGGCCGGCGCGACACAGGGGCGGTAAGGCAGTCAAAGCCAAGGGGCTGCCGCGGGACCTCATCCCGGTGCTGGTCGGCCGCCTGCGCGGCCAGCCCCATGTCGTGGACCAGGTCCTCACGTCCATGACAATCCCGCAGGCCACTGAGGCGCTGCGCGGGTCAGTCGGGCCCGACACGTTGCTGTGCACGGATGGCAGCGGCGCCCTGCGAGGCGCCGCCAAGGCTCTGGGGGTGACGTCGAAGTCGATTGCCGTGGGCTACGGCGGGAGAGTCGTCGAGGGCGTGTACCACGTCCAGACGGTCAACAGCTACCACGAGCGGCTTCAGTCCTGGCTGACGCGCGGCCTGCGGGGCGTAGCCACTAAATACCTGCCCAACTACCTCGCGTGGATGCGAGTTTCCGAGTGGTACAAGGGCGACTTGAAACCCGAGCACTTCGTGATTTCGGGACTGGGCCGACAGCTAATCAATACATAACGCGAACAGAGCCTTATTCATACAGCCTTGAGACCCCACCCGCTACGCCTTCCATGACGACCGCCATCGACAAGGACAAGCCCTACGTTGTCGCCGTGCGTGCGCTGTGTGAATTCACGGCCAAACTCGGCGACCTCGATGTGCGCTTCACGCCCTCGCCGTCGGCCCTCGAAGGCATGGCGGGCCACCGCATGGTGGCGATGCGCCGGCCGGCGCACTACCAGACCGAAGTCAGCCTGAGCGGCGTCTACAAGGACTTGCTGGTGCGTGGCCGCGCCGACGGCTACGACCCCGAACTCGGCCAGCTCGAAGAAGTCAAGACCTTCCGCGGTGACCTGGAGGCCATGCGCGCCAACCACCGGCATCTGCACTGGGCGCAGCTCAAGGTCTACGGTCACCTGCTCTGCCAGAAGGAAGGCTTGGCCCAGGTCAAGCTGGCGCTGGTGTATTTCAACATCGCCACGCAGGACGAAACCCTGCTGACCGAAGCCTTCAGTGCCGCCGAGCTGGAAGTATTCTTTGAAGAACAGTGCGACCATTTCCTCGACTGGGCCCGCCAGGAGATGGCCCACCGCGCCGCGCGCAACGAGGCGCTGCAGACCCTGACGTTTCCGCACGAGAGTTTTCGCCCCGGCCAGCGCGACCTCGCCGAAGCCGTCTACAAGTCGGCCAGCAGCGGCCGCTGCCTGATGGCGCAGGCGCCCACCGGCATCGGCAAAACCGTGGGCACGCTGTTTCCGCTGCTCAAGGCCTGCCCGACGCAGCAGCTCGACAAGGTGTTTTTCCTGGCGGCCAAGACGCCGGGCCGCCAGCTGGCGCTGGACGCCGTGGCCCGCATCCAGCGCAGCGCGCCGGCACTGCCGCTGCGTGTGCTGGAACTGGTGGCCAAGGGCAAGGCCTGCGAACACCCGGACAAGGCCTGCCACGGCGACGCCTGCCCGCTGGCCAAGGGTTTTTACGACCGCCTGCCGGCCGCGCGGCGTGCTGCCGTGGCTGTGGCCGGCCCGCTCGACAAGGGCGCACTGCGCGAGGTGGCGCTGGCGCACGGGGTCTGCCCGTATTACCTCGGCCAGGACCTGCTGCACTGGAGCGATGTGGTCATCGGCGACTACAACTACTACTTCGACATCAACGCCATGCTGTACGCGCAGACGCTGGCCAACCAGTGGCGCGTCAGCGTGCTGGTCGACGAAGCGCACAACCTGGTCGAGCGCGCGCGCAAGATGTATTCGGCCGAGCTGGACCCGGCACGCCTCGCGCTGGCGCGGCAGGGTGCGCCGGTGGCCATCAAACGTGTGCTGGACCGCCTCCAGCGCAGCTGGTACGAGTTGCACCAGGACCAGGCCGAGGCCTACCAGGTGTACGACGAGGTGCCGCAGGCCTTTCGCGGCGCGCTGCAGCAGACGGCAAGCGCCATCCTGGACCACCTGGCCGATCACCCGGCCGGCATAGCCGCCAGCCTGCAGGACTTTTTCTTCGAGGTGCTGCATTTCTCGCGCATGGCCGAGCTGCTCGACACCCATTCGCTGTTCGACATCACCGATGTCGCGGGCAGTGGGGGCGGCGCCGTGTTGTGCCTGCGAAACGTCGTGCCGGCGGGTTTTCTGTCGCAGCGGTTTGCGGCGGCACGTTCGGCGGCGCTGTTCTCTGCCACTCTGAGCCCGGCGCACTACTACGGCGACATGCTGGGCCTGCCCGAGGACACGGTCTGGATCGATGTGGCCTCGCCGTTCCGGGCCGAGCAGTTGTCGGTGCAGGTGGTGGACGACGTGTCCACGCGTTTCCAGCATCGCGGGCATTCGCTGTCACCCATGGTCGAGCTGATGGCCCGGCAATACGCGGCGGCGCCCGGCAACTACCTGAGTTTTGTCAGCAGCTTCGACTACCTGCAGCAACTGGCCGAGTTGTTCAAGGCGCGTTACCCGGCCATTCCGGTCTGGGAGCAGTCGCGCGGCATGGAGGAAAGCGCCAAGCGCGGCTTTCTCGAACGCTTCACGACCGAGACGCGTGGCATCGGTTTTGCCGTGCTCGGGGGCGCGTTTGCCGAGGGCATCGACCTGCCGGGCAAACGCCTGATCGGCGCCTTCATCGCCACGCTGGGGCTGCCGCAGATCAATCCCGTGACGGAGCAGATCCGCCACCGCATGGAGGCCAGCTTCGGCAAGGGTTACGACTACACCTACCTGTACCCGGGCCTGCAAAAGGTGGTGCAGGCCGCGGGCCGGGTGATCCGCACCGAGTCCGACCAGGGCGTGGTGTACCTGATTGACGACCGTTATGCGCAGGCGCAGGTGCGTGAGCTGTTTCCGGGCTGGTGGAAGGTGGAGCGCTTGCAGGCGCGCTTGCCGCGGGTGGCTGCGCAGCCTCAGGGCTTACCTTCTACGGACCTTGTTTGAGCTTTGCTGGTTTGCCAGCGGCAACAAGGGCGGGGAAGGTGTGGGGTGCTGTCGCTCCTCCGCTTGTCATCCCGGACTTGATCCGGGATCCATGTTTGCCTACTACTCATTTTTTTGAAGCGCTGCAGTTTGCCTGCAAGCCGGGGGTTGCCCGGCGGCAACTCACTTTTCTTTTGCGTCGCCAAAAGAAAAGTAAGCAAAAGAAAAGGCGACCCGATGGTCTGGGTCCCTTCGCTTCGCTGCGGGCAACCTGCGGTGCTCGCCGAAAGCGGGGTCGAGCTCGAACTCGCTACGCTCAGACAATCGCTCGCCCTGATCCGCTTTCGGCTGCGCTCCTCGGCCCAGCCCGACGGGTGGGGGAACAAATACGGGTCCGGGTGCGGGGAGTCCTGGCGCGCGCAGCGCGTCAGGACGGAGTCAAGCAGCCGTCATGTTTGCACGAGGGCGCAGCACACGCGGCCAAATGGAGCTCCCCGCCATCGCCCAGCGGGGCGAGGGAGGGGCGGGGGGAGGGAGTGGGGAGTCAAGCCCTGCTGTCCAGTGCGGACCACAGCAACAACGCCATGCTGAAAATGCTACAGATTCAATAGCTATCAGCGCAATACCGATAAGGTCCTAAGCCCGATTCGACTCATGTCTTCGCACCAGAACCGGCGCAGAACCCCAGTCACTGCGCCTGAAATCCGCTGGCCTTGATGATGCGTGTCCAGGTCTGCGTGTAGGCATGTTCACGCGCTGCGAGTTGCTGCGGCGGCATGTAGCCCACGCTCAGGCCCATGGCCGTAAGCCTGTCGCGCACGTCGGGCATCGCGATGACCCTGGACACGGCTTCGGCAAAGCGGTCGATGGCGGCTTTCGGTGTGCCGGCCGGCGCAAAGATGCCGTAATAGGGCACGTCTTCAAACCCGGCCAGGCCCAGCTCGGCGAAGGTCGGCACATCGGGCAGGGCGGCCTGGCGCTTGCCGCCGAGCACGGCCACCACACGGATCTTGCCGGCCTTGTGGTTCTCGATGAAGTCGGGGACCGAGCCGACGCCGGCACCGATCTGGTTGCCCAGCATGTCGGCCATCATGGGGGCGCTGCCCCGGTAAGGGGCGGCCTGCAGGTCCAGCGTGTACTTCTGGCCGATCAGCTTGACCAGGAACTCGGGCACCGAGGCGGGTGCGGGCACACCTACGTTGCCTTTGCCGCCCTGCGTGCGCACCCAGGCCACGTACTCGTTCATGGAGGCGGCGGGGGTGCCGCCCGACACGGCGAAGGCATTCACAAATGTGGCGAAACCGGCCACCGCGACAAAATCCTTCGCCGGGTCAAAGCCGGGATTTCTGGTCACCAGCGGCAGGATGGAAATCGTGTGGTCGTGCGAGAGGAAAAAAGTCGTGCCGTCCGCCGGCGCCGCCTTCAGGGCCTGGGCCGCAATCTGCCCGCCGGCACCGGCGCGGTTCTCGACAATCACGTTGTGGCCCAGCTGGTCCTTGAGTTTGTCGGCCAGCGTGCGCGCGATCACGTCGGTGCCGCCACCGGCCGGAAAACCGACCAGCAGGCGGATGGTGCCGGTTTGAGCCTGCGCGATGCCCGCGAGCAGAAGGGTGCCGACGGCGACGGTATTGCGCAGCGTGTTCAGGACACGCCGGCTTGTTGAGCTGACCATGGAAGACTCCGGTTCGAAGGTAAAAGCAAAGGTGGGTATTCTGACGCAATAACGGTGCCAGCCGCGGGCTGAGACCGGGCGCGGTTCCGGGGGCGGCCGCAAGCGGCGGTGCGGCCGTCAGGCCGTCAGGTCACGAAGGTGCGCACGAAGTCGAGCGACGACACGACACCCCGGATGACATTGCCCTCGGCCACCACCACGTGGTGGATGTGGCCCTCCGTCATCAGCCTGGCCACCTCGCTGAGTGGGGCGTCCGGGCGCACGGTGACCGGCTTGTAGGTGCACAGCTGCCACGCGCTGACCTTGGGGGCGGTTTTACCCTCGGCATGCGCGCGTATCAGGTCGGCGCTGCTGATCACGCCCATCACCACGCCGCTGGCGTCGATCACCGGCACCCACGACAGGCCTTGGGCCACCAGCTTCGCCTCGACGGCCTGCAGTGTGTCGTCGGGACCGACCTGGGTCACCTCGTGGTGCATCAATGACGAAATGGTCTGGCTCATGACAGGCTCCCGGCTGCAGTGGATAGGGTGGTTGGTGTGGAAGAGGACTGCGCCGCGCTGCGCGGTGCACGCCCCAGCCGCGCTTCCACGGCCAGCACGTCAACCGTGATTTTCAGCAGCGTATCGGGCGTGACGCTCATGGCGTCGATGCCGAGTTCCACCAGGTATTGCGCGATCTCGGGATAGTCCGAGGGCGCCTGGCCGCAGATGCCCACGTGGCGCTGGTTGCGGTGCGCGCCTTCAATTGTCTGGCGAATCATCTCCTTGACGCCGGGGTCGCGTTCGTCGAAGTCGAAGGCCACGATGTCCGAGTCGCGGTCCACGCCCAGCACCAGCTGCGTCAGGTCGTTGGAGCCAATGGAGAAGCCGTCGAACAGGCGGGCAAAGGCATCGATCTGGATCACGTTGTTGGGGATCTCGCACATCACGTAGATCTCCAGGCCATTGACGCCGCGCGTCAGTCCGTGTGTTGCCATGGCCTGCAGTACACGCTCGCCCTCCTCGACGCGGCGGCAAAACGGGATCATCAGCTTGACGTTGACCAAGCCCATCTCGTCGCGCACGCGTTTCATCGCCGCGCATTCGAGGGCAAAACCCTCGGCATAGGCCGGGTGTGCGTAGCGCGAGGCACCGCGAAAACCGATCATGGGGTTGGCCTCGTCCGGCTCGAACCAGCGCCCGCCGAGCAGGCTGGCGTATTCGTTGGTCTTGAAGTCGGACATGCGCACGATCACCGGCTTGGGGTAGAAGGCCGCGGCGATGGTGGCCACACCTTCGGACAGCTGGCGCACGAAGTAGTCGGCCGGCCTGGCATACGAACGCGTGAGACGGGCGATCTCCTCGCGCACCGCCGCGTCTTCGACTTTCTCCGGATGCACCAGCGCCATCGGGTGAGCGCGTATGTGTTCGGCAACGATGAACTCCATGCGCGCCAGTCCCACGCCGTCATTGGGCAGCAGCGCGGTCTGGAAGGCCGTGTCGGGGTTGGCGATGTTGACCATCAGGTGTGTCTGCGGCCGCGCCAGGCCGGCCACGTCGATGCTGCGCTTGGTGAACGGCAGCAGGCCGGCATAGACCCGGCCTTCACTGCCTTCGGCACAGGACACCGTGATCTCGTCGCCGGTGCGGATGGCGGTGGTCGCATGGCCGCAGCCGACCACGGCCGGAATGCCCATCTCGCGCGCCACGATGGCCGCATGGCAGGTGCGTCCACCGCGGTTGGTCACGACGGCAGAGGCGATCTTCAGCACCGTGCCCCAGTCCGGCATGGTGGTGTCCGCGACCAGCACCTCGCCGGGCTGGAACTGGTTGAGCTCGCTGATGTCGTTGATCACGCGCGCGCGCCCGGTGGTGATGGCGCCGCCCACGGCACGGCCGCTGATGCAGAGCTTGCCCTTCGCGTCCAGCCGCCAGGTGTCCACCGTGCCGGGTATCTTGCGCGAGGCCACGGTTTCTGGCCGCGCCTGCAGGATGTAGAGCTTGCCGTCGATGCCGTCCCTGGCCCATTCGATGTCCATCGGCATGGCATGCCCGGCCTTGCGGCTGTAATGGTCCTCGATGCGGACGGTGGCATCGGCCAGTTCCAGCACCTCCTCGTCGCTGATGCAATAACGAGTCTGGTCCTCCGGCGGCGTCGGCAGGTTGTGCGTGGTCTCGCTGCCCCCGGCCTGCGTGTAGACCATGCGGATTTCCTTGCCGCCGAGCTTGCGCCTGAGCACCGCGCGGTGTCCCTGCTTCAGCGTGGGCTTGAACACATAGAACTCATCCGGGTCGACCGTGCCCTGCACCACGTTTTCGCCCAGGCCCCAGGCGCCGGTGATGAACACGACGTCGCGAAAGCCGGTTTCGGTGTCGATCGAAAAGATGACGCCACTGGAGGCGCGATCCGATCGCACCATCTTCATCACGCCGACCGATTGCAGGACACTGAAATGATCGATGGCGTTTTCAACGCGGTAGGCGATGGCACGATCATTAAACAGGCTGGCAAAACACCGACGGACCGCTTCGAGCAGGCTGGCCAGGCCGGCCACGTTGAGGAAAGTATCGTGCTGGCCGGCAAAGCTGGCGGTGGGCAGGTCTTCGGCGGTGGCCGAGCTGCGCACCGCCATGGTCAGCTGCTCACCATATTCGGCCTGCAGGCGCTCATGCGCGGCGGCGATTTCCGCCACAAGATCGTCGGGCAGCACGGCGCTGTGGATGATCTCGCGCGCCTGCTGCGCACGGCGCGCGAGGTCATCAACATCCTGCACGTCCAGGCCGTCCAGGGCCTCATGCAGGCGCGGCAGGGCGCCGGACTGCGCCAGCACATAACGGTAGGCCTGCGCCGTGACGGCAAAACCATTGGGCACCCGCACGCCCTGCGCGACTAGCTCTCGCACCATTTCGCCCAGCGAGGCATTCTTGCCGCCCACCAGGGGAACATCGGTGATGCCCAAGTCCGAAAACCAGCGTATGTAAGGTGTTGTCATGATTGCGGACGCGTGCGCCGTCTCCTGTGCCTGTTTTTCGCCTACGGAAGCGCTGAATAAGTTCTTGCGGAGGCGCGGCAGCCGGATCGGGATGGAATGCAAGGCGGATTTCGCAGCCAATAGCTGGCTATTGGCAAGAAATTCAACGCCGCAGACCGCCCGAGCCCGGCTGATCGCGCGCCGCAGGGGACTTGTTCAGCGCTTTCCTACGGTAGACGCCGGTCGCCGCCGCCACCTTGCGCCAGATCAAGCGCCGGCCTGTGTGACGATCACTTCCCTGGCAAGGCGTTCCACATCGGCCGGTTGGCACAGCGCGGTGCCAGCCGACAACAGGGCGGCTGCGGCGGACCCCATGGCGTAGCGAAAAGCCTGCGCCAGATCGGTCTGCCGACTCAGTGCCCAGACCAGACCGCCGACAAAGCTGTCGCCCGCGCCTATGGTGCTGGCCACCTCGACAGGCACGGCGCCGGCCCGCAGCGCCTGCTCCGCCGTAACCAGCAGGGCGCCTTCCTCGCCGAGCGACAGCGCGACGATCTGCGCCTGCCCGGCGGTGATGATGGTGCGGGCCGCGGCCAGCCGCTGCGTCTCGGTCTCCAGCGGCAGGCCGGTCAGTTCGCGCAGTTCGCGCAGGCTGGGCTTGATCAGGTGCACGCCTTCGGCCAGCGCCGCTGCGAGTGCCGGGCCCGAGCTGTCCAGCACCACGCGGCTGCCGCGCGCGCGCGCCAGGCGCGTGAGTTGCGCATAGAAGTCAGCCGGCACGCCGGGCGGCAGGCTGCCGCTGGCCACCACATAAGGCGGCGGCACCGCGAGCGCGCTGACCACATCGAGGCAGGCCTGCGACTCGGTCGGGTTCAGGGCAGGGCCGGGCAGGACAAAACGGAAGTCCCGCCCGCTGGTCGTTTCGTGGACATGAAAACTCTCGCGCGTCTCGCCGGCGATGGCCACGCACTGGCTGGACACCTGCTCCTGGTCCAGCAACTGGCGCAGCCTTTGCCCGTTCATGCCGCCGGCCGGGTACAGCGCCAGGCAATGGCTGCCCAGGCGCTGCAGGACACGGGCCACGTTGATACCGCCGCCGCCGGGATGGTATTGCGCGGCGGCGCAGCGCAGCTTGTGTGTGTCGGTGACCTTGTCCGTGGACGTCGACACGTCCAGGGCAGGGTTCATGGTGAGGGTCAGAATGTCAGGGGTGCGCATCGCCGCCACTGTACTCCGGCCGGGCCGTGCCCCGAAGCCTCGTCAGGACCGCAACTGCTGCGCCATCAACACCGCCACGTGAATGGCTTCGCGCTGCGCGCCGTCGCGGATCTGGTGCCGGCAACTGGTGCCGTCGGCAACAACGATGGCATCGGGCTGCTGGCGCACGGCGGGCAGCAGGCTCAGTTCCGCCATCTGCATGGACACCTCGTAATGGCTGGCCTCGTAGCCAAAGCTGCCGGCCATGCCGCAGCAACTGGACTCGATCAGCTCGGGCTTTGCGCCGGGAATGAGCTTGAGCACATCGATGATAGGGCTGACCGCGCCGAACGCTTTCTGGTGGCAATGGCCGTGCAGCAGGATGGCCTGCTCCACCGGCTGCAGCCTGGCTTTGAGCTGGTCGAGCTTGCCGGCAGCCGCCTCGCGCGCCAGAAATTCCTCGAACAGCAGGGCCTGGCCACTGATGGTTTGCGCCGCTTCACCCAGGCCCATCACCAGCATCTCGTCGCGCATCGTCAGCAGGCAGGACGGCTCCAGCCCGACGATGGCGATGCCGCGTTCGGCAAAGGGCAGCAGCGCGGCGACCAGCTCCCTGGCCTTGGCCTTCGCTTCATCGACCATGCCGCTGGCCAGGTAGGTCCGGCCGCAGCACAGGTGTTTTCCATCCGCTACTTTTTTGATAGCTACATGCGCCGTGTACCCGGCGGCTTGCAGCACTTTTAATGCAGAAGCCGCATTGTCCGACTCGAAGTGGCCATTGAAGGTGTCGACAAACAGCACCACCGGTTTGCTGGCGGCCAGCACCTCCTCGCGCGTGGCGCTCACCGGGGGACGGTTGAAAAAGGTGCGCCTCTTCCACTGCGGCAAGCCGCGCTTGGCCGAAAAACCGGTGAACTTCTCGCTGAGCGTGGCCAGGCCGGGAATCCTGTCGCGCAGGTTCAGCAGCGGCGCCAGGCGGCTGGCCCAGTGCGCGTAGTCGGGCAGGCGCGCGACCAGCTTGTCCTTGAGCGTGTAGCCATGCCTGGCCTTGTAGTGGTGCAGAAACTCCACTTTCATCTTGGCCATGTCCACGCCGGTCGGGCAGTCGCGCTTGCAGCCCTTGCAGCCCACGCACAGGTCCAGAGCGTCCTTGACCGCTTCGCTGGTGAAGGCCTCGGCGGCATTCATGCCCTCGAGTTGCCCCGACAGCGCCAGGCGCAGGGTGTTGGCGCGGCCGCGGGTCAGGTGTTGTTCGTCGCGCGTGACGCGGTAGCTGGGGCACATGGTGCCGGCGTCGAACTTGCGGCAGTGGCCGTTGTTGTTGCACATCTCCACGGCCTTGGCCAGGCCCTGGGCCGGATCGCCGCCGCTGCCCGGAGCGCTGGTCAGCTCGGTGACCGGGTCGTTCTGCACGTCCCAGGCGCGCCAATCGAGTGCTGTCTGGATCGGGATGACCTTGTAGCCGGGCGCAAAACGCATCAGCCGCGTATCGTCCATCTTCGGCGGGTTGACCATGCGGCCCGGGCTCAGCAGATTGATCGGGTCCATGGCCTGCTTGATGGCCGCAAATGCCGCATTGATTTGCGGGCCGAACTGCCACTGGATCCACTCGCCGCGGCACAGGCCGTCGCCATGTTCGCCGCTGTAGGCGCCCTTGAACTTGCGCACCAGCTCGGACGCTTCCTCGGCAATCGCGCGCATCTTGGGTGCGCCCTCGCGCCGCATGTCGAGGATGGGCCGCACATGCAGCGTACCGACCGAGGCGTGGGCGTACCAGGTGCCCTTGCTGCCGTATTTGCGGAAAACCTCGGTCAATGCGTCGGTGTATTCGGCCAGGTGTTCCAGCGGCACCGCGCAATCCTCGATGAAACTCACCGGCTTGCCGTCACCCTTGAGGCTCATCATGATGTTGAGGCCGGCCTTGCGCACCTCCCACAGGTTTTTCTGCGGGGCGTCGTCCACCATCTCGACGACCGAGTCGGGCAGCAGCAGATCGCCCATCAGCTCGCCCAGGCGCTTGAGGTGGGGCAGCAGGTCGGCCTTGCTGGCGCCTGAGAACTCGACCAGCAAAATGGCCGCAGGCTGGCCGATCAGCGCGCTGCGTATGGTCGGCGCAAAGGCCGGGTTCTGCAGCGACAGGTCGATCATGGTGCGGTCTACCAGCTCGACGGCCGTCAGGCTGCCGTTGCCGAGTTTGACGATATGCTGCGCGGCATCCATGGCGCGGTAAAAAGTCGGAAAGTTCACCACACCCAGCACCTTGGCCCTGGGCAGTTCGGCCAGTTTCAGTGTCAGTGATTTGGTCAGCGCCAGCGTGCCTTCGCTGCCGATCAGCAGGTGCGACAGGTTGACCGAGCCGTCGCTGGTGTAGGGTCGCTCGCTCTGCGGGTCGAAGATGTCCAGGTTGTAGCCGCCCACGCGGCGCATGACCTTGGGCCACATCCGGTTGATGGCCGGGTGCAGCTCCTCGGCCAGCGAGCGAACCTGGTTGCCCAGCTCACGTGCCTTGCCGCTGCTGGCGGCGTAGGGCCCCAGCTGCAGCAACTGGCTGTCCGAGGTCCAGGCCTGCGCTGCCAGCACGTTGTGCACCATGTTGCCGTAGGCAATGCTGCGGCTGCCGCAGGAGTTGTTGCCGGCCATGCCGCCCAGCGTGGCCTGCGCGCTGGTGGAGACGTCGACCGGGTACCAGAGGCCGTGCTTTTTCAGCGCGGCGTTCAGGTGGTCCAGCACGATGCCGGGTTCGACCTCGGCGGTGCGCTTGTCCACATCCACATCGATGATGTTGCGTATGTGTTTCGCATGGTCGATCACGAGGCCGGCGCCCACGGTCTGGCCACACTGGCTGGTGCCGCCGCCGCGCGGCACGATCGGCACACCCATGTCGCGGCAGATGTCGAGCGCGGTCTTGACGTCGGGCGCGCTGCGCGGCACAAAAACGCCGACCGGCATCACCTGGTAAATCGACGCATCGGTGGCGTAGCGGCCGCGGTCTGCGGCGGAAAAAAGCACCTCGCCACGGGTTTCACTGGCGAGCCTGGCGGCCAGCCGGCCGGCCACTTCGTTGCTGATGCGGGCGACGTTGTCGTAAGCGTGTGCCGCAGTTTCCTGCGTGACTTTCAGGGGCAAGGGGGCGTTCATAGAGCGTTCATGGGGCGTTCATGCCTTGGCAGGTGTCTGGCGCGCCGATTGGGCCGCGCGCAGTTGTTCGATGACCACGCTGAGCTTGTTGCCGAGGTGGCTGGCCAGCACGGTACGCATGGCGACCGGGTCGCGCGCACTGAGCGCTTCAATCATCGTTTCATGTTCTTTCACGGCGGCGCGCCATTTGTCGCCGTCCTGGTTGGAGCGAAAGCGCAGGGCCTGCAGGCGCGCATTGACCTGCTTGTAGGTGGCCGTGAGCACCGGATTTTTGGCGGCGGCATTGATGGCCGCATGAATGGCGGCATTGAGGCGGTAGTAGGCGGGCAGGTCGCGTCGGGTGTAGGCGGCCATCATCTCGTAATGCATGGCCTTGATCTCGGCCAGCTCGGCATCGGTGATGCGCTGGGCCGCCAGCTCGCCCGACTGCGCTTCCAGGCCGGCCATGACTTCAAAGGTGTGGAGCACGTCGTCTTCGGTCAACTCCACCGCAATTGCGCCGCGATTGGGCAGCAGCTCCACCAGGCCCTCGGCGGCCAGCATCTTGATGGCTTCGCGCAGGGGTGTGCGTGACACGTTGAGCACTTCCGCGAGCTCGCGCTCATTGAGCTTGGCGCCCGGTGCGATGCGGTTTTCGACCAGCATCTGGCGCAGGCGGTGCGCCACCTGCTCATGCAGGGCGGCACGCGGGATGGCAATGATTTCAGCAGTCATGGGCAAATTTTGTATGCAAAAAGAAGACGTGTCAAATTGAAATATAGGGATAAAGCGGTTGACAAATGAATTTTGTATGCAAAAAATGATGGTTATTCATGGAGCACCTGAAATATGCTGACGCTTGACTTTCACCCCACCGGCCGCCACTTCCTGCAGATCCCCGGGCCGTCGCCGGTGCCGGACCGCATTTTGCGCGCCATGAGCCTGCCCACCATCGACCACCGCGGCCCCGAGTTCGGCGCGCTGGGCCTGAAGGTGCTGGCCGACATCAGGAAGATTTTCCAGACCAGACAGCCCGTCATCATTTACCCGGCTTCCGGCACCGGCGCCTGGGAGGCCGCGCTGGTCAACACGCTGAGCGCCGGCGATCATGTGTTGATGTACGAAACCGGCCACTTTGCCGCCCTGTGGCAGAAACTGGCCACGCGCATCGGCCTGAAAACCGAGGTGATGACCGACCCCGGTGCCGAGGTCTGGCGCCACGGTGTGCGCGCCGACCTGATCGAGGAGCGCCTCAAGGCCGACACGCAGCACAGCATCAAGGCCGTCTGCGTGGTGCACAACGAAACCTCCACCGGCGTGACCAGCAACATCGCCGCCGTGCGCAAGGCCATCGACGCTGCGAAACATCCCGCGCTGCTGCTGGTGGACACCATCTCCGGCCTGGCCTCGGCCGAGTACAAACACGACGAGTGGGGCGTGGACGTCAGCATCAGCGGTTCGCAAAAAGGCCTGATGCTGCCGCCCGGCATCAGCTTCAATGCGGTGTCCGCCAAGGCGCTGGAAGCGAGCAAGAGCGCCAAACTGCCGAAAGCCTTCTGGGCCTGGGACGAGATCATCGAGATGAACAAGACCGGCTACTGGCCGTCCACGCCGAACACCAACCTGCTTTACGGCCTGAACGAGGCCTGCGACATGCTGCTCGAGCACGGTCTCGACGTGGTGTTTGCGCGCCACCAGCGCTGGGCCGAGGGCGTGCGCGCCGCGGTCAAGGCCTGGGGCCTGCAGATCCAGTGTGCCGATGCATCGGTCTATTCGCCCATCCTGACCGGCGTGATGACGCCCGAAGGCGTGGACGCCGACGCCGTGCGCAAGATCATTTACGAACGTTTCGACTGCTCGCTGGGTACCGGCCTCGGCAAGGTCAAGGGCAAGATGTTCCGTATCGGCCACCTTGGGGACTGCAACGACCTGACCCTGATGGCGGCGCTCTCGGGCTGCGAGATGGGCCTCAAACTCGCCGGCGTCAAGCTGGCCGGCTCGGGTGTGTTGGCCGCGATGGACCATTTTTCCAGCCATGCCGCGGTCGTGCCGCTGCGCAAGGCGGCCTGACTGGCGCCCCAACCGTTTTCCTTGCTGCCTTTTCTGCTTTCCCGCGCATCCGCTTCCGCTTCCTTTTGACGATTTCAAAAACAACCCACTGGAGACAAACCATGCAACGCAGAACCCTTGTCACTGCCGGCGCCGCAGCCCTGGCCTTTCCCTCGCTGATCCTGGCGCAGAACCTGCCCACCGGGCCGGTGCGCATCATCGTTGGCTTCGCGCCCGGCGGCGGCACCGACATCCTGGCCCGCGTGATCGGCCAGAAGCTCGGTGAGATGTGGAAGACGCAGGTCATCGTCGAGAACAAGGCCGGCGCTTCCGGCACCATCGCCGCCGACTACGTGGCCAAGCAACCTGGTGACGGCGCCACCTTGCTGATGGCGCACATCAACAGCCAGGCCATCACGCCGGCGCTGCAGAAGGTGAACTACGACGCGGCAAAAGATTTCCAACCGGTCGTGCTGGTCGGCGTCACGCCCAACCTGCTGATCTGCAATGAAAACCAGCCCGCCAAAACCGTGAAGGACCTGGTTGAGTTGTGCCGCGCCAACCCCGGCAAGATCAGTTTCGGCTCGGCCGGCACCGGCAGCGCGCAGCACCTGGCGCTGGAGATGTTCATGCTGGCCGCCAAGGTCAAGGCCATCCACGTGCCGTACAAAGGTTCGGGCCCCATGCTCACCGACCTGATAGGCGGCACCATCCAGTACAGCTTCGACACCATGACGGCGGCCACGCCGCATGTGAAGAGTGGCAAGGCGATTGCGCTCGCGCAGACGCGCCAGCAGCGCGTGCCTGCTTACGCCAACGTGCCGACCATGGCCGAGTCCGGCTTCCCGGGCTTCGAGGCCACCACCTGGTACGGGCTGGCCGGTCCCGCCAAGATGCCGCTGGCCATGGCCAAACGCATGAACGAAGACATCAACAAGGTCATGCTGATGCCCGACGTGATGGAAAAGCTGGCCGCCTCGGGTGCCCAGGACGGCGGCGGCTCAACAGAGAAGTTCGGTGACTTCATGCGCGCCGAGCAGATCAAGTGGGCCAAGATCATCAAGGACGGCGGCGTCAAGGCAGAAGGTTGAACCACCCCTGTAGCGGCGCTCGGCCACTCGGCACCCCCGCCAGAGGCGGCGGCCCTTCGGAGCCGTCCAAGCCTGCGCAGGCAGGCTTGGAGCCGCGGCCCCTCAGCCCCTCAGGGGGCGCCACCTGCGGACCGGCGGAGCCGGATCCGCGGTGACCTGGAATATTTAGGACATGAATCTCAGATGAAAAAACTTCCCCTTGAGGGTGTGCGGGTGCTGGACATCAGCCAGGTGATGGCCGGCCCCTACGCCTGCATGCTGCTCGCCGACATGGGCGCCGACGTGATCAAGATCGAGCCGCCGGGCAGCGGCGACCAGACGCGCGGCGCCATGGGCTTCAAGATGAAGGGGCCCGATTCGCTGGGTTTCCTGAACATGAACCGCAACAAGCGCAGCGTCGCGCTCAACCTCAAGTCCGAAGCGGGTCGCAAGGTGTTGCTGGACTTGGCGAAGGATGCCGACATCCTGCTGGAGAACTACCGTCCCGGCGCGATGAAAAAACTGGGCCTGGGCTACGAGGTGCTCAAGGAAATCAACCCGCGCCTGGTCTACACCAGCATCTCGGGCTTCGGCCAGACCGGCCCCTGGGCCGACCGGCCGGGTTTTGATTTGATGGCACAGGCCATGTCCGGTGTGATGAGCGTGACCGGTTATCCCGGCGGGCCGCCGGTAAAAGCCGGTGTTCCGGTGGCCGACATCGGCTGCGCGCTGTTCGCGGTGTACGCGACGCTGTCCGCCTACATTGGCGCAAAAACGAGCGGCCAGGGCCAGCATGTGGATGCCTCGCTGTTCGACTCGGCGTTGGCCTTCTCGGTCTGGGACATCTGCGACTACTGGGGCACCGGCAAGGAGCCCGAGCCGCTGGGCACCTCCAACAAGATGACTGCACCCTACCAGGCGATGGCCTGTTCGGACGGCTACTTCGTGATGGGCGCCAACAACCAGAAGCTCTGGCTGCAGTTGTGCAAGCTGATGGGCCGTGAAGAGCTACTGGCCGACGAGCGTTTTTCCACCATCTCGTTGCGCCTGGCCAACCGGCACGCGCTGGAAGTCGAGCTGGAGAAATCCTTCCGCCTCCAGCCCAAGGATTACTGGGTGAGCACTTTCCTGGAAGCCGGCATTCCCGCCGGTCCCATCCTGACTTATCCCGAAGCCTTTGACAGCGAGCACGCGCAGGCGCGCGAGATGCGCATGGAGATCGACCACCCGGTGGAAGGCAAGGTGCCCAACATCGGCTTCGCAGTCAAGATGTCCGGCACGCCGCAGCAGGTGCGCCGCCATCCGCCGCGCCTGGGCGAACACACGGCCGAGGTGCTGGCTGAACTGGGCATCGATGCCGAGGCGCAGTTCCGGCTCGGCGAGCAGGGGGCTTTTGCAGCATGAATGAAGGCGCCGTCCACCTGAGCGTCAGCGGGGGTGTGGCCTCGGTGGTGTTTGACCGTCCCGCGGCGCGCAACGCCATGACCTGGGCCATGTACGAACGGCTCAACCAGATCTGCGAGCAGCTGGCCGCCGAGACCTCGGTGCGCGTGGTGACCTTTCGCGGCGAGGGTGGCCAGGCCTTTGTGGCCGGCACCGACATCGAGCAGTTCCGCAATTTCCGCAGCGGCGAGGACGGCGTTGCCTACGAACAGCAGATTGACGAATGTATCGCCCGGCTGGAGTCGCTGCCCATGCCTACCGTGGCGCTTGTCGAAGGCTGGGCCATAGGCGGCGGCCTGGCGATCGCGACGGCCTGCGACTTCCGCATCGCCACGCCAGGCTCGCGTTTTGGTGTGCCGATTGCCCGAACCCTGGGCAACTGCCTGTCGGTGGCGAATCTGGCGCGGCTCAGCGCCGTGTTCGGCATTCCCCGCGTCAAACGCATGCTGATGCTGGCCGACATCGTGACGGCCGACGAAGCGCTGGCTTGCGGTTTTCTCATGCAGATCAGCGAGGCCGGCGAGATCGACGCGGTGCTGGCGAGCCTGTGCGAACGCCTGGCGGCGCTGGCGCCCGTGACCCAGCGTGTCAGCAAGGAAGGCCTGCGCCGGCTGGTCAACCATGCGCTGCCGTCCGACGAGGACCTGATTCGCCGCTGTTACGGCAGCGACGATTTTCGCGAGGGTGTGTCGGCGTTTGTGGCGAAAAGAAGTCCGGTCTGGAAGGGTTCCTAGCAAGTTCTCAGGCGCCGTCGCGGTAGTGCGCGCACAGCGTCTCGATCAGCGACTCGGCGTAACGCGGCAGCGCATCGCGCTTGCGCACCAGGATGTAACGCTCGCGCACACTCCAGGGTTCCAGCAGCTCCACCAGCGCGATGCCCATGGCTTCCTGGTTGCGCCGCGCCGCTGATTCCGGCACGATGCCGACGCCCACACCCGCACCTATCATGCGGCACATCGCGTCAAAGCTCGAGAGCTGGATGCGCAGTTTCTGCGGCTTGCCCAGGCGCTCGACCACCTGCGCCAGGAAAGTCTGCAGCGTGCTGCCCGATTGCATGCCCACTGCATCTTCGTCCAGGGTTTCTGCAAAGGCAATTTTTTTGCGGCGAGCAAAGCGGTGATTTTTTGCCGTGGCCAGCACCAGCCGGTCGGTGCTGAAGTGAATCGCTTCCAGGCCCAGCGTGTCGACCTGGCCGGCCACGATGCCGATGTCGGCGCGGCCGTCGAGCACACCGCGCGCGATTTCGGGATTGGGTTTTTCCTGCAGGTCGATGTTGATCTTCGGGTTGTCCGCCAGAAAGCCCGGCAGGATCTCCGGCAAAAAGTCCGTCACCGCGGTGGTGTTGGCAAACACCCGCAAATGCCCGCGCAAGCCGCCGCCGTATTCCTGCAGGTCGGTGCGCAGTTGCTCGGCTTGCCGCAGCACCCCGCGTGCGTGGAACAGGAAGGCCTCGCCAGGCGGGGTCAGGCGCACACCGCGTGCCTCGCGGTAGAGCAGGCTCAGGCCCGACTGGGCCTCGAGCGACTTGATGCGCGCACTGGCCGCCGCCAGTGAGAGGTGCTGACGTTCGGCGGCGCGGGTCATGTTGCCCTCGTCGGCGGTTGCCACAAAAAGCCGCAGGTCCGTCAGGTCGAATTGCATGGCAGCATGCTACCGCAAGTCAGTCAAGCCTTCCGTTTGGACGAAGCCTTGCTGCAAGCCGTCTCCCACGAAAAATGGCAAATCCGGAGGTTCAGGAAGGAGTCCAAGACTTCGGAATTAACGAAGGCTTGCTGTTGAAATGGCTGATTGCGTTGTGGCCCGTCCTGCGCCACCATCTCACACCATGACGCCTGACATTCGCACGATAGACGCCGCCACGCTGGCTCACCTGCAAAGCTGGGTGGGCCGCACCGAAACCCTGGTGGACGACATCACGGCCGCGCCGCTGCGCGGACTGTCTGCCACGCTGGACCGCGAGGACCCGCCGCCGGTGGCCGGCACGGCCGTGCCGCCGCTGTGGCACTGGCTGTACTTTCTGCCGCAGCCGCGCCGTTCGGAGATCGGACCCGACGGCCATGCCCGACGCGGCGGCTTCCTGCCGCCCGTGCCCTTGCCGCGGCGCATGTGGGCAGGCGGCCGGCTGCAGTGGCACCAGCAGGTGCTGCAGGTCGGCGATGTGGTCAAGCGCCTTTCGCGCATCGAGTCGGTCACCCACAAGGCCGGGCGCACCGGTGACCTGGTGTTTGTGCTGGTCCGCCACGAGATCCACAACGCGCAGGGCCTGACCCTCAGCGAAGAACACGACATTGTTTACCGCGCCAACCCGCAGCCCGGTGATCCGGTGCCGCCGCCGCAGCCGGCCGCCAAGGATGCGCCATGGACAGAAACCGTCACGCCCGACGACGTGTTGCTGTTCCGTTATTCGGCGTTGACCTTCAACGGCCACCGCATCCACTACGACCGGCGCTACGTCACGGAGGTCGAGGCTTACCCCGGCCTCATCGTGCATGGCCCGCTGATCGCCACGCTGCTGGCGGAACTGGTGCGCAAACACATGCCCGGCGCCCGCCTGCTGAAGTTCGAGTTTCGTGCCGTGCGCCCTGTGTTCGATCTGTGGCCTTTCAGGATCCACGGTACACCCTCAGCGGACGGCAAGACCGTGCAGCTCTGGACCGAAGACCACGAAGGCTGGCTCACCATGCAGGCTACGGCCACGCTGGTCTGAGCCCGCGCCTGTTGTTCAGTCGCGTTCTTGTTCATCCCGAATCGATCCCCGACCACGTCCGGGATGACGCCCCTTCTTTTATTCGCAGAAACCCTTCATGAAAACACAAATTCCCACCCCCGATGCCTACCAGGACATGCGCGAGGCGCTGCGCGGCATGCTGGCGTCTTTTGACTCCGCCTACTGGCAGAAGGTGGACCACGACCGGGGCTACCCCGAGACCTTTGTCAATGCCCTGACCGAAGCCGGCTGGCTGGCGGCGCTGATCCCCGCAGAATACGGCGGCTCGGGCCTGGGCCTGGCGGCAGCCTCGGTCATCATGGAAGAGATCAACTTCGCCGGCGGCAACGCCGGCGCCTGCCATGGCCAGATGTACAACATGGGCACCTTGCTGCGCCACGGCTCGGACGCGCAGAAAAAGTTGTACCTGCCCAGGATCGCCAGCGGCGAGCTGCGCCTGCAGTCCATGGCCGTGACCGAACCGACGACAGGCACCGACACCACACAACTCAAGACCACCGCGGTGAAGAAGGGCGACAAGTACGTCGTCAACGGCCAGAAGGTCTGGATTTCGCGCATCCAGCATTCCGACCTGATGATCCTGCTGGCCCGCACCACACCGCTGGCCGAGGTGAAGAAAAAATCCGAAGGCATGTCGATCTTCATCGTCAACCTCAAGGACGCGATCGGGAACGGCATGGCGGTGCAGCCGATTGCCAACATGGTCAACCACGAGACGAACGAAGTCTTTTTCGACAACCTTGAAATCCCCGCGGTAAACCTGATCGGTGAGGAGGGCAAGGGTTTCAGGTACATCCTGGACGGCCTGAACGCCGAACGCACGCTGATTGCCGCCGAATGTATTGGCGACGCCTACTGGTTTGTCGACAAGGCGCGCAACTACGCGAGCGAACGCGTGGTGTTCAACCGCCCCATCGGCCAGAACCAGGGCGTGCAGTTCCCGATTGCCGACGCCTACATCGAGACCGAAGCCGCCAACCTGATGCGCTTCAGGGCCTGCGAGCTGTTCGACGCCGGCAAGCCCTGCGGCGCAGAGGCCAACATGGCGAAGTACCTGGCCGCGAAAGCGTCATGGGAGGCGGCCAATGTGTGTCTGCAGACGCATGGCGGCTTCGGGTTTGCCAATGAGTACGACGTGGAACGCAAGTTCCGTGAGACCCGGCTGTACCAGGTGGCGCCGATTTCCACGAATTTGATTTATTCGTATGTGGCGGAGCATTTGCTTGGTTTGCCTCGGTCGTTCTGAACTGCGCTGGCTGAAGAGATGAACCCTTCTCCGATCCCTGTTGTGGTGGTTTGCCAGCAAGCCGGGGGTTGCCCGGCGGCAAGTAACTTTCTTTTGCGTCGCAAAAAGAAAGTCACCAAGGAAAAGGCGACCCGATGGTCTGGGTCCCTTCGCTTCGCTACGGGCAGCCTGCGGTGCTCGGTAAAAGCGGGGTCTCGCTCGAACTCGCCTTCGGCTCAGACAATCGCGAGCCCTGAT
>JAZKAP010000007.1:0-235744 GCA_040389085.1 Pseudomonadota bacterium
TTCTTTGGCGACGCAAAGAAAAGTGCCTCGCCCGCCGGGGCGAGACCCGGCTTGCCACGCAGACAACAGACTTGACGAGAAACACGAAATGCTAAACGTCAAAAACATCAACCAGTACTACGGCGGCTCCCACATCCTGCGCGACGTGAGCCTGCAAGCCCACCTCGGCAAGGTGACCGTGCTGCTCGGCCGCAACGGCGTTGGCAAGACCACGCTGCTCAAGTCGCTGATGGGCCTGGTGCCCATCAAGACCGGAACCATCGAGTTCGACGGCAAACCCATTCAGAACGCCACGCCGTATGAACGCGCCCGCGCCGGCATCGGTTTTGTGCCGCAAGGCCGCGAGATCTTTGCGCGCCTGACGGTCGAGGAAAACCTGCGCATGGGCCTGGCCTACAAAAGTGCGAGTACGCCGATTCCGGCCGAGCTGTACGAGCTGTTTCCGGTTTTGAAGCAGATGCTGAACCGGCGTGGCGGCGACCTCTCGGGCGGGCAGCAGCAGCAGCTCGCGATTGCGCGGGCGCTGGCCGCCAAGCCCAAGCTGCTGATCCTGGACGAGCCGACCGAGGGCATCCAGCCCAGTATCATCAAGGACATTGGCCGCGTGATCCGCATGCTGGCCGACCGCGGCGACATGGCCATCCTGCTGGTTGAGCAGTACTACGATTTTGCGGAAGAACTGGCCGACGACTACCTGGTGATGGAACGCGGCGAGTTCATCGCGCGCGGCAACGGCAAGGACATGCAGGCCAACGGCGTGCGGCAACTCGTCGCCATCTAGCGGCTACGGGTCACTTTGACCTGAAAATAATCTCTTTCATGCGCTGAAGCCTGGGTGCGACCACGGGCACCGTCAGCATGGTGCTGGCAATCGCCATCAGCAGCAGGGCGGTGAAGGTCTCGTTGGTGATGATGCCTTTGTCCAGCAGGATGTTGACAAAGATGATCATGATCAGCGCCTTGGTTTGCAGCAGCCAGCCGATGATGGAACTCTCGCCTGGCGCCCACTTGAGCACCTTGCCAGCGATGTGGACGCCGATCAGCTTGCCGGCCACCGAGGCCACCAGCAGCACCGCCGCAGCGATGAACACGGCTTCACCGCCCACCGACCAGTTGGTGCGCAGGCCGGTGCTCAGGAAAAACACCGGCATCATCACCAGCAACACGTGGTGGCGCAGCAGGTCCATGTGTTCCTGGTTGAACCACTCGCCGTCCATGACCGCGCCCGCCAGGAAGGCGCCCACCATGTAGTGCAGGCCGGCCCAGTCCGCACCAAAGGCGCAGAGGATGAGCCAGACGAGTCCGGCGTACCAGCGGTCGCGTTCCGGCAGCCAGACCATGAGTTTGCGAAACGCGTAAGCGAGGACGGCAAAGGCCACAAGAAAGCTGGCCTGGCGGCCGACGCGTTCCCAGTCCATCAGGATCAGCGCCAATACGCCCCAGATCGCGATGTCGTCCAGGCTGGCGTAACGCAGGATGCGCTGGCCGATAGGCTGGCGCAGGATGGCGAGCTTTTCCATCAGCAAAATCAGGATGGGCAGGGCGGTGACGGCGCAGGCCATGCCGACGCCCATGACAAACTGCCAGCGCATGCCTTGCGGGCCGACCCAGCCGTCGTACATCAGCATGCCGGCGGCTGCCGCGCAACCGAACAACAGTGGCGTGCCCAGCGCCAGGCCGGCGGTGATGGTGCTCTCACGCCGGTGGGCCCAGGCTTTTTTCAGGTCCAGCTCGATGCCGGCGATCCAGACAAACACCATCACCGCCCACCAGGCGATGCCGTTGAGCGACTGCACAACCGGCGCGCTGAACACGAAGGCGTAGTAGTCGGGGTAGATCTTGCCCAGGATGCCAGGCCCCAGCAGGATGCCGGCAATGATCTGCACCACCACCAGAGGTGCGTAGTAGTCGGTCTTGAGGACGCGCCAGATCAGGTAGGGGACCGTGAAAATGATCGCCATGGCGATCAGGTAGATCTCGGTCGTGGTCATGGCGGCAGGCATGGCTTTCCCCCTGTTGTTATTGCTGGAGGCGTGCGCCGTGTCTGCACTGAACGCGGCAACGTTGGGGCTTGCGCGTCAGGTCCGGAATGACAAACTTAGCGGCGCGTGGCCTGGTACAGCGGCATCACCGTGGGCAGCAAGGCCTGGATCTGCTGCACGCGGCTGCTGTCGGTGGGGTGGCTGCTCAGGAAGTCGGCGCCACCGCCGGTGCTGCCTGCACTGGCCATTTTTTGCCAGAGGCTGACGCCGGCCTGGGGGTTGTAGCCCGCGCGTGCGGTCAGCTCCAGGCCGATGCGGTCGGCTTCGTTTTCGTGCGAACGGCTGAAGCGCGTGGCCACCAGCGCTTCGTAGGCTGCTTCCGTGATCTGTGATGTACCCCCACCCAGACCCAGCAACTGGGTGCCAATGCCGATGGCCGTCTGTGCGGCGGCGGCCTGGGACACCTGTTCGCGCGAGTGTTCGCGCAGGGCATGGGCGATTTCGTGGCCCATCACGACGGCAATTTCGTCGTCACTGAGGTTGAGCCTGGAAACCAGCCCGGTGTAGAACATGATTTTTCCGCCGGGCATGCAGAAGGCGTTGAGCTGGTCGCTGGTGATCAGGTTGACTTCCCATTGCCAGCGCGGCGCGTCGGCGCGGAACACCGCCGTTTGTGGCTCGATGCGGGCGGCCACTGCGCGCACGCGGGCCAGCATGGCCGCATTGGTGTTGAGCGTGCCTTTGGCGCTGGCTTCGGCCTTGAGCTTGGCGTAACTTTGGGCGGCCATCTGGTCCAGTTCCGCGGACGACACCAGCAGGAGCTGCGAGCGAGACGCACCGACGGCACCGCCTTCGGTGGTGCTGGCGCATCCGGTGAACAACAGGGTGACGGCCACCAGGGCAGGGGTCAGAAAGGTTTTCATGAGCGTCTCGCAGATCAGTGTTATTGGGGGCAATGCCGCTCCCGATTTTGCGCTACAGCTGCCCGCGCACGGTAGGACGGCCAGCAAATCTGGTGTAGGTCGCAGGCGGCAGATGCATCCTGACGGTCAGGCCGACCAGATGCGCGGGCTGGGCGCGTCTTTTTCCCAGAAGTGCTGGCGCCAGACCTTCCAGACCTGCTTGAGCAGGACCATGGCCGGCTCGACCAGTGGCGCCAGCACCCGCACGACCACCACCTGCGCATCGGGGCTGGTGGCGCCCGCGGTGGCGCTCAGTGGGTGCGCCTCCAGCACCTGCCGCGCCTGGTCCAGCGCAAGCTGCCGGCGCTGGCGTTCGAGCTTGCTGCCGGCGGCAAAAAACAGGGTGGCGATGCAGCGTTGGCCGGTCAGGCCCAGGGGGCTGTTCATCAGCAGCAGGTCGTCGGCCCGGATGCGTGCGCGTTCCAGCCAGACGCCGGGCAACTCGATGTGCTGGCAAAAGCTTCCTTGTTCAAAGGGCTGGTTGGCGCTGGGCAGGCCCAGCGCGGTGATATCCCAGCCCATCAGTTCGGCCCCGGGCGCCAGATCCAGCCTCAGGTGGTTTTCGGCCAGGCAGCCGCTGTAACACAGCGCCTCCATGGGCAGCCACTCGGCGCGCGCGCCGGCTTCCAGGCGAATGCGCGTGCGCTGCAGGGCAGTGTCGCCCGCCGACCGGTAAAAGCGCGTGGCGCCGGGCGTGGTGATCAGGCCGTGGCTGCCGGTGGCGGCCGTGACCGCGATGTCCAGCGTATCGCCGCCCACCAGGCCGCCCGGTGGATGCACCAGCACGTTGTGGCACACGGCGTCGCCTTCGGGGTAGAGGCTCTGCAGAATGCGCAGCGGGCCGTCGTGGCGGAAGTGCGCAATCGTCTTGCCGGCCTGCAGGGAGTAGTCGAGAGAGAGCGTTGCGTTCCAGGCCATCGGTCAAGTTTAACCCGTGGTCTGGGGGGCATGCTTCAAGGTTGCTATTGAATCTGTAGCTGCTTTCGCCCGTGTAATAAGGGCTGAAAGCCAATTCTCCTCTTGAATTCGAGCTGCAGGCTGGTGTAGGCTTTTGTCCACTGGTTTGCGGTGTGCCTGCGAGCCGGGGGTTGCCCGGCGGCAACTCACTTTTCTTTTGCGTCGCCAAAGAAAAGTAAGTCGCCTGCCGGGGCGAGACCCGGCTTGCAGGCAAACCACAATTCGGGTTTTATCCCGAGGTGTAAAGCTGAACCCGTTCTCAGGCAGCCGCAAGCTGCCGCCCATCTTTCACCCGTTCAGCCAGGTGCGCCAGCGCTTCCTGCACCTGGTCGACCAGGATCAGGCACAGGTCACCCGGCTCCAGGCGGGCCAGTGCGGTGTCGATGGCCAGGAACTCGCCGCGGATTTCCTCGATGTGGGTGGTGCGGCTGGCGCCCACCAGGCCGTCGCGCAGCAGGCCCATGACTTCGCCGTCGGCGCGACCGCGCTGGGCGGCATCCTGGTAGAGCAACACATCGTCAAAAGCGTGGCCGAGAATGATGGTCTGGTCGCGGATGTCGTTGTCCCGGCGGTCGCCGGCGCCGCTGATGACCACGCTGCGGCGTCTGGCCGGCATCGCTTCCACCGCGCTGACCAGCGCGCGCATGGCGTCGGGGTTGTGGCCGTAGTCGGCAATCACGGTGGCGCCGCGGTAATCCATCACGTTGAAGCGGCCGGGCGCGTTG
Organism: Pseudomonadota bacterium; assembly: GCA_040389085.1. Taxonomy (GTDB): domain Bacteria; phylum Pseudomonadota; class Gammaproteobacteria; order Burkholderiales; family Burkholderiaceae_C; genus Polaromonas. The sequence goes on from JAZKAP010000007.1 coordinate 4,627, forward strand.
TGCGCGTCGTTGACAAAACTGGCGAGCCCGCTTTTGAGGGTTTCCCAGGTCACGCCGACGGCCCAGGCGGCGGCCAGTGCCGCCATGACGTTTTCAACCTGGAAGCTGATGCTGCCGTTGCGCGTCAGCGGAATGCTGTTCAGCGGCACACGTTCACGCCACGCGCCTTCGGCCGCGACCAGCGTATTGCCGTCGACATAAACCGTGCGTTTGCCCTGGGCGCGGTGGGTGGCCATCAGGGGGTGGTGCCGGTCGGCGGCGAAAAAAATCACATTGCCGGGGCAGGTTGGTGCCATGGCCGCGACGATGGGGTCGGCTGCGTTGAGCACGGCGTAGCCGGTCGGTGCGACGTTCTGAACAATCACGCGCTTGAGCACCGCCAGGTCTTCCACCGTGGTGATGTAGTTCAGGCCCAGGTGGTCGCCGGTGCCGACGTTGGTCACCACCGCCACTTCGCAGCGGTCAAAACCCAGGCCTTCACGCAGCACACCGCCGCGTGCCACTTCGAACACGGCGGCGTCCACGTCGGGATGCATCAGCACATTACGCGCGCTTTTCGGACCGCTGCAGTCGCCGCTGTCGGTCTGGCGGCCGTTGACATAAACGCCGTCGGTGTTGGTCATGCCGCAGCGCAGGCCGCTGGCGGTCAGCAGGTGCGAGATCAGGCGGGTGACGGTGGTCTTGCCGTTGGTGCCGGTCACGGCCACCACCGGCACGCGGCCGTCATCGCCCGGCGCAAACAGTTCGTTGATCATCGCGCCACCGACGGCGCGGCCCTTGCCGTAGGACGGCGACAGGTGCATGCGCAGACCGGGTGCGGCATTGACTTCGACCACGCCGCCGTTTTGCGCTTCGAGCGGGCGCAGCACGCTTTCGCAGACGATGTCCACGCCGCAGATGTGCAGGCCCACCATCTGTGCGGCGGCCACGGCACGTGCCGCGACATCGGGGTGCACGTCGCCGGTCACGTCGGTGGCGGTGCCGCCGGTGCTGAGGTTGGCGTTGTTTCGCAGGATCACGCGGCGGCCGCGCGCCGGAATCGATTCCGGCGTGAGGTCCTGCGCGAGCAGGCGGGCCACGGCGATGTCGTCAAAACGGATCTTGGTCAGCGAGGTGGCATGGCCCTCGCCGCGGCGCGGGTCCTGATTGACGATGTCGACCAGTTCGCGCACCGTGTGCAGGCCATCGCCCAGCACCTGCGGGGGCTCGCGCCGCGAGGCGGCCACCAGCTTGTTGCCGACGACCAGCAGGCGGAAGTCGTTGCCGGGCAGGAATTTTTCGACCATGACGGTGCCGTGTTCGGCCGCTGCACGGAAGGCGATGTCGAGGTGGTCGCGGTCCACGATGTTGACCGTGACGCCCTTGCCCTGGTTGCCGTCCTGCGGTTTGAGCACCACCGGCAGGCCGATTTGCAAAGCGGCAGCCCAGGCTTCGTCAGGATCGGCGACAGGCTGGCCCATGGGCACAGGCACACCGGCGGCGAGCAGCAGCTTTTTGGTCAGGTCCTTGTCCTGGGCAATCGATTCGGACACCGCACTGGTGGCATCGAGCTCGGCGGCCTGGATGCGGCGCTGGCGCGAACCCCAGCCAAACTGCACCAGGCTGCCCTTGGTCAGGCGCTTGTACGGAATGCCGCGGGCGACCGCCGCGTCCACAATGGCGCCGGTGCTGGGGCCGATACGTTCGTCTTCGTCGAGGTCGCGCAACTGGGCAATCGCGGCTTCCATGTCGAAGCCGGTTTCGTTGAGCGCAGCGTGGATCAGCGCCTGGGCCAGCTCCAGCGCCAGCCGGCCGACCGCTTCTTCGCTGTACTCGACCACGGTCTGGTAAACGCCGTCCTCGAGTGTGGCGGCCGTATGGCTGAAGGTCACGGGGCAACCGGCCTGGGCCTGCAGCGCCAGCGCCGCCGATTCGAGTACATGGGCCAGCGACACGGGGCCAACATAACCACTGGGACGCAGCGCGCCTATGGCGGGAAACAGCGAACGCACGCGTGGCTCAAAACCGGGCAGGGCGTCGATCGCACACTCGGCCTGCGTGCAGGTGATGATGGCTTCGAGCGCCGTATGGCGGCTCCAGAGGTTGGGGCCGCGCAGCGCACGGATGCGGGTAACTTTCATCGGTGTGTCTTTCCGGGCTGGTGTTCGCGGGAGGGACGTTTTGCGAGGGAATCGGTGTTTACGGTGTTCATGCGACCTTTGCTTCCCGGGTGGAGCGGTCTGCGGCCGTTTCCAGGTTGAAGGCTTCGATGCCGGCTCCTATCAGGTTGAGCGGGATGTCGAGCGCCCATGCCGCTGAAATGGCCGCGAGCAGGCTGTCTTCGGCCGTGGGAACATGCCGGCCCTGCCAGACGGCCAGCTTGGCCAGACCGGGCAGGAAGGCTTCGCTGGTGCCGGTGGCGAGCACGACCTGGCCCTGGCGCATGAAAACCGCCCGGCCTCCGCCGTCCAGGTGCATGGCAATGGCGGGCAAACCCGGGTCGGTGGCGTAAAAGATCACCTCACCGTCACACAGGCGGGCCATTTTTACAATGACCGGATCGGCAGCATTGAGCACGGCCACACCGTCAGACAGCACGACGTCGACCTGCGAGCGCATGACCTTGAACATCTGCTCTTCACCTGCCACATCGAATTCGCCCAGCGCCCCGGCGCCCGCCAGGTCGGTGACGACCCCGACCTGGCAGCGGTCATAGACCAGGCCGCTGCGCAAAATGGTGTCGGCCCCGTTTTCAAAGACGGCGGCCTGTACGGCACGGTTGATCAGCAGGCGCTGGCCGGCTTCCCAGTGCGTGCAGTCGCTGGCATCGAGGCAACGCCCGTCGAGGAACAGGCCGTCACGGCAGGCCAGGCCGGTGTGCCGTCCCGAGAGCTGCAGCAGCCAGGCCACCAGCCGCGCCACATTGTGCGCGCCGGCCGAACCGGCCACACCAACCACGGGAATGCGGCCGCTGTGGGTCCCTTCGGGCGCCTCGGGAAACAGGTGGTCACAAATGGCACGGCCGACCGGCCGCGGTGCACCTTCGGCTGGCTTGAGGTGCATCAACAGGCCGGGACCGGCGTTGACTTCCACAATGGCGCCGCCCTGGGCATGCAGGGGTTTGGAGAGGTCCTGCGCCACGACATCCACACCGGCGATATCCAGGCCGACGACGCGGGCGGCCAGCGAGACGATGTGGTCGACGTCGGGGTGGATGTCGTCGGTGCAGTCAATCGCTACATTGCCGTTGCGCTGGATCAGCACCTGGCGCCCGGCGTCCGGCACCGAGGCGGGGCTGAGGTCCTGGCGCTGCAGGTCCAGCAGGATGGCTTCGTCCTTGTCGAGTTCGATCAGGCCGAGCGGAAAGTCTTCGGTGGCGCCGCGCCGCGGGTCGGTGTTGAGCTGCGCATCGACCAGTTCGGCCACGCTGGCGCGGCCATCGCCGCGGACCGTCGCGGTCTCCCCGCGTGCAGCGGCGACCACCCGGCCGCCCACGACCAGCAGCCGGTGCTCGTGGCCGCGCACAAAACGCTCGACCATCACTTCGCTGCCCTGCGGTTCCGCGACCCGGAAAGCGGCTTCAACCTGCTCGCGGGTGGTCAGGTCCAGCGACACGCCGCGGCCATGGTTGCCGTCGGTGGGCTTGACCACCACCGGCAGGCCGATCTCCTGCGCGGCTTCCCAGGCGGCTTCGGCGCTGTCGACGATCTCGCCTTCGGGCACGGGCACGCCGCAGGAAGCCAGCAGGCTTTTGGTCAGGTCCTTGTCGCCGGCGATGCCTTCGGCAATCGCGCTGGTGAGTTCGGTCTCGGCCGTCCAGATGCGGCGCTGGCTGGCGCCGTAGCCGAGCTGGACCAGGTTGCCGTCGTTCAGGCGGATGTGCGGGATGCGGCGCTCGGTCGCGGCAGCGACGATGGAGGCCGTGCTGGGGCCGAGGTAACACTCGTCGACCTTGTCGCGCACGCGGCCAACCGCCGCCTGCAGGTCGGCGTCGCTGAAGGCCTCGTTGTTGACGGCGGCCATCAGCAGGCGGTGGCCTTCGACCAGCGCGCTGCGTGCCACCTGCTCGTCGCGGGCGCGAACCACCATGCGGTAAATGCCACGCTTCGAGGTGCTGCGGGTCTGGCCGAAACCGGTGGGCATGCCCGCCAGGTTCAGCAGTTCGATGACGACATGCTCCAGCACATGGCCGGCCCAGGTGCCTTCGTAAAGGCGCTGAATGAAGCCGCCGCGCTCGCCGACGCCGCAGTGGTGCTCCAGCAGGGCCGGCAGCAGCGCGACCAGGCGGTCGCTGAAACCAGGCAACAGGTTGGAGGGGAAGTCCTCCAGGGTGCCGAGGTCCATCCAGACTTCCAGCACAGGGCGGTAAGTCCAGATGTTGGGGCCGCGCAGGTAGTTGATGCGCAGAAGCTGGATGTCGTCCTGTTTGCTCATGTTTTTCTGGATTCGGTCAACCGGTCGGGCCGGGGCAACGTTCTTTTCTGAATAGGCGCCCACAACGGGCGTTTCTGTTTGTTCGGGCAGGTTTTCCGGTCCGATGGCCGAATCTTGCATCAGCCGGCGCGGATTGGGCGAAAATCCCTGATTTGGCCCCACCGTTTCGGGGGCACCGGTTTTTACGGCTTCCACATCACAATGCAACATTCCCATCCGGTCGACGCCTCCAGCGAGGCTGGTTCAGCGCAGACAGACCTGCGCGCACAACTCGCAAACCATGAGAACGTGCTATGTACGGTGCTGGTTGACCTGAACCAGCAACTTCGTTTTTCCCGGGGTTTGCTGGCACTGACCGACCGCCGCCTGATGGCCCGCGACCCGGAAACCGGCCTGTGGGCCAGCTGGCCGCTGCGTCCGGTGGATGCCGCCGGCCACCTGCCGCCCCTGTCCCTGCGCCATTTCGACCATGCCGGTGTCGGCACGCTGGAGCTTCACCAGGGAGGGCAGCGCCTGGCCGGCTGGCGGTTTACGCTGGCTGCCAATGTACAGGCCCTGCGGCTGCTGCGCCTGTTCGAGCAGCAATTGGCGCCCGGTGCGGCTGCCGCCGGCGACGACATTGCCCTGTGCCCCTTTTGCGATACGGTGCTGCCGACGGACAGCGACGAGTGCCCGACCTGCGCCCGCGAACTGCACACGCCGCCGTCGACCTGGGTCCTGCTGCGCCTGTGGCGCTTTGCCCGGCCCTACCAGTGGCAGCTGCTTTCCGGGTTTTTGCTGACCCTGGCCTCCACCGCCGCGACCCTGGTGCCGCCCTATCTGACGATTCCGCTGATGGACGACATCCTGATTCCATTCCAGAACGGCCAGCAGATCGAGACCTGGAAGGTGCTGGCCATCCTGGGCGGCCTGCTGGCGGCGGCGCTGCTCGGCTGGGCGCTGAACTGGGCGCGCACCTATTTGCTGGCGCTGGTGTCCGAACGCATAGGCGCCGACCTGCGCACAGCCACCTTTGACCACCTGCTGGAGCTGTCGCTGGACTATTTCGGCGGCAAACGCACGGGCGACCTGATGAGCCGCATCGGCTCGGAAACCGACCGTATCAATGTGTTCCTGTCGCTGCATGCGCTCGACTTTGCGACCGATGTGCTGATGATCGTGATGACAGCGGCCATCCTGTTTTCGATCAATCCCTGGCTGGCGCTGGTGACCCTGCTGCCCTTGCCCTTCATCGCCTGGATGATCCATGCGGTGCGCGAGCGCCTGCGCACCGGTTTTGAGAAAATCGACCGGGTCTGGTCCGAAGTGACCAATGTGCTGGCCGACACCATTCCCGGCATCCGCGTGGTCAAGGCCTTTGCCCAGGAAAAGCGCGAAGCCCAGCGTTTTCGCGATGCCAACCGGCACAACCTGCTGGTCAACGACAAACTCAACAAGGTCTGGTCGCTGTTCACCCCGACAGTGTCGCTGCTGACCGAAATCGGCCTGCTGGTGGTCTGGGCCTTCGGCATCTGGCTGGTCTCGAAGCAGCAGATCACGGTCGGTGTGCTGACGGCGTTTATCGCCTACATCGGCCGTTTTTACACGCGGCTGGACTCCATGAGCCGCATTGTCTCGGTCACGCAGAAAGCGGCGGCCGGCGCCAAGCGCATTTTCGACATTCTCGACCACGCTTCCAATGTGCCGGAGCCGGCCAACCCGGTGCCCATGGCGCGGCTGGAAGGGCGTATCGAGATGGCGGGGCTGGGCTTTCGTTACGGCAACCGCGCGGTGATACGCGGGCTGGACCTGACCATCCAGCCGGGCGAGATGATAGGCCTGGTCGGCCACAGCGGCTCGGGCAAAAGCACACTCGTCAACCTGATCTGCCGCTTCTACGACGTGACCGACGGCAGCATCAGCGTGGACGGCACTGACATCCGGCGTTTCACTGTGGCCGACTATCGGCGCAACATCGGCCTGGTGCTGCAGGAGCCTTTCCTGTTTTTCGGCACGATTGCGGAAAACATCGCCTACGGCAAGCCCGGCGCCAGCCGCGCCGACATCGTGGCCGCTGCCCGTGCCGCCCATGCGCACGAGTTCATTTTGCGGCTGCCGCAGGGGTACGACTCGCTGGTCGGCGAACGCGGCCAGGGCTTGTCGGGTGGCGAGCGCCAGCGCATCTCGATTGCGCGCGCGCTGCTGATCGATCCGCGCATCCTGATCCTCGACGAGGCCACCTCGTCGGTGGACACCGAAACCGAGCAGGAAATCCAGAAAGCCCTCGACAACCTGGTGCAGGGCCGCACGACGATTGCCATCGCGCACCGCCTGTCCACCCTGCGCAAGGCCGACCGCCTGGTGGTGATGGACCGCGGCCAGGTGGTCGAGGTCGGGCCGCACGACGAACTCATGGCGAAACAGGGCGCCTACTGGCGGCTCTACGAGGCCCAGGCGCGCCAGGTCGACAGCGAGGGCAATGCCGATGCCGAGGAAGGCCGCATCGCGCTGGCCACCTCGCAGGTGGCCCACACCGCGCAGCGCAACGGCAATGTCTGAAGGAATCCGCATGACCACCCCCCCCATTTCAGCCAGCTCTGCTTTCCAGCTGGAGCGGCACGCCTCGGGCCAGCTGCTGCTGGTTGCGGCCAACGGCGAGCAGCACCTGGGCGTGGTGCCGGTGCGCGCTTTCCCGATTGCCGCGCCCGACGAAGGCATCTCCCTGATCAGCAGCGAAGGTCATGAGCTGGTCTGGCTGGAGCGCCTGAGCGAGTTGCCGCCGCCGCAGCGCAGCCTGCTGGAGGAAGAACTCGCGCTGCGCGATTTTGTGCCTGAGATCACGCGCCTCATCAGTGTGTCGAGTTTTGGCACACCCAGCACATGGGCGGTGGAGACCGACCGCGGCGATACCAGCTTTGTGCTCAAGGGCGAGGAAGACATCCGCCGCCTGAGCCGCCAGTCGCTGCTGATTGCCGCCGGCCATGGCGTGCATTTCAGTGTGAAGGACATGGGAGCGCTGGACCGCGCGTCACGGCGGCTGCTCGAGCGCTTTCTCTGACCTCTATCGCCTGGCGCGGGCGGCATCCTTGTCGGCAGGCTCAGGGACGGTGCTGGCGGAGTCCTCCGGTGTCACCAACGGGCCCGCAGCGGCGCCGCCCAGTGCGCCAGCCACGCCACCCACGGTGCCGCCGACCAGCACACCGACCGGGCCAGCCAATGCGGCGCCAACGGCTGCGCCGGTAGCCGCACCGGCGATCATGCCGCCGCCCATCAATACCGAACCGGATTCGCGCTCGGACTCTGCAGCCGTGATGGGAATCTGCGCCGCAGGTTCAGGATCCTGCGACGGAATGCCATGGCCGGGCAGCGCTTGCTCGGCAAGGTCCTTGTCTGCCGGATCAACGTTAAGCGGCGGGGTAATGGGGGTGGTGGATGGGGACATGTGTCGCTCCTTGGAAGTTGACTGACGAGGGCATGAGCGCCATAAGCGCTACCACTCTGGTGTAACTCCGGCACCTGCACCGGGCGAGTCGTCGGGCAGGCCGCGCCTCTGTCAGACAATGCCCTTCACTGAGGCGGCTCCATCCGCCAATCTCAGGCCGCAAAGGGGTGGGATGAAGTCAGGGATGACGGAGGCACCCGTAGTATGGATGCATTCCGCTATGATTTTAATAGCTTTTTGCCCGCGTATTACTTGGGCTGGAGCCCGATTTCATGCGTAAACCGGAGCTGGCGGCCTCAACCGCCCTGGGTGCCGCGATGCGCCCAGCCGGTGGTGTGTTTCTCGATGTAGCTGAACAGCTCGTACATGATCATTGCCATCGCGCCGATCACCACCAGCCCGGCAAAAGCCAGCGCCATGCGTTGCTGCGAGCCAGCGCTGAGCATCAGGTAGCCGATGCCGGAGTCGCCGGCCGTCATTTCGGCCAGCACGGTGCCGACAAAGGCCAGCGTGATTGCGATCTTGAGCGAGCCGTAGAAGTAGGGCATGGAGCGCGGCAGGCCGACCTTGACCAGCACGTCCCAGCGTTTGGCGCCCAGCACGCGCAGCACGTCTTCCAGCTCCGGCTCCAGCGTGGCCAGGCCGGTGGCCATGTTGACGGTGATCGGAAAAAACGAGATCAGGAAGGCGGTCAGGATGCCGGGGCCGACGCCGATGCCGAACCAGACGATCAGGATGGGAACAATCGCCGCTTTGGGCACGGCATTGAAGGCGACCAGCAGCGGGTAGACGGCGGCGTAGGCCAGGCGCGAGGAGCCGACCAGGAAGCCGAGCATCACGCCGACAACGATGGACAGGCCGAAGCCGACCATGGTGACCCAGAAGGTTTTCCAGGCGGCCTGCGCGATCGGGCCGGCGAACTCGGCCATGGACTGGGCGATCGCGAGCGGCGCGGGAAAAATGTATTCGGCGATGCCGAACACCATGACCACCCCTTGCCAAAGCGCCAGGATGGCTGCCAGCAGCACAAACGGGGACCAGCGTTCAATCTGTTTTTTGCTCATGCTATTTGCCTTCAGCGGCGGGAACCGGGTTGATGACGGGCGTGCGGATGGCGCCGATGTGGCTGCGCAGCTCGTGCACGATGTCGCCGAAGGCCTGGGTGTAGGTCACTTCGAGGTCGCGCGGGCGCGGCAGGTCGATCTCGCGTTTGACGACAAAACGCCCCGGGCTTTTGCTCATCACATACACGGTGTCGGCCAGGAAGACCGACTCGCGCAGGTCGTGCGTGACCAGGATGACGTTGAAACGCTGCTCGGTCCAGAGGTCGCGCAGGATGCACCACAGTTCCTCGCGCGTGAAGGCATCGAGCGCGCCGAAGGGCTCGTCCAGCAGCAGCATCTTGGGCTCATGGATCAGCGCGCGGCAAATGCTCACGCGCTGCTGCATGCCGCCCGACAGCTGCCATGGGAACTTGTCCTCGTACCCACCCAAGCCGACCTTTTGCAGCAGCTTGCGTGCGCGTTCCTCGAATTCCTTGCGCCTGGACTTGAACTGGCTGCGAAAGGGCTCGACGATCTCCAGCGGCAGCAGCACGTTGTCCACCGTGGTTCGCCAGGGTAGCAGCGACGGCGCCTGGAAAGCCATGCCGGAAATCTTCAGCGGACCGGTCACCGGCTGGCCGTCGATCATGATGCGGCCCTTTGACGGCATTTTCAGGCCGGTGGTCAGCTTCATGAAGGTGGATTTGCCGCAGCCCGAGGGCCCGACGATGGCGATGAACTCACCCTCGCGTACCTTGAGGTCGATGGCTTCCACGGCGAAGTGGTTTTGCGCCAGCAACTCGTCGTTGTAGGCGAGCCAGACGTCGCTGAAGTCAACAAAATGGCCGTCGGGATGTGCTTGCATGGTTTTCTGAGTTTTGTGATTCGCCCGGGGTGTTCAGGACAGCGGCCGGCGTTTCAGGGAAAGGCCGGCCGCGTCGTTCAAGGTGTCTGCCGGCGCGGGTCGCCGGCGGGCGCCGTAGGTCGCAGTTGCTTGCTTACTTCTTCGCGGCGGGCAGAACGTTGAGCTCGGCCACCGTGGGCAGGAAGGAGCCGTTCCACACGCTGTCGGCATTGACGCGTGTCTTGGTGTTGAAGGCGTCGGACACCTGCGAGGCCATCAGTGTCAGGCGCGGGCCCCTGACCTGGCCGAAACCTTCGGCGCGTGCGTCGGGGCTGTTGATCACGGTGTCAATGGCCAGCTGCAGGCGGCGTGTTTCGAGTGCGGTGTTGATGATGCCGTCGCGTGCCTTGACGTCTTCAATGGCGGCCGCCGGTTTGGCGATGACTTCCTTCACACCCTTGGTGAAGGCCAGCAGGAAGGCCTTCACCGCGGCGGGGTTCTCCTTGATCATCTTCGGTGAGGCGATGATCACGTTGCCGTACAGCTTGACGCCGTTGTCGGCGTAAGGCAGCACCACCACGTCATCGGCTTTCACGCCGCGTGCTTCCAGGTTGAGCAGCGAGGTGAAGGTGAAGCCGGTGATGGCATCCACATCGCCGCGCGCGAGCATGGTTTCGCGCAGCGGCGGGTCCATGGCAGTCCACTGCACGCCGCTGATGCCGTTGGCCTTGGCGAAAATCGGGAAGGCGCGGCGGCCGGCGTCGAACACCGGTGCGCCGAGTTTTTTGCCGTTGAGGTCGGCGACGGTCTTGATGCCGGATTTTTTCAGCGCCATGACCGAAGCGGGTGTGTTGTTGTAGACCATCATCACCGCGACCGGCTTGTTGGCGGCGTCGGGGTTGTTGGCGTGGAATTCCATCAGCGCGGCCAGGTCGGCAAAACCCATGTCGTAGCTGCCCGAAGCGACGCGGGTGACGGTGCCGCCCGAGCCGTTGCCGGCGTCAATCGTCACGTCGAGTTTGGCGTCCTTGAAATAACCTTTGGCCGCGGGCGTCACAAACAGCGCCGCCGGGCCTTCGAAACGCCAGTCCAGCTGGAACTTGATGGGCGTGTTCTGGGCGTAGGCATTGCCGCAGACAGCGGTGACGGCCGTGACGGCCAGGGCTGCGAAGGTCTTGATGAAAGCGCGTTTTGTCATGGGTGCTCCGGAGAAGGTTAGGGATGTATCACGTCAAGCAAGAAAAATGCCCGGCCGGTGTCTGGAGGCACCCTGTGCATCCCGATTGTGGGTCGGGTGTACGGCCCAGCCATCGGGATATCCCCTGAACCGGCCCGCACCGTACAGAAAGGGGATGGCTGCCGGCGGCAGGGCTTCATGGCAGCGGCGCCAGCAGTTCACGCAGGGTGCGTGCAATCACCTTGGTCGCGCCGCGCAGGTCGTCGAGGACCAGGTGTTCGTCGGCGCGTTTGGCGTTGGACTCGAGCACCGTGCGTGGCCCGGCGCCGTAAATCACGCCCGGTATGCCGGCCTCGGCGTACAGGCGAACGTCGGTGTACAGCGGCGTGCCCATTGCCGGGATGGGCTCACCGAAGACCGCCTGACCATGCTTCTGGATCGCATCGACCAGCGGCTGGTTGCCCGGCAGGGGCTTGAGCGCATTGGCCAGCAGCAGGCGCTTGATCTCGACTCGCACACCCTCGCACTGCCTGGCGGCATCATTGATCACCTTGCGGATATCCCGTTCCACTTCAAACGGTTTTTCCTCGGGAATCATGCGGCGGTCCAGCTTGAACATCACCTTGCCCGGCACGACGTTGGTGTTGGTGCCGCCCTCGATGCGGCCCACATTCAGGTAGGGATGGTTGATGCCCTCGACCTTGGAGCTGACCTTCTGGTACAGCGTGTTCTGCGCGTACAGCGCATTGAGGATGTGCACCGCGGCCTGCAGTGCATCCACGCCGGTGTCGGGGATGGCGGCATGAGCCATCTTGCCGTGCACCGTGACTTCCATCTGCAGGCAGCCGTTGTGGGCGGTGACCACTTCGTGGCTGAACCCTGCGGCGATCAGCAGGTCCGGCCGGGTGAGCTTGTTCTTGAGCAGCCAGCCGGGGCCCATCTCCCCGCCGAACTCCTCGTCGTAGGTGAAATGCAGTTCCACACTGCCGTGCAGCGGGATGTCCAGCGCCTCCAGCGCCCGCACGGCAAACGTGTAGGTGGCGAAGTCGGACTTGCTGACGGCCGAGGCCCGGCCGTAGATCCTGCCGTCCACGACCTTGCCGCCATAGGGTTCCTGGGTCCAGCCTTCACCGGGCGGCACCACGTCGCCGTGGGCGTTCAGGGCGATGGTCCGGCCTTCGCCATAACGCCGGCGCACGATCAGGTTGGTCAGGGACTCGAGCCCGTAGGCCTTGACCTCCACCGGGGCGATCTTGTGTTTTTCCGCTTCGAAACCGAAAGCGTGGAGAAGCTCGGCCGTGCGTTCGGCATGCGGGGCATTGTTGCCGGGCGGCGTGGGTGTGGGCACGCGGATCAGTTCCTGCAGAAAGCGCACTTCCTCGTCAAAGTGGGCGTCCACCCAGGCATCCAGTTTTTCGTCATCAGTCATGGCTGGGTCCGGCAAATTGGTTCAACAGGTGCTGGAAAGCCCGGACGGCCAGGTCAATGTCGTCGCTGGTCGTGCTTTCCAGCGGGTTGTGGCTGATGCCGGAATTCTGGCCGCGCACAAACAGCATGGCCTGCGGCATCACCTCGTGCAGCTTCATCGCGTCGTGGCCCGCGCCGCTGGGCATGCGGTAAAGCGGAACGCCCAGGCTGTCCACCGCTTTCTCCCAGCGCTGTTGCCAGTCCTTTGCGCTCGGTGCGGCGGCCGCGCGCATGGTCTGTTCGGTGGTGTGGTGGACACCGCGGCGTTCGCAAATGGTTTTCAGTTCGGCCAGCACATCGGCCACCATCGCGTCGCGCTGTGCATCGTTGGGCGCGCGCAGGTCCAGCGTGAACTGGCAGCGGCCGGGCACCACGTTCGTCGAGCCGCCGGGCACCGTCCAGATGCCGATGGTGCCGACCGAGTCGCCATCGCGCGCGGCGCGCTGCTCCACATACAGCGCGAGTTCAGCCACGGCCAGGGCCGCGTCGCGGCGTCGGTTCATGGGGGTGGTGCCGGCGTGGCTGGCCATGCCGGTGACCTCGCAGGTGTAACGCACACCGCCGTTGATGGAGGTCACGATGCCCAGCGGGATGTCGATCTCGTTGAGCACCGGGCCCTGCTCGATGTGCACCTCGACAAAACCCAGGTAGTCGGCCGGTTTGCGCTGCAGGGCGCGGATGGCCTCCAGCGTGGCCGGCAGGCCGGCGTGTTGCATGGCATCGCGCATGCTGATGCCGTCGGCGTCTGTCTGGTCCAGCCAGACCGGATTGAACTGGCCAATCAGTGCGCCGGAGCCGAGAAAAGTGGCCTTGTAACGCTGGCCTTCTTCTTCTGCAAATGCAATCACTTCAAAATCGAAAGGCAGGCGCTTGCCCGCGCGCGACAGCTCGGCCACACAGGCGACGGGTACAAAAATGCCGAGCCGGCCGTCGTACTTGCCGCCGTTGCGTACGGTGTCGTAGTGCGAGCCGGTCATCAGGGTCTTCGCACCGGGCGCGGCGGCCCGGTAGCGGCCCACCACGTTGCCGACCGCGTCCACGTTCACCTCGTCGAAGCCGCTATCCCGCATGGTCTGTTCAATCAACCGGGCGGCGGCGCGGTGCGCGTCAGTCAGGTAGGTCACCGTGAGCTGGCCTTTTTCCAGGTAGCCCGGGTCGCTGAAAACGCTGAGTTTTTCTTGCCAGTCCCAGACCTGGTTGCCCAGGAGGGGCTCCACACCGAATTTGTCGTTGAGCCGCAGCTCGGCGATGCGGTGGATGTTGCGCAAAGCCTCGGCGAGTTCGAAGTCAGGGTGGTTGGCCAGCCGCTGCTCGAAGGCGGCGATGATCTCCTGCCGGGCGAGGCCGGTGCCGCGTGGGCCACGCACGGCGAGGATGAAGGGAAAACCGAACCGCGTGGTGTAGGCGGTGTTGAGCGCCTGGATGCGCGCGAACTCGTCGGGTGTGCAATCCGTCAGGCCCGCCTTGCCCTGTTCGTTGGTCGACTCGGCGGTCAGTGCCTTGCTGACCATGGCCTTGCCGGCGAGCTCGGGGTGGGCGCGGATCAGCGTGAGCTGGGCTTCGTGGCCGGCTTCACGGACAATGCCGGCCATCAGGTGTTTGAGGTGGGCCAGCGACCGGAAAGGGCGGTGTGCCAGCGCGGCGTCGGTGATCCACGGGGAATGTTCGTAGAGGCCGGCCAGCCAGGCTGCGGCTTCAGTTGCCGGTGCGGCGTTCAGTTGTTCAAGGGTCGGGGACATGGTCATTCTTTGAAGGGGTGGACTTGCTGCCAGTGGCGTGCAATGTCGATGCGGCGGCAGATCCAGACATGCGCGTGCTGCTGGACATGGTCGAGGAATTTCTGCAGCGCCACGATGCGGCCGGGCCGGCCCAGCAGGCGGCAGTGCATGCCGATGCTGAGCATCTTGGGCGCGTTCAGGCCGTTCGGATCGCCCTCGGCATACAGCGCATCGAAGCTGTCGCGCAGGTAGGTGAAAAAGTCGTCGCCCTGCGAGAAGCCTTGGGGCAGGGCAAAACGCATGTCGTTGGTGTCCAGTGTGTAGGGCACCACGAGCCGCGGCACCACGGTGCCGTCGGTGCGCGCCACTTTCATCCACAGCGGCAGGTCGTCGCCGTAGTAGTCGCTGTCGTAGGCCAGTTGGCCGTCGTCGGCGACCAGCCGCCGGGTGCGCGGGCTGTCGCGGCCGGTGTACCAGCCCAGCGGCCGCTGGCCGGTCATCTGCGTGATGATGTCCAGGCCCAGGCGCATGTGTTCGCGCTCGACCACTTCGTCCACGCCCTGGTAGTTGATCCAGCGCAGGCCATGGCAGGCGATTTCGTGGCCCAGCTCGACGAAGGCGGCGGTCAGCTCGGGGTGGCGTTGCAGGGCCATGCTGACGCCGAACACGGTCAGCGGCAGCTGGCGCCGTTCAAACTCGCGCAGGAGGCGCCAGACGCCGGCCCGCGAGCCGTACTCGTAAATGCCTTCCATGCTCAGGTGGCGTTCGGGGTAGCTGGGCGGGTTCGCCATCTCGGAGAGAAACTGTTCGGAGCCGGCGTCGCCATGCAGCACGGCGTTTTCACCGCCTTCCTCGTAGTTCAGAACGAATTGCACGGCAATGCGGGCCTGACCCGGCCACTGCGCATGCGGCGGCGTGCGGCCATAGCCAACCAGGTCTCTGGGGTAGGGCAGGGTGGTGTCGTAGGTGGTCATGCTCAGGACAGGGCCATGGAAATATCGCTGGTCGGCATCGGGCGGTCAAAGCTGAGGTTTTCCTCGACATGCTGCAGGTGCTCGTCCATCAGGCGCACGGCGCGCTCCTCGTCCCTGGCGGCCAGGGCTCTCACGATTTCGGCGTGTTCGTCGTGCGAGTGTTCGGCGGCGCTGGCACTCTGGTACATCAAGGTGATCAGCGAGCAGCGCGAAATCAGGTCGCCCAGCATCTGCGCCAGCACCTCGTTGCCCATCAGCTCGGCCATGCGGACATGAAAATCACCCAGCAGCTCGGTGCGCCCCGGCGCGTCCTGCCGGTCCACGGCCATTTTTTCCTGCGCCACATGTTCCTTCAGGGCCTTGATCCTGGCCGGCGTGACACTGCGCACAAATGCCCGGGTCATCTCGGCTTCCAGCATGCGGCGCACCGCAAACACCTGGCGCGCCTCGGTGACCGAAGGCGCAGCGACAAAGGCGCCGCGGGCGGGCTCGAGCCGGATCAGCTGGTTTTGCGAGAGCTGGAACAGGGCCTGGCGCACCAGCGTGCGCGAAACGCCGAAATGGTCGGCCAGTTTCTGCTCGGCCAGCTTGGTGCCCGGATGCAGCCGGTGTTCCACAATGGCCTTGGTCAGGGCTTCAACAATGGCGCTGGTGGTGGACGATTCCATGGCGCAAATGATAGTCGGAAAGCCCAAAAGTGTATACACTTTCAGTAGACCATCGGGGGGACCGATGCACCGCAAACAAGGAATTGACATGGGCCTGAGCACACATGTGCTGGACACCATGCACGGCACGCCAGCGGCCGGCATGTTCGTCGAGCTGTACACCACCGAGGGCGACCAGGCCACGCTGGTGAAAGCCTTTCATCTGAACAGCGACGGCCGCAACCCCGACGGGCTGCTCTATGACAACAGCAGCCTGCAGCGCGGCACCTACCGGCTGGTGTTCGACGTGGCGGGGTACTTCCATGCCCGCGGCGTGACGCTGCCGGAGCCGAATTTCCTGAACCGGGTGAGCCTGGACTTTGGCGTGGCCGATACCAGCCAGCATTACCACGTGCCGCTGCTGGTCAGCCCCTGGAGTTATTCAACGTACCGTGGGTCCTGAGCCGGTTAATCTCTTCGTCAAGCAGGGGCCGCGGATCCGGCTTTGCCGGTCCGCAGGCGCAGCGCCCCCTCGGGGGGCAGCGACGACACGCCAGTGCGGAGCGTGGGGGCGTTAAGTCTGCCCTTCGGTCAGCGTATCGAGCTGGAATTTGCCGCTTTTGTGCCAGAGCCAGGTGTCGGTGTAGACAACCTTGCCAATGCGCACCGGCGCCGGGAAAGGCGACGCGGCCTTGATCATGCGTTCGATCTCGGCAATCACTTCCGGCGCATGGCGCGGTGCCCGCATCCAGTCGAGGCGGGTCACAATGCCGACCTGGTTGATTTCCACGTTCAGCACACCGATGGCGTACAGCAGCGGCGGCATTTTGCCCTTGTAGATGCGGTCGGCGTGCAACCCGTAAAGGTGGCTGGCGCCGCTTTGGCGGTAGGCGCGGGCCGTCGGTGCGGCCGATTGGCGTGCCGAGCCGGCCGGGCCGGAGATCGGGCCTATCGTGGTAGGTGGTGCCGCAGGCTCGGGTGCCGCTGCCGGTGGGGGAGCGGACTTGCAGGCGGAAACAAGGGCGCCGGCTGCAGTCGAAAGCAGGGCCACAAGCCAGAAGCGGCGGTGTGAGGATTCAGGCATACGTATCCTTGTGTAGTTGCCAGACGGTGGCGGCTGCTATTGTGCAGTCTGCCCGGGCGCCGGTTATGTAACAGAAACTGGCTGCCCTGAGGCTGAATTATGCGTTCTGCGGGCTCCGACAGGGGGCCGTGTATCAGAGGGTTTCTACCGTGAGTCAGCTCAAGGATTTGTTTTTGGCCCGGCTGGCACGGGAGCCAGCCGTGCTGGTCGAGGTGGCCGCCACCGAAGGTTCGGCGCCGCGCGAGGCCGGGACCTGGATGGCGGTTTTTGCCGGAACGGCGGTTGGCACCATAGGCGGCGGCCATCTGGAATACGAAGCCATGGCGAGCGCGCGCGCGCGCCTGCAGGGGTTGCCGGGTGAGGCGGTTTGCCGTTTTGTGCTTGGTCCGTCGCTGGGGCAATGCTGCGGTGGCGTGGTTCATTTGCGCTTTGAACCCGTCGGGCCTGACGACGTGTCGGGCCTGCGCCGCCGGCTGGATACAAATTTACAGCCTGTTGCGCTTTTTGGGGGCGGGCATGTGGGTTTTGCGCTGATTCAGGCGCTCTCGCGCCTGCCGTTTGCGCTGAGCTGGATCGACAGCCGCGACGGCATTTTCCCGGAGGCGGTGCCGGACAACGTGGTGTGCGAGCATTCCGACCCGGTGCAACGCGCGGTGACTGGGCTGGCACCGCAGTCACGTGTGCTGATCATGAGTTTCAGCCACGCCGAGGACCTGGACATCGTGGCCGAATGCCTCAGGCGCCAGCGCGAGCGGGGCGACCTGCCTTACATCGGCCTGATCGGCAGCAAAACCAAATGGGCAACCTTTCGCCACCGGCTGGAGGCGCGCGGTTTCAGCGCCGAAGAACTGGCACATGTGACCTGCCCGATCGGCCTGCCCGGCATCACCGGCAAGGAGCCTGAAGTGATTGCGGTATCCGTCGCGGCACAGTTGTTGCGTGCCGGTACGGCATAGATCGCATACACTTTTGCGATTCGGTCGCAGCGGAGCACCTTGTTGTTCGTGGCCTTTGTCTGCTTACAGCGCCCGCAGTGGTGAGCAGCTTGCACAAGGCAGCGTCCCCCGGCGCTGCATAGGTTGAGATCATGGAAAGTTACCTTCTCGACTGGGCCAACCTGCTGCTGCGCTGGGTCCATGTCATCACCGCCATTGCCTGGGTCGGCTCCTCGTTTTATTTTGTTTTTCTCGACTCCAGCCTGACGCCGCCGGTCGACGAAGACCTCAAGAAGCAGGGTGTCAGCGGCGAACTCTGGGCCGTGCACGGCGGCGGTTTCTACCACCCGGTCAAGTTTGCAGTCAAGCCGCCCACGCTGCCCGCCCACCTGCACTGGTTTTACTGGGAGAGCTACAGCACCTGGCTCACCGGTTTTGCGCTGTTCACCGTGTCCTACCTCTGGAACGCCGGCACCTACCTGGTCGACAAATCGCTGATGAACTGGTCGTCCGGCGCTGCCATCGGCGTGGCGCTGTCTTTCTTTGTGGTGTTCTGGCTGCTTTACGACGGCATCTGCCAGCTGTTCGGCAAACGCAAAAACGGCGATGCGATTGTCGGCGCGCTGGTGTTGCTGCTGGTCTGTGTGGCGTCCTGGCTGGCCTGCCACTGGTTTGCCGGGCGCGCCGCGTTTCTGCTGGTGGGCGCCATGATTGCCACCGCCATGAGCGCCAATGTGTTTTTCTGGATCATTCCCGGCCAGCGCAAGGTGGTGGCCAGCATCAAGGCCGGCGAGGCTGTGGACCCGGTGCACGGCCAGCGCGGCAAGCAGCGCAGCGTGCACAACACCTACTTCACCTTGCCGGTGCTGTTTGCGATGCTCAGCAACCACTACAGCTTCACCTGGAGCCACCCGCAGAACTGGCTGGTGCTGATTGTCATGATGCTGGCCGGCGCGCTGATCCGCCAGTTTTTTGTCATGCGCCACGGCTACAAGCTGGGCCGCAACGGCAACCCGCTGCCCTATGCGCTGGTCGGGGTGGTCCTGATCCTCGGCGCCATCGTCTGGATGAAGCCGCCGCCCCAACCCGCCAGCGCCGGGCTTGCTACGAATTCAATAGCTGGTGGCGCGGGAGTGGCGGGAGCTGCAGGCCAAAATGACTATATAAATCTGCAAAAAGTGCTGGAGCAGCGCTGTTACATGTGCCATGGCGCGCAGGTGCAGATGAAAAACGTCAGGCTCGACTCACCGGCGTTGCTCAGGCAGCATGCCCAGACCGTTTACCAACAGGTGGTGGTCAGCAAAACCATGCCCATGAACAACGCCACCGGCATCACCGGGGAAGAAAGGGCATTGGTCGGCCGGTGGTTTGAAGCTGGTGCCAGAACACCCTGAAACTGTAGGGAAGCGCACTGTTGGCATGCTTACCCGGGCGTCGGCTTCTGCGTAATATCGCTTATCGACTTTGGTGCAGGCACATGCTTCAATCTGTAACCGAAGCGAATTTCGCTGAGGCCATCAGGGCTCGCCCAAACGGGCAGGGCCTGATCACCGAGGAGACAAAACATGATGGGTATTCAATCCATGGTTCGTGCGCTGGCGACCGCAAGCGCACTGGCAGCTTCCCTGGCGGCAGGTGCGGCGCAGATTGTCATTGGCCAGGTTGCCCCCCTGTCCGGCCTGGAGGGTGCGCAGGCCCGTGCCTACTCGGCGGGGATTCAGCTGGCGCTGGACAAGGCCAACAAGGCCGGTGGTGTGAACGGACATACGTTCACCCTTGTGCGCAAGGACGACGGCGGCCGGCCGGAAGACACCATCGCGGGCACAAGGGCGTTGCTGGCAGAAAGCCGGCCGCTGGCGCTGGCGGGCTATTTTGGTGATCGCAGCATGGCCGAGGTGGTGAGATCCGGTCTGCTGCAAAAGGAAAACATTCCCCTCGTGGGCTACCGCGTCAACGAGATCAGGGCCGAGGCGTCGCTGGTGTACAGCGTGCGTGCGAACCTGCGTGATGAACTCAACAAGATCACCGAGCACCTGGTGACGGTAGGCATCACCCGCTTCGGGCTGTTCTACCCGGATGGCGCGGGCGCAGCCTCCTTGCTGGCCGCCATGGAAGAAGCCATGAAGGCGCGCGGTGGCAGGCTCATCGCCAAGGCGACCTATGTGCAGGGCACGAACAAGGTGCCTAACTCGGTGGTTGACGGGTTTGTCGCTGCGGCTCCGCAAGCCATCATCATTGTTTCCAGTGGTGCGGCGGCTGCGGCGTTCATCGAAAAATACCGGCTGGATGGCGGAACGGCACAGCTTTTTGCCCACTCCGGCGCCGACATCGAGCAGATCTCCCAGCGGCTGGGCGAAGAGCAGATGAAAGGCGTGGCCATCACGCAGGTAACGCCCAGTCCGTACAAGATATCCGGCCGCCTGAGCAAGGAGTTTTCCGACATGGTGCGCAACGCGAACCCCAAGCTGGAGGTGCCGGCCAGTTACGCCATGATGGAAGGCTACATTGCCGGGAGCGTGATCGTCGAAGCCGCGCGGCGCATGGGTCCCAAAATTTCCCGTGAGGGTTTCGTCGGTGCCCTCGACGGACTGGACAACCTTGATCTTGGTGGCTACAAGGTGGGCTTTCGGCCGGGCATGCGCTCAGGTTCGAAGTTCGTGGAGCTGACCATCATCACCGACAGTGGGCGTATCCGGCAGTAGGCGTAGCAGGTGGGAGTGGACGGGCCGGCTTACCAGTCGGCCACCAGTCCCGCGGCCAGTGTTGAGGATTTTCCAAAATGGCTGGCCAGATGATCCACGAAGGCCCTGACCCGCGCTGACACCTGGTGCCGATACGGGTAGACCGCATGAATGTCGGCCGGCGGGGTCTGGTAGTTCTCCAGCACCTGTCGCAGGCGGCCGCTGCGCAGAAAAGACGCCACATCCCATTCGGAACGCATCACGATGCCGTGTCCGGCCAGGGCCCAGTTGACCGCGATCTGGCCGTCGCTGGTGCTCAGGTTGCCGCGCACCTTCACCGTTTCTGAGCGTTTGCCCGAACTCAGGCGCCAGATGCCGTAGGCATCGTCGCCCTGGCGGATACCGATGCAATTGTGCTGGGTCAGCTCGTGCGGGGTCTTCGGCGTTCCGTGTCTGGCCAGGTAAGCCGGTGCTGCGCAAAGCAGGCGCCGGTTGGGAGCGAGCTTTCGCGCGATCACGCGGGCATCCGGGGGTTCGCCGAAGCGGACGCACACATCGAAGGAATCTTCGCTGACCGGCGGCGGATTCACCGTGAGCTGAAGCTGCACCTGCACATCGGGGTAGAGCTTCACAAAGCCCGAGATCAGTGGCGCAATGTGGCTGCGGCCGAAACCCAGCGTGGCGTTGACGCGCAGCATGCCCTTGGGCGCGGCCACGGCGCTCGAGACAAGTTGCTCCATGTCGTCAATTTCCGCAAGTATCCGCCGCGCATGGCTCAAATAGAGCTCTCCTTCCGCGGTGAGGCTGATGCGGCGTGTCGTGCGATTGAGCAGCAGCACACCCAGGCGGGCTTCCATCTGCGCCAGGCGCTTGCTGATGGCCGGCGTGGTGACGTCAAGCTCGCGTGCGGTGGCCGAGAAACTTCCGCAGCGAATCAGCAGGCTGAAAAAAGCCATTTCGGATGGGGCGGATGTGAAGCTTGCCATTATTAACCTGAAGTAAACAATAAGATTACTTTAAGACCTTCTGTTGAATCAGGCAACCGGTAGAGTTGATCTCTTTATCGCTACCGGTTCTGAGGACAACACATGAAGGTTTACAAGATTGCCTGCATCCCCGGCGACGGCATTGGCAAGGAAGTGGTTCCCGCGGGTCAGCAAGTGCTGCAGGCCCTGGCCGCCACACAGAATTTCGGCTTCGCTTTCACCTCCTTTGGCTGGGGCGGCGACTGGTTCCGTGAACACGGCGTGATGATGCCCGACGATGGCCTGGACGCCCTGCGCGGCCAGGACGCCATCCTGTTCGGCTCGGCCGGTGACCCGCACATTCCCGACCACATCACGCTCTGGGGCCTGCGGCTGAAGATCTGCCAGGGGTTCGATCAGTACGCCAATGTGCGGCCCACGCGCATCCTGCCCGGCATTGACGCACCGCTCAAGCGCTGCACGGCGAAAGATCTGGACTGGGTCATCGTGCGCGAGAACTCCGAGGGCGAGTATTCCGGCGTCGGCGGCCGTGCCCACCAGGGCCATCCGATCGAGGTGGCCACCGATGTGTCGATGATGACGCGCGCCGGCGTCGAACGCATCATGCGTTACGCCTTCAAGCTCGCGCAGTCGCGTCCGCGCAAGCTGCTGACCGTGGTCACCAAGTCCAACGCCCAGCGCCACGCCATGGTCATGTGGGACGAGATCGCGCTGCAGATCAGCAAGGAGTTCCCGGACGTGAGCTGGGACAAGGAACTGGTGGACGCCTGCACCGCACGCATGGTGAACCGCCCGGCCTCGCTGGACACCATCGTGGCGACCAATCTGCACGCCGACATCCTGAGCGACCTGGCGGCAGCGCTGGCCGGCAGCCTGGGCATTGCGCCCACCGGCAACATCGATCCTGAGCGCCGCTACCCCTCGATGTTCGAGCCCATCCACGGTTCGGCCTTCGACATCATGGGCCAGGGCCTGGCCAATCCGGTCGGCACGTTCTGGAGCTGCGTCATGCTGCTTGAGCACCTCGGTGAAAACGTGGCGGCGCAGCAGCTGATGCAGGCCATCGAGGCCGTCACCGCCAACCCGGCCCTGCACACGCGCGACCTGGGCGGCAAGGCCACCACTGCGCAGGTCACCGCCGCTGCGTGTGAGTTGCTTGCGCAGGGCAACACGCAGCAGGCGCGCGCGGCCTGAACCCTTTTTCCGTGGCATTTACATAAAACAAGGAGACAGCAGCATGAAAGTTGACATCAGACAATGGATAGGCATCGCCTGCCTGGCCGCCGCACCCGCCGTCATGGCGCAAGCCTGCCCGGACAAGAACCTGCAGTACTGGCAGGCTTTTCCGCCCGGCGGCGAGTCCGACCTGTCGGCGCGCCACCAGCAGGTGGTGCTCAAGAAGAAGTGCCCGGCCATCGACACCGTCATCCAGTACAAGGCCGGCGCCGGCGGCGCGCTGATGTGGTCGCAGATGAACACCTTGCCCGGCGACGGGCTCAACATCGTGGGTGTGAACCTGCCGCACATCGTGTTCCAGCCCATCGAGGGCCTGGTGCAATACAAGACGCAGGACATCACGCCGGTGTTCTGGTTCCACTACACGCCCGACATCCTGGTGGTGCCCGAGCAGAGCCCGATCAAGAATTTCGCGGACTTCATCAAGGCGGCCAAGGCCGACCCCGGCAAGCTGAGCCTGGGCGGCTCGGGCCAGAACTCGGCCAACCATGCAGCGCACGAGCGCTTCAATGCGGCGTTTGGCGTCAAGACCATTTATGTGCCTTTCAAGGGTACGGGCGACATGGCGACCTCGGTCATGGGTGCGCAGGTGGACGGTGCAATGACTTACACCGCGTTTGCCATCAACAACAAGACCCGTATTCGCCCGCTGGCGGTGGCCATGGACAAGCGCCATCCGCTGATGCCGGACGTGCCGACGTTCAAGGAGCTCGGTGTGGACTGGGTCGACGGTGCCTACCGCGGCATCGGTGTGCCCCGCAGCACGCCGCCCGAGACCCGCAAGAAGATTTCGGACATGTGGGCCGCCCTGAACAATGACCCGGAGATGAAGGAGCTTGCCGCCAAAAGCGGTTTCGAGTTGGTCAACGTGGGGGTGGACCAGATGGACGCGTTCATGAAGGAAAAAACCCGGCTGTACACCGAAGGCGCACAGCGGCTGGGCCTGGGCAAGAAGTAAACGGACCGTCGTGCTTCTGGTCGCTGCGCTGTCAGGCAGCGGGTGACCGGCGGGTGACGGCGGCACAATACGGGGCAGGAGACATTGAATGACTGCACCCCATCCTGCCACCCACCCGCGCCAGTTCCTCGAGCATCTTTACCAGGCCGCGGTTACGCGTGCCATGCCGCTGCACAACACGGCCGCCTGCCTGCCGCAACCGCCAAAGGGCCGGACCATTGTCATCGGCGCCGGCAAGGCCGGTGGCTCGATGGCGCAGGCCGTTGAAGCGCTCTGGCCGGCAGATGCGCCGCTCGAAGGTCTGGTCGTCACGCGTTACCACCACATTCCGCCGCGCCCCGAAGGTCTGCCGCAGCGCATCGAGATGGTTGAGGCCGCCCACCCTGTGCCCGACGCGGCCGGCCTGGCCGCCTCGCAGCGCATTCTGGCCATGGTGCAAGGCCTGACCCGCGACGACCTCGTGCTCTGCCTGATCTCCGGCGGCGGCTCGGCCTTGCTGACGTTGCCGGCTGAAGGCTTGAGCCTCGAAGACAAGCAGCGCATCAACAAGGCCCTGCTCAACAGCGGCGCCAATATCGGCGAGATGAACTGCGTGCGTAAACACCTCTCGCGCATCAAGGGCGGGCGTCTGGCCGCGGCCTGCGCGCCGGCGCGTGTGGTCACGCTGACCATCAGCGACGTACCCGGCGACGACCCGTCCATCATTGCCAGCGGCCCGACCGTGCCCGATGCCAGCAGTTGCGCCGATGCACTGGTCATCCTGAAACGTTACGGCATCGACGTGCCGGCGGACGTGTTGTCGCAGCTCGAAAGCGGGGCGCTGGAAACCCCCAAGCCGGGCGACCCGGCGTTTGACGGCCACGAGGTCCACATGATGGCCACGCCCCAGCAGTCGCTCGAGGCCGCTGCGGCCGCGGCGCGCGCGGCGGGGCTGGATGCGCACATCCTCAGCGACGAAATGGAGGGCGAGTCGCGCGAGGTCGGCAAGGTGCACGCGGCGCTGGCGCGTGCCGTGGCGCTCAGGGGCCAACCCTTCAGCAAACCCTGCGTGATCCTGAGCGGCGGTGAAACCACGGTGACGGTCCGGCCCCGGCAGCCCGGCGACGCGAAAGGCCGTGGCGGCCGGGCGGGCGAGTTCTGCCTGGGACTGGCGCTCGCGCTGCAGGGCCAGAGCGGCGTGTACGCGCTGGCGGCGGACACCGATGGCATCGACGGTGTGGAAGACAACGCCGGCGCCTTTGTGGCGCCCGATACCCTGATGCGCGCGGTGGCGCAGGGCATGAAGATCAACGGCTTCCTGGACCGCAACGACGCCTATGGCTACTTCGAGCCGCTGGGCGACCTGGTGATCACCGGGCCGACACACACCAATGTCAACGACTTTCGTGCGCTATTGATTTTGTAGCTGTTGGCGTCCATCCGACAAGGGCTGGAGGCCGATTTGACTTCAGACTATTCGCAAAGGGCGCGAATCTCCGGCGGAATCGGCAGGGCGCGTATGGCTTCCGGGTTGTCGGCACGCCGGCCTGCAAAGATGCGCACCTCGTCGCATTCCATGATGGCGTCGTCCCCGCGCATGATGCGGTAACGCTGCACAAAACTTTTCTCGCGCCATTCGGGGATGGAGGTGTGGATGTCCAGCATGTCGCCGTAGGTGGCGGTGCGCAGAAAACGCGAATGCGTGTCCACCAGCGGCGTGCCGATCACGCCGATTGTTTTTTCGGTCTCCTGCCAGGACGGCACGCCACATTGCACAAAAAAATTCCGCGAGGCGGCATCTATCCAGCGGAAAAAATTCGGAAACCACACAATGCGCGCCGGGTCGCAGTCGCCGAATTCAACGCGGATGGTGTGAGTGATCTGTTTGCTCATGGTTTGATTATGTCGTCAGGCTTCGACAGGCTCAGCCCGAGCGGTTGGGGTGTGCGAAGGCTCTCTTGTTCAAGCAGGGGCCGCGGGTCTGGCTTTGCCAGCCCGCAGGCGCAGCGGCCCCCTCGGGGGGCAGCGCAGTACACGAAGTGGCAAGCGTGGGGGCTAGTCTCCCTTGATGTTCCGCGCCCGGATCAGCGCGCCGAAACGTGTGCCGTCAATAGCGGCGCGCATGTTGAAGTCGGACGGCGACATCGGGGCCGGAATGCCGCCTATGGCCATGATGCGGTCTTTCACCGGCTGCGTGGCGAGGATCTTGTTGATCTCCTGGTTCAGGCGGCTCACGACGGCCGGCGGTGTACCGGCTGGCGCATAAAACCCGAACCAGGTGTCGGCGTCGAAGTTTTTCAGACCGACCTCGTCGAGGGTGGGCACATCCGGAAACAGGGGCGAACGTTTGGCGCTGCCCACGGCCAGCAGCTTGAGCTTGCCGGCCTTCACATGCTGCAGGCCGATACCCGGGTCGAACATGAAGTCGAGCTGGCCACCCAACAGGTCCTGCATGGCCGGTGCCGCGCCGCGGTAGGGCACGTGCACCGCAAAGCTGTTGGTCTGCGCCTTCAGCATCTCGGCCGCGAGGTGCGGCGAGCTGCCATTGCCCGGTGAGCCGAAGGACAGCTTGCCGGGGTTGGCCTTCAGGTAGGCCAGGAATTCCTTCACGTTGTTGACCGGCAGCGAGGGTTTGACTTCGAGGAACACCAGCACGCGCGCCGCGGCCGCCACCGGCACCAGGTCCTTGGCCGGGTTGAAGGACATCTTGGGGTACAGGTGCGGGTTGACCGATACCATGCCGCCCGAACTCATGAGCAGGGTGTAACCGTCGGCAGCCGCCTTGGCCACGGCTTCACCGCCGATGTTGCCGTTGGCACCACCGCGGTTTTCCACCACCACCGGCTGGCCCAGGGCTTCGGCCAGCGGCACACCGATGGCGCGGGCCAACTGGTCGGCCGCGCCGCCGGGCGGGAAGTTGACGATGACCTTGACCGGTTTGGCTGGCCAGGTCTGTGCCTGTGCTGCCGAAAACAGGCTGCTGGCAATCAGCGCCAGTGCCAGCAGGGTGCGGCGGCCGGGTTGGAAGAAAGGGCTCATGGTGTTGTCTCCTCTTGGGTGGGTAAAAAAATCAGGTGCTCTTGGCGGCACGCGGCTTGCGGTGTGGGTTGGTGACCCATCGGATCGGTTGTGCTTTCACCGGGCGTGCCGGTGCGCCGTGGCTCAGCAGCGTCTGGTCCAGCGCCTTGCCGGCTTCATCGAGCAGGGCGGCGCTGCGGGCGGCGGCGATGGCGGCTGCGCGCAGTTCGTTCGATGCGAAGGACGCGCCGGTGGCCAGGTTCTCCAGCACATGCATCAGGTTGTCCTTGCCGCGTTCGTTGGTGCTGCCGTAACCCTTGATCAGGCGGCCGCACAGCGCGATCTCGTGGCCGAGCTGCCAGTGTGCCTGCGTGCCGCGCACTACGCCGGCCAGCCACTGCTCGATCAGCGCCTGCTCGGTGGCAAAACGGCTGCCGCGCACGCGCAGCCACTTCAGGCTGGCCAGCAGGCGCAGCGAGAGCATGCCGAAGACCGAGTGTGTGCCGACCTTGAGCGGCAGGGCCCACGGCGCCTTGCCGCGCGCCACGCGCTGGCGGTCCCAGCGTGTCACGCGCGCGGCCAGGCTCGCCGGCAGCAGGGCTGCGAATTCCGCGGCGCCCGGCTTGAAGTGGTCGTAGACCTGCAGCAAATCGCCGGCGCCCGCCTTGACCTCGCCGTGCACGCGCTGCCAGCGGCTGGCGCTGCTTTTCAGGTCGGCGACGCGCACGATGTCGTCAAACGCCATCCAGAGCGCGAGCCAGCGCGCCATCTCGCGCGTGGTGGCGTAGCCTTGCGCCGCCGCCGGGTCGGCCAGCTGCTCGGCCTGCAACACCTGCCACAGGCGCTGGACATAGAGGTCGGCGTAATCGCGGTCCTGGTACTCCAGCA
This sequence comes from Pseudomonadota bacterium, assembly GCA_040389085.1. Taxonomy (GTDB): domain Bacteria; phylum Pseudomonadota; class Gammaproteobacteria; order Burkholderiales; family Burkholderiaceae_C; genus Polaromonas. Next base: position 32,096 of record JAZKAP010000007.1, read on the forward strand.
TGCGGGCGTGGCCCAGAGCCAGCATGTCATGCACCGGTGGTGGAAAAAGTTTAGCCAAATCGGCCTCCAGCCCTTTAGGGGCGGACGCAAGCAGCTCTTCTTCTGATAGCAAGCTGGCGACCAGCGCCGTCTGCGCCCGTTGCGTGCCTACCCGTTCAAAGGCCTGGGCGAAGCCGCGCAGGCTGGCTTCGGCGCCCTTGCCACCGTGGCGGATCACGGTCTCGTAGGCCTCACGCGCAAAAGGCAGCAGGCCGCTGCCGGCGATGGCGCCCAGCATCACGGCGCTGACCACGGTGCCGCTGGTCTTGGCCAGCTCGCCCATGTCGAACACATGGTGCTCGCGGCTTTGCGCACGCACCACTTCCAGCAGAGGCGCGCTGTCGGTGCGGCCGTCACCCGGCTCCATGCGTTCGGCCGTGGTGAAGGTGCGGCTGCTGGAACTGATGACCAGTGTGCGCAGCGGCGAGCTCATGCCGTTGCCGATCTGGCGCGCGGTTTCCAGCAGCTCGGACGAGACGATGCCGTCCAGTGCACCGGGCACTGGGTTCAGGCTGAACACCGGGCGTTTGCCCTGCAGCTCGGCCAGTGGCACCGGAAACACCTCGAGGTAATAAGTGGTGGCGCCGGTGCGCTGGGCCACGCCGGGAATCGACGTGCTCTGCGCGGCGTAACCACTGGCCAGTGCAATCTCGACCAGCCATTCGGTCAACACGCCGCCGCCTTCGCCGCCGAGTGCGCAGATCAGGAGGGTGAGGGGTTTTTGTTGAGTCGTGGTCATGTCTGCATCGCTTTCACCAGTGCACCACGCACGCTGCCCAGGAGCCGCTCATGCCACTTGGGGTTCTGGATCACTTCGGCGCGGTAAAACGAGGGGCACAGGGTCGCCGCATGCGCGTTGGCGCCGCACAGGCCGCAGCCGACGCAGCCGTCGATCACCGTGGCCACCGGGTCCACCTTGAGCGGGTCGGGGTTGTCCTTGAGCGTCAGCGTCGGGCAGCCCGACAGGCGGATGCACGCGTGGTCGCCGTTGCAGATGTCTTCATCGACACCGTATTTCACGCGCACCACGCGTTTGCCTTTCTTGAGCAAGCCGGCCAGCCAGGGCTTGATGCGGCGCTGGCGTTCGAGCTGGCATTCGCCTTCGGCAATGATGACCTTCAGGCCGTTGAAGTCGGTCGTGAAGGCCTCGTTGAGCGTCTGGCGCATCTCCTCGACATGGTAGGTGTGCACCGTGCGCAGCCACTGGATGCCCAGACCTTGCAGCGTATTTTCAATCGTCTTGTTGGTGTCGGTCAGGCTTTGCAGCTTGTCGCTGGCGTTGAATTTCGCGTCGTCGCTCGGGGTGGAGATGATGTCCTGCGTGCCGGTGGCCGAGGTGTAGCCGTTCTTGAAGATCAGCAGCACCGCATCGTCGCCGTTGAACAGCGCCGACTGCACGCCGGTCAGCAGGCCGTTGTGCCAGAAACCGCCGTCGCCCATGATGGACAGCGTGCGCCGCGCCATCATGGGCGAGACGCCGGCGCGGCTGGCCAGGCTCATGCCGTAGCCGAGGATGGAGTGGCCGAAGGAAAAGGGCGCGAAGGTGCCGAAGGCGTGGCAGCCGATGTCGGCCGCGATGTGCACCGGCCCGACGTCCTGTTGCGCCAGCTTGAGTGCCGAGAACACCGGCCGTTCCGGGCAGCCAATGCAGAACCCGGGCGGACGTACCGGCAGCGCCTGGTTCAGCTGCGCCTCAATCCCGCGGCCGACCGCGCTGCGGCGCTCGGCATTGCCCTTGAGCCAGGTGGTGGCCGAAGAGGTCTCCACATCGGTGGCGTAACGTGCCACGAAGGCGGCCAGGCCGCTGGCGACCACCTCCACCGAATATTCGCCACCCGAGGGCAACATGTCCTTGCCGTGCAGCGGCGTGTTGATGTCGCGCCGGCGCAAAAAGGTGGCGACCTCCTGCTCGATGTATTCGGGCTGGCCTTCCTCGACCACCAGCACCGCGCGTTTGCCGAGGGCAAAGCCGGCCACCTGCTCAGGCACCAGCGGGTAGGTGACATTGAGCACGAGGATGGGAATCTCGCTCTGGCCAAAGGCGTCGCACAGGCCGAACTGCTGCAGCGCCCGGACGAGTGAGTTGTAGATGCCGCCCTGCACGATGATGCCGAGGTCCTGGCGCGGCCCGTCCATCAGCTCGTTGAGCTGCTGCTCGATGATGTAGCGGCGCGCCGCCGGAATGCGCTCCTCGAACTTGAGTTTTTCGTGGCGGAAGGTGACCGGCGGATGTGCGAGTTTGGCGTAGTCAAAGGCGGCGGGTTCTTCCATCAGCTGGCGCGTCGAGATCGCCGGCGGGCGGTTGTCCTTGCATTCGAAACTGCCGCGCACATGGCAGGCGCGTATGCGCAGTTCCAGGATGGCCGGCATGTTGGAGGCCTCCGAGATGCGAAAGCCGTGTTCGACCATGTCCACCATCTTGCCCAGGTCGGGCCGCGGGTCCAGCAGGCACATCGTTGATTTGAGCGCGTAGGCATGGGTGCGCTCCTGGATCACGCTGGCGCCCTCGCCGTAGTCCTCGCCGACCACGATCAGCGCGCCACCCGTGACGCCCGGCGAAGACAGGTTGGACAGGGCGTCCGCAGCGACGTTGGTGCCGACGATGGATTTCCAGGTCACGGCGCCGCGCAGCGGGTAATGGATGGATGCGCCCAGCATGGCGGCGGCCGAGGCTTCGTTGGAACAGGCCTCGACGTGCACGCCGAGTTCGTCCATATAAGGCTTGGCCTGCACCATGACGTCGAGCAGGTGGGACACCGGTGCGCCCTGGTAGCCGCCGACGTAGGCGACACCGGACTGGAGCAGGGCCTTGGTGATCGCGAGGATGCCCTCGCCGTGGAAAGTCTCGCCCGCGCTCATGCGCAGCGACTCGATTTCCTTGCTGAATGAAACTTCCAAGGCTGTCTCCGGATTTTATTTTCGTGGGAAGCAGCGAGTTTGGGCCCCATTCGACTATCCATCAATAAAATAACAAGACTATCTGGTATTCATTCAATGCATATAAAAGACATCGACCTGAACCTGCTGCGGCTGTTTGACGCGGTCTACCGAACGCGCAACGTCAGCCGCGCGGCCGAGATGCTGGACCTGACGCAGCCCGCCGCCAGCCAGGGTTTGACGCGGCTGCGGCTGCTGATCAAGGACCCGCTGTTTGTGCGTGCCGGCGGTGGTGTGCAGCCCACCCCCAAGGCCGATCGCCTGGCCGACGCGGTGCGCAGCGCGCTCGCCACGCTGGAGCAGGCGCTCAACGAATCGGCCCTGTTCGAGCCGCTGCTCTCGCGCAAGGTGTTTCGAATCCACATGAGCGACATCGGCGAGGGCCGCTTCCTGCCCGAGTTGATGGCGGCGCTGCGCGAACTCGCACCCGGGGTGCGCATTGAAACCTCCCCGCGGGCCAGCAACGACGTCGCCCCGGCGCTGGACAGCGGGCGCATCGACTTTGCGTTCGGCTTTTTGCCGTCGGTGAAGGACACGCAGCGCGTGCAGCTCTTGAGAGACCGCTACATCGTGCTGCTGCGCGAAGGCCACCCTTTCGCCCGGCGCCGGCGCAGCGGCCAGGCGCTGCTCGACGCCCTGCAGCAACTGGAGTTTGTGGCGGTGCGCACGCACTCCGACACCTTGCGCATCCTGCAGATGCTGCAGCTCGAAGAGCGTCTGCGGTTGACAACCGAACACTTCATGGTGCTGCCGTCCATCGTGAAGGCCACCGACCTCGCGGTCGTGATGCCGCGCAACATCGCCAACATTTTTGCGGCCGGCGGCGGTTACACCGTCATCGAGCCGCCGTTTCCGCTGCGCGATTTCACGGTGTCCCTGCACTGGAGCAAACGCTTCGAGGCCGACCCCGGCAACCGCTGGCTGCGTGGGGTGATCGAGGACCTGTTCAGGGAATAACTCCGCTGGCCAGGGTGCGCGCCTTCAGGGTTGGCCGCGATGCTGACGCGGCGGCTGCCGTGCTATGGTGGTGCCAGGCCGTTCAGGTGCACGGCCGGATCCAGCCAGGAGCCTTGTATGCAAAATGCCGGCCCATCACTTTCCGCCGGAACAGCGGCCTCTTCCAGGGATGTTCCGGAAGGTGCCCATTGAGCGTGCGATGCAGAAGAAAATGAAGGCAGCCTGGACGCCGCATGGGTTCCGGCTCGCCGTGGGCATCGGTGTGCTCTACGCTGTGCTTGGGGTTCTCTGGATTTTCGCTTCGGATACTTTTGTCACCTCCCTGTCTGCGGACCCCGCCTGGCTGGCCGCGGCCCAGCGCTACAAGGGGGTGTTCTATGTCATCGGCACCTCCCTGGGACTGATTTTTCTGGTCAATGCGGGCTACCGGCGGATATTCGATGCGCGCGACCGGGCCGATGCCATGGAACTGCATGCGCGCGACCTGTTCGTGCAGCATCCCAAACCGATGTGGGTGTATGACCGGGAGACGCTTCGCTTTCTGGCGGTGAACGAGGCCGCCACGCACTACTATGGCTATTCGCATGAAGAGTTCCTGCAGATGACCCTGGGGGACATTCGACCCGCAGAGGACCTGCCGCTCATGCTCAAGACCAGACGGGATGCCGTGCCGGGACACCACGACCTGGGTGTGGTGCGGCACCAAAAAAGATCCGGCGAGATTGTTTTTGTGCACCTCACCTTGCACACCGTCGAGTTTCTCCAGCGTGAGGCCGCCATGGTGATGGCCATCGACGTCACGGCGGATGTGTTGTCCAAACGCGCCCTGGAGCGCCAGCAGGCGCAGTTTCGCCAGTTGCATCAGAGCCTGTCCGATGCGCTGTGGATCGCGTCAGCCGATGGCCGGACCATGCTTTATGTCAGTCCCGCCATCGAGCAGATCTGTGGATGGACTCCGCAGCAGGTGACGGCCAACCCGGACCTCTGGCTCCAGGTGGTTCATCCGGACGATGTGGCCATTGCCAAAGCCTCGAGCGCGGCCCTGCAGGCCGTGGGGGAGGCAGGTTGCGAATACCGGATTCTTGCCACCTCGGGCGAAATCAAGTGGGTATCGGATCGCAAGCGGCTCATCGTCGATGAGGAAGGACTGGTGACCATGATGGGCGGCATTCTCAAGGACATCACGGCTGCCAAGGCGTACGAAGCCAGGCAGGCGGAGAGCCACCTCGAACTGGAACGGCTGGTGGCGCAGCGGACCTGCGAACTGGTGCGCGTCAACGCTGAACTGGACGCTTTTGCCAGGACCATCGCGCATGACCTGAAGTCACCACTGGTCTCGGTGGTCGGCTTTACCCAGCTGCTCCAGAAGCGCTACGCCTCTGTGCTTGACGAGGAGGGCGCCAGGCTGACGGCCCGCATCGAGCGCGCCGCCAGACAGATGGCCAGCCTGGTCAACGACCTGCTGTCCCTGTCGCGGGTGTCGACCACGGTGCTGACCCTCGTGGACGTGGACCTGGTCCCCATCGCACAGGACATCATGGAGGAGTTCAGGCAGCAGGAGCCCGAGCGCAGGCTGCGCTTTGACGCGCCGGCCTCGCTGCATGTCTGTGCGGACGCCGGGCTGATGCGGCCGCTGCTGACCAACCTGCTGGGCAACGCCTGGAAATTCACCGGCAAGCGTGAGGACGCGCACGTTCAGCTTCTGGTGGATGCGGCGGGTGCCGAAGTGATCGTCCGGATTCAGGACAATGGTGTGGGCTTCGATGCGGGGAACGGTGAGCTGCTGTTCCAGCCCTTTCAGCGCTTCCATACGCTCAGCGAGTTCAGCGGAACCGGCATTGGCCTGACAACCTGCCAACGCATCGTTGCCCGCCATCACCAGCGGATCTGGGTGGAATCGAAGCCGGGCGAAGGCACCTCGGTGTTCATGACGTTTGCGCCCTTGCCGGAAAAGGCCTCGGCGTCCTAGTGCGGCGAGGCGGCGGCCACCCTGCGCCAGAAGTTCTCGGCCGCCGGCGGCAGCGCGGTATTGCTGCGGACCAGCCGGATGTCCAGTTCAATCGCCCACTCGGGACCGCCAGCGGCGACCAGGCGCCCCGTGGCCAGTTCCTCGCCGATCAGGCTGAGCGGCAACCAGGCCACCCCGCGTCCGTCCAGTGCCATGGTCTTGAGCACCGAGGCCAGATGCGCGGTGAACACCGGCTCGCTGCGGGATTTTTCAAGCGCGCCGCTGCGCAGGGCGCGCACGATGCGGCCCAGCCCGGACTCGTTGCTGTAGGCGAGGATGGGGGCGCTTTTGCCGCTGGCCGACAGCAGGTGCTGGGGCTTGCCGTTTTTGCCGGAGCTGGAGACCGGCACCAGGGTGTCGCCGCCCATCTTCACCGAGCGGTGGTTCACCGGGTCCAGCCGGCCCGGCACCTGGTCATGCCAGTGACACAGCAGGAACTGGATGCGCCCCTGCAGCATCAGCGCCTCGCACTGCTGCATCACGTCCGAGACGAGCTGGATCGGGCCCATAGTCGCGCCGGACTCCAGCCCGCGCAGCCAGGCCGGCAGGAAGGTGAAGGACAGCGCATGGGTGGACGCAAACCGCAGGGTGGCGGAGCCGGCATCGGCCACCGCCCGGGCTTCGTCGGGCACGCGGGCCACACGCGCGAGGATGTCCTGCGCCACCGACTGGAACCACTGCCCGGTCTCGGTCAGCGTGACCGGGTGCGTGCTGCGGTCGAACAGCGCCACGCCCAGCCATTCTTCGAGCGCACGCACGCGGCGGCTGAAGGCCGGCTGCGTCATGTGGCGGTCACTGGCGGCGCGCGAGAAATTGCCCGAGCTGGCCAGCGCCAGGAAATCCTCCAACCAGGTCAGGTTCATGAGTGGTGCTTTGCGGGCATGGAACAAGAAAAAACCGGCATTGGACGCCGGGCAGCGAGGCGCCGATGATAGCCCCATCAGTCACCTATAGAGAAGCCAGACCATGAAGATCACAGCCATCCGCGAAGTCACCCAGCCGATCAAATCCGACATCCGCAACGCCTACATCGACTTCTCGAAAATGACGCTGAGCCTGGTGGCGGTCGTCACCGACGTGGTCCGCGACGGCAAACCTGTCGTCGGTTACGGCTTCAACTCGAACGGGCGTTACGGCCAGGGCGGGCTGATCCGCGAGCGTTTTGCGCCGCGTATCCTGGAAGCCGCGCCGGACAGCCTGCTCGCCGAGAGCGGCAACAACCTCGACCCGCACAAGGTTTGGGCCGCCATGATGACCAATGAAAAACCGGGCGGCCACGGCGAACGTTCGGTGGCCGTCGGCACCATCGACATGGCCGTCTGGGACGCCGTGGCCAAGATTGAAGGCGTGCCGCTGTACCAGTTGCTGGCCGAGCGGTATGGCAACGGCACGCCGAATCGCAAGGTGTTTGTGTACGCGGCCGGCGGTTATTACTACCCAGGCAAGGACGACGCCAAGCTGATGACCGAGATGCGCAGCTACCTGGACCGTGGTTATGCGGTGGTGAAGATGAAGATAGGCGGCGCGTCGCTGGCCGACGACTGCCGGCGCATCGAGGCGGTGCTGGGCATGCTGGCACCGGGCCAGAAGCTGGCGGTCGATGCGAATGGCCGCTTCGACATCAAGACCGCGATCGCCTACGCCAAAGCCCTGTCGGCCTACGACCTGTTCTGGTACGAGGAAGCCGGCGACCCGCTGGACTACGCCTTGCAGGCCGAGCTGGCGCAGCACTACGACAAACCCATGGCCACTGGCGAGAACCTGTTTTCGATGCAGGACGCGCGCAACCTGATCCGTTACGGCGGCATGCGCCCGGACCGCGACTGGCTGCAGTTCGACTGCGCGCTCAGCTACGGCCTGGTCGAGTACCTGCGCACACTGGACATGCTGAAAGAAAACGGCTGGTCGCCCGCGCGCTGCATTCCGCACGGCGGCCACCAGATGTCGCTGGCGATTGCGGCCGGCCTGGGCCTGGGCGGCAACGAGTCCTACCCGGACCTGTTCCAGCCCTATGGCGGTTTTCCTGACGGCGTGAAGGTGGTGGACAGCTACGTCACGCTGCCTGAGTTGCCGGGCATTGGTTTTGAGGGCAAGGCGGATTTGTACGCGGTGATGAAAGAGCTGGCGGCCTGACTCGTCGCGACCTCCTCCGACTCAAATCCCAGAGTGGGCTGCTGCCGACGGAGACGAATTGACTGGTTTCGCTGAGTCAGGCGGTATCAGCACATCCTGTTTTACCAACGCCACTCGTCATTGCACTCCTCACCCGGACGCCCGGTCCGGGTGTCGTCGCACGCCTTGATTGGCGCTGTTTTCGCCGCGTTCGCACCTGTATTCGTGGTGTGAACAAGCCCTGGTTGGCCGGACCCATCGGTGCACTACATTCCCAAGCCAGACAGAACAAGGCAGCGACGGGGCAGCGCAGCTGCGCGAGACCACAAGCCCGTGCTTTTCCTTTTGGGCGATGAACCGAAGATGAATGCGCCATTCAGCATGCATACAGGGTGTTTTCTCCACAATCCCATTGAACAAGAAAGCAGAACCCTGATGCGTATCAAAGTTGCAGCTGGAATTTGGCTGCCGGGCACCAGCCCTGGCATTTTCGGCACCGCAAACCGTTCATCATGTGCCAAGGAAGCGCTGAACAAGTCCCCTGCAGCGCGCGATCAGCCGGGCTCGGGCAGTCTGCGGCGTCGAATTTTTTGCCAATAGCCAGCTATTGGCTGCGAAATCCGCCTTGCATCCCATCCCGATCCGGCTGCCGCGCAGCCGCCAGGACTTATTCAGCGCTTCCCTAACCCGTTTTAAAGGACCCTCCCATGAAATACCCCGCTTCTTTGCGCCATGGCTTGCTGGTTTTGTCAGTGGGCCTGGCCGTCCTGCCTGCATGGGCCGGTGCCGATTGTGATGCGCCGCTCAATCGCTGGCAGACGCGTGAGGCTGTGCGGCAAATGGCGACCGCACAGGGCTGGCAGATCCAGCGGCTGAAGATCGACGACGGCTGCTATGAAATTCGCGGCACGGATGCCCAGGGTCGCACCTTCAAAGCCAAGATCGACCCGGAAACCCTGAAGGTGTTGAAGATGAAGCAAGACGACCACCAACGTTCCCGGGAACGCGATCGTGGTCAGGGGGGTACCGCGCAGCAGGCCCAACCGCCGCAATCGCCGCAACCAGACGGCACCGCCGCGCCATCCCCTTTGTTGACCCCTGGCAGCGCGCCGCGCGGCCAGATCCAGTAACCGCCAATCCCACAGGAGCATCACCATGTCCAAACCTCTTTTGACTATTTTGGCCACCGCCTGCGCGCTGGCGCTTCCCGCACTGGCACACAGCCGCCCGGTCACGCTGACCGCCCAGCTCAAGAACTACGGCGGCGACGGTGCCTACCTGGCGGCGTACCTGACCGATGCCAAAGGCGCCTATGTGCGCACGCTGTGGGTGGCCGGCGGCAAGGCGAAGTACCACAAGCACTTGTCTGACTGGAGCCGCCTCTCGGCCGGTGACGCCAAGCGCCTGGACGGTGTCACCGGTGCCAGCGTGGGCGCGGGGCGCACGCTCAAGGTCACAGCCGATCTGGCGGATGCACTGATTGACGCGGGCTATGAAATCCGCATCGACGCCGCAGCAGAAGACATGCGCGACAGCCCGTCGGAGGTCCGCATCCCGCTGTCCAAAGCCAACGCCGGCAAGCCGCAGGCCGGCAAGCAGTACATCCAGTCGGTGACCTTCCAACTCCAATGAAGGGTCGCGCATGAGCTGGAAAGCCATCCACCGCTGGCTGGGCCTCACCATTGGCACCCTGGCCGTGGTGCTGGGCGTCACCGGCGCCATCCTGGCGATCGATCCGGTGCAGCAGGCGTGGCAGGCACCCGCCGCACCGGCCGATTTGGCCGTGGCCACGCTGGTGGAGCGCGTGACGCGCACCGTCCCGGGCGCGGAAGAAATTCGCCACCTGCCCTCGGGTGCCATCGTGGTGTTCAGCTTTGCCGGCGACCAGCCGCAGGCGTCTTACGTGGACCCGGTCGATGGCAGGGTGCTGGGTGCGTGGCAAGCCTCGGCGCTGCCGCGCTGGGTGAAGAACCTGCACCGCTCGCTGCTGCTCGGCGACGCCGGGCGCTGGGGCGCAGCGGGCATTGCGCTGGCCATGGGCCTGGTGTGCGTTTCTGCGCTGGTGCTGCTGCTGCGGCGCATGGGCGGCTGGCGGCGGCTGGCGGCGCGGGTGCGTGGCTCGCTGGCGCAGCGCATCCATGTGGTCGCGGGCCGTGTGGTGCTCGCAGTCCTGTTCCTGACATCGCTCACGGCGCTGACCATGAGCGCATCGACCCTGGGCCTCGTGGCACTGGACACCAGAACCGAGCCTGAAGTGCTCTCGGTGGTCGCAGGCAAGCCAGCCTTGCCTGGCGCACAGCTCGCCACGCTGCAAAGCCTTGCTGTGCGGGATTTGCGCAAGCTGAATTTCCCCGGCGCCACCGACCCGGAGGACACCTGGAAGGTCGCCACCGCCCAAGGTCAAGGCTGGATCGACAGGTACTCGGGGCAAATGCTGGCCTGGCAGGACGCCACCTTTGCGCAGCGTGTTTACGAGCTGGCCGTGGTGCTGCACACGGGCGAAGCGGCCTGGCCCTGGGCCGTGGTGCTCGGGCTCGTGGGCGCCAGCGTGCTGCTGTTCTGGCTGTCGGGCGTTGTCATCTGGTGGCAGGCACGTCGCCAGGCACCACACATCACGGGCAACACCCCGCTGGCACAGGCCGACGTGCTCATCTTCGTTGCCAGCGAAGGCGGCAGCACCTGGGGTTTTGCCCAAACGCTGCAAGACGCGCTGAGCCAGGGCAGCCACCGCGTTCACACCAGCGCGCTGGAAAACTTTCGAACCACGGCCGCCACGCGGCAGGTGTTTGTGCTTGCCGCAACCTATGGTGAAGGCCAGGCCCCGGCCCACGCCAGCCACGCCCTGGAGCACATCGCCAGGCTCACCGCCAGCGCTGTCCCGGTGACGGTGCTGGGCTTTGGCGACCGGCAGTTCCCGGCCTTCTGCGCCTTTGCCGAGGCGCTGGACCAGACGTTGCGCGCGCAGGGCTGGCCCGCGTTGCTGCCGGTCGAGTGCATCCACCAGCAATCGGGACAGCAGTTCGCGCAATGGGGCGTTGCCCTGGCACAGGCGCTGGGTGAACCCCTGGTGCTGGCGCATGTACCGCGCGTGCCACCCACCGCGACGCTCACGCTTATAGCGCGCCAGGACTATCCCGGTGCGACCGGGCAGGCCACGGCGATCCTGCGCTTTGCCTGGCCTGCACAGGGCCTGGGCGCACGCCTGCGCGGGCACGGTCTGGCGCGGTTTGCAGCCGGTGATCTCGTGGGGATCGTGCCGCCAGGTTCGGCCGTGCCGCGCTACTACTCGCTGGCGTCGGGCTGGGAAGACGGGTTTCTGGAAATCTGCGTGCGTCAGATGCCCGGCGGCTTGTGCTCCACGCACTTGCTGGGCCTGCAGACGGGGGACAGCATCACCGCCTTTATCCGGTCCAATCCCGGCTTTGCACTGCCACGAACGCGGCGGCCTGTGTTGTTGATCGGGGCGGGCACAGGCGTGGCACCGCTGGCCGGCTTCATCCGCCGCAACGACAGACGGACCCCGATGCACCTGTACTTTGGCGGGCGCGATCCGGCGCGGGACTTCTACTTCGGCCCCGAAATTCAGCGTTGGCTCGGCGAAGGACGCCTGGCGACTTTGCAGACGGTGTTTTCCCGCGTGCCCGACGGCGGTGGTTACGTGCAGGACGCCCTGCGCCGCGACGCCGAGCGCGTGCGCAGTCTGGTGGCACAGGGCGCCATCGTGCGTGTCTGCGGCGGCCGCGCCATGGCGCAGGGCGTGGCCGAGACGCTGGACGTGGTGCTGGCACCACTGCAGTTGAACGTAGCGAAGCTGAAAGCAAAGGAGCGGTATGCCGAAGATGTCTTCTGAACCCGCTGCGCCCTGCAAACGCACCACCCTGCACGGCCCGACCATGGGCACGCGCTGGTCGGCCAGTGTCGATGCCGACACCACCATGGACCTGGCGGCCTTGCGCCAGGACCTTGCCGCTGCGGTGGAGCAGGTGGACGAGCAGATGTCGCCCTGGAAACCGGACAGCGACCTCATGCGCCTGAACCGCGCGCCCGTGGACGACTGGGTGGACCTGCCCGCTGAAATGCTGGAGGTGCTGGACTGTGCGCTCGATGTCTACCGCCTGAGCGCGGGTGCATTCGATCCGTGCGTCGGGGCGCTGGTCGATGCCTGGGGCTTTGGCGCGGTGCGCGATGCACCCGACGCCCAGGCGATCCGCGCTGCACGCCAGCCCACGCCGCACATGGCAAACGGGCGCCTGGAGCTGGACAGGCCCTCAGGCCGCGCCCGCAAGCGTGTGCCCTTGCAGCTCGACCTGTGCGGCATTGCCAAGGGCTACGCGGTGGACCGCATGGCCAATGTGCTGCAACAGCACGGCGTGCGGCATGCGCTGGCTGCGCTGGATGGTGAACTGCGTGCCGTGGGCGCTCAAGCCAGCGGCGTGTCCTGGGCTGTGGCGCTCGAACGCCCCGAGGCTGGGCGCCGCGCGGTGCACGGGGTCATCGAGTTGGAGGATCTGGCTGTGGCCACCTCGGGCGACTACCGACACTATCTGGACGTGGGCGATGCGCGCATCGCCCACACCATGGATGCGCGCCGCGGTGCGCCTGTGAACAACGCCGTGGCATCGGTCACCGTGCTGGCGCGTACCTGCATGCAGGCGGACGCCTGGGCCACGGCCTTGCTGGTGGCAGGCCCCGACGAAGGTCTGGCCATGACACAGCGCATGGGGATGGATGTGTTGTTCCTGCTTCGCCGTCCCGAAGGTCTGGTGGAGGTGGGGCTGGGGCGGTTTGGCAGGCAGGGTGACCGGATCGCGCGGCGGTACTTCACTGCTTGACGGTCAACTCATCGTGGATGGTGTGGGCGCCCTGGGCGGCCCGTGCGGCGCTGATGGCGGTATCGATCTGCGCCTGGCTTGACACGACACCCGTGAGCCGAACGTCGCCCTTGGTGGTGACGACTGCGATGTCCAGCCCTGCCAGACCGGGTTCCTTGTTCAGTGCAGATTTGACATGGATGGTGATGTCGGCGTCTGAAACATTGGCAACTGCGCTGGCAGCCGGAGTCAGCGTCGCGCTCGGGTTCTCTGCCTTGTTGCATGCGGTCAGCAGCATCGTGCAGCAGGCGGTCAACAGGAAGACCTGGTTGATGGATTTCATGGGATTCTTTCGTGGGATGTGGGCAAGAAAAGCGCTTTGCTCTGCGGCTTTTCTCTACGGCTTTGCTCGGTGGGAAAGGTTCAAGGGGTTGAGGCCCGGTGGTCTGTCCTGAACCTTGGGGCCATGTTGCAGGCGTGCGGCTGAACCTAAGCTGAACAGGAACGCGCGCTCGGCGGCGCCGGATCCCATTCGTTGCGTCATTGACCCGTGTGGGCTCGTTGACGGGGCCTATTCCGTAGTCTTTGCGTCAAGGTGGTGGACGGTTACGTTACGCTGCCTGAGCTGCGGGGCATCGGTTTCGAGGGCAAGGCCGACCTGTACGCGGTGATGAAAGAGCTGGCTGCTTGAATACGGGGGCGAGTGATCGGGAAGCTTGGGCTGCCTTAGGCTTTTAATTGATCGACAGGCAGCCGCAGCCTATGTTAGAAGCCGCCTGCTGGCGGGGATATCCTAGTTCCGGGCGTGGGAGCCATGCTGGGCGATGACAGGCGAGAGCCACGCTCTGCGCAGCGTTGGTATAGTTGCCCTCCACTAGAACAGCAATAGCCAGCGAGTAAGCCCTAAATGACCAGTCGGAGAGTAGCGAGTTGAAATCTTGAAAAGCCGAGGTTTTGATTCAGAGGAACAGCTGGTACAGGCCATATTGGCCTGTACGAAACGCGCCCGCCGTCGCGAGTATCGTGTTGAACTGGAGGTGGATGCAGGAGTAGGAATTGCCGACTTAGTTCTCACCAAGCGTGCGGCGCGCAGCACGGAGGGGTTACGAGCTCTTGGCAGCGTGTCGCCTCGTCTGGCGATTCTCCTGAGTCGAGAGGTCGGAGACCCTATCAAGAGCTGGCAGGCGCTAGCAGCCAGCCTGGGGACATCGAGAGCAGCCACCCAGCGCGTTATCTCACAGTTGTCTATCGCGGGGGTGGCGAAGCAGTCTCGAGACTCGCTTGACCTCTTCACTGTCAAGACTCCACCATTCGAGCGCTTGATCGCGGTCGAGGCAAAGCTTAGTGACTGGCAGCGAGTACTAGTACAAGCTTACCGAAATCTTCAGTTCGCGGACGAGTCCTGGGTCGTGCTCGACAACGCGTTCATCCGCCCGGCGTTGGCGCAGTTAGAGCGATTCAAGATCGCGGGTGTAGGACTGGCGTCAATTGATCATGGACGAGGCCTTTGTGTCCATCACGCTGCGATATCCCATGGGCCCGTGAGCCTCGCTAAGCGGTGGCAAGCCCAAGCGGTACTTGCCTCGCGCATACTGAAAAGGTAGATTGCGTCAGGCCCGTCCTAGGGCACTCGATCTTGCAGATGTGCGACGGGTGCTCAAGCTATATCGCGCTGAGGTTCGTTCAAAACGTCTGTAGTGCAGCCCGCCATCCGTGAAGGTGTGTTCCACGGCCATGCTTTTCCAGCAAAAGCCCTTGTCCTAGGTCGCTATATGCGTCGATAGCCTCCTCCACCCTTTCAAGGAGATAGCGCCGACGGTCGGGTACTGAGAGCTGGCGTAATGTGTTGGTCTGGTGGCTCATGTTCTGAAAATAATGCTTATACAGGGGCGCCTGATTGAAGGTTGGTTCAACGGCTTGGGCAAGGGCACCTTCCGCCCACTGAGTTGGAATGTAGACGCGGTTCCATACATGTGGCGCGAGCTGGCGAATCCGCTTCGCGTCCTCAAACTGAACCCAGTTCATAAGGCCCGCGAGGTAGATACGCGCCTTCGGTCCACGCCGCTCACCTTCTGACTCGACGAACTTGTCTACCGAGAAGATGCGCGTGTTTTCGAAAGAGCCCATAGTGATGTTGAGGTCCCCAGATGCGGAGAACAGGAGCCCCTCAGTATTGGTGTACCCCACCGTTAGAGCCAAGCCAGTGGCCAACACATCGGAGAAGAACCGCAAGCAATCTCGGAGAAATTCGCCATCCTGAACTTGCTTGTAGTCACGCTCGTGTTCGTACATGAGATACACCTCATCTACGGCAGGGAATGATGTGATCCAGTTGAGGAGGCTCTGCCTCCACGCAGAGTGCTGGATCATCGGGGCTGTGACGGCGAGAGACAGACAGAGCGGTCTATCTCCGGCATGCTCCATAAAGGCATCGACGGTGAATGCATTGTGCTGGTCGAAATAGTCGGGGAACGGTTGGCTTATGAAGCGCGTCGGAACTACAACCTTCCGGAAACCTTGCGCGACCTGGAAGTCGATGCAATCCCTTGCGACTACCGCAGCGTGCGGTGCGAAGGTTGAGGTCTGAAAGCCCCCGTCAACCTGTTCGGGAAAGAACGGATAGGTCTGGAGCTTTGGTTTCCTGGAATTTGGAAGGTAAAACTGGGGGTCGAAGATTGACGCTGCACGGGTTCTCGCACCCAGCCGCTCAACGGTCGCCATCGCTTGGTGAAGTGGGCTGAGGATGAGTCCATCCCCGCATGACTCATTTTCAAAAGATTCGACATTCCAATTGCTGTTGTGACCTACCTGATGAAGTAATCCGAGCGCCATAATCTTTCCCTCTTAATTAGTTAGCAAGAGTCTGCAGCTCCTGAATGAACAGTGCTGGCGTGCGATGTCTTTTAAAGGGCTCTTTTTCCATCGCCTTCGCTACGAAATCTGAGAGCGCTTGCGACGAATTTGCAGCGATTGTTAGCGCCGCTGGATGGTGGCTCTGAGCGGCCATCATGATTTCATGCGTCGCCATGCCAAGCCGAGGTTGAAAGGGCTCGTTGCCTGATAGGAGTCGATACATGAGAACGCCAATGGAAAAGAAGTCAGATTTGAAGCTGACCGAAACTTTGTCGTTGGCAATCTGCTCGGGTGCTGCGTAGCCTGGCGTAAACGGTGCTCGACCCCATCCGTTTTCGGTCAAGCCTTGGGCGCCCGTTTCGCGCGCAATCCCCAAATCAATGACAACAACCTCGCCACTCCGGCGAATGAGGATGTTTGCGGGTTTGATGTCACGATGCACAAAGCGTTTGGGATGTTGCCACAACGGCAGTAGCGCGTTTGCGATGCCGAGCGCCAAGTCGACGACGCGTTTTTCATTTCCCACGCATTGAGCGAAGAGCTCGTTAAGCGGCGTCGAATCAATGAATTCTTCGATAGTTACATAGAGACGTTCAGGCAAGCGCTCTTCATTGACCGGGTTCTCCGTGAAGAGGTTGCTGTATAAGAGTTTGGGGAAGTTGGATGGTCGGATTTCCTCAAGGATTGCTGTTTCTGCTTGAAGTCGAGCGAGCGTTTGCGGGTCAGCGCCAGAAACGACTTTTACGACAATGACGCCCCATGCTTCCCAACCGTATAGGAAGGGTTTTTCGTCCGGGTTTTCCCCGGTCGGGCGCAATACATCTGATGGGATTTTGGCATCCTCAAAATGCGCGAGGTAGACCACACGCTGACCAGACTCAGCGAGCGGTCGATTGATCTCGAGGCTGGGAAGGCACGCGAGCAGGTCATCGCGTAGCTGCAGCGAGTCGTTTGGCAAGGTGGGCCCCCTAATTCTCGTTGATCTCGCTTCCCGCCTGATTCTGGGGAGAGGCATAGGAATGGTGTTGTCGCTTCCTGGAAATCAGACTATAAGGACTTGGATTGGGTTCCGCATCCTCCGTTTGGAGGGTAAGGCGACCCCAAGAAGCAGGTAGGTCCTGTTTAGTTTGCTATTCGCGGGCGGTATGTGTTCTATTGCCGCTAAAGGGCCCGAGCTTGTGGTGCGGAAGGTCGGCGATTGCTATGAATCACCGCCTCCGGCATCGCCTCAAACACACACTGGTTGCCAGAATGAATGGTGGCTCGTCGACAGCATTGCTGCCGCCACGTTGGCAAATCTGCCCGTCCGGTCGTTTTGCGTTCGGGCTCTGACCAGATTGCCGGGCCGGCGCGCCATGGATTGCTGGTCAGGCCCGCAATGACGGATTGGAGATGGCCTTCAGCACATGTTCAGCCGTCGCTGGCGCTTCCAGCCGCACTGGCCCCGGCCTTGCCGCCGCGATGGCCTCCTTCAGCGCTTCCAGCACACTGATCGCCAGCATGAAAGGAGGCTCACCAACAGCCTTGCTGCCGAACACATTGTCCTCGCGGTTCGGCTCGGGCCAGAGGTTCACCCTGAAGTGTTCTGGGATATCGCCGGTCGCCGGAATCTTGTAGGTGCTGGGCGCGTGGGTGCTCAAGTGACCTTTGTCGTTCCACACCAGCTGCTCGGTCGTCAGCCATCCCATGCCCTGCACAAAGCCGCCCTCGATCTGACCGATGTCGATGGCCGGGTTGATGCTGGTGCCCACGTCGTGCAGGATGTCGACCTTGAGCACGCGGCTTTCGCCGGTCAGCGTGTCGATGGCGACTTCACTGCAGGCGGCGCCGTAGGCGAAGTAATAAAACGGCCGGCCGGTCAGCGTGGTCTTGTCGTAGTGGATTTTCGGCGTGCGGTAAAAACCGTCGCTCCAGAGCTGGATGCGGTTGGCGTAAGCCAGCCGCACCACTTCCGGGAAAGGCCGGCTGCCTTTGGGCGAACTGATGGCACCACCTGCAAACGACACGGCGCCGGCGCCGCAGCCGTCGAGCCCGGCGACGAATTGCGCCAGGTTGTCGCGCACATGGCGCGCGGCGTACTGCGCGGCGCGCGCGTTGAGGTCGGTGCCGGCCGAGGCGGCGGTGGCCGAGGCGTTCGGTATCTTGCTGGTGTCGCTGGCCGTGGCCAGCACGTCTTCGAAGGCCACGCCGAGTTCGTCGGCGACGATCTGCGCCACTTTGGTGTTCAGGCCCTGGCCCATCTCGGTGCCGCCGTGGTTCACCTGCACGCTGCCGTCGGTGTACACATGCACGAGTGCGCCGGCCTGGTTGAACAAGGTGGCGGTGAAGGAGATGCCGAACTTGACCGGCGTGATGGCGATGCCGCGCTTGATCACCGGGCTTTGGTCGTTCCATGCCGAAATGGCCTCGCGCCGCTGCCGGTATTGCGCAGACAGCTCCAGTTTTGATAGCAAAGGGTCGAGGATGTTGTCTTCGACCTTCATCTGGTAATGGGTGGTGTTCCTGTCTTCGATGCCATAGAGGTTGCGCTTGCGCACATCGAGCGGGTCCAGGCCCAGGTGCCGTGCGATGTCGCCGAGGATGGTTTCGATCAGCACCACGCCCTGCGGCCCGCCGAAGCCGCGAAACGCCGTGTGGCTCTGCGTGTTGGTCTTGCAGCGGTAGGACGCGATTTCCACGTCTTCCAGAAAATAGGCGTTGTCGGTGTGGAAGATCGCGCGATCAGCCACCGGGCCGCTGAGGTCGGCGCTGAAGCCGCAGTTGGCGGCCATCAAAAGTTTGAGGCCGTGCAGGCGGCCGCTGTTATCGAAACCCACGGTGTAGTCATAGGCAAACGGGTGGCGCTTGCCGGTGACCAGAAAGTCGTCGTCGCGGTCCAGCCGCAGCTTGATGGGGCACTGGAACTTGTTCGCGGCAATCGCGGCCCAGACGGCGAGGTGGCCGGCCTGCGTTTCCTTGCCGCCGAAGCCGCCGCCCATTCGCCGGCATTCCACACGCACCGCGTGGTTGCTGATGCCCAGGGCGTGCGAGACCCAGTGCTGCACCTCGCCCGGATGCTGGGTGCTGGAATACACCAGCCACTGGTTCTGCTCCTGCGGCACGACGTAGGCGATCTGGCCTTCGAGGTAGAAGTGCTCCTGGCCGCCGACCTCGAGCTGGCCGCTCAAGGTGTGCGGGGCCGAGGCCAGCGCCTGCGCCGCGTCGCCGCGTTTGACGAACACCGGTGGCAGCACGTAGTTTTCGGCTTTCAGCGCCTCGCGCACGTCCAGGATGGCCGGCAGTGTTTCGATGTCGAGTTCGACCTTTCGCGCGGCGCGGCGCGCCTGCATTACAGAGCTCGCGACCACCAGGCCGATGACCTGGCCGATGTGCTCGACGGTATCGGTGGCAAACACCGGTTCGTCATGCACAAAGGTGGCCAGCAGCGGGTCGCCCGGAATGTCGTCTGCCAGAACGACACCGCGCACGCCGGGCATGGCCAGCGCGGCCGTGGCATCCACGCCCCGCAGCCGGCCGTGGGCGATGGTCGAGAGGATGGGTGCCGCGTACAACGTGCCGCGCGCCTCCAGGATGTCGTCCACATAGGTTGCGGCACCGGCCACCTGCGCGCGGGCGCTTTCGTGTTTGTGCGACTTGCCGGCAGCGCCGCGCGCGGGCCTGTTCGCTGCGGCGGGGGCGGCCACGGGCGACACAGGGACCACGGGCACAGCCGGGTTGTCGGCGCGGCTGATGGGGCCTTCGTTGTGGTTCTTTTCCCGCGCGTTCATGCGGATTCCTCCACCAGCACAAAGGATTCCAGATTGATCTGCTGCAGGCCCTGGCTCTCCAGCCAGAAGCGCTGCAGCAGGTTGCCCAGCACCTCGCGGCGATAGGCGCCGGACGCGCGCATGTCGGAGATCGGTGAAAACTCGGCGCGCAGGGTGGTGATGGCCTGCTGCACGGTGGCGCTGGTCCAAGGCCGGCCGGTGAGCGCGGCTTCGGTGAGCGCCGCGCGCACCGGCGTGGCCGCCACGCCGCCGGCGCCTACCGAGGCTTTCAACACCTTGCCGTTTTCGATCTGCAGGTTCAGTGCCAGGCACACGGCCGAGATGTCGTCGTCATACCGTTTGGAAATCTTGTAGACCTTGAGCATTTCCCCAGGCACAGGCTTGGGCACCTTGATCCAGGCCAGCACCTCGTCTTTGGCCATCACATTCTTGCGGTAGCCGGTGTACAACTGTTCCAGCGGCAGCTCGCGGTGGCCGCGCACACTCATCAGCACGACATTCGCGCCCAGTGCAATCAGCAGCGGCATGGAGTCGCCAATCGGCGAACCGTTGGCCACGTTGCCCCCCAGGGTGCCGGCGTTGCGCACCGGCAGGCCGGCAAAACGATGGGCAAAGGCCTGCAGCTGTGGCCGGTCGGCCACCAGCGCGGCAAAGGCGTCGGCCAGCGTGACGGCCGCGCCGATGGCGACGTGGTGGCCGTAATGCTCGACCCGCCGGAGTTCTTCCACCCGTGTCACGTCCAGCACCTGGCCGAACTGCATGTGCATCTTGGTCACCCAGAGGCCGACGTCGGTGCAACCGGCGACGAGCTGGGCCTCGGGGTGGGCGGCGCGGGCGGCCAGCAGTTCAGCCAGGGTCCGCGGCGCGTTATAAGATAAATCGGCCTCCAGCCCTTGCCGGGTCTGCGCAAGCTGCTCCAGTTTTGATAGCAATTCGGCCTCGTTGACCTGCACGGCGGGCAAGGCGGCCATCTGCTGGGCAGCGTCAAAAATAGGCCGGTAGCCGGTGCAGCGGCACAGGTTGCCCGACAGCTTCTGCTGCGCCAGCTCGCGCGTGATGGTCTGGCCTTTGCTGACATGATTCTGGTACATGCCGAACAGGCTCATGACAAAACCGGGGGTACAGAAGCCGCATTGGGAGCCGTGGCACTGCACCATCGCTTCCTGCGCCGGGTGCAGCGTGCCGTCGGCGGCGGCCAGGTCTTCCACCGTCCACAGTGCCTGGCCATCAATCGAATGCGCCAGCTTGATGCAGCTGTTGACCGCCCGGTAAGACAGGCGTCCGCCGTCGGCCTCGCCGACCACCACCGTGCAGGCGCCGCAGTCGCCTTCTCCGCAGCCTTCCTTGGTGCCGGTGAGCCCCAGGTCCTCGCGCAGCACCTCCAGCAGCGTTCGGCTGGGTGGTACATTGGCGAGCGCGACCACCTCGCCCCCCCGGATGAATTGAATGGTTTTAAGAGGCGATTGAATGTCCATATTTACTAGGGTAAACCCAATCGCGCGATGCGGGTATATCCATCGCCATATCAAGCCGATGTACAAAAAGGTATGAAAGACCAGGCCTTATTCGACAAGATAGACCTCCATCTCATAAGGGTCTTGAACACCGTGCTGACCGAACGCAGCGTTTCACGCGCCGCCATCCGCCTTGGAATGTACCAACCCGCCGTCAGCGCCTCGCTCAAGCGCCTGCGCGAACTGGCGGGTGACCCGCTGCTGGTGCGTTCGGGCGCCGGCATGGTGCCCACCGACGCCGGCCTGCGCATGATCGACCCCTCGGCGCGCATTCTCCGGGCGGCCGAGGTGCTGTTCAGCGACGCACGCGGCTTTGATCCGGCCACCGCCACCAGCACCTTCAGCCTGGCCTGCAGCGACTACATGGACCCGCTTTTTTTGCCGCAGCTCGTGGCGCAGATCAAGAACCAGGCGCCGCTGTGCCATGTGGACATTCACCCGCTGTCGGGCGAGTCGGACTACCGCACGCGGCTGGCGCAGGGCGAGGTCGACATCGTGGTCGGCAACTGGCCAGCGCCGCCCGGCGACCTGCACATGGCACGCCTGTTCGGCGACGAAGTGGTGTGCCTGGTGGCCAAAGACCACCCGGCGGCACGCCGCGGCTGGGACAGCGCCAGCTGGCTGGCCGCCGAACATGTGGCGCCGACGCCCACCCACCCGGGCGCCAAGGGTGTGATCGATGAACACCTGGACAAGCTGGGCCTGCAGCGCAACATCACCGTGCGCTGCCCGCATTTCGGCCTGATTCCCGCCATGGTGGCCTCCAGCCTGCTGGTGCTGACCACCGGCCGCCAGTACTGCGAACGTTACACCGGGGCACTGCCGCTGAAGATACTGCCCTGCCCGGTAGACTTCCCCCGCATGATGTATTACCAGCTC
The DNA here is from genome assembly GCA_040389085.1 of Pseudomonadota bacterium. Classification (GTDB taxonomy): domain Bacteria; phylum Pseudomonadota; class Gammaproteobacteria; order Burkholderiales; family Burkholderiaceae_C; genus Polaromonas. Next base: position 53,973 of record JAZKAP010000007.1, read on the forward strand.
TGGCATGAGCGCACCCATGCTTCGGCGTCGGCCAAATGGCTGCGCGACCGTGTCAAGACGGTGGCTTCGGCGCTACGAAAAGAATAGCTGCTTGCGCTTTCTGCATAAGGGCCAGGGCCCTATAACATATATAAGAACCAAGAGACAATGCCTGCTTCCACTGTTCCTTCCGACCCACCGTCCGCTGCGGCGCCGCGCCTGCGGCTCACCGGCATCACCAAGGCCTACCCGGCCGTGGTCGCCAACAGCGATGTGTCGCTGACGGTGTTGCCCGGCGAGATCCATGCCGTGCTCGGCGAAAACGGCGCCGGCAAATCGACGCTGATGAAAATCATCTACGGCGCGGTCAAGCCCGACGCCGGCCGGGTCGAGGTCGATGGCCGCCCCGTGGTGATTCGCAACCCGCAGGAGGCGCGGGCGCTGGGCATTGCCATGGTGTTCCAGCATTTCAGCCTGTTCGACACGCTCACCGTGGCTGAAAACGTCTGGCTCGGCCTGGGCAAAAGCCTGAGCCTGGCCGAGGTGTCGCGCCGCATCATCGCCACCACGCAGGAGTACGGCCTGCAGCTCGAACCCACGCGGCCGGTGCACACGCTGGGTGTGGGCGAACGCCAGCGCGTGGAAATTGTCCGTTCGCTGCTGACCGACCCCAAACTCCTGATTCTTGACGAGCCGACCTCGGTGCTGACGCCGCAGGCGGTGGAAAACCTGTTTGTCACGCTGCGCCAGCTGGCCGCGCGCGGTTGCAGCATTTTGTATATCAGCCACAAGCTGCACGAGATACGCGCGCTGTGCACGGCCTGCACGGTGCTGCGCGGCGGCAAGGTCACCGGCGTCTGCGATCCGCGCGAAGAGTCCAACGCCTCGCTGAGCCGCCTGATGATTGGCGCGGAGCCGCCGGCACTGGAGCACCGCGAGCAGCCCGCCGGCGCCGTGGTGCTGGAAGTGCGCGACCTGAGCCTGGCGCGGGAAGACCAGTTTGGCGTGGACCTGCAGCACATCGCGCTGACGGTGCGCGCCGGCGAGGTGGTCGGCATTGCCGGCGTGTCGGGCAACGGCCAGAAGGAGCTGCTGTATGCGCTGTCGGGCGAAGACACACGTGCGGCGGGCGACAGCTTCCAGGTCGCGGGGCAGGGCGTGGGCCGGCTCGGGCCCATGCAGCGCCGTGCGCGCGGCCTGCATTTCCTGCCGGAAGAGCGGCTGGGGCGCGGTGCCGTGCCGACGCTGAGCCTGGCGCACAACCTGCTGCTCACCCGAAGTGATGCGGTGGGCCGCGGCGGCTGGCTCAAGCTCGGTGCCCTGCAGGCGCAGGCGGCCGGCATCATCGCCCGTTACCAGGTCAAGGCGGGCGGCCCGCAGGCGGCGGCGCAGTCGCTGTCGGGCGGCAACCTGCAGAAATTCCTGGTCGGCCGCGAGATCGAGGCCCAACCCACGCTGCTGATTGTTTCGCAACCGACCTGGGGTGTGGACGTGGGCGCCTCGGCGCAAATCCGCGGCGAACTGCTCAAGCTGCGCGACAAGGGCTGCGCGGTGCTGGTGGTCAGCGAAGAGCTCGAGGAACTTTTCGACATCTGCGACCGCCTCTACGTGATGGCCAAGGGCCAGATCTCGCCGGCCCTGCCGCGTGCCGACGCGACGGTGGAACTGGTCGGGCAGTGGATGAGCGGATTGTGGACGGACCATGCCGTGGAGGGCGCCCATGCTCAAGCTTGAAGCCCGGCCGCAGCCCTCGAAATGGTGGAGCCTCGGCTCGCCGCTGCTGGCGCTGCTGATCACGGTGGTGATCGGCGTGTTGCTGTTTGCGGCGCTGGGTAAGGACCCGGTGCGCGGCCTGCAGATCTTTTTCTGGGAACCGGTCAAGTCGCCCTATGCGCTGAGCGAGCTGATGGTCAAGGCGACCCCGCTGCTGATCATTGCGCTGGGCCTGGCCGTGTGTTTTCGCTCCAACGTCTGGAACATCGGCGCCGAGGGGCAGTTTGTCATCGGCGCGGTGGCGGCCGGCGGCGTGGCCCTGCTGGCCGATAAAACCACCGGGCCCTGGATCGTGCCGGCCATCATCGCGGCCGGTGTGTTGGGTGGCATGGCCTGGGCCGGCATCACGGCACTGCTGCGCGACCGCTTCAACGCCAATGAAATCCTGGTCAGCCTGATGCTGGTTTATGTGGCCGACATGGTGCTCAGCTACCTGGTGTTTGGCCCCTGGAAAGACCCGCAGGGCTACAACTTCCCGCAGACCAAAACCTTCGAGGCGGTGACGCAGATTCCGCGGCTGATGCAGGGCTCGCGCGTCAGCATCGGCCTGTTGATCGGTCTGGCCGGCGCGCTGGCCTTGTGGCTTTTCCTGTTTCGCACCCGCGCCGGTTTTGCCCAGCAGGTCGGTGGCCTGGCGCCCGCCGCGGCACGTTATGCCGGCTTTTCGTCGCGCAAGGCCTTGTGGGTGGCGCTCTTGACCTCCGGCGGTGCCGCCGGTCTGGCCGGCGCGCTGGAGGTGGCCGGCCCGATCGGCCAGCTCACGCCCTACGTGCCGGCCGGTTACGGTTTTGCCGCGATCATCGTGGCTTTTGTCGGGCGCCTGCACCCGGCCGGCATGGTGTTTTCGGCGATCCTGATGAGCATGTTCTACATCGGCGGCGAGCTGGCCCAGTCGCGCCTGGGCCTGCCCAAGTCGCTGACCGGGGTGTTCCAGGGCCTGCTGCTGTTCAGCCTGCTGGCCTGCGACACGCTGATCAGCTACCGCGTACGCTGGACGGGCCGCGTCAAACCCGTCATGAAAGGCGCCCGCTGATGGACTCCTACGCCTTGCTGCTGGCCGCGACCCTGAGCGCCGGCACCGTGCTGGCGATTGCTTCGCTGGGCCTGCTGATCAATGAAAAAGCCGGTATCGTCAACCTCGGCGCCGAAGGCATGATGCTGTGCGCCGCGATTGCCGGTTTTGCCGCCGTGGTGCACAGCGGCAACATCTGGCTCGGTTTTGCCGCCGGCATGGCGGCCGGGGCCTTGCTCGCCGCCATATTCGGTGTGCTGGTGATCTGGCTCAACACCAACCAGTACGCGACCGGGCTCGCGCTGAGCCTGTTTGGTGCGGGTTTCTCGGCCTTTGCCGGCATCAAGTACGTGCAGGAAAAGCTCCCCGAGCAGGGCCAGTACGCCTTGCCCTGGCTCGGTGACTTGCCTTTTGTCGGGCCGGCGCTGTTTCGCCAGCACCCCATGGTCTACATCGCCATGGCGCTGACGGTCGGACTGATCTGGTTTTTGTACCGCACCCGCGCCGGTCTGGTGCTGCGCTCGGTCGGTGAAAGCCCGGAGTCGGCGCACGCACTCGGTTACCCGGTGCGGCGCATCCGCCTGGCGGCCGTGGTGGCCGGTGGCGCGCTGTGCGGCCTGGCCGGGGCCTATGTCTCGGTGGTCTACACGCCGCTGTGGGTCGAGGGCATGATTGCCGGCAAGGGCTGGATTGCGCTGGCCCTGACCACCTTTGCCACCTGGCGCCCGGCACGGGTGTTGCTTGGTGCTTACCTGTTCGGTGGCGTGACCATGCTGCAGTTTCACCTGCAGGGGCTGGGCGTGGATGTGCCGCCCCAGTTCCTGACCATGCTGCCTTACCTGGCGACCATCGTGGTGCTGGTGCTGATCTCGCGCAACCCGCGCTGGATCAGGCTGAACATGCCGACATCGATTGGAAAGCCTTTCTACCCCGGTTCATGATGTTCCCGGCCCATAATCTGGGGTTTGCCACCTCGCCAACCGTTAATCACAACCGTTAACCGCAACCGTCGTTACAGGAGATGACATGACTGACTTACAAAAACGCTCACTGCTCAAGCTGGCTGCCCTTTCCGCAGTTGCTTCCGCGGCCCTCATCGGTTGCGGCAAAAAGGAAGAGCCCACACCGCCTCCGGCCGCCGCGCCTGTGGCGGCCCCGGCTCCGGCCAAGGTTGAACCGCTGAAAATCGCCTTTGCCTATGTCGGACCGGTTGGCGACGGTGGCTGGACTTTTGCGCACGACAACGGCCGCAAGGCGATCGAGAAGGAATTTGGCGACAAGGTGGTCACCAGCTTCGTTGAAAAAGTCCCCGAGTCGGCCGATGCCGAACGTGTGATCCGCGACATGGCCAGCCAGGGCAACAAGCTGATCTTCGGCACGACCTTCGGCTACATGGAACCCATGCTCAAGGTGGCCGCCGACTTCAAGGACGTGAAGTTCGAACACGCCACCGGCTACAAGACGGCCGACAACCTGCGCACCTACGACAGCCGCACCTACGAAGGTGCCTACATGGCCGGCGTGATCGCCGGCAAGATGAGCAAGACCGGCACGCTGGGCGTGGTCGGCTCGGTGCCGATCCCCGAGGTGGTGCGCAACATCAACAGCTTTACGCTGGGTGCGCAATCGGTCAACCCCAAGGTCAAGACCAAGGTGGTCTGGGTCAACGAGTGGTTCAACCCGCCGAAAGAAACCGAAGCCGCCACCGCGCTGATCAACGGCGGCGCCGATGTGCTGTTCCAGAACACCGACTCGTCGGCCGTGCTGCAGACCGCCGAGAAGATGAACAAGCGCGCTTTCGGCTGGGACTCCGACATGACCGCCTACGGCCCCAAGGCCCACCTCGGTTCGGCCGTGATCAACTGGGGTCCTTACTACATCAAGGCCGTCAAGGACGCGCTTGACGGCAAGTGGGCGACCGGCCAGACTTGGTGGGGCGTGAAGGAAGGCGCCATCGACATGGTGTCGATTGCCGCCGACGTGCCCGATGACACCAAGAAACGCATCGACGAGATCAGGGCCGGCCTCAAGGATGGCAGCTTCTCGATCTGGAAAGGCCCCATCATGGACAACACCGGCAAGGAGCTGGTGGCCAAGGACGCCGTGGCCGACGACAAATTCCTGGGTGGCCTGAAGACCTACGTCAAGGGCGTGGAAGGCAAAGTCCCGGGCAACTGATGCCGGATACGGTACGGTACGGCGGCGCCAGGCCGCTGACCGTGCAGTAGCAAAGCCCAAGCCGCCTCCGGGCGGCTTTTTCTGTTTTTGGAGCCGACATGAATTCCGTCCGACCTGTATCCCCCGACCGCCTGCCCGATCTGCTGCGCGCCATGCCCAAGGCCGAGTTGCACATCCACATCGAAGGCTCACTCGAGCCCGAGCTGATCTTTGCGCTCGCCCAGCGCAACGGCATCCAGCTGCCGTACGCGAGCGTGGACGACCTGCGCCGCGCCTATGCCTTCACCAACCTGCAGAGTTTCCTGGACATCTATTACGCCGGCGCCAGCGTGCTGATCACCGAGCAGGATTTCTATGACATGACACGGGCTTACCTGGAGCGGGCCGCGCAGGACAACGTGATCCACACCGAGATCTTTTTCGACCCGCAGACCCACACGGCGCGCGGGATCCCCATGGAAACCGTGATCAAGGGCCTGCACCGCGCCTGTGTCGATGCGCAGGCCGAGCTCGGCATCAGCGCCGCGCTGATCCTGTGTTTCCTGCGCCATCTCAGCGAGGAAGAAGCTTTCGAGACGCTGGAGCAAGCCCTGCCGTTCCGCGACCTCATCATCGGTGTGGGGCTGGACTCCGGCGAGGTCGGCAACCCGCCCGAGAAGTTTGCGCGTGTGTTTGCACGCTGCCGCGAACTCGGCCTGCACCTGGTGGCGCATGCGGGCGAGGAGGGCCCGCCGGAATACATCTGGACGGCCCTGGACCTGCTCAAGGTCGAGCGTATTGACCATGGCGTGCAGTCGGCCAAAGACCCGTCGCTGATGCAACGTCTGGCCAAAGACCGCATCGCCCTGACGGTGTGCCCGCTGTCCAACCTCAAGCTGTGTGTGTTCCCGGACCTGGCCCGGCACAACCTGCGCCAGTTGCTCGATGCCGGGCTGGCCGCGACCGTCAACTCCGACGACCCGGCTTATTTCGGCGGCTACATGAACGAGAACTTCACGCAGACCTTTGCGGCTACCGGCATGGATGCGCAGCATGCCTGGACGCTGGCGCGCAACAGTTTCGAAGCCAGCTTCGCCGACGCGGCGGCCAAACGTGGCCACATCGAGCGGCTGGCCGCCTGTTTCGAGAGTTTTCGCTAGGGCCTGTCAACGCTCAGGACTTGGCGTCCCGGTTGACCCAGGGGTCAGGTGCTGCACCGGGGGAGGCCGGGGCTTCCGGCAGTCCCACCACGGTCCTGACCGCCCGCATCAGCGCGTCGGCCTCGAAAGGTTTGGTGACATAACCGTCGGCGCCACCGGCCAGGCCCTTGATCACGGATTCACGTGTGGCTTTGCCGGTCAGCATGATGACCGGGACGTTTTTCAGGGCCGGGTGCTGGCGCAGCCGGAGCAGGATGTCGAAACCGTCGGCGTCGGGCAGCATCACGTCGAGAAGAATCAGGTCGGGAATCGGGGGCTTGCGGAATTCGGCCACCACTTCTGCCCGGTTGCCCGCCAGCCGGACCTGGAAGCCTTCGAAGGAGAGATAGGTCTGGATGAATTTGGCGAGCATGGGCTCGTCGTCCACCACGATGGCCGACAGCATCTCCCCGGGCGCCAGCTTGCGGGCTGGTCCACGGCCGCGCGCGATGCTGACGTAGTAGCCGGCCTTCTTGAGGGACGCAGCGCCCGAGTCGGCCTCGGCTTCGGCCTTGGACAGGGCGAGCTGGTTGAGCTGGATGTTGAACTGTTCGGTAAAGGGATCGTTCTCCGCCTGCGCCAGCAGTCCGCGAATCAGCAGGCTCTGCAGGGTCGCTGCGAGTGTTTCGACGGGGACAGCAGGCATGCCTGCACTGATTTGCGCGAAGCTCAGGATGCCGTCGATGCGGATCAGCAGCTCAATCTCGGCCGGCGGCAGCGTGGTCGCGCCGCTTCGCAGTTCCTGCTGGCCCTTGGGCGTGAGTTGATAAACGTCGTTGTCCCGCATAGTCGCTGGTTTTCCTGGTGGGAGGGCTCCTGCGGCCCGGCGAAAAGGCTCTCTTTTCGGGATGATTATCACCCCTTCGGAGCGCGGCGGGCTCCTTCGGTGTGCTACTGTGTGTACCGGACCGTTCGCCGCGTTGCGGCAGAATGCCTTTCATCGCCTGAGCCGCACCCATGAAACGCCTGATCACCGTTCTTGCCCTGATGTGCGTGAGCGCCGGCGCTGCCGCGCAATGGACGCCGGTCATGGTCGACCCTGCGGTTGTCACCTACATCGACCGCACCACCCTGCGCGGCAAGGGCGGCATGGTCAGGATGTGGTGGCTGATGGATTACCAGCTGGTGCAGATCACCGACGAAAAGGGGTATTTCTCGCGCCTGCACCACAGCGAATTCGACTGCAAGGGCCAGCGCATGCGCCTGCTCTCGGTGGCGCTGCTGTCCGAACCCATGGGTCATGGCCAGACCGTCTTCGAAGACCCGTTGCCGCGCAAATGGGAGGCCGTGCGGGACGGCTCTTTTCAGGACGCGTTGTGGGACATTGCCTGTATAGCGTATTAGCCCCGCAGATATAGAGCCCCCACGCTCCCCCACTGCGTGTGGGTCGCTGCCCCCCGAGGGGGCCGCTGCGCCTGCGGCCCGGCAAAGCCGGTTCCGCGGCCCCTGCTTGACTGAAGAGTTCTGTGGCTTTCTCCCCCTCGCTGAGGTGGACAGCCGGACCCGTTAAAATAGCGATTCACCCGCGTGCTGTCCCGGCGCGCTGGTGTTTTTTATTTTCCGGGGCCATGTAGAGGACCACCATGTACAAAAACCTCGCTGCCGCGCTCGCGGCCGCCTGTTTTATTTCACCCGTTTTTTCCCAACCCGCTGCGCCCGCCAAAGAGCCTTTGAAAATCGGCTTCGTTTATGTGGCGCCGCTGACCGATGCCGGCTGGGTCCGTCAGCATGATGACGCCCGCAAGGCCGTTGAGGCGGCGCTGGGCGACCGGGTCAAGACCACCTACGTCGAGAACGTCCCCGAAGGGGCCGATGCCGAACGCGTGATCCGCGACCTGGCCAGCCAGGGCCACCGGCTCATCTTCACGCCCAGCTTTGGCTACATGGAGCCGACGCTGAAGGTGGCGAAGGACTTTCCTGACGTGAAATTCGAGTCCATCACCGGCTACAAGACCGCCCCCAACGTAGCGGTGGCCAATGCACGTTATTACGAAGGCCGCTACCTGGCCGGCATCGCAGCGGGCCGGCTGGCCAGCAGCGCCGGCTATGTCGCGGGTTTTGCCATTCCCGAAGTGATCCAGGGCATCAACGCCTTCACGCTGGGCATGCGTTCGGTCAATCCGAAAGCCGAAGTGAAGGTGGTCTGGCTGGGCGCCTGGTTTGACCCGCCGCGCGAACGCGAAGCGGCGATGACACTGTTCAACCAGGGCGTGGAAGTGATGGCTTTTCACACCGGCTCCACTGCGGTGATGAGCGCGGCCCAGGAGCGCGGCAAGCTCGCCATCGCCTACCACTCGGACATGCGCAAGGTCGCGCCCGAGGCGCAGGTGCTGGCGGTGACCCACCAGTGGGGCGACTACTACACCCGGCGCGCGCAGGCCGTGCTCGACGGCAGCTGGAAAAGCGGTGCGGTGTGGGGCGGCGTGAAGGAGGGCATGATCCGCATCGACAGCTTCGGCCCCAAGGTGCCGAAAAAAGTGGTTGAGGAGGTGCTGGCGCGGCAGAAGGACATCGCCGCCGGCAAGCTGCACCCTTTCCGCGCGCGGACGCCGCTGCTGGACAACGAGGGCCGCGAGGTGCTGGCGGCCGGCAAGACGCTGTCGGACGAGCAGATCCTGGGCATGAACTTCCTGGTGCAGGGCGTCCAGGGCAAGCTGGCCAAATAAACCTTATGCGGGCCGGCATATCGGCGGACCCCGCCGCTGGGGTAAGCTTTCCTGGATGAAAGCCTGGCGCGCCTCCCTTCTTTATTTTCCCGCACCGGCGCAGGCCCAGCTGGAAACCGACGGCCTGCTGGTCGTCGTCCCTGACGCCGTTGGCCGCCAGGTCGTGTTGGCCGTGGGCAGCTACAGCGACCTGGCGCCGCGTTTTCCCGGCCTTGACGTCACCCACCTGCCGGGCCGCATTATTGCGCCCGGTTTTGTGGACATGCACATCCACTACCCGCAGCTCGACGTGATCGGTTCGCCCGCCGAAGGCCTGTTGCCGTGGCTGGAGAACTACACCTTTCCGCATGAAAGCCGGTTTTCGGATGTGGCGCACAACAGCGAAGCCGCCACGTTTTTTGTGGATGAACTGCTGCGCCACGGCGTCACGACGGCGCTGGCCTTTGCCACCTCGCATCCCGAGTCGGTGGATGCCCTGCTTGGCGAAGCGCAGCGCCGCAGCCTGCGAATGATCGCCGGCAAGGTGCTGCAGGACCAGAACTCGCCGGATGGCGTGCGCGACGCTACCCAACAAAGCCTGCTCGACACCGAGGCGCTGATCACGCGCTGGCACGGCGTGGACCGGCTCGGTTACGCGATCACGCCGCGTTTTGTGCCCAGTTGCAGCGAAGCGCAGCTGCGCGGCGCCGGCGAGCTGGCCGCCCGCTACGCCGATGTGTGGATCCAGTCGCATGTGGCCGAGAACAAGGATGAAATTGCCTGGGTGCGCGAACTCTATCCGCAGGCGCGCAGCTACCTCAGCGTGTACGAACAGTTCGGGCTGCTGCGTCCGCGCGCCGTGTACGCCCACTGCATTCACATCGACGACGAGGACCGCGCGCTGCTGCGGGCCACCGGCACGGCCGCGGCCGTCAGCCCGACCAGCAACCTGTTTCTCGGCAGCGGCTTTTTTGACTACGCCGCCGCCGAGCGCGCGGGTTTTCTGTACGGGCTGGCCAGCGACGTGGGCGGTGGCACCAGCTTCAGCCCCTTCCACACCATGCTCGCCGCCTACTACGTGGGCCGGGAAGGACAGACCAAGCCCGGCGTGTCGCTCAAGCCGCAGCAGCTGTGGTGGCAACACACCGGCGGCGCGGCGCGTGCGCTGGGCCTGGAAGGCGTGGTCGGTAACCTGCTGCCCGGCTGCGAGGCCGACTTTCTGGTGCTCAATCCGCAGGCCACGCCGCTGCTCGCGCGCAAGACGGCGCAGGCCGCCAGCCTGGACGAGCTGCTGTTTGCGCTGATCGTGCTCGGGGACGACCGCGCGGTCGAGCAAACCGTGATTTCTCAGGCGCAAGTCGCCTGAGAGCGGCTCAGCCGGAATTTACAAGCCAAATCTGCTTCAAGCCCTTACAAGGCGGTCGCCATTAGCTATCAAAACAAGAGCGGATGAGTGGCTCAAGCCGACGCGCTGCTCTGGTTCGGGATGCCGTCGATCGGCGCTTCGTCGGTGCCAATCGTCGTGCGCGTGAAGGACTCCACCTGCTTGCGTGCGGCCTCCGGGTCGCGCAGCCAGTCGGCGTAAAAGCCGAAAGGGCAGGCCGCCACGCCCTTGTCGCCATCGCCCGAATTGATCATGCCGGTGTAGCCGCGGTGTAGCAGCTTGAACAAATGGTTTTCCGACTGGCCGTTGCGGCGGAAGTCGCGGATCAGGTGTTTGGACAGGGCCGCGTACTGGATGCCCATGTCTTCTTCGCCACACTCGCCCAGCGTGCGGCCGTCGAAACCGATGATGGCCGAGTGGCCGAAGTAGGAGTACACACCGTCGAAGCCGGCTGCGTTGGCGACCGCCACATAGGTGTTGTTGGCAAAGGCCATGGCCTTGCTGATCAGGATCTGCTGCTCCTTGGCCGGTTACATGTAGCCCTGGCAGCGCACGATCAGTTCGGCGCCTTTCATAGCGCAGTCGCGCCAGATTTCCGGGTAGTTGCCGTCGTCGCAGATGATCAGGCTGACCTTCAGGCCCTTGGGCCCGTCACTCACGTAGGTGCGGTCGCCCGGGTACCAGCCCTCAATAGGCACCCAGGGCATGATCTTGCGGTACTTCTGCACGACCTCACCTTGGTCGTTCATCAGGATCAGCGTGTTGTAAGGCGCCTTGTGAGGATGTTCCTCATGGCGCTCGCCGGTCAGCGAGAACACGCCCCAGACTTTCGCCTCGCGGCAGGCAGCGGCGAACACATCGGTCTCGGCGCCGGGAATGGTGGCGGCGTTCTCATACATCTCGCCAACGTCGTACATGATGCCGTGGGTGCTGTACTCGGGGAAGATCACCAGGTCCAGCCCGGGCAGGCCTTTCTTCATGCCCACGACCATGCGCGCAATGTTGCGCACGTTGTCCATCACCTCGGCATGGGTGTGCAGGCGCGGCATCTTGTAGTTGACCACCGCCACGCCGACGGTGTCCTTGCTGCTGGAGATATCTCCGTGAACCATGTTCAAAACTCCTTGTTGTTTCGTTATGCCGGTTAGTCCGCTGGGACGCGCATGTTTTAAGCCAGAACACCGCGGATCCGGCTTTGCCGGGCCGCAGGTGTTGCCCCTGAGGGGGAGGCGCCGCAGGCGCTTCGGGGGGAACCATCTCTAGTGACTGATCATCCAGGGGCGCTTGCTCGGGAAGGCCTTGTTGCCATTGGGCGCGGTCACGGTGGCCCCGCGTTTGCCGCTGGAACAACAGCCGCAACCGGCCGGGTGTTTGAGCCTGGCATAACTGCCCGAGCTTTTCGGCTCATGGCGCGCGCGTTCGTTGATGTCCATGGCGCGGCGCGTGCCGCCTTCCATCAGGGCCAGCGCCGGGGCACTGGCGATGATGCGCGGCGCCACGCCGCCGCAGGTCGGGCAGGCGGCCGCCTGGTTGCGCGTGGACACCGAGCGTAGCGCGTCGAAACTGCCGCACTGCGGGCAGTCGTAGTCATAGGTCGGCATGGTGGGCTGCCTTACTTCAGGTCGTGTGACAGCGGCATGGCTATCTTGCCGTCGATGTGTTTGATCGGCCCCGAGGCGTTCGGGTTGATGTCGAAGTCGAAGATCTGGGTCGGCAGCCACAGGGTCGCGCAGGCGTTGGGCACGTCCACCACACCGCTGATGTGGCCCTGCACCGGCGCCGTGCCGAGGATGGAGTAGGCCTGGGCGCCGGAGTAGCCGAACTTTTTCAGGTACTCGATGGCGTTCAGGCAGGCCTGGCGGTAGGCCACGTTGACGTCGAGGTAGTACTGCTTGCCGGCCTCATCCACCGAGATGCCTTCGAAGATCAGGTAGTCGTTGTAAGCCGGCGTGATCACGCTGGGCTTGAAGATCGGGTTCTTGATGCCGTACTTGGCCATGCCGCCCTTGATCAGCGTCACCTTCATGTGCACCCAGCCGGCCATCTCGATGGCGCCGCAGAAGGTGATCTCGCCGTCGCCCTGGCTGAAGTGCAGGTCGCCCACCGACAGGCCGGCTCCGTCCACATAGACCGGGAAGAAGACCTTGGCGCCGCGCGACAGATCCTTGATGTCGCAGTTGCCGCCGTGTTCACGCGGCGGCACCGTGCGGGCGCCCTCTGCCGCGGCCTTGGCTTTGGCCTCACCGGTCATCTTGCCCATGTGGGCGGTGCCGGGGGAGGGCGGGTTGGCGAGACCCGCGGTCGGGTCGGTGTTGATCAGTTGCTGCTCGCGCTCGTTCCACAGGTCCAGCATCTTCCTGTCGGGCAGGCAGCCGATCAGGCCGGGGTGGATCAGGCCGGCGAAGTTGACGCCGGGGATGTGGCGCGAGCTGGTGAACATGCCCTTGAAGTCCCAGATCGATTTCTGCGCTTCGGGAAAATGTTCGGTCAGGAAACCGCCGCCGTTCTTTTTCGAGAAATAGCCGTTGAAGCCCCAGAGGCTGTCGGGCTTGGCGCCTATGTCCAGCAGGTCCACCACCAGCAGGTCGCCGGGCTGGGCGCCCTTGACGCCGACCGGGCCCGACAGGTAATGCACCGTGGTCAGGTCGATGTCGCGTACATCGTCGGCACTGTCGTTGTTCTTGATGAAGCCGCCGGTCCAGTCGAAGGTCTCGAGGATGAAGTCGTCGCCGGGGTTGACCCAGCAGGCCATGGGGATGTCCGGGTGCCAGCGGTTGTGGATGTTTTCGTTTTCGGTGGGTGACTTGCTCAGGTCAACCTTGATCAGCGTGTCGGTCATGCTCTTGCTCCTGGAGGGGTGGTGATGAAACGGGAAGTCAGACGGAAAGAAACTGCTTGATGCGCGCCGTGTCGGTGCCGGCGCGAGTGCTTTCGTGCACCAGCTGGCCGCCCTCGATGACAAACAGCCGGTCGGCCACGTCCATGGCAAAGCTCAGCACCTGTTCGGACACGATGATGGTGATCTCGCGCATCTTGCGGATCTCGTTGAGCGCTCTGGCAATGTCCTTGATGATCGAAGGCTGGATGCCCTCGGTCGGCTCGTCGAGCAGCAGCACCTTGGGATTGGTCACCAGCGCGCGCGCAATCGCGAGCTGCTGCTGCTGTCCGCCCGACAGGTTGCCGCCCTTGCGGCTGCGCATGTCGAACAGCACCGGGAACAACGCGTAGATTTCGTCCGGAACCTGCTTGTGGCGTACGTTTTCCAGCCCGGTCTGGATGTTTTCCAGCACTGTGAGCGTCGGGAAAATCATGCGGCCTTGCGGCACATAGGCTACGCCCTTGGCAACCCGCTGGAAACTCTCGTCCTTGGAGATGTCCTGGCCATCGACCTCGATGGTTCCGGACTTGAGCGGCAGGATGCCGATCAGCGACTTGAACAGCGTGGTTTTGCCCATGCCGTTGCGGCCCATGATGGCCACGGTTTCGTTTTTCTTGGCGGAGAAGCTGATGCCGTGCAGCGCCTCGCTCTGGCCGTAGCTGACGTGAAGGTTGTTGACGTTGAGCATGGTGGTTCTCCTTAGTGGCCCAGGTACACGTCGATCACGCGCGGATCGGCCTGCACTTTTTCCATCGACCCTTCGGCCAGGATCTTTCCCTGGTGCATGACGGTCACCTTGTCGGCAATCCGTTTCACGAACTCCATGTCATGTTCGATGACGATCATGGCGCGGCCCTTGCAAATGCGTTTGAGCAGTTCGGCCGTGAGTTCGCGCTCACGCACGCTCATGCCGGCAATCGGTTCGTCCAGCATCAACAGCTCCGGGTCCTGCATCAGCAGCATGCCGATCTCCAGCCACTGCTTCTGGCCGTGCGACAGCAGGCCGGCTTCGGTGTCGAGCTGGCTGCCCAGGCCAATTTCGTCGGCGACGGTCTGCACCTGGTTTTTGACTTCTTCCGTGCGCTTGAAGAACAACGCACCAAACACCCCGCGCCCGCGCGGAAAGGACACTTCGAGGTTCTGGAAGACGCTGAGGTTTTCATAGATCGACGGGGTCTGGAACTTGCGGCCTATGCCCGAACGCACGATCTGGTACTCGGGTAGCTTGGTCATCTCGCTGTTCTTGAACTTGATGCTGCCGGCGCTGGCTCGCGTCTTGCCGCAGATCAGGTCCAGCAGCGTGGTTTTGCCGGCGCCGTTGGGGCCGATGATCACGCGAAGCTCGTTCTGGTCCACGTAGAGGTTCAGGCTGTCGATGGCCTTGAAGCCATCGAAGGACACGGTGAGGTCTTCGACCGAGAGGACAAAATCAGTGTTGCTCATGGTGGTTCCCCGGGTTCAGGTTTGCTGGCTGCTCAGGCCGGCGGGCAGGGCGGCCGGTTCGGCAGCAGTAGTAGCTGCAGTAGCCGGGGTGGGCGGGGGCGGTGGTGTTGCCTGCGCCTTGTGCCGAGCAAATCGGCTGGCCAGCCAAGGCTTGATGCGGTTGTTGTAAACGCCTGCCAGGCCGTCGGGAAAGGCCAGCACCACACCGAGAAACATGGCCGCCATCAGGAACAGCCAGAGGTCGGGGAAACTTTCGGAGAAATAGGTTTTTCCGAAGTTCACCAGCAGCGCGCCGTAAACCGCACCGACCAGCGACATGCGCCCGCCGACGGCCGCAAAAATCACCATCTCGATGGAGGGAACGATGCCCACCAGCGAAGGCGACATGAAGCCCACCTGCAGCGTGAACATGGCACCGCCTATGGCCGACAGCATGGCGGCGAAGCAGAAGGCAAAGACCCGGAACATGGCCACGTCGTAGCCGGAAAAACGCACGCGATCTTCCTTGTCGCGCATGGCCAGCAGCAGGGTGCCGAGTTTGCTGCGCTGTATCCAGGCACACAGCACAATCGCGCCCAGCAGCAGGCCGGAGGTCAGGAAGTACAGGATGTATTTGGCGCTGTCGGTGCGGGTGTCCCAGCCCAGGATGGTCTTGAGGTCGGTCATGCCGTTGACGCCGCCGGTGTAACCCTGCTGGCCGATGATGAGCACGGTCAGGATCAGCGCCACGGCCTGCGTGATGATGGCGAAGTAGACGCCGCCCACACGCCGCTTGAACATTGCGTAGCCGATGATGAAGGCCAGCAGCGTGGGCACGACCAGGATCAGCAGCAGGGTCAGCGGGAAGGACTGGAAGGGTGTCCACCAGATCGGCAGCGCGGTGATCTGGTTCCAGTCCATGAAGTCGGGAATGCCGGGGGTGGACTGGATCCTGGTGGTGATGGGGTCGCTGGCCTCGAGCTTGAGGAACATGGCCATGCCGTAGCCACCCAGTCCGAAGAACACGCCCTGGCCCAGGCTCAGCACGCCGCCGTAACCCCAGAGCATCACCAGGCCCAGTGCCACAAAGGCGTAGCTCAGGTACTTGCCGACCAGGTTGAGGCGAAACAGGTCCAGGGCCAGCGGGAAGACTACCAGCAGGACCACCGCCAGCAACAGCACGCTGCCCAGGCTGTTGCGTTCTATCCATAACTTGATGCTGTTCATGAAAAACTCCGGTTGTCTTGAGGGTTGCCGCGGGGTGTCAACGCCGTACCTTGGAGGCAAACAGCCCCTGCGGGCGAAGCATCAGGATGGTCACGATGGCCATCAGGGTCAGTACCTTGGCCATGGAGCCGGTCATGAAGAATTCGGCGATCGACTGGGTCTGCGCAATGCCGAAGGCCGAGACCACGGTGCCCAGCAGGCTGGCCGCGCCGCCGAAGGTGACGACGAGGAAGGCGTCCACGATGTAGAGCGAGCCGCTGGTCGGGCCGGTCGAGCCGATGGTGGTGAAGGCCGCGCCGGCGACACCGGCGATGCCGCAGCCGATGGCAAAGGTCAGGCGGTCGGTCTTCTTGGTGTTGATGCCGGTGGCGTTGGCCATCACGCGGTTGGCGACGGTGGCGCGCACGCGCAGGCCCCAGCGCGACTTGTGCAGCGCGATCAGCACGCCGCAGGTCACCACCAGCGTGAGCGCCATGACAAACATGCCGTTGATGGGAATGTCCAGGCCCTCGGCCGGCGCCCAGGAACCCATCAGCCAGTCGGGCAATGTCGGGCTGACTTCCTTGGCGCCGAAGGTGGTGCGGAAAATCTGTTGCATGCCCAGGGACAGGCCCCAGGTGGCGAGCAGGGTGTCGAGCGGGCGTTTGTAGAGATGGCGGATGAAGGCCCATTCGGCCAGCCAGCCGACAGCGAAGGCAAACAGAAAGGCCGCGGCAATCGCAAATGGAAAGTAGGCCTGCACGAAACCGGGGGCGTAGGTTTCAGACAGGTGGGAAAACAGGTAGATGGTGTAGGCACCAATCGTCATGAACTCGCCATGCGCCATGTTGATGACCCCCATCTGCCCGAAAATGATGGCCAGCCCCAGGCCCATGAGCAGCAGCACGGAAAACAGGCTCAGGCCTGCGAAGCCTTGCATCAGGCCGATGTTGAGCATTTCAGAAAGTGTCATGGCAGGCTCCGGGACGAAAAATGGGGGAAGCGGTGGCTATGCTGGAAAGCCCCTGCCGGCTCAGCCCGCGACGGGCAGGATGAACCGGCAGGGGCGCTCTTCTTGCGCTTACTGGTAGCCCTTGGGGAAAGGGTTGGGTTCGATCAGGGCCGGCGACTCGGCCACGACCTTGAACTGGCCGTCGGCCTGGGCCAGGCCGATGCGGGCCTTGCTCCACAGGTGATGGTTCTCGTGGACCTTGACGTAGCCTTCGGGCGCCGTTTTCAGTTCGATGCCGGCCGATGCTGCGGCGATCTTGTCGACGTCGAAGCTGCCGGCCTTCTCAACCGCCGCTTTCCACAACCAGGGGCCGAGGTAGCCGGCCTGGGTCACGTCGCCGATCACCGCGTCCTTGCCGTACTTGGCCTTGAAGGCCGACACAAAGGCCTTGTTGTTCGGGTTGTCCAGCGACTGGAAGTACTTCATGGAGGCGTAGAAGCCGGTCATGTTTTCGCCGCCTATGCCCAGCACCTCGTCTTCGGTCACCGAGATGGTCAGCAGGAACTGCTTGGCCGCCGTGACGCCGGCGGCCTTGAGCTGCTTGTAGAAGGCGACGTTGGAGCCGCCGACCACGGCGATGAAGATGCAGTCGGGCTTGGCAACCTTGATCTTGTTGATCAGCGAGTTGAAGTTGGTGTGGCCCAACGGGTAGTACTCTTCACCGACGACCTTGCTGCCGGACAGATGGCCTTCGATGTGTTTGCGGCCAATCTTCATCGAGGTGCGCGGCCAGATGTAGTCGGAGCCGACCAGGAAGAAGGTCTTGGCCTTTTTCTCTTTCGAGGCCCAGTCCAGGCCGTACAGGATCTGCTGCGTGGCTTCCTGGCCGGTGTAGATCACGTTCTTGCTCTGCTCCAGGCCCTCGTAAAAGGTCGGGTAATACAGCATGCCGTTTTCTTTTTCAAAGATCGGCAGCACGGCCTTGCGCGAGGCCGAGGTCCAGCAGCCGAAGACGGCAGCGACCTTGTCGTTGACCAGCAGCTTCTTGGATTTTTCGGCAAAGGTCGGCCAGTCGGAGGCACCGTCTTCCTTGATGACCTTGATCTTGCGGCCCAGCACACCGCCCATGGCGTTGATCTGGTCAATCGCGAGCTGCTCGGCCTGGATGGAACCGGTCTCGGAAATCGCCATGGTGCCGGTGGCCGAATGCAGCTGGCCCACGGTCACCTCGGTGTCGGTGATGGCCAGCTTGGTCGTGTTGACCTTGGCCGTGGGAAAGGCCTGCGCCTGTGCCCAGCCGGGCAGACCGGCCAGCGGCAGCGCCGCGGCCATGCCCTGCACGAGGCGGCGGCGGTTGATGAGGGACGGTTGGGAAGATGGATCGCGATCGTCGTTGGACATGCTGGGCTCCTGCGGTTGATGAAAAAGGTGAAGGGTTGAAGGACTGCGTTGGGTGAGGCAATGATGTTCACAAGCGCCGCGTCTCCCTATACGTCAATCAACGTAGTCGCCGGCCTTGCCCTGGTCGGCAGGTCGCGGGCACACTTCTTGCGGACCTGCCGGGGGGGCACGCCCGCCGTTCGACGGAGTCCGTCTTGACCATCGCTACACAGAAAATATTCCGCATCCGCCGCGAGTACAACGCCTGGGTGGCTGACGAATCCATCGAGGACTACGCGCTGCGCTACACGCCGCGCAGCTTTCGCAAGTGGTCGGAATGGCGCGTGGGCAACACCGCCTTCGGCGCGGTGTCCTTTCTTGCGCTGGAGGCGATTGGCGGCGCGATCGCGCTGAACTACGGCTTCACCAATGCGCTGTGGGCCATCCTGGTGGTCGGCCTCATCACCTTTTTCACCGGCCTGCCCATCAGCTACTACGCCGCGCGTTACGGCGTGGACATGGACCTGCTGACCCGCGGGGCCGGGTTCGGTTACCTGGGCTCGACCATCACCTCGCTGATCTACGCGAGCTTCACCTTCATCTTCTTCGCACTGGAGGCGGCCATCATGGCGCTGGCGCTGCAGATGTACCTCGACATCCCGATTGCCTGGTGTTACGTGATCAGCGCCGTGGTGATCGTGCCCATGGTGGTTCGCGGCATCACGCTGATCTCGCGCCTGCAGATGTGGACCCAGCCGCTGTGGGGCGTGTTGCTGTTCTTGCCCTACCTCGCGGTGCTCTGGAAAAACCCGCAGGCCTTTTTTGATTTCACCGGGCTGGCGGGCCGGACGTCGGGCAGCAGCGAGTTCGACCCGCTCATGTTTGGTGCAGCGGCGACGGTGGCGTTCTCCCTGGTGGTGCAGATCGGCGAACAGGTCGACTTCCTGCGTTTCCTGCCTGAAAAGACCCATGCCAACCGCAAACGCTGGTGGGCCGCCGTGCTGATGGCGGGGCCGGGCTGGATTGTGCTGGGCATGCTCAAGATGCTTGGTGGTGCATTTCTGGCCTTTCTGGTGCTTCAGAATGAGCTTCCGGCGGACAGGGCGATGGAGCCGACGCAGATGTACCTGGCCAGCTTCGCCTATGTATTTTCCGACCCGGCCTGGGTGGTGGCGGCCACGGTGCTGTTTGTGGTGGTGTCTCAGCTCAAGATCAACCTCACCAACGCCTATGCCGGCTCGCTGGCCTGGTCCAACTTCTTTGCGCGGCTGACCCACAGTCACCCCGGGCGCGTGGTGTGGCTGGTGTTCAACGTGACGATTGCCTTGCTGCTGATGACGCTGGACGTCTTCTCGGCGCTGGAGAAGGTGCTGGGGCTGTACAGCAATGTGGCCATTGCCTGGGTGGGCGCGCTGGTGGCCGACCTGGTCATCAACAAACCGCTGGGCCTGAGCCCGAAAGGGATCGAGTTCAAACGCGCGCATTTGTACGACATCAACCCGGTGGGCCTGGGCTCCATGCTGCTGGCGGCGACGGTGGCTGTGTTCGCCTACACCGGGGCCATGGGGCCGCAGGCCGAGGCTTTTTCGCCCTTTATCGCACTGGGCATGGCGCTGTTGCTGTCGCCGCTGCTGGCCTGGCTGACCGGGGGGCGCTACTACATTGCGCGGCAGCCGGAAGCGATGGGCGCGCCCGGCCAGATGGTGCGCTGCCATGTCTGTGAAAACGCTTTCGAGGCGGAAGACATGGCCAGCTGTCCGGCCTACGGCGCGCCCATCTGCTCGCTGTGCTGCACGCTGGAGTCGCGCTGCCACGACCGCTGCAAGACCCGCTCGCGCGCGGCCGAGCAGGCCGAGCAGTTCCTCCACACGCTGCTGCCCGGTGCGCTGTCGCGCCGGGTGAACTTCCGCGTCGGCCACTACATGGTGGTGACGTTGTCGCTGTGCGCCCTGCTCGCGACGGTGATGGGCATGGTGTACACGCAGGAAACAGCCATGCCTCTGTTTTCAGACCCCGGCGGCATGTTGCGTTCGGCCTTTGTCAAGGTGTTCGCCATGCTGCTGCTGATCATTGCGGTGTGCAGCTGGTGGGTGGTGCTGGGCAGCGAAAGCCGGCGCATGGCACAGGACGAGTCGAACCGGCAGAACCAGTTGCTCTCGCGCGAGATCGAGGCGCACCAGCGCACCGATGAAGCCCTGCAAACCGCCAAGGAATTGGCCGAGTCGGCCAACCAGGCCAAGACGCGTTATGTGGCCGGCATGACGCATGAGCTGCGCACGCCGCTCAACAGCATCCTCGGGTATTCGCAGATCCTGCTCAAGAGCGAGGCGCTGGCCAACATGCCGCGTGAAGCGGTTCAGACCATACAGCGCAGTGGCGAACATCTGCTGCAGCTGGTGGACGGCCTGCTGGACCTGGCGCGCATCGAGGCCGGACGCTTGCGGCTCGAGCCGATTCCCGTGCCGCTGCCCGATTTCCTGGAGGGGCTGGTCAGCATGGTGCGGCCGCAGGCCGAAGCCAAGGGTGTGGACTTCGTCTACACCCACAGCGGCCGCATGCCGGCCTGGGTGCAGGCCGATGCCAAGCGCCTGCGCCAGATCATCATCAACCTGCTGAGCAACGCGGTGCGTTTCACCGATACGGGCAGCGTGACCCTGCACGTCGATTGCCGGCGCGAGGTGATCCGCTTCGAGGTGGTGGACACCGGCATCGGCATTGCGCCGCAGGACCAGCAACGCATCTTTCTGCCGTTCGAGCGCGGCGCCGCGGGGCGCCGGCGCGGCGACCCCGGCACCGGCCTGGGCCTGACCATCACGGCCCTGCTGACCTCGCTGATGGGCGGCGATTTGTCGCTGCAGAGCGAGCCCGACAAGGGCAGCACCTTTGGCGTGCGCCTGTACCTGCGCGAGATCGACGACCCCGGCCCGCTGGCCGACCCGCCGCACCAGATCGCCGGCTTTTTCGGCAAGCGCCGCACCCTGCTGGTGGTGGACGACCAGCCGGTGCAGCGCCAGATGCTGGCCGGCATGTTGACCCCGCTGGGTTTCGAGGTCAAGGAAGCGGCCAGCGGCCTGGAATGCATCGACAGCCTGAAGGACGAGGTGCCCGATGCGATCCTGCTCGACATCAGCATGGACGACATGGACGGCTGGGAAACCGCAGTGCAGATACGCAGCCGCGGTTATGACCAGGTGCCCATCATCGTGGTGTCGGCCAATGTGTTCGAGAACCAGGCCTCGCGGCTGAAGGCCGCGGGTTGCCAGGCGTTTGTCGGCAAGCCGGTGCTGGAGTCCGAGCTGATGGACGCGCTGCAGCGCCATCTGGCGCTGGAATGGGTGACCTCGGTGGTGTCGCCGGTTCTGCTTCCGGCCAGCCCGGCCGGGGAAATCCTCAAGCTGCCGGAGGAGGCGCGCGCGGGGCTGATACGCCTGGTCAGGCTGGGCCATGTGCATGGCCTGCACCGGCTGCTGGACCGCGTCACGGCCGACGATCCGGCGCTGGCGGCGAGCTGCTCGCGGCTGCGCGGTTATGTCAGCCGCTGCGAGCTGGAGCTGCTGCTCGACCATCTGACGGAGGGTGGTTATGCCTGAAGGGCTTGAGCAAACCGACGCCCAACGCCCCGTCGTGCTGGTGGTCGATGACGCGCCCAGCAGCCTGGGCATGCTCTGCAACACACTGGAAGGCGAGGGTTACACCGTGCTGGTGGCCCGGGATGGCGACGCGGCGCTGCAGCGCCTGGAACTGGTGGTTCCCGACGCTATCCTGCTCGACGCGGTCATGCCCGGCCTGTCGGGTTTCGACACCTGCCGCCGCATCAAGGCGAATCCGGCGCTGGCGCACATTCCGGTGATTTTCATGACCGGCTTGTCGGAAACGCCGCATGTGCTCGAAGGGTTTGCCTGCGGCGGCGTGGACTACGTCGTCAAGCCGCTGCGCGCGCAGGAGGTGGTGGCGCGCCTGCACACCCACACACGCAACGCCCGCATGACCCGGCTGGCCCGTGAGGCTGTGGACGTGGCCGGCTTTGGCGTGGTGCTCGTCGATGCCCGGGGCCGTGTCGCCTGGCGCTCACCCCAGGCCGCCCAATGGCTGGAAACGGGTGACGGCACGGAGGCGGGCGGACGCCTGCCCGATCCGGTGTATGCCGTGCTCGATGGTGATACCGACCAGGTGCTCCTGAGCCTGGCGGGCGCACAGCTGTCTGTACGCAACATGGGCAGGGTCGGCATTGGCGAGACCATGCTGCTGCTGGAGCAGCGCCAGGCCAATGCCGCGTCACCCTCGCGCCTGGCCAGTGCCGCCCTGACGCCGCGCGAGACCGAAGTGCTGTCCTGGCTGGCCAAGGGCAAGACCAACCGGGACATCGGTGACATCCTCGGCATGAGCCACCGAACCGTGAACAAACACCTGGAGCACATTTTCGAGAAGCTGGGTGTCGAAACCCGCGCGGCGGCAGCGGCTCTGGCCACGGCCCACAGTTCCTGAACCCGCGGCGCCCGCCGCTTTCGGGGGCGGTCATGGGTCGGGGCGGTGATTTTTGAAGAAAATCGGCCGCCAGCCCTTTCTGTATGTGCGCAAGCAGCTATCAAATTTATAGTAAACCTGATGCCAGCCTGGCCCTGCCGCAGCTTGCCTACAATTGACGGCAACGCAAGGAACCTTCCGAATGAGCATCAAAAGCGACAAATGGATACGCCGCATGGCCGAGACCACCGGCATGATCGAACCCTTCGAGCCGGGCCAGATCCGCGAAAGCGAAGGCAGGAAGATCATCAGCTACGGCACCAGCAGCTACGGCTACGACATCCGCTGCGCGCCCGAGTTCAAGGTGTTCACCAACATCCACAGCACGGTGGTCGATCCGAAGAACTTCGATGAAAAGAGTTTTGTCGACTTCCACGGCGACAGCTGCATCATCCCGCCCAACAGCTTCGCGCTGGCCCGCACGCTGGAGTACTTCCGCATCCCGCGCAACGTGTTGACCATCTGCCTGGGCAAAAGCACCTACGCGCGCTGCGGCATCATCGTCAACGTCACGCCTTTCGAGCCCGAATGGGAAGGTTATGTGACGCTGGAGTTTTCCAACACCACGCCGCTGCCCGCCAGGATTTACGCGGGCGAAGGCTGTGCACAGGTGTTGTTCTTCGAGAGCGATCCCGACGACGTCTGCGAAGTCAGCTACAAGGACCGCGGCGGCAAGTACCAGGGACAGGTCGGGGTGACCCTGCCCAAGGCCTAGCTCGCTGCGCGGTTCCTGTTTTTTTGAGGACATGGCCGGCCAGGCCTGCCGGCGCGAACGCCAGACACACATCGCCGATGTAACCTATGGATGTACAGGAATACGCGGAGAAGAACGCCTGCAGCACCATGCTACATTTGCCGGCGTATTTTCAACAATTCCTAAAGGGGGAGCCCAGTGTCCATTCGTTTCTATTCCATCGTTCTCGCGTGTGTTGCCATGACGGGTTGCGCATCCATCGTCAATGACTCGACGAATCCTGTCCGTTTTGAAACCTACAGCGCCAACGGCGTCGAGATCAAGGATGCGGAGTGCAAATATGAAAATGACTATGGTCAGCACACCGTCAAGACGCCTGCAACGGTCAATGTGCGCCGCTCCTCGAAGGACTTGCAGGTCACCTGTGTCAAGGCCGGCGAAGCCGATGGCCGCGGTGTTGCCATCTCGCGCGCTAACGCCGGCATGGCAGGCAACATCATTTTTGGCGGCGGGATAGGCGCCATCATCGACCACAACAAAGGCACGGCCTATACCTATCCGATGTGGATGCGGGTGGTGATGGGAAAACTCCTCACGTTTGACCGAAGGGCCGATGTTGAAGGCCAGCCAAACCGGGGTGTCGAAATGACCACGCCGGTGGCTGCCAAATAGGAAACCAGGAAGCGCTTGCATCAATGAAAAAAAAGCTGACAGTGTCAGCTTTTTTGTTTTGCCTGCTAGCGCATTTAGCGCCTTGCCTGCTGCAGTCTATTTGACCAGCAGCACAGGAATTTCGCTATCGGTGACCACACGCTGGGCCACGCTGCCCATGACGGCGCGGCCGAGAATGCCGTGGCCGTGTGTGCCCATGACAATCATGTGGGCCTTTTCGCGCTTGGCGGCGCGCGCCACTTCAGCCGCGGGTGATCCGGCGACCCAGATCGTGCGGTATTGCAGCTTGTGGCGCTTGAGGAAACGCTCGATGGGGTCCAGCACTTTTTTGGCCTCGTCTTCGTAGTAGGAGTTGACGGTGCTCGCACCCACCATGCCCTTGACGCGCGGAGGAACCGGCGGCTGGACGTTGAGCACCACCACTTCATCCTCGGGGCCGGCCAGGCTTTCGTGCGTGACGAGAAAAGCCAGGGCCTTTTTGGTGTATTTGCTGCCGTCAGCGGCGAACAGGACTTTCATTATTTCTCCTTGTGCTGGATAAAACCGGTTTTTGAAAAACCAGTTTAGCGCAACACCAGCACGGGAACACTGCTGTGTGTGAGCACATGCTGGGTTTCGCTGCCCAGCAGGACGCGTTTGATGCCCTTGCGGCCATGCGAGGCCATGACGATGAGGTCGCATTTGTGTTTTTTCGCGGCCGAGATGATGGACTCGGCCACCAGGTCGGAACGTGCGACGACAGCCTTGGCCTTGAGGCCTTCGGCCTGCGCCTGCAGTTGCACCGCATCCACCACAGCCTGGCCCTTGTCGGCCCATTGCTTTTCGGTGCGGGCCACGTCCTGCGCTGAAATCGTGATGCCGCCTTCGAAATAGCTGACCGGGTAGCGCGGCACCACATAAAGCGCGACCAGTTCGGCACCGACGACGCCGGCCAGATCAATGGCGCTGCGCACGGCTTTTTTCGAGAGGGTGGAGCCATCGGTGGCAACGATGATGCGTTTGTACATGGCGGGATCTCCTGAGGTTGATGCGAGGCTTGCAGCTTAGGCTGGTGATCGTCCGGCGCGCTTGATCCATGTCAAGCGGGTGTCACCCGGGGAGTGTAGGCTTGCTCCATGCACATTGCCACCCTCGACACCGGCGCCGCGCAACTGGCCTTGCGCTGGTCCGCCCTGGACGAGCGCGCCGAATGGGAGGGCTTCAGCCGGCCGCTGCCCGGTCGCACGGACCTGTGGGAGTCCTACCTCGCGATCGAGGGCATGCATTGCGCAGCCTGCTCGCTCACGGTGGAAGAGGTGCTGCAAAAGCTTCCCGGCGTGGAAAACGTGCAGGTCAACGGCGCCAGCGCGGTGGCCCGCGTGGCCTGGTCCCCGGGCCAGGGCCGGCCCTCGGCCTGGCTGGCCGCGCTGCAGCGGGCCGGTTATGGTGCGCTGCCCGCCGGCGACATGCTGGCTGCGGCACCGCGCATCCAGGCCCAGCGCATGATGCTCTGGCGCTGGCTGGTGGCTGGCTTTTGCATGATGCAGGTCATGATGTACGCCTTTCCGGCCTACATCGCCGAGCCGGGCGATATCTCGTCCGAAGCCCAGGGCCTGCTGCGCTGGGCGTCCTGGGTGCTGACCCTGCCGGTCGTGTTGTTTTCCTGCTGGCCGTTTTTCTCTTCAGCGCTGCGTGATCTGCGCAACCGGCGTGTCGGCATGGACGTGCCGGTGGCACTGGGCATCCTCATTGCGTTCGGTGCCAGCTCGGCCGCCACCTTCGATCCGGCTTCGCGCTGGGGTGCAGAGGTCTGGTACGACTCGGTCACCATGTTTGTGTTCTTCCTGCTCTCCGGACGCCTGCTGGAGCAGCGCCTGCGTGACCGCACCGCCGGCTCGCTCGAGGCGCTGATGCGCAGCCTGCCCGACGGCGTGGAGCGGCAGGGGGCGGACGGAACCTTCGAGCGTGTGGCCGTGCGCCGCCTTGTACCGGGTGACCTGATCCGCCTGCTGCCCGGTGATGTGATTCCGGCCGACGGCACGGTGACGGCCGGCGAGAGCCAGGTCGATGAAGCCTTGCTCACCGGCGAGTCCACGCCGCTGCAACGCCGCGTCGGCAGCGCGGTCATTGCCGGCAGCCACAACCTGAACGGCATGCTGCTGGTGCGGGTGGAGCGCGCAGGCAGCGAGACCCGTTATGCCGCCATGGTGGCGCTGATGGAGCAGGCTTCGGTGCAGAAGCCGCGTCTGGCGCGAATTGCCGACCGCATCGCAGGGCCTTTTGTGCTGCTGGTTTTGCTGGCCAGTGTTGCCGCGGCGCTCTGGTGGTGGCCATCCGACCCGGTGCATGCGATCAGCGTGGCCGTGGCGGTGCTGATTGTGACCTGCCCCTGCGCACTCTCGCTCGCCACGCCGGCCGCGACGCTGGCTGCTGCCGGCGCCCTGGCGCGGCGGGGGGTGCTGGCGCGCCGGCTGGAGGCGCTGGAGAGCTGCGCCATGGTGGATACGGTGGTGTTCGACAAGACCGGCACGCTGACCGAAGACCGCATGGCGGTGACCGTCAGCCGGACCCGCGAGGGAACCCCTGCCGCGCAGGCTCTGTCGCTGGCGGCAGCGCTGGCGCAGCATTCCCTGCATCCCCTGTCGCGTGCGATTGTTCAGGCGGCGGGCCCCGTGTCAGGGTCTGCCGTGGATGTCACCGAAGTTGCCGGCCAGGGTTTGCAGGGCCATGTCGCTGCCGGCGCTGGCGGGAAGCCGTACCCCATGCGCCTCGGGTCGGCTGCGTTTTGCGGGGCGCCGGCCGATGTCCAGGCCGCCGGCGGCCCGCAGGTGCATTTGTCGGACGAACAAGGCTGGCTCGCCAGCTTTGAGATGGATGAGGCCCTGCGGCCAGATGCCGGGCCGGCGGTGGGGGCGCTGCACGTCCTGGGCCTGCAGGTGCAACTGCTTTCCGGCGACCTGATGGCCGCCGTCACACGCCTGGCTGCGCGCGCGGGCATCGACAAGGCGTACGGACAGCGCACGCCGGAAGGCAAGCTGGCCCATGTGCGCGAGTTGCAGCAACAGGGCCGGCGGGTTGCCATGGTGGGCGACGGCATGAACGACGGGCCGGTGCTGGCCTGCGCCGATGTGTCGGTCGCCATGGGTCAGGCCGTGCCGCTGGCGCAGGCCCAATCCGACTTCATCGTGCTGGGTGGCCAGCTGGATGCGGTGTCTGCATTGCTGCAGCATGCGCGCCGTACCCGCACCATCGTGCGCCAGAACCTGTTATGGGCGGCGCTCTACAACGCCGTGTGTGTGCCCCTGGCCATTCTCGGCTTCATGCCGCCCTGGCTGGCCGGACTGGGCATGGCTGCCAGTTCGCTGCTGGTTGTACTCAATTCAGCCCGGCTGGCCCGTATGCCGGGATAATAGGACGACTCCATGGACATTCTCTTTCTTCTGATACCCCTGTCGGTCGGACTGGCGCTGCTGATTATTGTTGCGCTGGCCTGGGCCGTCTGGCGCGGCCAGTTTGACTCCGTCGAAGCAGAAGGTGAGCGCATTCTTCGATCGGATTGACTTGTATCAAGCTCCGCCGGCATGCCAGAAGAGACACTACTTACATATCGACTATAGGTGACTCATGAACGAACCACAAGCTCGCACTGCCTACTACCACGACACGGTGGTGCGGCAGTTTTCCCTGATGGCCGTGGTCTGGGGCGTCGTCGGCATGCTGGTCGGCGTCATCATCGCTTCCCAGCTTGCCTGGCCCGAACTTAACTTCGGTATTCCCTGGCTCAGCTATGGCCGCCTCAGGCCGCTGCATACCAATGCGGTGATTTTTGCGTTCGGTGGTTGCGGCCTGTTCGCCACCAGCTATTACGTGGTTCAGCGCACCTGCAGTGTGCCGCTGTTCGCCCCCAAACTGGCCGCGTTCACCTTCTGGGGTTGGCAGCTTGTCATTGTGGCGGCCGCCATCAGCCTGCCTTTGGGTTACACCTCAGGCAAGGAGTACGCCGAACTGGAATGGCCCATCGACATCCTGATCACGCTGGTGTGGGTGTCTTACGCCATCGTCTTCTTCGGCACCATTGGCATCCGAAAGGTGCGTCACATCTATGTGGCCAACTGGTTTTTTGGAGCCTTCATCCTGGCCATCGCCCTGCTGCATGTGGTCAACAGTGCCGAGGTGCCCTACAGCTGGATGAAGTCCTACTCCGCCTACGCCGGGGTGCAGGATGCGATGATCCAGTGGTGGTACGGTCACAACGCGGTGGGCTTCTTTCTGACCACCGGCTTCCTGGGAATGATGTACTACTTCATTCCCAAGCAGGCCGAGCGGCCGGTCTACAGCTACCGCCTGTCCATCGTGCACTTCTGGGCGCTGATCTTCACCTACATGTGGGCCGGTCCGCACCACCTGCACTACACGGCCTTGCCGGACTGGACCCAGTCGGTCGGCATGGTGTTCTCGCTGATCCTGCTGGCGCCCAGCTGGGGCGGCATGATCAACGGCATCATGACCCTGTCGGGTGCCTGGCACAAGCTGCGCGACGACCCGATCCTGCGCTTCATGATTGTGTCGCTGTCCTTTTACGGCATGAGCACCTTTGAAGGACCCATGATGTCCATCAAGACCGTCAATGCCCTGAGCCATTACACGGACTGGACCGTCGGCCACGTGCACTCGGGCGCCCTGGGCTGGGTCGGGCTGATCACGATGGGTTCCTTGTATTACCTGATCCCGCGCATGTTCGGTCAAAAGAAAATGTACTCGGTCAAGGCAATCGAGGTGCATTTCTGGACTGCCACCATTGGCATCGTGTTCTATATCGCCGCGATGTGGATCGCCGGTGTGATGCAGGGCCTGATGTGGCGCGCCCTCAATGCCGACGGCACGCTGACCTACACCTTCGTCGAATCGGTCAAGGCGACCTATCCCTTCTACGTCGTTCGGGTACTCGGCGGCCTGCTGTACCTGTTCGGCATGACGGTGATGGCCTGGAACACCTGGATGACCGTGGCCAATGGTCGCTCCGTCACCGTGGCCGTGCCAGCGCCGCAAGCCGCCTGAGGAAACACATATGAGCGACAACAAAAATACCACCGCCGGCTTCTCGCACGAGAAAGTCGAAACCAACAACTTCCTGATGATCGTGCTGATCCTGCTGGTTGTCGCCGTCGGCGGCCTGGTCGAGATCGTCCCGCTGTTCTTCCAGAAGTCCACCACCGAGCCTGTCACCGGCGTCAAGCCCTACACCACGCTGCAACTGGCCGGGCGCGATATCTACATTCGCGAGGGTTGCTACAACTGTCACTCGCAGATGATCCGGCCGTTCCGTGCCGAGACGCTGCGCTACGGCCACTATTCGGTGGCCGGCGAATTCGTCTACGACCACCCCTTTCAGTGGGGCAGCAAGCGAACCGGGCCTGACCTGCATCGCGTGGGCGGCAAGTACAGCGACGAATGGCACCGCATTCACCTGAACAATCCGCGCGATCTGGTTCCTGAATCCAACATGCCCGCCTATCCCTGGCTGGAGAAGAACCTGGTTGATGCCGCCGACATGGCGCCGCGCATGCGGGCACTGCGTATGGTAGGTGTGCCTTACACCGATGCCGAAATCGCCAAGTCCGCCGAGGACGTCAAGGGAAAAACCGAGATGGACGCCCTGGTCGCCTATCTGCAAGGCATGGGCCTGGCCCTGACCAATAACTTCGCCGGCAAGACCGTTGGGGGTAGCGCGGCTACCGGGGCACCCGGCGCATCGGCCCCTCCGGCTGCACCTGCAGCACCCGCTGCCAACTGACAGGAGCCATGCCAATGGACATCACCACCCTGCGTATCCTGGCCACGCTGGCCAGCTTCGCCACCTTTCTGGGCATTGCCTGGTGGGCCTACGCCCGCCATAACCGTGACCGCTTCGATGAAGCTGCGCGCATCCCGTTTGAGCAGGATTGATCATGAGCGATTTCACCGGTAATTTCTGGTCGGTCTATGTGACCGTCTTCACCCTGGTCGGCATCCTTGCCTGCCTGTTGCTGCTCTGGATCACGGCGCGCAAGAAAGTCACCCCCAGCGCCGACAACACCACGGGCCACGTCTGGGACGAGGACCTGCGTGAGATGAACAACCCCATGCCGCGATGGTGGATGTGGCTGTTTGTGCTGACCATCATTTTTGGCTTGGGCTATCTGGTGGCTTATCCCGGCTTGGGCAGCTACAAGGGCAAGCTGGGCTGGACCACCCATGGCGAATATACCGACGAGGTTGAAAAGGCCAACAAGGAGCTGGCGCCGCTGTATGCGCAGTTCACCGCGAAGCCGGCCGAGGCGCTGGCTGGCGACCCCGCGGCCATGGCTGTCGGCGAGCGTCTGTTCATGAACAACTGCGCCCAGTGCCACGGCTCCGACGCGCGCGGCAGCAAGGGTTTTCCCAATCTGACCGATGGCGACTGGCTGCATGGCGGTGCGTCTGCCAAGCTTGTCGAGACCATCACGCAAGGCCGGCAGGGCAACATGCCGCCCATGGCTGCGGCCGTGGGTACGCCCGACGACGTGAAGAACGTGGCCCACTATGTGCTCAGCCTGTCCGGCAGTCCGCACGACTCGCTGCGTTCCCAGCTTGGCAAGGCCAAGTTCACGGCTTGTGCAGCCTGTCACGGCATGGACGGCAAGGGTAATCAGGCCCTGGGTGCGCCCAACCTCACCGACGACATCTGGTTGCACGGCTGGGGCGAGCAGGCGATCGTCAACATGGTCAATAGCGGCAAGGTCAACGTCATGCCAGGCCAGGCGGGTAAACTGACCGAAGCGCAGATCCATGTGCTGTCAGCCTATGTCTGGGGGCTGTCCAACAAACCAGCGACGCTCGCGACCGCGCGCCCCTGACCACTGAAAGAGTTCACCCCGTGCAGGAATCCCCGGTCCGCAAGATCATCCCCATCGTTCCCGAGGAAGAGGTCTCGCTGTACGAGGCGCAGAAGAAGCTGTATCCGCGTTCGGTGACCGGGCTGTTCGCCCGCTGGCGTTGGGGCTTCGTGTTTCTGACCCAGCTGGTGTTTTATGGCCTGCCCTGGCTGGAATGGGGCCAACGGCAGGCTGTGTTGTTCGACTTGGGTGCACGCCGGTTTTACCTGTTTGGTGTCGTGCTGTACCCGCAGGACTTCATTTACCTGACAGGTCTGCTGGTGATCAGCGCACTGTCTTTGTTCCTGTTCACGGCGGTGGCGGGCCGGTTGTGGTGCGGCTTCACCTGCCCGCAGACTGTCTATACCGAGATCTTTCTGTGGATCGAGCGCAAGGTCGAGGGTGATCGCAGTGCGCGCATGCGGCTGGATGCGGAGCCGGCTTCAGCGCGCAAACTGCTGAAAAAGGGGACCAAGCACTTCCTGTGGATTGCCTTGTCGTTGTGGACCGGCTTCACCTTCGTGGGCTACTTCACGCCGATCCAGACTTTGTGGGCCGAGGCCTTCACGCTGTCGTTCGGTCCCTGGGAGTGGTTCTGGGTGAACTTTTACGCCATTGCCACCTATGGCAACGCCGGTTTCCTGCGCGAGCAGGTGTGCAAATACATGTGCCCCTATGCGCGCTTCCAGAGCGCCATGTTTGACCGCGACACCTTGATCGTGAGTTATGACACCGCTCGCGGCGAGCCGCGCGGCGCCCGCTCACGCAAGGCCGACCTGTCCACGCTGGCGTTGGGGGCCTGTGTGGATTGCACCCTGTGTGTGCAGGTATGCCCCACGGGCATCGACATCCGCGAGGGACTGCAGTACGAATGCATCGGCTGTGCCGCCTGTGTCGACGTGTGCGACACAGTGATGGACAAGATGAATTACCCGCGCGGCCTGATCCGCTTCAGCACCCAGAACGCCATGGCCGGCCAGTGGAGCAATTCCCAGCTGTGGCGCAGGGTGCGGCGCCCGCGCGTGCTGGTCTACAGTGCAATCCTCCTGGCGCTTTGCGTCGGCATCATGTGGAGCCTGCTCGAGCGTACGCCGCTGAAAGTGAATGTGGTGAGGGATCGCGCAGCACTGTCGCGCATCGTCGCCGGCGGCAAGCTGGAGAATGTGTATCGGTTGCAGATCATGAATGCCACCGAGCAGCCGCAGCGTTACCGCATCACGGCGTCCGGTCTGGAAGGACTGGCGCTGGCGTCGGAGGCCGAATTCGATATTGGTCCCGCCGAATCGCGCTGGGTGCCGGTGCGCTTGCAGATCGGCTACGGATCGGCTGCTCCCGGATCGCACGCGATCGAGTTCAACATCCGTGACATT
Organism: Pseudomonadota bacterium; assembly: GCA_040389085.1. Taxonomy (GTDB): domain Bacteria; phylum Pseudomonadota; class Gammaproteobacteria; order Burkholderiales; family Burkholderiaceae_C; genus Polaromonas. Next base: position 86,092 of record JAZKAP010000007.1, read on the forward strand.
GCAGGCGAGAGCCATGTGAGCGAGAAGTCGATTTTCCTTGTCCCACGATGAGGGAGAGCAACATGAAGGAAAACTACATGAGTACTGCCCTGGCACCGCAAGCGGCACCCGCGCCCTGGTGGAAATTCGGCTATGTCTGGATGGTGATTGCGGGCCCCGCCATCGTGGTGGTGGCCGGCTTTACCACGCTCTGGCTCGCCCTGGCCAACCCCGAATCACTGGTGGCCGAAGACTATTACCGGCAGGGCCTCGAGATCAACAAGACGCTCGCCGCAGAGAAGGAAAAATCCCTCCTGCCGGCCGTGCAGGGCCGCAACCACGCCGCCACGCCGCCTGGTGCCACGCCGGCGCCCGCCGGACAGCGCTGAATCACTATAACGACGGAGACAGCCATGTGGAACCAGAAATTGATGTGGATCGCGTGGCCCGCGTTCCTGGGTGCTTGCGCGCTTGAGTTGCTTGTCTTTGCCGTGGTCGATCCGGGGGACCTGCACTGGTCTGGCCAGCCGCTGGGCCTGTCGCGGCAGGGCGTGTACACCGCAGCCTTTTTTGTGTTCTGGATGGTGTGCATGGTGTCGAGTGCATTGACCGCTCTGCTGGGCATGTCGTCAGCCGAGGTCAATCGCTGTCCCATCCCCACAGGCGAGCGCCCTGACAGCTGCCGCCCGCGGTAACACGTACCCGGGCAAGGGCCTGTTCACACTATTTATGCAAGATGCGTTGCAAGTCAAAAAGGCCATGCGTGAGGCGCAAAATGCAGCCGGGCTGGAGCCCGGCAAGGCTTTGCAACGCTGCGCATGGCCTTTTTGGCCGCAACCCGGAGGGAACGTGGTGAAAACAGCGCCACTCTGCGTTGCACTCCTACGCCAGACGCCCGGTCTGGCGGTCGTCGCGCGCCTTGATTGGCGCTGTTTTCACCACGTTCGCACTCGTATAAATAGTGTGAACAGGCCCTAGCCTGGCGCATTTCAGCACGGCATGGTCATGACCACCCAGTTTAGAGACCGAGCTGCTGCCGGTCGAGCATTGTCCGATCATCTGCCGGCGTATGCGGGACGCGACGATGTCGTCGTGCTGGCCATGACACGTGGCGGCGTACCGGTTGCGTGGGAAGTGGCCCGGGCGCTGGTGACTGAACTGGACTTGCTGGTTGTGCGAAAGCTGGGTGTGCCGGGCCGGCCCGATCTGGCCTTGGGCGCCATTGCCAGCGGCGGTGCAAGGTACATCGATCCAAAGGCGCTGGCCGCCAGCGGGGTGAGTCCGCAGCAGCTCGAAGAGATCATTGCGACCGAGAGTCGTGAACTGGCGCGGAGCGAGACGCTTTACCGTGGATCACGGGAAGCTGCACGCATCGAAGGCCGCACGGTCATTGTGATTGACGACGGTGTGGCCACCGGTGCCTCAATGTGCGCCGCCCTGATGGCCTTGCGAGGGGCCAAGCCCGCGTGGGTGGTGGTGGCCGTGCCGGTCGCGCCCCCGGGTGCCCAGGAGCGAATCGGCACCGCGGCCGATGAGTTTGTCTGCGTCCTGAGTCCGCCGGATTTCTGCGGTGTCGAGCACTGTTACCGTGACTTCGGACCGGTGGGCGACGAGCAGGTACGCAGGTTGCTGGCTGCGTCCTGAGGACGCCCTGCCGCGCCATCCCGGTATTTTTGCCCCGCTTCAGCGCGGGGCTGGGTTGCTTTCCGTCTCCGAGCGGATCACCAGCACCGGCACCGGGGCGAGCCGGATGACCTGCTCGGCACCGCTGCCCAGCAACATGCGCCCGACGCCGCGCCGACCATGGGTACCGACGACCACGAGGTCGGCTTTCCATTGCCTGGCGGCCTCGGCCACCGCCTCGGCGAGACGCTCCCCCAGATTGTCGAAAAGCACCGTATCCGCCTCCACGCCAGCGGCCTTGGCGATGGCCATGGCGTCATTGAGGATCTGCATCCCGGAGTCGCGCATGATCCGGGTCAGATCGCCCGCATAGCCGCCAAACTGTTCATAACCGGTCAGGTGAGTCAGCTCCTCCAGCACATGAACAAGCCGCACCCTGCCACCGGCATCCCTGGCGAGCTGCAACGCCGCTGTCAGGGCTTTGTTGGATGTATCGCTCCCGTCGACGGGAACAAGTATGCGCTGGTACATGGTCGATTCCTTGAAGGCTGTCGTAGTTGGATTCAGTGTGAAGTGGGCGCAGGGCAATGCCATTGACATGGGTCAACGGCATGGATTGCCGGGGCCGGATGTGTAGGATAGGAGGGCTTGGTCAAAAGTCTCCGACACATGGTCATGGTCTATGGTGATGAATACTTTTGATAATTGCTACACTGAGGTATGGATTATTCTCCTATCAGCGGCCTGGATGCAGCCTCTCTGGCTGACAACCCCGGCAGCGTAGCAGCGTTGCTGGCGGGGGTGCTGGACTCGGCCATGGATGCCATCATCACGGTGGATGAGCAGCAAAAGATCATTCTGTACAACCGCGCGGCCGAAAAAATCTTCGGGTGGCCACAGCAGGAGGTCATGCACCAGTCCCTGCAGAGGTTGATTCCTGGCCGTTTCCGGCAAGAGCATGCCGGGCATGTTGAACGCTTCGGAACCATGGGTGTGACCTCGCGGCGCATGGGCACGCGCAATGTGGTTCATGGCCTGCGCGCCAATGGGGAGGAGTTCCCTCTGGATGCGTCGATTTCGCAGCTTGATACGCCGGGCGGGAAGTGGTTCACGGTGATCCTGCGCGACATCACCGGCCGCTTGCTGGCGGAAGACGAGCACGCGCGGCTCGCGGCCCTGCTGGACTCTGCCATGGACGGGATCATCACCGTGGACGAGAAGCAGCACATCGTGATGTTTAACCGCGCGGCTGAAAAAATCTTCGGTTGGCCGGGGGGGCAGGCCTTGGGTCAGCCTCTGGCCGAGCTGATTCCCGAACGCTTTCGCGCCGGCCACGATGAACACATCAGCCGGTTTTCGGCAACTGGTGTCACCTCCCGACGCATGGGCGACGGCTCTGTCATTTACGGCCTGCGCGCCAGCGGGGAGGAATTCCCGATGGACGCCTCGATCTCACAGCTCGACATGGCCGACGGAAAACTCTACACCGTGATCCTGCGCGATGTGACCGAGCGGGTCCGGGCCCAGGAGGAGCGAAGTGCCTTTGCGGCTGCTGTGAATGCTGCGCGTGAGGAAGAAAAGACCCGGGTGGCCCGTGAGTTGCACGACGAGCTGGCGCAGTCGCTGACGGCGCTGAAGATGGACACCCTCTGGGTGCGCGACAACACCCGTGCGGCGCCTGACGTTGCCGCGGCCAAACTGACAGACATGCTGACGATGGTGGATGGCATGGTGGCTTCCACGCGCCGCATCGCGGCGGACCTGCGGCCACTGTTGCTGGACGACCTGGGCCTGCTGGCCACCATCGAGTGGCTGGTCCACAACTTCAGCCAGCGTACAGGCGTGGCTTGCACGCTTTTGGCCGACGAGGACCTGGAGTTGCAGGAACCCTATGCCACTGCCGTGTTCCGCATCGTTCAGGAGGCGCTGGCCAACGTCGCCAAACACGCCGGCGCGACCGAAGTTGCCGTGGTCATTGGCAGCCTGCCGGGCGAGATCACGCTGTCGGTGCGCGACAACGGCAGGGGTTTTGTGACCGGGATGCCGCGCAAGCGGCAGTCGCTGGGGCTGATGGGTTTGCACGAGCGGGCGCAACTGCTCAACGGATGCGTCAGCATCGACAGTAAGCCGGGGCAGGGCACGCGCGTCGGCGTGACCATTCCGCTGCCCGAAGAGGAGGCCGCCCCGTGATCCGGATCGTGATCGCCGACGACCACGCCATTGTTCGCGAAGGTCTCAAACGCATCGTTTCATCGGCAGATGACCTGCAGGTGGTGGCAGAGGCGGCCAACGGAACCGAAGTCATGCAGCGCGTGCGTGAATCCGAGTTTGATGTGCTGGTGCTGGACCTGTCCATGCCTGGCCGCAGCGGCATGGAACTGATCAAGTTGGTACGCAGCGAAAAACCGAAAGTGCGGATTCTCGTACTCAGCATGCACCAGGAGCTTCAGTATGCCGTGCGCTCCATCAAGTCCGGTGCCAGCGGCTACCTGACCAAGGAGAGCGCGCCGGGGCAGCTGGAGCAGGCCATCCGCAAGATCGCTGCCGGCGGCGCGTTCATCAGTGCCGAGGTCGCCGAGCAACTTGCCCTGAGTGCCATGCCGGGCGGAACCTCGGCGCCGCACGAGTCGCTGTCGAACCGCGAATTCGAGGTATTTCGCCTGATTGCTGCCGGTGTTTCCGTGACGGACATTGCCACGCGCCTGAAGCTTTCGGTCAAGACCATCAGCACCCACAAGGCCAACCTGATGCAGAAAATGGGCCTGCAGAACCAGAGCGAACTGATCCGCTACGCCATCAAAAACGGGGTGTCGGAGCCGCTGGAACCCTGAGCCCGCTCGTGACCGGTGCTTGACCTTCATCAAGCTGCATCCGGCGCCTGTCCCCTAAGGTGGCGGGATCGCAATGACCAAGGAGCCGGCCCATGAAAACCACCCTCACGCAGCTGCTCGTTCATCTGGACGCCTCGCCGCAGGCCGCGCAACGTCTCGAGGCGGCGTGCCGCGTTGGCCAGGCCCACGGTGCCGCCGTGACCGGCCTTTACGCCGTGACACCCAGTTTCGTCGCGCTGCCCTTCGCACCCGAGGTTGGTCCGGGCGTGGCAGCGGCCCTGCGCGAGATTGATGACGAGTTGCGAACGCGTGCCCGCGCAGCGTTTGACCGCGTGCTGGCGAAGCCTGGCATGCAGGCCGCCTGGGCCGAGGTGGGCGACGATCCCATCATGGGCATTTTTGCCCAGCAGGCCCTGTACGCGGACCTGCTGGTTCTCGGCCAGCACGATCCGGCCAGTACACCGGCGACTGGCGTACCAGTCGATTTTGCCGAGTCCGTGATGGTCGCCAGCGGCAAACCGGCCCTGATCCTGCCTTATATCGGTGCATCGTCCATCGGCGACACCATGGTGCTTGCCTGGAAGCCGACGCGCGAGGCGGCCCGGGCGGTCAATGCTGCGCTGCCCATGCTGCAGCGGGCCAGGCGCGTGCATGTCCTTTCCTGGTCAGGCGCGGACGAGGCGGTGAGCGGACAGCGGCTGGACCTGGACAGTTATCTCAAACTGCACGGGGTCGAGGCGACCTGGCACCGCGAGACGGGGGAGCCCGAGTTGCTCGGTGAGTTGCTGCTCTCGCGCGCCTTCGACCTCGAGGCCGACCTGCTGGTGATGGGCTGCTATGGCCATAGCCGCGCGCGGGAGTGGGTGCTGGGCGGCACGTCCCGCACGGTGTTGCGGTCCATGACCCTGCCGGTGCTCATGGCGCACTGACGGCGCGGTCACAGCAGGGCGCTTGAAACCGGCCGTGCCGGGGCTAGGATTATTCCTAGACGGGGTAGGCGCTCAAGTCTTCTGAATCCGGACTTCTCCGAGGGATGCATTCAGCCGCTGCCTATGGCCGCTGAGGCCGGTTGTGGCCACAGTAGAGCCATGCGTTGCCGCCAAGCCCCCCTCAAAGTTTTTATCGTCGATGACTCGGTCCTGATCCGCGACCGCGTCGCCGCCATGCTCGAAGCCAGCGCGATCAGCGTCGTTGGACGGGCCGCCACGCCGCAGGATGCCATTGACGGCATCCTGGCAGCGTCGCCCGATGTGGTGGTGCTGGACGTCCAGCTCGAAGGCGGCTCCGGCCTCCAGGTTCTGAGCGCCGTCCACCCGGCCGCACCAGATATCGCCTTTGTGGTGTTCAGCAGCAATTCCGGCCCGGCCTACCGCAAACGTTATTTCCGCGAAGGTGCCGAGGCTTTCCTCGACAAAAGCACCGAATTCGATCAGCTCGTCCAGACCGTGGCGAAAGCCTCCCGGTATGTCGCTTGCTGACGCCCGAGTAAACCAAGGAGGATCCCATGTCTGCAGCCACCCTCGAAGCCATCGCCGCCCCCATCCGCATCGTGTCCCGCCAAGCAGCTCCCGCAACCGCATCGGTCGCGCCCCTCATGACGCATTGCTCCACCTGCCACTTGCGCGACCTGTGCCTGCCTTGCGGCATGACGGGCAGCGACGTGGAACGGCTCGACAGCCTGATGTTCAGCCGGCGCAAGGTGAAAGCGGCCCAGACGCTGTACCGTGAAGGGGACCGGTTCCAGTTCATCTATGCGGTGCGCAGCGGCACCTTCAAGTCCAGCCTGACACTGGCTGATGGCCGTGAGCAGGTGGGCGGGTTTTACATGGCCGGTGAACTGATGGGCCTGGACGGCGTCGCCAATGGCGCCCATGCCAGCAGCACCACGGCGCTGGAAGACACCGAAGTCTGCGCCATTCCCTTTGCCCATTTCGCCGAAGTAGCGGCCGGCAACCCGGGCATGCAGCACGTGGTCACCCGGCTGATGAGTCGCGAGATCGTGCGCGAGCACAGCCTCATGGTGCTGCTGGGCAGCATGAATGCAGAAGAGAGGCTGGCGGCATTTTTGCTCAACCTGTCGCAGCGCATGAAGACGCGCGGGTATTCGGCCAGCGAGTTCCACCTGCGCATGTCGCGCGCCGAGATCGGCAGCTACCTCGGCATGACACTTGAAACGGTGAGCAGGACCTTTTCGGCCTTCCAGCAGCAGCGTCTGCTGGAGGTGGACAAGCGCCACATCCGCATCACCGACCTGGACGGGCTGACCCGGGCTTTCGAGACGCGCGTGCACTGAACGCGTGTTGAGCGGCGGGCCCTGTCATGAAGTACAAGGACTACTACGCCGCGCTGGGTGTGCCGCGTGATGCGGACACCGAACAGATCAAGAAGGCCTACCGCAAGCTCGCGCGCCAGCACCATCCCGATGTGTCCAAGGCGCCCGACGCCGAGGCCCGCTTCAAGGAAGCGGGGGAGGCCTATGCAACGCTGAAAGACCCCGAAAAACGTGCGGCCTACGACCAGTTGGGCCGCCGCCCTGCCGGGGAGGAGTTCGCACCGCCGCCGCAGTGGCGCCAGGATTTCGGTGCGGACGCCCAGGGATTTGAGGGCGTTGATCTGGCCGACCTGCTGGCCGCGATGGGGCGGGGACGCGGGCCGTCCCGGGGGCCGGTGCCGATGCCCGGTCGGGACTATGAAACCAGCGTCCGCATCACCCTGGAAGACGCGCACCAAGGGGCAAGCGTCAAGCTCGATCTGACCGATGAGGAAGGCGGTCGCACGCTGGAAGTCACCATTCCTGCGGGTGTGACCGAAGGCCAGAAGCTGCGGCTGCGCGGCAAGGGAGGAAAAGGCCGCAACGGCGGGGCCGATGGCGACATTTACCTTCACATCACGCTCGCGCCGCATCGGGTGTTTCGCGCCGACCACCACGACCTGTATTTTGACCTGGCGCTGGCGCCGTGGGAAGCGGCGCTGGGCGCCGATGTGGAGGTACCAACGCTGGACGGCCCGGTGGTTCTCACCGTGCCGCCGGGGACTCACTCGGGCCGCAAGCTGCGCCTGCGCGGCCGGGGCCTGGCCAATGGTCGGGGCGGCCGCGGCGACCTTTACGCTGCCGTGCGGATCGACGTGCCTGCCACGCTGACCGATCGGGAGCGCGAGCTTTTCGGGGAACTGGCGAAGGCCTCGCGTTTCAACCCGCGCGCGCCTGCGAGCAAGGAGAAGTTTCATGGAACAACAACTGCTTGACGTCGCATGGCTCGACGCGCGTGAGGCCGTGACCCTGGCTGAACTCGCACAAATCTGTGCCCTGAGCGTGGACGAACTGGATGAACTGATGGACTATGGCGCCCTGGTGCCGATGCAGGACGTCCGTCAGGAACGCCTGTTCAGCGCCGAATGTGTGATGCCGCTGCGCACGGCCGGCAAGCTGCGCCAGGATTTCGACCTGGACCTGTTCACGGTTGGTCTCCTCCTGGGCTACCTGAACCGCATCGAGACGCTGGAGCGGCAGGTGCAGTCGTTGCAGGCGCATCTGCCCGGCAACGTCCCTGTGGAATAGCGCCAGGCGTCTGGCCTCAGCGTGCTTTCTTCGCGGGAATGCTGCAGAACTGGGCGTAGAGCACTTTCATCAGGTCCAGCGCCTGCGGGCTGTCGATGCGGTAATAAATGGCCTTGCCGTCACGGCGGGTACTGACCAGGCCTTCGTCGCGCAACACGCCAAGCTGCTGCGACAGCGTGGGCTGCAGGATGCCGACCGATTCCTCAAGCTCACCCACGCGCATCTCTCCCTGTGCCAGCTGGCACAGCAAGAGCAGGCGATCCGGATTGGAAAGCACTTTCATCAGGCGGCAGGCAGCATCGGCAGAACTGCGCAGGCTGCCGAGATCCATCACAGTGTCTGCGGGCATGGGAGGCACTCCTTTTGATTTGCGACAATGATATTATATTGACAAATATAATGTATGTAAATAGAATGTCAAAATCGAAACTGAACAAGCCGGAAAGCAAGACATGACACCCATCGTCACCAGCTTTTTTGACCCCGACACCTGGACCGTCAGCCACGTGGTCCATGAGAAGGAGGGCGGTGCCTGCGCCATCGTTGATGCCGTGCTCGACTACGACGCCAGGTCCGGCCGCACCCGGACCACTTCCGCCGACAAGCTGGCGGCTTTTATACAGGAAAACAAACTGCAGGTGGCATGGATCCTGGAAACCCACGCCCATGCGGATCACCTGTCGGCGGCACACTATCTGCGCGGAAAGCTGGGCGGAAAAATCGCCATCGGGGCGGCCATCACGCAGGTGCAGACCACCTTCAAGCGCATCTTCAACCTCGAGCCCGGGTTCCAGACCGACGGCCGCCAGTTCGACCGCCTGCTGCAGGACGGCGAGACCCTGGCCATCGGGGCGCTCCAGGTCCGGGCCTTGTCCGTACCCGGCCACACACCGGCCTGCATGGCCTACCTCGTCGGTGATGCCGTGTTTGTCGGCGACACCCTGTTCATGCCCGATGTCGGCACGGCGCGATGTGACTTTCCCGGCGGCGACGCCTCGGCCCTGTACCGGTCGGTACGCAGGCTGCTGGGTCTGCCGCCTGAAACCCGCCTGTTCATGTGCCACGACTACCCGCCCGAGGGCCGGTCCCCCGTCTGGGAAACCACGGTCGCCGAGCAACGTGCCCACAACATCCATGTCCATGACGGTGTGAGCGAGGACGAGTTCGTGAAGATGCGCACCGCCCGGGATGCCACGCTGGCCATGCCCAACTTGATCCTGCCGTCGGTGCAGGTCAACATTCGCGCCGGCGAGATGCCGCCGGCCGAGGGAAACGGGGTGTCTTATCTCAAGATTCCGCTCAATGCGCTGTGACCGGGCGCCGGTCTTTCATCCGGGACAGGTTAGCGCGCTGCAGGAAATGCAGCAAGAGATTGATATGAAGCAAGTGCATAAACAGCGTCAGAACCCAATATGGAAAAACAGGCTGCGGGTCCGGATGGCGACGCTTTACAGCCATGGGCATGACAAAGGACAGATGATGAAAAAATTGAAGTTCCCCGTTTTTCAGGCCCTGGCATTGGGGCTGGCGCTCAGCGCAGGTTCGGCGCGCGCCGTCACAGCCGTTGAGGTGCCGGTGGTGCAGATCCGGGCGAAGGCGGTGCCCACGGGCTTCGAGCTCGACGGCGTGGTCCAGCCAGTGCAGCAAAGCACCTTGTCGGCGCAGGCGTCGGGTCGGGTGGCGTCCCTCCTGGTGAAAGCGGGTGACCGCGTTCGTGCCGGGCAGTTGCTGGCCACCATTGATGATCGCGAGACCCAGACCGGCGTGCAGCGCAGCCAGGCGCAGGTGGCGCAGGCCGAGGCCGAGTTGCGCAATGCGCGGGCGAACGCCGAGCGCTCGCGGGAGTTGCAGGCCATGGGTTTCGTCAGCAAGGCCGCACTCGACACCGCCAATACGCAGCTCAACGCTGCCCAGGCCGGACGTGACCAGGCCGCCGCGGGTTCCCGCCAGTCGGCACTGGCGCAGGGTTTCACGCGTGTCACCGCACCGTATGACGGCTGGGTGTTGCAGACCCTGAGCGAAGCGGGCGACCTGGCCATGCCGGGGACGCCCCTGCTGACGCTGTATGCGCCACTGCCCTTGCGCGCCGTGGTGCAGGTGCCGGCGTCGCTGGGCGACATCGCCCGGTCGGCCAGCCAGGTGGAAGTCCAGGGTCCGGCCGGCAAGACCGGCCCGCAGTGGCTGGTGCCAGTGGCACGCAGCGTGTTGCCTTCGGCGGACCCGGTGTCGCAGACCATCGAATGGCGGCTCGAGCTGCCGACTGCGGGCGCGGGTGGGTTGGTGCCCGGCCAGCAGGTGCGTGTGCGTTTTGTCGGCGGTGCGTCCGAGCGCATGGTGCTGCCGGCCTCGGCCGTGGTCCGGCGCGGTGAGCTGACGGCGGTGTATGTGGTGGCCGGACAGGCTTTCTCGCTCAGGGCGGTGCGGCTGGGCTCCGACCATGGAGCGGCCGGCGTGGAAGTCCTGGCGGGCCTGTCCGCCGGTGACAGCGTGGCGCTGGACCCGGTGCGCGCCGGCTTGTCCGGTGCCCGTCCGCAGACCGCTGCGCGCTGAGGTGGCCATGAACGACCCCACATCTTCCGGTTCCACCCGCCTCGGCACGTCAGGCCGCATGGCGGCGGCCTTCCAGTCCAATGCCATCACGCCGCTGCTGGCGCTGATGGCCTTGCTGCTGGGCCTGTTTGCCGTGCTGGTCACGCCGCGCGAGGAAGAGCCGCAGATCAACGTGACCATGGCCAACGTGCTGATTCCCTTCCCCGGAGCCAGCAGCGAAAACGTGCAGAACATGGTGGCCCGGCCCGCCGAGCAGGTGCTGAGCCAGATTGCCGATATCGAGCACACCTATTCGGTGGCCCGGCCCGGCCTGGCCGTGCTGACAGTGCAATTCAAGGTGGGTGTGCCGCGCACCGAGGCGCTGGTGCGCCTGTACGACGTGCTCAATGCCAACCAGGACTGGCTGCCGCGTGACCTGGGCACACTCGCGCCCATCGTCAAGCCCAAGGGCATCGACGACGTGCCGGTGCTGGCCGTCACACTCTGGAGTGGCGATGCGCTGGCCGCCAACGATCTCGAACGGGTGGCGCGCACCCTGGAGATGGAGCTCAAACGCGTGCCGGGCGCGCGCGAGGTGCAGACCATAGGCGGGCCGGGCCGTGCCGTGCACGTGTGGCTGGACCCGGTGCGCCTGCGCGAACGCGGGGTCGATGTGCTGGGGCTCAAGCAGACGCTGGCCGCTGCCAATTTCGGCATGCCCTCGGGCTCGGTGCTGGACCCGTCGGGCCCAACCCCGCAGATGCTCAGCGTGGAGACCGGCGAGTTCCTCTCCTCCGCCGAGGAGATCGGCTCCCTGGTCGTCGGTGTCAGCAACGGCAAGCCGGTTTATCTGAGCGAGGTGGCCCGCATCGAGGCCGGTGCCCAGCTGCCGCAGCGTTATGTGTGGTTCACGCCGGGCGCCGCCGTGACGGAGACCGGCCCGACGGCCGCAGCGCCACCGGCTGCGGGCCAGGTCTATCCGGCGGTGACGCTGACCGTGACCAAGAAGCCCGGCGAAAACGCCGTGGATGTGGCGCGTGCTGCCAATGCCCGCCTGGAGGAACTGCGCAACACGGTGATCCCGGCCAACATCCAGACCACCGTCACGCGTGACTATGGCGAGACCGCGGCGGAAAAAGCCAACAAGCTGATCCAGAAGCTGGCCTTTGCCACGGGCTCGGTGATTTTGCTGGTGGGTTTTGCCCTGGGACGCCGGGAGGCGGTGATTGTCGGTGCGGCTGTGATCCTGACGCTGATGGCCACGCTGTTTGCCAGCTGGGCCTGGGGCTTCACGCTGAACCGCGTGTCGCTGTTTGCGCTGATTTTTTCCATCGGCATCCTGGTGGACGACGCGATTGTGGTGGTGGAGAACATCCACCGACACCAGCAGCTCTTTCCGGAGAAATCGCTGGCCGACATCATTCCCGGTGCTGTCGACGAGGTCGGCGGCCCGACCATTCTGGCCACCCTCACGGTGATCGCCGCGCTGCTGCCCATGGCTTTTGTGAGCGGCCTGATGGGCCCCTACATGAGCCCGATCCCGATCAACTCCAGCCTCGGCATGGCGATTTCACTGGCCATTGCCTTCACGGTCACGCCGTGGCTGGCGCTCAAGCTCATGAAGCCGCACGGCGCCGGGCACGGCCATGAGGCCGCGGCGGCGCCAGGCGGGCTGGGCCCGAAGCTGCAGCGCTTTTTCACACGCATCCTCACGCCCCTGCTCGACAGCGCGCGCAAGCGCTGGCTGCTGCTGGCCGGCATCCTGGTTGCCTTGCTGCTGTCGGTCGGCCTGACCATGGTGCAGTGGGTGGTGCTCAAGATGCTGCCTTTTGACAACAAGAGCGAATTCCAGGTGGTGGTGGACATGCCGGCCGGCACGCCGCTGGAAAACACCGCGGCCGCCCTGCACGAGCTGGGCGCTTTCCTGGCGCAGCAGCCCGAGGTGCGCGACCTGCAGGGCTATGCCGGCACGGCCAGCCCGATCACCTTCAACGGCCTGGTGCGCCAGTATTACCTGCGTGCCGAGGCCGAGCAGGGCGACCTGCAGGTCAACCTGGTCGACAAGAAGCACCGCAGTGACAAGAGCCACGTGATCGCCCAGCGCCTGCGCCCGGAACTGGAAAAAATCGGCGCGCGCCATCAGGCCCGGGTCAAGGTGGTGGAAGTGCCGCCCGGCCCGCCGGTCATGAGCCCGCTGGTGGCCGAGGTCTACGGCCCGGATGAGGCCGGCCGCCAGGCGCTGGCCAGGCGCATCGCCGCTGCCTTTGCGGCCACGCCCGACATCGTGGGCATCGACACCTCTCTCAAGGAGGACGCCCCGCGCGCCCACCTCACGGTGCGCCGCCAGCGCGCCGAGTCACTGGGCATTCCGGTCGCGGCGATTGCCCAGACGGTGCAGGGCGCGCTCTCGGGCGCGGATGCCGCCTACATGCACGACGGCCAGTCCAAGAACCCGGTGCCGGTTCGCCTGCAGTTGCCGCTGGACAGCCAGGTGGGGCTCGATGCCCTGCTGGCCCTGCCCATGAAAGCCGCGAACGGCCGCATGGTGCCCTTATCCGAGCTGGTGCAGGTGGAGCGGGGTGTGATCAACAAGCCGCTGTTCACCAAGGACCTGCAACCGGTCAGCTATGTTTTCGGCGACATGGCCGGCAAGCTCGACTCGCCGCTCTACGGCCTGTTCGGCATCCGGCCCAAGCTGGCCCAGGCGGCGCTGCCCAACACCGGGGAACTGGGTGAATACTGGATCAGCCAGCCCTCCGATCCCTATCGCCAGTACGCGGTCAAGTGGGACGGCGAATCGCAGATCACCTATGAGACTTTCCGCGACATGGGCACCGCCTACGGCGTGGGCCTCATCCTGATCTACCTGCTCGTGGTGGCGCAGTTCAAGAGTTACCTTGCGCCGCTGGTGATCATGGCGCCCATTCCGCTGACCATCATCGGCGTGATGCCGGGGCACGCGCTGCTCAATGCCCAGTTCACGGCCACCAGCATGATCGGCATGATCGCGCTGGCCGGCATCATCGTGCGCAACTCCATCCTGCTGGTGGACTTCATCGAGCTGCAGGTCGCGCAGGGCATGGCCTTCAAGGAGGCCGTCGTGAGTTCCGCCGCGGTGCGCGCGCAACCGATTGCACTGACCGGCCTGGCCGCCATGATCGGCGCCTTTTTCATCCTGGACGATCCCATCTTCAACGGTCTGGCCATTGCGCTGATCTTCGGCATCCTGGTGTCCACGCTGTTGACGCTGGTGGTCATTCCGGTTCTCTATTTCGCGCTGTACCAGCACCGGGTTGCCCCGCCGGCTGCGCGCATTGAAGCCTGAGCGACGAACTGATTTTCAACCTGAACCAAGGAGACATGACATGGCCAACATCATCATCATGGGTGCCGGGATAGGCGGCATGCCGGCTGCCTACGAAATGCGGGAGCTGCTGCCGCCCGAGCACAAGATCACGGTGGTCAGCGCGGTGGACTATTTCCAGTTCGTGCCCTCCAACCCCTGGGTGGCGGTGGGCTGGCGCAAGCGGGACGACATCGTGCTCAAGATCGCTCCCCTGCTGGAACGCAAGGGTATTGCCTTTGTGCCCAAGGCCGTCACCACCATTGATGCCGAAGCTCGGCGCCTGACGCTGGAAGGCGGCGACAGCCTGGACTACGACTACCTGGTGATCACCACCGGGCCCAAGCTCAGCTTTGACGAGGTGCCCGGTGCCGGCCCCCACGGCGGACACACCCATTCCGTGTGCACCGTGGCGCACGCCGAAGCCTTCTGGGCGGAGTACCAGGACTTCCTCAAGAACCCCGGCCCGGTCGTCATTGGCGCCATGCCGATGGCCAGCTGTTTCGGGCCGGCCTACGAATTCGCCTTCATCCTCGACGCCGACCTGCGCAAGCGCAAGCTGCGCCACCTGGTGCCCATCACCTTCGTGACCAGCGAGCCCTACATCGGCCACCTGGGCCTGGGCGGTGTCGGCGACAGCAAGTCCATGATGGAGTCGGAGATGCGCGGCCACGACATGAAGTGGATCACCAACGCCAAAACCACGCGGGTCGAGGACGGAAAAATGTTTGTCACCCAGGTCGATGACCTTGGCAATGTGTACAAGGAGCATGAAGTCCCTTTCAAGCTGTCCATGATGCTGCCGGCCTTCAAGGGTGTGGACGCGGTGGCGGCGGTGCCGGGGCTGTGCAATCCGCGCGGCTTTGTGCTGATCGACGAACACCAGCGCAGCAAGGCCTGGCCCAACATCTTTGCGGCCGGCGTCTGCGTGGCCATCCCGCCGGTGGAAGTCACGCCGGTGCCGACGGGTGCGCCCAAGACCGGTTACATGATCGAAACCATGGTGACCGCGATCACCCACAACATCGCCGACGAAATTGCCGGCCGACCGGTGCAGGCCAAGGCCACCTGGAACGCGATCTGCCTGGCCGACATGGGCGACACGGGCGCGGCCTTTGTAGCCCTGCCGCAGATACCGCCGCGCAACGTGAACTGGTTCAAGAAGGGCAAATGGGTGCACCTGGCCAAGATCGCGTTCGAGAAGTATTTCATCCGCAAGATGAAAACCGGCAACTCGGAGCCGGTGTACGAGAAGTACGTGCTCAAGCTCCTGGGCATCGTGCGCCTGAAATAGAACCTGCTTTTTTTCTTTTTTTTTAACTCTCTGGAGAATTTCATGACTGTCGAACGTTACATCCGCATCATTGCCGGCCTCTTCATCCTGGCTTCGCTCGCACTCGGCATCGAGGGCAGCCCGCTGTTTGTGAGCAAGTGGGCCCTGGCCTTCACCGCCTTTGTTGGCTTCAACCTGTTCCAGTTCGGGTTCACCAACATGTGTCCGCTCGGTTTCATCCTCAAGAAGCTGGGCGTGCCCGAGTCCAAGTTTTCCTGCGGTACCTGATCCTGTTCATCTTTAACCCGGAGGCGCCATGAGCGACACCCTTGTCCAGGTCAGCCTGGTTCAGCAGCACGACTACCGCTTTGACATCCAGTTTGGCGGCGCCATTCCGGTGTTGACCGGCGATGAACCGGCGCCACTGGGGACGGGTCTTGGGCCCTCGCCGGTGCAGCTGCTCAGCGCCGCCGTCGGCAACTGCCTGAGCGATTCGCTGCTGTTTGCCCTGCGCAAGTTCAAGCAGGCGCCGGAGCCGATACGCTGCGACATCACCTCGCAGGTGGGCCGCAACCCGGAAGGCCGCCTGCGTGTGCTGGCCATGACGGCGCAGCTGACGCTGGGCGTGCCGGCGGCCTCGCTGCAGCACCTGGACCGCGTGCTCGAGCAGTTCGAGGCGTTTTGCACCGTTACCCAGAGTGTGGGGCAGGGCATCACGATCACCATCGAAATCTCTGACAGTACCGGTCAGCGCCTGAAATAAATCGTGCCGGTCTTCCATGCCTTTCGCTTCCCGGCCCATGGGGGTTCCTCATGAAAAGAGGGTCCAGCCCTTGCCAGGAAAGCGCAGGCAGCTATCAAAACGGTAGTATCGGGCCATGACTTCCCGCCTGTCTTCCTCTGCAGATTCCTCCGCTGCGTCCTTCGCCTTGCTGCCGCCCGATGATGGGCAGCGTGCCGTGCTGCACAACGAACTGCATGCGCGGCCGTCGGCCCGCGTGCGCTTGCCGGCACTCATCATCTATGTGGCGGTCCTCAACGCCGGCGTGACGCGCGAGCAGGAGTGTGAGCACCTGCGCCGGCTGCCGGGTCAGCAGGATCTGCCGCAGGACAGCCTGAACGGCAACTTCCTGAGCCTGCGCTGCGAAGGCTACACCGTGCAGTGGGAACGGCACACCGAGTTCACGCGTTACGCCGTCGTGCAGCCGCTGCCCGCCAGCGCACTGCTGGGTGCCACCGAGCCGCCCCTGCTGTCGGCCCCGGTGGTGGCGCCGGGCTGGTTGCCCGGCATTCCGGGGCGCACGGTGGCGGCCATCCAGCTGGCCCTTGTGCACGGCGACCTCTCCGGCGAGGGCGCTCTGATGGCGCAGGCGCTGGCCTGGTTCGGCGGCCGGGCCGTGGTGGCTTCGCAGTTGGGCAACGGCCACTCGTGGGCGGTGACCGAATTCCACCTGGGTGCCGACGGGTTCGAACGCATGCTGGTGATTGCCCCGCCGGGCACGACCGACATGCGCGCCGGCCGCATCTCCCAGCGCCTGCTGGAACTCGAGACCTATCGCCTGATGGCGCTGCGCGGCCTGCCCGTGGCCAAGGCGCTGGGCCCCATGCTGGCCGGGGCCGAGGGGCAGCTGGCCGACATCACGGCGCGGCTCGAAAACAAGTCGGCCTCCGACCAGGACCTGCTGGACACGCTGGTGTCGCTGGCGGCCCGCGTGGAGCGCGCCACGGCCGAGCACAGCTACCGCTTTTCTGCCACGCGGGCCTACAGCGCGCTGGTCGGGCAGCGCATCAACGAGTTGCGCGAAAAACCCATTCCCGGCACCCAGCTCCTCGGTGAATTCATGCAGCGCCGCCTGTCGCCGGCCATGGCCACCGTGGCGGCGACGGCGCAGCGGCTGGCTTCCCTGTCCGAGCGGGTGTCGCGCACCAGCGCGTTGCTGCGCACGCGTGTGGACATCGCCACCGAGGTACAGAACCAGCAACTGCTGGAAAAACTCACGCGGGGGCAGGAACTGCAGCTGCGCCTGCAATCCACGGTGGAGGGCCTGTCGATTGCGGCCATCTCGTATTACGTGGTGAGTCTGCTGCTGTATGTGGGCAAGGCGTTCAAGGCCGCAGGGGTGCCCGTCAACCCGGAGATCGCCGCCGGAGCCCTGATCCCGCTGGTGTTGTGGGGCGTGTGGCGCACCACGCGCCGCATCCACGAAAAAATCCGCGCACCCTGAACTTCCGGTGTCCGGTGTCCGGCGCACGCGCCGGGTGCAGGCTGCCCGACCTGTTCCCCATCCGATTCTTCACTTTGTTACCAGGAGCTATCCATGAAAACCGCCCATGATCTCGTCGCCGCTGCCAAAACCCGCGTGCAGGAAATTACCGTGTCAGACGCCGAAGCCGCCCTGCGCGATGCTGACGTGCTGGTGGATGTGCGCGAAGCCGACGAATACGCCGCCGGCCACCTGGCCGGCGCGGTGCTCGTCCCGCGCGGCCTGCTTGAGTTCAAGTTCAGCGGCACCCCGGCGCTGCAGCCGCGCGATCTGAAGATCGTGCTGTACTGCAAGACCAGCGGACGCGCCGCCCTGTGCGGTGCGGCCCTGCACGAGATGGGTTACCTGAACGTGCAGTCGATTGCCGGCGGCTTCGATGGCTGGGTGGCGGCCGGCAAGCCGGTGGTCAAGCCGGAGGCACCGTCCTTTGAATGATGTCCTGCACGTTTGCCCGCGTGGCCCGCAGCGGCCGCAGGGAGTCTGGCCATGAGGTGGCTGGACCGTATTCCCCTGGTCTGGCTGGTTGTCCTGGCGCTCTGGATGGCCGTGGCGCCGATCACGCCTGAGCCACACCTGATTGAAAAATTGCGGATGCTGGGCCAGGGCACGCTGTCCCGACCCCTGGACATCTTCGACCTGTTCATACACGCCATGCCGCTGGTGCTGTTGGCGCTGCGACTCTGGCGCAGGGTGACCGCCGCACGCGCCGGTGCACGGGAGCCTTGAGCCTGCCGGCATCGGGGCCTGGTGGGCCACGGCTGATTTTCGCTGCCCAGCGGTGCCGCTGGCAGATGTCCGGATTTTAATAAAAAGTGTCTCCAGCCCTTTCCCGTATTGCGGCAGAAGCTATCGAATAAATAGCAACTCCTGATCGCTGGCAGTGGTTGTGCCGCTTCCACTTTTCCCCATGGCCCATGGCCTTGACAAAGTTTGGCACAGTGCAGCGCGCGACCTCGGCCGATCCGGGCGCCGTTGTGATCCATGGCACCGGAGCGACCCCACGCCGCCCTGGTGCGTGGCGTGGGGATGTCTGCCAGACCTCAGGCCAGATCGAAGCGGTCAGCGTTCATGACCTTGGTCCAGGCGGCGACAAAGTCCTTCACGAACTTTTCCTGGTTGTCGTCCTGCGCGTAGACCTCGGCATAGGCGCGCAGGATCGAGTTGGACCCGAACACCAGGTCCACCCGGGTGGCTGTCCACTGGACCTGACCCGTCTTGCGGTCGCAGATGTCGTACAGGTTTTTGCTGGTGGGCTTCCACGTGTAGGCCATGTCGGTGAGGTTGACGAAGAAGTCGTTCGTCAAAGCACCTGCGCGATCGGTCAACACACCGTGGCGGGTACCCCCGTGGTTGGTGCCCAGAACGCGCAGGCCACCCACCAGCGCCGTCATCTCGTGGGCGGTCAAGCCCATCAGCTGCGTGCGGTCGAGCAGCAACTCTTCGGCACTGACCGCATAGTCCTTCTTGAGCCAGTTGCGGTAGCCGTCATGGATCGGCTCCAGCGCTTCGAACGATTCGACATCCGTGGCATCCTGGGTCGCATCACCACGGCCCGCAGCGAATGCTACCGTGATGTCGAAACCCGCTGCCTTGGCCGCCTGCTCCACACCGAGGTTGCCGGCCAGCACAATCACATCGGCCACACTGGCGCCACTCCCGGTGGCAATGCCTTCAAGCACGCCCAGCACCCTGGCCAGACGCGCAGGCTCATTGCCCTCCCAGTCCTTTTGCGGGGCGAGCCGGATGCGGGCGCCATTGGCGCCACCGCGCATGTCCGAACCGCGGTAGGTGCGGGCGCTGTCCCAGGCGGTGGTGACCATGTCACTGACACTCAGGCCGCTGGCTGCAATTTTTGCCTTCACCGCTGCCACGTCGTAGTCGGTGCGGCCTGCGGGTACCGGGTCCTGCCAGATCAGGTTTTCCTCGGGCACCTCGGGGCCGATGTAGCGCGACTTCGGGCCCAGGTCGCGGTGGGTCAGCTTGAACCAGGCGCGCGCAAAAACTTTCGAGAAGTAGTCGGGGTCCTTGTGGAAGCGCTCGGAAATCACCCGGTAGGCCGGGTCCATCTTCATGGCCATGTCGGCATCGGTCATCATGGGCATGCAGCGGATAGTGGGGTCTTCCACGTCCACCGGCATGTCTTCTGGCCGGATGTTCACCGGCTTGTACTGCCAGGCGCCCGCCGGGCTCTTGGTGAGTTCCCAGTCATAACCGAGCAGCAGCTGGAAGTAGCCGTTGTCCCACTGGGTGGGGTGGGTCGTCCAGGCGCCTTCGATGCCGCTGGACATGGTGTCGCGGCCGATGCTGCGGGTGGTTTTGTTCATCCAGCCCAGGCCTTGTTCGTCCACATCGGCGCCCTCGGGGACGGGGCCCAGCAGTTTGGCATCGCCATTGCCATGGGATTTGCCCACCGTGTGTCCCCCGGCGGTCAGGGCCACGGTTTCTTCGTCGTTCATCGCCATGCGCAGGAACGTCACGCGAACGTCTTGTGCGGTCTTGAGCGGGTCAGGCTTGCCGTCCACGCCTTCCGGGTTGACGTAGATCAGGCCCATCATCACGGCGGCCAGCGGGTTTTCCAGATCGCGCTCGCCGGAGTAGCGGCTGTTTTCGCTGCCACTGGGGGCCAGCCATTCTTTTTCGGCGCCCCAGTAGATGTCTTCTTCCGGATGCCAGATGTCGGCGCGGCCAAAGGCAAATCCGAAGGTCTTCAGGCCCATGGATTCATAGGCCACAGTACCGGCCAGGACGATCAGGTCCGCCCAGCTGAGCTTGTTGCCGTATTTTTTCTTGATGGGCCAGAGCAGCCGGCGCGCCTTGTCCAGGTTCACGTTGTCGGGCCAGGAGTTCAGCGGCGCGAAGCGCTGGTTGCCCGTGCCGGCGCCGCCGCGGCCGTCGGCGATGCGGTAGGAGCCGGCCGAGTGCCAGGCCATGCGAATCATCAGGCCGCCATAGTGGCCCCAGTCCGCGGGCCACCAGTCCTTGCTGTCGGTCATGAAGGCGGTCAGATCTTTCTTGAGCGCTGCGACGTCGAGCTTCTTGACTTCTTCCCGGTAGTTGAAGTCCTCGCCCATGGGGTTGGTCTTGGTGTCGTGCTGGTGAAGAATGTCCAGGTTCAGCGCCTTCGGCCACCACGCCATGTTCGAGCTGCCGGTGCTTGTATTGCCGCCGTGCACCACCGGGCATTTGCCGGCAGTGTTCAGATTCTTCGGGTCCATATAAATCTCCGTTCATGGCATCGTCAATTGAAGTTCGCCAAAGTGAGACGATCTGCTGTGAAGAGCCTGTCGTACCGCATTGTCTGAAAGATTTCAAACACCGCGTGCCACCTTTTCGATCGAAGAGTCAGTGTACTTACCGGGAGGCGTTTTGAATGTCATTTTTAACAATCGTCCCGATAGTCCAGGGGCAGGAAGCCCACACGGCGAGCGGCCAGTTTCAATGCGCGCCAATGTTTCAGCCCGTGCTGTTGTTAAAGGACTGCCAGCGTCGGCTGGAGCAGCACTCCCCCGATCATTGCAGGGCGGAGGTGAGCCAGGTGCGCCCCGCAGTCAGTGGGCGGCAGCCGGATAGCCGACCGTCTGCGACAGCAGGACTTGCTGGTCATGGCTCAGGCCCAGCGCGTCGGCGATGGCCGTGCGGTCTATCCAGGCGCGTATCACCGTGGCCAGGCCGCTGCTGGCCGCAAACAGATAGACGTTCTGCGTGATGGCGCCGGCGGCGACGTGGGCGTAGGCCTCGCGCTGCCCGGCCGGTACCAGCGACATGCGCGGATGGTTGGCGACGTAGACCAGGTCCATCGGCGCCTCATCGACAAAGTCCTGGTAGCCGGTCACACGCCGCAGGTCGGCGCCGGCGACCAGTTGCAGTTGGTGCCCGGCGGCGTCGTAGCGGTAGGCGCCTTCTGGCAAGGCCACATAAATGTCGATTTCCTGTGCGTTGAGGGCCGACGGCGCGGTGCGTCCGCCATCGGTTCGGTTGACACCGCAGGCAGCCCAGAGCAGGCCGGACAGCAGCGCCAGTGGCAGCGGGTCCGGCTTGTAGTCGCGGCACGACTGGCGTTGGGCCAGCGCCTGCATCAACGGCAGCCCGGCCTGCCGGTCGGGTGGCGGCAGGCTGATCAGGGCGGTGGCGTTGCCGAGGGCCGGTTGGGGCCGCAATTTGCCCATCATGCCGAGGGCGAGCTTGGTCAGGGTGGTCATGTCGTTCCTCCTTGTTTGTGGTTCTACCTAGACTGCTTTGGTCATGTAGCCCATCCATGGCCAGTAGGTCAGCGCGAAAACGACCAGCAGCGCCATGGCGGCCAGCGTGATCACCAGGCCGGTGCGCACGAAGTCGCGCGCATCAAAGGTGTCCGTGCCGTAGGCGATCATGTTCTGCGGCGCGTTGACCGGCAGGATGAAGCCGAAACTCACCACGAACTGCAGCAGCATGGTCATGCCGATCACGTTGATGCCCGGCGTCTGCACCGCCGTCAGCACACTGATGATGATGGGAATCATGGTCGAGGCCAGCGCCGTGGCGCTGGCGAAACCAAGGTGGATCACGATCAGGAACAGCGACAGCAGCATCAGGATCGCAAACGCGCTGGCCTGCTGCAGTCCCAGGTGCTGGACGATCAGGTTGGCCAGCCAGCCGGCGGCGTTGGTTTTCAGCAGGGCGGTGCCCACGCTGATGCCGACCGCGAACAGGATGACCGTGCCCCAGGGGAAGCCGCGCTGCGACTCCTTCCAGTCCATCACGCCCAGGCGCGGCACCAGCATCAGCGCGATGGCCGCGATGGTGGTCGAGGAGGTGTCGAAGTTGTGCAGAACCTTTTCGGTGGCCCAGAAGCCCAGCAGCACCAGCACGATGACCAGCAGCTTCCATTGCCGCAGCGTCATCGGCCCGATCGCTTCGAGTTGTTGCCGGATGGTGGCCTGGCCACCTGCAATTTCCTTCATCTCCGGTTTCATCAGGCGGGTCATGATGAAGTACACCGCCACGCTCAGCACGGCCGAAAACGGCGCACCGGCAATGAACCACTCGGTCCAGCTGATGCTGGTGCCGAACTGCTTTTCGATGAAGCCGATGGCCACCATGTTTTGCGCCGCCGCCGTCTTGATGCCGATGTTCCAGACGCTGGCGGTTTGCGCCGCGGTGATCACCAGCAGGCCGGCAAAACGGCTGCGCCTGTCGACCTTGAAGGCCAGGATGAAGCCCATCATGATGGGCACCAGACAGGCCACGCGCGCCGTGGTGCTGGGCACGATGAAGGAGAGCAGGAAACCCGTCACCATGGCACCGATCACGATGTGGTTGGTGCCTGCGTCCACCCTGGACAGAACCTTGAGCGCGATGCGCCTGTCCAGCCCGGTGGCGGACATCGCTGCGGCAATGAAGCAGGCCGCAGCCACCAGCGCCACGGCACTGTTGGAAAAACCGGACAGAGCCAGGCCGAGCGCGGCGCCGGTGCCCATGTCGGGGCCGGCGGGTTTGGCCGCATCGGGTGCATAGGCCAGCAGAAAGATCATGAGTGCGCCTATGACCACCGAGCTTACGGCGTAATCGAGCGCCTCGGTCATCCAGACGATCACGGCAAAGGCCAGGATGGCCAGCATCACCTGCCCGGCGGCGGGCAGGCCCTGCAATGCCGGCATCCAGACGATGGCCAGCAGGGCCGCCAGTGCGGCGAGCAGGCCGACCCGCTTGACGATGTCGCTACCGGGCTTGCCGGGTGCGGGAGTGATGGGGGGCGCAAGGGGTGGCGCCATCGGTGCAGGGTTCATGGGGGTCTTTCCTGAGTGGATGGAGTGGGTGGGTTGGCCATTCATCCCTTGTTGATCTTATTGAGCGCGTTGTCCGAGCCGCCGCAGTTTGGCCAGCCAGCGGCTACCGTCGTTCGCCTTGAAATCGCCGACCATGCCAATCAGTGTGGTGTGGACCGGGGCGATGCCGATGAAGCCCAGGATGTTGCGCTCCAGCGACTTGACGCTGTGGGCGCGGAAATACCAGCGGTACACCAGGGCCGGCATGCCCATGGTCACCACTACACGGGCCGATCGGCCTGTCAGTCCTTTTTTGGTGAAGGTTGCGCGGCCCGCTTCGTGTTCAAAAGCAAAGCCGGGTCGGGCGACCTGTTCCAGAAAGCCCTTGAGCAGGGCCGGCATGTCACCCAGCCAGAGCGGAAAGAACAGCACGATGTGTTCGGCCCAGCGTATGTGAGCCTGCACCTGCTGCAAACCGGCGGGCGGCGCGTCTTCCTCCCAGGCCTGCTGGCTGCGCAGCAGCGGGAAATCGAGTTCGGCGACCTGGATGCTGCGAACGGTGTGCCCCGCCGCTTCTGCGCCCGCTGCGTATGCGGCCGCCAGCGCGTGACACAGGTGGGGCACGGTGCTGTCGGGATGGCCCTGGATCAGGACAATGCGTTTCGCCGTCATTTTTTCGCCTCCTTGCTGTCTGCGCTGAGCTGGCGAACGGCGCGGGCCAGCAACGGGGCCATGCGTATCGCGTTGGAAGGGTGCGTGATGGTGTCGCAGGTCAGCACACGCGTGACGCCTGCTTCGAGCAGCTGGCGTTGGGCCTCGGCGTCGAAGAGCGCATGCACACCTATGCACAGCGGCGCACCCAGACCGACTTTTTTAAGGAGCCGCGTGGCGGCCAGCATGGTCTGCCCGGTAGAAATGATGTCGTCGAGCAGCACCGGGGTCCGTCCCGGCCAGCGTTCGCGGCTGGCCAGCCGGACCCCCACCTCGCGGTCGCCGCGTCTTGTCTTGGCCAGCACGGTCCAGGGGGCGCCCGCCAGGCCTGCCACTTCGGCGACCCATTGTTCGCTTTCCTGGTCGGGTCCGATCAGCCAGGGCGCTTCCACGTGGCTGCGCAGCCAGCGCGCAATCAGCGGTGCGGCCGGGATGACCTGTGTGCGGATGTTGTAGACCTCGCCCAGGCTGTGGATGCGGTGCAGGTGAGGATCCACGGTGATCAGAAAGTCCAGCGAAGCGGACAGTAGCCGGGCATAGCTGCGGGCGGTCACCGCTTCGCCAGGCTTGAAACGTTTGTCCTGCCGCATGTAGGCCAGGTAGGGCGCGACCAGTCCGACCTGCCGGGCGCCCAGTTCACGCGCCGCGTCGGCCGCAAAAATCAGGGGCAGGGTCTTGCCATCGGGCTGGTCCAGGCTGCCGGCCAGCACCACGCAGCGGCCCTTGACCGGCGCCTCGATACGCACGCCGGTTTCGCCGTCGGGAAACTGGTGCAGTTGCAAACTGGCGCAGTCGCAGCGCAAGCGGCTGGCGAGGCCGGCCGCGAGCTGCTCACCACCGGGGAGGGCCAGGACCAGCATCAGGCTTCTTCCATCACATGCACCGCTTCGGCCTGGCTGGTGGCGTACTCCAGGGCATAGGCGAGTTCGCCCGGCGTTGCCGCATGCAGCGTGAACAGCGGCTGGCCACGCTCGACCACCATGCCGAGCTGCACATTCATGTCGATGCCCGCACACGCTGCCGAAGGCGCGCCGGCCAGTTTGGCGATGCGTGCCAGGCGCCGGTTGTCGATGGCGATCACCGTGCCGGCATGCCGGGCCCGCACCGCCTGCTGGTGGGGGGCCACTGGCGGCTCGCGCAAGCCGCCCTGTGCCTCGCAGATCTCCTGGAATTTCTGCCAGGCGCGGCCGTCCTCCAGCACTGCCGTGGCCTGGGCCAGGCCAGCCCCGGCGGCTGCCGCGCCGCCGAACTCGAGAATCTGCCCGGCCAGCTGTAGCGAGCGCAGCGCCAGGTCGGCCGGAGCCCGCGTTTCTCGGCGCAACACGGCCAGCACGTCGCGTGCCTCCAGCGCGGGGCCGATGCCGCGGCCCACGGGGGCCACGCCGTCGGTCTGCACCACACGCACCTGCATGCCCAGTGCCTGCCCGACCTGCTCGAGTTGTTGCCCCAGCAGGTGGGCCGCGTGCGCGCTGCGGACCTTGGCCGTCAGCCCGACCGGCATGTCGATCAGCACATGGGTGGAGCCGGCCGCGGCTTTCTTGGACAGGACCGAGGCGACGAGTTGCCCCTGGCTGTCCAGGTCCAGCGGGCGCTCGACCCGGATCAGGATGTCGTCCGCGGGGCTGAGCCGCACGGCGCCGCCCCAGACAATGCAGCCGCCGGTGCGGTCAACCACGCGCCGGATCTGTGCCACGTCCAGGTCCACCGGCGCCAGCGTCTCCATGGTGTCGGCAGTTCCGGCCGGCGAGGTGATGGCGCGTGAGGAGGTCTTGGGCATGCGCAGCCCGCAGGCGGCGATGATGGGCACGATGATCATGGTGGTGCGGTTGCCGGGCAGCCCGCCCACGCAGTGTTTGTCCATGACCAGGCCCTTGCCCCAATGTATGCGCTCGCCCACGTTGACCATGGCGCGGGTTAGCGCGATGGTTTCCTCCATGTCCAGATGGTCGCCGGCGCAGGCGGTGACGAAGGCCGCGAGCTGCAGGTCCGAGTAACGCCCGGCTGCCACGTCCGCGATTACCGCGTCGATGGCGACCTGGCCGAGGCGGCGGCCGTAGACCTTGGCGCGTACATGGCTCAGCGATTCGAGCGGTGCGGGATGGTGCAGAGAAATTTCTTCCCCCGGCTGCGCATGAAGCAGGCGCCAGGCGGCTTCGGACAGGCCGGCCTCGTCGACGGCGAGAAAGTCTCCGGTCACCACATTGAGCGTGGCCACGATGGTGTAGCCATTGAGCCGCAGTTCCACACGCGACCGTGCCTCGAAGCCTTCCGAGTGGCAGATGGGACAGTCGCGGTGCATGTAGAGCACCGGTTCCTGGTAGGTGTCGATGCCCAACCTGCGCAGCCGCAGCCGGTTGACAGCGGGAGGGGCAGGGGACGGTGTTGCTTGCATGGAGATCCTTCGCGCCACTGTAGGCAAGGCGAGTATCGCTGGCCTTGATAAAACGCAAGTCCGGCTTCCGTGCGGGGGCTCACCGGTGGACGATCACGCAGGTTTGACCGGTGCCAGGGGGCGCACAAATGAAAGCTCGTCTCCCGACAGGGGTTCCACGACTTCCCGCACGTGTTCAAGCACCGTCACGTTGGCCTCCGAGGCGTCGCCGCGGCGGGCCAGCAGGCGTTCACGCAGCACGGGCAGGGGCGCCTCGCAGTGCACGATGGAAAACGGCACGCCCAGGTTTTGTGCCAGTGCGTGCGCCTGGTCCCGTTCGGTGCGACGCGGGAAAGCGGCGTCGAGGATCACCGGATAACCGGCCTGCAATGCCGTGCGCGCCACGCCGAACAGCTGCGCATAAGTGCGCGCAGTGGTGTCCGCGTTGTACAGGTCCAGCCCCCGGGCTCGCGAATCCTCCAGCATGCCCAGGCCGTACAGTCGCTTGCGCTCCACGTCCGAGCGCAGGCGGATCGCGCCCTCCTGCTCGAGAAGGCGCTGGGAGACCCAGGTTTTGCCCGACCCCGGCAGGCCGTGCATGATGGACAGCCCGGCCTTGCCCGGCCGGGCCCAGGCCAGCGCTGTCGCCAGGTAGCGGCGGGCTGCGTCGCTCCCGGCGCTGCGCAGGTGCTCCACCTGGGCGCGGACCAGTGCCCGGTAAACGACTGCAAAACGCAACGCGGGCAGGCCGGCATGGTCGCCTGTCCGGTCCAGCCAGGCATTGAGGAAACAAAAGCACAGGTCCTGCCGCTGGTGGGCAGCAAGGTCCATCACCACGAAGGCTGCATCGTCGAGAACGTCGATCCAGCGCAGGGCCGGGTCGAACTCGATGCAATCAAAGGCGGCGACATGGTCTTCAAGACGCACCACGTTCGCCAGATGCAGGTCGCCATGGCATTCGCGCACATGCCCGTCCGCCTGGCGGGAGGTCCACAAGGGCGCCAGTATGTCGGCCTCCGCCGCCAGCCAGGTTTGCAACGCCGACAGCGCGGCTTCACCGGCCAATGGTCGCGTGCCTTCGAGCGCGGCCAGCGCGATGCGGCGGCGCTGGTCGGCGCCGGAAAAACCATCCGCGGCAGTGGCACGCGGCGCATTTTCATGAAAGTCGGCCAGCAAGGCGGCCAGCTGATCGACGTCCTTGTTGTCCAGGGTGCCGGCGGCGATTCTTTCGCTGAAGAGCGCTCCCGGGGGAAAGCGGCGCATGCGCACCGCGTATTCCAGCACCGTCCCTGCACCGTCGATGTCGGGCGACGCGGTCGTGCCGGTGATGGCTGTGACGCCCAGGTACAGCCCGGGCGCCAGCCGCCGGTTGAGCCGGACCTCTTCCTCGCAGAAATGGCGCCGGGCTTGCAGGCTGCTGTAGTCGACGAAGGGCAGGTGCACCGGCTTCTTGATCTTGTACGCGGTGTCTGCGGCCAGCAGCACCCACGAAATATGGGTCTCGATCAATTCGGCGTGCAAGGCGCCGGCCAGCGTGGTGACCAGGGCGTGGGCGGCGTTCAGGGCAGCGTTGGAAGTCGGCATGGTGCGATCGGTATCACGGTCAGGGCTTGCGTACCTGTACCCTGCTGCCGTCACGCAGTGTGGCGGGCGGGTAAACAATCACGGCCTGCCCCTCGGTCAAACCGCTGCGCAGCCAGGCCTCGTTGTTGTTGCGCGCGCCTACCTCGACCGGCTGCAGCCGGGCATAACGACCATCCAGCCGGTAGACCGCCATGCCCTTGCCGTGGGGGAACAGCGCCCCCAGAGGCGCGAGCACGGCCTGCTCGACACTGGCCGTAATGATCCGCACCGATACCCGAAAGCCGTCGCCCATGCTGCGCCATGCTTCGGGCGGGTTGCTGACGTCGATCAGTACATTGACGCGCTGCTCTTCGATGCCCAGCGCAGAGACCTTGGTGAAGGCCGCCGGTTCCACGCGGCGCACCACGCCCTCGACGGGCGGCCCGCCCCAGCGCTCGATCACCACGCGGCGCCCGGCCGTGGCCTGCACGGCGTCGGTGGTCAACAGTTCGCTGATCACCTCCATCCGCTGGGGGTCGCCAATGTCCAGCAAGGCGGCACCGGCGGCAAGGGTGGCCTCGCTGGGCTGCGGCACGCGCAGCACCACCCCGCTGACCGGCGAACGCACGCTCAGCGGCCGGGTGCTGCTGCTGCCGGCAGCGGCCGGTTGCAGCGCCGCCGCGGCCTGGGCCTTTTCCTGCACCGCCATTTCACGCTCCGCGTCCGCCACCTGCAGTTCGCGACGGGCGCCTGACTGGGCCAGCCGGACCGCATCGAGCCTTGAGGCCGACAGGAATCCTTCGCCGGCCAGTTTCTCGGTACGCTCCTTTTCCAGTTGAGCCTCCTGCAGGGAAATTCTGGCGCGTGCCACGCGGGCCGAGGCGCGCTCCACCCCGGCAGCGGCCGCTTTCAGCCGCGCCGTCGCTTCGCGCGCACTGCGTTCATCGATCATCGACGACATGACCGGCGTCAGCACGGCCACGACGTCGCCGGCGGCCACACTGTCACCCTCGCGCAGCACCATGCGTGCCACACGTGCGGCCACCGGCGCCGAGACGGTGTAGCGGTCCTTGAGCCGTGTGCGTCCATCCTCCTCGATGGACAGCTCGAAATGGCCCTGTTTGACGGCCGCGGTTTCGACTTCGACGGGTCGCGGCGAAAAGGCCCAGGCCAGCGCCGCAACCACGGCGACGCCCGCAGCCATCCATAGCCAGGTTGTTTTCTTCAGTTTCAGCACATTCATTCCCTGTTTCCCCTGTTCCTTATTCCCTTGTCTTGAGCGCAGCCACCATGTCCAGCCGGTCGATCCGCCGCCGCACCACCAAGGCGCTGGCCACGCCGGCGGCGACCACGCAGATGGCCGCCCAGGCATAGGTCCGCGGCTGGATCACCACTGGAAACTGGAACTGGTCGGATTGGAGCAGTTCTGCGACCAGATGCACCAGGCCCCAGCCCATCAGCATGCCCAGCGGCAACGCAATGGCGATGCTGATGGCCAGTTCGCCGAGCAGCAAGACCGAGACTTCGGCGCGTGTGAAGCCCAGCACCCGCAGGCTGGCCAGCTCCCACGTTCGCTCCGCCAGCGCAATACGTGCATTGTTGTACACCACACCCACGGCAATCACGCTGGCAAACACGGTGAGAACCAGGCTCATGAGGCGGACATTGCGAGCGCTGACTTCCTGCATGTTGCGCAGCAGGTTGGCCTTGCTGAAGGTGCCGGCCACGCGCGGCAGGCCCTGGCTGGCGGCCAGGAAGGCGGCTTCGCTGCCGCGCTGCAGTGCCACCGCGTACTGTGAGGCCACATCCCCTTCGCGCATCAGCCGGTTCAGCGCGCGGCGCTCCATGTAGGCGTTCAGCCCCATCATTTCCTGTGCGGTGGCTGCCAGTGTCAGTTGCAGCGTCTCCCGCCGTCCTTCGAGCACCTCGGTGCGCACCGTGTCACCTACACGCAGCCCCAGCTTGCTGGCCAGGCGGTCGGTCATCACCAGTCCGCCATCGGGCAGGGGCACTTCCTTGCCGCGGATGTCGATGATGCGCCGCAGCTCGGGGTTTTCTGCATAACCCTGGATGAGGCCGCGCTCGCTGACCGGGCCGTTGACGAAACGCACCGGAACGTCGCGGGTTGCCTCTACCCCGATGACCCCGGGCATGCGCGCCACCTCATGGCGGGCCTCGTTGCCAATGGGATCGCTCATCCACAGGATCACGTCGCTGCGCATGGCCAGGGAGAACTGGGTGTCGACGATATGGTCGATCGCGTCGCGTATGAAATTGCCCATCACCACAATGGCCACGGCTGCTGCCACCCCGGCAATGGAGAGTCCGGTGCGCAGCGGTCGGCGCTCCATGTTGCGCAGGATCATCTGCAGGGCCGGTTTGACTCCCTTGACGCCCAGGCGCTCCAGCAGCGTGCGCCGAAAGTGCCCCGGCGCGGGCGGACGCATGGCCTCAGCCGGTGCCAGGCGCACGGTGGCGCCGATGGCACTGAGTGTGCCGAGCACGGCGGTCGCCAGCGTCAGGCCCGCACCCACCACCAGCAGCCATGGGGCAAGGTGGTGCTCGAAAGTCGGAAAGTAGAAGAAGTCGGCATACAGCCGCGTGAAGGCGGCGCCCAGCCAGTCGCCAAGCCAGATGCCCAGCATGAGCCCCAGGATGACGATCACCAGCACCAGCTTGAGGTAATGCGCGCCTATGCTGCGATTGGTATAGCCCAGCGCCTTCAGGGCTGCGATCTGTTCCCGCTGCGTGGACACCAGCCGTGAGACCACCACATGCAGAAGGAAGGCTGCCACGCCGAGAAAGATGGAAGGCAGCACCGTGCCCAGCACCTGCTGCTCCTTGATCTCGGCGTCGAGCATGGCGTGTGATGTCTGGTCCTCGCGGCCGTAGGCTTCTCCTGCACCGTAACGTGCGAGCAGCCGGCTCATGCGGGCAATCACGTCGCGCTGCGAGGCCCCCGGCGCGAGCTTGATACTCACGCGGTTGAAGGCGCCCTGCATGTCGTAGGCCGCGGCCAGGGTGTCGCGGTCCATCCAGAACACCCCGAAGCCGCGCTGGTCGGGGCTGCCGCCCAGGCCGGCAAAAATATATTCCGGCGACAGCGCGATGCCGGCGATCAGGAGGGTGCGCTGTTTCCCGTTGATCAAGGCGGTGAAGATGTCGCCCGGCTTCACGCCCCGCGATGTCGCGAAGCCGGCCGAGACCAGTGCCTCGATGCGGCCGTCGCTGCGTGCGCCGGAGGAGAGTCCCCCATTGTCAAGTGCCCGGCCGCGCGAGACGCTCACCTGGTTCATGCGCGGCAGCTGTTTGCGATCCACGCCAATCAGCTGACCGAGAATGGGGTCGCTTACCCCCGGAACACCGATGCGGACCACCTGCTCGATCGTGGTCTGCACATCGGCCACACCGGGCACTTGCCGCAGTGTCTCGGCCAGGGCGTTCGGCGCGCGCTTGACCGTGGCGAACACATCGGCAAAATGGGCCTCGGCATAAAAGCGTTCGCGCGCCAGATCCAGCGAGTCCACTGCACTCAGGCTGGTGATGAAGCCGCCTATGCCGCTGGCCACCACCAGCGCGATGGTCAGGCCCTGGCTCCAGAGAAGCCGCAGGTCCCTCAGCAACTTCCGGTCCAGCGCTTTCACGGCTTCACCATGACAATTCTGCAGGGGTGAGGCGCCGCGACGGAACTTCAATGCTGGCGATGCGTCCGTCCGCCAGGCGGATGACGCGATCGGCCATGCCGGCAATGGCGGCGTTGTGGGTGATGACGATGGCCGTGGTGCCCAGTTCCTGGTTGATGCGGGCGATCACTTCGAGCACCAGCTTGCCGGTGGCATAGTCCAGCGCGCCGGTCGGCTCGTCGCACAGCAACAGTTGCGGGCGCTTGACGATGGCCCGCGCAATGGCCACGCGCTGCTGCTCGCCGCCCGACAGTTGCGAAGGAAAGTGGTCCTGCCGCGGCGTCAGCGCCACCAGTGCCAGCGCCTCGTCCACCGGCATGGGATTGCTGGCGATGTCGGTGACCAGCGCCACGTTCTCGCGGACGGTCAGGCTGGGAATGAGGTTGTAGAACTGGAACACGAAGCCGACGTGTTCGCGCCGGTAACGCGTCAACTCTTCGTCCGGCGCATCGGTCAGGCGGTGGTCCAGGAACGCCACCTCGCCGGTGCTGGGCCGGTCCAGTCCGCCCAAAATGTTCAGCAGCGTGGATTTGCCGCTGCCCGAGGCGCCCAGCAGCACCAGAAATTCGCCCGCCCGCACCTCGAGATCCACGTCGCGCAGGGCATGTACCGCGGTTTCACCACTGCCATAAATTTTGGACAGCGACCGGATGCGCAGCACCGGGGCGTCCGGCTGCTGCGCCGTGGTCATGCGTGCAGCAGCCTATTGCACCGTGATTTTCTTGGTCGCTGCCGTAGCTTTCTTCGGCAGTTCCAGCGTCAACACGCCGTCGGCGTACCTGGCCTGGACCTTGCCGTCGTCCACGTCCTGGGCCAGGCTGAAGGTGCGCGAGATATTGCCCCAGTAGCGCTCGCTGCGCAGGACCTTGTCACCATTGCCCTTGGTCTCTTTTTCGCGCTTGACCTCGGCGTCGATCTGCACGACGTTGCCGTCGATGCGCACATTGATGTCTTCCTTTTTGACACCTGGGATGTCGGCCTTGACCTGGTAGGCGTCGTCCTTTTCCGATACATCAATGCGCATTTTCAGCGCCGGTGTCTCCGTCTCGAAAACTGCAGGCGAGAAAAAGCGGCGCATGGCCGACTCGAAGGAGTCGGTGAAGGTGGGATCCAGGACACGAAGATTGCTCATGATTGACACTCCTTGAATGATTAAAAAAATAATAAAAAAACGTAACTTCCAGGTCAGGCACCGACTTCCAGTTTGTCCACAACGCGCGAAACACCGCACGCCGAGAACGCAGCACCAACGGCCGCTTCGCGCTCCGCCAGTGAATGCACTTTCCCCCAGAGGGTGACGACGCTGCCTTCAACCTCCACGGTGATGTGTTTGGCCTCCCGCGAGGCCTGTCGCGTCAGGGCCGCGGTGATCTGGGCGCCGACGTCCTTGCTGCTTGCGCGGGACTTGATGGTGATGCGGTTGGACAGGCCGCGTACACCGGCCAGCGGCCGCACACACTGTTCGGCGCTGGCCAGCTGGTAGCTCCAGTCGACTTCGCCGGTGAGGGTGACCCGGCCGTTTTCGACCAGGACCTGGATCTTCTCGTCCGGCACCAGGGAGTTGAGCTGCAGGGCCGTAACCGCCGCCTGCGCGATGTCGGAGTCGCTGCGTTTGTGTTCGGCGGCCAGCCGGACATCAAGCTCCACCGCGATGCCGCGCACGCCGGCCACGCGGTGCACAGCCCGTTCCACCGCATGCTTTTCGGCGTAGCTGTCGAGGTGGCCGGTCAGGGTCACCACACCATCCCTGACCGCCACGCCAATCCCGGTGGCATTGACGGCGGGATCCCACGCGAGCTCGTCAATGACGTCGGCCTTGATGTGGGCATCCGTTTTCATGGAACTCTCCTGATTGCTGTTGGAATCTGAATGCGGTGGTATGGCACTGCCAAGACGCTCAATCTATTCCTCTTTGCGCGGCATGCATTGACATGGCGCAAGTCGACGCGGAACCCGCATCACGCAATCGCAGGGCTTGATCTGCCGCAGTCCTTCGGCATCGCTGCCGCGCACAATGACCTGCAACAAATGGTAGCCATGGAGCTGGTTGATGCCGCTTTTCCGCCACGTGACGGACCGGGTTCGAAAACACGCCGCTGTCGCTTTGCTGTTGGCATGCTGCGCATCTGCCGGCGCCTTCCAGCCCGTGCCAGACATGGCTGTGCTGTACATCACCCATGTTGACCGCAGGCTGGCCGTTGAGCCCGCAGAGGTGGGCCTGTATGCCCGGCTGGCCGAGGAGGCGCTGGCCCATGCCGGCGTCACCCCTGTTGCTGCGCAATACCTGGTGGTGGTCGACCGGAACCCCCGGGTCCAGGCGCTGTTCCTGCTTTTCAGGCCGACAGAGGGGGCCGTTCAACTGGTGGGCGCTTCGCCGGTATCCACCGGCCAGCCAGGCAGATTCGACCACTTCGAGACACCATTGGGGGTGTTCGACCACACCCTTCAAAATCCCGACTTTCGCGCCGAGGGCACTCTCAACAGTCAGGGGATTTGGGGGTACGGCGCCAGAGGAATGCGGGTGTACGACTTCGGCTGGCAGCCGGCGATGAGAGGTTGGGGGAAAGGTGGCATGTCGGAAATGCGGCTGCAGATGCATGCCACGGATCCAGATCTGCTGGAGGGCCGGCTCGGCAGCGCGCAATCCAAAGGCTGCATCCGCATTCCTGCCTCGCTGAACAGGTTGCTGGACCATTACGGGCTGCTGGATGCAGACTATGAACAGGGATTGCACGATGGGCGCACGCTCCGGGTGCTTGATGCGGGGCGCGAACCTGTGCCATTTTCGGGTCGCTACCTGATCGTGGTGGAGTCGGGGCGGCAGGATCGGCCCGACTGGAGTCCCGGACCCTTCCTGGCCCCCCGCAAGCGGGTGTCGCCGGATCGCTGATTTTTCGCGGATCCCGGATTTCAGGGCAGCAGAACCACGGCACCCTGCACCTGGCCCTCGCGCAGGGCCTGCACCGCTGCGTTGGCGTCGTGCAGTGAAAAGGTCTGCACATGGGTCTTCAGCGACATCGCGGCCACCGTGCGAAAAAAAGCCTCGCCGTCCGCGCGTGTGAGATTGGCGACGGACCGGAGCACGCGTTCTCCCCAGAGCAGGCCGTAGTCGAATGGCGGAATGGTGCTCATGTGGATGCCGGCGCACACCACGGTGCCGCCCTTGCGAGTGGCGGCCAGTGCAGTGGGCACCAGCGCTCCGACCGGAGCAAAAATCAGCGCCGCGTCCAGCGGCACAGGTGGCCTCTCGTCCGACCCCCCGGCCCAGACGGCGCCCAGGCTGCGAGCGAAATTCTGGCTGGCTGTGTCGCCCGCACGTGTGAATGCGTAGACATCCTGGCCTTGGGCAACGGCGATCTGGCAGATGATGTGGGCTGCGGCGCCGAAACCATACAGGCCCAGTCGCTGCTGCCGGGCCTCACCGGCGAGGCGCCAGGCGCGAAAGCCGATCAGACCGGCGCAGAGCAGCGGGGCGGCATGGGCGTCGTCATAGCGGTCGGGCAAGGCAAAGCAGAAGCGCTCGTCGGCTGCGGCGTATTCCGCAAAGCCGCCGTCCCGGTCGTAGCCCGTGAACACCGGCCGGTCGCACAGGTTTTCCCGGGCCATGGCGCAGAACGGACATTGACCGCAGGCCTGACCCAGCCAGGGAATGCCGATGCGCTGGCCGACCGCAAAACGCCGCGCCTGGGGACCGCGGGCGATCACCTGTCCCACCACCTCATGTCCGGGAACCAGATTCGTGCGCCGCGCCGGCAACTCGCCGTCGATGATGTGCAGGTCGGTGCGACAAACGCCGCAGGCCAGCACGCGCACCACCACCTCGCAGCCAACCGCCTGGGGCACAGGTTTCGATGCAGGCTGCAGCTTTGCGCCGGAGGGATCAACAGTCATCGCGAACATGACATCGGGCAGCATCCGGCCATGTTAAGCAGCTGGCGAGGCCGTGGGGCGGGATTGAGGGTTTCGTTGACCTTGCGCAAATGCGGGGTGCCCTTGGTACGGGACGATCCTGTTTTTGACTGACTGGCCGCCTGCTGGCGCCGGACTTTTTCATGGCACTTCCCGATTCCCACCCGCACGGTCACACACCAGCTCCGATGGACCTTCCGCTCAAGCTCGGGTTGGCCAGATTCACGCACGGCGTCTCACCGGCATCTGTCGCCGGGGCGTATGCCGACTGGTTCACGCACCTGCTCGTGTCGCCTTCCCGGCAGGCCGAATTGCTGGCCGATGCGCTGCGCAAGGGTTTGCTGTGGATGCAGTATGCGCCGCAGGCCTGGCGGGGAGACTGTGTGCACTGCGTGGAACCGGCTCCCCAGGACAAGCGCTTTTCGCCGCAGGAATGGAACATGCTGCCATTCAGCGCCATGGCCCAGGCCTTCCTGCTGCAGGACCAGTGGTGGACCGGGGCCATGACAGGTGTGCGCGGCGTCTCCCGGCACCACGAAGACGTGGCGGCATTCACCACCCGCCAGTGGCTGGACATGTGGTCGCCCTCGAACTTTCCGATGTCCAACCCCCAGGTGCTGAAGGAAACCCTGGCCACGGGCGGGGCCAATCTGGCCAGCGGTTTTGCCAACTGGTCGCGCGACGCCATGGCGGTTCTGACGGAGGGCAAGCCACGCGGCGTGGAGGCCTTTCTCCCGGGAACAGGGGTGGCGCTGACCCCGGGCAAGGTGGTTTTCCGCAACCGGCTGATCGAACTGATCCAGTACGAGCCGGCCACGGCGAAGGTTGATGCGGAGCCGGTGCTGATCGTGCCCTCGTGGATCATGAAGTACTACATCCTTGATCTGACGCCGGCCGATTCGCTGGTCCGTTACCTGGTGGATCAGGGCCACAGCGTCTTCATGGTTTCCTGGAAAAATCCGGACAGCCAGGACCGGGACCTGGGGCTCGACGATTACCTGGAACTCGGGGCCATGGCCGCGCTGAAGGCGGTGGGCGAGTTGCGGCCCGGCGCCGGCATTCACGCGGCGGGTTATTGCCTGGGCGGCACCTTGCTGGCCATGGCGGCTGCGGCCCTGGGCGCCCGGCCGCGCAACCCGCTGAAAACCGTGTCATTGCTGGCCGCGCAGGTTGATTTTCACGAGCCTGGCGAGTTGGGGCTGTTCATCGACGAGAGCCAGATTGCGTTTCTGGAAGACCTGATGGCGGGACGTGGCTATCTCGACGGCCGACAGATGGCCGGCGCCTTTGCCCTGATCAATTCCAAGGATCTGGTGTGGTCCAAACTCGTGCATGAATACCTGATGGGCGCGCAGACACCGATGACGGCGCTGCGCGCCTGGAATGCCGACGCCACGCGCATGCCGGCGCGCATGCACAGCGAGTACCTGCGCAGGCTGTACCTGCACAACGACCTGGCCGAGGGCCGCTATGTGGCGGGTGGCCGCGCCATCTCGCTGGCCGACATCAAGGTGCCGCTGTTCGTGGTGGCCACCGAGCGCGACCATGTGTCGCCGTGGACTTCGGTCTACAAGATTCACCGCTTGACCCGCGCGCCTGTGAGTTTTGTGCTGACCTCGGGAGGGCACAACGTCGGCATCGTCAATCCGCCGTCCGGCGCCGCAGCCCATGCCCAGGCCAGTTACCGCGTCGCCACCCATGCGGAAGGCAAGGCGCCTGCGGATCCGCAGGCCTGGCTGCAAGGTGCACCGCCGGTCACCGGCTCCTGGTGGCCGTGCTGGCACGCCTGGCTGCATGAACAATCGACGGGACAAACCAAGGCAACGCCGGTCGTCGGCCTGCGTTCTGCGGGCCGGCTGTCAGCCGCACCCGGCACTTACGTTCACCAAGGGTAAGGTGCGGTTTCACTACCCCTGCCCGCGGACACGGTCGGCGGGTAACCTGCTTCAGGCGCGGGTTGGTGGCGCCGTGGCGGCGGGTTTCCCCGCAAAAAAGCCATTGCCCGAAGCGATCGCCGCCTGAAAGCTTTCCATGGCCGATTTCAATGCGCCGCCCTGTTCGCTGTCGAGCAGGTGGGTGGCGCTGGCCATCATCTCGACCTGCGACTGCAGTGCCGCGGCCGTGATCTGTTGCCAGTACTGGGTGGCACCCTGCAGGTCAAAACTCAGCAGATCCGACTGGATGGCCATCAGGTCGGCCGGCTCACAGTTTCCATGCAGCTTTTGCGCCGCCGCCTGGTGACGCAGGGAAGCCTCGTGGGCCGCCTGATGCTGAATGGCCCGCATGGCTTCGCTGCCGCGCAACAGGGCACACGCCGCATCGGCGGCGACGGCCAGTTGCTGGCGGCCAAGGTCGGCCAGAAAACTGGCGGGGCTGGCGCCCATACCCGTGCTTTCGCGGGACGGGACGGGGAGGGACGTTTTTGCACGCATGGGAATTCCTTTCGGGTGGGGTGACGGTTGCCGGTTCAGCGCCGCATCGCCATGGGACGCTCATGCTCGTGAATGGCCTGGCACGTGGTGCACAGGGCCGCGGCGGGCCGGGCCGCGAGGCGTCGCAGATCGATCGCTTCGCCACAGTCCAGGCAATGGCCGAAGCGCTGATCGGCCAGGCGGCGGCGCGCCGCCAGCACCTCCTCGAGTTCATGCACCGCGTGTCCGGCCTTGGCCTCATCGACCGTGGCCAGGGCCTGTTCCATGGCGACATCCTTGAAATCCATCACCCGGTGTTGTCCGGTGCTGCCCGCTTCCTGGGGGTGCTCGGCGGTGGCGCGCAGGAGGGCACGCAGTTCGGCTTCGCGCTGCGCCAGAATCTGGCTGAAGCGCGGCATCAGGGTGCTGTCGTATGTTTCCATGGAGAACCTTGTGCTGGCGTGCCCATTCTGTGGGCCACCCGGCACCCGGGTCTTTGATCTGGAGCAACTGAGGGTGCTGCCCGGGCGCTAATCTTCCAGCATGGGGTATGTTTGACCCCTGTTCCAAGGAAATTCATGAGCGTACGCAATCTCGAGACCCTGTTCCGCCCCGCCTCTGTGGCCCTGATAGGCGCCTCCGACCGCGAGGGCAGCCTGGGGTCCGTGGTCCTGCGCAATCTCAGGGCGGACGGGTTTCAGGGCCAAGTGTGGCCGGTCAACCGCCGGCATACCCAGGTTGGCGGCGGGCCGGCCTGGCCCGATGTCGAGTCGCTGCCGCAGGCGCCTGATCTGGCCATCATCTGCACGCCGGCCGGGACGGTGCCGGATCTGATCACCGCCCTGGGCCGCAAGGGCACGCGCGCAGCCATCGTGCTGTCGGCCGGGCTCAAGCAGGCCACACGCACGGGCGGGCCCACGCTGGAGCAGGCCATGCTGGATGCGGCGCGGCCCTGGCTGCTGCGCATCCTCGGGCCCAACTGCATCGGGGCGCTGGTGCCCGGGATCGGGCTCAATGCCAGTTTTGCACCCGGCAACGCCTTGCCCGGCAAGCTGGCCTTTGTGACGCAGTCGGGCGCGCTGGCGACCGCCATGCTCGACTGGGCCAACAGCCGCGGCATCGGGTTTTCTCATTTCATCTCGCTGGGTGACAGCGCCGACGTGGATTTCGGCGACGTCATCGACTACCTGGCCTGCGACCCCGGTACACGGGCCATCCTGATGTACATGGAGTCGGTCAAGACAGCACGCAAGTTCATGTCGGCGGCACGCGCCGCCGCGCGCAACAAGCCGGTGATTGTTGTCAAGGCCGGGCGGGCGCCTGACGGTGCCCGGGCGGCAGCCTCGCACACCGGTGCGCTGGCCGGCTCCGATGTGGTGTTCGACGCCGCCGTCCGGCGCGCCGGCATGTTGCGGGTGGACACGCTGGAGGCGCTGTTCGACGCTGCCGAAACCCTGACCCATGTGAAGGGCTGGCAAGGCGAGCGGCTGGCGGTCCTGACCAACGGCGGCGGCGCCGGGGTGCTGGCCGCCGACGCGCTGGCGCTGGGCGGCGGGTCGCTGGCGGTGCTGGGTGAAGGGACGCTGGAAGCGCTGAACCAGTGCCTGCCGCCCACCTGGTCGCACGGCAACCCGATCGACATCGTCGGTGATGCACCCGTCAGCCGTTATGCGGACAGCCTGCGGGTCTTGCTGGCGGCACCCGAGGTCGACGGTGTGCTGTTCATCCATGCCCCCACCGCCATTGTTCCTGCCGACCAGATTGCAGCGGCCTGCCTGCCCTTGATCCAGGCGTCCGCAAAACCGGTGCTGACCTGCTGGCTGGGCGGTGCGGCGGTGGCGGCGGCGCGGCGGGCCAGCGCCGGTGCCGGCATTGCCAGCTACAACACGCCGGAGCGCGCCGCAGCGGCGTGGCTGCAACTGGCCACCTATGCGCGCAACCAGCAGGCCTTGCAGCAGCTTCCCGCGTCCGCGCTGGAGGACTTCACGCCGGACCGGCAACTGGCCCAGTCGCTGCTCGAGGAGGCGCTGCGGGAAGGCCGCGAGTGGCTCGGTGATGCGCAGGCCCAGGCGCTGCTGCGGGCCTACGGCATCCCCACGGTGGAAACCGTCAGGACCCGCGACGTCGAGGAGGCGGTCGCTACCGCCAACCGCATCGGTTACCCCGTGGCCCTGAAGATCGTTTCACCCCAGGTCATCCACAAGTCCGACGTCGGCGGTGTGGCACTGAACCTGATCTCTGCCGAAGAACTCAGGCGCGCGGCCGGGAAGATGCGCCGGCAGGTGACCGGGCTGCTGCCGCAGGCGCAGATACTCGGCTTCACCGTGCAGGCGATGGCTGAGCGTCCCGGGGCGCACGAACTGATTGTCGGCATTGCCTCGGACCCCGTGTTCGGGCCGGTGATGCTGCTCGGCGAGGGTGGCGTGGCCGTCGAGCTGCACAAGAACCATGTGGTGGCGCTGCCGCCGCTCAACACCCGGCTGGCGCAGGACATGCTCGCCGGCAGCAGGCTATCGCTGCTGTTGGCGGGCTACCGCGGGCGCCCGCCCGCCGATGAGGCGGCGTTGCTGGCCACGCTGCTGAAGGTCTCGCAGATGGCTTGCGACCTGGCCTGGCTGGCCGAACTCGACATCAACCCCCTGCTGGTTGACGAACACGGTGTGCTGGCTCTCGATGCGCGGGTCCGGTTGCGCCCGGTTCCCGCGGGCGAGCGTAGCCGGCTGGCCATCCGTCCTTACCCGCAGACCCTGGAGGAGCATGTGCAGGTCAAGGGCCAGGACGTGCTGCTGCGTCCGATTCGCCCCGAGGATGGCCAGCGCCTGATGGCTTTTTACGCCGGGGCGTCACCCGCCGACATGCGCTTGCGTTTCTTCATGACGCGGCGCGAGGTGCCGCATTCCGAGCTGGCCCGTTACAGTCAGATCGACTATGACCGCGAGATGACTTTTGTCGCGATGGTGCCGCAGGCGGGCGGCGAGCCGGTCATGGTGGGCGAAGCGCGGGCCGTCTGCGACCCCGACAACCTGCAGGCGGAATTCGCCATCCAGGTGGCCACGGACTGGCAGGGGCGCGGCCTGGGGCGCCAGCTGATGGACAAGCTCATTCGCTACCTGCGCGAGCGCGGCACCACCGAAGTTGTAGGGCAATGCCTGCCCGAGAACGTGGGCATGGCCGCCCTGGCGCGCCAGACCGGGTTCGACGTGTCCACCGCAAGCGCGCAGGAAACCGTGGCGATGCGCCTGTCGCTGCGCTGAAAATGATTTGACCGAGGAGAAAAAATTGTCCGCTTACCATCAGATTCTTGTTCCCTTCGACGGCAGCCCGACTTCGGAAAAGGCGCTGGACGAAGCCATTCGCCTGGCCCGGCTGACCGGCGCGCGGCTACGGCTGTTTCATGTGGTGGACGAGCTGAGTTACGTCAACGGCTTCGAGACGGCGATGAATTACACCAATGAAATCGTTCCCCTGATGCAGGCGGCGGGTGAGAAACTGCTGGCGCTCGGCCGGCAAAAGGCCGTGGACCAGGGTGTGGATGCAGACAGTGTGCTGATTGTGGGCGGGCCAGGCCGCATCTGCGAACATGTGGCCGAGCAGGCCAGGAGCGCGAAGGCAGACCTGATTGTGGTCGGTTCGCACGGGCGACGCGGCATAGGCCGTGTCCTGATGGGCAGCGACGCCGAGCAGATCGTGCGGACCGCGCCGGTTCCGGTGTTGGTGGTACGCGGGACCGAGGACGCCGCCCGCCAGTAGCGTTGCCAGGCCCTAGTTGCAGCCCTGCTGGTTGACGATGGACTGCAGGGCGGCGGGGTCGAGGATGCGTACATGGCGCTGGTGGACCTCGATGACACCGTCGTCGGCAAACTTCGAGAAGGTGCGGCTCACGGTTTCCAGCTTCATCCCGAGGTAACTGCCAATCTCTTCGCGCGTCATGCGCAGGACCAGCTCCGACCCCGAGAACCCCCGAGCGTGCAGCCGCTGCACCAGGTTCAGCAGGAAGGCCGCCACGCGTTCTTCGGCCCGCATGCTGCCCAGGAGCAGCATCACCCCGTGTTCGCGCACGATCTCGCGGCTCATGATGCGGTGCACATGGTGTTGCAGGGCATTGATCTCGCGCGAGAGCTCACCGATGCGATTGAAGGGCATGACGCAGACCTCGGCATCTTCCAGGGCCACGGCATCGCAGGTATGGCGGTCGTTGACAATGCCGTCCAGGCCGATGACCTCGCCGGCCATCTGAAAGCCGGTGACCTGGTCGCGACCATCGCCGGAAGTGACGCAGGTCTTGAAAAAGCCGGTGCGAATGGCAAACAGCGATTCGAACGGCTCACCATTGCGAAACAAGGTGGCGCCGCGTTTGACCTTGCGGCGGATGGCCACGACCTCGTCGATGCGCGCGAGCTCTTGCGGACTCAGGCCCACTGGCATGCACAGTTCGCGAAGGTTGCAGTTCGAGCACGCCACCTTGATAGTTTTTTCGTCTATAAACGGCGTTTCCGGGGCAGTCATTAACAGATCCGGGGCGGTCGTACGTACGGGGATTTCCTTCATGGGAGAGCCTTATATGATCTTGATCAAATTGTCCGATCCTCCGCCCCGGCGCATTTGATCCATATCAAGCGGTCAAGGGGGCGGACGCGGCACAGTCACTTACCTCCACGAGAATCATGTCATGACCAATGTATCGCCCGATCTGCTCCAACGATTCGACGTTCCGGGGCCGCGGTATACATCCTATCCAACGGCCGACCGTTTTGTAGAAGCCTTCACCGCAGCCGACTATGGTCAGGCCCTGGTCCAGCGCCGCACCGGCCCGGCCGGGTTGACCATGCCGCTGTCGCTGTATGTCCATATTCCGTTCTGTGAATCGCTTTGTTATTACTGCGCCTGCAACAAGATCATCACCAAGCACCATAACCGTGCCGTCAGCTACCTGCGCTACCTGAGCCGCGAAATCGACCTGCACACGGCCCAGCTCGGCGAAGGCCAGACGGTCACGCAACTGCACCTGGGCGGGGGGTCGCCGACCTTCCTGTCCGATGACGAGTTGAGAGAACTCATGGCCATGCTGCGGCGCAGTTTCACGATGGTGCCCGGCGGCGAATACTCCATCGAGATCGACCCGCGCACCGTGGATGCCACGCGCCTGCACAATCTGGCAGACCTCGGCTTTAACCGCCTGAGTTTCGGTGTGCAGGATTTTGACCCCGATGTCCAGAAAGCCGTGCACCGCGTCCAGCCTTTCGAGCAGGTCAGCGAGCTGATGGCCCAGGCGCGCGAGGTGGGTTTCGATTCCATCAATGTCGACCTGATTTATGGCCTGCCGCGCCAGACCCCCGAATCCTTTGCACGCACACTGGCCCAGGTGGTGCAGCTCAAGCCCGACCGCATTGCACTGTACGCCTACGCTCATCTGCCAGAGCGCTTCAAGCCGCAGCGGCGCATCGTCACAGCCGACCTGCCTGGCGCTGCGGCCAAAGTCGCCATGCTGTCGCAGTCGCTCGCTGCTTTCATGGCCGCGGGCTACGTCTACATCGGCATGGACCACTTTGCGCTACCCAACGATGCGCTGGCTGTGGCCAAGCGCCAGGGCCGGCTGCATCGCAACTTCCAGGGTTACAGCACCCAACCTGACTGCGATCTCATCGGCCTGGGTGTTTCGGCCATTGGCCGCATAGGCGCGACCTACAGCCAGAACGCCAAGACGATGGAAGAGTACTGCGACCATCTCGACCAGGGCCGCCTGCCGGTGGTGCGTGGACTGGCGCTCAACCGTGATGACTTGGCGCGCCGGGCGGTGATCATGGCGCTCATGTGCCAGGGCCAGGTGCTCTTCGAGTCCATCGAGCTGGCCTGGCTGCTGGACTTCCGCAGTTATTTCGCGGCCGAGCTCGAACAGCTGCGCAGTCTGGCCGATGCCGGGCTGGTTCTGCTGGACGAGTCCGGCATTCAGGTCACGGCGCAGGGCTGGTTCTTCGTGCGCGCGGTGGCCATGGTGTTCGACCGCTACCTGCAGGCCGATCGCAACCGCGCCAGGTTCTCGCGCATCATCTAAGAGGTTTCCGCCATGTCCACGACACTGGCCGTGACGGCCCTGATGATGGGGCTGGCCGGCGGCCCGCATTGCGCTGCCATGTGCGGCGCAGCCTGTGCGGGTATTTCCCGCCTGGGGCCGCGTCAGGGCGCGGGCTCGTCGTCGCGTTCACTCTGGAGCTTTCAGGCCGGGCGGCTGGTGGGGTATTCGCTGGCCGGCGCCGCCGCGGCACTGGCCGTGCAGAGCCTGGCCTGGTTGACCACGAACACCGCGGCGTTGCGTCCGGTCTGGACACTGTTTCATCTGGCTGTGCTGCTCTGGGGCCTGATGCTGCTGGCCCAGGCGCGCCAGCCGGCATGGGTCAGCGATGCCGGCCGCGTCGTCTGGGCGCGCATCCGGCCACTGGCCACGGCGCGCGGCGGCATCTTTGCGACTGGTGCGCTCTGGGCCT
Source organism: Pseudomonadota bacterium (assembly GCA_040389085.1). Taxonomy (GTDB): domain Bacteria; phylum Pseudomonadota; class Gammaproteobacteria; order Burkholderiales; family Burkholderiaceae_C; genus Polaromonas. The sequence continues at coordinate 130,367 of JAZKAP010000007.1, forward strand.
TCATGCCCTGCGGCCTGCTCTATTCGGCGCTGCTGGTGGCTTCGCTCAGCGGCGGGCCGCTGGAGGGCGCGCTGTCGATGGCGCTGTTCGCCGCCGGCAGCAGCGTGTCGCTGATGCTGGTGCCGCTGCTGTACGACAAGCTGCAGGGCCGCGGCAACCAGCTCAAGCAGGACTGGGGGACACGCGCGGCCGGTGGCCTGCTGATTCTTGCGGCGGCCTGGGCGCTCTGGGCGGATGCCTTTCACCGCTTTGCCGAGTGGTGCGGCCTGGCCTGATCCCGGTCGCTGCCTGCGTCAACGGCACTGGCGGCGTTATCGGAGAGTGACCGTTTCGAGGTAAAACGGCATGTGGACGTTCCAGTGCAGCTCGCGTTCGATGTGCTGGCGCATCGCGTCGGCAGCGGCCGGTTCACCGTGCGTGATGAAGGTCTGTTTGGGCGGCGCCTTGAACCCCTTGAGCCAGCTCACAATTTCGGCGGCGTCGGCATGGGCCGACAGGTCGTCCAGCATGGCGACCTCGGCCCGGATGGGCACGTCCTCGCCGAAGATCCGCACCGTCGGTGCACCCCCTGCGATGGAGGCCCCACGCGTACCGCCGGCCTGAAAGCCGGCGAACAAAATGGTGTTGCGCTTGTCGGGCGCAAAGGCCTTGAGGTGGTGCACCACCCGACCGCCCGTGGCCATGCCGCTGGCGGCGACGATCACCATCGGGCCGTGGCGTGCATTGAGCAGCCGTGATTCTTCCGGCGTTTGCACGATATGTGCAGCATGCGCCAGCGCATCACATTCGGCGGCTGTCAGCCGCAGTTCCGGCTTGTGTTTCAGGTAAACCTGCATGGCGCTGGCCGCCATGGGGCTGTTGAGGTACACCGGGATGTCGCGGATCACGCCCTGGGCCTTGAGCAACTGGATGCAGTGCAGCAGGCTCTGGGCCCGGCCCACGGCAAATGCCGGGATCACCACCACGCCGCCACGGGCGGCGGTGCGATTGATCACCTTGCCGAGTTCCAGCAGCGGGTCCGAGTTCTTGTGCGGACGGTCGCCGTAGGTGGATTCCACCACCAGGTAGTCGGCGCCATCCATCTGCACGGGGGGCTTGAGCACCAGGTCGTTGGGCCGGCCGATGTCCCCGGAAAACAGGATGGAGCGTGACCCGTCGTCCAGCCTGACAAACGACGAGCCGGCCATGTGGCCCGAGGGCGCCATGCGGGCATGCAGGCCCGGTGCAGGTTGCCAGTCTGTGCCATAGGGAATGGGGTGAAACAGCTTGAGGCATTGCAGCGCGTCATCGCGCGTGTACAGCGGCAGGGCCTCCTTGTGTTTGGACAGCTTGTGGCGGTTGGTGTACTCGGCCTCTTCTTCCTGCAGATGGCCGGAATCGGGAAGCAGGATGCGGCACAGGTCGTAGGTGGCCGGCGTGCAGAACACCTTGCCGCGAAACCCCTCGCGCGCCAGCAGGGGCAGGTAGCCGCTGTGGTCGATGTGGGCGTGCGTCAGGATCACCGCGTCGATCGAGGACGGCTTCACCGGCGGCGGCGCCCAGTTGCGCAGGCGCAGCAGCTTGTAGCCCTGGAACAGGCCGCAGTCGATCAGCACCCTGGACTTGTCGTGCTGGATCAGGTACTTGGAGCCGGTGACAGTGTCGGTCGCGCCGAGGAATTGAAGTTTCATGGGTTTCAGTCTAGAAAGGGCGGAGGTGGTCTTGCTTGCGGTGGATCAACAGGGGTGGAGGTGACGACAGGCGCTTTTTTTTACCGCGCCAGGGCCGTCCGCGCGGCTGCCAGGTCCCAGCCGGCCCAGCCGCAGCTCTTGAAAAGCACCGGTCCGGCCGGCCGTTGCGTGCTGCGGGCCAGCACGTCCGCGAGTGTTGCAAAGCGGCTCACATCGAGACCGGCCTGCAGCAAATCGCCCGCTTCATGGCTCGCATCGGCGGTGTCCACAAACACCGCACCCTGCTGAGCGAAGTGACGGCACAGGTCGGGGCCGAGCTCCACCATCTGCGGCGTGAAGGCGCCGACCGCGCTGATGAAAGCATCCGGGCGCGGCAAGCTGCCCAGCACCACGCCATGGGCCGGCGTGCAGGTGACTGCCAGCGGGCAGTCGGCCAGCGCGGTATTGGCGTCCTGCACCACACGGGCCTGCAGGCCCCGTGCTTGCGCATGCTGCACCAGGGCCTGCACACTGGACACGCTGCGCGAGGCGATCAGGACTTCGCGAACCTGCAGGACTTCTGCAAAGGCGTCGAGGTGGGCCTTGCCCTGGACCCCCGCGCCCACGATCAGCAGCGGCCCGCGGGTGTTGGGGGCGAGTCGCTGCGCCGCCAGCACCGACACGGCTGCGGTGCGCCGCGCCGTGACCGTCGGGCCGTCCAGCACCAGCCGGCGTTCGCCGCTGGCAATGTCAAACACCACCACATCACCCTGGATGGTGGCCCGCGCGGTTCCGGCGTTGGCCGGCGTGAAGGTGATCAGTTTGGTCATGGCCACCCGGCGGTCCGAGGCCGGCATCACAAACAGGCTGCCGCCGCTGGCCAGGGGCTGCACCAGACGCTGCGGGACCTGCACCGAGGCATCGCCCAGCAGGCGCACGATTTCTTCCAACAGGGCGGGGTAGGGCAGGCGGGCCGCGGTCTGCGCGGCGCTCAGCAGGATGGGCGAATCGGTCATGGCTGGATGGTAAGCCAGCCTGCGCACCCCGCTGCCCGGGGCGTCGGCGAAGGGCCGGTCAGCGCGTGTTCCCGGGAAGCGGTTTTATCCTACATCGGCACGGGCAAAGCCCCGCGTTGAATGTCCAGAGTGCGTTCGTAACATCGAAACAGTCGCAACGAGGAGTTTGTTTCATGTTTTCCACCCATATGCCCCAAATCAATACCGTCCCCCGTGAATACCTTTATCTGGGTGCCGGGGTGGTGCTGATTGTCAGCCTGCTGGCCGCCATGGCCATGGTGGCCGGTGGTGAAGTCAAAAAGGCCCAGGCGCGTGATTCCATGCTGGCCTCCCAGCAGACCGCCGTGGCTTATTGTGTGGAAACCCTGCGCGGTGCGGCCCTCAGCAACTGCATGCGGCATGCCCGGGCCGACGTGTACAACGACGGCGCCAAGCCGACGCTGGCCGGCAATGATCCGGCTGGCGCGGTGATGGCCGGCGGCCAGGCCAGGGCGCCCGCGGACAACATAGGTTTGATGCCGGTGTCCTTCAACGCTGTCCGTTAAAACCGGCTCAATTTTTCCGGCGGACTCTGCCATTTTCGGCAGGCATCTCTTTCCGGCGCAGAGGGTGGTTCAGGGAAGGGCGCCGGCAGCGGTTAGCATTCCTTCCATGAAGTTATCCCGCCTGTTTCAGCCCCGCAATCCCCTGTTCTGGATGGCCATGGCGCTCAATGCCCTGTCGGCCGCGCTCGCCTGGATTGTCCACAACCGGGTGCTGGACACCTGGGCTACCCTGATCGTCGGCGGTTTCGCCCTCAGCAACGCGCTGATCGGCAGCTGGCTGGTCTGGCGGCTGCTGCGGGACGAGCCCGCTCCCAAAAAAGTCAACTGATTGCTCCCGCACCCTGCGTGATGTCGCGCTGCGTTGTGATTGCCGTGCGCACGGCCACACGCAGCCCGCGCACCACGTCCTCCAGCGCCATGTGAGGCTGGCCCTGGCCGGGCAGAAAGGGCACGTGTACAAAGCCGCCCCGCGTGCGCTTGAAGCCGCGCCGTGTGGCCAGCAGGTGCATGAGGCCGTAAAACACATGGTTGCAGACAAAGGTGCCGGCGGTCTGCGAGACCTCGGCGGCAATGCCTTCTTTTTGCAGCGCCTGCAGCATGGCCTTGATGGGCAGCGTGCTGAAATACGCCGCCGGTCCGCCGGCAATGACGGGCGTGTCCACCGGCTGCGCGGCGGCATTGTCGGCAATGCGTGCGTCGTTCACATTGATGGCCACACGCTCCAGCGAGAGGGCGGCGCGACCGCCGGCCTGACCGACACAAATGACCAGCGCCGGCTTGTGCGTGCGCAGCAGTCGTCCCAGTTCGGCCAGCGAGGCCTCGAACACGGTGGGCAATTGAGCGGCCACCACCTGATGGCCGCCGATGCGCCGGCCGTGCAGCGCCTGGACCGCCAGCCAGCTCGGGTTCAGGGTGTCGCCGCCGAAGGCGTCAAAACCGGTCAGCAGGATGCGTGGCAGGGGCGGGGAGGTTGTCGGGCGTGGCATGCCGCCATTGTGAAGCAGGCCGGACCCTGCGCTCGGCAGCGTCGATCCCGGGGCCGTGCAAGGCGCTTATTTTCTGATCAGTGCGCCGGTTTCCCGGTCGAAACGCACCTGGCGCACCTGCCCGTTCTGGCCGGGAAAGCCGTCCAGCGCCGCGCGCACCAGATAAGGCATGACCGCTGGCAGGCTGGCACTGCCTTCATACACCGCGCGGGATTCGAACACGGCGCGGGGCTGCCCCGGCGGTCCGCTGCGGGTATCGAGCAGGCGCAGGTTGAGCTGGCTGAACTGCACGGTGTAGGGCACGACCCGGTCGCCCACATAGGTCGGACCGAAGCGGCTGGGCGCCCAGAAGCCCGGGAAATACTGGCCGGCGGCGTTGCGGCGCGGCGGGTAGAACACCAGGGGGTCTTCATACACGGGCTGCAGATAGGTTCTTTGCTGGGTCTGGCTGACCGTGCTCAGTTCGGCCAGCAGGCGCGCCTGCTCGCCCGCGGCGGCAGGCCGCAGCCCCAGCTTTTCCAGTTCCAGCTGGGCATAACGTTCATAGGTGGCCTGTTCCAGCTCCTGGGGCGCGCCCCAGCGGTTGGGTGGTGGCTTGATGAAGCTGAAGCTGCTGCCGGCAGCCTCAGTGGGCCACTGGTTGAAGCTGGTGACCTGTGTCACCAGCGGGCCCGCGCAGGCGCTCAGCAACACGGCTGACAGCAGGACGGGAAAAAGACGCGCACGCGCAAGAAAGCTGTTCATATGTAATCAGATGCTGCAACGAACAAAATGTTCCGTCCTTCAATTGCATGCTCAAGTAAAGTAGTCTGCACAGTTTGCGCCGCCTCTGCGGCGCCGACGCCAACGAAAGTCAATCATGAAATGGGAAGGCAACCGCGAATCCGACAACGTCGAAGACCGCCGCAGTGGAGGCGGCGGGGGCGGGTTGCTGGGCGGCCGCAGCATCGGCATTGGCACGATTGTGATCGCGCTGGTGGGCGGCTGGATCTTCGGCATCAATCCGATGACCATTTTGAGCCTGCTGAGCGGCGGCGACACCCCTGCGGCGCAGGTGCAGCAGGGCCCCGCCCAGCGACCGCCGGCGGACGACCGCATGGCCAGTTTTGTGTCCACCGTGCTGGCCGACACCGAAGACGTCTGGAAAGTGGTGTTCACCCAGGGCGGCAGCACCTACCAGGAGCCGCGGCTGGTGCTGTTCCGCGGTGCCACCGCCACGGCCTGCGGCCAGGGGCAGGCTGCCATGGGGCCGTTTTATTGCCCGGCCGACCAGAAGGTCTACATCGACCTCGGCTTTTACGAAACCCTGCAGAAAAAGCTGGGCGCGCCCGGCGACTTTGCCCAGGCTTATGTGATTGCGCACGAGGTCGGCCACCATGTGCAGAACCAGTTGGGCATCACCGGCAAGATGGAGCAGATGCGCGGGCGCGTCAGCAAGACGGAATACAACGCCATGAGCGTGCGGCTCGAGTTGCAGGCCGACTGTTTTGCCGGCTTGTGGGCGCACCACGCGCAGCGCGCCCGTGCCATCCTGGAGCAGGGCGACGTCGAGGAGGCCATGAATGCCGCCGCGAAAATCGGCGACGACGCGCTGCAGAGCGGACGCGGCGGCGCCATCGTGCCCGAGAGTTTTACCCACGGCAGCAGTGCCCAGCGTGCGCGCTGGTTCAACAACGGCTTGCAGCAGGGCAATGTCAAGGCGTGCGACACCTTCTCCGCCCGGAATTTATAGAAAAAAGGCTTTCAGCACCCGTCCTGTATGCGCAAGCAGCTATTAAATAGATAGCAGTCAGACGACGGGAGCCCGGTCATCCGCAGGCCCGACCGGGCGGCGGGCCGGCAGAAATGCCTTTGTCACCCAAAGTGCGACAATAGCAGGCTAAATGACATCATCTTTTTCGAACCTTTCGCTGGCAGAACCGCTGGCCCGCGCCGTAGCCGAAATGGGCTACGAAACCATGACCCCCATCCAGGAGCAGGCCATTCCGGTCGTTCTCCAGGGCAGGGACGTGATGGGCGCCGCCCAGACCGGCACCGGCAAAACCGCTGCTTTCGCGCTCCCGCTGCTGCAACGCATGATGAAGCACGAGAACGCCTCGACCTCGCCGGCGCGCCATCCGGTGCGTGCGCTGGTGCTGCTGCCCACGCGCGAACTGGCGGTGCAGGTAGCCGAGCAGGTGAAGTTCTACGCAAAGTACACCAACCTCAACAGCGCGGTGGTGTTCGGCGGCATGGACATGAAGCCGCAAACCGCCGAGCTGAAGAAAGGCGTGGAGGTGCTGGTGGCCACACCGGGGCGCCTGCTGGACCACATCGAAGCCAAGAACACCGTGCTCAACCAGGTCGAGTACGTGGTGCTCGACGAGGCCGACCGCATGCTGGACATCGGCTTTCTGCCCGACTTGCAGCGCATCCTGAGCTACCTGCCCAAGCAGCGCATCACCCTGTTGTTTTCGGCCACCTTCTCGCCCGAGATCAAGCGTCTGGCATCCAGTTTCCTGCAGGACCCGGTGACCATCGAGGTGGCGCGTTCCAACGCCACGGCGTCCACGGTGGAGCAGCATTTCTACGCCGTCAGCGCCGACGACAAGCGCCGCGCGCTGCACCAGGTGCTCAAGACCCGCGGCATCAAGCAGGCGTTTGTGTTCGTCAACAGCAAGCTCGGTTGCGCACGCCTGGCCCGCTCGCTGGAGCGCGAGGGCCTGAAAACCACCGCCCTGCACGGCGACAAAAGCCAGGACGAGCGGCTGAAAGCACTCGAAGCTTTCAAAAGCGGCGAAGTCGATTTGCTGGTGTGTACCGATGTGGCCGCGCGCGGCCTGGACATCAAGGACGTGCCGGCGGTGTTCAACTTCGACGTGCCTTTCAACGCGGAAGACTATGTGCACCGCATCGGCCGCACCGGCCGTGCCGGCGCCTCCGGCCTGGCGGTGAGTTTTGCGGCTGCCAGCGACCAGCGCCTGGTCACCGATATCGAAAAACTCATCAAGACCAAGATCGAGCTCGAACCGATGGAGTTCGAGGAAGACCAGCCGCGCATCAAGGAGCAGGGCCGCATCAACGACGGCCGGCGCATGTACCGCGACAGCGGCGACCAGCCCGTGCGCGAGGAGGCCGGGGCCCAGCGCGACAGGCCGGAACGCCGGGAACGCCGCGAGGCGCCGCCGCAGCGCCAGTCGGCCTCGCGCGACCCCTTCTTTGACAAGCCATACGAATCCAGCCTGCCGGCCGAAGCGCAGCCGGCCTGGGAAGCGGCCGCCAAGGGCGGCGCCGCACGCGGCGTGTCGGCCAACATCAAGCCGAAGAAAAAGGTCGCTGCGCTGTTCAAGACAGGCAGCTGAGGCAGCAGGCCGCCGGCAGCCGGCAGTCAGCCGGGGCCTACTGTTTCCCGCGCAGGCGTCCGATGGTGCCGCACCGTCGGCCGGGCTAAGCTGGGGCCATGATGCCCTCCTACGCTGGCCTGCGCCGCGCCTACCAGCGCTCTTCCTTTCCCACCTTGTTCCGCCCGGTAGGCCGCGCTGTCGACCTCTGGATGAACGCGGACGGCCTGCGCATGAGTGCCGCCATGTCCTTCTACGGCATTCTCAGCCTCGCGCCCCTGCTGGTGCTGCTGGTGGCCGTGCTGGGCTGGTGGCTGGACCGCAGCTACATCGAAAGCAGCCTGATCCGGGAGATTGGCGGCGTGATCGGCGAGCAGGGCGCGCAGATGATCAAGCAGGCGCTGGCCAGCGCGCAGGAGCCGTCGGAGGGGTTGCTGGCCTCGGGCATTGCGTTTGTGTTGCTGCTGTCGGGTGCCACCGGCGTGTTTGCCGAACTGCAGGACGCCTTCGAGCGGCTCTGGCGGCAGGACACCGGCGTGCCGCCGCAGCAGAAGTGGTGGTACGGCGCGTCGCTGCGCGTACGCGGCATTGCCTACATCCTGGTGTTTGGTTTTCTGCTGCTGGTCTCGCTGGTGATCTCCGCTGTGCTGAGTTTCCTGACCACCTGGGCCGGCAGCTACATGCCGCTGGAGCGCGTGGCGGTGGTGATCAACGAGCTGGTGTCCATGGCGTTTTCCGCGGGGCTGTTCGTGGCGTTGATGCGCATGAGCGCCGGGCCCAAACCTGCCATGCGTTACCTGGTGATGGGCGGCGTTGCCGGCGGCATTCTGTTTGCGCTGGGCAAGTACCTGATGGCGATTTACCTGTCCACCGCGGCCGTGGTGTCGGCCTACGGCGCGGCCGGTTCGCTGGTGGTGCTGCTGATGTGGATCTACTTCTCGTCGGCCGTGCTGCTGCTCTCGGCCAGTGTGGCGCGCGCCCTGTCCGACGAGGCGGCGCTCAGGAAAGCCGGCCCGGCCCCCGCCTGAGCGATTGGCAGGCGGCTGGTTTGCTACTTGTTTGATAGCAGATGGCGTCCGCAGTCATTGGGCTGGAGGCCTGAAATGCTTGAATTCCCTTGAATTTCCGGCAGCACTCAGCCCGGCGCCTGGACTTGCGGACACTGCACACGGATCAACTCGAACTGACCGGGCTTGCTGCCCAGCCGCGCCGCCGTCAGGCAGCCGCCCCAGACACAGCCCGTGTCCAGCGGCAACGTGTTGGCCAGCAGGCCGGACCCGCTGGCCACGGTCTCGGCGCCCAGCGTGGACCAGTGGCCGAAGGCGACCGGCAGACCGGCCGTTTTCCGGCCCGGCACTTCAAACCACGGCAGGTAACCGCGGGGCGCCGTCTGCGTGCTGCCGGTGGTGGCAAATTCCATGGCGCCGTCGGCGGTGCAAAAACGCATCCGTGTCAGGGCATTGACAATCACGCGCAGCCGCTCGGCGCCGGCCAGCGTGTCCTGCCACTGGTCCGGTGTGTTGCCGTACATTGCTTTCAGAAAACCGGCCAGGTCGGGGCCGCGCAGTGCCTGCTCGACCTCGCCGGCCAGCGCCATGGTTTGCGCGGCGCTCCACTGCGGCAGTACGCCGGCATGCACCATGAGCCAGCCGTGTTCATGGATCGCCATGCGGCGGTGCCGCAGCCAGTCGAGCAGGGGCTCGCAGTCGGGTGCGTCCAGCACCTGCTGCACGGTGTCGCTGCGGTGCGGCTTGCGCAGCCCGTGGCGGATGCCGAGCAGGTTCAGGTCGTGGTTGCCCAGCAGGCACTGCGCCGCATCGCCCAGGGCGGACAGGCTGCGCAGCACGCCCAGCGAGTCCGGGCCGCGGTTGACCAGGTCGCCCAGCAGGTACAGCGTGTCGCGGCTGGGGGAAAAATCCACGCTGCGCAGCAGGCGCTGCAGCGGCTCGTTGCAACCCTGCAGGTCGCCAATCAAGTAAAGTGCCATGTGTTCATTCTGCCTTCGGATCCATGGATTTCATCCTCATCGCCTTTTTGACCCTGCTCAACGGCGTTTTTGCCATGTCCGAGCTGGCGCTCGCTTCCAGCCGCAAGGCCAGGCTCAACGCCATGGCGGAGTCGGGCGACAAGGGTGCGGGGGCGGCGCTGACACTGCTGGAGAACCCGACGCAGTTTCTCTCGTCGGTGCAGGTCGGCATCACCTCCATTGGCATGCTCAACGGCATCATCGGCGAGGCGGCCTTCAGCGGCAGCCTCTCAAGCTGGATCCAGACTTTCGGCGCGTCCACCCGCGCGGCCGACATCACGGCCACCGCGCTGGTGGTCACCGTCATCACCTTCATCACCATTGTGTTTGGCGAGCTGGTGCCCAAACGCATCGGCCAGCTTTACCCTGAAACCGTGGCGCGGTTGGTGTCGCGCCCCATGATGTGGGTGGCCACCGGCGCCAAACCTTTTGTGCGGCTGCTGTCCTTCAGCACCCACTCCGTGCTCAAGCTGCTGCGGGTGGACAACGCCGGCGAGCGCACCGTGACCGACGAGGAAATTGCCGCCAGCCTGGAAGAGGGCGTCGATGCCGGGCTGATCGAGGAGCACGAGCACCAGATGGTGCAGAACGTTTTTCTGCTCGACGACCGGCTGCTCACCTCGCTGATGCGGCCGCGTTCGGACATCGAGTGGCTGGACGCCAGCGACACCGTGGCGCAGGCGATTGTCAAGGCCGGCGCCACCGGCCACTCGTGGTACCCGGTGTGCCGCGGCAGCCTCGACGACGTGGTGGGCGTGGTGAACATTGCCAAGCTGCTGGCCTTGCGCGGCCAGATCCAGCCTGTCGGCGAGGAAACCGGTACCGGCATCACACCGACACTGGCCGACCGTATCGACACTTACGCGATTCCGGCCATGTTTGTGCCTGAAACGCTGACCGGCATGGAGCTGCTGGAACAGTTTCGCACCCAGTCCACCCGCATGGTGTTTGTGGTCGACGAATATGGCGTAGTGCAGGGCCTGATGACCCCGATCGACATGCTTGAAGCCATCACCGGCGAGCTGCAGCCCGGCGCGCAGGTGGATGCCTGGGCCACACGCCGCGCCGACGGCAGCTGGCTGATCGACGGCGTGATGCCGGTGTCCGAGCTCAAGGCCCGGCTCGACATCCGGGAGCTGCCCGACGAGGACAGGGGCCGCTACAACACCGTGGCCGGCCTGCTGCAAAGCGTGTCGGGCCGCCTGCTGGGCACCGGCGATCTGGTCGACGCTGCGGGCTGGCGTTTTGAAGTGCTGGACCTGGACGGCAAACGCATCGACAAGGTGCTGGTCAGCCAGATTGCCGTCCAGCCGGACGTATCAATCTAGAACAGTCGGCCTGGAAGAACCATCGGGAATTTTTACAGCATTTTCGGTCTTCAGCCCAGGCAGCACGGGCGCAGACAGCTACTGATTCAATAGCAATCTGGTTTGCGGCGACTTAGGGCCGGCTGGCCGGCCGCACCGCTGGCGCCACCGTGATCAGCACCTCGTTGCCGCCAAAGTTGCTGCCCTGCATCTGCACCGTCGCCACACGTTCTGCCTTGGTGAAGGTCAGCAGGCTGAGTTTTGAAAACGAACTCGAGGTCAGCGTCCAGCCGGCGGCGGGCAGGTTGTCGCGGAACCAGGCAAACGCCGGTTGCGCCTCGCCCGGCACGGTCAGGCTCAGCCGCCCCATCCAGGTGTTGCCCGAGCCCATGACCAGGCTGTCCTGCTGCTTGATGACCGCGCCCTGCGGTAGCGGCACGTCCCCCGCCAGCTGTTTGGCGGTGGCCTCGGTCACCGTGCTGTCGCTGCCCACGGGCGTGCTGCCCATGGAACTGCAGGCCAGCAGCGCGAAGGTGGAGGAAAGCACGAGCAGGGTCTTGAGGGACGTCATGGTTTGGAACCCGGTAGGCGGTGACACATATTCCTGGCCGCATCGCGATGCCGCACCAGAGGCCGCCGGTGGTCACATGCCGGCGGGCAGGCAGCGAGATTGTAACGGCGCGTACAAGCACGAGGCAGGCGTCCGCTGCGCGCCCAACGTCCCGGCCCGGCCAGGGGGCAAGGGCCGCACGCCGGGCCTGCCAGCGGGCCGCTGCGTTAAGCTGCGCGCCATGGATTCACTGACCCAGATCGCCCTTGGTTCGGCCGTGAGTGTGGCCGTCATGGGCCGGCGCACCGCCGTGTGGAAGGCCGCGTTGTGGGGCGCGGTGGCCGGCACCCTGCCGGACCTGGACGCCTTCATCGACCACGGCAACGCCATCCTCAACATGACGCTGCACCGCGCCGAAAGCCATGCGCTGTTCTACCTCACGCTGGCCGCGCCGCCGCTGGCCTGGCTGGCCTCGCGCCTGCACGGCGAGGGCGCGCTGTTCAAACGCTGGTGGCTGGCGCTCTGGCTGGTGCTCATCACCCACCCCCTGCTCGACGCGATGACGGTGTACGGCACGCAGCTGCTGTTGCCGTTCACCAACTACCCGTTCGGCGTGGGCAGCGTGTTCATCATCGACCCGCTCTACACCGTGCCGCTGATCGTCGGTGTGGTGACCGCACTGCGCCTTAAAAGCAGTCGCGGGCTGCGCTGGAACGCGGCGGCGCTGGTGCTGAGCACGTTGTACCTGGGCTGGAGCGTGCTGGCGCAGCAACAGGCCACCGCGGTGGCGCGCAGCTCGCTGCAGGCCGAGGGCATCACCGCCAACGCGCTGCTGGTCACCCCCGCTCCCTTCAACACGCTGCTGTGGCGCGTGGTCGCCACCACCCCCACGCAGTATTTTGAAGGCCACTACTCGCTGCTCGACTCTTCCCCGCACATCACCTGGACGGCGCACGACCGCGGCGCCGACCTGATCACGCTGCACGGCCAGGACCCGCCGGTGGCGCGCATCGCGGCCTTCAGCCACGGTTTTTTCCGCCTTTCGGAATCGGGCGGCCGCCTGTTTGTCACCGACCTTCGCATGGGCCAGGAGCCGGCCTACACCTTCCACTTCGACCTCGGCACCGCCGCAGCCCGCGCCGCGCAAAGCCATGTGCCCACCCTCAAAAGCACGCGGCCCGATGTGGCGACGGCCTTGCCCTGGCTGTGGCGGCGCATGTGGGGCGAGCCGTTGCCGCCACCGCGGTGAGTGGCCGCCTCTTGCTATTGTTCTTATAGCTGGTTGCGCAGGCGCTGATTGGGCTGACGGTCGATTTGGCTTGATAAATCAGGCGAAGCCCGTCCGACGGCGCCTTCACAGTCATGGACAGGCGCAAGCCATCCGAATGACTGCACCGCATCCCGTGCCTCTTCAGCAAGGTCATGGCAATGCCGAACCAACTGTCGCGCCACTATCCCAACAGAACTTTGACCAATCTTTTCCTGATGCAATCTTGTCCCTCGACAAGGACTTGATCATTCCCGACTCATTGACGCAATAGCCTGTGTTCCCACAAGTTGGCACGCAGGTCGGGAAGGCTTCAAGGTTGTATTTCACACGCGGAGCGTCCTGAGAACACCAAAGCCGGTAGGTGTACCCGTCCTTGACTGCATATTCATAATTCTTGTTCCTTTCGGAGGATGGCCATGTTGTTGAAAATGCGCTGGAGAGTTCCGATAGTTCGCATGAAAACCCGGTCTGGGGATGGCTGGCCCGGAAGGCATGCTGACCTTGCACGAGCCTCTTGACGCTCTCCAGCGCGTTTTTCTCTTTGGTACGCAACTCCAGTGGCAGGAGCGTGAATGACAGCGACGCCATGACACCACCCAGACAAATCAGGGTGTAAGCCAACGTGCGCCGGTTGCCGGGGCGCAAGCTGGTATCCAGAAAACGTGCAAGTAACTTGCCGACAAAAAACCCCAGCCATGAGAGACCGAACGTCATGGCATAAACCATGATCCCCTCGAAAGGCAGCAATTGATGCGAACAATGAAAGATTGCCGGCAAACTCAAGGAAAGGGCTACATCGATGCCCCATGCACCCATAAAACCCATCACGCCATAGGAAGAAACCTTTTTCCATAGCAGCACACCGCCAGCCATGCCCAGGAGAAACATGATCAGGTACCGCGCGACATTGGCATACTGGCCAACACCACATGATCCAACAATGTGAATAAAGGGAAACCAATACGCCGCAAGCCCGACCAGGCAGGCCGCCCTGGGAATCCAGGGGCTTCGCGTTAAAGGCGATTCTTGTGAAGACGGCAAATCAGACATGTGCTTACATTCTGTGCCGCTCATTCAAGCGCTGCCAGCCAGGTCTTGAGCAACATTGAGAAAAAACAAACGCTGAACAAATACTGCGCTCAGAGCCACCAGCTATTGGCAAGAGCGGGCAAGCGTGCGCTGATGCTCTTGGAACAGGTTCGCAATGGCCGAGTCACTGCTCGATCTGCAGGTGGATAACTTAGTGGAGGACTCCCGTGGACGACCATGCAATACGTATGTATGCCGACGCAAATGCTCGACTCGCCGACGCCGATATTTTGGCAGGCTCTCTCAATAGGCAATCTGATTCGGCAGCGCTCTTGTCGATCCTGGGCTTTGAGGTGCTGCTTAAGTGTGCAATTGTTCTCTCGGGTACATCACCCAAAAACAATCACAAATATGCGGCCCAGTGGAGTACGTTGCCTGAGTCCGTCCGCAACGAAATTTTGAGTTCGGCCGTTTCGAGAATGCCAGGATATACCGACTTCAGCGACCTAAATAAGCTGCTGATCGCGTACCAGTTTGCTTTTGAGAAAGGACGATACCACTATGAATTTTTTAAGGATTACAGCTTGGTGGAACAGTTCGAATTGAGTCAATTCTGGATGGATCTCGGAGCGCCTTTGGATGAAGCATTAGTTCAATACTTCCCAAACGAATTGACATGCCTTATTCATGGGCTGAGGCGATACATTGAGCGCCGACTGGGCGAGCGAAATTCGGATACCGCTTTTTCTAAAGGAGAAGTTGCGCCATAATTTCTGGTCGGTTACGAATTGACTACATGAAAAAGCCCCTAACCATGACAGCTAGGGGCGTTTCATTTGGTGCCGGAGAGATGAATCGAACACCCGACCTTCTCATTACGAATGAGCTGCTCTACCGACTGAGCTACACCGGCGAATTCTGAATTACAGCCTGCGATTATAGCCCGGCAGAATTCACCGGGCGGAGCGCTGGTGCGTCGTCCCGTTAACTGGCGCCGCAAATCCGGGCCGCCGGTCGGTATGTCTGCAGCACGCGCGTCGCGCAGGCTGTCGTGGCCTGCATGCGCCTGGACTTCGGTCTTCCCGCACGGAGTCTTTCGTGCCCGGAACCCAGAAGATCATGCATGCCGTCACCTGGCCGGCCTCATGAACCGCAGTGACATCCCCAAGCCCGCGCTTACGTCTGGTCGCATCAGCGGGTTATTCCCGGTATCACTCCGGACGCTGTTGGTTATGCTGTTACATCAATGAGGTGAGGCGGGCTTGTTTCTTGCTAACAGGGTTCACGAAGCCAATCTTTCCTTACTTCCATCAGCAATCCTTCAGGAGAATTCCAGATGCCCGTCAACTCCGCTGTCCGACCGAGCATGCGTCGCGGGGTGATGACCGCCGCAATGGCCGCCATCACCGTATTGTCGAGCGGAGCTTATGCCCGCGACCTCGTTGTGGCGCTCAAGACCGAGCCGACCTCCATGGACCCGCAGTACCACGCGCTCACGCCCAACATCCAGCTGTCGCAAACGCTGTTCGACGGCCTGGTGTGTGCCGATGCTGACTTGGCCATCAAGCCCTGCCTGGCAGAGTCGTGGACGGCCAGTGGCAAGAGCTGGACTTTCAAGTTGCGGCCCAATGTGAAATTCTCGGATGGTTCGCCGCTCACCGCTGCAGACGTGGTCTTCACGCTGGACCGTGTGGCCAAGGTGCCCAACAGCCCTTCGTCATTCAAGGTGTACCTGCAAAAGGTGGAGAAGGTGGAGGCGGTCGATCCGCTCACGGTGCGCATCACCACTTCCGAGCCTTACCCGTTGCTGGCGATCAACATGGTGGGCCTGCCCATCATGTCGGCCAAGGCGGCGGCCGGCCCCGCGGCTGAAGGCAAGACCACCACCGAGCTGAATTCCGGCAGCGGTCTGGTGGGCGCAGGCCCCTACCGTTTTGTTTCCTGGAAGCGAGGCAGCGAAATCATCTTCGAACGCAACCCGCATTACTGGGGCCCGGCCCCCGCCTGGGACAAGGTGATTTACCGGCCCATCAGCAACCCCGCCGCGCGCGTGGCAGCCTTGCTGGCCGGCGACGTGGACCTGGTCGAAGACCCGCCCACCGACGACCTTGAGCGCCTGCAAAAGGACCCCAAACTGACGGTGGAAACCAAGGCGTCCAACCGTGTGATCTACGTGGCGCTCGACCAGAACGGCGACAAGACGCCGGGTATCGAAGGGACCAACGGCAAGAACCCGCTGCTCGACAAGCGCGTGCGCGAAGCCCTGTCGCTGGCCATTGACCGGCAGGCCCTGGTGGCCCGCATCATGGGTGGCGTGGGCACGCCGGCCGCCCAGCTTCTGCCTTACCCGATGTTTGGCGCCAGCAAGAGCCTGGTGACGCCGGCCAAGGTCAATACCGACAAGGCCAAGGCCCTGCTGAAGGACGCCGGCTACCCCAATGGCTTCACCATGGTGCTGGGCTCGCCGAACGGCCGCTACATCAACGACAGCAAGGTTGCGCAGACGCTGGCCTCCATGTGGACGCGCGTGGGTGTCAAGACCACCATCGATTCCAACGCACCGGCCGTGTTCTTCAAGAACCGCGATGCCTATGCCTACAGCGCCTACATGGCAGGCTGGGGCACGTCCACGGGTGAAATGTCCAACACGCTCAACTCCCTGCTGGTCACCCCCAACAAGGAAAAAGGGCAGGGCACCACCAACCGCAGCCGTTACTCCAACCCTGAAATGGACAAGCTGGTCGCCGAGTCGGCCAACCAGATGGACGATGCCCAGCGCGCCGCCACCCTGGCCAAGGCCAGTGAGGTCGCCATGGCCGACTTCGCCATGCTGCCCATTCACTTCGAGCATTCAGTGTGGGCCATGAAGAAAGGCATCAGTTTCAAGGGCCGTGCTGACCAGCAGACCATGGTGCAGTACGCCACCGTCGTCAAGTAAGCCCCGGCTACCCCGCAACCCGCAAGCCCGCCGCCCCGATGGCGGGCCATTCAATCCATGCTTGCTTTCATCATTCGCCGCCTGCTTCAGGCCCTGCTGGTCATGGCCGTGATGTCGGGCCTGGTTTTCGTCGGCCTTTATGTCGTGGGCGACCCGGTCTCCATGATGGCCAGCCCCGAAGCGACGGAACTGGAGCGCGACGCCATCCGGGCCAACTTCGGCCTCGACAAACCCTTGCTGGAACAATACGCCATCTTCATGTCGCACGCCGTGCGGTTTGACTTTGGCAAGAGCTTCCTCACGGGGCAGTCGGCCATGGGCCTCATTCTGGAGCGCATGCCGGCCACACTGGAGCTGGCGGTGGTGGCGATGACGCTGGCCGGACTGGTGGGTGTGCCCCTGGGCATCTGGGCCGGCTTGCGGCCTGACGCACTGAGTACGCGCGGCATCATGACCGGCTCGGTGTTGGGTTTTTCGCTGCCCAACTTCTGGGTGGGCCTGATGCTGATCATGGTGTTTGCCGTGTACCTGGGCTGGGTGCCGGCCAGTGGCCGCGGCAAGACGGTCATGCTGGGCCCGCTCGACCTCAGCGTGCTGACGCTGGATGGTTGGAGCCGCCTCATCCTGCCGGCCTGCACCATCGCCATGGCCAAGGCGGCGCTGATCATCCGCGTCACCCGGGCCGCCACGCGCGAGGCACTGCCCATGGACTACATCAAGTTTGCCCGTGCCAAGGGCCTGAGCTGGAGCCGCATCCTGCGCGTGCACCTGCTCAAGAACATCATGATCCCCATCGTCACGGTGTTCGGGCTGGAGTTTGGCCAGGTGGTGGCGTTTGCGGTGGTGACTGAAACCATTTTTGCCTGGCCGGGCATGGGCAAGCTGCTGCTGGATTCCATCATCACGCTGGACCGGCCGGTGGTGGTGGCCTACCTGATCCTTATCGTCTTCTTCCTGGTCATGCTGAACCTGGTGACCGACATCCTTTATTCGGTGCTCGACCCGCGCGTGCGCCTGCAGGCAGCCAAGGCATGACTACCCTGACGCCCCCCACCGTGGTGATGGACCCCACGCCGCTGCCGCCCCCTGAAACGCCGTGGCAGCGCCTGCGCCGCGAGTTTTTTGCCAACAAGCTCGCTGTGGCCGGCCTGGCTCTCCTGCTGCTTGCCGTTGGGGTGGCCGTGTTCGCCCCGTGGATATCGCCGCAGAACCCGTACGACATCGGCAAGCTCGATATTTTTGATTCCAAGCTGCCACCGGGCAGCAAGGACGCCGCCGGCACCATGACCTACTGGCTGGGCACCGACAGCCAGGCGCGCGATCTGCTCTCGGCCATTTTCTACGGCCTGCGCACCAGCCTGATGGTGGGCGGCATCTCGGTGGCTGCGGCGCTGGTCATTGGCAGCATCGTGGGGCTGGCGGCTGCCTACTTTGGCGGCTGGGTGGATGCGCTGCTGATGCGCATCGTCGACATCCAGCTTTCTTTCCCCTCCATCCTGGTGGCGCTGATTCTGCTGGCCATCCTCGGCAAAGGGGTGGACAAGGTCATCCTCGCGCTGGTCATTGTGCAATGGGCCTACTTTGCACGCGCCGCACGTGGTGCGGCGCTGGTGGAGCGCGCCAAGGAGTATGTGGAGGCCGCGCAATGCATGGCGCTGGGTTCTCCACGCATCCTGCTGCGCCACATGCTGCCCAACTGCCTGCCGCCGCTGATCGTGATCGCCACCATCGATCTGGCCCACGCCATTGCGCTGGAATCCACGCTGTCGTTTCTGGGCGTGGGCGTGCCGGTGACCGAGCCTTCGCTGGGGATGCTGATTGCCAACGGTTTTGAGTTCATGCTCAGCGGCCACTACTGGATTTCGTTCTTCCCGGGCATAGCACTGGCCCTGGCCATCGTCGGCATCAACCTGGTGGGCGACCATCTGCGCGACATCCTCAACCCGCATAACGCACATTGAGCGCGCAGCCAATCATGGACGATTCACACAGCACGCCGGTCTTGCAGATCAGCGGCCTGCAAACCCATTTTTTCACGCATGGCGGCGTGGTCAAGGCCGTGGACGGGGTTGATCTGCAGGTCAACGCCGGCGAAATTCTCGGGCTGGTCGGCGAGTCCGGCTCAGGCAAGAGCATCACCGGTTTTTCAATCATTGGCCTGATTGACCCGCCGGGCCGCATCGCGGGCGGGCACATCCGCTACCTGGGTGAAGAGCTGGTGGGCGCCTCCGAAAAACGCCTGCAGCAGTTGCGCGGCAAGGAGATCGCCATGATTTTCCAGGACCCGATGATGACGCTTAACCCGGTGTTGCGGGTGGATACCCAGATGGTCGAGGCCATTCACGCGCATGAAAAAGTCAGCCCGGCGGCCGCCCGCGCGCGCGCTCAGGATGCGCTGGCGATGGTGGGCATCCCGTCGCCCGCCGAACGCCTGTTGTCCTACCCGCACCAGTTGTCGGGCGGCATGCGCCAGCGTGTGGCCATTGCGATTGCACTGTTGAACCAGCCCAAGCTCATCATTGCCGACGAGCCCACCACCGCGCTCGACGTCACCATTCAGGCGCAGATCCTGTATGAGGTGCAAAAGCTCTGCCGCGAAACCGGCACGGCCATGATCTGGATCACCCACGATCTGGCGGTGGTGTCCGGCCTGGCGGACCGCATCGCCGTCATGTACGCGGGCCGGATTGTGGAGAGCGGCGCCACGGCAGACGTGGTGCACCGTCCCGCGCATCCCTACACGCAGGGGCTGATCAACTCCATTCCCACGCGCGCCACGCACGGCAGCCTGCTGCGGCAGATTCCGGGCATGACGCCGTCGCTGCTGCAACTGCCGCAAGGCTGCGCCTTCAGGCCGCGTTGCGGCTACGCCACCGACCAATGCCTGACCGTGCCGCAGCCCACCGAAGCCGCGCATCACAAGACCGTCCGCTGCTGGCACGCGCTTGCCTGAATGGCCTGAACGTCACCTGAATGACCCGTATGGACGCCTCCTTGACCCCCACCCCCCCAGCCGGCACGCCGCTGCTGCAACTGCGCGGTATCAGCAAACGTTTTGTCCAGCCCGTTGATCTGGCGGGCAAGATCGCCAACCTGCTGGGCGCCCACAATGCCCCCGCTGTGGTGCAGGCCGTGTCGGAGGTGGACCTGGACATCCATGCCGGCGAAGTGATTGGTGTGGTGGGCGAGTCGGGCTGCGGCAAGTCCACGCTGGGCCGCGTCGTTGCAGGCATCAACCCGCCTTCGGCCGGCGAGGTCAGCTACCAGGGCAGGACGCTTGCCGACATGACCGCCGCCGAGCGCCGCGCCTATGGCCTGGGCGTGCAGATGATTTTCCAGAATCCCATGGCTTCGCTCAATCCGCGCATGCGTGTACTCGACATCATTGGCGAGGCGCCTGTGGTGCACGGCCTGGTGCCCGCGTCCGGCATGGCCGACTATGTGGCCGGCCTGATGCGGCAGGTGGGGCTGGACCCCGACTACGGCCAGCGCTACCCCCACCAGTTCTCGGGCGGCCAGCGCCAGCGCATCGGCATTGCGCGCGCGCTGGCGCTCAAGCCGCAGCTCATCGTGTGCGACGAAGCCGTGGCTGCGCTGGACGTTTCCATCCAGGCGCAGGTGCTCAATCTGTTTCTGGAGTTGCGCCGCAGTTTTGAGCTGACCTATCTGTTCATCAGTCACAACCTGGGTGTGGTGGGCCATGTGTCGGACCGCGTGGTCATCATGTACCTCGGCCGCGTGGTCGAGATCGCGCCCACCGAGGTGATCTTCAGCCGCCCCAACCACCCTTATACGCAAGCCCTGCTGTCGGAGCTGCCTACGCTGGACACCCAGCGGCGCGACTACCAGCCCATCAAGGGCGAGCTGCCTTCACCATTGCGGCCGCCCACGGGCTGCGCTTTTCACCCGCGCTGTCCGCACGCCATGCCGCGCTGCCAGATCGAACTGCCCCCGCTGCGCACTCTGGCCACCGGCCACCTCAGCGCCTGCCATCTCAACGACGCGGCTCCTGCCGTGCCCAGCCTGACCTCATGACCCATCCTGTTCTGCCCAGCGTCCCCACCCCGTTTGAGCCCTACACCCTGCGCCTGCCCGAAGCCGGCGTCGTGCCACTGATCTGCGATTCACCGCACAGCGGCACGCTGTACCCCGACGACTTCGGTTACGCCTTGCCGTTTGAAATACTGCGCAAGGGTGAAGACACCGACGTGCATGTGTTGTGGGAGGCGCTGCCGTCGGTCGGTGCCACGCTGCTGGCCGCCAGTTTTCCGCGCGCCTATGTGGACCCCAACCGCGACGTCGAAGACCTGGACGCTACCCTGCTCGACGCGCCCTGGCCCACCCCCTTGGCCCCCAGTGAAAAAACCCGTCTGGGCATTGGCCTGGTCTGGCGCGATGCGAGCAAAGGCGGGCAAGACCCCATCTACGCGCGCAAGCTCAGCGTCGCCGAGGTGCAAAACCGCATCAGCCGCTACCACGCGCCCTACCACGCAGCCATGCAGGCGCAGATTGAAGCGGCCTATGCGCGCTTTGGTGCTGTCTGGCACCTCAACCTGCATTCGATGCCTGCCAACTCGTACGAGAGCCTGCAGATCCAGAGCGACCACCCGCTGGCCGACGTGGTGCTGGGCGATCGTGACGGCACCACCGCCGCCCCCGAATTCACCGCCATGGTGGCCAGCGCATTCCGCCAGCGCGGTTTCAGCGTCGCCATCAACGACCCGTTCAAGGGGGTGGCGCTGATCGCCCGACTGGGCCGGCCGGCCGAGCGTCGCCACAGCCTGCAGGTCGAACTGCACCGCGGCCTCTACATGGACGAAAAGACCCGAGCCCGCAGCGTGGACTTTGCCTCCTTGCAGAACGCACTGGCGGACATTTCTGCTGAAATTGCCGCTTACGTCCAAGCCCAGATCCCTTCCTGACCTGAGAACCCCGCCATGAGCCTGATCGCCGAAATCGAAGCCACCCACGACGAATTCACCGCGTTGCGCCGCGACATCCACGCGCACCCCGAGCTGGCCTTCCAGGAAAACCGCACGTCCGACGTCGTGGCTGAGCGACTCGCGTCCTGGGGCATCGAGGTGCATCGCGGGCTGGGCCAGACCGGCGTGGTGGGGGTGCTGAAAGGCGCCCAAACCAAAGCCGGCAGCAAGCCGCGATCCATTGGCCTGCGCGCCGACATGGACGCGCTGCCCATGCCCGAGCACAACCGTTTTGCCCATGCTTCCAGAAACCCAGGCCGCATGCACGGCTGCGGTCACGACGGCCACACCGCCATGCTGCTGGGCGCCGCCAAGTACCTGGCCGCGCACCGCGACTTTGACGGCATCGTCAACTTCATCTTTCAGCCGGCAGAGGAGGGTGGCAATGCCGGCGCCAAGGCCATGATGACCGATGGCCTGTTTGACAAGTTTCCCTGCGACGAGATTTACGGCATCCACAACATGCCGGGCTTTGACGTCGGCCACTTCGGTTTCCGCAAGGGACCGACCATGGCGTCGAGCAACCGCTTTGACATTTTTGTGCGCGGCACCGGCGGCCACGCTGCGCAGCCGCACAAGTCGGTGGACACCATCGTCATCGCGGCTGAAATGGTGGGCGTGCTGCAGACGCTCATCTCTCGCCACAAGAACCCGATTGACATTGCGGTGCTCAGCATCACGCAGATTCACGCGGGCGATGCGTACAACGTGCTGCCCGGCGAGACCGTGATACGCGGCACCGTGCGGACCTTCAGCACCCAGGTGCTGGACGAGATCGAGTCCAACATGCGCCGTGTGGCCGAGATGCTGCCCCAGGTGCACGGCGGCAGCGGCGAGCTCAAGTTCCACCGCGCTTACCCGCCGCTCGTCAACTGGGACGAGCAGACCGACTTTGCCATGAAGGTGGCGCAAGACGCGTTTGGCGCTGACCATGTTGACGGCCACACGCCCCAGCACGGCGGCGCCGAGGACTTCTCTTTCTATCTGGAGAAAGTGCCGGGTTGCTACCTGTTTCTGGGCAATGGCGAAGGCGCGCACCGCGACGAAAAGTACGTCGGCATGGGCCCCTGCGAGCTGCACAACCCTAACTATGACTTCAACGACGCGTTGCTGCCGATCGGGTCGAGTTATTGGGTGAAGCTTGCGAGCGCGTTTTTTGCGCGATAGGGCTAGCCTTCATCGGGGCCGGCTGGACACAACGGCACGACGATAGGCTGGCAGCTAGGGCTTGCCCAGCTTCTCGCCATGGTAGCTGGTGACGCGCTCGACTTCGTTCTTCGAGCCCAGAATCACGCTGACACGTTCGTGCAGCTTGCCGGGCTGGATGTCCAGGATGCGCTGGTGGCCGTTGGTGGCGGCGCCGCCGGCCTGCTCGATCAGCCAGCTCATGGGGTTGGCTTCGTACATCAGGCGCAGCTTGCCGGCCTTCTCAGGCTCGCGTTTGTCCCAGGGGTACATGAAGATGCCGCCGCGGCACAAAATGCGGTGCACGTCGGCCACCATGGCGGCCACCCAGCGCATGTTGAAGTCCTTGCCGCGCGGGCCGTCCTTGCCGGCCAGCAGTTCGTCCACATAGCGTTTCACCGGCTCGTCCCAGTGCCGCATGTTGCTCATGTTGATGGCGAACTCTTTCGTGTCTTCGGGGATCTGCACGTTCTCCTCGATCAGCACGAACGAGCCCTGCTCGCGGTCCAGCGTGAACATGGCCACGCCGTCGCCCACCGTCAGCACCAGCGTGGTCTGCGGTCCGTAGATGCAGTATCCCGCGGCCACCTGCTTGTTGCCGGCCTGCAGGAAGTCGCCTTCGTCCACACCGCGGTCGTCTTCGGGCATTTTCAGCACGCTGAAGATGGTGCCAATGCTGACGTTGATGTCGATGTTGCTGGAGCCGTCGAGCGGGTCGAACAGCAGCAGGTATTCACCCTTGGGGTAGCGGTTCGGCACCACGTAGATGGTGTCCATTTCCTCGGACGCCATGCCGGCAAGGTGGCCGCCCCATTCGTTGGCTTCGATCAGCACTTCGTTGGCGATGATGTCGAGCTTTTTCTGCACCTCACCCTGAACGTTCTCGCTGCCGGCCGTGCCCAGCGCGCCGCCCAAGGCGCCTTTGTTGACGGCCTGGCTGATGCTTTTGCAGGCGCGGGCCACCACTTCGAGCAGCAGGCGTAGCTGCGAGGGAATGTGGCCGTCGATGCGCTGCTGCTCGATCAGGTAGCGCGTGAGAGATACTTTTGAAGACATCGTGAAGCTCCTCGGTTTGTCATCCCGGACCTGATCCGGGATCCATGGATTGCGGATCGCGTCCGCAACGACAGGTGTTGGTTAATCAGCCAGGGCGCGTGTGACGACCTCGTGCGTGTCCTTGCTCAGGTCGGTGCGGGCGGCGACGCGGGCAATCGCTTCGCGCGCTGCGCTGCGGTAGGGCTCGGCCAGCTTGCTCCAGCGGTCCAGCGCGCGTGCCAGGCGTGCCGCCACCTGCGGGTTGATCACGTCGAGCTCGATCACACGTTCGCTCCAGAACACGTAGCCTGCCGCATCGGTGCGGTGGAACGCGGCGGGGTTGCCCTGGCAGTAGGTGCTGACGACGCTGCGCGCGCGGTTCGGGTTGCGCAGGCTGAAGTCGGCATGTTTCATGAGCTGTTTCACGGCCGGCAGGATGTTGCCGCCGCGGTCCGGCGCGCTGGTCTGCAGGCTGAACCATTTGTCGATGACCAGCGCCTCGTCCTTGAACATGGCATGGAAGCGCTGCAGCGCCTCGGCGGCCAGCGGGTGGCCGCTGGACACCAGGGCGGCCAGCGCGTTGAAGCGGTCGGTCATGTTGCCGGCGTCCTTGAAACGCTGGTAGGTCTTGCCGGGCCAGACGGCATCGCCGCTGGCGACGGCAGCCAGGCACAGCTGCGTCAGCGCCATGCCGGCCAGGGCGCGGCGGCCCGAGGACAGCGGGTCGGGCGTGTAGGCGCCGGTGTCGTGGTTGGCCTCGTACGCGGCTTCCCAGTCGGCCTGCAGCGCCGTGGCCAGCTGCAGGCGCATGGCTTCGCGCACCGCATGGATGCGCTGCGGGTCCACCACGTCGAGCTGCTCGGCCATGTAGGTTTCCGACGGCAGGGTCAGCACCAGGTCCTTGAAGGCGGCGTCCAGCGCCGGGTCGCGCAGCACGCTGCGCATGGCGTCGAGATAAGCGTCATTCAGGGGTTCAGCGCCCACCGGATAAGCGGAAGCAGCTATTGATTTGATAGCGCTTCGCACCGCCAGACGTTGCCCGGCCTCCCAGCGGTTGAAGGGGTCGCTGTCGTGGGCCAGCAGGTGCAGCAGCTGCGTATCGCTGTAGTCGAACTCCAGCACCACCGGCGCGCTGAAGCCGCGCAGAATGGACGGCACGGGCTCGACGTCCACGTTGACAAAACGCAGCGTCTCGCTGGCTTCGGTCAGCACAAAGGTGCGCGGGCCGGTCACGGCGGCGGCTTCGCCTTCCAGCTGCAGCGGCAGGTCGGCACCGTCGGTGCCGAGCAGGCCCAAGCCCACCGGAATCACAAAGGGTTCCTTGGCCGACTGGCCGGGCGTGGGGGCGCAGCTTTGCGCCAGGCTCAGGGTGTAGCTGCGCGCGGCGGCGTCGTACAGACCTTCGGCATGCACGCGCGGCGTGCCGGCCTGGCTGTACCAGCGCTTGAACTGCGGCAGCAGGCGCGCCAGGTCGGAGGCCGGGTTGGCGTCGGCGATGGCCTGCGCAAAGTCGTCGCAGGTCACGGCCTGGCCGTCGTGGCGCTCAAAGTAGAGCTTCATGCCCCTGGCAAAACCGTCACGACCCACCAGGGTCTGCATCATGCGGACGACTTCGGCGCCTTTTTCGTAAATGGTGACGGTGTAGAAGTTGCTGATCTCGATGTAGCTGTCAGGCCGCACCGGGTGCGACATCGGGCCGGCGTCTTCAGGGAACTGCGCGGTGCGCAGCACCCGCACGTCCTCGATGCGTTTGACGGCGCGGGCCGAAGCCTCACCGCACAGGTCCTGGCTGAATTCCTGGTCGCGGAACACCGTCAGGCCTTCCTTCAAGCTCAACTGAAACCAGTCGCGGCAGGTGATGCGGTTGCCGGTCCAGTTGTGGAAGTACTCGTGGCCGACCACGCTTTCGATGTTTGAATAATCGGTGTCGGTTGCGGTCGCCTGATTCGCCAGCACGTACTTGGTGTTGAAGATGTTCAGGCCCTTGTTCTCCATCGCGCCCATGTTGAAGTCGCTGGTCGCGACAATCATGAAACGCTCCAGGTCCAGGCTCAGGCCGAAGCGCGCTTCGTCCCAGGCGACCGAATGCATCAGCGAGTTCATCGCGTGTTCGGTCTTGTCCAGGTCGCCCGGACGCACATACACCTGCAGCAGGTGGTCCATCCCGGCCCGCGAGGTGATGCGCTGCTCGCGCGCGACCAGCTGGCCCGCCACCAGTGCAAACAGGTAGGCGGGCTTTTTGTGCGGGTCCACCCACTTGGCGAAGTGACGGCCGCCCTCCAGCTCACCTTGCTCGACCAGGTTGCCGTTGGACAGCAGCACCGGGTACTTCGCCTTGTCGGCGCGCAAGGTCACGGTGTAGCTGGCCATCACGTCGGGACGGTCCAGGAAGTAGGTGATGCGGCGAAAGCCCTCGGCCTCGCACTGCGTGAAGAAGGAGTCGTTGCTGACGTACAGGCCCATCAGCTTGGTGTTTTTGACCGGCGCGCAGGTGGTAAAAATCTCCAGCTCGAAGGGCTCGGGGCCCAGCGGCAGGTTTTCCAGCACCAGTTTGTCGCCGTCCATCTTGAACGAGGTGCCCTGGCCGTTGACCAGCACGCGCGCCAGGTTGAGTTCTTCGCCGTCGAGTTTCAGGGGCTGGGCCGGCACGTCGGCATTGCGCCGCAGCGTCATCTTGTTGAGCACACGCGTCTTGGCCGGGTCCAAGTCAAATGACAGATCGACGGTGTCGATCCAGTAGGCGGGGGCGACGTAGTCTGCACGGTGGATGGCCGTGGCTTGTCCTTCACGCAGCATGGTGGGTTCCTGAAAAGTGGGGGTAATGGGCTGAGTCGCCGCCGGGCCGCCCCAAGGCGACTGCGGCCCCCTCGGGGGGCAGAGAAGTACACGAAGTGACGAGCGTGGGGGTCATGTCACACGCCCTGCTTGAGCGAAGCTTCGATAAACGGGTCGAGGTCGCCGTCGAGCACCTTCTGGGTGGCCGAGGTCTCGTAGTTGGTGCGCAGGTCCTTGATGCGGCTCTGGTCCAGCACGTAGCTGCGGATCTGGTGGCCCCAGCCCACGTCGGTCTTGGTGTCTTCCAGCTTCTGCTGGGCTTCCTGTTGCTTCCTCAGCTCGAAGTCATACAGGCGCGAGCGCAGGCGCTTCCAGGCCACATCGCGGTTGCCGTGCTGCGAGCGGCCGTCCTGGCACTGCACCACGATGCCGGTCGGGAGGTGCGTGAGGCGCACGGCCGAGTCGGTCTTGTTGATGTGCTGGCCGCCGGCGCCCGAGGCGCGGAAGGTGTCGACCCGGACGTCGGACGGGTTGATCTCGATCTCGATCGAATCGTCGATCTCGGGGTAGACAAACACCGAGGCAAACGAGGTGTGGCGCCCGCCCGAGGAGTCGAACGGCGACTTGCGCACCAGGCGGTGCACGCCGGTTTCGGTGCGCAGCAGGCCGAAGGCGTATTCGCCCTCGATCTTGATGGTCGCGCCCTTGATGCCGGCGGTGTCGCCCGGTGTCTCGTCCTCGATCTGGGTCTTGAAGCCCTTGCGCTCGGCGTACTTGAGGTACTGGCGCAGCAGCATGCTGGCCCAGTCGCAGGCTTCGGTGCCGCCGGCGCCGGCCTGGATGTCCAGGAAGGCGTTGAGCGGGTCGGCCGGGTTGTTGAACATCCGGCGGAATTCCATTTTCTCGACTTCCACCGCCACCTTGGCAGCGTCTTCCTCAATGGCCAGCATGCCGGCGTCGTCGCCCTCGGCCTTGGACATCTCGAAGAGTTCGGAATTGTCGGCCAGCTCGGAACTCAGGCGGTCGATCACATGGACCACGTCCTCGAGCGACTTTTTTTCCTTGCCGAGTTCCTGGGCGCGCTTGGGGTTGTCCCAGACTTTCGGGTCTTCCAGCGCGGCGTTGACTTCGCTTAATTTACGTTCTTTGGCAGGGTAGTCAAAGATACCCCCGAAGCTCGTTGACCCGGTTGCTCAGGTCTGCGAGCTGGTTGCCGATGATATTGATGTGTTCTGCGTCCATGGGAAAGTCCTGTCCTGGTATCTGGGGTTCAATCCGGCATTTTCTCATGCTCCGGACCGCGCGGCCGCAAAAGGGCCATGCCCGGCGCAACCCCATGGCTGCGTCCGCCCGCCCCGGGGATCAGGCCGCCGGCGAGCCCGGGGGCGTCAGGGGCAGGGTGACGGTGAACACGGAACCCTCGCCCTGGCGGCTTTCCACGCTGATGCTGCCGCCGTGCGCCTGCACGAGCTGGCGGGTGATGAACAGGCCCAGACCGAGCCCGCCGGTGCCGTCGTCGCTGGCGACGCGCGAGAACTGCTCGAAAATGCGCTGCTGGTCGGGCGCGGAAATGCCCCGACCCTGGTCGCGCACGGAAATGCACGCCCCCTCGGGCAGCAGGCGCAGGCTGACCTCTACCGGCTTGCCTTCGCCATAACGCAGTGCATTGGTCAGCAGGTTGATCACCACCTGCTCGATCCTGAATTCGTCCCACAGGGCGGTGACCGGCTGGCCGGCATCGAGGGTGATGGTGCTGCCGGCGGCCGCGGCCTGGTGGGTGAGGTTGCCCACCACGCGGGCAAGCAGGGCCGACAGTTCCGTGGGCACGGGCCGGATGGACAACTGCTTGCTGTTGATGCGCGAGGCATCCATCATGTCGTCGATCAGGCGCATCATGGCCTCGATCTGGCGCCGGTCACGCGCCACCATGGCGTGCAGGTAGGGCAGGTCGAAGATGTCCGCACGGCCCCGGTCCAGCTGCATCTTGCGCAATTGCGACTCCAGGTACAGCGTGTTGAGCGGCGTGCGCAGCTCGTGGGTGGCCATGGAAATGAAGTCGTCGCGCGTGCGCACGGCGGCCTGCAGCTCGCCCTGCATGGCTGTCAATTGCTGCATCAGCAGCTCCTGCTCCTTGCGGCTCTTCTCCAGCGCCTCGACTTGCCGGCGGGTTTCCATGCGCTGGCTGTACAGGTCCACAAAGACATTGACCTTGCTGCGGACGGCATTCACGTCCAGCGGCTTGTAGAGAAAGTCCACTGCGCCGGTTTCGTAGCCGGTGAAGGCGTAGTTCTGTTCCTTGCCGGCGGCAGTGACGAAAATGATGGGGATCTGCCGGGTCTTTTCGGTGCCGCGCATCAGCTCGGCCAGCTCGAAGCCGCTCATGCCAGGCATCTGCACGTCCAGGATGGCCAGCGCAAACTCGTGTTCGAGCAGCAGGTCCAACGCTTCCTCGCCGGAGCTGGCCTGGAAGATTTCGCGGCCGTCCCGGCGAATCAGCGCATTGAGCGCCAGCAGGTTGCCGGGCAGATCGTCGACGATCAGGACTTTTGCAACGTCAGGTGTTCGCATGGTTGTGGTCGAGTTGGATGAGCAGTTGCCGGATGCGCTCCAGCGTGAGGATCAGGTTGGGTCTGAGCTTGCGGATGGCGGCTTGCGGCATGGTGGCGACCTGGGCTTCCGCCGGGTCCTGCACCGCTGTGAGACCGCCGCGCTGCTTGATGCGGGCCAGGCCCGCCGCGCCGTCAAAATTGGCGCCGGTGAGCAGCACGCCCGCCAGGCTGGCGCCATAGGCGTCGGCGGCGGACTCCATCAGCACATCGATCGATGGGCGGGAATAGTTGACGGGTTCTTCACAGCTGAGGGAAAAAGTGCGGTCCGTCTCGATGGACAGGTGGTAGCCGGACCCGGCGAAATACAGGGTGGACGGGGCGATGGTTTCCTTGTCGGCGGCTTCGCGCACGGTCATGGCCAGCCTTTGCTGGAAGACGTCTGCCAGCCGGCTGTCACGCTCTTGCGGCAGATGCAGCACCGCGATGATGGGCAGCGAAAAGTGCTCCGGCAGTCCTGACAGCAGCGCCAGCAAGGCGTGCACCCCGCCAGCCGAGGCGCCAATCACCACGGCCTCCACGGCATGCCTTGCTGCGACCTGCTGGATATCCATGAAGCTGCTCAGTCCTCCAGCTTGCGGAAAATCCGCTCGGGCCGGTCCAGCGGCTCAAAACGCGCGGCATGAGCCGAGAAGTCGATGCTTTCCTTGCTGCCCAGGCCCATGAAGCCGCGGCGGCTCAGCGATTCGTGAAACAGGCCCAGCGCGCGGTCCTGCAGCTTCTTGTTGAAATAGATCAGCACGTTGCGGCAGAGTACCAGCTGGGTCTCCGAAAACACGCTGTCGGTGGCCAGGCTGTGGTCGGCGAAGGTGACGTTGTCGCGCAGGGACTTGTCGAAAATCGCCGCATCGTAAGCGGCCGTGTAGTAGTCGGAAAACGCCTGCTGGCCGCCGGCGGCCTGGTAGTTGGCGGTGTGGCCCTGGATGCTGGCCAGCGAAAAAATGCCCTGGCGTGCCTTGGCGAGCGACTTGGGGTTGATGTCGGTTGCATAAATCAGGGTGCGGTCGAGCAGGCCTTCCTCCTTGAGCAGGATGGCCAGCGAATACACCTCTTCGCCGGTGCTGCAGCCTGCGATCCAGATTTTCAGCGAGGGATAGGTGCGCAGCACGGGCACGACCTGCTGGCGCAGGGCCAGGAAAAACGAGGGGTCGCGAAACATCTCGCTGACGGGAATGGTCAGGTACTGCAGCAACTGCATGAAGACGGCGGAGTCCTGCTCGGCGGCTGCCTGCAGGGCCGGGATCGTCGGGTAGCCGAGCTGCGCGAGTGCCTTGAGCACCCGCCTTTTCTGCGACGCACCTGCGTAATCACGGAAATCGTAGCTGTACTGGCTGTAGATGGCCTGCATCAGGCGGTGCAGGTCGGCCTCCGGATGCTCATCGGCGGCACCGCTGCCGGGGGCTGGCGTTTGGGCGTCAGGCTTTTTGGGCATTCAGCTGCGATCGGTGGCTGGCATCCACACGCGAAGCAGGGAAAACAGGCGGTCCAGGTCAATCGGCTTGGCCAGGTAGTCACTGGTGCCGGCCTTCAGGCATTGTTCCTGGTCGTCCTTCATGGCCTTGGCGGTGACGGCAATGATGGGCAGCTTTTTGAAACGTGCATCCTTGCGGATGTTGCGCGTGGCCTCCAGCCCGTCCATGCCCGGCATCATGATGTCCATCAGGACCAGGTCGATGTCTGCGATCTCGTCGAGCTTGCTGATCGCCTCGAAGCCGTTGCGGCCGATCTCGACCCGCATGCCTTTTTGTTCCAGCGCGCTGGTCAGGGCAAAGATGTTGCGCGCGTCGTCGTCCACCACCAGGACCTTGCGGCCTTCAAAGGCGGTGTCCCGGCTGCGCAGGCTCTTGAGCATGATCTGGCGATCCGCCGACAGTTCCGACTCGACCTTGTGCAGGAAGAGGGTGACTTCATCGAGCAGCCGCTCGGGCGAGCGTGCGCCCTTCATGATGATGGCGCGCGAATACTTCAGCAGTTCGGTTTCTTCCTGGCGGGTCATGTCGCGCCCGGTGTAGACGATGACCGGGGGGTAGGCAGAAATCCCCTCGGTTGACATGCGCTGGAGCAGCTCGTGGCCCTGCATGTCGGGAAACTTCAGGTCCATGATCATGCAGTCAAAAACGGTGCTGGTGAGCAGGGCCAGCGCTTCGCCGCCGGTCTCCACCGCGGTGATCTCGACGTCGCCGTCGCCGATCAGTTGCACGACGCTTGCGCGCTGCAATGCATCGCCTTCGACCAGCAGCACGCGCTTGATCTTCTGGGCCAGCTTGTCGCCCAGCTTCTGGAACACGTCCTTGAGCTGCTCGCGCGTGGTCGGCTTGAGCGCATAACCGATGGCGCCCATCTGCAGGGCTTCCTCGCTGAGGTCGTCGCCCGACACCACGTGCACGGGAATGTGTCGTGTCTTCGGGTTTTCCTTGAGCCGCTGCAACACCGACAGGCCCGGGCGGTCCGGCAGACCCATGTCGAGCAGGATGGCATGGGGCAGGAACTGCATGGCCAGGGCAAAACCGTCTTCGGCGCCGTGGGCCACGAGGCAGTTGTAATTCATCTCACGCGCGAGGTCGTAGAGGATCTGCGCAAAAATGACGTCATCCTCGATCACCAGGACCAGGCGGTCGCCGCGTGGCAGTTCCCTGTCGTCGGCAAAAGCCGCGGCGGGAACGGGCACCGGCAGGGGCGCGGGCGCCATCACCGGCGCCGGGTTGCGCAGCCGGCCGGGCAGGCTCCTGGCGGGTTTCATGTCCGGTTGTGGCGCCGGTGCCGGGCTCCATTCACAGGGCAGCAGCAGGGTGAAGGTGCTGCCCCCGCCCTCGCTGCTTTCCACCGAAAGGGAACCGCCCAGCAGGGTGGTCAGGTCGCGCGAAATCGACAGGCCCAGCCCGGTGCCGCCATAACGCCGGCTGGTGGTGCCGTCGGCCTGGCGGAAGGCGTCAAAAATCAGTTGCTGCTGGTCGGGGCGGATGCCGATGCCCGAGTCGCGCACGGAAAAGGCAATGCTGCCTTGTGGCTGCAGCGAGACGCGCAGGCTGACCTCGCCGGCATCGGTGAACTTGATGGCATTGGAAAGCAGGTTTTTCAGGATCTGCTCGACCCGCTGGCGATCGGTTTTCAGCGTCGCGGGGGTGCCTGATTCGATGCGGATGGAGAGGGTCAGGCTTTTCTGGCCGGCCAGTGGTTCGAACGTGCTTTTCAGCGACTCCACCAGCGCGTCCACCACCATGTCCTCGGGGGAAAGCTCCAGCTTGCCGGCTTCGACCTTGGAGATGTCGAGGATGTCGTTGATCAGGCTGAGCAGGTCGTTGCCTGCCGAATAAATCGACTGCGCAAACCTGACCTCTTCCTGGCTGAGGTGGCCCTTGGGGTTGTCGGCCAGCAGTTTGGCAAGAATCAGCGAACTGTTCAGCGGCGTGCGCAGCTCGTGCGACATGTTGGCGAGGAATTCCGACTTGTAGCGGCTCGCCCGGCTCAACTCGGTGGCGCGTTCCTCCAGCAGGGTCTGGGCCTGGTTGAGCGCCGCATTCTTGTGGTCCAGCGACAGGGCCACTTCCGACAACTGCTCGTTGGTTTGCTCGAGTTCGGCCTGCTGGTTCTCCAGCGTGACCTGGTACTCCTTGAGCACGCGGGACTGCTCTTCGAGTTCCTCGTTGGTGGTGCGCAATTCTTCCTGCTGCACCTGGAGCTCCTCATTGAGTTCCTGGGACTGGCTCAGCACGTCCTCCAGGCGCCGACGGTAAAGTGCCGCGTGGAGGGAGTTGCCGATGTTGCTGGCAATCATGGTGACGAATTCCAGGTCGCGGGGCGCCAGGGCCCGCAGGAAACCGAGTTCGACCACACCGTTGACCAGCCCGTCGTTGTGCACCGGAACCACCAGCACATGGCGCGCCGACCCCTGGCCCAGGCCGGAACTGACCTTGAGGTAGCCGGCCGGCAGATCGTCAAGCTGAAGCACCCGGTTTTCAAGGGCCGCCTGGCCGACCAGGCCCTGGTCGCTGTCCAGCGACTGCCCGGTCTCGCCGTCGTCGTGGGTCAGGCCGTAAGCGGCCACACGCTGCAGCCGGCCGTCTTCCTGGCGGATGTAAAGGGCCGCCACGGCTACATCAAGATAACGCGCCAGAAACTCCAGCACGCTGCGGCTCAGTGACGCGATGGCGTGCTGGCCCAGCGTGTGCTCGGCCAGCTGTCTTTGCCCGGTGCGCAGCCAGAGCTGCTGGTCCAGCAGCAGCGCCGTGGCCTTTTGCTTGTTCTCTGCTTCGCCGTAGGTGTCCGACATGCGATGCAGTTCGCGGTGCCCGAGCAGCGCCAGCAGGCCGCTCAGCCCCAGGCTGAACAGCAGGTAGGCCGCCATGCCCCAGGCCGTGTTGCTGCGGGCCTGCGCATTGCGGGCCTGCAGCAGGCGCTCTTCAATGTTGATGAATTCCGCGAGTTCGCGCCGGATCTCGTCCGTCAGGCTTTTCCCGCCGGCCGAGCGGATCGGCGCCTGGTAGTCGAGGTCCTTGCGCCGCAGATCGACAATGGTTTGAGCAAACTCGTTCCACTGCGTCTGCAGCGCGGCGATGCGCCGGAGCCGGCTGACCTGGTCCTGGTTGTCGCGCACCAGGCCGGCCAGTGTGGCCGTTTCGGCGGCGATGCGTGGCTTGCCGATTTCAAAGGGCTGGAGCAGGGGTTCTTCGCCGGTGACCAGGTAGCCGGACATGCTGGCTTCCATGTCGGCGCCCAGCTTGGCGATCTGGTTGGCGTTGCTGATGGCCCGCTCGGCCTGTTCGACCCCGCCCAGGGCGGACAGGAGATAGAAGATCAGGCCGACAAACACGGCGGCACTGAGGGCGCCGACGCCCAGCGGCAGGCTGACATTGCGCGTCAGGATGCGGCGAAAGTTTTCCTGCTGGATGGCGCTGGGTGCGGTCATGAATCTTCCCCGCGCCAAGCGCAATAAAGCCCTGATTGTCCTACAAAGCAGGGCTTTCCTGTGTGCGTTACCGAACTTAAGCCTTACCCCGGGCCTTTTCAGGCTCCTGCGCAGCAGACGCTAGCTAGCTCAGGAAGTCCTCGAACAGGCGGGCCAGTTGCTCGGGCTGGTCATGGTGCAGCATGTGGCCGGCGTCCACAATGACGGCGGTGGTCACCTGCGGCACCGACTGCAGGCGCTCGTGGTACTGGGCCAGGGTGTATTTGCCTTCCCACCATTTGCCCAGGGAGTCGTCGGAAGCCTCGATGGCCAGTGTGGGCGCGCTGATGCGCTGGTAAATCTCCAGCACCTCGTCGACCCGGTAAAGCTGGGCATTGGTGATCTTGTGGGCCGCGTCGCCCAGGATGCGCCACTGGCCCTGGGCGTCAGGCGCGGCCCAGTGGCGGGCCAGCCAGTCGGCCTTGTCCTGGCTCAGCCGGGGGTTGGTGCGCATCAGGCGCCGGGCCACGCCGTCCACGTCGTTGTAGGGCTTGAGCGCCATCTCGCCCTTGTGCAGGCTTTTGAGCTCGTCCATCCATTTGGCAAAACGGGCGGGCGCCTGGCTGGGCCGGGTCGCGGGCATGCCGAAGCCTTCGAGGTTGACCAGTTTGCGGATGCGTTCGGGCCGCACACCGGCGTAGAGCATGGCCACGTTGCCGCCCATGCTGTGGCCGACCAGATCCACCGGCTGACCCGGGGCGTAATGGTCGAGCAGGAAATCGAGGTCGGCGAGGTAGTCGGGAAACCAGAAGTTGTCGGCCCCCGCGCTGCCGGTCTGGCCATAACCGCGCCAGTCGGGCGCGATGATGGTCCGACCCTGCACAAAGGCGTCCGACAGGGCATCAATCACAAACTGGTAGGACGCGGCCACGTCCATCCAGCCATGCACCAGCACCAGGGGCGGCAGGCTGCTTTGGGCCTCGCCCCAGTGAAGCACGTGGTAGTTGATGCCGCGTATAGGGACATACTCGCTGCGGGAAAGACGTTTTTCTTTGTACATTGATGCCCATCATAAGGAGACCCGATTTGAAGCGCAGTCAAGACAGGGACATGGCCGCCGCGCGGCAGCCCGACCATTACGCAGCCCTGCACCAGGGCTTTCGCTGGCAGGTGGACGAATACTTCAACATCGCCGACGTCTGCTGCCGGCGCTGGGCGGCCGGCAGCGGTAAAAGTGCTCCCAAAAGAGTAGCTATCCGCGCCCACCAGACGGGGGCTGCAACCACTTTTTATACCTATGTTCAGCTGCAGCAGGCCGCCGACGCGCTGAGCCATGTGCTGGTGCAGCTGGGCGTGCAGCGCGGCGACCGGGTGGCGATTGTGATGCCGCAGCGTTTCGAAACCGCCGTGGCCTACATGGCGGTGTTCCAGATGGGTGCCGTGGCCATGCCGCTGTCCATGCTGTTCGGCCCCGAGGCACTCGAGTACCGCCTGCAGGACAGCGACGCGGTGCTGGCCATCTGCGATGAAAACTCGATTGCCAGCGTCAACACCATCCGCAGCCGCTGCCCGGCCCTGCGCACGGTCATCGCGGCCGGCACGGCGGCTGGCCAAGGGGACATGGATTACGAACCCGCCCTGGCGGCGCAGCAGCGTGCCTTCACCGCCGTGAAAACCAAGGCCGACGACGCGGCCATCCTGATCTATACCAGCGGCACGACCGGCCCGCCCAAGGGCGCGCTGCTGGCGCACCGTGCGCTGATCGGCAATCTGCCGGGCTTTGTCTGCAGCCAGAACTGGTTTGGCTTTGACGGCAAGACCAATGCGACGTCCGAAGCGGTGTTCTGGAGCCCGGCGGACTGGGCGTGGACGG
This sequence comes from Pseudomonadota bacterium, assembly GCA_040389085.1. Lineage (GTDB taxonomy): Bacteria > Pseudomonadota > Gammaproteobacteria > Burkholderiales > Burkholderiaceae_C > Polaromonas. The sequence continues at coordinate 166,344 of JAZKAP010000007.1, forward strand.
GGGGGCTGATGGACGCCTTGCTGCCCACGCTGTATTTCGGCCGGCCCATCGTCGCCTTCAACGGCCGTTTCAGTCCCGAGCTGGCCTTCACGCTGATGGCGCAGCAGGGCGTGACGCACACCTTTCTGTTTCCGACCGCGCTCAAAGCCATGATGAAGGCCTACCCGCAACCGCGGCGCCACTTCAAGCTCAAGCTGCAGGCCATGATGAGCGCGGGCGAAGCGGTCGGCGACGCGGTGTTTGCCTACTGCCGCGACGAGCTCGGTGTACTCGTCAACGAGATGTTCGGGCAGACCGAAATCAACTACGTGGTGGGCAACTGCTCGGCCCTGTGGCCGGCCCGGCCCGGCAGCATGGGCAAGGGCTACCCGGGCCACCGCGTGGCGGTGATCGATGACGAGGGCAGGGAGTGTGCTGTCGGCGTGCCCGGCGACGTGTCGGTCAACCGCTTCGACATCCATGGCGACCCGGACCCGATCTTCTTTCTGGGTTACTGGAAGAAGGAAGCCGCCACGCAGGCCAAGTTCACCGGCGACTGGTGCCGCACTGGCGACCTGGCGACCCGCGACGAGGACGGCTACCTCTGGTACGAAGGCCGGGCCGACGACGTTTTCAAGGCCGCCGGTTACCGCATCGGCCCCGGCGAGATCGAGAACTGCCTGGTGAAACACCCGGCGGTGGCCAATGCCGCGGTGGTGCCCAAGCCCGACCGCGAACGCGGCGCCGTCGTCAAGGCCTTCATTGTGCTTGCTCCTGATTTTGTAGCTGCTCGCGCACGACAGGCGGGGGCTGAGGGTCAGTTTGACATCAAGCTCACGGCTGAGCTGCAGGCCCACGTCAAGGGCCTGCTGGCGCCCTACGAGTACCCCAAGGAGATCGAGTTCATCGATGCGCTGCCGATGACCACCACCGGCAAGGTGCAGCGGCGGGTGCTCAGGCTGCAGGAAGAGGACCGCTTCCGCAAGGCAGGCTGAGCTGTTGTTCTTTACCAGTGGGGGCCGCAGGTCCGGCTCTGCCGGCCTGCAGGCGCCTGTCCCCTGGAAGGGGAGAGGGCGCTACGCGTAGCGAGCGCCAACAGGGGTGAACTCAGTTTTTGGCTCCGCCGGCCTGCAGGCGCCGTCCCCTGGAAGGGGAGAGGGCGCTACGCGCAGCGAGCGCCAACAGGGGTGAACTGAGGCCTTCGGGGCAGGGTGACGGTAAACGTCGTGCCGCTGGTGGCATCCGAGGTGACGGCGATGCTTCCGCCGTGCGCACGAACAATTTCCTGGCAGATAAACAGACCCAGGCCCAGACCGGTCGGCTCCCGTTGCTCGGCCTTGCCGGAGGCCATGCCACGGACCAGCGGCTTGAAGATCAGTTGCTGTTCCTTCAGCGGAATCGGCGTGCCCAGGTTGTGCACCGAAAAGGCCACGCCTTCTGCGTTTTCCCACAGGCGCACCGTCACCGGTTCGTCTGGCGCGCCATGGGTCAGGGCATTGCCCAGCAGGTTGGACAGCAATTGCCCCATGCGGCCCTCGTCCCAGAAGCCGTTGAAGTCGCCGGTGCTCTCCAGGCTCAGCAGGCTGCGCGGGTAGCGCACGCGTGTCTCCGCCAGTACCTTGCCGAATTGGGCGACCAGATCGCCCGGCACCGGTCTGATCGGCATCATGCCCTCGGATTGCACCCGCGTGAAATCAACCACATGTTCGATCACGCTGTTGATGCGGACCACGCTGTTGATGATGGTTTCCGCCGCGCTGGCCGCCAGTTTGCCGGAGCGCACCAGGTATTGCGCCGACATGGAAATCGTGCCCAGCGGATTGCGGATGTCATGGCCGAGGATGCCGATAAACAGGTCGGTCGATTTTTTGGTCTGGTCGGTGTAGCGCGCCACGGACTCGGCAATCGCCTGGTCCATCGCTTCATTGAACCGGATGAGGTCGCGCATGTCGTTTCGGTGATCTCGCCCGCCGCCTGCCAGGGTCCAGAGCCGGACGACGCTGGCCCTCAGGGCGCGGTACTCGGTGATCATGGCGTCGATGGCGAAGCCGGAGACCATGCGTGTGTCGGCGTGGGTCTCGGCCGCTGTCTCGAGCTCTCCGTGGGGCTGCCTGCCTTCACCCCGGGATTTTTCTTCCTGCGCGGCAGCGGTCTGGGGCTGCTCCAGATCATTGGCAATCGCCGCGAGGATTTCACCCGCGTGATCGCGCAAGGCTTTCTGATCCAGCATGGTTCCGTCATGCACCACCGTGGCGGCGAATTCGTCCCACGCGGTGAGGATTTCTTCCGCGTTGGATCGGAGAAATGTGGCAAGTCGCATGATGGAGCCTCTCTGGTGGGGAAACGATATTCAGGCTATCGCGGGTGCTTGCGGCAGCTTGTCTGCGTGCCGACGCACCCTGGAATAAAAAAAACCCTCCGGAACACCGGAGGGTTTTTTGTAGCCGGGGTACCTGCTTAGCGGGCAACAGCCTGCACAGGCTCGGCCACATAAATCTCGACGCGGCGGTTTTTGGCGCGGCCTTCGTTGGTGTTGTTGTCGGCGATCGGTTCGCGCGAACCGCGGCCGTCGGTGGCAACGCGGTTGGCGGCAACACCGCGGGCAACCAGGTAGTTGCGCGTGCTGTTGGCGCGGTCGATGGACAGCGGGTTGTTGATGGCGTCGCTACCGGTGCTGTCGGTGTGACCGATGATGGTCACCGTCGTCACCGGGTTCTGGTTCAGGCTGGTGGCAAACTGGTTCAGGATGGGTGCGAAGGTGGTGCTGACATCAGAGCGGCCGGTGGCAAACGAGATGTCCGAAGGGATGTCGAGCTTGAGGCGGTTGTCGGCGGTCTGGCTCACAGCCACGCCGGTGCCGGCCGTAGCCTGTTCCATGGCGGCCTTTTGTTGCTGCATGCGCTGGGACCAGAGATAACCACCACCTGCACCGACGGCACCGCCGAGCACGGCGCCCGTGGCCGCACCTTTGGAGCCACCGGTGGCTGCGCCCAGCACTGCACCGGCGACGGCGCCGATGCCGGCACCTTTGGCCGTGCCCTGCTGGGTTTCGCTCATGTTGGCGCAACCGCTCAGAAAGAGGGCGGCGCAGGTCAGGGAAGTGAGTACGAGTTTCATGGGGAGCTCCTGGGAAGTTGTTGTTGAAAAAAGATTTAAAGAAAGGGGGATTAAAGCTTTTGTGTGTGAATGGTACGAGGCCTTCTGGTGTGTTTTTGTAAGCGAATCGCCCGAAATCCTGCCCGCCAGCAGCGATGCTGGTGAGCCCTTCCCCTTAAACTAGCTGCGGCCTTCCTTCCAACCCATTTCACCTTCCATTTCAATGCAAAAAGTACAGCTAGGCAGCAGCGACCTGCAAGTCACCCCGGTTTGCCTGGGCACCATGACTTTCGGCGAGCAGGTCGACGAAGCCACGGCCCATTCGATTCTTGACCGTTCCCTGGAGCGCGGCGTCAATTTTCTCGACGCGGCAGAAATGTATTCGGTGCCGGCCCGCGCCGAAACCTTCGGCGCCACCGAAACCATCATCGGCAACTGGCTGGCCCGGCGCCCGGACGCCCGTGACAAACTGGTGGTGGCCACCAAGGTCGCCGGTCCGGCGCGCGGCATGCCCTGGATACGCAACGGCAGCCCCGACCTGACGCCGCAGGACATCGTGCAGGCCTGCAACGACAGCTTGAAGCGCCTGCAAACCGATGTGATCGACCTGTACCAGATCCACTGGCCGGCGCGCAATGTGCCGATGTTTGGCATGGCGTATTTCGACCCCACCAAGGACAAGGCCGTCAGCTCCATCCACCAGCAGCTCGAAGCGCTGGCCGGCCTGGTGAAAGCCGGCAAGGTGCGGGCCATCGGCCTGTCCAACGAAACCCCGTATGGCGTGCATGAATTCGTGCGGCTGGCGCAGCAGCACGGCCTGCCCAAGGTGGCGACGGTGCAGAACCCGTTCTGCCTGATCAACCGCACGGTGGAAAACGGCCTCGACGAAACCATGCACAGGCTCGGTGTGTCGCTGCTGGCTTATTCGCCGCTGGGTTTTGGCCTGCTGACCGGCAAGTACGACATGAGTGGCACGGCCGGCCCGTCCGCGCCGGCCGCCGCGCGCATCGCGAAATACGAGTCGGTGCGCAAGCAGCGCTGGGGCCGGCCCGAAGCGCTGGCCGCCGCGCGCCGCTACAACGCGCTGGCCCGCGAACACGGCCTCACACCCACGCAGCTCGCCCTGGCGTTTTGCTATACCAAGTGGCAGGTGGCCAGCACCATCATCGGGGTGACCTCGGTGGCCCAGCTCGACGAAGACCTCGACGCCTGGGGCACGACCCTGTCTCCCGAGCTGCTGGCCGCGATCGACGCGATCCGCTGGGAACTGCGCGACCCGGCGCTTTAAAAGGCTTCGACAGGCTCAGCCAGAACGGTAGACCATGGCAAAAAAAGACCACGTGTCTGAGACCCCGGCAACGCAGATGTTGAAGGCCGCCGGGGTGGTTTTCACCGAACACCCTTACGAGTACCTCGAGCATGGCGGCGCGCAGCACAGCGCCGAGGTGCTCGGGTTCGATCCGTTCACCGTGGTCAAGACCCTGGTCATGCAGGATCAGGACGCGAAACCGCTGCTGGTGCTGATGCATGGCAACCGCAAGGTGTCGACCAAAAACCTGGCGCGCCAGATTGGCGCCAAGTCGGTCGAACCCTGCAAGCCCGAGGTGGCGAACCGCCACAGCGGCTACCTGGTGGGCGGCACCTCGCCGTTCGGCACGCGCAAGGTGATGCCGGTGTATATCGAGGAAAGCATCCTGGCCTTGCCTAAAATCGCCATCAACGGCGGCCGGCGCGGATACCTCGTCGGCATCGCGCCGCAGGTGTGCGTGGACCTGCTGGGTGCAAAATCGGTCCACTGCGCGCTTGCTGACTGAAGACAAAACTACAACAACAATACTGGAGAGAACACCATGGACTACGCTTATTCCGCCCTGGCCGTGCTGGCAGCCTACCTGATCGGCTCGCTGTCGTTCGCGGTCATCGTCAGCCGGCTGATGGGCCTGAACGACCCGCGCAGCTACGGTAGCAAAAACCCAGGCGCCACCAATGTGCTGCGCTCGGGCAACAAGGCGGCGGCTGCGCTCACGCTGCTGCTAGACGGCCTCAAGGGCTGGCTGCCGATGGCGCTGGTCATGTGGTTCGGCAAGGACTACGGCATGCGCGAAGGCACACTGGCCGCGGTGGGCCTCGCGGCCTTCGTCGGCCATCTCTACCCGGTGTTTTTCGGCTTCCAGGGCGGCAAGGGGGTGGCGACGGCGGCCGGCGTGCTGTTTGGTGTGCACTGGGTGCTGGGCCTGGCGACCCTGGCCACCTGGGTCATCGTGGCCTTCTTTTCGCGTTATTCGTCGCTGGCCGCCATTGCCTGCGCCATTTTTGCGCCCTGGTATTACCTGATCGGCGATCGCTCGTTCTGGTATGTGGACAAGATGATCGCGCTGGCCATTGTGGCCATGAGCGCCTTCCTGATTTTCCGGCACCGGGAAAACATCAACAAGCTGCTCAAGGGCACGGAATCGAAGCTGGGCGCGAAGAAGAAGAGCTGACCCGGGCCGCCGATTGCTATCAATCAGATAGCTGCTAGCGCTTGTGTGGTGTGGGCTGCAGCCGGTTTTGTTTCTAGAATCGCTTGACCAGCGTCATCTGGTCGTTTTCGCGGATCATCTGGAAACGTGTCAGGAAGCTGTTGCCCAGCAGCATGTAGGGCATGGGCTGGGGCGACACCACCGCGTCGATGTCGTAGACCTCGACATCACCGACCCGCACCGAGCCGAGTTTGACGCGAAAGCCCTGGGTCATGCCGTTGGCGGTGCTCATCTGCACTGGTTGCCCGTTTTTGTAGTTGATGCCGGCGCGTTCGGCATCGGCGGCGCTCATGGCCACACCGGTTGCGCCGGTGTCCACCATGAACTGGACGGCCCGGCCGTTGATCTGGCCCGGGGTGAAGAAGTGGCCGCCGGTGCCCGCGGTCAGCACGATGCGGCTGCCCTTGCCGGCGCCGCCGCCCGAGCCACCGCCCGCTCCCACGCTGACCGGTGCATCGCCGACGCGCACGGTGTGGCGCTTGCCCGAGAGTTCCAGCACGGCCTGGTCGCCGGCGGTGGAGACCACCTTCACCCCCTGGTGGGATTCCCCGGGCGCCACCGATTTCGGGGCGCCGCCATTGACGATCAACAGCGCCTTGCTGCCCAGCATGCCGGCCAGCGCAACGCTTTGGGCCTGCGCCATGCTGCTAAAGGCCGCCAGCGCGGCAAACCACAGCACGAGTCGGCGAGCGTGCGGCCCCCATCCCCTTCCAGCCGGGGCCGCGGAACCGGCTTCGCCGGGCCGCAGGCGCAGCGCCCCCTCGGGGGGCAGCGAACCACACGCAGTGGGGAGCGTGGGGGCCATATGTTCAGTCGCGGAAGTTGTTGAAGCTCAGCGGCATGTCGGGCAGGTCCGCCTTGATCATGGCCATCGCCTCCTGCAGGTCGTCGCGGTTTTTTCCGGTCACCCGGACCGCGTCGCCCTGGATGGAGGCCTGCACCTTGACCTTGCTGCCCTTGATCAGCTGCGAGATTTTCTTGGCCTGTTCGGTCTCGATGCCGTTGCGCACCTTGATGACCTGCTTGACCTTGTCGCCGCCGATTTTCTCCACCTTTCCTGCGTCGAAAAAGCGCACATCGACGCCGCTTTTGGTGGCCTTGTTGCGCAGGATGTCGGTGATCTGGTCGATCTGGAAGTCGCTGTCGCCGATCAGCGTGATTTCCTTGTCCTTGAGCTCGATCGCTGCTGCCGTGCCCTTGAAGTCGAAACGCGTGCCGATTTCCTTGGCGGTGTTTTCGACCGAGTTTTTGACCTTGACCAGATCGGCTTCGAGAACAGTGTCAAAAGAGGGCATGGTTTTCCGGCTTCCGGGGTTGCGTTGCAGGGATGTCAGGGTGCGACAATCCCGTGATGTTAGTCGAGAAAAACGTTCCCCTCCAGTTTTCCAATACCTTTGGCATCGTGGCCAAGGCCCTCACGCTGGTGCGTATCGCCAGTGAAGAGGACGTGGCCGCCGTGCTGGCCGATCCGGCGCTGCAGGCGGCACCCAAGTTCGTGCTGGGCGGTGGCAGCAACATCGTCATCACCGGCGACGTCAAATCCGTCGTGCTCAAGGTGGAGATCATGGGCAGGAAGCTGGTGGATGAAACCGCCAAAGCCTGGATCGTCGAGGCCGGTGCCGGCGAGAACTGGCACGAGGTGGTGGGCTGGACCCTGCACAACGGCTACCCAGGCCTGGAAAACCTCGCCATGATCCCCGGCACCGTGGGCGGCTCGCCGGTGCAGAACATCGGAGCCTACGGCGTGGAGTTGCAGGACCGTTTCGATTCACTCGACGCCATCGATCTGACCACCGGAAAAAGTTTCACGCTGGACGCGGCGCAATGCGCATTTGGCTACCGCGATTCGGTCTTCAAACACAGCAGCACCGGCCCGAACGGACGCCCCGGCCTGGGTCTGGCCGGCAAGGCCCTGATCACGCGGGTGCGTTTTGCGCTGCCCAAGGCCTGGAAGCCCGTGCTGGGGTATGCCGACATCGAGAAAAAGATGGCGCAGTCCGCAATCACCCAGCCCGATGCGCTACAGATTTATGAGTGGATCTGCGAGATCCGCAAGGCCAAGCTGCCTGATCCGAAGGTGATCGGCAACGCCGGCAGCTTCTTCAAGAACCCGACCGTGACGCCCGAGCAGTGCGCCGACATCATCCAGCGCGAGCCCAAAATCGTCCACTACCACCTGGACGACGGCTCGGTCAAACTCGCCGCCGGCTGGCTGATTGACGCCTGCGGCTGGAAAGGCAAGAGCATAGGCAACGCCGGTGTGTACGACCGCCAGGCCCTGGTGCTGGTCAACCGCGGCGGCAGCGCCGACCCGGTGACCGGCGGCGAGGTCATGACCTTGGCCAAGGCCATCCAGACCAGCGTCTACGAACGTTTCGGCATCCTGCTGGAGCCGGAGCCGGTGGTGGTGTAAGAGCCCGGCAGAGCCTGCTGCGCGGGTTTGCTGGTGGCTCTACGGCGCCCCGAAATGCTACGTTTTTGATAGCTGCTCGCGTATATCCCACGAGGACTAGAGCCCGATTTGGCGTATAAAAATGCCAATTTCGGGTTTTCTGGCCGTCTGCCTCCCCGTTCAAACCTGCTTTCATACGTGCGCTTCGTATTAAAGATTGCTTGAATGTGACTTCACCCAATTAAAGAATTCTTTCGCACCATCCGCGCCACTGGCACCCATCAGCCAGCAGTTGAAGCGCGTCGGGGCGATTGAACTGATTGACTCGCCTAATAGAAAAAGCCCGCCAAGTTTTCACTTGGCGGGCTTTTTTGTTGGGTGTTCAGTCAGTTCTGACTTACTTGCCCAGCTTCAAAAAGTCATCCCCCTTGCCCAGTTCCAGCATTCCGGCATTGGAATAAATCCCCAGCTTGGCGCGCGTATCCGTGATGTCCAGGTTGCGCATCGTCAGTTGCCCAATGCGGTCCAGCGGCGAGAACGGCGCGTCTTCCACCTTTTCCATGCTCAGGCGCTCAGGCGCGTAGGTCAGGTTGGGTGATTCGGTGTTGAGCAGCGAGTAGTCGTTGCCGCGGCGCAGTTCCACCGTCACAGTGCCGGTGATGGCGCTGGCGATCCAGCGTTGGGCGGTTTCGCGCAGCATGATGGCCTGGCTGTCGAACCAGCGGCCCTGGTACAGCAGGCGGCCGAGCTTGCGGCCGTTGTCGCGGTATTGCTCGATGGTGTCTTCGTTGTGGATGCCGGTGACCAGGCGTTCGTAGGCGATGAACAGCAGCGCGAGGCCGGGGGCCTCGTAGATGCCACGGCTCTTGGCTTCGATGATGCGGTTTTCGATCTGGTCACTCATGCCCAGGCCGTGGCGGCCGCCGATTTCGTTGGCCTTGAGGATTAGGCTGACCAGGTCGGGGTAGTGGATGCCGTTCAGGGCGACGGGGCGGCCTTCTTCAAAGGTGACGCTCACTTCTTCGGCCTTGACGACGCAGTCGTCTTTCCAGAACGGCACGCCCATGATGGGGTTGACGATCTTGATGCCGCTGTTGAGGTTCTCCAGATCTTTCGCCTCGTGCGTCGCGCCTAGCATGTTGCTGTCGGTGCTGTAGGCCTTCTCGGCGCTCATCTTGTAGCCAAAGCCATTGGCCGTCATGAACGCGCTCATCTCGGCGCGGCCGCCCAGCTCGTCGATGAACTGCTGGTCCAGCCAGGGCTTGTAAATCTTCAGCGCGGGGTTGGTGAGCAGGCCGTAGCGGTAAAAGCGCTCGATGTCATTGCCCTTGAAGGTGCTGCCATCGCCCCAGATGTTGACGTCGTCTTCCTTCATCGCGCTGACCAGCATGGTGCCGGTGACGGCGCGGCCCAGCGGCGTGGTGTTGAAGTAGGTGGAGCCGGCGGTGGTAATGTGGAAGGCGCCGGCCTGCAGTGCGGCCAGGCCTTCAGCCGCCAGTTGCGGGCGGCAGTCGATGAGGCGCGCCTTGATGGCGCCGTATTCCATGGCCTTGCGCGGGATCTCGTCGTAATCGGCCTCGTCGGGTTGACCCAGGTTGGCGGTGTAGGCGTAGGGCAGGGCGCCCTTCTGTTTCATCCACAAGAGCGCGGCGCTGGTGTCGAGGCCCCCGGAGAAGGCGATGCCGACCTTTTGGCCGGCGGGGATGTTTTGCAGGATGGTGTTAGACATGTAGTGGCCTCTAGCCCTTGTGGAATCAGCGCAAGCTGCTATGAAATGAAGAGTAAATCGCCTGCGGATCAACCGAAGTGGCAGATGTAGTGATAGGCCTCGCCGACACGAATGTCGAAGGACGAATTGCCCGGCACGCTGAATTTTTCACCCAGTGCGGACTTGATCCAGGCGTCGGTGCCGGCCAGTTTGTACTCGCAGGAGCCGGCCACACATTCCATGATCTCGGGCGCGCCGGTGTTGAAGGTCAATGTCGAGGGCAGCACCACACCGACGGATTTTTTGGTGCCATCGGGGAAGGTGATGCCATGGCTCACGCACTTGCCGTCGAAATAGACATTGGCCTGGGTGGTGACGCTGATGTTGTCGATTTTTTCTGTAGTCATGGTGATGTGCAATAGGGAGGGCGGGGAAAACACCCGGCTGCCGGGCTGGGGATGCAAAGCCCCTGATTTTAGGTCACCCGGACCTCCGGCACGCGGCGGGCTGGTCCTGACCGGGCAAGGGCCCTGAATCCGTTCGGTCATTTCGGGCGTATCACGAATGCAGGACAATCAGGTCCATGAAAGCAGAAAGCCCGGATACCCAATTGATCGCGCTCATAGATCGCGTGGCGCTGGCCGATGAATCGGCCCTCAGGGAGCTGTACGAACTCACCTCTTCCAAGCTGTATGGCGTGGCGGTACGTGTGGTCAGCAACCGGAGCTGGGCCGAGGACGTGCTTCAGGAGGCCTTCATCAACATCTGGCGCATTGCGGGCGACTACAAGGCCACGCTGTCGCCGCCCATGGCCTGGCTGTGCCTGATCGTGCGCAGCCGGGGGCTGGACTTTCTGCGGCGCCGCAACTCCGACCGGGCCGATGCGGTGCAGGAGCTCGACGATGTGATGTCCGACACGATAGAAGGCGACTCCGCCAACCCGATGGACACCGCCCTGGCCGGCGAGCAGGCCTGGGCCCTGCACCAGTGCCTGAGCCAGTTGGGCAACAAGCAGCGCGAGGTGGTGAGCCTGGCTTACCTGCGCGATTTGAGCCACGGGGAGCTGGCCGAGCAGCTCAAGCTGCCGCTGGGCACCGTGAAGACCTGGATACGCCGCGGCCTGGAGCAGCTGCGCGGCTGCATGGCCCGGTTTGCATGAGATGAAGCTGATGTCTGTTTTGTTTGTTCCCGCTGCATTGCTGCGGGAAACTTCTGAAGAAGGTGGCGTATGAACCTGACCCGCAATCCCGCGCTGATCGATCAGCTGGCGGCCAGTTATGCGCTGGGCACCTTGCGTGGCGGTGCTCGGCGACGGTTCGAGGAACTGGCGCGCACCCATGCCTCCGTGCGTGCCGCCGCGCTGATCTGGCAAGGGCGCATGGCGTCGGTCACCGAACTGCAGGCGCAGCAGGCGCCCAGCCCGGCGGTCTGGAAGCGGATTGAAAACCTCGTCCAGGCGGACAAGCAGGCACGGGCGATGCAGGCCGCGCGCCAGGCGCCCGCGGCCGGGGCCGGCACGGGCTGGTGGGCCAGCCTGGGCCTGTGGCGCGGTGCAACCGCCGCCGGCGCCATGGCGGCGGTGGTGGCGGTGGTCACCGGACTGAACCTGAACACCGCGCTCAACAGCCAAGTGCGGGAGCTCAGCGCCCGACTGGCGGCCACCCCCGAAATCCGTTATGTGGCGGTGCTCGCCGACGACAAGGCCGCGCCCGCGGTGCTGGTGACCTACGACCCCAAACACAGCCAGCTGCAGCTCAAACATGTGGGCCAGTTCCACCCCGGGCCGGACAAGTCCCTGCAGTTGTGGGCGCTGCCGCAGGGCGGTGGACCCAAGTCATTGGGCGTGCTCGGTGAGGGCACGGTGATCCGCCTGCCTGCCGGCAGTAGTGACGTGAACAATGTGCCGGCACTGGCTCTCAGCCTGGAACCCCGGGGCGGCGTCCCGGCGGGCAGCGGGCCAAGCGGGCCGGTGTTGTTCAAGGGTGCGTTGCTCCAGACCGCGCTGTAAAGCCGGAAAGCGCTTCAGGCCTCAGCGGCCGGCAACAAAAAAGGGGCTTGAAGCCCCTTTTTCTATTGACCGGCTTAGCGCCAGTGGCGGTGTCCGTAGCCGCCGCGGCTGTAACCGAAGTTAAGCGACACGCCCACTGGCGGGTAGTAAGGTCGCGGGTAATAACCGGGGTAGGCGACCACTGCCGGCTGCACGTAAACCGGCTGCGAATACACCGGTTGGGCATAAACAGGTTGGGCGTAGACGGGCTGCGAATACACAGGCTGCGAGTACACCGGCTGGGCATAACCGGGCTGAACACCGGCCTGCGGCGCAGGCATGGCGCCCACCGGCGTGACCTGCAGCCGGACGTACAGGCCGGGGTCACTGGGCATCTGCACGGTGTACTGCTTGTCGGCGTATTCGTAGACCACGTTGTAGTGCGAGGTGCGGTTTTCGTAGGAGGTCTGGGTGCCGCACTGCTGCACGTTCTGCACCTGGCTGCGGTTGCCTTCGATGTTGTTGCCGACCATGGCGCCACCGACCAGGCCGATCACGGTGGCCAGGGCGCGCCCGCCGCCGTCGCCGATGGCATTGCCCATGGCGCCACCGGCCAGGGCGCCCATCACGGCGCCGGCGCCCGAGGGCGGGGCTTCGGTGATCATGGGCTGGATGCTGCAGACCTGGCGCGGCACGCTGACCTGCTGGACCACCGGGGTGCTGGAGATCACGCGCGCCAGGATGTCCGTGGCCGACGCGTTGACGGCAAACAGCCCGGAGGCTGCGGCAACAGCGGATAAAACAAGTGCTTTTTTCATGGTTCAAATCCCTTTTCAGCCTGCTGGAGGAGCCCCGACCGGGGAGGCCAAAACGACGGCTACCAGTTTAATGATTCAGAGTGAATTTGGTGCACACAAGTTCAGTAAAGCCCTGTAAAGCTGGCCCGTGGCCCGGCCGTTTCAAAGCCGTTCAGACCAGCTTTTTTCGTCAAAACCGACCGTGATCTGCGCACCCCAGTCCACCACCGGGCGCTTGATGACGCTGGGCTGCGCCAGCATGAGGGCCTGGGCGCTGGCCGCGCCCACCGTGGCGGCCTGCAGTTGCGGGTCCAGCTTGCGCCAGGTCGTGCCCTGGCGGTTGACGAGTTTTTCCCAGCCCACCGCGCGCTCCCAGGCGGTGAGCCGGTCTGCCGGCACGCCCTTTTTTTTGAAGTCATGAAAAGTGTGGGCAACATCGTGCGCAGCCAGCCAGGCGCGGGCTTTTTTGACGGTGTCGCAATTGGGAATGCCGTAAACAGTGATCATGTCTTCATTTTCGCATGGTTTGGCATCAAATTGGCTCTTTCCCCTTGAGGGACGGGCGCAGGTAGCTATGAATTTGATAGCTGTGCAACCCCATCCGGGGTACGGTCGGGTCCGCACCAACAAGGGGCGTGGCGCGGCAGCGACGACAATACCGCTTCCATGGACAAGCCCACCACCCTAGAAGACTGGCTCGCGCACTGCGAGCGCCTGCACCCCCACGCCATTGACCTCGGACTGGAGCGCGTGCGCAGCGTCGCCGAACGCATGGCGCTGCGTTTTGACTGTCCGGTCATCACCGTCGCCGGCACCAACGGCAAGGGGTCGAGCTGCGCCATGCTCGAAGCCATCCTCGGGCAGGCCGGCTACCGCACCGGCGTCTACACCTCGCCGCACCTGGTGCATTTTGAAGAACGCTGCCGCCTGCGCGGCGAGATGGCCAGCGCCGACCAGCTGCTGCCGCATTTCGAGCGGGTCGAGGCGCTGCGCGGCGACATTTCGCTGACCTATTTCGAGTTCACCATGCTCGCCATCTTCAGCCTGATGGCTGCGTCCGGCCTGGACGTGGTGATTCTGGAGGTCGGGGTTGGCGGGCGACTCGACTCGGTCAACATCATGGATGCCGACTGCGCATTGATCACCAGCATCGACATCGACCACACCGAACTGCTGGGCAAGGACCGCGAAAGCATAGGCCGCGAGAAAGCCGGCATCATGCGCGCCGGCAAGCCCGCGGTCGTGGGCGACCCGGTGCCGCCGCAAAGCGTGCTGGATCATGCCGCCGAAGTGGGCGCTGACCTGTGGCGCCTAGGCCATGACTTCAACTTCTCCGGTGACAAGCAGCAGTGGGCCTGGGCCGGGCGCGGTCGCCGTTACGCCGGCCTGGCCTACCCGGCCCTGCGCGGCGCCAACCAGCTGGTCAATGCCTCGGGCGTGCTGGCCGCGCTGACGGCCCTGCGCGACCGCCTGCCGGTGACCGCGCAGGCGGTGCGCAACGGGCTGGGCATGGTGGAGTTGCCGGGGCGCTTCCAGATCATTTCCGGTCAGCCGACGCTGGTGCTGGACGTGGCGCACAACCCGCACGCGGTGGCGGCGCTCACCGAGAACCTCGACGCCATGGGTTTTTACCCCTGCACCCACGGCGTGTTCGGCGCCATGGCCGACAAGGACCTGGCGCAGATGCTCAAGCGGGTGGGGCCGCTGGTGGACCGCTGGTATTTCACCGACCTGCCGACGGCCCGAGCGGCCAAAGCCGACGATTTGCTGGCCAGGTGGCAGGCGCTGAACACCCGCCAGGATGCCCGTGCCGGCGTGTATGCCGACCCGGTGCAGGCCCTGCAGGCCGCCGTCGCCGCCGCAGACCCCACTGATAGAATTGTGGTGTTCGGATCGTTCTATACGGTGGGGGGTGTTTTGAAGGACGGCCTGCCGCGTCTTTTCGCTCCGCACGCTGCGCCTGAGCGCCACGCTTCATCAACCGATACCTAACGGATACCGTCATCGCCATGCCGTTTTTCAACTTTCGCCGGGGCCAACCCTCTGCAGCCGCCGGGTCTGCCGCCCAGACCGAGAGCGTGGAAGTGATGCGCAAACGCGCCAAGCACCGCCTGATCGGTGCGGTGGTGCTGGTGCTGGCCGGGGTGATCGGTTTTCCCCTGTTGTTCGACACCCAGCCGCGGCCGGTGGCTGTCGATATTCCGATCGAGATTCCTGCCAAGAGTGGCGTCAAGCCGTTGGTGATGCCGGCGCCGGCCACAGCGCCGGCCGTTGCCGCCAGCGCCGCACCGGCGGGCAGCGAGAAGGTCGCCACGCCGACCAGCCTTTCGCCGCGCGAAGAAATCATCACGGAAAAAAAGGCTGAGGCGCCCGCCGAACCTGCGCAGACCGCTATCAAAAAAGAAGCAAAACCCGAACCGAAACCGGAATCCAAACCAGAGCCCAAGGTTGCAGCCAAAACGCCCGCAACGGCGCCTGCCGGCGACGAAAGTGCCCGTGCCAAGGCCCTGCTCGAAGGCAAGGTGCCTGCCGCCGCGCCCGCCGCCAAGGCCGCGCCGGCCGAGGCGGAAGGCCGCCTGGTGGTGCAGGTCGGCGCTTTCGCCGATGCCGACAAGGCTCGGGAAGTGCGCCAGAAACTGGAACGGGCGGGGCTCAAGACCTACACCCAGGTGGCCGAGACCAAGGACGGCAAGCGCATCCGCGTGCGGGTCGGGCCGTTTGCCAGCAAGGCCGATGCCGACAAGGCGGCCAGCAAGATCAAAGGCCTTGATTTGCCGGCTGCCATCCTGACCTTGTAGCGTGGCTGTTGCTGACTGGGCGTTTTTGGGGGTGTTGGTGGTGTCGCTGATCATCGGCGCGTGGCGGGGTCTGGTGTACGAAATCCTCTCTGTTCTCGGCTGGGCGCTGTCGTTTTACATTGCGCAATGGTTTGCGCCGGCGGTGGCTGCCGTGCTGCCGCTGCAGAGTGCGTCCGATCCGGTGCGTTACGCCGCGGCTTTTGTGCTGATTTTCATTGTGTCCGTGTTTCTGGCGGGCCTGCTGGCGGTGTTGTTCAAGAAGCTGGTGGAGGCCATCGGCCTGCGGCCGGTGGACCGGACCCTGGGGGCGGCTTTTGGCCTGGTGCGCGGGGTGATCCTGCTGCTGGCGGTGACGGTGGTCGTCAACATGACTGCGTTCAAGGCCAGCGCCTGGTGGCAGGAGTCCGTGGGTGCCGGCGTGCTGACCGCGGCGGTCAAGGGCCTGAAGCCGGTGTTGCCCGAACAGTTTGCAAAGTACCTCTAATGATTGTCGAATTGATGAACGGAAATGTATGTGCGGAATAGTTGGCGTTGTCAGTAACGCACCGGTGAACCAGCTGATTTACGACGGGCTGCTTCTGCTGCAGCACCGCGGTCAGGATGCGGCCGGGATTGTCACGCAGCAGGGACGCAAGTTCTTCATGCACAAGGCCAAGGGCATGGTGCGCGACGTGTTCCGCACGCGCAACATGCGCGCGCTGCCGGGCAACGTGGGCCTGGGCCAGGTGCGTTACCCAACGGCCGGCAACGCCTTCAGCGAAGACGAGGCGCAGCCGTTTTACGTCAACGCGCCGTTCGGCCTGGTGCTGTCGCACAACGGCAACCTGACCAACGCGGCCGAACTCAAGGCGGAACTGTTCAACACCGACCACCGCCACATCAACACCGACAGCGACTCCGAAGTGCTGCTCAACGTGCTGGCGCATGAGCTGGAAAAAACCACGCGCGGCCTGCCGCTCACGCCCGCCGACGTGTTCGCGGCCGTGCGCGGCGTGCACAAGCGCATCAAGGGTTCGTATGCCGTGGTGGCGCTGATTGCTGGCCACGGCCTGCTGGCTTTTCGCGACCCCTTCGGCATTCGCCCACTGTGCCTGGGCCACGGACAGAACGACAGCGGCAACACCGTCATGGTGGCCAGCGAGTCGGTGGCCCTGGAAGGCACGGCCCACCAGTTCGAGCGCGACATTGCGCCGGGCGAGGCAGTGTTTGTGGACATGGCAGGCACGGTTCACGCCGAGCAGTGCGCGGCCCATCCGCAGCTCATGCCCTGCATTTTCGAATTCGTCTACCTGGCGCGGCCCGACTCGGTGCTGGACGGCATCTCGGTCTACCAGGCGCGCCTGAACCTGGGCGAGACGCTGGCCAAACGTGTGGTGTCCACCGTGCCGCCCAACGAAATCGACGTGATCATTCCGATTCCGGAATCCAGCCGTCCGAGCGCGACGCAGCTCGCGCACCTGCTGGGCATTCCCTACCGTGAGGGTTTTGTGAAGAACCGCTACGTCGGCCGCACCTTCATCATGCCGGGCCAGGGCGTGCGCAAGAAATCCGTGCGACAAAAACTCAATGTGATCGCCAGCGAGTTCAAGGGCCGCAACGTGCTGCTGGTCGACGACTCCATCGTGCGCGGCACGACCAGCCGCGAGATCGTGCAGATGGCGCGTGATGCCGGCGCCAAGAAGGTCTACCTGGCCAGCGCCGCGCCGCCGGTGCGTTACCCCAACGTCTACGGCATCGACATGCCGACCGCGGCCGAGCTGGTGGCGCATGACCGCACGGTCGAGGAAATCCGCGTCGCCATCGGCTGCGATGCGCTGATCTACCAGGACGTCGAAGGCATGAAACGCGCCATCGGTTCGCTCAACGGCAAGCTCGACGGCTTTGACGCCTCGTGTTTCGACGGCGTCTACATCACCGGCGACATCACACCCGAGAGCATTGCCAAAATGAACGAGCAACGGATCGACAGCAGCGAAGAGGGCGACGTCGATGTCTCGCGCCTGGCGTTGCCCAACCCCCAGGAAGCCTGAGCATGGCCGACAGAAAATTGCCCGACAACCTGCACCGCGACACGCTGGCCGTGCGCGTGGCGCTGGAATCCAGCCAATACGGCGAACACTCCGAAGCGCTCTACCTGACCAGCGGTTTCGTGCAACCCGACGCCGAAACCGCGGCCCGGCGTTTTGCCGGCACCGAGGACGGCTACACCTACGGCCGCACGTCCAACCCCACCGTCAGCAGCTTCGAGCGCCGGCTGGCCGCGCTGGAAGGCACGGAAGCCGCCATAGGCGCCTCGACCGGCATGGGTGCGATCCTCATGATGTGCATGGGCCTGCTCAAGGCCGGCGACCACGTCGTGTGTTCGCGCTCGATGTTCGGCTCGACGCTGACACTCATTGGCCGTGAATTCGGAAAGTTCGGCGTCGAGACCACCTTTGTTTCCCAGACCGATGTGGCCGAGTGGAAAGCTGCGATCAAGCCCAACACCAAACTGCTGTTCGCCGAAACACCAACCAACCCGCTGACCGACGTCTGCGACATTGCCGCCCTGGCCGATCTCGCGCATGGCGCCGGTGCGCTGCTGGCGGTGGACAACTGTTTCTGCACACCGGCCTTGCAGCGGCCGGCTGAACTGGGTGCTGACCTGGTGATCCACTCCGGCACCAAGTACCTCGATGGCCAGGGCCGCGTGATGGCCGGGGCGATCTGCGGCCCGTCGAAGCTGATCGTCGATGTCTTTGGCCCGGTCGTGCGCACCGCCGGCATGACGCTGTCGCCCTTCAATGCCTGGGTCGTGCTCAAGGGGCTCGAAACACTGGGCATCCGCATGCAGGCACAGTGCGCCAATGCGCTGGCCGTGGCCCGCTGGCTGGAAGCGCAGCCCGGCGTGGCACGCGTTTATTACCCGGGTCTGGCATCCCATCCGCAGCACGAACTGGCCATGCGCCAGCAGTCGGGGCAGGGCGGTGCGGTGGTGTCGTTCGACGTTGTGGGCAACGACCCCGACACCGCACGCGCCAATGCTTTCCATGTCATCAACAGCACACGCGTGCTGAGCATCGCCACCAACCTGGGCGACACCAAGACCATCATCACCCACCCTGGCACCACCTCGCACGGGCGTCTGACCGAAGTGCAGCGGCAGGCCGCCGGCATCGGGCAGGGCCTGATCCGCGTGGCCGTGGGCCTGGAGCATATTGAAGACATCAAGGCCGACCTGCTGCGCGGCCTGGGCACCCTCACATGACATCAAAAACAAGAACGCGGTTTGCGCCTTCTCCGACAGGCTTCATCCACCTCGGCAACATCCGCTCGGCGCTCTACCCCTGGGCGTTTGCACGCGCCACCGGCGGTGACTTCATCCTGCGCATTGAAGACACGGATGTCGAGCGTTCCTCACAGGCTGCGGTGGACGTGATCATCGAAAGCATGCGCTGGCTGGGCCTGGACTACGACGAAGGCCCTTATTACCAGATGCAGCGCATGGACCGCTACAAGGCGGTGCTGGCCGAGCTGCAGGCCGCAGGCCATGTCTACCCCTGCTACATGAGCATGACCGAGCTTGATGCCCTGCGCGAAAAGCAGATGGCTGAAAAGCAGAAGCCGCGTTACGACGGCACCTGGCGGCCCGAGCCCGGCAAGACCCTGCCGCCGGTTCCCGCAGGCGTGCTGCCGGTGCTGCGTTTCAAGAACCCGCAGGACGGCGCGGTGGTCTGGGACGACAAGGTCAAGGGCCGCATCGAGATCAGCAACGACGAGCTCGACGACCTGGTGATTGCGCGGCCCGACGGCACGCCGACCTACAACTTCTGTGTGGTTGTCGACGATCTCGACATGGCGATCACGCATGTGATCCGCGGCGACGACCACATCAACAACACGCCGCGCCAGATCAACATCTTCCGTGCCTTGGGCAAGGAGGTGCCGGTCTACGCCCACCTGCCGACCGTGCTCAACGAGCAAGGCGAAAAGATGAGCAAGCGCCACGGTGCCAAGGCGGTCACGCAGTACGCCGAAGAAGGCTACCTGCCTGATGCCATGGTCAACTACCTGGCGCGCCTGGGCTGGAGTCACGGCGACGATGAAATCTTCAGCCGCGAACAGTTCCTGCAATGGTTCAACCTCGACCACCTCGGCAAGAGCGCGGCCCAGTTCGACGAAACGAAGCTGCGCTGGGTCAATGCCCAGCACATCAAGGCCCTGGCCGACGACAGGCTCGCCGAACTTGTGCTGCCCTTCCTCAACGCGCATGCGCTGGCCAGCCTCGATGCAAGCCGGCGCGTGGCGGCCTGCGCCCTGCTGAAAGACCGTTGCAGCACCCTGGTGGAACTGGCCGACTGGATGGGCGTGCTGGTCAGCCATGAGCCGGTCAGTGCTGAAGACATCCAGGCCCATGTGCCGGCGGATGTGGCGCCGGCCGTGTACCAGCTCGCGGAGTTGCTGGCCAGCTGCGAGTGGAACAAGCCGGCGGTTGCGGCCGCCATCAA
This sequence comes from Pseudomonadota bacterium, assembly GCA_040389085.1. Lineage (GTDB taxonomy): Bacteria > Pseudomonadota > Gammaproteobacteria > Burkholderiales > Burkholderiaceae_C > Polaromonas. The sequence continues at coordinate 186,110 of JAZKAP010000007.1, forward strand.
GCAGGTGCTGCTGGACAAGGGCCTGAAGATGCCGCAACTGGCCATGCCGGTGCGGGTACTGGTCGCCGGGCGCCAGCAAACGCCGTCGCTGGATGCTTTTTTGTCATTGATGGACAGGGAAAACGTGATTGCGCGTCTCGTCCACTTGAAAAGGCTCTGATTTTCGGGCTATAATTCAAGGCTCGACGATTGCAAGGAAACTTGCAACAGGGGGGTATAGCTCAGCTGGGAGAGCGCTTGCATGGCATGCAAGAGGTCAGCGGTTCGATCCCGCTTACCTCCACCATTAAATGGTCGAAAAGTTTTTTTGAATAGAGTTTTTAGGCAGGTCTTTGTGTAAAAAACAAAAAGCCTGCTGACGGAAGTTCCAAGGTTTAGACCCTATCGTCTAGAGGCCTAGGACACCACCCTTTCACGGTGGCTACAGGGGTTCGAATCCCCTTAGGGTCGCCAGAATTCTTCACAGCGATGTGAAGAACAAGGCACAAGTTGATAACAAGCCTGCGCAAGCAGGCGACTTGGCTCGCAAGAGCGAAAGTTGTCGCTACCAGGAGTGGTAGTTCAGTTGGTTAGAATACCGGCCTGTCACGCCGGGGGTCGCGGGTTCGAGTCCCGTCCACTCCGCCAGTATTGAAGGGTTTGCTGCTATGAAAATAGAAGCAAACCCTTTTTGCTTTGGGCATCCCTTCGCGCAAGCGCTTCAGGTACTGACGGCCGCCGCGCGAAACGCGGGGCGAAGCCGTTTCAACTCCGCTCGCTTCATGATGACGCATCATCCGGCGACGCTACAAGCACCTCCACGCTCAACTTCTCGAGTTCGTCCCTGATGTTCTGGTCGATGCCCGCATCGGTGATGATGCGCGTTACTCTGTCCAGATGGGCAATCCGGAAGATGGCCTGAGAGTGGAACTTCGACGAATCCACCATCACGGTGACAGTCTGCGCCGCGTCGATGAAGGCCCGGTTCATGGCGGCCTCCTCTGGCGAAAGCATGGCGATACCCCCCGAAGGCGAGATGCCGTTGACGCCAAGAAAAGCGGCACGAACCGAGATGTCGTCAAAGGTGCCGGGCGCAGGACGGCAAACGGTCGCCATTTTCTTGAAGTCAACGGTGCCCGGCAAAAGATAGACAGAAGCGTTCCGGCTTCTGGCGAACTCCATGGCGACCGTCAGTCCGTTGGTCACGACATGCAGGTTTTGATGACCGCGCAAAGCCTCGGCCAAATGCCGTGAGGTTGTCCCCGCGTTGACCAGAATGCAGTCACCGTCAGAAACATGCTGTGCGGCTAGCTCGGCGATCGCGCGCTTCTCCCGGACATTTTCCCGCTCGCGTTCCGCGTAGCTGATGCTTTCGTAACGGGCCCAACCCTCGGCGATGACCTCGCCGGAAACGGCGCCGCCACGGGTTCGCTCAACCAGCCCCCGTTCGTGGAGTTCGATCAGGTCGCGCCGGATCGTGATGGGCGAGGTCTGGAACCTGTCGGCCAGCGTGTTGACTTCGACCACCCCACCGCTTTGCAGCAGGGCAACGATTTCCTTGTGACGGGCGGCTTTGAGCATGCGGATCCAGGTGGAAAGATTTGGGGTATTAGAAACCAGAAACAAACAACAGAGAACATTTTTAATCCACAAAAAATGCCTAGTGAGTCATGAAATTGACATTTTGTGTTCGTAGCATTCGCGTTATGAACAAAAACGCTCAATTTCGAGCAATCATTTTCGACGTCGATGGCACCCTGTTTGATACCTTGCCATCGCTTTCAGCGGCTGCCAACAGTGTGCTGGTGCAGGCCGGCCTTCGCGAAGTCGCCACACCGTTTCTGCGTGCGGCGCTCAACGAAGGGTTGAGGCCCATGTTCCGCCAGTCCATTGCCCTTCAGGCGTCGCCTGTGGAACCGGGATTGGCGCGCCAGCTTGAAGACGAGTACCTGGACCAGTACATGCAGCGATGGCTGCCGGCAGCGCCCCTGTTTGACCACGTGCACGAGGCATTGCTGGCGCTCCAGGCGCTCGACATGAAGCTTGGCATCTGTACCAACCGGGACCGGGCCTCGACGGACGTGTTGTTGACGCAGGCTGGCATTGCCGGCCTTTTCGACATCGTCGTGGGAATGGGAGATGCGCCACGTCCCAAGCCCGCCGCAGACCCTCTGCTCATGGTTCTGGAGCGCATGGGGATACCGGCCGGGGCAGCCCTGCTGGTGGGCGACTCCTACATGGACGCCTCTTGCGCCCGCCTGTCGCAGGTTGGCTTTGCCGCACATCTCGGCGGCTATGCAGTGCACCCCGGTGACCTGTTGCCCCACATGACGAGTTTCAGCGACTACAACGAGTTCACAAGCTGGGTGCTCGGCCGCCAATCAGCCAACAAGGAGGCTTGCCATGCCTGACATTCATATCTCCGGACTCACCAAGCAATTCGGCAACACCAAGGTCATCAAGGGGCTGGACCTGACCGTCAGGGATGGCGAGTTCCTGACGCTGCTGGGCTCGTCGGGCTGCGGCAAGTCCACCTTGCTTAAATTGATTGCCGGGCTGGACCAGCCCGATTCAGGGTCGATCCGCTTGGGCGAGCGCGACCTGCTGGCCTTGTCGCCCAGTCAGCGCGACTGTGCCATGGTGTTCCAGTCCTACGCGCTGTATCCCCACATGACGGTGGGGGGCAACATCTGCACGCCCTTGCTGATGCGCGGCCTCGGATTCTGGGGGCGGCTGCCGGGTGCGGGATTGTTTTCGGCCAACACACGCCGCATCAAGGCCGAGGCGCAGGCGAATGCCCGCAAGGTGGCGCAGAGCCTCGGCATCGACGGGCTGTGGGAACGAAAGCCCGCGCAACTGTCCGGCGGTCAACGTCAGCGCGTGGCCCTCGCTCGCGCCATGGTGCGCAGACCGGCGGTTTTCCTTTTTGACGAACCGCTGTCCAACCTCGACGCCAACCTGCGCCAGACACTTCGCGGGGAAATCCGTCAGCTTCATGACCAGTTGGGCGTGACCTTCATCTACGTCACCCACGATCAGCATGAAGCCATGTCCATGTCGGACCGTGTCGCGGTGATGCGGGAAGGGCGCATTCTGCAGCTAGGAACACCCGAGGAGATCTATACACGGCCCGCCAACCTCGACGTTGCCCGCTTTGTGGGGGCGCCGCGCATCAACCTGCTCGACGGCGAGGTCAAAGCGCATGGTGTCGTGTGGGCGCAAGGCCGGCTGGTCGGTCATTCCCATGGCAAGGCCGGCCCCTGCCGCATTGCGTTCAGACCCCAGGCCGGAACGCTGGAGGCCGTGGACGGACTGGAAGTTGAAGGCACCCTGGTGAATGTGGAATACACCGGCGCTGAACTGATTGCATCGCTCCAGGTCGATGGCATCGAAGACGCCTGCGTATTTTGTTTCCCCGCCAACAGCCCGGCGATCCGGGTGGGCCAGACGCTACGGGTTTCAGTGCCCTTTGGTGAAATCCATCTGTTCGATGCCAATGGCCAGCGCCGACCGTTTGAAGCCCTCCCGCCTGTCATGAGCAAAGCCGCCTGAGGCAGGACCATGCGAGTCAATCCGCTCCACACCGCCCTGTTGCTCACGCCAGCGACGGTCCTCATCTTGATGCTGCTTGTGGTGCCCGTCGCCATCGTGGCGGTCATGTCCCTGACCAACTGGCAATTTGGCGCCGCGACCCTGGATTGGGTCGGACTGGCGAACTACCGCGAGCTGCTGGCCGACCCGGTCTTTCAGAAATCGATTTCGAACACACTCACGTACCTGGTCGTGGTGACATTGGGCTCGATCACCATCGGCCTGGGGGCGGCCCTGCTGATTGAATCGGACACCCAACTCCGTACCTTCTACAGAACGGCATTTTTCATGCCGGTGGCCTCCACCCTGATCGCCATGGCAGTCGTCTGGCAATTCCTGCTGCACCCCAGCGTGGGCCTGGTCAACCAGGCGCTTGGATTGCTGGGCATGGAGCCTCGCAACTGGCTCAATGACGGCCGGTCCGCGCTTTACTCGCTCGCCGCGATTGGCATCTGGCAGATGTCCGGACTGGCCCTTGTCCTCTTCCTGGCAGGGCTCAAGAGCATTCCCCAGGACATCCGCGACGCCGGTGCCCTCGATGGCATCGAGCATCCCCTGGACCGCTTCCGGCGCATCACCTGGCCGCTGCTGGGTCCCACCACACTTTTTGTCGTCACCGTCTGCGCCATCCGGGCCCTGCAGGTGTTCGACACCGTGCATGTGCTGACCAAGGGCGGCCCCAACAAGGCCACCGAAGTTCTGCTCCACACCATCTATTCGGAAGGTTTCAGTTTTCTCCGCATGGGTTATGCCAGTGCGATGACGGTGGTGTTCATTGCAGGCATCTTTTTTCTGACCCAGCTGCAGCACCTGGCCATGGAACGAAAGACCCACTACTGATGAAGAGCCCGTCCATCCTCTTTCGCAGCTTGCGCCATCTGGTGCTGATGACCGGCGCCGCCATCTTTCTTGCCCCGTTCATCTGGATGGTGCTGACCTCCCTGAAGCCGGCCGACGAGATTTTCACGCGGGAATTCTCCCTGTTGCCAAGCAGGCTGGCATGGGTTGAAAACTACACGCAGGCGCTGACCAAGGTGCCCTTGCTGCGCTATCTTTGGAACGGCATTGTCGTCTGCGCGGCCATTCTGGTTCTGCAGATCGTGGTGGCGCTGCCGGCGGCTTACGCCTTTGCCAAACTCGACTTCCGGGGCAAGACCTGGGCCTGGCGCCTGGTGCTGCTGGCGCTGATGATTCCCCATCAGGCCACGGCCATTCCCATCTACGTGATGCTGCATCACCTGGGCCTGCTCAACACCCTGTCGGCCCTGATTGTGCCGTTCGTCATCTCGGCTTTTGGCATTTTCCTGATGCGGCAATTCTTTCGCACGGTGCCCGACGACCTGATTCACGCTGCGCGCCTGGATGGCATGAGTGAGCTGGAACTGGTCTGGCGGGTGATGCTGCCGACCGCGATTCCGGCCCTGTTTGCCTTCTCCATTTTTTCCGTGGTTTGGCACTGGAACGACTATTTCTGGCCGCTGCTGGTCATCGCCTCGCCCGAGCTTGCCACGCCGCCGCTCGGAACCATGTTTTTCCGCAACGAAGAGGCCGGCACCAATTACGGCCCCTTGATGGCAGGCACGGTGCTGATCACCGCACCGCTGGTTTTGTTTTTTATCGCAGCGCAGAAGCGCTTTATTGAAGGTGTGACGCTCACCGGCGTCAAAGGTTAGTTCATCCATCCAGGAGTAAATCCCATGAAACGTGTTTTTCTGAAATCCATCGCGGCCGCCGCGCTAATGACCTGTGGTTTGGTACAAGCCCAGCAGCCTGTTGAAATCGTGGTTGACTATTCCATTCCCCAGCTCTTCAAGGAAGTCCACGAAAAAATCGCCCAGGACTTCATGGCGAAATTTCCCCAATACAAGGTCACTTTTCGCGCCCCGAGCCCGGGCTACGAGGAAGCCACCCAGCAGTCCCTGCGCCAGGCGGTCACCAATCAGCTGGCCGACGTGTCCTACCAGGGGCTGAACCGCCAGCGCATCTTCGCGGATCGCGGCATCGCCGTCGACATGACGCCCGTCATCAAGGCGGAAAAAGACTGGTCCCAGATGGGTTACGACCAGGCGTTGCTCTCGCTGGGCCAGGTCAACGGCAAGCAGGTTGGCGTCGGCTTTGCGCTGTCCACGCCCATCATCTATTTCAACGCCGACCTGATTCGCAAGGCCGGCGGCAACGTGGACCAGTTTCCCGCCACCTGGGACGGCATCTTCGAGCTGGGTCGCAAGGCCAAGGCCAGTGGCCCCGGCACGCACGGGTTTCATTTTGACTGGGACATCACCGGCAACTGGATGTGGCAGGCGCTGGTGTTTTCGAACGGCGGCACGATGCTGAGCGTTGACGAGAAGAAGGTGGCTTTCGACGGCGCGCCCGGCAAGACAGCCATCCAGACCCTGGCGAAGATGGTCAACGAGGGGACCATGCGTGATGTGTCGTCGGCCACCTCGCGGCAGGATTTCGTGTCCGGCAATCTCGCCATCTGGTCGCATTCCACGTCCAACCTGGGCAGCGTGATGAAGGAGGTCGGCAACCGGTTCGAGGTGCGTACTGCGCGCTTCCCAATCCAGGCAGGTGTCGGGCGCCTGCCTGCCGGTGGCAACGTGGCAATGATGTTTGCCAAGGACCCGGCCAAGCAGAAGGCCGCTTGGGAATACATCAAATTTGCCACGGGTCCCCTGGGTGCCACGTCGATGGTGAAGGCAACGGGCTATTTCCCCGCCAACCTGATTCCCGCCAACGACGCCACCATGCTCAAGCCGTTTTATGAGAAGAACCCGAACTACCTCACCGCCGTCAAGCAACTGCCCGTCCTGACGGGCTGGTACGCTTTCCCCGGCGAAAACGGGCTCAAGATCACGGACGTCATCAAGGACCGCCTGCAGACCGTGGTGTCGAAAGCGGCCCAGCCCGAGGCCGCGCTGGCCGACATGAGCAAGGCTGTGCAAGCCTTGCTGCCACGCTGATCAGGAGCTGTTGTGCTGAAGTTCATTCACATCACCGATACCCACCTCGTCGAGCAGGGCCATGCCCTTTATGGGCTGGACCCCTGCAAACGACTGGCACGTTGCCTGGACAGTGTCATCCAGGACCATTCCGACGCCAGCTTGTGCGTGGTCACGGGCGACCTGGCGCATGTGGGCCATCGGGACGCCTACCGCCAGCTGTCCGAGCAGTTGGCCCGGCTGCCGATGCCTGTCCTGCCCATCCTGGGCAACCACGACAACCGCGCCAATTTCCGGGAATTTTTTCCGCAGGTACAGACCGATGCGAACGGTTTTGTTCAGTACGAGGCGCCCATTGGCGAGTATCGCGGCATCTTCCTGGACACGAACGAACCCGGTGTGAGCCACGGTGTGTTGTGCGAAAAACGCGCTCAATGGCTGGCCGACCGGCTGGCGGAGGATGACCGGCCGGTGTTGCTGTTCATGCACCATCCGGCGTTTCCCCTGGGGATTCCCTCCATGGACCGCATTGCCTTGCTGGAGACTGGACCTTTCAAGACGGCGCTGCAGGGGCATACCGAGCGCATCAGGCATTTGTTCTTTGGACACATTCATCGGCCCATCTTCGGCAGCTGGCGTGGCATCCCGTTCTCAACCATGCGTGGCACCAATCACCAGGTGGCCTTGAGGCTGGATGAAACAACGAATATTCCAGGCAGCCATGAACCACCGCAGTACAGCGTGGTCCTGCTCCAGGAGGAGTCCGTGACGGTCCACGTGCACGATTTCCTGGACAGAAGCGATCGGTTCTGGCTCGGCGAATGAGCCCCGGAAATTTCATGCGGCCGGCGCGCCATGCCGCATGAATTTCCCGTTCAGCGCCCGGTCGGGCAGTAGCTGTTTTTCGGCTCTTCGCCCCGCAGATACTGCAATTCCTCTTCCTCGGTCGCCTTGCGCACTGTCGCCAGCTTGGCGCGGTCGCCGTACAGGTCTTTCAGGGTGTCCGTCATTTTCTGGAACGGATCGTCCTTGGGGCCGAAGGCCTTGAACCAGCGGCGCGCACGGCCTTCGTAGTGGAAGTCCACGACCCAGAGGACGGATGGCTTGAAAAATTCCATGCAGATGTGTGATCCGGTGGGGATGACCGGCCGGGGAGGCGGTGGTCTCTCGGCCTGGTAATTAGCCATTGTAGGCAGGTGCCGGCGACCTTGTTGCACTGGATGGCCAGCGCTTTTCATGCCGCCGGGAGCAGGGCGCCCGCGGACGCGGTAACCTTCGTCAGGTTATTGCATGAAATATAAACAGGCGCGCCGATCTTTTCGCCGAACCGTCCATCAGGGAGAAAAAATGAACCGGGATTTTGTCATGCGTCTGCTCCACGAGCGGATGGACCAGGCGGACCTGTCCGAGGGGCGGGTGTTTGACATGGGCACACTGGCCGAGGTGCTGATCAACGAGCTGGCCGAGAACTGGGAACAGATTCCCGAACGCACCCGCGCCATCATGATGGGCGCTGCCTTTGACCTGGTGGTACAGAACCTGAAGCTGCAGGAGGCCGACATCGAGGCGGCGCTGGTGATTGAAGGCCTGAAGAGGAAATAGATCGCAGGCCTTCCGGCCCTTGCTGCCAGCCCCTGCTTTCTCCCGCAACGCGCCGGTGAGCCGCGTCCCTCAAGCCTTGAGGCCGCTTGTCGCTGGCATCACAATGGGCGCATGCGCAAACATTTTTCCGAAACCACGGGTCCGCAGCGCCTGATGTATGGCCTCGCGGCGGGCTTGGCCACGGCAGCGCTGCCCCTGCCGCTGGCCTGGCCCTTGCGCGGCTTGCTCGGCTGGTGTGTGGGCGTGGCCGTCTACCTCTTGCTGGCCTGGTGGCTGGCCATGGCTTTTGACGCGAAAGGCACCCGCGAACGCGCCCAGGCGCAGGACGAGCCCGGCGTGGTGATTTTCCTGATATTGCTGCTGGCCACCCTGGCCTGTGTGGCGGCCATCGTTTTCATGATGCAGCAGAGCCGGGACCTTTCTGGCGTGGGGCGCACGCTGCAGATTGCCCTGTCGATGGCGGCCCTGGCGGCGTCCTGGCTGTTCATCCAGGCCATCTTTGCGTTTCATTACGCGCGCCGCTATTACCAGGAAGAAAAACGCAAGCAGCCAGCGGGTGCCGGCCTGCTGTTTCCTGGCGGGCAGGACCCCGACTATTTTGATTTTTTATATTACGCACATGTGGTCGGCATGACCTCGCAGGTGTCCGACGTGCAGGTGACCTCGCGCGCGATGCGCCGGCTCACGACGGTCCACGCCGTGTTGTCCTTCGCCTTCAACATGCTGATCCTGGCGCTCAGCATCAATGTGGTGGCGGGCTCCCTGCACTGACCCCGCACCAGGGCCTGCCGGTCAGTCTTCGCGCAACTGCTTGTCGAGGGCTCTTTTGTCAGCGTGCCGGGCGGCCGAGCGCGACTTGCGGTGCGCTCCCGCCTTGCGCTGCAGGGCCGGCACGACCAGCGGGTTGCGCGGCCGGGTGACCTTGAGCTTGAGCTTGATCTTGGTTTTGCGTGCGGAACTCATCGGGGGATTTTAAGCAGACCGGTGGACAGCGCCGTGCCGCAGACGATGACCACGGCGCACAGCAGCATCCAGAGCGTGACGGCCTCGCCGAGAAACAGTACGCCGTAAAACACCGCAAACACCGGCACCACAAAAGTCACGGCCAGTGCGCGCGCCGGTCCGGCCGATGCAATCAGCCGGAAGTACAGGATGTAGGCAATGCCGGTGCAGAGTACGCCCACCACCAGCAGGGCCAGCCAGGCGCTGCTGCCGGGCATCTTTGCCGGCCACAGCCACAGGGCCGGCAGCGCCAGGCCCAGGGTGGCGCCGATCTGGCTGCCCGCTGCGGTGACCAGCGGCGGCAGCCCGGTCAGGTAACGCTTGGTGTAGCTGGCCGACAGCGCGTAACAGATGCAGGCAAACAGGCAGGCCAGCACGGCCCAGCCCGGCGCCACACCGGAAGCGTCGGGCTTGAAGGTGGCCTTGTCCCAGGCCAGCATGGCAACCCCGGCAAAACCGACGACCAGGCCCAGCAGGCGCGAGTGGTTGGGCTTGTCCTTGAGCCAGAGCCAGGCCACCAGCGCGCCGAACATCGGCACAGTGGCATTGAGAATGGCCGACAGCCCGGTCGTGATCGACAGCAGTGCAAACGAAAAGCAGGCAAACGGAATGCCGGAATTGAACATGCCGATCAGGAACACATGGCGCCAGTTTTTTATCAGGGTGGCGCCCAGCCCGCGCAGCAGCACCAGCGGCAGCAAGAAGGCCGCGGCAATCGCGACGCGCACGGCGGCGGTGGGCAACGGGCCGAACTCGACCGTGCTGATGCGCATGAACAGGAAGGACGAGCCCCAGATGGCGGCCAGCAGCACGAAGTCGATGGCCCAGTGTTTCGGGCGGGCGCCGACGGCTGCACTTGCAGATGTTGAACTCAAGACAGGTGCTCCTGAAGAACGCCTTCGAGCTTCAGCAGGGCGGTTTTGCGGTCCAGCCCGCCGGCGTAGCCGGTCAACGCGCCGTTGGCACCCATCACGCGGTGGCAGGGCACGATGATGCTGACCGGGTTGCGGCCGACAGCGGCGCCCACGGCGCGCACGGCAGACGGTTTGCCGATGCGCGCGCTGACCTCGCCATAGCTGGCCGTGCCGCCCTGAGGGATTTTCAGCAGCGCCTGCCAGACCGATTGCTGGAAAGCCGTGCCGTAGGCCAGGTCCAGCGGTACATCGAATTGCGTGCGCTGTCCCGTAAAGTATTCGGTCAGTTGGGTCATCACCTGCTGGAGAACGGGATGTGCCGGATCGCTGGGCCAGACCGGAGGGTCCACCAGTTCCGGTGGGAGATGGCGCTGGCCCTCGAACCAGAGCCCGGCCAGGCCCTTGTCGGTTGCGGCAATGATCATCTTGCCCAGCGGGCTCTGGAATGTGGTTTGAACGATGGAGCGGGTAAATTTCATGATGTTCACCTTTGAATGGTTTCGGGTTCTGCCTGTCATTCAGGCTGTTTTTGCGTGTTTCCCGTTGAAGCGCGGGCGTGTCCAGCTATAAATTCAGTAGCAAAACAACTTTCTTCTCAGACGTCGTCCGCCTTGCGGGCATTCAGGACAAACAGAACCTCGATCATTCGCCGCCGATCCTCGCGCGACGGCGCATTTTCGTCCAATGAAATCGAGGCGCCTGATTCATTCCCTGAACGCATGGATCCCAGGCGCCGTCAGCCGCTGGGCTGCATGGCCCCGCTCCAGGCCCGGATCACGGCGTAACTGCGCCAGGGCTTCCAGGCCAGCGAGGCGAGCTCGGCTTCCTTCGCCGGGTTTTTCAGCCCCTGCACACCGAGCGCCTTGTGCAGCGCCACGTCGCCGGCCGGAAAGGCGTCGGGCCAGCGCAGCGCCCGCATCGCGATGTACTGCGCCGTCCAGTCGCCAATGCCGGGCAACGCCTTCAAAGCGGCAATCGTGGCATTGACGTCGGCGCCGCCGTGCAGTTGCAGGCGTTTGTCGGCCACGGCCTGGGCAATGCCGACGATGGCGGTCTGCCGCTGCCTGACAATGCCGAGCTGGCCCAGCGCGTCGCCGCTGGCCTGCGCCAGCACCGCCGCGGCGGGAAAGAGCCTCGTCAGTGCGGGCCAGGGCGTTTCAATCGGCTCGCCGAACTTGTCCACCATGCGCTGCGCCAGCGTACGCGCGGCCGCCACCGTGATCTGCTGGCCCAGCACCGCACGCACCGCGAGTTCATAACCGTCCATCGCACCGGGCACGCGCAGGCCGTCACCGCCCGGAAAAGCGGCGTGCAGCACGCTGTTGATGGCCTGCGGGTCGGCGTCGAGGTCCAGCATGGCGCGCAGCCGCCGTATCACCAGCGGCAGCACCTCACGCAGCGAGTCGCTGATGCGCAATGCGACGTGGCAGCGGCTTTCGTCGAAGCTGGCGTGAATCCAGCCGGCATGCACCTTGCCGCCGACCTCCACACGAAAAGTGCGTCCCATCCCCATGTTGCCTGCGCTGTCAGCTACAAATTCGATAGCGTTGATCTGCCGCTTTTTGAAGAAACCCGTCATCGCGGCCAGGTCATACGGCGGGCGATAGCCCAGCCTGACGGTGATGCCGGTGTCCGGCGAGGTGGCGCCCTGGCGCCGCATCTGCGTCGGGTTCAGGCCGTAGTGGTCGACAAAGGCCGCATTGAAGCGCCGCACGCTGGCGAAGCCGCTGATCAGCGCAATCTGCGTGACCGGCAGGGCGGTGTCGGCCAGCAGCTGCTTGGCGGTCAGCAGCCGGCGCGTCTGCAGGTACTGCATGGGCGACACGCCGAATTGCGTCTCGAAAATCCGCCGCACGTGGCGGTCGCTGATGCCCAGCTTGGCGGCCAGCAGTTCGACGGAAGGTGCAGCTTCCGTCCAGGCCTCGGGCTCATCTAATAGGCGGGCCGCCTGGTGCGCCAGGATGTAGGAGGCGTCCTGGATGGACCAGACCACCGAGTGCGGCGCCAGTTCGGGCCGGCAGCGCAGGCAGGGCCGGAAGCCCGCGTTTTCGGCCTGGGCGGCATGGCCGAAGAAGCGGCAGTTCTCGCGTTTGGGGGTCTTGACGCTGCAGACCGGCCGGCAGTAAATGCCGGTGGAGGTAACACCCGTAAAAAAGCGACCGTCAAAGCGGGCGTCCCGCGCTTTGAGCGCGAGGTAGCAGGCGTCGTCGGCGAGAGGGGTGGCTTCCGGGTTCATGGGCTGGATGATACGTGGCGGGCGGGTTTTGACTAGCCGTTTCCGGACATCTCCCGCGCGCGCCCGGCGCCTACAATCGACGCTGTTTTGCAACCCCAGGAGTGCCCACCCCATGCAGCTTGACGCATCCATTTTCAAGGCTTACGACATCCGCGGCGTGGTGCCCTCCACCGTGAGCGAGCCGGTTGCCGAGGCGCTGGGCCGGGCCTTCGGCAGCATTGCCCTGGCACAGGGTGAACAGACGGTGGCCGTGGGTCGCGACGGGCGTCTGAGCGGGCCGTCCCTGAGCGCGGCGCTGATGCACGGCCTGGTGGCCAGCGGCGTGGATGTGGTCGATATCGGCATGGCCACCACGCCCATGCTTTATTTCGCGGCCAGCACGCTGGCCAGCTCCGGCATCCAGATCACCGGCAGCCACAACCCGAAAGACTACAACGGCTTCAAGATGGTGCTGGCGGGCCGCGCCATTTACGGCGAGGACATCCAGGCCCTGCGCCGCAGCATGGAAGCCGAAGGCTGGACCGCGCCGGCCCGCGTGGGGCAGATCACCCAGGTCAATGTGCTCGCGGCCTACCGCGACCGTATCGTGGCCGACATCAAGCTGACGCGGCCGATGAAAATTGTCATCGACTCGGGCAACGGCATTGCCGGGGCGTCGGCGCCGGACATCTTCCGCGCGCTGGGCTGCGAGGTGACCGAGCTGTTCAGCGAGGTGGACGGCACGTTTCCGAATCACCACCCGGACCCGAGCAAGCCGGAAAACCTCAAGGACCTGATCACCGCGCTGCAGGCCGGCGACGCCGAGCTGGGCCTGGCCTTCGACGGCGACGGTGACCGGCTAGGCATCGTCACGCGTGACGGCAACAACATCTACCCCGACCGCCAGATGATGCTGTTTGCGCGCGATGTGCTGTCGCGCGCGCCGGGCGGCGCCATTGTGTTCGACGTGAAATGTTCGCAGCGCCTGGCCCCCGAGATCGAAGCCGCCGGCGGCGTGGCCATGATGTACCGCACCGGCCACTCGCTGATCAAGGCGAAGATGAAGGAAGTCAATTCGCCGCTGGGCGGCGAGATGAGCGGCCACATCTTCTTCAAGGAGCGCTGGTACGGTTTTGACGACGGCACCTATGCCGGCGCCCGCCTGCTGGAAATCGTCAGCCGCGCGCCCGACGCCGGCGCCCTGCTCAATGCCCTGCCCACCAGCTTCAGCACGCCCGAACTCAACGTGGCCTGCCGCGAGGGCGAGCCGCACACCGTGGTGGAGGCGCTGGTGTCCCTGGCCATGGAGGCGATGCGCGATGCCGGTCCGTCGCCGGCGGGTCCCGATCCCACGGGCGGCAGCGCCCTGCGCGAAGCCCTTAACGCCGGCGCCAGAATTTCCACGATTGACGGCGTGCGCATCGACTGGGCCGACGGCTTCGGCCTGATCCGCGCCTCCAACACCACGCCGGTGCTGGTGTTGCGTTTTGAAGGCCGCACACCGGAGGCACTGGCGCGTATCCAGGCCGACATGCTGGGCCTGCTGCGCAGCGTTAAGCCCGATGCCAGCTTTGCGGCCGCAGCCCACTGAGTTCACCCGCGCAGTGAGAATCCTCCTGGTCAAGCTTTCGTCGCTCGGCGACGTGGTGCACACGCTGCCGGTGGTGCAGGACATCCTGGCGGCGCGTCCTGGCGCGCAGATCGACTGGGTGGTGGAGCAGGCGTTTGCGCCGCTGCTGTCCCCGCTGCGGGCGAGCGGCCATGTGCAGCACGTCATCTCCTGCGAGCTGCGCCGCTGGCGCAAAGCGCCGCTGGCGGCCGCCACGCGGGCCGAGTGGCACGTTTTCAAAAAGCAACTGCAGGCCCAGCCCTACGACGCGGTGATCGACCTGCAGGGTTTGACCAAGTCCGCCGTGGTGGCGCGCCTGGCCCGGCTGGCGCCGGGCGGCAAGCGTTACGCACTGGCCAATCAGACCGAAGGCTCGGCCTACGAAGCGCCCACACGCTGGGTCGCCGACGTGGCGATTGCCATGGCGCCGCACATTCACGCCATGCAGCGCGGACGCGAGCTTTGCGCGCGCGCCCTGGGCTACGCCTTGCCGCCGGTTCCGGATTTTGGATTAAAAGTGCCTTCAGCCCTTATGGAACGTGCGCAAGATGCTCCTGAAACAGTAGCATTCGTGCACGGCACCTCGCGCGCCGACAAGCAGTGGCCGCTGGACAACTGGATCACGCTGGGCCGGCAGCTGATGGCGCAGGGTTACCGCATTGCTCTGCCGCACGGTAGTGCCGACGAACTGGCGACGAGTCAGGCGATCGCTGCGGGCTTGAACGCTGGAAGCGCGGAAGATCAGGTCATCGTGTGGCCCCGCCTTCCGCTCGACGCGCTGACGCAGCACCTCGCGCAGTGCGCCGGTGTCATCGGTGTGGACAGCGGCCTGAGCCACATTGCCGTTGCGCTCGACCTGCCGCATGTGCAGATCTACAACTTCGACACGGCGTGGCGCACCGGGCCACTATCTGGTTCAGCTGGGCCGACCGGCGCAGGTGCCCCTCGCCAACTCAGCGTCTTCGCCCGGCCCACCCCATCGGTGCAGGCGGTCTGGGACGCCTGGCTCAGTTGCCAGCCGCTCCCGGCGCAGGTGTCTGAATGGGCGCCGCTTCCCTGATGATCCGCCAGCTTTATTCACTGCTGATGTGGGCGGCCCAGCCCTTTTTGCGGCGCAAGCTGCGCAGGCGCGGCCTGGCCGAGCCGGGTTACCTCGACGCCATCGAGGAACGTTTCGGCCATTACACGCAAGCTGCTGAAACCGCTTCCGACCTGGTGTGGGTGCATGCCGTGTCGCTGGGCGAAACCCGCACCGCCGGCATTTTGCTGGCGGCCCTGCGCGCGCAGTGGCCCGGGGTGCGCATCCTGCTGACCCATGGCACGGCCACCGGCCGGGCGGAGGGCGCGGGCCTGCTGCGCGCCGGCGACGTGCAGGTCTGGCAGCCTTGGGACAGCCAGGCCGCCGTGGCACGGTTTTTCACACACTTCAAGCCGCGCCTGGGCCTATTGATGGAAACCGAGGTCTGGCCCAACACCGTGGCCGGCGCGCAGGCGCGCGGCGTGCCGCTGGTGCTCGTCAACGCGCGCCTGTCCGACAAGTCGCTGCAGCAGGCGCTGCGCATCGCACGGCTGTCGCGGCCGGCCTATGCGGCGCTGGCGGCGGTGTACGCGCAGAGCGACAACGACGCCGAACGCCTGCGCGCGCTCGGCGCGCCCGTGCAGGGCGTGTTCGGCAACCTCAAGTTCGACGCCGCGCCCGACGCTGCGCAGCATGCGCTGGGCCGGCAATGGCGCCAGGCACTGGGCCGCCCGGTGCTGATGCTGGCCAGCTCGCGCGAGGGCGAGGAAGACGATTTTTTGAAGCAAATAACGGCCCTGGCCCTTTCCACACGGGCGCAACCTGCTCCTGAAAAGAGAGCGGATGGCGAGCCGGTGCCGGCTGCCGACTTCCAGCTGCTGATCGTGCCGCGCCACCCACAGCGTTTTGACGAGGTGCAGGCGCTGGTTGAAAAACACGGCTTGACGGTGTCGCGCCGCTCCGGCTGGAACGGCGCACCGCCGGCCGCGGCCGATGTCTGGCTCGGCGACTCGCTGGGCGAGATGGCGCTGTATTACGCCATGAGCGACGTGGCCCTGCTGGGCGGCAGCTTTGCACCGCTGGGCGGGCAGAACCTGATCGAGGCGGCCGCCTGCGGCTGCCCCGTCATCATGGGCCCGCACACGTTCAACTTTGCCGAAGTCGCCGAACTCGCCGAAGCCGCCGGTGCCGCGCGCCGCGTTTCCGACATGGCCGAAGCCGTGCGCGCCGCCCGCGCCATGCTGAGCCGGACTAGCGCACAGCAAGCCGCGGCGGCCGCCGGCCGGCAGTTTTCGGCACAGCACCGCGGCGCGGCCGCCAACACGGTGCAAGCGCTGGTGCATTTTTTCGAGGACTGAACCCATGGCCGAGCCGCTCGTCAACCAGTACGGCGCGGATGTGCCCAAAGCCATCGCGCGCATGATCACGGCCGTGCATCCGGCGTTTGAATCGCGCAAGTTTGTCGCCGATGCGCTCAAGGGTTATGAGGCCCTGGCCCTGATGCCACGCGGCAAACACATCGCGCGCGCCCTGCAGCTGCATCTGCCGCCCGACTATCCGAAGGCAGTCGCCATCCTGCTGGCCTCGCTGGACCAGCCGCACGGGCGCGATGCGGGGCTGACCTTGGGTTCCTTCCTGTACCTGCCGCACACCATGTTTGTGGCCGAGTTCGGGCTCGATCATTTCGAAGAGTCCATGCGCGCGCAACATGCGCTGACGCAGCGCTTCACCGCCGAGTTCAGCATCCGCGCCTTTTTTCAGAAACACGAAGCCGCCACGCTGAAGCGCTTCAAACAATGGGCCAGCGACCCGAGCGAACACGTGCGCCGCCTGGTGTCCGAAGGCAGCCGCCCGCGCCTGCCCTGGGCCAGCCGCCTGCCATCTTTCCAGAAGAACCCGGCGCCGGTGCTTGAACTGCTGGAACTGCTCAAGGATGACCCGGCGCTGTACGTGCGCCGATCGGTCGCCAACAACCTCAACGACATCGGCAAAGACCACCCGGAGCTGCTGGCGAAAACCGCGAAGCAGTGGCTTAAGGGCGCCAGCGACGAGCGCCGCTGGATCGTCCAGCACGCGCTGCGCTCCGCCGTCAAACGCGGCGAGGCCGGCGCACTCGAGGTACTGGGCTTCGGCCAAAGCGCCAAGGTCGAAGTGTCGAACGCCCGCATCACGCCCGCGCGTGTGCCCATGGGCGAGAAGGTCAACATCGCGTTTGACGTGTCCAACACCAGCGCGAAGCCGCAGGAAGTGCTGGTGGACTTCTGCATCCACTACGTCAAGGCCAGCGGCAAGACCAGTGCCAAGGTGTTCAAGCTCAAGGTGGTGAACCTGTCACCGAAGGAAACGGTGCGCTTGAGCAAGACGGTATCCACCGCTGAAATGACTACGCGCAAGCACCATGCGGGCGTGCATCGTGTGGAGGTGTTGCTCAACGGGCAGGCGAGCGTGTTGGGGGTGTTTGAGCTCACACCTTCCGTTGCCCCGTAAATGCTTCTTGGCGCGAATGTTTACGGTTACAAAAGAGTGTTTTCTGCTTCATTCTTAAGTGAACGCTGGAAATATTCCATATCTTTTGTCGATCTAGTGATCTGAAATTCTCGTTACAGTTGGTCGCACAGGTTGCAGTGAGGCAAAGGAAGGGGCACTGACTACTCCGTCGTGTTCTCAGTTCTCACCAAGTGTGCCTGTTGCTGAGCGTTACCCTGGAGGCGCTCTTGCGCGCTTGTCTAAGAGGGATCGGCACCGGACAACTATCTGATTTCCGGAAAAACCAAAAGGGAGAAGAATTCAAATGAAAATTCAATCCGTTCGCATCAAGAACTTTCGCGCGTTAAAAGACGTGACGATTCCCTTCGATTCCGTAACAACTTTTATTGGTCCGAACGGTGCGGGCAAGTCCACTGTGCTTCGTGCGCTCGACTGGTTCTTTAACGGCAAGCCTGGCTCGCTGACGGAGAAAGACTGCTCATTCCCGGCGACTGCCGAGAATATTGAAGTTCAGGTCACCTTCGCCGACCTTACGGACAAGGATCGGGATGCACTCGGAAAGTACGCGCCGGACGGTGCTGCCACATTCACAGCATGGAAGCTTCGGGCACCTGACGGCGTTGAGGCGCTCTCGGCGAATGCAAAGGGGCTTCCAGAATTCAATCCGATCAAGGCAGCAAGTGGTGCGACAGCCAAGAAGGAGCAATATGCTGCGCTCCTCAGTAGCCGCCCGGATTTGAATCTCCCGGAAGCCAAGACGGGGCCAGCCGTTGATCAGGCTATGACGGCTTGGGAGTCCTCCCACACTGGAGAGCTTGTCGACGTCCACGAAACGCTACAGACCAATTTCTTCGGCTTCAATAGTGGAGGCAAGATGAGTGGTCTTTTCGACTTTGTGTTGGTCACCGCCGACCTCCGGGCTGGCGAAGAGTCGATTGACGGGAAATCGAGCATCATCAGTCGGATACTCGAGCGATCAGTGGATCGTGCTGCTGCTGATATGGCCATCGCTGAGATTGTTGAGGAGTCGCGCGCGAAGCAACAAAAAGTTTACGAGGATACGTTCAAGGCGAAGCTCGATGTCATGACGGCACAGCTTAATGAGGTTGTTGCAACGTACTCGCCAGGTCGGGTTATTACGGTTTCTCCTGCGGAAGTGGAACTCAAGGCGCCTCGGACCACATTTGAGGTGGCAGTGCTCGATGGCGCGACCCCCACTGCTGTGGAACGGCAGGGGCATGGTTTTCAGCGCACGCTTCTGATCTCTGCGCTCCAACTCTTGGCCCAGTCAGGTGCAGCTTCGGCAGAGGGCGTCATCTGCCTTGCAATTGAGGAGCCAGAACTTTTTCAGCACCCGATTCAGGCCCAGACGTTCGCGAAGGTGCTCCGCTCGCTCGCCGATGACGCCGCCAAGCGCATCCAAGTGACTTATGCAACTCATAGCCCCTACTTTCTCGAGGCGCGACATTTCGACCAAGTCAGGCGACTGACGAGGTCGCCTGACGTGAATCCCGTGGTAACCGTCCACTTCGCCAAAGTAACAGACGTGAAGGCCGCGCTGAATGGGGTGTTGGACGCCGAAAGAATTGGTAACCAACTGGACGCGTTTGTTGCCAACGAGCTTTCCGTGGCGCTTTTCGCGCATCGTGCACTGCTGGTGGAAGGCGCGACAGAGGCGTCAGTGTTCTACGGAATTGGCGATAAGACTTCACTCGGATCGTTTGAGGCCGCAGGCATCTCCATCGTCCCCGTAGGAGGCAAATCATCGATCCCTCTTGCGCACGCGATCCTGAAAGCGATTGGAATTCCAGTTTATGCGCTCTTTGATGCAGATGGTGGATTTGAGGCGCGTGCGGTAAACAAAGGCAAGAAGCCAGACAAGGTTGATGAAGAGCGAAAGAGCCACGTAAAGGCGAATCGCGCGGTGCTCAAATACTTCGGTCGACCTGAAGAGGATTTTCCAGCCGCCATCGTTGCCGACGAGGTCGCGATCTTTGAGGATCATCTTGAAACGTTCTTGTCCGCGAACTGGCCCGATTGGGATACAGCCTGCACGGGCGTCGCGGCTGCCGCGGGAATCAACCTATCGAAGAACCAACTCGCTTATCGGACGGCAACACTCAAGGCTGGTGGGACCGTGCCGGAGATGCTTATGCAGATCCTGTCTAAGGCGGAAGGAAAATAGTTATGCGCGAAATCATCTGCCCTCATTGCTGAAAAGCATTCAAGATCGACGAAGTCGGGTAGCAACCGGCGCACGTTCCGCCATCAGCTCAGCCACCCACTCGACAAACACCCGCAGCTTCGCACTCACATGCCGGTTCGGCGGGTATGCGATGTACAGCGGCATCGGGTCCAGCTTCCAGTCCTTGAACAGCGGCACCAGTTCGCCGCTTGCCAGGGGCGCCTTTGCCATGTAGTCCGGCAGCCAGAGTACGCCCATGCCCGCCTGGCCGGCAGCGAGGTAGGCGTTGCCGTCATCGACCGAGAGCACGTAGCGCCCTTGCACCTTGATGCTTTCATCGCCTGTGTGCATGGCGTATGGAACCGCCTTGCCGGTGCGCGCCCACAGGAAACCCACGATGCGGTGGTGCGTGTCCTCCAGCTCGCGCGGGTGCAGCGGTGTGCCGGCACGCGCCAGGTAGCTCGGTGCCGCATAGACCCCGAGCTGCAGGTCGCCCACGTGGCGGGCCATCAGCGACAGGTCGGTGAGTTCGCCGCCGCGCACCACGCAGTCCACCTTGTCGCTGATGATGTCCACCATGCGGTCGCTGACGCCCATGTCGAGCTGGATGTCGGGGTACTGCGCATAAAACGCGGGCAGGGCGGGGATCAGGATCATGCGGGCCAGCGGGCTGGGCACATCCACCCGCAGCCGGCCCCGTGGCGAGGCCGAGGCGCTGGACAGGCTGGTCTCGGCGTCGTCCACATCGGCCAGCACGCGCAGCACACGCTCGTAGTAAGCGGCGCCATCGGCCGTGACGTTGACCTTGCGGGTGGTGCGGTTCAGCAGCCGGACGCGCAGCCTGGCCTCCAGTTGCTGCACCAGCTGGGTCACGCTGGTCTTGCTCATATGGAGCGTTTCGGCCGCCTTGGTAAAGCTGCCTGTTTCCACCACGCGGGCGAAGGCCTGCATTGCATCGAAACGGTCCATGCGGGCTCCAAGCGTTGTTGATTGTTTGGATTCTACGAACAGTGATGGTCAGGCTTGCCTGTTTATCCGGCAGACGTCGCGGCCTAAAGTGAGTTCATCTTTAAACCCGGGGTCGCGTGGCCCCCCTGATGGAGCACATCAATGACACAACGTGACGTCGTTTTTCCGCCCGGGCGCCAGGCGCTGTATGAACGCAACCGCTATTCTCCGGCCGTGAGGTCCAACGGCTTCCTGTTCGTGTCGGGGCAGGTCGGTAGCCGAGAGGACGGCTCCCCCGAACCCGACCTGGAGGCGCAGGTCCGGCTCGCGTTCGACAACCTGAACGCGATTTTGAAGGCTGCAGGCTGCACCTTCGACGACGTGGTGGACGTGACCGTCTTCATTGTTGATCCCGAGTCGGTGTTCGAGACGGTCTGGAAAGTTCTGCCGGATTATTGGGGCGCCGCGCCGCACCCGACGCTGACCGGTGTCGGCGTGACGTGGCTCTATGGCTTCCAGTTCGAGATCAAGGTGATCGCGAAGCTACCTGAATCCAGCAAGGACTAACGGCGAATCGCTCCAGCGTCAGACACTGCGCTAAGCGGCCTGGACTTCCGTCGCAGGGCTGGGCATGGCGCGCCGCTCGTTGGCCAGCACGCGGCCTGCGTTGAGGCTGCTGATGGGAATCGTGATGTCCTGGGGAATGCCGCCGGAGAGCTGCAAGGCCAGGTAGCGCCCGCAGCACACGCGCAGGAAGGAGGCGAAGTTTTCCACCTCGGCGCGTTCATGCAGCAGCTCGTCGTAAAGCCGGGTGCAGAGCTGCGGCACGCTCATGCCGTCGCGCCGGGCAATCTCGTCGAGTACCCGCCAGAACAGGTTCTCCAGCTTGATGCTGGTTGCCGCGCCGTGCAGTCGCACCGAGCGGGCGCGGCTTTCATACAAGCTGGGGTCGGCGCTGATGAATACCTTGCACATGCTTTGGCCTCCTGAGGGATCCGCCATGATGCGGCAAACGCGGTGCCGCTGCAAGCGCCGCGCCACCGCTGCTCGGAGACGGGCTAGTGGCTGATGCGTGTGCCCAGCAGTGCCAGGAACTGGGCGATCCAGGCCGGATGCGCCGGCCAGGCCGGTGCGCTGACCAGGTTGCCGTCCGTGTGTGCGGCATCGATGGCGATTTCGGCGTAGGTGCCGCCGGCCAGCTCCACCTCGGCGCGGCAGGCGGGGTAGGCCGAACAAGTGCGGTTCTTCAGCACGCCGGCGGCGGCCAGTAACTGCGCCGCATGGCAAATGGCGGCTACGGGCTTGCCGGCGTCAAAGAAATGCCTGACCATCGCGGTCACCGCCGGGTAGGTGCGCAAGTACTCGGGCCCCCGGCCGCCGGGCAGCAGCAGTGCGTCGTAACTTTCGGCCCGGATGTCTGAAAATGTCGCATTGAGCGCGAAGTTGTGGCCCGGCTTCTCGCTGTAGGTCTGGGCGCCTTCGAAGTCATGAATCGCCGTCTTGATCTGGTCGCCCGCTTTCTTGTCGGGGCAGACCGCGTGCACCGTGTGTCCCACCGCCAGCAGTGCCTGAAACGGCACCATGGTTTCATAGTCTTCGCAGTAGTCACCGCAAATCATCAGGATTTTTTTTGCCGCCATGTCTGTCTCCTTGGGTTGCTGAGCAAGTTCTCAGCCCCGAATTATTCAGCGCATGGCGGTGGCCTGGGTGTTAGCGGGCTACTACGTGGGACAGGGGCACGGCATGTTGGTGCCGCCTGCGATGAACTACTGCGTCAGCAGTGAATTGATCAGCAACAAGTCTTCCGGCGTCAGCGTGCCGTTGGCCTGACGCAGGCGCAGGCCGCCGATCAGCACGTTGTAACGCGCCTGTGCCAGGTCGCGTTTGGTCTGGAACAGCTGGCTTTGTGCATTGAGCACATCGATGTTGATGCGCACGCCGACCTGGTAGCCCAGCTTGTTGGCGTCCAGCGCGCTCTGGCTGGACGCTTCGGCGGCTTCCAGCGCCTTGACCTGGCCCTGGCCCGACAACACGCCGAAGTAGGCAGTGCGCGTGCTCAGGGCGACGCCGCGTTTGGCGCCTTCGAGGTCGGTGCGCGCTTTTTCTTCGAGTGACAGCGTTTCGCGGATGCGGTTTTGCGTGGCGAAGCCGGCAAACAGCGGCAGGTTCAGCGCCAGGCCGACCGTGGTGCTGTTGGTGCGGTAGTCCAGCGGGCTGGTGGCGCTGCCCTGGGGGTTGCGCTGCACGCCGTAGCTGGCGGTCAGGTCCAGCGTGGGCTTGTGGCCGGCTTCGGCCTTGTTGATTTCGAGCTTGGCGACTTCCAGGTTGGCCTGGGCCTGGCGCACGGTGGGGTGCAGGTCTTCGGACTGCCGGACCCAGGTGTTCACGTCGGCGGGCACCAGCGGCGGCAGCTCGACAGGCACCAGCAGGCCTTTGGGCTGGGCGTCGGTTTTGCCGACCAGCTGGTCCAGCGCGATTTTCTTGACGCGCAAGTCGTTTTCGGCGGCAATTTCCTGGGCGGTCACCAGGTCGAAACGCGCCTGCGCCTCGCGCGAGTCGGTGACGGTGGAGGTGCCGACCTCGAAGTTGCGTTTGGCCGAAGCCAGCTGTTCGCCCACCGCGGCTTTTTGCGCCCTGACAAAAGCCAGCGTGTCCTGCGCGGCCAGCACATCGAAATAGGCCTGGCTGGTGCGCACGATCAGGTCCTGTTCGGCGGCTTCGAGCTGGGCCTTGGACAGCACCACTTGCTGCTTGCCCTGTTCGTAGGTGGCCCAGTTGCCGGGCCGGTACAGCGGCTGCGAGGCGTTCAGCGACCCCGTCTGCGTCGGGAAGCTGCGGTCGGCGACCGGGTTGTTGTTTTCAAAATTGGTGCGCGACGCGCCCAGCGACAGCCCGGCCGTTGGCAATATGCCGGCCTTGGCCTGCTCGGCCTTGGCCAGATTGGCCTCGTACAGCGAACGTGCCGACTGGTAGGACGCGTCGTACTCGCGCGCCGAACGGTACAGCTCCACCAGGTTCTGCGCCTGGACGGCCGGCGCAAAAGCCGCCAGCACGGCGCTCAACGCAAGAGACAAGGGCAGCAGGGCCGGTTTTTTGAAGAGCGTTTTCATGGGGTGTCCTGATGAAATGTGAAGTCGGTGAAGAGGGCGGGCCGGGGGTCAGTAGCGCGGGACGGAGGCATCGCGCTGCTCGGACCACGCGTTGATGCCGCCCTGCAGGTTGACCACTTGCGTGAAACCGTTTTGCGCCAGGAAGCTGGCCACCTGCTGGCTGCGCGCGCCGTGGTGGCACAGGCAGGCCACCGGCTGGTCGGCCGGCAGTTCTTCCTTGAGATCAAAAATCCGCGCGGGGACGGCGCGCATCGGAATGTGCAGCAGCCTGAAACCGTCTTCCTTGACCGACGCCGTCTGCACTTCCCACGGCTCCCGCACATCGAGCACGATGGGCGGGGGGCCGCCGGCCGGCAGGCTGGCAAGCCAGGCAGTGAAGTCGG
Source organism: Pseudomonadota bacterium (assembly GCA_040389085.1). Classification (GTDB taxonomy): domain Bacteria; phylum Pseudomonadota; class Gammaproteobacteria; order Burkholderiales; family Burkholderiaceae_C; genus Polaromonas. The sequence goes on from JAZKAP010000007.1 coordinate 210,095, forward strand.
CGGGGGAAAGCTGGTCAATCATCGGGACGGCTCGGGTTAAAAGTTGAATGTCGAGGGTTCTGGGAAATTGAGCAGGCGCGGCGCAACCGTGTCCCAGCCCTGCGTGGTGCGGAAGGCGGCGTCGCCGACGCGGGTGACCAGCGTGGCGCGCATGACGGGCTCAAAACCCACGATGGCACTGAGCCGGCCGCCGATTTTCAGCATCGCCAGCAGCGCGGGCGGCACCTCGGCCACCGAGCCGCTGAGCACAATCACGTCGAAGGGGCCGCCCAGCGGGTCGTTGCCGGAGACGGCCTGACCGAGTTTGGCGGCGCCGTCGCCGGTGCGCACTTCAGCGTTGTAGACGCCGGCTTTCTTCAGGTTGTCCCGGGCCAGCTGGGCCAGCTCGGGGTCGATCTCCAGCGTGATGACCTGCTGGGCGCGGTGCGCCAGCAGGGCGGCCATGTAGCCGGAGCCGGCGCCGATCTCGAGCACTTTTTCATGCTTTTGCACCGCCAGGTCCTGCAGGATGCGCGCCTCGACCTTGGGCGCCAGCATGCACTGGCCGGGCTTGGCGCCCAGCGGGATCTCCATGTCGGCAAAAGCCAGGGACCGCATCGCGGTCGGCACAAAGTCCTCGCGCTTGACCACGGCCAGCAGGGAGAGGACCTGGCTGTCCAGCACTTCCCAGGGGCGGATCTGCTGCTCGATCATGTTGAAACGGGCTTGTTCGTAGTTCATGGTGTGGCCTGTAATAAACGGTGGGACTGTCTGGGAAAACCCATCATTTTAGTTGGGGGGCAGCCACAGGCGCGGGCAGGGCGCGCCGGCCGGTGAAGATTCGTTTGAACCATTGCGCCAGGTCATCCAGGTAGCAATAGGTCACCGGCACCACCACCAGCGTCAGCAAGGAGGAGGTAATCACCCCGCCAATCACGGCCTGGCCCATGGGCGCGCGCTGCTCCGAGCCTTCGGTCAGCGCAAAGGCCAGCGGCACCATGCCGAAGATCATGGCCAGCGTGGTCATCAGAATCGGGCGCAGGCGTACGCGGGCGGCCGTCAAGAGGGCTTCGCTGCGTTCCATGCCTTCGTCACGCATGCGGATGGCAAAGTCCACCAGCAGAATCGCGTTTTTGGTGACCAGGCCCATCAGCATCACCACGCCGATGATGGAAAACATCGACAGCGTCGAGCGGAACAGCAGCAGCGCCAGCACCACGCCGATCAGCGTGAGCGGCAGCGAGGTCATCAGCGCCATGGGCTGCAGAAAGCTCTTGAACTGGCTGGCCAGGATCATGTAGATGAACAGGATCGCCATAACCAGCGCAGAGATGGCATATCCAAACGACTCGGCCATGTTTTTGGTGGAGCCGCCAAACTGGTAGCGGTAGCCGGGCGGAAAGCTGATGCTGTCGAGCGCCGTGCGGATGTCGGTAGAGACCTCGCCGGCCGAGCGGTTGTAGACGTTGGCGTTGATGGCGACTTCGCGTGTCAGGTCGCGCCGGTTGATCTGGTTCGGGCCGGTGGCTTCTTTCACCGTGGCCACCTGGCTCAGGCGCACCGTGCGGGCCGAGCCGTCGGGATTGCTGCCGATCACACTGCTGATGAAGGGCAGGCGCTCCAGGTCCTGCGGTGTATTGCGGGCGTTGGGTGCTAGCCGCACATTCACGTCGTAGGTCTGGTCGTCGGGAGCGCGCCAGTTGCCCACCGTCTGCCCTGCCACCAGAGTGCGCAGCGACGCCGCGATCTGCGAGACCGACAGGCCGAGGTCGGACGCGGCATCACGCTTGACGTCCACTTCGATGGTCGGTTTGTCGGCCTTCAGGCTGGAGTCCAGGTCCACCAGGCCGGGGATGCCGCTGATTTTGGCCATCACCAGGCCGGTCAGGCGTTCCAGCTCCTTCAGGTCGGCGCCCTGCAGCGAGAACTCGACCTGTTTGTTGCCACCCACCGAGTCCAGCAGACCGACGTGGGTGACGGTGATGCCTGGCACCTGCTTGAGGCGTTCGCGCAGCACGCCAGACATCTCGTCCACGTTGCGGCTCCGGTCCTTGCGGTCCACCAGGCGCACGTAGAAGCTGGCGTACATCTTGCCCTGGGCGTTGCCGGTGTTGATGGTCGACAGCGTGTACTTCACTTCGGGGAATTCGCGCAGGATGGTCTCGACCTGCCGCGTCTTGGCCTCGGTGGCCTCCAGCGACGAACCCACCGGCGTGTAGAAATTAAGCGAGGTTTCCGAGAAGTCGGCCTTGGGCACGAACTCGGTGCCGAGCAGGGGCACCATGAAAACACTGGTCACAAAAATCGCCAGGGCCAGGCCCACCGTGGCCAGCCTGTGCACCAGGGACCAGCGCAGGATGCGCTGGTAAGTCTCGGCCAGCGAGTCGGTGGCGCGTTCGAACCAGCCGGTCACCCGGCCTATGGTCCTGTCGTAGAAAGTGACCGGCTTGCCGTGCTGGCCGTGTGCATGAATGCTGGGGTCGTGCCAGATGCTCGACAGCATGGGGTCCAGCGTGAAGCTGACGAACATCGAGATCAGCACCGCCGCCACGATGGTGACGCCGAACTCATGGAAGAACTTGCCGATGATGCCGCCCATGAAACCGATGGGCAGAAACACCGCCACGATGGAAAACGTGGTGGCCAGCACCGCGAGCCCGATTTCCTGCGTGCCGTCCATCGCGGCCTGGTAGGGCGGCTTGCCCATCTGCACATGGCGCACGATGTTTTCGCGCACCACAATCGCGTCGTCGATCAGCAGGCCCACACACAGGCTCAGCGCCATCAACGTGATCATGTTGATGGTGAAACCGAACAGGTTCATGAACAGGAAGGTGCCGATGATGGAGATCGGCAGCGTCAGGCCGGTGATCACCGTGGAGCGCCACGAGTTCAGGAACAGGAAAACAATCAGCACCGTCAGCAACGCGCCTTCGATCAGCGTGCGGCGCACGTTTTCAACCGCCACCCGGATGGGCCGCGAGCCGTCGCCAATCTGCTCCAGCCGCGTGCCGGGCGGAAGCTGGGCCTCCAGATCCTTGATCGCCTTGTTCAACCCGTCCACCACCGCAATGGTGTTTTCGCCCTGGGCTTTCTGCACGGTCAGCAGCAGCGTGCGCTGGCCGTTGTACAGCGCCAGGCTGTCGATTTCCTGCGAGCCGTCGCGGATGCTGGCGACCTGGTCCACGGTGACGGTGCTGCCCGCGCCGGCGGCGGACACCTTGCGCGCCACGATGATCTTGCCGAAGTCTTCGGGCCGTTTCATGCGGGCGTCGATTTTCACGACGCGTTCCTGCGCCAGCGAACGGATGGCGCCCACCGGCAGGTCCTGGTTTTCGTTGCGCACGGCGCTGGCCACCTGGTCGGCCGTGATGCCCAGCGCTTCCATGGCCTGCGGGTTCAGGTAGATGTTGATTTCGCGCTTGCTGCCGCCCACCAGGCTGACCGAGCCGACGCCGCGCACGTTCTCCAGCCGCTTCTTGAGCACCTGGTCGGCCCAGTTGGTCAGTTCGACGGCGGTGGGCAGGGCCGCTGTGCCTGCCGCTGCAGGTGTTTTGCCATCCGCGCCTGCAGCCATCGGCAACACGGCCACCGACCAGATGGCGCGGTTGGCCGGGTCGAAGCGCAGCACGCGCGGCTCCTTGACCTCGTCACGCAGCAGCGGACGCAGCGAAGCAATCTTTTCGCGCACGTCTTCCGCGGCCTTGCGGCCGTCGATCTGCAGCTGGAATTCGATGATGACGACCGACTGGCCTTCATAGCTGCGGGACGTCAGGGCGTTGATGCCAGCGATCGAGTTGACGCCTTCCTCGATTTTCTTGGTGACTTCGCTCTCGACGATTTCGGGCGAAGCGCCGGGGTATTCGGTGGTGACCACCACCACCGGAAAGTCAATGTTCGGAAACTGGTCGACCTGCAGGCGCTGGTAGGAGAACAGGCCCAGCACCACGATGGCGAGCATGACCATGGTCGCGAAGACCGGATTTTTCAGGCTGACCTGGGTGAACCACATACAGGCTTAGGGCGCGGTTCTGGCTGCGGCGGGCGCGGAAGGGACCTGGGCCCAGGCGGGCGCCTGCGTGAACTTCACGGCCGTTCCCTCGCGCAAGGCACCCACCGCGCCGGCAATCACCACCGCGTTTTCCGCCAGTCCCTTGACGGCCACCAGGGTGCCGTTGCCCGCGTCTGCGGCACTGCTGCCGCGCAGGCCCATCTCCACCGGCTTGTGCGCCACCTGGTTGTTGTCCACCACCTGTACATAAGGCGCGGGTTTGTCGGTGCGCACGGCGCTCAGCGGCACGGCCAGGGCCGACAGGCGTGTCGTGCCCAGCGTGCCTTGGGCAAACAGTCCTTGCCGCAGGCCCAGGGGCGTGGCCGTGTTGTCGATGCCCAGGTACACCAGCACGCTGCGGCTGCCGCCCTGCGCGCTGGGGTTGATGCGTGCCACCGTCGCCTTGACGGTTTGCGTGCTGCCTTCAATCTGCAGCATGGCGCTCTGGCCGGGGCGCACCGTCAGCGCTTCGGCCGCGCCCAGGCTGGCTTCCATTTCAAGCCGGCTCAGGTCCACGATTTCCAGCACCCGCACGTCCACCCCGAGGCGTTCACCGGGCTGGGCCAGGCGCTGCGCGACCTGGCCCGACAGGGGGGCGCGCAGCACGGTGTCGTCCAGTGATTTTCTGGCCACCTCGGCCGCGGCGAGTGCGGCCCGGTGGTTGGCCTTGGCCGCGTTGAGGTTGGCCAGCGAGGCGTCGAGCGCCGTTTTGGAAATGAAACCCTGGTTGACCAGGGCCTGATTGTTGTCGTACTGGCGCTGCACGATGTCGATCTGCGCTTTTGCCGAATCGGCCTGCTCCTGCGCCTGCCGCATGCGCGACTGGTATTCGCTGGCGTCGATGCGTGCCAGCACCTGCCCAGCCTTGACGGTATCGCCTTCACGCACCGTCAGGCCCTGCAGTTCACCGGCCACCCGCGTCTTGACGAAGGCCGAATTGACGGCCTTGAGTGAACCCGACACCGGCAGCCCCTGGCTCAGCTCCATGGTTTTGGCCTGGAACACATCGGTGGCGGCCAGTTCGACCACGGTTTGCGCCTTGGCGGCCGTGGTGTCGGCCAGCGCCTGTTGCTGCTTTTTGCGTGCCGACAGCGTGCCCCACACGGCCGTGGCCAGCAGCAGCAGCAGGACGAGGGCGATGACCCATTTGATCCAGGGTTTCATTTTTTTGCCTTGCCGGTGGTGGGGGCCACGCAGATCCCGTGGAGGATGGTGTCGACCTGGGTGGCGATGTATTTCGTGGCGTTGCCCGGCAGGCTGGGGTCTGCGCAGGTGCCCGCGGAATGTTTGGCCAGAATCAGGAAAATCATGGGCGCAATCACGCTGTAGATGGCGTAGTCCAGGTCCATCGGCCGGAATTCACCCCGGTCGATGCCGCGCTGCATGATGCGGCGAAACAGCGCCTGGCCGGGCAGGATGACTTCCTGCTGATAGAAGGCGGTGATCTCCGGAAAATTGCCCGCTTCGCTCATCATGAGTTTGGTGATGCCCGAGGCGCGCGTTGCACCCACACGCTCCCACCACACCGTCATGCAGTAGGCCAGCATCTCGGCGGCCGTGCCTTCAAAACGTTCGAACTCGTCGTTCCACTCCTTGAAGCGCCCCGAGATGTTCTCGCGCACGACAGCCTTGAGCAGTTCTTCCTTGCTCTGGAAATACAGGAACAGCGTGCCCTTGGAAACGCCGGCGCGGGCGGCCACTTCCTCGGCGCGGGTCGCGGCAAAGCCTTTTTCGACAAACAGGTCAAGCGCGGCGTCCAGCAGTTCGCCGGGGCGCGCTTCCTTGCGCCGCTCGCGTTTGGCCGAGAGCGTGGCGGTGGTATCGCTGAGGAATTTGGAGATGGACATTAGTTACTGACTGACTGGTTAGTAATGTAGTGCCTTGCTCCCGGTCCGTCAAGGGACCCGCCCACTTTATCCGGGCTCAGGCGGGTGAAGGTGGGGTAAAGCTTGCGGCAGATCAAGGCCGGGCAATGCGCAGGGCCAGCCACTCCTTGAGCACCACCCGCGAAGCATCCAGCCCGTCGGACGACGGCAACCATTCCAGCAGGCCGTTGCGGCTGGGCAGCATGAAACCCATGGGCGCGGCGGTTACGGTGAAGCCGGCGCGCTCGAACGCCAGCACCGAACGCGGCATGTGCCAGGCATGGGTGACCAGCGCGATCCGCTGCACGCCGTCCTTTTGCAGCAGCGGCCTGAGCAGGCTGGCGTTTTCCGCCGTGTCGCGCGAGCGGTCGTCGACCCAGCGCAGCTTCAGGCCGTAGTCCTGCTCGGCCATGCGGCGGGCGACTTCGCCTTCCGACAGGACTTGTGCTTCCGCCGTGCCCCAGCCCATGCCGCCGGCAAACGCCACCGGCAGGCCGGTCTGGCGCGCCAGCCAGGCGCCGTAACGCAGGCGCATGGCCGCGGCCGGGGAGGACTGGGCCTCGCCATACTCCGGTGCAACGGGGTGAACCCCGCCGCCCAGCACCACAATGGCCTGCACGTTGCTGCTTTTCAGCGCGGCGACCGCCACCGGCGCATGCTGCGGCAGGATGGTCTGCGCCAGCCACACGGCGACCGCATGGCAACTCAGGAACCAGAGCAGGGCAAGGCCGGCAAAGGCCAGCAGCAGGCCAGACGCTTTTTTGCGGGTGGCCAGCAGCAGGCCCAGCAGGGCGAGCAGCAGCGGTGCCGCTGGCGGCAGCATCAGCGTGGCGAGAATCGGCTTGAGTTCACCCAGTGACATCATTCAAAATGCTCTCAAATAGATAGCTGCTTGCGTAGGTGCAGAAAGGGCTGGAGGCCAATTTGACTCATGAACTTCAGGAAACAGGTTGCCGGGCGACGGCAGGACGGTCAAGGGGTTTTTCTGTTTGCCGGATGATCGACGCCTGAATTCAATACCATTCGGTCAGACCCGCCAAACAAGCCGGACCAGCCCGATCGTAACCAAACAAGGATGACCCATGACCGAAGACCCATCGAACGGCACCAGCCTGCAGACCATCACGCTGGGCGGCGGCTGCTTCTGGTGCACCGAAGCGGTGTTTGTGCAGGTGCGCGGTATTGCTGACGTGGAGTCGGGCTACAGCAACGGCCACGTCCACAACCCGAGCTACGAGCAGGTGTGCACCGGCACCACCGGGCACAACGAGGTCGTCAAGCTGGTCTATGACCCGGCACAGATCGGCCTGCGGGCCATTCTTGAAATTTTCTTCATGATCCACGACCCGACCACGCTGAACCGCCAGGGCAATGACAGCGGCACGCAATACCGCAGCGGCATTTATTACTCCACGCCCGAGCAGAAGCAGGTGGCCGAAGACATGGTCCAAAGCCTGAACGAGCAGAAGCTGTTCGGCAAACCCGTCGTCACCGAGGTGCTGCCGGTGGCCAACTACTCGCCGGCCGAGGAATACCACCAGGACTTCTTCGAGAAAAACCCGAACCAGGGTTACTGCATGGCGGTAGCCGGTCCCAAGGTTGCCAAGTTCCGCAAGACGTTTTCGGAATACGCCAAAACCTGAGAAAAGTCGAGCGCGGTGGGACCTCGCCGCGCCGAGGTCGCCATGTACATGGCCGCATGACCCGGGCGAAACGCCAGACCTTGCACCATGCAGGCGGTTCTAACGGTAATTCTGGTGCGCAGCGCCCGCATCTGGTGCGAATCAGTGCAGTGTGATGCGGGGAAACCCTTGGTTTGCATGGCGGATCAAATGTCCTATTGACAGAACAATAGGACTGTTCCTACCATCGCCGCATGTCACCCGCATTGCCCATGACGAAGTACCACCAGATTTATCTGGTGCTCCGCGAGCAGTTGCATGAAGGCCGCTTTGCCGAGGGATTTCCCGGCGAGCTGGCGCTGATGCAGCAGTTCGGCGTGGCGCGTGTCACGGTGCGCCGGGCGCTGGAGCAACTGGCGTCCGAGGGCTTGATCGCGCGCGAGCCGGGTCGCGGCACGCGGGCGCTTGACGTCGGCACTTCGCCGGCCGCACCGCGCGGCCAGGCGGCGCAGCGGGCCCAGCTCACCGGCCTGCTGGAAAACCTGGTCAGCATGGGACTGAAAACCTCGGTCAACGTGCTGGAGGTGGAACTGGTGACCGCGTCTGCCAGCGTCGCCAGTGCCCTGCAAATCAAGCCGGGCGACCCGGTGCAGAAAGCGATCCGGGTGCGCAGTACGCGCGAAGGCCCGGTGTCCCACATCACGACGTATGTGCCGGCAGACATTGCCCGCAAGTTCGGGCGGCGCGAGCTGGCCAAAAAACCGATTCTCGTGCTGCTCGAAGAGTCCGGCGTCAAGGTCGGCCGTGCCCACCAGACCATTTCCGCGCGGCTGGCCGATGTCATGGTGGCCAAACATCTGGATGTCGCTGTCGGTTCTGCCCTGCTCGCCGTACGCCGCCTGGTCTACGACGACCAGGACCGCCCGATTCAATGGCTGCATGGGTTGTACCGCCCGGACAGGTACGAGTATGAAATGCAGTTGTCGCGCGTTGGCAGCATCGATGCCAAGGTGTGGGTCAGCAAAGAGTTGTCCGCCAAGTTCCATTAACCCACTTTAGGAGAATGCCATGAGTACACGTCGCCATTTCATGTCCCAATCTGCCGCGGCCGCTTCGGCTCTGGCATTTCCCCTGGTCGGGGGCGCGCAGCCCAAGTCCATCAAGGTCGGTGTGCTGCACCCCGTCACCGGGGCGCTGGCCTATTCGGGTCAGCAGTGCCGCCTCGGCGCGCTCATGGCCATCGAGGACATCAACAAGGCCGGTGGCATCAAGTCCATGGGCGGCGCCAAACTCGAAGCGCTGCTCGGTGACGCGCAGTCCCAGCCGCAGGCTGGTGTTGCCGAGGTTGAAAAGATGAATGAAGCAGGCGTGTCCGCCGTCGTTGGCGCCTTTGCCTCAGCGATCTGCCTGGCCACCACCCAGGCCGCGGCCAAATACAACCTGCCTCACGTGGTTGATGTCGGCGTGGCCGACCAGATCGTCGAGCGCGGCCTGAAAAACACCTTCCGCTTCGGTCCCGGTTACCGCAAGTGCGCCGAGACCGCCGTGGCCAACCTGCATGTGCTCAACACCGCAGCCGGCAAGCCCGCCAAGACCGTGATGATTGTTCACGAAGAGTCGCTGTTCGGCACCGGCACGGCCAACCTGCTGGCGCGCGAGCTGCCCGGCTACGGCTACGAGGTCAAGGAAGTGATCAAACACGCGAACCCGACGCGCGACTTCAACAACATCGTGCTGCGCATGAAGGCGGTCAATCCCGACATCGTGATCCCGGCCAACTATTACAACGAATACGCCTTGCTGGTGCGCACCATGCAGCAGCAGAAAGTCAGCCCCAAGGCGATTTATTCGGTGCTGGGCGGCGCGGCTTCGAGCTACAAGTTCGTCAAGGAGTTTCCGGACGCGGCCAACGGCATCATCGACTGCAACCACTGGTTCAACCCCAAGGACAAGCGCTCGGCCGAACTCAAGAAGCGGGTCGAGGCCCAGGGCCTGTTCTTCAGCTATGAGGTGTTCATGACCTACACCTCCATGCGTCTGCTGGCCGATGCCATCGACAAGGCCAAATCAGCCGACCGCGCGGCCATCATCAACGCGCTGCAGAACAGCACTTTCTCCGACCACATCATGCCCTACGGTGCGACCAAATTCGTCAACGGCCAGAACATGGGCGCCCAGCCGCTGATGACGCAGGTCCTGAAGAACGACATCAAGGTCATCATCCCGCGCGACTACCGCGAAGCCGACCCCCTGTTCCCGCTGCGGGCCTGAAAAAGCACCGTTCGCACCGAGCCTGCGCCGGCGCCTTCACGCGCCTGGCCGGGCCCGGCGCCAGCGGCCGCGCCAATTCCCTGTGTGACCCATGTTTGACTTCAGCATCCTTTTCCCCTCCCTGCTCAATGGTGTGACCACGGGCGCGGTCTATGCGCTGATCGCGCTGGGCCTGACCCTGATCTACGGTGTGCTGCACATCATCAACTTCGCCCATGGGGCGGCACTGATGATCGCGCTGTATGCCGTCTACATGCTCAAGCAGTATCTGGGCATAGACCCCTACCTGGCGCTGCCGCTGGTGGTGCCCGGCATGTTTGTGCTCGGTTACTCGCTGCAGCGCCTGATCATCAACCGCGCCAGCCATGGCAAGGATGAAAACATCCTGCTCGTGACCTTGGGCCTGTCCATCATTCTGGAGAACGCGGCCCTGCTGTTCTTCAAGTCCGACACCCGCACCATAGACACGGCTTACACGCTGACCACCGTGGCCATCGGTCCGGCCATGATCGCGCTGCCCAAGCTGGTGGCCTTTGCCGGCGCGCTGGCGGTGTCCGGCCTGTTGCTGTGGATTGTCGGCAAGACCGATCTGGGCCGCGCGATCCGCGCGGTCGCGAAGGAAAAACACGGCGCCAAGCTCATGGGCATCGACGTCGACCATGTCTATGCCATGAGTTTCGGCATCGGCCTGGCCTGCCTGGGGGCTGCCGCCTGTTTCCTGCTGCCTGCCTATTACGTGAATCCGCAGGTCGGCGGCGGCTTTGTGCTGGTGTCCTTCACCATCGTGGTGCTGGGCGGCATGGGCAGCTTTGGCGGCGCCTTGCTCGGCGGCCTGCTGATCGGCGTGGTCGAGTCGCTGGGCGGCCTGTACCTCGGTGAGTCGCTTGGACAGATAGGCATTTTTGCCATCTTCATCGCGGTGCTGCTGTTTCGCCCGCAGGGCCTGTTTGGAGCCAAGGCATGAGAAGCGGCATGAAAGACCTGACCGGCATTGTTCTGTTTGTCGCGCTGGTCGCCAGCATTCCGCTGGTGACCGATTCCGGCGTGATCCTGAACTTCGTGATGATGGCGTTGTATGCGGCCCTGCTGGCCCAGGCCTGGAACATCCTGGGCGGCTTTGGCGGGCAGTTTTCGTTTGGCCACGCGCTGTTTTTCGGCACCGGTGCCTACATTCAGGCCATCGCGCAGCTGCAGGGCGGGCTCAACGCCTGGATGGCCCTGGGCCTGGCGGTGGCCGGCAGCGCCGGGGTTGGTGTGTTTGTCGGCGCGCTGTCGTTCCGCTACGGCCTCAAGGGCTCGTATTTCGCGCTCGTCACGCTGGCCTTTGCCGAGGTGTTCCGCATCCTGGCCCTGTCCGTGCCCTTCACCGGCGCTGGCGTGGGCCTGATGCTGCCGCTGCAGGAGTCCTTCGCCAACATGCAGTTCGGCTCGCGCAAGGGTTATATCTACGTTGTGCTCGGTTTTGTTGCGGCCGCGCTGCTGGTGAGCTGGTGGCTCAAGAACTCGCGCTTTGGCGCCTATTTGCAGGCGGTACGTGACAACGAAGACGCAGCGCGCGCGATCGGCGTCAGCCCGTTTGGCATCAAGCTCGGCGCGATTGCGCTGTCGGGTGGCTTCATGGGGGCGGGCGGTGCCTTTTATCTGCAGGTGTTCCAGTACATCGATCCCGGCATTGCCTATGGCGCCCACACCTCGGTGGAGGCGCTGGTCGCCGCCATCGTCGGTGGCCTGGGAACGCTCTGGGGCCCGGTGCTGGGCGCGCTGGTGCTGCATGTGCTGGCCGACATCACGCGCAACCTGTTCGGCGAGCTGCCCGGCATCAACATGGTGATTTATGGCGTGGTGCTGGTGGCGATCGTGATGTTCATGCCGCGCGGCATCGGTGGACTCGGCGCGACGGTCCGGTCACTGTGGCGCGGGCGCGGACAAAAGAAAGGAGGCCGCGGTGGCTGATTCCCTGCTCTCCATCCAGGGCCTGTCCCGCGCCTTTGGCGGCCTGCAGGCCGTGCAGAAAGTGAGCCTGGAGGTTCCCCGCGGCAGCCTGACGGCCCTGATCGGCCCCAACGGCGCGGGCAAGACCACGCTGTTTGCGCTGATGTCCGGCTTTTTGAAACCCGACAGCGGCAGCGTGGTGTTCGATGGCCAGGACATCACCGGCCGCGCACCGCACCTCAATGCGCGCCAGGGCATGACGCGCACCTTCCAGATCGTGCAGCCGTTTGCCACGCAGACCGTGCGCGAGAACATCGCTGTCGGTGCGCACCTGCATCTCAAGGACAGGTGCAGCGCGCTGAGCCAGGCCGAGGAGGTCGCCGCGCGCGTCGGCTTGACGGCCCTGCTCGACAAGCCCGCGTCCGACCTGACGGTGGCGGGTCGCAAGCGGCTCGAACTGGCGCGGGCGCTCGCGACGCGGCCGCGTCTGCTGCTGCTCGACGAGGTGCTGGCCGGGCTGAACCCACAGGAGATCGCAGAGATGATTCCCGTGGTGCGCGGTATTGCGCAAAGCGGCATCACCGTGCTCATGATCGAGCATGTGATGCAGGCCGTGATGAACCTGGCCGAGCATGTCTGGGTGCTGGCCCAGGGGCAGCTGATTGCGCAGGGCACGCCGTCCGTGGTCACCGCCGACGAGAAAGTGGTCGAAGCTTATCTGGGCCACGGCACGGCCGCGCGCCTGCGCGCCGCCGCATTGGCGGCAACCTCGGGGGCCTCTTCATGAGTGCGCTATTGGAAATAAAGGGCTTGCGCGGTGGTTACGGCCAGGTGGAAGTGCTGCGCGGCGTCGACCTGGCGGTGCAGCCCGGCGAAATGGTCGCGCTGCTCGGCAGCAACGGCGCCGGCAAGTCCACGCTGAACAACGTGATCTGCGGCATCTATCCGGCCTGGGCCGGCAGCGTGGTTTTCGACGGCAAGGACCTGAGCCGCGCGCATTACCGCGATGTGGTGAAGGCCGGCCTGATCCAGGTGCCGGAAGGGCGCAAGGTGTTTCCCAACCTCACGGTGCTGGAAAACCTCGAACTCGGTTCCTTCACGCGTGCGCGTGAGCGCCGCGCTACCAATCTTGAGAAGGTTTTCGGGATTTTTCCCCGCCTCAAGGAGCGCCTGCCGCAGCTGGCCGGCACCATGAGCGGCGGCGAGCAGCAGATGCTGGCGATTGGCCGCGGCCTGATGGCCGAACCGCGCCTGCTGATCCTGGACGAACCGTCGCTGGGTCTGTCGCCGCTGCTGGTCGACGAGATGTTCGGACTGATCCGCAAGCTGCGAGACGGTGGCCTGGCCATATTGCTGGTCGAGCAGAACGTCGGCCAGTCGCTGGAGATCGCCGACCGGGCCTATGTCATGGAAAACGGTGGCATCCGGTTTTCGGGCAAGCCGGCGGAGCTGCTTGGCAGCGACGAGTTGCGCCGCGCCTACCTGGGCCTTTGATTTCTGATGCCTGATGCCGGTTCTGGAGACTGAACATGAAACGTCGTGACATTTTGCTTTCGTCCGCCGCGCTGCTGGCCGTGGGTGCGCATGCGCAAGCCGCGCCCACACGCATCCTGGTCGGCGCGCCGGCCGGTGGTTCCACCGACACGCTGGCCCGCACGCTGGCTACCGAACTGGGACGCCTGCTCGGGAAAACCGTGATTGTCGAAAACCGGCCCGGTGCCGGCGGCAATATTGCGGCCGAGGCGGTGGCCAAGGCCGCGCCCGATGGCAACACGCTGTTGATGAGTTTCACCAGCCACGCCATCAATGCCTCGCTGTACCCCTCACTGCCGTTTGACCCGATCCGCGACTTCACGCCGCTGACCTGTGTGGCGACCTCGCCCTCGGTGCTGGTGGCCCATCCCTCGGTGCCGGCGAAAGACGTGCGCGAGCTGATTGCATTGGCCAAGGCCAAACCGGGGCAGCTCAACTTTGCCATTGGTGCGGTGGGCTCGTCGCTGCATCTGGCGGGCGATCTGTTCAAGATGCAGTCAGGTGCCTTCATCGTGAACATTCCCTACCGCGGCACCGCGCCGGCGATCCAGGACGTGATCGCCGGGCAGGTCGAGCTGATGTTTGCCGCGATCGGCAATGCCCAGGCGCAGGTGAAGGCCGGCAAACTCAAGGCGCTGGGCGTGACAAGTGCCAAACGCCTGCCAGCCTTCCCGGACGTGCCCGCGATCGCCGAAGTGCTGCCCGGTTACGAGTCGAGTGCCTGGTTCGGCCTGTTCGGCCCTGGGCGCATGGCCCCCGAGCTGTCCAAACGCATCAGCGATGCCGCGCGGCAGGCGATCGCCGCGCCCGAGGTGCGCCGCCGGCTCGACGCCGAGGGGGCCGTGCCTGTCGGCAATTCACCGGAAGAATTTTCGAAGTTCGTGCAGGGAGAAATCCAGCGCTGGGCCAGGGTGGTGAAGTTCTCGGGAGCCAAACCGGAATGAAGGCAGCTGTTCCACAGACCCTTGCGCAAAAGCTGATTGCCCGCGCGGCCGGACGTCCGTCGGTCTCGCCCGGCGACATCGTGACCTGCAAGGTGGATCTGGCCATGTTCCACGACTCGTCCGGTCCGCGCCGGCTCAAGCCCATGCTGGAAGAACTCGGCGCGCAGATCTGGGACAAGTCGCGCGTGGTGCTGGTGATGGACCACTACGTGCCCGAGCGTGACGACGAGTCGCGCCGGATCGTGCGCATCGCGCGCGACTGGGCGCGTGAGCAGGACCTGCCCCATGTCTACGACAGCCAGGGCATCTGCCATGTGGTGGTGGCCCAACACGGCCACATCCGGCCCGGCATGTTCTGCGTCGGCGGCGATTCACATTCACCGACGGGCGGGGCGTTCGGCGCCTACATGTTCGGCATCGGCAGCACCGAGATGCTGGGCGTGGTGGTGACCGGCGAGATCTGGCTGCGCGTGCCGCAGACCCTGCAGATGCACTGGAACGGTCGCCTGCAAAAAGGCGTGACCGCCAAGGACATGATGCTGCACATGATTGGCCGCTTCGGCATGAACGGCGGGCAGTACCAGGCGGTGGAGTTTGCCGGTCCCGCGGTCAAGGCGCTGGCCATGCAGGAGCGCATGACCCTATCCAACATGAGCGCCGAACTCGGTGCGCAGGTCGGCCTGATCGCGCCCGACGAGGTCACCGCAGCGTGGCTGCAGGCCGCCGGCGCGCCGGCCAGCGAGCTGGGTGACCTGGACCGCTGGCAGAGCGACGAAGGTGCCGCCATGACGCGCCATGAATTCGATGCCGGCGCTCTGGCGCCGTTTGTGGCCGCACCGCACAGCCCGGCCAATGCCGATGTGGTGGGCCGCTACAGCGGCACCCCGGTGGACGTGGCCTACATCGGCGCGTGCACCGGCGCCAAGCTTGACGACTTGCGCGCCGCCGCGGAGGTGCTGCGCGGCCAGCGCGTGGCGTCCGGCGTGCGCCTGATGGTGGCGCCGGCAAGCCAGAAAGACCAGAACGCCGCGCGCGAAGAGGGCGTGCTGCAGGTGCTGCTCGATGCCGGCGCCGAGCTGTTTCCCACGGCCTGCGGCGCCTGCGCCGGTTATGGCGAGACCATGGGCGACAACACCACGGTGATCTCCAGCACGGCGCGCAACTTCAAGGGCCGCATGGGCTCGGCGACCGCGCAGGTCTACCTGGCCTCGCCCTACACCGTGGCGGCATCGGCGTTGCGCGGCGTTATCACCGATCCGCGTGAGGTGCTGGCATGACGCAGGCGGTGACCACCCACCGCGTCTGGAAGCTCGGTGCCGATGTGGACACCGATGTGCTGGCGCCCGGCCATGCCATGAAACACGGCATCGACAAGATCGCCACCTATTGCCTCGAATCCGTGCGCCCCGAATTCGCCGGCCAGGTGCGGCCAGGCGACGTGATCGTGGCGGGCCCCAACTTCGGCATCGGCTCGTCGCGCGAGCAGGCCGCCGCCGTGCTGGTCAAGCTCGGCGTGGCGGCGGTGATTGCGCCCTCGTTCAGCGGTCTGTATTTCCGCAACGCCTTCAATGTCGGCCTGTTGCTGCTGACCTGCCCCGAGGCCGATCGTTTGCAGGAAGCCGAACAGGTCGCACTGGATACCCAACATCTCGCGGTGATTTCAGGCACGGGCGAGCGCCTGGCCTGCGAGCCCATCCCCGACTTCCTGCTGGACATGGCGCGCAGCGGAGGCTTGATGAACCAACTACGAATCCGATTTGGCAAGGAGCCTGAACATGTCTGAGATTTCCGCGGGGCCGGCGATGGACCCTGTCACCCTGGCCGTCCTCAGGGGCCGCCTCGAGCAGGTCGCCGACGAGATGGACGCCACGCTGTACCGCAGCGCCTTCAACCCCATCATTGCCGAGGCGCACGACGCCTGCCACGGCCTGTATGACGCCGGCTCGGGTGACACGTTGGTGCAGGGCAAGTCCGGCCTGCCGGTGTTTGTCGGCGCCATGGCGTTTGCGGTACGCGCCGCGGCCCGGGTGGCGCGCGAGCGCAGCGCGCCCGGCGATCCGGCCGCCGGCATGGCCGACGGTGACACCTGGCTGTTCAATGACCCTTACGAGGGCGGCACCCATGCCAACGACTTCAAGCTGGTGCGGCCCTTCTTCCGCGGCGGCAAGCTGTTCTGTTACCTGGCCTCGGCCGCGCACTGGCACGACGTGGGCGGCGCGGTGCCCGGCAACTACAACCCGGCCGCCACCGAATGCTGGCAGGAGGCGGTGCAGATTCCGCCGGTGCGCATCGTCCGCGGTGGTGCCCTCGACGCTGATGTGCTGGCCATCCTGCAGGCCAACACCCGTTTGCCCGACAGTCTCTGGGGTGACCTCAACGGCCAGCTCGCCGCACTCGAGTTGGGCGTGCGCCGCCTGCATGGCCTGCTCGACGAGTATGGCGACGCGCTGGTGCTGCAGGCCATGGGCGAGCTGCGTGCGCGTGCCGTCCGGCTGATGCGCTCGCACATTGCCTCGCTGCCCGATGGCCGCTACTCGTTCAGCGACATCCTCGACAACGACGGCGTCAAGGACGAGCCGCTGACGATCGCGCTGGACATGACGGTGCAGGGCGAACGTTTGACGCTCGATTTTTCCCGCACCTCGCCGCAGTGTGCCGGCCCGGTCAACATCTCGCGTGCCACGGCGATTGCCGCCTGTTATGTGGCACTCAAACACCTGTTTCCCGACGTGCCGGCCAATGCGGGTGTGCTCGACGCTGTCGACTTCGTGTTGCCCGACGGTCTGGTCATCAGCGCCGCGCGGCCGCGTCCGGTGGGCGGCTACACCGAAACCATCCTGCGCATGATCGACGTGATCTTCAGTGCGGCCGCGAAGGCAGACCCGACACGCGCCGTGGCACAGGCCTACGGCACCATCAATGCGCTGTCCATCGCCGGCCACCGCACGGACGCAGCCCGCAAGGGCCAGCGCTGGGTGATGTTCAGCTTCTTCGGCGGCGGCCACGGTGGCCACTCGGGCGGTGACGGCCTGAGTCACGGCAATGCGCCTATTTCGACGGCGACGATTCCGCCGCTGGAGATCCTGGAAGCCGCCTACCCGGTGCGTTTCACTGAATGGTCGCTGCGCGCCGACTCCGGCGGCGACGGCCAGTTCCGCGGCGGACTCGGCGCGAACTACGAAATCGAACTGCTCGAGCAGGACGCCGAGGTTTTCATCTTCGGCGAGCGCGGCAAGTCCGCGCCCAAGGGCATTGCGGGCGGCGGGGAGGCGGCGGTCAATGTCTTCAGCTACGAGAACAACAATGAATGGAAAACACCTCCGATGGTCTCCAAGATGGTCGGCATCAAGCTGAAAAAAGGCGAACGCGTGCGCTTGCAGACGCCGGGTGGCGGCGGTTACGGCGCGCCTGCGGATCGCTTGCAGGCTGCGCGTGAACGGGATCTGGCGCTGGGTTACGTGACGGCAGGCGCCGCGAAGAAGGAGGGCGCATGAACTCGTCCGCTCATCTGATCGTTGGCGTCGATGTCGGTGGCACCTTCACCGACCTGTTTGTACTCGACGAAGCCAGCGGCAGCGCGCGCATCGTCAAGGTGCCTTCGACGCGCGGCGAGGAAGCGCGTGGCTTCATGAATGGCGTGGCGCGTGTCGCCGACTCGGCGGCCAGCATTGCCACCATCGTGCACGGCACGACAGTGGGCACCAATGCGTTGCTCGAACGCAAGGTGGCGCGCACCGGCATCATCACCACGCGCGGTTTCCGTGACGTGCTGGAGATGCGCCGGCGCGACCGCCCGCAGACCTGGGGCCTGCGCGGCAGCTTCGAGCCCATCGTGCCGCGCGACCTGCGGCTGGAGGTCGATGAACGCGTGCTGGCTGACGGCAGTATCCACACCACCGTGGACCTGGACCAGGTCCGCGCCCAGGCCCAGGCCCTGCTGGCCGCGGGCTGCGAGGCAGTCTGCGTGTTTTTCATCAACACCTATGCGAACCCGGCCAATGAACGCGCCGCCGTTGCGGCCGTGCGCGAGCTCTGGCCCAACGCCCATGTGACCGCCGCCAGCGAAGTGCTGCCCGAAATCCGTGAGTTCGAGCGCTGCTCCACGGCCACGCTGAACGCGGCGCTGCAGCCGGTGGTTGGCAGCTACCTGACGCGCCTGGAGTCCGACCTGCGCGGCCAGGGCTTTGCCGGCGAACTGCTGATTGTGCAGAGCAATGGTGGCGTGATGTCGCGGCAGACCGCCTGCGACGTGCCGGTGCGCACCGCTCTCTCGGGCCCTGCGGCCGGCGTAATCGCCTGCGCGGCGATTGCCCGCTCGGCCGGTTTCCCCAACGCCATCACCGGTGACATGGGCGGCACATCCTTCGACGTGTCGTTGGTCGCCAAGGGCGAAGCGGCGCTGTCGGCGCAGACCTCCATCGAGTTCGGCATGGTGGTGCGCTCGCCCATGATCCAGATCGAGACCATAGGCGCCGGCGGCGGCTCCATCGCCTCGGTCGATGCCAGCGGCATGCTGCAGATCGGCCCGGAATCGGCCGGCAGCAACCCGGGCCCGGCCTGTTACGGCCGCGGCAACATGCGCCCCACCGTGACCGACGCCAACGTGCTGCTGGGGCGGATCGCCGCCGACCGGCCGCTGGGTGGCGGCCTGCTCGCGGCCATGGACGCCGGCAAGGCGCGCGCCGCGATCGAGCAGCATGTGGCGCAGCCTCTGGGGCTGGACGTGATGGCTGCGGCTGAAGCCATTCTGACAGTGGCCAACGCCAAGATGGCCGGCGCGATCCGCGTGGTGTCCATCGAACGCGGGCACGATCCGCGCAACTTTGCCTACATGCCCTTTGGCGGTGGCGGCGCACTGCATGTGTGCGCGATGATGCGCGAGGTCGGCGTGACCACCGGCATCGTGCCGCGTTACCCCGGCGTCACCTCGGCCCTGGGCTGCGTGATGGCCGACATGCGGCACGACGCGGTGCAGACCCTGAACAAGGGCCTGGCCGAGCTCGACATCGCCGACCTGCGCCAGCGCATCACCACCGTGGCGGCAGCCTGCCAGCAGCGGCTGGACTCGGCTGGCGTGCGTTTCTCCGAGGTGCAGGAGGTCATTGCGCTGGACATGCTGTATGCGGGCCAGACGCACACGGTGCAAGTGCCCTTGCCGGTGACGCAGGTCGAGCTGATCACGACAGCGGTGATTCAAACCGCCTTCGAAGCGGCCTACCTGGCGGCCTTTGGACGCGTGCTGGGTGGTATCGCGATCCGTGTCATGAACCTGCGCTACGCCCGTATCGGGGTGCGGCCCAAGTTCGACCTTGCGGTGCTGGCCCCGACGGGCGCCGGCTCCACGGCGTCCAGCGGCGAGCAGCAGGTGTTTCACGCCGGACGCTGGTGGGCCGCCGTGCGTTACCCGCGCCTCGAATTGCCGGTTGGTGCGCGCATAGACGGCCCGGCCATTCTCGAGCAGCCGGACACCACGGTCTGGCTGGAGCCCGGCTTTTTTGCGACGGTCGACAGCTTCGGTAACCTGCTGGTCCAACCCTCCTGACACCATGAAGACTTCACCGAAAAAAATCGCGCTGATCATCGTCGATCTGCAAAACGATTTCCTCTCGCCCGAGGGCGCTTATGCACGCGGTGGCGCCGCCAGCGCGGCTGCGCGTGAATTGCCCGGCCGCGTGGCCGGTGTGGCGCGCGCTGTCAAGGCCGGCGGCGGCCTGGTGGCGTCCAGTCAGTTCACTCTCTGGCCAGATGCCCAGGGCGAACCCATGATCTCGCCGCACCTCCTGGCCCTGCGCCCCTTCCTGCGGCGCGGCGACTTCGCCCCCGGAAGCGCGGGCCAGGCCAACGTGGCCGAGCTGCGGCCCCTGATCGATGTCTCGGTCTGCAAGGTCGCCTACTCGGCTTTTTTCAACACCCAGCTCGACTGGGTGTTGCGCCATGCGGGCATAGATACCGTGGCCGTCTGCGGCATCGTCACCAACGGTGGTGTGGCCAGCACGGTGCGTGATGCCCACATGCGCGAGTACCACACCATCGTTCTGAGCGACGGTTGCGCGGCCTTCAAGCCCGAAGTCCACGCCACCTCGCTGGCCGACATGGGCACGCTGGCGCAGGTCATGCGCTGCGAAGAATTTGTCCAGTCCTTGTCATGACATTGCCCGTGATTCGCCGCGCTGAACGCATGGACACACCGGTCCATGTGCCGGTTGCGATTGTGGGCGCTGGCGCCTGCGGCCTGACGGCGGCGCTGATGCTGCGCGACGCCGGCATCGACTGCGTGGTGCTCGAGCGCGACGCCGTGCCCAGCGGCTCGACCGCGCTGTCCTCGGGCTTTGTGCCCGCACCCAACACGCGCGTGCAGCAATCTAAAAACATTGAAGACAGCCCGCAGCGTTTTGCGGCAGACATCCAGGCCAAGGCCCATGGCACCGCGGCTCCTCACCTGGCCACGGCTTATGCCGAGGCGATCGGACCGGCGATGGACGCCCTGCAAGCCAGCCACGGACTCGAGTTTGTGCTGCTGGACGATTTCCTCTACCCCGGCCACAGCCGGCACCGCATGCACGCCGTGCCCGAAAAAACCGGCGCCGGCCTGATGGCGCGTCTGCAGCAGGCTGCCGAAACCGCCGACGTTCCCATCGTCACGCGCGCGCTGGTGCGCGAGCTCTGGTTCAATGACCGCGATGAAGTTTTGGGCGTCGCCTACGAGCGGCCCGACGGCACGCTGGAGCAACTGTCCTGCGACGCGCTGATCCTCGCCTGCAACGGTTTTGGCGGCAATGCGGCGATGGTGCAGCAACTGCTGCCCGAGATGAAAGACGCCACCTTTGCCGGCCACACCGGCAACGACGGCAGCGCGATCGCCTGGGGCCGCGCGCTGGGCGCACGCCTGGCCGACCTCGGCGGTTACCAGGGCCACGGCTCCTGGGCCGTGCCGCAGGGCGCGCTGGTGTCGTGGGCGCTGATGATGGAAGGCGCGGTGCAGATCAATGCGCTGGGCCGGCGTTTTCACGACGAAACCGGCGGTTATTCGGAAGCCGCGGTGCAAGTGCTGGCGCAACCCGGCAGCGTGGCCTGGAATGTATTCGACGAGGCCTTGCTCCCCTTCGCACGCAGCTTTCCCGATTTCTGCGAGGCCGAAGCCGCCGGTGCCCTCAAGCGCTGCGACGACGAGGCGGCGCTGGCGGCGCTGATCGGCTGCGATGCGGCCGCATTGCACGCCACGCTGGCGGCGGTGGCACCTGGCGCCGCGGCGCCCGACGGCCGCGTCTTCAAGCGCGCGCTGCAAGCGCCTCTCTACGCGGTCAAGGTCACGGGTGCGCTGTTTCACACCCAGGGCGGACTCGACATCGATGCACATTGCCATGTGCTGCATGAAGACGCCAGCCCTTTCAAAAATCTGTTGGCCGCCGGCGGCGCCGCGCGCGGTGTTTCGGGCAATGCGGTCTGGGGCTACCTCTCGGGCAACGGCCTGCTCAGCGCGATCGCGGGCGGCTACATCGCAGCGCGCAGCGCGGCCACGCTACTGGAAACCAAGCCATGAAACCCAAGCTTTCACTGAAGCAGCGCCTGGCGCAGGCGCAGGCCGTGCTGGCCCCCGGTGTCTATGACGCGCTCAGCGCGCTGGTGGCCGAGCAGGCCGGCTTCGAAGCGCTCTATTTGTCAGGCGCGTCGATCGCCTACACGCGCCTGGGCCGCTCCGACGTGGGTTTGACGACATTCACCGAAGTGGCCGACACGCTGGCGCGAATTTCAGAGCGCGTGAGTTTGCCTGTCATCGTCGACGCCGACACCGGCTTTGGCAATGCGCTCAACGTCATGCGCACCGTCAGGGGCTTCGAGCGCGCCGGCGCGGCCATGATCCAGATCGAAGACCAGACATTTCCCAAACGCTGCGGCCACCTCGACGGCAAGGCCGTGGTGCCGGTGCAGGAGATGGTCGGCAAGCTCAAGGCAGCACTCGACGCCCGCACCAGTGCGGACACGCTGATCCTGGCACGCACCGATGCGATCGCGGTCGAGGGCCTGGACGCCGCGCTGGAGCGCGCCGAGCGTTATTTCGAATGCGGCGTGGACGCCCTGTTCATCGAGGCCCTGCGCACACCCGAGCAGATGGACACAGCCTGCGCGCGTTTTGCGCAGCGCATCCCCATGCTCGCCAACATGGTCGAAGGCGGCAAGACCCCGGTGCAAAGCGCCACCGAACTCGGGGCACGCGGCTTTCGTATCGTCATTTTCCCGGGCGGCACCGTGCGCGCCGTGACGCACACGCTGCAGGGCTACTACGCCAGCCTGCACCAGCACCAGACCACGGCGCCATGGCAGAAACAGATGCTGGACTTTGACGGGCTCAATGAGGTCATCGGCACGGATGAGCTGATGGCGGCCGGCAAGCGCTACGAGTAGCACGGTTGCCGCGAATGAAACATTGGCTGTCATCCCGGACTCGATCCGGGAACTGGCCTGGTAGCGTCAAATGGCCCGTGAGCCATTTCACGCCTATGATCTGCAGAAATTGTTCAACGCTATTCCCGCCCCTGAACGCTGACGCGAAAACGCCATGGACCGATGGACCTTTTTACTCCTCACGGTGGGATTCGCCTTTCTCACCGTGGACGCGTTCCTGTCGAAAAATCCAATCAGGGACGCGCCGTACAGCACCACTCCTGGCGCATGGAAGCGTGGTTTAAACCGCTTCTTTCTTGTGGATCAGGACAAGAT
Organism: Pseudomonadota bacterium; assembly: GCA_040389085.1. GTDB lineage: Bacteria > Pseudomonadota > Gammaproteobacteria > Burkholderiales > Burkholderiaceae_C > Polaromonas. Next base: position 233,010 of record JAZKAP010000007.1, read on the forward strand.
GCAAAGCCGCCTTGCGTTCCCTTTTGGTGGTCTTGGTCTGGGGCTTCTGGCCTGGCTTTTTCTCGCGATGACTGTACTTCTGTCGATATTGACGGTCAGGGCCTTCCTGGCTTGAGGGTTCCGAACCGAGTCCACACTCCGGCCCGAAGTCATGACCATCCCCGCCGAATACCAGCGCGCCTCCGTCGAGTTCGAGAAGTTCATGGTTGACGCCCGTGACCTGTCCGGGCTGGCCACCACCAACATGGCCTACAACATGGTGGTCGGCGTGCTGCATGTGTTTCGCCGCCGGCTCAGCGTGCAGGAGGCGCTTCGATTTGCCGGTGTGCTTCCTGCGGTGCTGCGCGCCATTTTTGTTTCAGACTGGGACACCGAACAGCCCCGGCTGGCCTTCGGCGATCGCGCGTCCATGACCGGGGAAGTCAAGCAACTGCGCCAGGCGCACAACTTCTCGCCCGACACGGCCATTCACGACGTGGCCGTGGCTCTTCGCCGCCATGTGGACCCGCAGGAACTGGAGCGCGTGCTTTCATCGCTCCCGCCGGAAGCGCAGGCGTATTGGCGTGTTTAGTGCAGTGTTTCACGCTATTCGGAACATAAAAGCGCGTCTTTTGCGCCATGGCTGCGTTGCAAATCCGCGCGATACCCTTGGTATCACTGTGGTTTGCGCCTTGCCCTGACCCAAAATCCATCGCTTTTATTTGTTCCATCAAGCATGAAACGCTGCACCAGCGCCGTGGTGCACCGCGACCCGTCTGCCTGACGAAGAGCCGGTGCTGCGCTTGATGGCTTGTTTTTGCTCCTGATTTGATAGCTGTTCTCGCTCGTGGTTATTGGGCTACGGGCAATTTTTATTTGAAATCAGCCCCGGCGCCGCGCCATGTAAAACCACTCCTGCCCCGGCTCGGCGCGCGGATTGGGGAACACCACAAAACCGTCGTGCGGCGCCTTCACTTCCTCGCCGCTGTGGCGCATACCGATCAGCTCGCCGGCCTGCACCGCGTCAAAGCTGCGCCACTCGCGGCTGAAGCTATCGCCCGCGTGTTCGCGGTCCGTCACATCGACCAGGCGAAGAATCTCGCGCTCGGCAGTTGAAACTTCCATCGGCTGCGACACCATGCCCAGCAGCGCCAGCGTCTGCAAGATCGCGTTGCGCGCCACCTGCACGCCCTGCGGGTCGTCGTGTTGCCCGCATTCCAGCGTCACGCCGTAGCCGCCGCGTGAGCGCATGTATTCGGTCGTGCCGACGCCGTAGTTCGGGTTGATCGCCAGCGTCAGCGCGCGCGCCGCACCAGCAACAGGAGGCGCCGCAGCGCGGCGCGACACACCACGCGCGTAGGTGTCCAGCCAGCCTTCCACAATGCGCGGCGCGCCGGTGCACAGGGCGAGCTGCATTTCTGCTTCGGCCTGGCTGAACGGCTCCAGCGTGCCGCTGTTGTTCTGCGGGCCGATCATCGCAAACGGTGCGCCGCCGGTGTGGAAGGAATGCAGGTCCAGCAGCACGTCGTGCGCGTCCAGCAGTGGGCACAGCACATTGGCAATGCGGTCTTCAAAATCCTGCGGAATCGCGCTCGGCGCCATGTTGCGGTTCAGGTTGCGGTCGCCGGTGCGCTGCTTGAGCTGGTAAGCGAGCGGGTTGGTGACGGGCACATAGGTCACTGTGCCGCGTTCGATGCTCAATTGCCCGCTGTTGATGTCCTGCAGCAGTTGCGTGATGGCTTTCGCGCCGCAAACCTCGTTGCCGTGGACGGCGCCGAGGACCAGAAGCTTGGGGCCGGGGGCCAGGCCGTGGAAGCTGTGGGTGGGGAGGTGGGTGGGGCGGGGCGCGGACGCCGACGGTGTCGCGGTCTGGGTAGGGGCTGTCATGGTGCTTTGTTTATACAGCGCTTTCTGAAGAGCATGCGCTTGAGCTTGCCTGACTCTCCTGCATTCGCAGGATGGGCAGCGGGAAACTTCGCGCCTATGATCTGCGTGCGGTGTTTGCTGCCTTTTTATCGACCTGACCGGAGTCTGCAATGTGCACAAATCTGTTATTCGACAAGGACTTTGCAGTGGGCGAGGCGTCCAGGTTATACCGCAGCTGCCAAGTTATACCGCAGAGCGTGCGGTCTACATTACGTTAGGCCCCTCAATGTCTGAGCGCGCTGTGAACGACAGTGGCGACCATCGCCGCCAGGAGTTGTGGACTCAGTTGGCCAATGCCGTCAATCTTCGATCCAGTCAGGATCAGGTGCTGTGGACAATATTGGGGTTCTTCGGAGCCACAAATGCGGTTCTGCTATCTGCTATGTTCGCCAGCGGTGACTTCCCGAAGAGTCGGTGGATTCAAGGCGTGCTGGTGATTTCAGGCCTTCTCCTGTCATTCGCGTGGCACCTCATCCAGGGTCGTGCCCTTGGCCATATCAAGAGGCACGAGGCCCTGATGGCACTCATCGAGAGAACACTTGATCTTCCGGCAGGAATGGCGGTCAGTGCTCAGATCAATCAAAGCCTCTACGACATACATCTTGGAGGAGGCATTCCTGCGCGCTACGTCATTGCCCGGTTCGGTTGGGCAACAGCGCTGCTGTGGGTATTCGTTGGAGGCATTTGTCTTGCCAACGGCACAGGCTACATCTGAAGTGGTGCCTAACACCTCAGTCAAGGGGACGTCTTGCGGCAAGCCGCCCCTTACCTCGAACTACAAGGGCTTCCCCACCTTTGTCAAACAGAAATCCATCGTGGTTGAATCGCGC
>JAZKAP010000008.1:0-194101 GCA_040389085.1 Pseudomonadota bacterium
TCGCCCAGCGGGGCGAGGGAGGGGCGGGGGGAGGGAGTGGGGAGTTGCGCCTACTTACTGTCTACAGCGGACCACCGGCGCAGCGTGATGCCGGGTTAACTTCAATTCACAAACCGCCAGCGCAAGGCTGGCAGATAATCCCTCCTCATGTCCGCCGTTTTCGACAAACCCTCTCTTTTCCAGCGCGCCGCCCCGATGTTCCGGGGCTTTGACGGCCCGTTGGCGTTTGCCGTTTTCCTGCTGGCCAGCGCCGGCCTGATGATCATGTATTCGTCGGGCTTTGACCACGGCACCCGCTTCATGGACCACGGCCGCAACATGCTGATTGCCGGGGGCATCATGTTTGTCGTGGCGCAGATCCCGCCGCAGCGCCTGATGGCGTTTGCCGTGCCTCTCTACGTGCTGGGCGTGGCCCTGCTGGTGGCCGTGGCGATTTTTGGCATCACGAAAAAAGGCGCGAAACGCTGGATCAACCTGGGCATCGTGATCCAGCCCAGCGAGATCCTGAAAATCGCCATGCCGCTGATGCTGGCCTGGTGGTTCCAGAAACGCGAAGGGCAACTGCGTCCGCTCGACTACCTGGTTGCCTGCCTGTTGCTGGTGGTGCCGGTGGGCCTGATCATGAAGCAGCCCGACCTGGGCACCTCGCTGCTGGTGCTGGCGGCCGGCCTGGCGGTGATCTTTTTTGCCGGCTTGAGCTGGAAGCTGATTGCGCCGCCGGTGCTCTTGGGGCTGGCCGGCATTTTCCTGGTGGTCTGGTTCGAGCCGCAGCTGTGCGCCGACGGCGTGCGCTGGCCGGTGCTGCACGACTACCAGCAGCAGCGCATCTGCACGTTGCTCGACCCGACGCGGGACCCGCTGGGCAAGGGCTTTCACATCATTCAGGGCATGATTGCCATCGGCTCCGGCGGGATGTTCGGCAAGGGTTTCATGCAGGGCACGCAGACCCACCTGGAGTTCATCCCCGAACGCACCACCGACTTCATTTTTGCCGCCTACTCCGAGGAGTTCGGGCTGGTCGGCAACCTGGCGCTGATCGCCGGCTTCATTTTCCTGATCTTTCGCGGCCTGATCATTGCGCTGGAGGCGCCCACGCTGTTCGCCCGCCTGCTTGCCGGTGCGGTCACCATGATCTTTTTCACCTACGCCTTCGTCAACATGGGCATGGTCAGCGGCATCCTGCCGGTGGTCGGCGTGCCTTTGCCCTTCATCAGCTACGGCGGCACGGCCATGGTGACCCTGGGGCTGGCGGTGGGCATCCTGATGTCGATCTCCAAGGCCAAGAGGTTGGTGCAGTCATGAGCCTCCTGGCGAGGGGCCCCGCAAAGCGGGGATCGACAAGGCGAAGGACTGCGGGGACGCCGACACCCCAAACTATGCTCCTCGATCAAGCCGATGAGGCGTCGAGTTAAGGTGAGCATGCCCCTGTCCCCCAAGACGGTTTCCATCATCGGCATCGGCAACATGGGTGGTGCCATGGCGGCCAATCTCCTATCCCGGGGCTGGGCCGTGCAGGTCTGCGACATCGATCCTGCCAAAGTCGGCGATCTGCAAGAAAAAGGGGCTTCAGCCCTTGCTGTACCCGCGCAGGCAGCTATCAATTCAGTAGCATTTGTCGTTTGTGTGGTGGATGCCGCGCAGACCGACGTTGTGTTGTTCGGGCCGGACGGCCTGGCGTGCATGCTGCAGCCGGGGCACACCGTGATCCTTTGCCCGACGATCTCGCCTCAGGATGTCGAGGCTGTTGCGGGCCGGCTGGCGACGCTGGGTGTGCACACGGTGGACGCGCCCATGTCGGGCGGTCCGGCGCGGGCGCGTGATGGCTCCATGAGCCTCATGGTCGCCTGCGCACCGGCCGTGTATGAACAGCAGGCGGACTTGCTGCAGGCCCTGTCGGGCAAGGTCTTTCGCATCAGCGACCACCCCGGCGACGGCGCCCGCACCAAGCTGGTCAACAACCTGCTGGCCGGCATCAACCTGGTCGGGGCGGCCGAGGTGCTGGCGCTGGCCGGGCGTCTGGGCCTGGACCCGGGGCGGACCCTGGACGTCATCGAGCAGTCCAGCGGCCAGAGCTGGATAGGGTCCGACCGCATGCGTCGCGCCATTGCCGGCGACTACGCGCCGCGCGCGCATGTGACGCTGCTTGAAAAAGACACCCGCCTGGCCGTGGAAGCGGCCCGGGCCGCCGGTTTCGAGGGGCCACTCGGCGCACGCGCCAGCCAGGTGTTTGCGGACGCGCATCAGGCCGGGCTGGCTGCGCTCGATGACGCGGCCATTTTCAAATACCTGGCGGACCGTTAGGCCGCGCCGGGCAGCGACGCAGGAGACCCAGGAACAAGTTCTTGCGCTCCAGCCTGGGGTCGGCTACAAAGAAGGGCAAGCGCTTGTAATCCCTTTTTCTCAAGGAGAATCCTGATGGCCGGCAAATTCGAACTCAAGAAATCCAAAAACGACAAGTATTTCTTCTCCTTGCTGGCGGGCAATGGGCAGACCATTCTGGCCAGCGAGATGTACGACGCCAAAGCCAGTGCCCTCGCAGGCATTGAATCGGTCAAGAAAAATGCCGCGGACGACGCCAGGTATGTGCGCCTGGACGGCAAGGACGGGTCGCCCTACTTCACCCTGCGCGCCGGCAACAACCAGGTGATCGGCCAGAGCCAGATGTACGCCAGCGCCGCCGCGCGCGACAACGGCATCGAATCGTGCAAAACCAACGGGCCGGGTGCGGCGACCAGCGACCTGAGCGCCTGATCCGCGCCTGAGGTTGCCGGTGTTTTGGGCGTCTGCCCGTCCCGGTGGACAGAAGCCTTGCAGGGGCGGGGCCGGGTCAGACTGCCTACAATGACCGCATGACCTCACTCAAATCCTCGCCTGCCTCTGCCCGCAAGCCAGCCTTTACCGGCGCACGCGCTGCCCGTCCCCATGCCGACGCCACGTCGGAGCGGCTGGCGATCGCGCAAAAGCTGCTGCTGGCGCCTTTCGGGCTGACCGAGGCCCATTTGAGCCGGGCCCTGGGGGAAATCACCTCGCACGGCGTGGATGACGCCGACCTGTATTTCCAGTACACGCGCAGCGAAGGCTGGAGCCTGGAAGAAGGCATCGTCAAGACCGGCTCCTTCAGCATTGACCAGGGTGTGGGCGTGCGCGCCGTCAGCGGCGAAAAAACCGCGTTTGCGTACTCCGACGACATCTCCGAGGCCTCGCTGCTTGACGCGGCGCGTACCGTGCGCACCATCTCGGCGGCCACCCGCGCCGGCCGCGTCAAGGTGCCGGCGCGCAAGGTCGCGCCCGGCCGCTCGCTGTACCGGGACATGGATCCGATTGCGACGCTGGACAGCACGGCCAAGGTCAAGCTGCTCGAGCGCGTGGAAAAACTCGCCAAGGCCAAAGACCCCCGCATCGTGCAGGTCATGGCCGGCCTGGCCAGCGAATACGACGTGGTGATGGTTGCGCGCGCCGACGGCACGCTGGCCGCTGACGTGCGGCCGCTGGTACGCCTTTCCGTGACGGTGATCGCCGAGAAAAAAGTTGCCGGCGTGAGCCGCCGTGAGATGGGTTCGGGCGGCGGCGGCGGGCGTTTCGGCCTGGCTTATTTCGACGAGGCCCAGATCAACGAATACGTCAACGACGCGGTGACCGCGGCCCTGTCCAACCTCGATGCGCGTCCCGCGCCGGCCGGCGAAATGACCGTGGTGCTTGGCCCCGGCTGGCCCGGCATCCTGCTGCACGAAGCGATTGGCCACGGGCTGGAGGGCGACTTCAACCGCAAGGGCTCGAGCGCGTTTTCCGGCCGTATCGGCCAGCGTGTGGCCGCAAAGGGCGTCACCGTGCTGGACGACGGCACGATTGCCGACCGCCGCGGCTCGCTCAATGTCGATGACGAGGGCAACGCCAGCCAGCGCAACGTGTTGATCGAGGACGGCATCCTCAAGGGCTACATCCAGGACTCGCTCAACGCGCGCCTGTCCGGCGTCAAGCCCACGGGCAACGGCCGCCGCGAAAGTTATGCCCATGTACCCATGCCGCGCATGACCAACACCTACATGCTGGGCGGCGACAAGGCACCCGAAGAAATTGTCGCCAGCATCAAGAAGGGCCTGTACGCCACCAACTTCGGCGGCGGCCAGGTCGACATCACCTCGGGCAAGTTCGTGTTTTCCGCGAGCGAAGCTTTCTGGGTCGAAAACGGCAAGATCCTCTACCCGGTCAAGGGCGCCACCATTGTCGGCAACGGCCCGGATGCGCTGACCCGCGTCACCATGATGGGCAACGACATGCAACTCGACAGCGGCGTCGGCACCTGCGGCAAGGAAGGCCAGAGCGTGCCGGTGGGCGTTGGCCAGCCGACCCTGCGCATCGACGGCCTGACCGTGGGCGGCACTGCCTGACGCCGGGGTAAACCATGAGTGAGGGACCCAGCGCACGCCTGCCGATTGACCCGACCACGCTGCTTCCCAGCATCCAGAGTTTTGGCGAACTCAGTCATTTCCTGCGTTCGGCGATGGCCGACGAGGAGTCGCTGCAGCTGGCCGACGGCATGGGCGGCCTGGCGGTGGGCATCGAAGCCGTGCTGTCAGGCCTGAAGCGCGAACCCGATCTGCAGGCGCTGGCGGTGCCGCTGATGGACCTGATGACCATTCTGCGCGAGCATCGTGCACTGGTGATTGGCCTCTCGCCGGCCTGGCGAGGCCTCTATGAATATGCGGCCTACCTGGCTGCGCTGAACAATTTTCGCGTGCTGATTGGCCAGTGGCTGCTGTCCGCCAGTCCCCAGGACAAGCCCGGCACGCCGCAGCCGCAAACAATCCATTTTGAGGACTTCGAACTGGTCGGATGGCGGACGCTGGGCGAAGGCATGCTGCTGATCGACATGTACGAACAGCTCAGCGGTCGGGAAGGGGGCGAGTCCGGCTCTGCGGCGCTCGACGAGGCCCGGGTGGAGCGGGCCAGAACCTGGTGGGAACGCCTGCGCGGCTGAATGTGGCCCCCACGCTTGTCGCTTCGCGTACTACGCTGCCCCCCGAGGGGGCCGCTGCGCCTGCGGGCCGGCGAAGCCGGACCCGCGGCCCCGGCTGGTGAAGAGTCGTTTCGCCCGCGCTGCGGCTTGTGCTACATTCCACCCATGACCTCCGCGAAATCCTATTTTGCTTACTTTTGGTTCTCAAGCGCCTCCGGCGGTAGAGAGATCCTCGCGTAAGCAGAAAAAGACGCAACAGATTCTTGAAAACCGCCGGACCCCCGGCGGTTTTTTTTTGCCTGATGCCATTTGCCGAATTGATTGTTGAACGTTCTAAAAGGAAGCCAGCCATGAATGCCAAAGCCACCCAAGCCAGCGATGCCTGGTATGCGAGTCCTGTCGACAAAACCAGCCAGACCGACGACGAACGCATCAAGGACATCACTGTGTTACCCCCGCCCGAGCATTTGATCCGCTTCTTCCCGATCAGCGGCACCCCGGTGGAATCGCTGATCACCCAGACACGCAAGAACATCCACAACATCATGGCCGGCAAGGACGACCGCCTGCTGGTGGTGATCGGCCCGTGTTCCATCCACGATCCGGCGGCGGCGCTGGACTATGCGCGCCGCCTGGCCGAGCAGCGCAGGAAATACGCCGGCACGCTGGAAATCGTGATGCGGGTGTATTTCGAGAAACCGCGCACCACGGTCGGCTGGAAGGGCCTGATCAACGACCCTTACCTGGATGAAACCTACCGCATCGACGAAGGCCTGCGCATCGCGCGCCAGCTGCTGATCGACATCAACCGTCTGGGTCTGCCGGCCGGCAGCGAGTTCCTGGACGTGATCTCGCCGCAGTACATCGGTGACCTGATCGCCTGGGGCGCCATCGGCGCGCGCACGACGGAAAGCCAGGTGCACCGCGAACTGGCGTCCGGCCTGTCGGCGCCCATCGGCTTCAAGAACGGCACCGACGGCAACATCCGCATCGCCACCGACGCGATCCAGGCGGCCGCGCGCGGCCATCACTTCCTGTCGGTGCACAAGAACGGCCAGGTGGCGATCGTGCAGACCAGCGGGAACAAGGACTGCCATGTGATCCTGCGCGGCGGCAAGACGCCCAATTACGATGCGGCCAGCGTGGGCGCGGCCTGCAAGGAGCTGGAAGCGGCCAAACTGCCGGCCACGCTGATGGTCGACTGCAGCCATGCCAACAGCTCCAAGCAACATGAGAAACAGCTGGATGTGGCACGCGACATTGCAGCCCAGGTGGCGGGGGGGGCGCACCAAGTCTTCGGCCTGATGGTCGAGAGCCACCTGCAGCCGGGGGCACAGAAATTCACGCCCGGCAAGGACGATGCCAAAAACCTGGTCTACGGCAAAAGCATCACCGACGCCTGCCTGAGCTGGGAGGATTCGCTCAATTTGCTTGATGTGTTGTCCGAGGCCGTCAAGGCCAGACGCGCGCGTTGACAACACCTCCCCCAATTGGGGGATGGCGTGTGAGTCATTTGGTGCTAAATTTTGAACTTCTGGTTACACTTCCACCCCATGCCACGACAGCGGTTGTCACATGGAAGAACCGGTCGTCCAAGAAAGCGCCATGTCTTCCGAGCAACCCATCCTCTGCCTAGGTCTGGCTGGTTTCACGCCCGAGCAACGCGAGCGGCTTCATCTGCTGCTCGCCCAGTTGCCACCAGGGGGTGCGGTGTGGCGTGTCGGACCGTTTGCGGAGGCCGATGCCTGGCTGGTCAGTGGTGAAAAATGCCGTCTGGTGGCCACCGACACCCTGAAAATTCTGGCCGGCCTGCCCACCGAGCGCACCGTGCAGCTCGATCTGGACGAGGTTGACCGCCCGATCGCCTTCTCGCTGCCGCTGTCCTCCGACGATTTTGATCCCAAGCACACCTTCGACCTGAGTGTGGCGGCCAGCCTGTCCGGGGTGCTTCGGCATTTCGAGGGCTGGTTGCGGCCTTTGCGTTCCCAGTTTGTATTGGGCGGGCAACTGATCGCGCGCGAGAACGAGTTGCTGCCCGGTATCTACCACGTCAGCCACAAGGGCCAACTGCTGGCCGTGATGGATTTTCATGAGTGGCGCATCGGCATTTTGCGCAAGGCCGACCCGGTTGATTTCGAACTGGCCCTGTGGGACCGCCGTCCCCTGGAGGCGCACGACATCCCGAGTCATTTTCTGCGCAGCAGCCTGACCCATTTGCGCTGGATTTATGCGCAGCGCACGGAGCGCGACGTGTTGCCTTCGCGCTACCGCAGCAAGCCGGTCTATTTCCGCCATGCGCCGGCCGTGCCCATGCGCTGGATCAGGGACTCGCAGCTGATCCTGTTGCGCGAGCTGTCGCAGGCAGCGGGAGACTTTGACGCCTTGCTGCGGCGCACCGGGCTGACACACGCCCAGCTGACGCGGGATCTGGCCAGCCTGTATTTCGCCGGTTCGATCACCACGACACCCGACAAGGCGGGGTCCACCGCCTTTACCGGCGGGGAGGACAGCCTTCCCGGGAAAAACCGCAACGCTCTGGCACAGGCGCTGCCGGGCGCACCTGCGGGTCCGCCGACCCTTCCCGTGCGCAAGCATGACCTGACGGCGCCGGCACAACTGGGCCGCCAATAAGAACAGGTTCCCAGCCTGCGGGCGGCGTCCGCCGCCTGCGCGGGTTTTAGCCGATTGCCGGACCGGACGGCGGCGTTCATGCTGGCAGGCATCCCGACCAGGGCCTGTTCACACTATTTATGCAAGATGCGTTGCGAGTCAAAAAGGCCATGCGCGAGGCGCAAAATGCAGCCGGGCTGGAGCCCGGCAAGGCTTTGCAACGCTGCGCATGGTCTTTTTGGCCGCAACCCGAAGGGAACGTGGTTAAAACAGCGCCACTCGTCGTTGCACTCCTAGCCCAGCCGCCCAGGCTGAGCGTCGTCGCGCGCCTAGATTGGCGCTGTTTTCACCACGTTCGCACTTGTATAAATAGTGTGAACAGGCCCTAGATACCGAGGACACCATGTACAGCGAAGTCACCGTCACCTTCAAAAACAGCCCGCCCCTGCGGATGGACCTCAATGAGGTTCAACCCATGCCGCACGATGCGGCCAGGGCGTGGCTCGATGAGCAGTTCACCCAGATGGGTTGCGAGCCGCTGCGGCCCACCGGCAAGTTGCTGATGGCCGACAAGGTGCTGGTGGTGGCCCAGGCCGCCGGCCCGCAGCAGTTTACCGATACCGCTTGGGCCCAGGCCTTTGCGCGTGCGGCCAGCGCCTCGCTGGCCAAACCGGTGATTCACATCGATGTGCCGGCGATGGCGGTCAGCTACTGAACTTTTTGATGATTTTGGCCTGCAGCCCTTGAAGGGAAAGCGCGGGTAGCTATTAAAAATATAGCAAATCAGTCAGCCTGCAGCGCCTCCAGCAGCCGGGCGTGGATGCCGCCAAAACCGCCGTTGCTCATGCACAGCAAGTGGTCGCCGGGACGCGCCGCGGCTTTGACCTGCGCCAGCAACTGGTCGAGGTTGTCGGCCACCTGCACGCGCTCGCCCATGGGTGCCAGCGCGGCCCGGGCATCCCAGTCGAGTCCGCCGGCATGGCAAAACGCCAGGTCGGCCTGCTCCAGGCTCCAGGGCAGTTGCGCCGTCATGGTGCCCAGCTTCATGGTGTTGCTGCGCGGCTCGAAGATCGCCAGAATGCGCTGTGCACCGCCCGCGCTGGCCAGCTGGCGGCGCAGGCCGTCAATGGTGGTGTGGATGGCAGTCGGGTGGTGCGCAAAGTCGTCGTACACGGTGATGTTGCCGCCGGCGCGCGCCACCGTGCCGCGCACTTCCATGCGGCGCCTCACGTTTTCGAAACTGCGCAAGGCTTCGGCGGCGGCCTGCGGCGCCACGCCCACATGGTCGGCCGCGGCGATGGCAGCCAGCGCGTTGAGCTGGTTATGCACGCCACCGATGCCCCATTCAACGCGCGCGACCTTGCGGCCGTCCCGAAACACGTCGAAAGCGGCGGGCTCCCCCTCGGCCGAGAAGCCTTCCGCCGCGGAGCCGCCGAAAAGTACCCGCTCACTCCAGCAGCCCTGAGCCAGCACGCGCGCCAGGCTGTCTTCGCGGGCGTTGACCACAATCCGGCCGGTGCCGGGCACGGTGCGCACCAGGTGGTGGAACTGACGCTCGATCGCCGCCAGGTTGTCGAAGATGTCGGCGTGGTCGAACTCGAGGTTGTTCAGGATGGCGGTGCGCGGCCGGTAGTGGACGAACTTGCTGCGCTTGTCAAAAAACGCGGTGTCGTATTCGTCGGCCTCGATCACAAAGGTGTTGCCGGTGCCCAGCCGGGCCGACACGTCGAAGTTCAGCGGCACGCCGCCGACCAGAAAGCCCGGTTGCAGGCCGGCGCATTCCAGAATCCAGGCCAGCATGGCCGTGGTGGTGGTTTTGCCGTGGGTGCCCGCGACAGCCAGCACATGGCGCGGGCCGGTGGGGTGGTGCGTCGGGTGGTGCAACACATGGCCGGACAACCACTGCGGGCCGCTGGTGTAGGGCACGCCGGCATTGAGGATGGCTTCCATCAGGGGGAATTTGGGTTTGCCGCTGGCGTCATGCGCGCGGGACACCACATTGCCGACCACAAACACGTCCGGCGCAAAAGCCATCTGGTCGGCGCCGTAACCTTCAATCAGTTCAATGCCCAGCGCGCGCAATTGATCGCTCATCGGGGGGTAGACGCCCGTGTCGCAACCCGTGACCTTGTGCCCGGCCTCGCGGGCCAGCGCGGCCAGGCCCCCCATGAAGGTGCCGCAGATTCCCAGAATATGTATGTGCATGCAGGTATTCTAGGAGCCAAGCGATTGGCCGGAAATTTGTGATGAAATACGGCTACAGCCCAAACAGATCGCGCGCAAGCAGCTATTTATTTCATAGCGCTCCGGCGTCTGCGGGCTCGCGGCGGGAGGGTGCCGTCCCCGTCGCATGCAACTTTACTGCCGGCGGGCGGGTCAACCCCATGCAGAATCATTCATGCGACCGCCGATTTGCTGGCGGCACATCGTCGAGAACCCCACCGTGAACCCCCACACCCTGAAACTGGAAATTGCCGCCACCGCCGCAGCGCTGGTGGTGGAAGAAGGCCTGGAGTACGGCCCGGCCAAACGCCGTGCCGTCAAGCAGATGGACCTGCCCGGTCGCAGTGAGCTGCCGGGCAACGACGAGGTCGAGGACGCCGTGCGCGAGTACATCGCGCTGTTCTGCGCCGATACCCAGCCGTTTGAGCTGGCCGCCCTGCGCGCGCTGGCCCTGACCTGGATGCAGCGCATGGCGCAGTTCCGGCCCTACCTGGGTGGCGCCGTCTGGCATGGCACGGCCACGCGCTTGTCCGACATCTATATCCAGCTTTTCTGCGACGACCCGAAATCCGCCGAAATTGCACTGATCGACCACGACGTGGATTACGAACCGCGTACCGTCACCGGCTTTACCGGTGACAGCGTCGAGGCCCTGAGCGTGCGCAGCCTGTGCAAGCCTTTGCAGGAAACGGTGGGCGTGCATCTGATGGTGTACGACCACGACCACCTGCGGGGTGCGCTGCGGCCCGATGCCAAAGGCCGCAAGCCGCGTGGGGATCTGGCCGACGTGCAAAAATTGCTGATGATGACCAGCCAGGAACCCCATTCATGAACCGCAGGCAGTTGATGTTGGGCGGTGTGGCTGCGGCCGCCGCTCTTGCCGGCGCCGGCGTGGCCTGGTGGCAGCTTCAGCCGCATGGCGCACCCGCCGCGAGCGGGGAGGGCGCAACGCGCGACCCGTTCTGGGCGCAATCCTTTGACACGCCCGACGGTGCCAGCCTGGCGCTGGCCAGTTTTTCCGGCAAACCCTTGCTGGTCAATTTCTGGGCCACCTGGTGTCCGCCGTGCATCGAGGAACTGCCTCTTCTTGACCGCTTTTATCAGGAAAACAAGGCTAAAAGCTGGCAAGTTCTGGGTTTGGCGGTGGACCAGCCCAGTGCCGTGCGGACCTGGCTGCAGCGCAAACCCCTGGGTTTTCCGGTCGCCATGGCCGGTTTTTCGGGCACCGAGCTGAGCAAATCGCTGGGCAACCTCTCCGGCGGGCTGCCCTTCACCGTGGTGTTTGGGGCATCCGGTCAATTGCTGCACCGTAAAAGCGGCAAGGTGACGCCCGAGGATCTGGCCCAATGGGTGCAGCTGGCCTGAGGCCGGGTTGAGTTGGGCCTTGTCAGGGGCCCGAAACAGGGCAGATATGGGGTAAAGTTCGGTCTTGCCCGGCGGCTGGCCGGGAAGGAGGCAGCGTTTATGAGCGTATTGGTATTGCATGGGCCCAACCTGAATCTGCTGGGTACCCGGGAGCCGCAGGTCTACGGGGTCACCACGTTGGATCAAATTAACGAAGATTTGGTCAAATTCGCCGCAGATCGCGGCACATCGCTGCAAACTTTTCAGAGCAACCATGAAGGTGCGCTGGTTGACCGCATCCAGCATGCACGTACCGACGGCACGCAGTTCATCGTCATCAACCCGGCGGCCTTCACGCATACCAGCGTGGCGATCCGCGATGCCTTGGCGGGGGTGGCCATTCCGTTTGTGGAGGTGCATCTTTCCAACGTCCACCGGCGCGAAGCCTTTCGCCACCACTCCTATTTTTCGGACCTGGCTGAAGCCGTGATGGCGGGTTTTGGGCCGGCCGGTTATCGCTATGCGGTAGACTTCGCCCTTTCGCGTCTGGCTAAAATAGCCTGAATTAATAAAATTAGCTGATCTTTAGGCGCCGAAGGGTGTAAAAAGCGGAATTTAGGCGCAAAACAGCGCCGGCGTCCGCCAGTCACGCCGTCGGCAACATGAATGTCAGAGGTGCCGCATCGAGGTGCCCACCGTCGTTGGAGAAACCATGGATTTAAGAAAACTCAAGACACTGATTGACCTCGTTTCCGAGTCCAATGTGTCCGAACTGGAAATCACCGAGGCCGAAGGCAAGGTCCGTATCGTCAAGTCGGGCGGTGCGCCCATGGTGATGCAGGCCCCCGTGGCCATGATGCCCGCACCGGTGGCCGCGCCGGCGGCCGGCGTGCCGGCTGCGCCTGTCGAGGCCGCGGCACCCGCCGCGCCGGCTGGTCATGCGGTCAAGTCCCCGATGGTCGGCACCTTTTACCGCTCGTCCAGCCCCGGCGCCAAGGCGTACGTGGAAGTGGGCAGCCAGGTCAAGGAAGGCGAAACCATCTGCATCATCGAGGCCATGAAAATCCTCAACGAGATTGAAGCGGACAAATCGGGCACCATCACCCGCATCCTGTGCGAGAACGGTCAGGCGGTGGAGTACGGACAGCCGCTCTTCATGATCGAGTGACAGCCGCATGTTCAAAAAGATACTGATCGCCAACCGCGGCGAAATTGCGCTCCGCATCCAGCGCGCCTGCCGGGAACTCGGCGTCAAGGCCGTGATGGTGTATTCCGAGGCCGACCGCGAGGCCAAGTACATCAAGCTCGCGGACGAGTCGGTCTGCATCGGCCCGGCCCCTTCGGCGCTGAGTTACCTCAACATGCCGGCCATCATCTCGGCCGCCGAGGTGACGGACGCCGAGGCGATTCACCCCGGCTACGGTTTTCTGAGCGAAAACGCCGACTTTGCCGAACGGGTTGAAAAAAGCGGCTTCAAATTCATTGGCCCGACGCCCGAATCCATACGCATCATGGGCGACAAGGTCTCGGCCAAGCAGACCATGATCAAGGCCGGCGTGCCCTGTGTGCCGGGCTCCGAAGGCGCCTTGCCCGACGATGCGGCGATCATCAAGCGCACGGCCAAACAGGTCGGCTACCCCGTCATCATCAAGGCGGCCGGTGGCGGTGGCGGACGCGGCATGCGGGTGGTGCACACCGAGGCGGCGCTGCTGCACGCGGTGCAGACCACCAAGGCCGAAGCGGGCGCTGCCTTTGGCAACCCCGAGGTCTACATGGAGAAATTCCTGCAGAACCCGCGCCATATCGAGATCCAGATCCTCGCCGACCAGCACAAAAATGCGGTCTGGCTCGGTGAACGTGACTGCTCCATGCAGCGCCGTCACCAGAAGGTGATTGAAGAAGCGCCGGCCCCGGGCATTCCGCGCAAGATCATCGAGCGCATCGGCGAACGCTGCGTCGCGGCCGTCAAGAAGATCGGCTACCGCGGCGCCGGAACCTTCGAGTTCCTGTACGAAAACGGCGAGTTCTACTTCATCGAGATGAACACCCGGGTCCAGGTCGAGCACCCGGTGACCGAGTGGGTCACCGGCGTGGACATCGTCCGGTCGCAGATCCAGATAGCGGCCGGTGAAAAACTGCCTTTCACGCAGCGCCAGATCGAAATCAAGGGCCATGCGATCGAATGCCGCATCAACGCGGAAGACCCGTACAAGTTTGTTCCTTCTCCGGGCCGCATCACCACCTGGCACATGCCGGGCGGGCCGGGTGTGCGGGTGGACTCGCACATTTACACGAACTACTTTGTGCCGCCGAATTATGACTCCATGGTCGGCAAGATCATTGTTCACGGCGACACCCGCGAGCAGGCCCTGGCCCGCATGCGCACCGCGCTGGCCGAAACCGTGGTCGAGGGCATCAACACCAACATCGCGCTGCACCGCGAACTGATGGTGGATGCCAAGTTCATGGACGGCGGCACCAACATCCACTACCTTGAAGAGTGGTTGTCGCAACGTGACAGGTGATGGCCCCCACGGTCGCGCACTGCGAGCCTGCGGCCGCGCTCCCTGCTTGAACGGACTTCCTGGCGACAACCATGTTTGAACTGATTCTTCTGGCACCCGTTGCCCAGGTCGAAATCCTCAGCGAGGCGCTGGATGCGCTCGACGCACTCAGTGTGTCGGTCGAAGATGCCGATGCACAAACGCCTGCCGAGCAGGCCCTGTTTGGCGAGCCCGGCATGCCGCCGCCCAAGGCCGGCTGGGAGCGTTCGCGTGTGGTGTCGCTTTTTTCGGATGAAGCCGGCGCGCGTGACGCAGCAACTGTGTTGTCCGCGCAGGACTTTTTTGCCGGCTGCCAGCTGGTAGCCATTCAGGCCGTGCCCGAGCAGGATTGGGTGCGGCTGACGCAGTCGCAATTCACGCCGGTGGAGATCACCCCCGAGTTCTGGATTGTCCCGACCTGGCACGAGCCGCCAGCGCAGGCCCGGCAGGTAATCCGGCTGGACCCCGGGCTGGCTTTTGGCACGGGCACACACCCGACCACGCGCATGTGTTTACGCTGGATTGCTGCGAATGGTGCAGCGCAGGGCGCAAACGCACAGAGCGTGCGCAGCGACGGGCCGTCCCTAGCAAGCACAGCCCCCTCGGGGGGCAGCGTATTACGCGAAGCGAAAAGCGTGGGGGCTGGTCTTGGTCGTGTACTCGACTACGGCTGCGGCTCCGGCATTCTCGCTATTGGTGCGGCCAAGTTCGGTGCCTCCAGCATCGACGCGGTCGATATCGACGAGGCGGCCGTGCAGTCCACGCTGGCCAATGCCGAGGCGAACCATGTCAGCCTGACCACGGGCCTGCCCGACAAGGCCGAAGGTACTTACCAGACCGTGCTGGCCAACATCCTGGCCACACCGCTCAAGGTGCTGGCGCCCCTGCTGTGCGCGCGTGTTGCCCCCGGTGGGGCGCTGGTACTGGCCGGCATTCTCGAGCGGCAGGCCGACGAGCTCAAGGCCGCGTATGCGCCGTACTGCCAGCTGCAGGTGACGGACCAGGAAGACGGCTGGATACTGATGACCGCCCGGCTCTGAGCGGGGCCGCGCCCTGTCACGCCCCGTACAATAAGGCGCTAAATGAGCCTGATTACGCGCTGTTCCGCCTGCGGCACGATGTTCAAAGTCGTCGCCGACCAACTCAAGATTTCCCAGGGCTGGGTGCGCTGCGGGCACTGCTCCGAAGTTTTTGACGCAGCAGCCAATCTGCAGCCTTATACGCCCCCGTCAACGGCCTCGTCCACAGACGCTCCGGTTCCCGCGCCACAGACTGCTTCCACCGACATGCAGGAGGATGCCGGCCGTGCGGCGTCCGTCGCTCCCATGCTGCGGGCGCCTTCTGCGGAGCTGGAGGCCGCCTGGTCAGATCCCGTGCCAGCGGAAGAGCTTGCACCGGTTGCCGCGCCTGCATCGGTGCCGGAAGTCCAGGTGTTGCCGTCGCCAGACCTCGCTGCCGATGTGTTTGCCTTTTCGGTGAGCCCGGAACCCTCCGGGTTTTCCGAGTCGGCGGTACCCGCGGCGCGAGCGGGTTATACGGAAAGTACCTTTGGTGAATCGGAGACAGCTGTCCCCGACCATGTTCACGAGGTGTCGTTTGTGCGCGATGCCAGGCGCGATGCGTTCTGGCGCCGGCCTGCACTGCGCGTGGCGCTTGGATTGGTGGCGTCGGTGCTGCTGGCCGCCCTGCTGCTGCAGGTTGCCCTGTTTCAGAGAAATACGCTGGCCGTGTCGCAGCCATGGCTTCGTCCCGCCCTGGACACGCTGTGCACCTCGCTGCGTTGCGAGATCAGGCCGCCGCAGCAGATTGAGTCGGTGGTGATCGAGAGTTCGACCTTCAACAAACTCGCCGCCGATGCCTATCGGCTCAAGGTGGTGATCAGGAACGCAGGGGCGATCCCCTTGGCCCTGCCGTCGCTGGAGCTGACACTGACCGACACCCAGGACCAGGCGCAGCTGCGGCGTGTGCTGAGCCCGGCCGAACTGGGCGCCACCGCTCCAACGCTGGCAGCCGGCGCCGAATTTTCCGGCGTGCTGGCGATCAGAGTTTTGAATTCCCCACCCGACGCCAGCGCGTCCCAACCGTCGCCCGCGCGGCCTTCCGCGCCCCTGCGGATTGCCGGCTACCGGGTCCTTGCTTTTTATCCCTGACTGAATCGAGATCTCCATGCCTGCTGTAATTTGTGGTTCCCTGGCCTTTGACACCATCATGACGTTTGAGGGCCGTTTTGCCGAGCAGATCCTGCCCGACCAGCTGCATATCCTCAATGTGTCCTTCCTGGTGCCCGCCCTGCGCCGGGAGTTTGGCGGTTGCGCCGGCAACATTGCCTACAGCCTGCAGCAGCTGGGCGGAACGCCCTTGCCCATGGCGACTGTGGGTACCGATGGCGCCGAGTATGTGGCGCGTCTGAACACGCTGGGTATCAGCACCGAGTTTGTCCGGGAGGTGGGAGATACCTACACCGCCCAGGCCATGATCATGACGGACCGCGACAACAACCAGATCACCGCCTTCCATCCGGGGGCGATGGGTCAGGCACACACGACAAAAATTGCGCCGCGCGCCGATATTCGCATCGGCATCATCTCGCCGGACGGACGCGACGCCATGCTGCAGCATGCCGAGCAGTTCAAGGCCGCCGGCATTCCTTTTGTGTTCGATCCGGGCCAGGGCCTGCCCATGTTTGACGGCAAGGACCTGGCCCATTTTGTCGAGCTGGCGAGCTGGGTCACGGTCAACGACTACGAAGCCAAACTGCTGTGCGACCGCACCGGCTTGTCCTGCGCCGAGATATCGAAGCGGGTGCTGGGCCTGGTGGTCACGCTGGGCGCGCATGGCTGCGAGGTCTGGGTGGACGGCGACAAGACGCTGGTCGCGCCTGTGGTGGCTGCGGAAGTGGTGGACCCCACCGGTTGCGGCGACGCTTTTCGCGGAGCCCTGCTGTTCGGCCTCGAAAAAGGCTGGTCGCTGGCCCGCTGCGCCGAGTTGGGCAACCGCGTCGGTGCCCACAAGATTGCTTTTCGCGGCGGCCAGAACTACACGCTCACATCCGCTCAGACCGGCCTGTAAGCGCAGATTTAAAGCCAAAAAGGCTTCCAGCCCTTTTTGTACGGGCGCAATCAGCTGCTGAATTTATAGCAGATGGGGCGCATCCACGGGGCTGGCTGCCCTGAAGAAGGTGCAGTCGTTGCCCCGCATCACGCCCTGAAAGTAAAAAAGCCCGGCATCTTGCGATGTCGGGCTTCAGGCCAAGTGCCTTACTGGTTACGGCTTGCTGGCTGTCGGAAACGGCCAGGCAGCTTGCGGGTTCAGAGTTGTCTGAGCCGCAGGGGCAGCCGGAGCAGCAGGAGCTTTGGCAGCGGGTTTTTTCGCGGCTTTCTTCGCAGCGGGCTTTTTCGCTGCTTTCTTGGCTGCTGGCTTTTTGGCAGCGGGTTTCTTCGCAGCAGCTTTCTTCGCTGGCGCTTTCTTCGCTACTTTTTTCGCCGCAGGCTTTTTCGCTGCTGCTTTTTTAGCAGCAGGCTTTTTCGCCGCTACTTTTTTGGCCGGGGCTTTTTTCGCTGGCGCTTTTTTCGCAGGAGCTTTTTTAGCTGCTACTTTTTTCGCTGGCGCTTTTTTGGCCGGGGCTTTTTTCGCTGCTACTTTTTTAGCAGGCGCTTTTTTAGCCGCTACTTTTTTCGCAGGGGCTTTCTTCGGAGCAGCTTTTTTAGCCGCAGTTTTTTTCGCAGTTGCCATAGTTTTCTCCTTGATCACATTGCAAAGATCACTTCACGTCTAGGAGTACGCGAAGCGATTCACGGCGTTGGGCTGTCGGCGAACCGGGCCCAGCGCCGCGAACACGGGAGCAAAGCCCAACGCGCGCACTTCTGCGGTGCGGTCACTGGTCAATGCAAGTCTGGAAATCATTGTTGTGTCGGCTTGTCTGTCAGTCCCAGGAGAGAGCGCCACCGGACTGGTACTCGATCACACGGGTTTCGAAAAAGTTGCGTTCCTTTTTCAGGTCGATCATTTCGCTCATCCAGGGGAAAGGGTTTTCCTCGTTCGGGAACAGCGTTTCCAGGCCGATCTGCGTGGCCCGGCGGTTGGCGATGTAGCGCAGATAACCCTTGAACATGGAAGCGTTCAGGCCCAGCACGCCGCGCGGCATGGTGTCCTCGGCGTAGCGGTATTCGAGCTCGACCGCCTTCATGAACAGGGCCTTGATCTCGGCCTTGAACTCGGCGGTCCATAGCAGCGGATTCTCGAGCTTGAGCTGGTTGATCAGGTCGATGCCGAAGTTGCAGTGCATGGACTCGTCGCGCAGGATGTACTGGTACTGCTCGGCGGCACCGGTCATCTTGTTCTGGCGGCCCAGTGCCAGGATCTGCGTGAAGCCGACATAGAAGAACAGGCCTTCCATCAGGCAGGCAAAAACGATCAGCGACTTCAGCAGGGTCTGGTCGGCTTCCTGGGTGCCGGTCTTGAAGTTGGGGTCCGAGATGGCGTCGATGAAAGGAATCAGGAACTGGTCCTTGTCCCTGATCGACTGCACTTCGTTGTAGGCGTTGAAGATCTCGCTTTCGTCCAGGCCCAGCGATTCGGTGATGTACTGGTAGGCGTGGGTGTGAATGGCTTCTTCAAACGCCTGGCGCAGCAGAAACTGGCGGCACTCGGGGGCCGTGATGTGCCGGTAAGTGCCCAGCACGATGTTGTTGGCGGCCAGCGAGTCGGCGGTGACGAAGAAACCGAGGTTGCGCTTGACCAGACGGCGTTCGTCTTCCGTCAGGCCGTTCGGGTCTTTCCAGAGCGCGATGTCGCGCGTCATGTTCACTTCCTGCGGCATCCAGTGGTTGGCGCAGCTGGCCAGGTATTTTTCCCAGGCCCATTTGTACTTGAACGGAACCAGCTGGTTCACGTCGGTCTGGCCGTTGATGATGCGTTTGTCGGCGGCTTTGACGCGGTGGGCGGTGGGCGCCACCGTGGCCGGTGTTGCTCGCACGCCTGAAGAAGTCAGGGCGCTGTCGTCGAGCATGCGGGCTGCAGCATGGGGCTGCAAAGAAAGAGGCGGAAGTTCCATCGAGCGGCCTTCAGGAAGGGCGCTGGCAAGAGGTTTTTGCAACGATGGTTTAGCTTCTTCGTCCCAGGTCAACATAGATGTTTCCAATAAGTTGGATTATGAAAGCAGCGATACAAAATGAAAAGTGTTCATTCACATCGCTCTGAATTAGTGTTGCTCAATTACATCGAATCAGGCGCCGGATTTTTCCGGCGCCTTGATCCGTTTTTTATTGGCAGGCCTCACATCCTGGATCGTCGATCGCGCAAAACTTGATGTCCGTCGCAGGTGACGCATTCATCTGCGCCTGCGCTGTGGCTGCTGCCGCATCGAGTGCGTTCATGCTGCCGGTGTCATCGGTGTTGCCGGAAGCGACCGCATTCATCTTGCCGGCTTTCACGGTGGACTTCTCGGCATGCGTCGCGCTCATGGTGCGCAGGTAGTAGGTGGTCTTCAGGCCGCGCAGCCATGCGAGCTTGTAGGTGTCGTCGAGCTTCTTGCCCGAGGCGCCGGCCATGTAGATGTTGAGCGACTGCGCCTGGTCAATCCATTTCTGGCGGCGTGACGCGGCTTCAACCAGCCAGGTGGCATCGACCTCGAACGCCGTGGCATACAGCGCCTTGATGTCCTGCGGCACGCGGTCGATAGGGCGCAGCGAGCCGTCAAAGTGTTTGAGGTCCACCACCATCACGTCGTCCCACAAACCCAGGCGCTTGAGGTCGCGCACCAGGTAGTGGTTGATGACCGTGAATTCACCGGACAGGTTGGACTTGACCGAGAGGTTGCCGAAGCAGGGCTCGATGCAGGCGTCCACGCCGATGATGTTGGAGATGGTGGCGGTCGGTGCGATGGCCACGCAGTTGGAGTTGCGCATGCCGTCGGCTGCGATTTTCTGGCGCAGCGCGTCCCAGTCCAGCGTCGCCGAGCGATCCACTTCCAGGTAGCCGCCGCGCTGTTTGGTCAGCAGGTCCAGCGTGTCCAGCGGCAGGATGCCCTGGTCCCAGAGCGAGCCCTTGTAGCTGGTGTATTTGCCGCGCTCTTTGGCGAGCTCGGTGGAGGCCCAGTAGGCGTGGTAGCAGACCGCTTCCATGGATTTGTCGGCGAACTCGACGGCCGCATCCGAGGCGTAGGGAATGCGCAGCTCGTACAGGCAGTCCTGGAAGCCCATGATGCCCAGGCCGACGGGACGGTGGCGCATATTGGAGTCGCGGGCCTTCTTGACCGCGTAGTAGTTGATGTCGATCACGTTGTCCAGCATGCGCATGGCCGTGGTGATGGTCTTCTTGAGTTTTTCGTGGTCGACCGCGCCGTCTTTCAGGTGCTGGACCAGGTTCACCGAGCCGAGGTTGCAGACCGCGGTTTCGGTGTCGCTGGTATTGAGCGTGATTTCGGTGCACAGGTTGGACGAATGAACGACACCCACGTGCTGCTGGGGCGAACGCACATTGCAGGCGTCCTTGAAGGTGATCCAGGGATGGCCGGTCTCGAACAGCATCGAGAGCATCTTGCGCCACATGTCGATGGCCTGCAGCTTGCGGGCGGGCTTGATTTCGCCGCGTTCGGCCTTGGCTTCGTAGGCGGTGTAGGCTTTCTCGAACTCGATGCCGAACTTGTCGTGCAGGTCCGGCGTGTCCGATGGCGAGAACAGCGTCCAGCTGCCCTTTTCCATCACGCGGCGCATGAACAGGTCTGGAATCCAGTTGGCGGTATTCATGTCGTGCGTGCGGCGGCGGTCGTCGCCGGTGTTCTTGCGCAACTCCAGGAACTCCTCGATGTCCAGGTGCCAGGTTTCCAGGTAGGCGCAGACCGCGCCTTTGCGTTTGCCGCCCTGGTTGACCGCCACGGCGGTGTCGTTGACCACTTTGAGGAAAGGAACGACGCCTTGCGACTCCCCGTTGGTGCCCTTGATGTGGGCGCCGAGTGCGCGCACCGGTGTCCAGTCGTTGCCCAGCCCGCCGGCGAACTTCGACAGCAGCGCGTTTTCCTTGATGGCGTCGTAGATGCCGCCCAGGTCGTCGGCGACCGTGGTCAGGTAGCAGGACGACAGCTGCGAACGCAGCGTGCCTGCGTTGAACAGGGTCGGCGTGCTCGACATGAAGTCGAAGGAGGACATGATTTCGTAGAACTCGATGGCGCGGGCTTCACGGTCGATTTCGTCGAGCGACAGGCCCATGGCCACACGCATGAAGAACGCCTGTGGCAGCTCGATGCGCTGCTTGCGCACATGCAGGAAGTAGCGGTCGAACAGGGTCTGCAGTCCGAGATAGTCGAATTTCAGGTCACGCTCGGGCTTGAGCGCGGCGCCCAGGCGCTCCAGGTCAAACTGCTGCAGTCTTTCATCGAGCAGCTCGTTTTGCACACCCTTGGCGATGAACTGGGGAAAGTACTCCGCGTACCGGGTGCCCATGTCTTCCTGGGTGACTTCCTCGCCCAGCACTTCGCGGCGTATCGTGTGTAGCAGCAGGCGCGCGGTGGCGTAGGTGTAGTCCGGGTCTTTTTCGATCAGGGTGCGGGCCGCCAGGATGGATGCCTTGTAGACCTCGTCGATCGGCACACCGTCATACAGGTTGCGCATGGTTTCCTGCACGATGGGGTCGGGCTTGATCTCGGCGCCCAGGCCGGCGCAGGAGGCTTCAATCAGCGCCTGCAGCTTGCCGATGTCCAGCGTGACTTTTTTTCCGCCGTCCAGCACGTGCAGCTGCGGCGCCTGGGTGGCGGGCGTCTGCGGCTGGCGTGCGCGTTCCTGCGTGCGTTTTTCGCGGTACAGCACGTAGGCGCGGGCGATCTCGTGGTGGCCGCCGCGCATCAGGCCGAGCTCGACCTGGTCCTGCACGTCTTCTATATGGAAGGTGCCGCCGCCCGGGCGTGAGCGCATCAGGGCGCGCATGACGGCCTGAGTCAGGCCGTCCACGGTTTCGCGCACGCTGGCCGAGGCCGCGCCCTGGGTGCCGTGCACCGCGAGGAAAGCCTTCATCATTGCCACGGCGATCTTGTTCGGCTCAAACGGAACCACCGCGCCGTTGCGGCGGATGATCTGGTAGTGGGCCAGGGAGCTGGCGTGGGCGCTGCTGGCAGGAGACTGGTGTGCGGCAGGCATGCCGGCGGGGGTGGGGGTTGCGTGTTGGGCTGTTTGCATGTTTTCCTCGTTGTGCTTTGTTGTTGGTGAGTTCGATGTGATTCAGGACAGGAAGAAGGGCTGACGGTTGCCTGTGGCTGGCTTGGTGGCGGGCTTTCCTTGGGGCTGTTGGGCACCTGAATCCATCCATCGGTATTGGGGCTAAGACACTATACCTAGGGTCTGGAGTGATTTCAAGCACTACAGGTAGTGTATCGATCCTGAATCGCTTCGTCACATCCCGCTTACTTTTTGTGGCTTTTTTTTGCGGGAAAAAATGCACAAGCTTGGGTCCTCATGGGCGCCCCGA
This sequence comes from Pseudomonadota bacterium, assembly GCA_040389085.1. Taxonomy (GTDB): domain Bacteria; phylum Pseudomonadota; class Gammaproteobacteria; order Burkholderiales; family Burkholderiaceae_C; genus Polaromonas. The sequence goes on from JAZKAP010000008.1 coordinate 22,135, forward strand.
AGCTGGGCATCGATCGGCCGGATGTGTGCCGATCGCGTGTTCATGCGGCTTGCAAGGCGATCAGTGATTCCGATGGTCGCGGACGGCGACCAAGCGGGCACCGTCAGGTCTGTCAGGGGCTTGCGGGAAAACACTTAGCCGGCAAGCCCAGCGAATCCTGCAGCCGTGACCACTCGAAGCCGGGGCCCGGGTCCTGCTTGCGGCCGGGTGCAATGTGCTCATGGCCAGCCAGGTACGCGATCGGGTAGTGACGCAGCAGCGCCGCGCAGACGCTGGCCAGGGTTTCGTACTGGGCCGGTTCGAACAGCCCTCCTTCCAGGCCCTCGAGCTCGATGCCAATCGAGTCGTCATTGCAGTTGCCTTTGCCGCGGTAGTCGGATTCGCCCGCATGCCAGGCGCGTGCATCACAGCTGACAAACTGCCAGAGTTCCCCGGACCGGGTGATGAAAAAATGGGAAGACACCTGCAAGCCGCGTATCGACTGAAAATAGGGATGGGCGTCCCAGTCCAGCTGGTTGGTGAACAGGCGCTGCACCTGGCCATTGCCAAATTCGCCCGGCGGCAGGCTGATGGAGTGGATGACGATCAGGTCGATGCAAGCCGACGCAGGCCGCGGACCGTAGTTTGGCGAGGCCTGCGCCCTGGCGTAACGGTACCAGCCCTCCTGCCACAGTGCGGACATCGCCTCACGAGGGTTCATCGGCTGCTTCATCGCCCTGCGGCGTCACGATGTTCAGGCGGGCAATCCGGTAACGGATCTGGCGCAGGCTGATGCCCAGCTTGGCGGCTGCCGCCGTGCGGTTGAAGCCGGTTTCCTGCAGGACCTTGGACAGGATGCTGCGCTCCTGCCCGTCAAGAAAATCCTGCAGGTTTTCCGGCACGGCGACATATTCGGCAGGCGGCGACTCGAGGTGCAGGTCGCCACCTTCGCCGAGAGCCATGGCCCGGTGCAACAGGTTCTCGAGTTCCCTGACGTTGCCGTGGAAGGGATGTTGCTGCAGGGTGGCCAGGACCTGGCCGGAGATGTCCGGCATGTGAAAGCCCGACTCCCGGCAAATCCTTCCGAGCAGGTCCCGACACAGGGCGGGCAGGTCCTCGCGGCGCTCACGCAGCGGCGGGATGCTGATTTCAATGACGTTGAGCCGGTAGTACAAATCCTGGCGAAATGTGCCGGCGGCCACTGCCGCGGCCAGATCCTTGTGGGTGGCGCTGACAATGCGCACATCCACCGTGTCTTCCTGGGTGGAGCCCAGCGGACGGACGACCCGCTCCTGGATGGCACGCAGCAGCTTGGACTGCATCGCCAGCGGCAGGTCGCCGATCTCGTCCAGAAAAAGGGTGCCGCCTTTGGCCGACTGAAAATAACCGAGCCTGTCCTGTGCCGAGCCGGTGTAGGCGCCTTTGCGGGCTCCGAAAAATTCGGCTTCCAGCAGGTTTTCCGGGATGGCGCCGCAGTTGACGGCGACAAAAGGGCCTGTCGCGCGATGGCTGCAATCGTGCACGGCTCGCGCTACTAATTCCTTTCCAGTGCCGGACTCGCCCTGGATCAGTACCGGTGCCATGCTGCTGGCGACCTTGACGATGCGGGCCTTGACCGCCTGCATCACAGCCGATTCGCCGACCAGGCGCTGCAGTGTCAGTGATGCATCCGCTGGCCGGCCGCCCCTGGGTGCAGCTGTTGCGTCCTCGCTGCCGGGCCTGCTGCGCTCCTGGACAGCCGTGGGAGTCGCCGGGCCCTGGATGGCCGACGCCACCACGCCGCGAAACTGCTTGAGGTCCACCGGTTTGGTCAGGTAGTCGAAAGCGCCGGCCTTCAGCGCTTCCACTGCATTTTCGGCGGACCCGTGGGCGGTGATGACCACGCAGCGTTCGGGACGCTGCTGGGCGACCATCTCCCGCAGCAGTTCCAGGCCCAGCCCGTCGGGCAGGCGCATGTCGGTGATCACGGCATCAAAGCGCCGTTGCTGCAGATGGGCGCGCGCTTGGGCCAGGTCGGCAGCGGCCTCGACCCGGTAGCCTTCGCGCAGCAAGGTCAGCTCGTAGAGGGTGCGCAGGTCGGGCTCATCGTCAATCACCAGTATGTGCGCTTGCGTCGGGAGAGTCATGGTGTCCCCTGGATGTCAGACCACATTGTGTCAAAACCCGTCTGGGACAAAGCTTCCGCGGCGACGGCTGGCCGGAAGATAACAAAAAACTCGTTGCCTTCCACCGTGTTGTGGATGGCCCGCTGGTAGCCTATGAGTGCACCATGCCGTTCGCAGAGCTCCCTGCAGATATACAGGCCCAGCCCGCTGGAGCGGCTCTCCGAGGAGAAAAACGGCTCGAACAGATGCGACTGCACCGTTTTTTCGAGCGGTTGCCCGTCGCTCCAGACCGACAGGCGGGGTTGTCCGGCGGCGGTGATTTCGGTGGTGACCTGTATCGCATCGCCTGCAGCGCTGGCATAACGCAGTGCGTTGTCCAGCAGGTTGACCATCAGTCGCCGCAGGTGCTCGCCCTCGAACAGCACGGCGGTGGGACCCGCACCCGCACGCAGGCGCAGCCGCTGGCCCGGTGCCGTTTGCTGTGTCCAGTCCGAGCAGATGTGCTGCACCGTGTCATCGAGCGGCAGGGCGCTTGTCAGCACCTGGGGTGCCTGCTCCTGAACGCGGGAGATGTTGAGGATTTCCTCGACGATCCTGGCAAGCCGCTGTGCGTTCTGGCTGACCATGCCTGTGAGCTGTCGCTGCCCGGGGTCCTGCAGGTCTTCCTCCAGCAGGGCATTGGCTTGCGTGATGGCCGCCAGCGGGTTCCTGATCTCATGGGCCACAGCGGCCGACATGCGCCCCATCGCCGCCATTTTTTCGGTGCGCACCCTGGCTTCCATTTCCCGCAGGTCTTCCAGGAACATCACGCACAGACTCTCGTGCGAGCCGTCGCGCGAGGCGGCCAGCCGGGTGCGCGCCTGCAGGCGACGGGCATGGCGCGATGCATGCTCCAGGCTCACATCGGCCTGCTGTGGCTTGCGCTGCTCGAACGTCAGCTGCGCCAGCGCCGCCAGCGGTTGCCAGGCCGTCTCGGCGGCCAGCACGAAGGGGGCCGCGCGCGCCGTATCCTGGAGGGCCAGCAAACGCAGGGAGGCCGGGTTGGCCGCGCGCACGATGCCGTTCGTATCGATCACCAGCACGCCGTCGACCAGCGTGTCGATCACCAGTTCATTGACCTGGGTCTGCATGCGTGCGGCCGAGTGGCTGCGTTCGGCCCGCTTTTGTTCCCGCGACAGGCGCATGGCCAGCTGGTTGGCCAGCAGGGCGATGATGAAAAAACCCGACCCGCTCAGACCAGCCTGCAGAAAGCGCGCCGTGGCGTCGCCCGGCAATTGCAGGGAGGCCCACCAGGCATCGGCCAGCAGCAGCAGCGCCACGCTGGCGGCGGTACCGAGGGCCAGCAGGATGGGGCCCAGCACGGAAGCCAGCAGCACCGGCAGCGCGAACAGCGCCGTGTAGTTGATAGACCCTGACTGCAGGAAATTGAGCGCCGAAAAAGCCAGTACATCGACGCCGACCGTGGAGAGCCATTGGGCATCGAAGGTGCTGCCCGGCGGTTTCGGTTGGGCCCAGACACGGACGGCGAGCGCTGCGACAAAGTAGGCCACACACAGCGCAATCATGGCTTTGCCGAGGGGCTGGCCCAGAACATAAATGAAGGCTTGCAAGGCAAGCAGCACGGTGGCCAGTGTCACGCGGGCCGCCATGAATGCCCGCCACAGCCGGCCGAAGGACTCGCCGCTGGCGTCCGATTCCCAGGCGCCGGATTTCTCTACCGGTCCAAACCAGGAATTCCCGGAGTCCGGAGTCGCCCTGGTCATCAACCCTCGGCTTGGCGACGGTGCGCGTCGCTGCAGTAAAACCCGTTGCCGCCGGGCAGCGCGTCCGAACGGGGCAGGTGCACGTCGCAGACGGCGCATGCAACAACTTCGGTGGCCGGCTTGCCGGGGCGGCCGGCCGGCGGCGCGGGTGGCCTGTCCGGCTGTCCGGTGCGCCGGTTGCTTCGCCAGAGCCAGAGGACCACCAGTGCCAGGACAATCACCAACAGGTATTTCATACGCGCTTCAAAATGACTTCAAGGACAAAACGCGAGCCCACATAACCGAGCAGCAGCAGGCCTGAGCCCAGATACAGCACCCGCACCGCCTGCCGCCCGCGCCAGCCCAGGCGCGCCCGGCCGATCAGCAGGCCGGCGAAGGTGATCCAGGCCAGCACCGAGAAAATGGTCTTGTGGTTCCATTGTCCGGCCAAGCCCGGACCGTACAGGGTTTCGGCAAACAGCCAGCCCACCAGCAGCGTGGCGGTCAGCAGCACAAAACCGGCCTGCACGAAACGAAAGGTCAGCCGTTCCAGGGTTAGCAGGGGCACGCCGGTGTCGGGCTGCGTGGCGGAGCGGATGGAGCGCTCGGAGCGGTTCATCAGCCAGCCATGGACCACGGCGGCGGCAAAAAGGCCGTAGGACGCAATGCCCAGCGCCCAGTGCAAAGGCAGCCAGGGCGAGGCAATCACGTGGTAGCTGGTACCGGGAAACACCAGTGCCAGCAGGACGGCAGCGCTGCCCAGGCCGGCCAGCGTCCAGCGTGCCTTGAGCTGCGGAAACAGCCGGCTTTCCACCGCATAAACGCTCAGCACCAGCCAGACGGTCATGGACAGGGCTGGTGCAAACCCGAACCGCGGCGGTTCGCCGAGCAGTCCCTCGGCCAGGGCGAGCGCATGCAGCAGCCAGGCCAGCAGGAGCACGCCACGCGTGGTGGTTTCGCTCAAACGCGCGGTGGCCAACGCCAGGATGGCATAGGCCAGCGCGGCGCCAATGGCCGTGGCCAGACCCCACCAGGCGCTCAAAGTTAAAATGGAGGGTAGGGATACCATCTTGCGATGATATCCCCCCCAAAGAACCGTGCTTGCGACTTTCACCGCACACGGCTCACGCACGACCACTGGCTACACAGCGTCATCAGGTTGCATAACCTTCGACTACTTCGCCAGATTAAAGTCTCCCGTGCTGGAGACCGGCTTGATAACCTTCAAACCTAGGGCGTGGACACGCCTGTGACAGATCGGATGTAACAGCATCCGATTGGAGAGAGCATCACTTCCTCCTAGCTGCCGATACACGATATGGTGGTCGTGCATGTTTTCATCAGCCATGTCTATTTCCTGCCCACAGAGAGCGCAAATACCACCTTGGTCGAACCACAGGGAGGCCCGTTGAATGCTCCAGATGGCGTCACCCATCCTTTGCACCCGTAGCTTCTCCCCATAGGCAACCCAATCCGGGTGGAAAGGGTTGTAATCCCCCTTCACTTTGACGTGACGAACAATTTTCATGTCCGCCAAGGAATACAGCGGGAGCGGTATTCGTTCGTTATTCCCGGCCAAGTCATCTTGCAACCCCGCGAACCGACGGCGTGAGCCGCACTGCTTCCAGTAATGGGCATACACCCAACTCCCGGATTTGCGGGGATGTCTGCGCAAACCCCAGCGCGTTAACCTCCAGTAAATCAGGTGGTCAACGTCGTTGAAGGTCTGCTTTGCGACCGTCCCTTTGTGATACTGAGCCCAGCCTTTCAGGACTGGATTCAAGCGCTGTATGAGCGTTTCCGTTGGAACCGATAGCGACGTGGCGATGATCTCCTTTACCTTGCCATAAAACGTTTTCACGTTCTTCTGGCTCGGTTTGATGAGTAGCTTGCCTCCGTATTTTCGGAAGTTCCACCCCAGAAAATCAAAACCTTGGTCAATATGCACAATGCGTGTCTTTTCCTCGGACAGCGTCAGTCCCCGCTCGCGCAGGAACTTCACTATCCACGGTTGGATCACAGTTTGAAGCAGCTCTTTCGAGCTACCTGTCACTACAAAATCGTCTGCATATCGCACCAAGTGCACCTTCCCCTTCTGTGCATTGCCCGTGCCCAGCTCTTCCCGAAGGAATTGCGCAAGCCCCGTTTCCAGCCCATTGAGGGTGATGTTCGCTAATGTCGGCGAAATGATGCCGCCCTGAGGCGTGCCATCATCCGTGCGCAGGAGCTGACCTTTGTCCACTACTCCTGATTTCAACCATTTGGCGAGCATCCCCTTGTTCATGTGAACCCGGTTCAGCAGCCACTCGTGGTTGATGTTGTCAAAGAACCCAGAGATATCCGCATCCAGCACCCATTGAGCCGAGGCCTTCTGGGATAGGGATACAAACAACTGGCTGCGCGCGTCGTGTGTTGATCGTCCTTTCCGGAACCCATACGAGTTCGGATCAGACGCACATTCCACAGCGGGTTCCAGCGCAAGCAAGTAAAGTGCTTGCATGGCTCTGTCCTTCATGGTCGGTATACCCAGCGGGCGTTCCTTTCCATTGGCCTTCGGGATATAGACCCGCCTGAGGGGGCGAGCCCGGTACCCTTTGGGGGTCAGACAACTAATCGCATTCCATTTCTTTGTTGGCGTGTCCCAAAGTTCGCAATCGACGCCACTCGTTCGCTTCCCTTTGTTCTCAGTTACTTTCCTGACCGCCAATGCCTTGGCTTGCCAGGATCGAATCAGGCTCCTTGTGAGTCTTGCGACTCTTCGAAAGTCCTTCTTCGTTTCCGCCTGCGCTATGCGCATCTGCGCCTTCCCTACGACCAGCATGACCGCCTTCCAATCAATGGAATGCCAACCACCTGATTCGTCCAGAGACGCAGCATCGTTTCCGATGTGTTCCATACCATTCTCCAGTTTGGTTTGACCCGTTGAAGACGGCACTGACCCAGAGGGTCAGATACCCTCTGGGTCGTTGATAAAGTCGCAACGGCTTTACGCTGTCGCACCCTGAGCAAGTCAGCCAGCTTTCGCTGCGAGGTAGAACCCCTATACCGCCCATTACAGACGGCCATTCGCTTTTTGCTCAATCCTCTACCCCCTCCACCATTGCCCTTGATTGCTCGCGGGTTTGCCAGTTCCTTGCGGACTGGCGATGAATGGGGCTTACCTCGTTTCCCTCTGTGCCCAGTCTGGCGGCTGCCAGACAGAAGGGGTTAGGGACTCTCTATCCGCCGGAAGTCGTTTTAGGGAACGATGCGAAGTCCATGACCTGCGCATCCTGACTTCGTGCCTTTTGGCCGCAGCTCCTCCCTTGCGGGAGAACTAAGGCGTAAGCTGCTTACTGTTAACGACGGTTCGAACGAGAGTTCACATTACATTTCCCATGCCCTTTACCCCAGCAATCCACCCGCGTCCTAGTCGTGGGATTGGGACTGACTCGCATCAGCCTTATGTGCTTTCGCACGGATTGTTTAACCGTAGCTCCGCACCCCCGGATTGCTCCAGACGCACGTACAGTTGAGGTCACGCCGTTCCAGACGTGGTTTTGATGGAAAACAAGACACAGAGAGCGGTTGCGCTCTCACACCAGCACTTACTTGTACAAACTAGTTTGCAACAAGGTGTAGCAAGGCCTTTCCTCTCGGAAATTTGTCTCTAATTGGCAACGAAGTTACGTCCCTTGAGGACGTAAATCACCATTACCGCACCCTGAGAGTGCGGGCTGGAGCAGCCAAATTAGAGCCATTTGGCTGCTACAAAGTTAGCCCTTTTTAGGGGGCGGAATGGAGCCTCCTGAGAGGGAAACCATTCACTGATATAGTCGGTTTCAAGAACCGAATGAGGCGACTTCGAGTCGCACCATGGCTACAGTTTAGCTTCTGCGCCAGACGCCTGGTCCTTCTTTCACATCCTTTTCGCTCCAGTTGTGGAGCTTATTCATGGCCTCTGCCCTCACCGACAAACTATCCCGCCTCGTCCAGGAAATGCGAGGCCAGGCCCGCATCACCGAATCCAATGTGCAGGACATGTTGCGCGAGGTGCGCATGGCGTTGCTCGAGGCCGACGTGGCGCTGCCCGTGGTGCGCGACTTCATCGCCCGCGTCAAGGAGAAGGCGCTGGGCCAGGAAGTGATGAGTTCGCTGTCGCCGGGGCAGGTGCTGGTCAGCATCGTCAACCGGGAACTGGCCGCCACCATGGGCGAAGGCGTCAGCGACATCAACCTGGCGGCCCAGCCGCCGGCGGTGATCCTGATGGCTGGTCTGCAGGGCGCGGGCAAGACCACCACCACCGCCAAGCTGGCCAAACACCTGATCGAAAAACGCAAGAAGAAGGTGCTGACGGTGTCGGGCGACGTGTACCGTCCGGCGGCCATCGAGCAGCTCAAGACCGTCACCAAGCAGGCCGGCGCCGAATGGTTTCCAAGCACGGCCGACCAGAAGCCGGTGGACATTGCGCTGGCCGCGCTCGACTATGCGCGCAAACATTTCTTCGACGTGCTGCTGGTCGACACCGCGGGCCGCCTGGCGATCGACGAAGCGCTCATGGCCGAGATCAAGGCACTTCATGCGGCGCTGAACCCGGTTGAAACCCTGTTTGTCGTGGACGCGATGCAGGGCCAGGACGCGATCAACACCGCCAAAGCTTTCAAGGAAGCGCTGCCGCTGACCGGCATCATCCTGACCAAGACCGACGGCGACTCGCGCGGCGGCGCGGCGCTGAGCGTGCGGCAGATCACCGGCGCACCGATCAAGTTCTCTGGCACCAGCGAAAAAATCGACGGGCTGGAAGTCTTCGATGCCCAGCGCCACGCGGGCCGCATTCTCGGCATGGGCGATATTGTCGCGCTGGTCGAGCAGGTCACGGCCGGGGTGGACATGGCTGCGGCGCAAAAACTTGCCGCCAAGATGAAGTCGGGCAGCGGTTTTGACCTCAACGATTTCTTGAGTCAGCTGCAACAGATGAAAAGCATGGGCGGCCTGTCCAGTCTGCTCGACAAGCTGCCGGCGCAGATGGCGGCCAAGGCCGGCCAGGTGGACATGGACAAGGCTGAACGCGACATCAAGCGCAAGGAAGGCATCATCCAGAGCATGACGCCGCTGGAGCGCCGCAAGCCCGAACTCATCAAGGCCACGCGCAAGCGCCGCATTGCCGCAGGCTCAGGCGTGCAGGTTCAGGAGGTCAACCGCCTGCTCAATGAGTTCGAGCAGATGCAGACCATGATGAAGAAGATGAAGGGCGGCGGCATGATGAAAATGATGAAACGCATGGGTGGCATGAAGGGCATGCCCAAGTTCTGAGCCTGCACCTGCCGGATTTTTTCAAGAAAAATCCGGCTCTAGCCCTTATTCGGTGGGCGCAGTCAGCTATTGAATAAATAGCAAACATGCTTTTCCATTTGTCATCCGGACTTGACCCGGAGCCCATGTTTGCCGGCTACCTGCGCTGCTTTGGCTTTTGAGGTTTGCCAACAAGCCGGGTCTCGCCCCGGTGGGCGACTTACTTTTCTTTGCTTCGCCAAAGAAACCTAAGGAAAAGAAAGGCGACCCGATGGTCTGGGTCCCTCCGCTTCGCTGCGGGCAAGCTCCGGTGCTCGCCAAAAGCGGGGGCAGGCACAAACTCGGCTACGCCTCAGACAAGTGCCTGCCCTTATCCGCTTTTGCCTGCGCTCCTCGGCCCAGCCCGACGGGTGGGGGAAACGAATGCGGGATCGGGTGCGGGGAGTTCTGACGCGCGCAGCGCGTCAGAACAGCGTCAAGCGGCCGTGATGTTTGCAGGCGAGCGCAGCACACGCGGCCAAATGAAGTCCCCCTCCATCGCCCAGCGGGGCGAGGGCAGGGGTGGGAGTGGGGAGTCAGACCCGCTGTCCAAGGCAGACCGAAATACCTCGAGATATCTGGAACTGCAGTGTGATCACATCATGAATTTGTAATGTGATCATTTCGTATTGGCGATCAGGTAGCCCGGAGCCTTGGCCGTGCCAGCTGGCTGGCATGCAGCCAGGCACGGCGCAAGACCGCAGGTGATCGGGTTTCTTCGGGAATCAGCAGGTAATTGTTGGTGCGCATGGCTGTTCCGACGCCGACCTTGCTGGTCAGCACGGTCATCGGGATGGCCAGCAGCAAGGGCAGACCGACCGGCAGCAGCCAGACCAGCGCGCTGGCGTCAATCAGCGTGATGCCGGCGGCCAGCAGCACAATCACTGCGCTCATGGGCGCGAGCTGCTGCAGTGCGATGCGCCACGGCACCGCCGCTGCTTCCCGCGGCGGCGACTTCCATTCCAGCTTGAGCCCGGTCAGCGCGACCAGCACGAACAGCGAGTGCGCGAGCATGCGGATCGGAGCCTGCAGCAGGGCGATCAGCGTTTCCAGCAGCGCGCTGCGCAGCAGGCTGGCGGTGCCGCCGTAGGCCTGTTGCTGGCGCTTGATCAGCACCGCGGCGATGCCCAGAAGGCGCGGCAAAAACAGCATGGACAAGGTCCATGCCCACAAGGTCAGCAGTTCGCCAGGCAGCAGCGTCCAGTCGCTGACCATGGGGGTGCCGGAGAGCCACAGGGCTGTTCCCAGCGTCAGGAAACACAGCCACAGGGGAGCCGACAGGTAGGCCATGGCGCCCGTGCCGAACATCGAGCGGTGCACCGGGTGAATGCCGGGCTCGGCAATCAGGCGCGAGTTCTGCAGGTTGCCCTGGCACCAGCGACGGTCGCGCTGCAGTTCGGCCAGCAGGTCGGGCGGCTGCTGTTCGTAGCTGCCCACCAGATCGGCCACCAGCCAGACGTGGTAACCGGCGCGACGCATCAGTGCGGCCTCGACAAAGTCGTGCGACATGATGCTGCCCGACATGCCGCCCGTGCCCTTGATATGCGCCAGCGCGCAGTGCTGCATGAAGGGCTCGATCCGGATGATGGCGTTGTGGCCCCAGTAGTGCGACTCGCCCATCTGCCAGAACTGCATGCCCAGCGTGAACAGGCGGCCCGTCACGCGCGAGGCGAATTGCTGCGCCCGCGCATGCAGCGTGACATGGCCGATGGCCTGGGTGGCTGTCTGGATGATGCCGGCGCTCGGGTTGGCTTCCATCAGCTTGACCATGGCCACCAGGCAGTCGCCGCTCATCACGCTGTCGGCATCGAGCACCACCATGTAGCGGTAGTCCTTGCCCCAGCGGCGGCAGAAGTCGGCCACGTTGCCGGCCTTGCGGTCGGTGCGGCGCTTGCGCAGGCGGTAGTAGACCTCGATCCGGGGTTGGTCGGGCTGGGCCGCCAGCTGGGTGCGCAGCTCTTCCCAGGCGGCGCGTTCGGCCTTCTGGGTGGCCGGGTGGCTGGTGTCGGACAGCACAAACACGTCGAAGGCTTTCACATGGCCGGTCGCTGCGACGGACTCGCAGGTGGCGCGCAGGCCCGCGAAAACGGTGCGCACATCCTCGTTGCAGATCGGCATGATGATCGCCGTCCTCGTTGCGTCGTCCAGCGCATGGTGCTGCACGTTTTTCGCCGACAGGGCATGTTTGTCGCCGCGTATCGTCACGTAAAACCCCATCATCGCTGTCATGAAACCGGTGACCACCCAGGCGGACAGCAACGCAAACAGCACGAGCTGGCCGTACTGCAGCCAGGCGCTGTCGTAGTCGGGCTGCATGTCGGCAAACAGGCTGGTGGCCAGCACGGTGCTGAGCACCGTCAGCAGCACGAAGACGGCGCGGCGCCGCGCAGCGGCCTGTTGCCAAGGTTGCCGGGCCTGCGCCGGCAGGGGTCGGTCGATAGCGGGACGTGTCAGCCCCAGCAGGGCCGCGCCCAGGCTGTTCCAGAAGCCGCGCCAGGGGCGTGGCACCATCGATCCGCGGTGCAGCGGCGGCGCGGTGATCGAGTTCGGGTGACGTTCTTCGCGCAGCAGGCTGCGGGGGGTCAGGGTGTGATCAGGTTGGTCCATGTTTCGGTCAGGGTGTGGGTGTTGTGTTGGAGAAAGGCGCGCAGCTCGATAGGCTGGGCGTTCTGGTTGACAGGGGGGGCGAGGCGCTGCACGCGCAGGTTCATGCGCCAGGTGCCTGTGGCCGGGTTGCGGTAAGCGATGCTTTCGACGACGCGGGCGTTGCTGCTGGCCGTGCTGATGGCCTCGACCTTGGCGCCCTCGGGCAGCGCGTCCAGGGCCGGCCCTGCAAAGTCGATGACAAACTGTGTCTGCTGGCCCAGGGCCTCGGCGCTGAGCTTGCTGTAGCCGGTGCCGCGGCGCGACTGGGTGACCCAGCCGTTGGGCGGCCGTTGCTGGTTCTTGCCTTGCCAGCCAATTTGCCACGCGAGGCTCAGTGACTCGCCCGGTGCGGGCATTTTTTCCGGCACCCAGTAGGCCGCCACGTTGTCATGGGTTTCGTCCGGCGTCGCAAACTGCAGCAGCTCGACGCGGCCCGCGCCCCAGTCGCCCAGCGGGGTTACCCATGCACTGGGCCGCAGCTCGTACCGGGCTTCGGTATCTTCGTAGTTGCCGAAGGCGCGGTCACGCTGCATCAGGCCAAAACCCTTGAGGCTTTTCATGCTGAAAGAGGTCACCAGCGGGGAAGCCGGGTTCTGCAGCGGCCGCCACAACCATTCACCTTCCCCGGTGGCAACCATCAGGCCGTCCGAGTCATGCACTTCTGGCCGGAAGTCGCCGGCGCGCGGCTGGTTTTCACCGAAGAAAAACATGCTGGTCAGCGGCGCCACGCCCAGGGTGGCGACGCGGGTGCCGGCGCCTGCGCGCATGAAGATGCGGGCATGCACCTCAGTGACGGTTTCTTCGCCGGGACGGATGTCAAAGCGGTAGGCGCCTGTCATGCGCGCCGAATCCAGCAGGGCATACACGGTGACCTGCTTGGCACCGGGGGCCGGCTTTTCGAGCCAGAAATCGGTGAAGCGCGGGAACTCTTCCTGCTTGGCGCCGGTGGGGTCGACCGCCAGGCCGCGGGCCGACAGGCCGTAACGCTGACCGGCACCGAGGGCGCGGAAGTAGCTGGCGCCCAGAAAGGCAATCAACTCGTCCTTGTAGGCGGGCGAATTGAGTGAGGTGTGGAGGCGGAAGCCGGCATGGCCGATATCGCCCCAGCGTGCCGGATTCAGCTGGTTTTTGCCGTAGCTGAAGTCGTCGGCGCTGTAGCGCAGGAGCTTGTTGCCCTGGGCAGACAACTCGTGGATGTGGACTGCTTCGGTCTGCCGGCCGACATGGAAAAACTTGGCTTCGTAGGGCAACTGGTCGGCGCGCCACAAGGCCTTGTCGTCCTTGAAACGGATGTCACGCAGGCCGTCGTAGTCCAGGGCTGCCAGTTCGGCGGGAACAGTGGCACGCGGCTGCTGGTAAGGGGTTTGCGCGCGTTTTTGTGCCAGGGCGGCCACATCGTCCAGGGTCCAGGCATGGGCACTGGACAGTGCTGCGCACAGGCCCAGGAGGGCCAAAAAGCGTGCGGGCCGTGCGTGCAGGAAAAGCGCGGTGAAACGGGGGAAAACAGCTTGCATGGGTTGACTAGGGCAAACCCTGTGCCAACCTGAAAAAGTTGTTTTAAATCAAAGGCTTGAAGGGATTCCACGTTCCCAGCGTGGATCCAGGCCGTGAAAGAGGCTGTTTGACCCCTGCTTTTGTCGCCTCCGGGCGACAGCTATGGCCGGCCTGATGAAATTAGTGTTTGGAATCAGGGGCTTGGCCCTGTCGCTCTTCGGCGACAGAATCGGAGGCGGTGTTCCCCGGGTCGGTTTTGAAATGGCCCGGCGTCAGGTTGTGCTTTTGCAGCAGGCGGTAAAACTCGGTGCGGTTGCGGTCTGCCAGCCGGGCGGCGTCCGCCACGTTGCCGTCGGTCAGTTTGAGCAGTCCGACCAGGTACTCGTGCTCGAAACGCTGGCGCGCATCGGCCAGGGTGAGCACCTGCACACTCGGCGAGCGCAGGGCACGCTGAATCAGGGTCAGGGGAATCAGCGGCGTGCTGGCCAGCGCGCACACCTGTTCGACCACGTTGTAGAGTTGGCGCACGTTGCCCGGCCAGGCGGCCGTGTTCAGGGCCTTGATCGCTTCCGGCGCAAAGCCGCTCAGGCGCTTGCCGTATTTTTCAGCCAGCTTGACGAGAAAATGATTGGCCAGCAGCGCGATGTCTTCACGCCGTTCGGACAGCGGGGGCAGGGTCAGCGTGACCACATTGAGCCGGTAATACAGGTCGGTGCGGAACTGGCCTTCGGCCATGGCCGCGTCGAGGTCCCGATGGGTTGCCGAGAGAATGCGCACATCGACCGGGATGGACTGGCTGGACCCCAGCGGCCGGACGGTGCGCTCCTGCAGCACCCGCAGCAGCTTGACCTGCAGGGCCAGCGGCATGTCACCGATTTCATCGAGCAGCAGGGTGCCGCCTTCCGCGGCCTGGAACAGTCCCTTGTGGTTGGCCGAGGCATCGGTGAAGGCGCCCTTGACGTGGCCAAAAAGTTCGGACTCGAGCAGGGCTTCGGGAATGGCGCCGCAGTTCACGGCAATGAACGGCCGGGCGGCACGGGGGCTGGCCTGGTGAATGGCCTGGGCCAGCAGTTCCTTGCCGGTGCCGCTTTCGCCGCGCAACATCACGCTGGCGTCCGACTGGGCCACCATGCGCGCCTCGGCCAGGGTTTCGGCCATGCGGCTGGAGCGGCTGATGAAACCGCTTTGCCAGGCCGGCGACTGGCCGGCAGGCACCGCCGGCACCGGCGCGCTCAGCGACAGGGCTTGCGCGATCTTGTCGAGCAGGCCTTTGCCGTCAAACGGCTTGGTCAGGTAGGTGAACACGCCGCGTTCGGTGGCCTCCACCGCATCGGGAATCGTGCCGTGGGCCGTCAGCAGAATCACCGGCAGCGAAGGGTGCTGGCTGCGGATCTCGTCAAACAGTGCCAGGCCGTCCTTGCCGGGCAGGCGCACGTCGCTGAGCACCAGTTGCGGACGCTCGATCTCGAGCTGGGTCAGGGCAGCTTCGGCCGAACTCACCGCGCTGACGCGGTAACCGGCCGCTGTCAGCCGCATGGTCAGCAGGCGCAGCATGTCGGCGTCGTCGTCGACGACCAGCAGGTGGGCGGTGGGGGCCGTCATGGGCTCGGTGGCCGGGTGCGGCCGCGTGGGGATGATGCCGGGGCCGCCGCAGGACGGCTGCTGAGGCTGCGTTCGATTTCCTTGAGGGCGTCGAGTTTGTCCTGGGTCTGTTCGAGACGGCGCTGCAGATCGCGCAGTTGCTGGTTCTGCCGGTCCAGCTGGTCTTCGGCCCGCCGCTGCTCGGAAAAACGTGCGGCCAGCAGGCGCGCCAGGGCATGCAGCGGCCGGGCTTCCTCGCTGTTGTTGGCCAGGGCGCGCTGCAGCAGTTCCTGGGCGCGCACCAGATCGTGGAGCTGCCGGGTCTGGCTCAGCGAAAGCGCCAGGCGCAGCTGGTCGCCCGCTGACGCAGCGTTGCCCAGCCGGGCGATCTCCTGAGCCAGTTCGGGGCCGGGCAGGCCGCGCAGCCGGTCGGCGTAGGCCAGCAGGGGCGTGACGGCGTCTGCTTCCGAAAGCACAGCGTTCGCCCGCGGTGGTGGCGCTGCAGGGGTGTGCTCCGTCACAGTCGCCATGCCCGGCCCGGCCGGAGAAGGGCCAGGCACGGTGCAGCCGGCAGCCAGGCTGAGGGCCAGCGCCCAGGGAAGGGCGCGACAGAAAACGGGGCCGAAGGCCTCAAGACTTGAAAGCATGGGGAAGTTCTATCCTGAAATGGGCGCCCGGGCCGTCCGGCAGCAACTGCACCCGGCCTCCATGGGCAGCAATGTACTCGTGAACGATGGACAGCCCAATGCCACTGCCTCGCACCACTTGCGGCGGCTGTTGCGCGCCGCGGTAAAAGGGTTCAAAAATACGCGCCTGGTCGTCGTAGGCGATGCCTGGCCCTTCGTCGTCCATGTCGATGTGCACGACGTCGGCGAACTGGCTCAGCCGGATGCGTATCCTGCCTGCGGCAGGAGAAAACCGGATGGCGTTGGACAGCAGGTTGGCGATGGCGGTTCCCAGCTTGTCGCGGTCCACCTCGGCCTGCAGCGCCGGACCCTCGACACTGACCCGCAGATCGCGCGCGCGCCACTGCAGGCGCTGGCCTTCCACCTGTTCTTCAATGAGTTGCAGCAGGTCGGTTTTTTCCCGGCGCAGCTGGCGTGCCTCAAACGCTGCAGCGTTGAAGCGCAGCAGGTCCTCGATCTGGCCCTGCAGCAAGCCGGTGTTGTGGCGCAGGATTTTGGCCACTTCCCGCTGGTTGGCGCTGAGTTCACCGGCCACACCATCTTCTAGCAGCGACACGCCCTCGCGCAGCGAAGCCAGCGGGGTTTTGAGTTCGTGCGAGACATGGCGCAAAAACCGCGACTTGTCGGCGTCCAGTTCCACCAGCCGCAGCCGCAGCCATTCCAGCCTTTGTCCGACCAGCTGCAAGTCGGCCGGGCCGTCGATGCGGATGGCCTCGTCCAGACGGTTTTCGCCGAGGCCGATGATGGCTTTTTCCAGGCGGTTGAGCGGGCGCGTTAGCCAGATGCCGAATGCCAGCGCCATCAGGACAGCCAGCGCGATCGCGCCCAGGACCTGTTGTGTCAATTGCCGGCGGCGGTCTTCCAGCGTGTCGAGCAGGCTGCGGTTTTGCCTGGCGATGGTTTGCCGGACCTGCTGCGCAATGGCCGCGTTGATGCGGTCCAGCTCGCGGAATTCCTGCGCGACCTGCCTGTCCCTGTCGAGCGCGGTGTCGGGCGAACCGGACAGCAGCTCGGTGACGGCCTGCAGGTGGTTCTTCCAGTCAGTGACCAGGGCGGCGGGCACGTTTTGCGGGCCCAGCCGTGCCAGCACGGTTTTGGCATCGGCGGCGGCCTCGTTGAAACGCTCGCGAAGCACGCGGTCGGACAGCACCAGCGACTGGCGGGCCGTGCGTTCCATCGCCACGCTGCGTTCGTTCAGGGACTGGGCGGCAGCACTGAGCTCGAGCGCGCGCACCGCGCCGTCGCGGCTTTGCATCGTGAGTTGCTCCAGCGTGAACACGGCGCGCAGCGAGGCGGCCGCCAGCAGGCCGGCAATCAGCAAAAAGGCGGCCACCAGCAGTTGGCGGAAGGAAACGCGCTCAAGCATGGGAGGTCCTTGCCGGCGGGGGTGCTGCGCGTGGTTTCAAACGCTCAATGCGGGCTCTTCGTGGTGCAGAACTTCTCCGCGCAGGGAGCGTTGCGAGGCTTCGGTGATGGTCACGTCCACCATCTGGCCGATCAGGCGCGGCTGGCCCCTGAAGTTGACGACGCGGTTGCATTCGGTGCGACCCATCAGCTCGGTCGCATCCTTGCGGGATGCCCCTTCGACCAGGATGCGTTGCACCGTGCTCTGGCGGCTGGCGCTGATGGCGCGCACGCTGTCGTCGAGGGCGGCCTGCAGGCGCTGCAGGCGCGCGAGCTTGACCTCGTGCGGCGTGTCGTCGGGCAGGTTGGCCGCGGGCGTGCCCGGCCGCGGGCTGAAGATGAAGCTGAACGAGGTGTCGTAGCCGACGTCGTCAATCAGCTTCATCATCTTGCTGAAGTCGTCGTCGGTCTCGCCGGGAAAACCGACGATGAAGTCGCTGCTCATGGCCAGGTCGGGACGGATCGCGCGCAGTTTGCGGATGGTGGATTTGTATTCCATCGCGGTGTAGCCGCGTTTCATCGCCATCAGGATGCGGTCGGAACCGTGCTGCACCGGCAGGTGCAGGTGGTTCACCAGCTTGGGCAGCTTGCCGTAGGCGTCGATCAGGCGCTGCGTGAACTCGTTGGGGTGGCTGGTGACATAACGGATGCGCTCTATGCCGGGAATGTCGGAGACGTATTCGAGCAGGGTGGCGAAATCGGCGATGTCGGCGCTGCCGCCCATGTGGCCGCGGTAGGCGTTGACGTTCTGTCCCAGCAGGGTGACTTCGCGCACGCCCTGGTCGGCCAGCCCCGCCACTTCCACCAGCACATCCTCGAACGGGCGCGAGACTTCCTCGCCGCGCGTGTAGGGTACGACGCAGTAGCTGCAGTATTTGGAGCAGCCTTCCATGATGCTGACAAAGGCGCTGGGTCCTTCCACGCGGGCCGGCGGCAGGTGGTCGAATTTCTCGATCTCGGGAAAGCTGATGTCCACTTGCGATTTGCCCAGGCTGATGCGCCTGGCCAGCAGGTCCGGCAGGCGGTGCAGGGTTTGCGGGCCGAACACCACATCGACATACGGCGCGCGTTCGATGATGGCGTCGCCCTCCTGGCTGGCCACGCAGCCGCCGACGCCGATCAGCACGCCTTTTTTCTTCAGGTGCTTGACGCGCCCGAGGTCACTGAACACTTTTTCCTGCGCCTTTTCGCGCACCGAGCAGGTGTTGAACAGGATCAGGTCGGCCTCGTCCACATTGCTGGTGGGCTCGTAACCTTGGGCAGCGTGCAGCACGTCGGACATCTTGTCCGAGTCGTACTCGTTCATCTGGCAGCCGAAGGTTTTGATAAAGACTTTTTTGCTCATGGATTTGCTATCGAATTAGGAGCTTCTGGTGTCCGTCAATAAAGGGTCGGAGGCCTTTTTTATCCAAAAAACGGCTGACGGACCGGCGCGGAGCCGGCTACTACTTGTAGCGTGGCAGCTGGTTGTAGGGGGTCTTGCCGTCGTCCTGCGCTGCGGCTTCGCCCTCGGAGCTGAAGATGAAGTTGCGCGTGGACAGGCCGGCGCGTTTTTCCTTGGCTTCCTCAGCGGTCAGCACCCAGACCTCATACACCAGACCGGCGCTGTCACGGGTGTAGTTGACCAGGAGTTCCTGGCCCAGCAGGGCGCCCGACAACACAAAGTTGTTGTTGGCGTTGCGGATGCGTGCACCGGGCGACAGGCGGTCGGCCTTGCCGTTCAGGCTGATGTCGGGCGGAGCGCGCACCACCAGCAGGCCGCGCAGGGCAGCCTTGGGGAAATTGCGGACGCTGGGGACTTCGTCGGTCTGGGCCAGCGCCGGCGTGGCGAACAGGCTCGCCAGCGTCATCAGGACGGCGATCAGCGTGGCCGGCAGGGCCAGAGACAGGGAGGGTAGGCAGCGTTTCATGGTTTATGTCCAGAGGCTGTGAAGTAACAAAGCCCCAGAGGATCAGACCTCTGGGGCTCCGCGAAACCGTGGTGGTGATAGGTGGACTTGAACCACCGACATCAGCATTATGAATGCTGCGCTCTAACCAACTGAGCTATATCACCGCGCGTCGCAGATTATAGCCAAACTTGAACGGACTTTGGCCGGCGGTGATGGTTTTCCGCCGGGGCGCTCCATGATAGAACGCGCGCCCCAGTGGGCAGCGAGCGACCGTGGGGGCTCACTGATGCTTGAACACCGGCTTGCGCTTGTTGACAAAAGCGTCCATGCCTTCCTTCTGGTCCTCGGTGGCAAAGGCCGCGTGGAACAGGCGCCGCTCGAACATGATGCCGTCGGCCAGTGTGCCTTCGTAGGCGCGGTTCACGGCTTCCTTGGCGGCCATCACGGCAATCTGCCCGTAGTCGCAGATCTGCAGCGCGGCACCCAGCGCTTCCTCCATGAGCTTGTCCAGCGGCACCACGCGGCTGACGAGCCCGCTGCGTTCGGCTTCCACGGCATCCATCATGCGGCCGGTCAGGACCAGGTCCATGGCCTTGGCCTTGCCGACGGCGCGCGGCAGGCGCTGTGTGCCGCCCGAACCGGGGATGATGCCCAGCTTGATTTCAGGCTGGCCGAATCTGGCGTTGTCCGCGGCAATGATGAAGTCGCACATCATCGCCAGCTCGCAGCCGCCGCCGAGGGCAAAGCCGCTGACCGCGGCGATCACCGGCTTGCGGATGCTGCGGATCTGCTCCCAGTTGCGCGTGATGTAGTCGCCCTTGTAGACGTCGGCAAAGCTGTAGCTTGCCATCGCGCCGATGTCGGCGCCGGCTGCAAAGGCTTTTTCGCTGCCGGTCAGGATCATGCAGCCGATGTTGTCGTCCGCGTCGAACGCCTTGAGTGCAGCGCCCAGCTCGTCCATCAGCTGGTCGTTGAGTGCATTGAGTTGTTTGGGCCGGTTCAGGGTGACGATGGCCACACGGCCTTCGGTGCGGGTCTGGATCAATTCATAAGTCATGGCGGGTTCCTTTGAGGCTGAATCATGCCACGATCCTTTTGCCCGGCCAGCGCATCGTGAGGTGGAAAAGCAAGGGAAAACATTAACCGACCTCACGGTCGGTTAATGCTAGATTCGAAGCAGGAGATGCTTATGACCGATGTCCCTTCCGAACCTGCCGTGCTGTTGTCCACACAGGGCGCCGTGGCGCTTGTGACGCTGAACCGGCCGCAGGCCCTGAACAGTTTTACCCGCCAGATGCACCAGCAGCTCTGGACAGCGCTGGACGCGGTTGAGGCCGATCCAGCGTTGCGTGCCCTCGTGATCACCGGCGCCGGCCGCGGATTCTGCGCCGGTGCCGATCTGGCCGAGTTCGACTTTGCGCCCGGCCCCAATCTCATTGAACGGGCCGACCCCGGCCCCATCATCGACCAGGCCTTCAACCCGACGGTGCGGCGCCTGCAGAAGCTGCGCGTGCCGACGATTGCCGCCGTGAACGGCGTGGCCGCCGGGGCAGGAGCCTCGCTGGCCATGACCTGCGACCTGGCGATTGCCGCGCCGGGCGCCAGCTTCATCCAGGCTTTCAGCAAGATCGGCCTGGTGCCTGATGCGGGCGGCTCCTGGTTTCTGGTCAAGCGCCTGGGCCTGGCGCGGGCGCTGGGGCTGGCCATGCTGGGCGACAAGCTCAGCGCGAAGGATGCGAAAGAGTGGGGGATGATCTGGGACGTGGCCGCCGAGGGCGAAGACTGCCTGGACAAGGCCATGGCGCTGGCCGCACGCCTGGCCGTCATGCCGACCCGCGCCCTCGTCGAAACGCGGCGTCTGCTCAGCGAAGGCGCCAGCCGGGGCCTGGATGCCCAGCTGGATCAGGAGCGCGACACCCAGTCGGCGCTGGGCCGCAGCCACGATTACATCGAAGGCGTGATGGCCTTTCTTGAGAAGCGCCCGGCGGCGTTCAGGGGCGACTAGATGGATGCCCTGCAGCTGGCCCACGCCGTGGGCGAATCCATGTTTGCCGCCGACAGTGCCTCGCGCGACTTCATGCAGATGGAGCTGGTGTCCTGCACGCCCGGCCGCGCCGTCATGCGCATGGCCGTGCGTGAGCCCATGCTCAATGGCCACAAGATCTGTCACGGCGGACTGATTTTCACGCTGGCCGACTCGACCTTTGCCTTTGCCTGCAACAGCTACAACAAGGTCGCGGTGGCGGCGGGTTGCAGCATCGAGTTCCTCAAACCCGGCCAGCTCGGCGACGTGTTGACTTGCGAAGGGGTGGAGCAGACGCTGCAGGGCCGGCACGGCATTTACGACATGAAGGTCAGCAACCAGCGCGGTGAGGTCATTGCGATGTTCCGCGGGAAAAGTGCGCAGATTGCAGGTACCGTCATTCCGTTGACCGGCGCGGAGGCCGCATGAAAAGTTTTCCACTCGAGCCGATTGAAAAGGCCAGCCTTGACGAACTGCGCGCCCTGCAGCTCAAGCGCCTGCAGTCCACGCTGCAGCATGCCTACCGGCATTCCCCCGTCTACAAGGCCAAGTTCGATGCTGCGGGCGTGCATCCGGGGGACTGCAAGTCGCTGGCCGACCTGGCGAAGTTTCCCTTCACCACCAAACACGACCTGCGCGCCAGCTATCCCTTCGGCATGTTTGCGGTGCCGCGCGAGCAATGTGTGCGTATTCACGCGTCCAGCGGCACCACCGGCAAACCGACCGTGGTGGCTTACACAAAAAATGACGTGGACATGTGGGCCGGCTGTGTCGCCCGCAGCATACGCGCGGCGGGCGCGCGCCCCGGCGACCTGGTGCACATCAGCTACGGCTACGGCCTGTTCACCGGCGGGCTGGGCGCGCACTACGGTGCCGAGAAACTGGGCCTGACCGTGGTGCCGTTTGGCGGCGGGCAGACCGAGCGGCAGGTGCAGCTGATCACCGATTTCAAGCCCGACATCATCATGGTCACACCCAGCTACATGCTGGCGATCGCCGACGAGTTTGAAAAGCAGGGACTGTCCGCCGCCGACGCCAGCCTGCGCACCGGCATCTTCGGTGCCGAACCCTGGACCAACGACATGCGCCTTGCGATTGAAAAACGCATGGGCATCGATGCCGTGGACATCTATGGCCTGAGCGAGGTCATCGGCCCGGGCGTGGCCAGCGAGTGTGTGGAAACCAAGGACGGCCCGACCATCTGGGAGGACCATTTCTACCCAGAGATCATCGATCCCGTCAGCGGTGAACTGCTGCCCGACGGCGAGATCGGCGAGCTGGTGTTCACCAGCCTGAGCAAGGAAGCGCTGCCCATCATCCGCTATCGCACACGCGACCTCACGCGCCTGTTGCCCGGCACGGCGCGCAGCATGCGCCGCATGGAGAAGATCACGGGCCGCAGCGACGACATGATGATTGTGCGCGGCGTGAACGTATTTCCAACGCAGATCGAGGAGTTGATTCTCAAGCGCCATGAGCTTGCGCCGCATTACCAGTGCATTCTGACCCGCGAGGGCAACATGGACAGCTTGCGTGTGGCGGTGGAGACCCGCCCCGGCCTGGCGCCCGACAGCCCGTCCGCGCAGGCAGCGGCCCATGTGCTGCAGCATGAGATCAAGGCCTACATCGGGACCAGTGTGGACATCGAGTTGCGTGCCGAGGGCGGTGTGGAGCGCAGTCTGGGCAAGGCCAAACGGGTGCTGGATCGCCGGAGCTGAGCGCCTCTGTTTCCGGGTTTTTCCGGGGTAAGCACCCTCTCGACGTTGTACTGTTTTGGTTCTAGACTGGTTTAACAACTAGTTACTGGAGGTTGCCATGCCCGACAAGCAAGTGATTTATCACAAGACACCGAAGGGGACGGAGGCGATTGCGAACCGGCATTCAGGCCTGGCCCCCAGACTGCGCTCCTTGTTGATCATGGTCGATGGCAAAAGAACCTTTGCAGAACTGGCCACCATGGCCGCGGCGCTGGGCGATCCGG
The DNA here is from genome assembly GCA_040389085.1 of Pseudomonadota bacterium. Lineage (GTDB taxonomy): Bacteria > Pseudomonadota > Gammaproteobacteria > Burkholderiales > Burkholderiaceae_C > Polaromonas. The sequence goes on from JAZKAP010000008.1 coordinate 44,978, forward strand.
GGCGTCTTTCAGAACTTGAAACCGAGGGCCTGGTCGAGCCGGCAGTGGCCGAGGAAAAAACCATGCCGGCCGCGCTGGAACCGGCCGGTGCCCCGCAGCAGCCAGCCGCGGCCGCACCGCCGCAGCGCGCGGCCAACCTGGCGCAGGCGCAGCGCTTCTCCTCGCATTTGCTCGAGCACCTGCTGGGTCCGATGGCCGAGCCGCTGTGTATCAAGATCGAGGGCGCGCGGGACCTCGCCGATTTTGTCGCCGTGATCAAGCGGGCCCGCGAGATTGTTCGCGAGATCAAGGGCAGTGCCGAAGCCGAGCGCTTTGTGGCCCAGATCGAAGCGCAGATGCCTGCTGGCTGAACCCCTGGCTCAGGCGGCGGACACGAGCCACTTTTTCACCAGGGCTGCATCCTTGGCCAGCAACCGCCAGGTGGTCGTGTCTGGCGGCATCGTCAATTCGAGCCGAAGCAGGCGCTTGTCACGCGCGACCAGCGCCGTGATTTTCTTGCTGGGTCCGGCGTAAAACGGCAACTCATCGAGTTTGCCCAGGCGCCAGCCCGGGTTCGGCGGCTGGGCCGTTTTCCGGCTCTTTCCGGTCACCGGTGTTTCAATGCCCAGCCACTCGTCGCCAGCGGCAAATCCGGCACGTTCGGCCGCGCCGCCGCGCAATACTGTCTTGATCTGGATGCCGCCCGTTTCCTGCACCCGCAGGCCCAGCACCTGCGCCAGTTGCGCCGGCTCCTCGAGCACGGCGACGCCGTGGCGCTGCAGCAGGTCTTTCAGCGGCAGCTCGCCCGTGCCATGCACCCAGCTGGCGATTTCCGTCGCGTACGAGCGACCGCCGACCTCCAGTAGCGCGGCGGCGACGTCCGCTTCGCTCATTACGCCGCCGCGGCAACGCAGCCACAGGCTGCGCATCACGTCGTCCAGGGTGGCCGGTATGGCGCTCTTGCTTTCGGCTCGCAGGCTCAGGTCAAGACACAAGGCAACCAGAGCGCCCTTGGTGTAGTAGCTGACCGTGGCATTCGGCGTGTTTTCATCCTGGCGGTAATACTTGACCCAGGCGTCAAAACTGGCCTGGGCCACCGACTGCACCATCCGCCCCGGGGTCTGCAGGACCTGGTTGAGGGTCCTGTTCAGAAGTTTCAGATAAGCCGCTTCGTCGATCAGGCCGGCGCGGCACAGGATCAGGTCGTCGTAATAACTGGTGAAGCCTTCAAAAAACCAGAGCAGCCGCGTGTAATTTTCACTGCCGTAGTCGTAGCTGCCGAACTCGGCGGGGCGCAGGCGCTTGACGTTCCAGGTGTGGAAATATTCATGGCTGATCAGCCCGCGCAGCGTGGTGTACCCCTCGGGCAGCTTGCTGCTGCCCAGGCGCGGCAAGTCCTGGCGCTTGCAGATCAGCGCGGTGGAGTTGCGGTGCTCCAGCCCGCCGTAGCCGTCGTCCACGGCGTTGAGCATGAAAACGTAAATTTTGTACGGCGGCTTTTTGCCACCGTGCCAGAAGCGTATTTGTGCTTCGCAGATTTTTCGGGTATCGGCCAGCAGCCGGGCGCCGTCAAAGCTGGCCGTGGCGCCGGCCACCACAAAGCGGTGCGGCACACCGCAGGCGAGGAAAGCGCCGCTCCAGAAGTTTCCCATCTCGACCGGGCAATCCACCAGCTCGTCGTAGTTGGCGGCCAGGTAGCTGCCGAAACCCTGTTTGTTGACCTTCAGCGGACTCAGGCCGGTGGCCACGGACCAGCCGGTGATGGCCGGCGCCGCCATCACTTCAAGCCGATGCGGCGCCTGGTCCTGGCCGTCGACCCGCAGGCACAGGGAGCTGCCGTTGAAGAAGCCGCGACCGGCGTCCAGCGAGGCGGTACGTACCGAGCTGTCGTTGGCATAGATTTCGTAGACCAGCACCAGCGGCTTGTCCGCGTTGCAGCGGATCTGCCAGCTGCATTTGTCGAGCTGCGCGATCTGGCCGGCAGGCAGCGCCCGGGTGCCTTGCCGTGCCCGCAGGCCCTGCAGGTTTTTCGAAAACTCGCGTACCAGGTAGCTGCCGGGGATCCACACCGGCAGCGCCACCCGCTGCAGCGCGGCGGGCTGGGCAATGGTCAGGGTGACCCGGAACAGATGGGCGTGGAGATCGGCGATCTCGACGCGGTAGTGGATCCCGGCGGACGGTGTGCCGGAGGGCTTGACGGAAGGTTTGGGCATAGGCTCAAAGAATACCGCATCGGGTGGAGCACGGTCCGGCGCTTCAGCAGCTGGACGCTGGTTTTTTTGCTACTGAAAAAAGAGCGGATAGCGCCCGCCTGCAAAGGGCTGAAGGCCATTTTTATGCATGAATGCAGGCGGTGCGGACCGGGTTTACTGGACCTTGGCGTCGGTCAGGTATTTCTCGACCTGCTGGGCGCTGATGGCACCGGGCACACGTGAGCCATCGGCAAAAATCAGCGTCGGCGTGCCGGTGATGCGGTGTTTTTTGCCGAATTCGATGTTGCGCGCCAGCGCGCCGGAATCACAACTGGCATTGGGCACCGGCTGGTCACGCACCATCAGGTCCTGCCAGGCCTTGGCCTTGTCCTTGGCGCACCAGATGTTTTTCGACTTTTCCGTCGAATCCGCACTCAGGATGGGATACAGGAACATGTAGACGGTCACGTCGCTGACCTTTTGCATGTCGCGTTCAAAACGCTTGCAATAACCGCAGTTCGGGTCTTCAAACACCGCCACCTTGCGCTTGCCGTTGCCGCGCACAATGGTGAAGGCGTCCTTCAGCGGGAGCGCATCAAACGACACGGCGTTGAGCTTGTCGACCCGTTCTTCCGTCAGGTTGCGCCTGACCTTGGTGTCGATCAGGTTGCCCTGGATCAGGTAGTTGCCTTCGGCATCGGTGTAGAAAATATCGCTGCCGTTGACGCGCACTTCATACAGTCCGGTCATGGGCGTCTTGTTGATCTCGTCGATCCTGGGCAGGTTCGGCAGGCGCTCGGCCAGGTTCTTGCGGATGGCTGCTTCCTGCGCAAAAGCGCCCAGGCTCAGGCCCAGCAGGGTGCCTGTCATGATGGTCTTGAACAGTGTCATTGTTTTCCAGTCTGTGTAATTAACTCTCACGCCTTTCCCGGCGTGTCTTGCCCTGTCTTGCACCGCCTCGTCCAGGGGCAGCTCACCCCGGGCGATGCGGCGATGAACCCATGGCCTGGCGCGTGACCCATTCCTTCAGCGGTCCGCTGCGTGCAAAGCCCTTCATGCCCCAATTGCGCAAAGCCTGCCAGCGCGCGTCGTTTTGCGCGAACAGGCTGTGCAGTCCATCCGTCACCGCGCCCATGGCCGCCACATCGGCCTTGCGCGAGCGTTCGTAACGCCGCAACAGCTTTTCGTCGCCCAGACCGCGCCAGTATTCGCGCCCGTGAATCACGGCCGCGAGTCCTGCCGCATCGGCCAAGCCCAGGTTCAGGCCCTGGCCCGCCAGCGGATGCACGGCATGGGCGGCGTCCCCCGCCAGCGCCCAGCCCCGACCGACCCAGCGTTCGGCGCGTGACAGCGCCAGTGGCCAGCCCGACAGGCTGCTCGCCAGCTGCAGGCAACCTGCTTCGGCGCCGCAGACGGTTTGCACCGCCACGGAAAATTCTTCCGGGGTCAACTTCTCCAGCGCGGCTGCGCGCTCCACAGAGACAGACCAGACCAGCGCCACAGAGTTCCCGTCGGCGCCGCCAATCGGCAAAAGAGCCAGAATTTCGCCGTTATGGAACCACTGGCGAGCCACACCCCGGTGGGCCACATCGCTTTGCAGGCGGGCGGCCATGGCTTTTTGCGGATAGGGCTTGACGATCCATTGCACGCCGAACTCGTTGCGGCTGGTGCTTTTCTGGCCCTCGCAGATCACCGTGAGCGCGGCCTTGACAGGCTCCCCCACGGTTTCTATCTGCGGCTGGTAACGCACGGCTTCGGCCAGCTGCTGCTCCAGCGCCGGTACATCGACGATCCAGGCCAGGGCCGCGTCGGTGGTGTCTTGCGGGGCTGCAAAATCGAGCCGGCCCCCGTCGTCGCCCCAGACCTGCATTTCCAGCACCGGCGTGGCTGCAGGCGCATCGGGCCAGGCCCTCAGCGAAGTCAGCAGTTGCCGCGAGGCGCTGTTCAGGGCATAGGCCCGCACATCGTGCGGGACCGCGGGCTCCGCCGGGTTGCCGGCTGGCGCGGGCCGGGTGACCAGCGCCACATGCAGACGCTCGCGCGCCAGCAGCAGCGCCAGCGCGCGGCCGACCACACCGCCACCGCGGATACATACATCAAAAGGCTTGGACATGGCTCATTTTAGAAGGCAGGGCAAAATCGTCCCCGGACAGGACATCTTGAACTGAATTTTTGAAGGGTTTGACACGTGCGTGAATCAATGAGCGAAACATCGGGCCCCGCGTCGGGCGACGTCGGGGCGGTCATTGCCGGGCTGTGGGTTTATCCCGTCAAGTCCTGCGCCGGGGTGCAGGTGCAGGAAGCGATATTGACCGAAACGGGGCTCGAATTTGACCGGGCCTGGATGGTGGTCGATGCGCAGGGCGCCTTCCTCACGCAGCGTGAGTTGCCCCGTATGGCGCTGATCCAGCCCCAGCTCAAGACCCACGACATGGTCCTGCGCGCACCGGGCATGCTGGCGCTGCATATTGCGCTCGACCAGGTGCAGGAGCCGGTGTGTGTGACGATCTGGGACGACGAGGTCAAGGCTTACGACATGGGGCCCATCGCGGCCCAGTGGTTCAGTGATTTCCTCGGCGTGAAGGCGCGGCTGGTACGTTTTGATCCCGAGGAAAAGCGCGCGTCCAGCCGGCAATGGACCGGTGACGTGGAGGCTCTCAACCAGTTCAGCGACGGCTACCCGTTGCTGGTGCTCAGCGAAGCTTCGTTGGCAGGGTTGAATGAAAAACTGCAGGCCGCGGGCGCTACGGCTGTCGGCCTGGCGCGTTTCAGGCCCAACATCGTGCTGGGCGACCTGTCAGGCGACAACGGGCTCGCTCCGCATGATGAAGACCGCCTTGAGCTGCTGCAGATTGCCACGGAACAGGGCGTGGTGCAGCTCAAGCCCGTCAAGCCCTGTCCGCGCTGCCCGATACCCAATATCGACCCGGTCACAGCCTTGAGCAGCCCCGAAGTCGGCGACGCCCTGCAGACCTACCGGCAGGACCCGCGCCTCAAGGGAGCGGTGAGTTTTGGCATGAATGCCATCGTGCTGCAGGGCAACGACCACCTGCTCAGGGTGGGGCAGAGCGTCACGGCCAACTACAACTTCGGGTAATTCCGGACGGGCTTGCTATCGAGGTCGCGGTTGCTGTCATCCATGGAATCCCCATCCAGCGGCATGGGCCGGGTCAGCTCGGGTTCCAGGAAACGGATGGGCCGGCGTGTGCGCGCCGCCATGCTGTCGAGCAGGTGGGTCAGTGCGAGCGAGAGTTTCGGCCCGTCTGCCAGCTTCTCGCTGAGCAGCACGCCGGCGACGTGAAACTGCAGGACAACTTCGGGCTGGAGTCCTTTGAGCGGCATCAGTCCCGCGGCGATCAGCCGCGCGGCCATTTCATTGACTGGTTCACGCGATGACACGCCTTCCAGGATCATTCCGAATCTGGCTTCATCCACCCGCCCGACGGTGTCGACATCCCGCAGGATGCGACGCAACTTGATCACGCTGCGCAGCAGGCTTTGTTCGGCCACGGCGGTGCCGTAGGTGCGCTTGACGTAATCGTAGTTGGCCAGCTCTACATAAACCACGGCAGCCGGTTCCCCGTGGCGCATGGCGCGTGAGACCACCCGGTGAAGCCGGTCGTTGAACAGATGAGGGGTCAGCAGGCCGGTCAGCGCATCCTGGGTTGCCATGGCCTGTTCCCGGGCTTCCATGCTGTGGCGCTCGCGTGAGCGCAGGTTCAACGCGACCAGCAGCAAAGGCACCTGGAGGGTCAGGCCGGCCAGGAGCCCGTATTGCGACAGCGATGACACCGGAAGCAGGCCCATGGTGCTTGCCAGCATCAGCAGGGCAGCCAGTGCCAATGGCATGAAGGCCGCAAGCACCCAGAACCCCACCATGTCCCTGCCTTTCCAGACAATGATGGCCCTACGCATGCCCAGCACCACAACCGCAATCACATAGGTGCCAGCAATGATGACACCGGTGCCGCGTTCCACCATGGCATAAGTGATTGCCAGCGGCAGGCTGGCCGCGCCAAGCCAGTACGCGAGCGGCTCAAACCACTTTTGGCCGACGCCGGGGCCACACAAATGATGCACGACCATGGGCGCCGTGCCGCCCACCAGAATGCTCAGGCAGCCCGGTGCCAGGTCGGCCCAGACACCGGAATCGCTCCACAACAAATGGCTGGCCACGCCAGTCCAGGCGGCCGCCACCAGGGTCATGACCGACACATACAGGGCATACCAGCCGTAGGCGCCGTCGCGGTAGACCAGGCTCTGGGCGGCCCCGGCAACAATCAGCAAAAGCAGGGCGCCCAGCACCACGCCTGTGGCAAGAGCCTCGACCTGCTGGCGATGACTGCGGGTCTTGCCGGAGATGGCCTTGACCGGGATGTTGACACGGGTCGCATGCTGGATGCGAACATACACGTCGTGGACGCTGCCGCTCGTCAATGCCAGCTGGAATTGCGGATAGCGGCCAGGTTCCGGCCAGAGGGACACGGCGACGGTGTCGCCAGCCGTCTGGCCGATCCAGTCGCCTGAGGGGCTCCGCTGGAAGACGGTGACCAGATCCAGCAGCGGCAGGGGAAACTGCAGCACCCAGTCTTGCCGCGAGTCGGCTGATTTCATGAAGCGATAGTGTTGCCACAGCGCGGCCTGGGAGCCCAGCGCGTAAACAGTATGGGCTTGCACGGGACTCATGGGCGGACGGGTTTTGCTGGACGCCAGCTGAGTGATGGTGGCGTGGGCGTCGCTGTCCACCCATGTCAGGCCACTGGTCTGCAGGTCTGTGACGGGACGCTGATCGTCCAGAATGACGAGGGGCTGGGCAAAACTGGCTGCGCCGAGCAAACCGGACAGAACCGCCAGCAACAGGGCTGCCAGAAAGCCGGTCGCGTACCGCATACACTTCCCAGCCTGTTTTTGAAGGTTTTTCATGAGTCTGAAGTGCGGTATTGTAGGCTTGCCCAACTCGGTAAATTGACCCCGTTCAACGCCTTGATCAAGTCGGGCATTGCAGCGGGAAACCACCCCGGCAGGCTGGACGATCTGAAAAGGCCAATGGCCTCAAGCACTTCCGGAAACGCATCAGGAGCAGGCGACAAAGCCTGGACAAAAGCGCCAGTCGAAAACGCATCAGCTGGATGAGGCCATCATGGCAGTGAGGCTGCTTTCGCTTATCCACTGCTACTTCATCAATTCAGTTCAACAAGGATTTATATGGATTTCCCGGGTCTTTTTGAAAAGTACTGGCCGTTTATGGCTCTGGTTCTCTGGTTTTTGTACAAGTGGTGGAATTCAAAAAGAGTCATTGCCATGCTGCCAGAACTCAGGAAGAGCGGTGCGATCTTTGTTGACGTCAGGTCAGCCGGGGAGTTCGCAAATGGGAATGCCCCTGGAACAATCAACATCCCCCTGCAGGAGTTGGGCAGCAGGCTCGGTGAGCTACCCAAGTCCACCCCGGTTGTTCTCTGCTGTGCCAGCGGAACACGCAGTGGAATGGCAAAGCTGATGCTGAAGAAGAAGGGCTACCGGAACGTTCATAACGTCGGAACCTGGAGCAAGTTGTTGGGCTAGTCTTCTTTTCCGAAACCACGAAGTCCCCAATCTCCGAGGATGCGGCCATCGGCTGCAGTCGCGCGAAGTAGCAAGGATTCGCTGGTCAGTACAATCGGCACCAGTTACCCCCAAGGCAAAACGAAGACAAAAAATTGGGGAATTCGGGCATTTCAAGCCCGGTTCCCCGGTCAGTCAGGCCGGTTGCGCATTGCGCTCTTAGCGGGCACTTCCATGTTGCCTGCGTCAGGCGCAATCGTGCAAAAGGGGTTTGATTTATAAGGAAATTTCATGAAATGTGGCATCGTGGGCTTGCCCAACGTCGGTAAATCGACCCTGTTCAACGCCTTGACCAAGGCGGGCATCGCAGCGGAAAACTACCCGTTCTGCACCATCGAACCCAACGTTGGCATCGTGGAGGTGCCCGATCCACGGCTGGCGGCGCTGGCGGCCATCGTCAAGCCCGAGAAGATCCAGTCCGCGATTGTCGAGTTTGTCGACATCGCCGGCCTGGTGGCGGGCGCCAGCACCGGCGAGGGCCTGGGCAACAAGTTTCTGGCGCACATCCGCGAGACCGATGCGATTGTGAACGTGGTGCGCTGCTTTGAGGACGACAACGTGATCCACGTCGCCGGCAAGGTGGACCCGATTTCCGACATCGAGGTGATCCAGACCGAGCTGTGCCTGGCCGATCTGGCTGCGGTTGAAAAAGCCCTGCACCGCGTGACGAAAACCGCGCGCTCGGGCGACAAGGAGTCGATCAAGCTGGTTGCGATTCTGGAAAAATGCCAGGCAGCCCTCAACGAAGCCAAACCCGTGCGCACGCTGGAGTTCAGCAAGGAAGAGCTGCCGCTGCTCAAGCAGTTTTTCCTGATCACCGCCAAGCCGGCCATGTTCGTCGGCAATGTGGCCGAAGACGGCTTTGAAAACAACCCCTTCCTGGACAAGCTGCGTGCCTACGCGGCCAGCCAGAATGCGCCTGTCGTGGCCATTTGCGCCAAGATGGAAGCTGAAATGGCCGACATGGAGGAAGAGGATAAAAAAATGTTTCTCGCCGAGATCGGCCAGGAAGAACCGGGGCTGAACCGGCTGATCCGCGCTGCCTACAAGCTGCTGGGCCTGCAGACCTACTTCACGGCCGGTGTGAAAGAGGTGCGCGCCTGGACCATCCATGTCGGCGACACCGGTCCGCAGGCGGCCGGCGTGATCCACACCGACTTTGAAAAAGGCTATATCCGTGCCCAGACCATTGCCTTTGACGACTTCATCAACTACAAGGGTGAGCAGGGCGCCAAGGATGCGGGCAAGATGCGCAGTGAAGGCAAGGAATACGTCGTCAAGGATGGCGACGTGATGAATTTCCTGTTCAGCAGCTAGATGAGTACACCCCTGCCTGGGCTCACTGCGTGTAGCCCATCCTCCCCTTGCAGGGGACGCCTCCTGTCGCCCGGCGGAGCCGGTTCGACGGTGGCGCTTGAAAGGACCGAGCAGATCGCATGACAGAACCCGTCCGCCTCGCCAAACACCTGGCCCAGATGCTCAACTGCTCACGCCGAGAAGCCGAGCAATACATCGAAGGCGGCTGGGTGCGCGTCGATGGTGTGGTTGTGGAAGAGCCGCAGCACCGCGTGCTGGACCAGAAAGTCGAACTTGACCCGGACGCCAGCCTGCTGGCGCTGACGCCGGTGACGCTGTTGCTCAACAAGCCGCCCGGCTACGAGGCCGGCCTGGATGCAGGGAGCAAGCGCCCTGCCAACCCGGCTGCGCAGCTGCTGGTGGTGGCCAATCAGGCGAAAGACGACCGTTCGGGCATCCGGCCCCTGAAAAAACATGTCAGCGCATTGACGCTGGCGACACCGCTCGCCACCCCGGCCGGCGGCCTGGTGGTCTTCACGCAGGACTGGCGCGTGGCGCGCAAGCTCAGCGAGGACGCGTCGGTCATGGAGCACGAGGTCATCGTGGACGTGACCGGCACCATCGCGCCGGGCGGCCTGCAGCGGCTCAACCGCATCGACCATGGTTTCACCTTCAACGGGGTGTTGTTGCCGCCGGCGAAAGTGAGCTGGCAAAACGAGACCCGTCTGCGTTTTGCGCTCAAGGGCGAACGTCCCGGGCAAATTGCCTTCATGTGTGAAAGCGTCGGGCTCACCGTGCAGGCGATGAAGCGCATCCGTGTCGGTCGTGTGTCCATGAGCAGCCTGCCGGTCGGGCAGTGGCGCTATCTGCAGTCTCACGAACGGTTTTAGGGCCGCCGTCGGGTGGCACACGCGTAAAAATACAAGCAGGGGCCGCGGATCTGGCTTTGCCAGTCCGCAGGCGCAGCGGCCCCTCTTTCAGTGCAAGGGGCAGGGAGCTGCCGCAGGCTCGAAGTGAGCGACCGTGGGGGCCATGTTCTACCCGCCCCAAAACCGGATGCTTCCCGGAAAGGCCCAGACCAGTGCGCCTGTCATCGTCACGTAGCGCGCAAATTTCCCGATGGCCATGTAGGCCACACAGGGCCAGAATGGAAACTTGAGCCAGCCCGCGACCGCGCAAAGCGGGTCACCGACCCCGGGCAGCCAGGCCAGCAGGCAGGCTTTGGGCCCCAGCTTTTCCAGCCAGCGGATGGCGCGGCTGTGGTGTGAGGAGTGCGAATACTTGTCTACTACCTGGTGGGCGCCGTAGCCGAACCACCAGTCGAGCGCGCCACCCAGCGTGTTGCCCGCCGTGGCCACCAGCACGGCCGGCCAGAACAGGTGCGGGCTGAGCTTGACGAGGCCGAAGACCACCGGCTCGGAGCCCAGCGGCAGCAAGGTGGCGGAGATGAACGAGACCACAAACACCGTGCTCAACCCGTACTCGGGCAGAGCCAGGGCTTCAATCAGGTGTTGTATCCAGAGTTCCATCTGGTGCGAGTATAGGCAGTGCGCCCGCGTCCTGGCCCGGGAGCGGGTTTGCGCACCCTGTTTTCAGATTTCAATTGCTGAAATTTTGGGCAGTTACAATCGTGCCTCGTTTTTGAGCATCCACACCGCCTTCCTTCCATTTCCATGAACATCGGCCCCTACGTTTTGGCGAACAACCTGTTTGCCGCGCCGATGGCGGGTGTCACCGATCGGCCGTTCCGGCGTCTGTGCAAGGCCGGGGGGGCGGGTTATGCGGTCAGTGAAATGGTCACTTCACGGCGGGACCTGTGGGATACCCTGAAGACCTCGCGCCGTGCCAACCACGACGGCGAGGTGGCGCCGATTGCCGTGCAGATTGCCGGCACCGACGCGTTGATGATGGCCGAGGCTGCCGCTTACAACATCGACCGCGGCGCGCAAATCATCGACATCAACATGGGCTGTCCGGCCAAGAAGGTCTGCAACAAATGGGCCGGCTCTGCCCTGATGCAGGACGAACCGTTGGCCCTGGCCATCGTTCAGGCCGTGGTGGCTGCCTGCGCGCCGCGCGGTGTTCCCGTGACCCTGAAAATGCGCACCGGCTGGGCCGAATCGCATAAAAACGCCGTCGCGCTGGCCCGTGTCTTTGAGGATGCGGGTGTGCAGATGCTCACCGTGCACGGCCGCACGCGGGAGCAGGGCTACAGGGGCCAGGCCGAGTACGACACGATTGCCGCCGTCAAGGCCGCGGTGGTCATTCCGGTGGTTGCCAACGGCGACATCGACACACCGGAAAAAGCCCGCGATGTGCTGGCCTGTACCGGCGCCGATGCGGTGATGGTGGGCCGTGCCGCCCAGGGCCGGCCCTGGATTTTTCGCGAAATCGCGCATTTCCTGGCGACCGGCACGCATCTTGCGCCGCCGCTGGTGGCCGAGGTCAAACGCCTGCTGCTCGATCACCTGCTGGACCACTATGCGCTGTACGGCGACTTCAGCGGCGTGAGGTCGGCGCGCAAGCACATCGGCTGGTATGTCAGGACGCTGCCGGGCGGCGAGGCTTTCCGCAGCCGCATGAACCTGCTGGAAGACAGCCAGGCGCAGTGCCAGGCAGTGGCGGACTTTTTTGACGGGCTGGGCCTGCGCATGGACCGCATGCCTGTGGTGGGTGCCGGCATGACGCAGCCGGCAGTCGGCGACAATGCAGAACAGAAAAAGAAGGAGGGGGAGCCCGCATGAGCAAGAAACACATAGAAGAATGTGTACGCACCAGCCTGGAAGGTTATTTCAAGGACTTGCGCGGCACGGAACCGGACGGCATGTACGACATGATGGTGCGTGTGGTCGAAAAACCGCTGCTGGAGGTGGTGATGCAGCATGCCGACCACAACCAGTCGCGCGCCGCCGAATGGCTGGGCCTGAACCGCAACACCCTGCGCAAAAAACTCGTTGAACACAAACTGATCAAGTGACCCCAACTGACCCGGCCGTCGCACCCCATCCCAAGAAACCAAAGAAACGCATGAACGCCCTGATTTCCGTCTCCGACAAAACCGGCATTGTTGACTTCGCACGCGCGCTGCACGCCCTCGGCATCAAGCTGATCTCCACCGGCGGCACCGCCAAACTGCTGGCCGACGAAAAGCTGCCCGTGACCGAGGTCGCCGAGCTGACGGGTTTCCCCGAGATGCTCGATGGCCGCGTCAAGACCCTGCACCCCATGGTGCACGGCGGCCTGCTGGCGCGCCGCGATGTGCCCGAACACATGGCCGCGCTGAAAACCCATGGTATCGGCACCATCGACCTGCTGGTCGTCAACCTTTACCCGTTCGAGGCCACCGTCGCCAAGGCCGGCTGCACGCTGGAAGACGCGATTGAAAACATCGACATCGGCGGGCCGGCCATGGTGCGTTCGGCCGCCAAGAACTGGAAAGATGTCGGTGTGCTGACTGACGCATCGCAGTACGCCGGCGTGCTTGAGGAGCTCAAGTCGACCGGCAAGCTGGCCGATGCCACCAAATTCGCCCTGTCGGTGGCTGCGTTCAACCGCATCAGCCAGTACGACGGCGCCATCAGCGACTACCTCTCGGGTCTCCAGCCCGACGGCACGCACAGCCTGTTTCCCGGCCAGGCCAATGGCCGCTTCATCAAGGTGCAGGAACTGCGGTACGGCGAAAACTCGCACCAGCAGGCCGCGCTGTACCGCGACCTGTACCCGGCGCCGGGCTCGTTGGTCACGGCCAGGCAGTTGCAGGGCAAGGAGCTCTCCTACAACAACATCGCCGATGCCGATGCCGCTTGGGAGTGCGTCAAGAGTTTTAACGGGCCGGCCTGTGTCATCGTCAAACACGCCAACCCCTGCGGTGTGGCAGTGGGCAAGGACGCGCTGGAAGCCTACAGCAAGGCCTTCAAGACCGACCCGACCTCGGCCTTCGGCGGCATCATTGCGCTGAACTGCACGCTCGACGGAGCGGCGGCGCAGCAGATCTCCAAACAGTTTGTCGAGGTGCTGATGGCCCCGGCCTTCACGCCCGAAGCACTCGAAGTGTTCAAGACCAAGGTCAATGTGCGGATTTTGCAGATTGACCTGCCGCCGGGTGGCGACACGGCGTGGCAACAGGGCCGCAACCTGATGGACATCAAGCGCGTCGGCTCCGGCCTGCTGATGCAGACCGCCGACAACCACGAACTGGCGCTGGCCGACATCAAGGTGGTCAGCAAGCTGCAGCCGACGGCGGCCCAGCTGCAGGACCTGATGTTCGCCTGGAAGGTCGCCAAGTACGTGAAGTCCAACGCCATCGTGTTCTGCGCCGATGGCATGACCATGGGTGTCGGCGCTGGACAGATGAGCCGCCTCGACTCGGCACGTATCGCCAGCATCAAGGCCGGTCATGCCGGCCTGTCGCTCAAGGGAACGGCGGTTGCGAGTGACGCTTTCTTTCCTTTCCGTGACGGTCTCGACGTGGTGGTCGATGCGGGCGCGAACTGCGTGATCCAGCCGGGCGGCAGCATGCGTGATCAGGAGGTGATTGATGCGGCCGACGAACGCGGCGTGGTGATGGTACTCAGCGGCGTGCGGCACTTCCGGCATTGATGTCGGTTTTTTTATAGAAGTGCCTGCATCCCTTATTCCACGGGCGCAGACAGCTATTTAATTGATAGCGAACAGGGCGCCTGCCCGGGGTTGGACGGGCCGAAGCCTGTTCTTTGGCCGGCTTGCGCGGCGTTCAGCGTGCAGCAAAAACCCGGGCCGCGGCCTCGACGGTCTCGGTGATGTCGGCCGCGGTGTGCGCCGAACTGACAAAGCCGGCTTCATACAGCGCCGGCGCGTAATACACGCCCTGATCCAGCATCGCATGGAAGAAGCGGTTGAAGGCCGGGCTGTCGGTCGTCATTACCGTGGCGTAGTTCTGCGGCAGTTTGTCCAGCAGGAAAAAACCGAACATGCCGCCTTCGCTGTCGCCGCAAAAAGCAACGCCGGATTGGGTCGCGGCCCGGGTGAGGCCGCTGACCAGGCTGCGGGTGCGCTCGCCGAGCGCTTCATAAAAACCGGGTTTTTGCAGTTCGCGCAGGGTCGCCAGGCCACAGGCCGTGGCCACCGGGTTGCCCGACAGCGTGCCGGCCTGGTAGACCGAGCCCAGCGGTGCCAGCAGTTCCATCACGGCGCGCGTGCCACCGAAGGCGGCCATCGGCATGCCGCCGCCTATGACTTTGCCCAGCGCGGTCATGTCGGGTTTGAAGCCGGGAATGCTCTGGGCATACAGGCTTTGTGCGCCACCCAAGGCGACGCGAAAGCCGGTCATGACTTCGTCGAACACCAGCAGCGCGCCGTATTGCGTGCAGAGTTCGCGGCAACGCTTCATGAACGGCACACTGGCGCGCACAAAGTTCATGTTGCCGGCAATCGGCTCGATCATCAGGCAGGCTAGGTCCTTGCCGTGCACTGAAAAAGCTTCCTCGAGCTGGGCGATGTGGTTGTACTCAAGGACCAGCGTGTGTTGCACAACTTCAGGCGGCACGCCGGCGCTGGTTGGGCTGCCAAAAGTGGCCAGGCCCGAGCCGGCTTTCACCAGCAGCGCGTCGGAGTGACCGTGGTAACAGCCCTCGAACTTGATGATCTTGCTGCGCCCGGTGGCGCCACGCGCCAGCCGGATCACGCTCATGGTTGCTTCCGTGCCAGAGCTCACCAGGCGCAGCATCTCGATGGACGGCACGAGCTTGACGATCTCTTCGGCCAGCTCCACTTCGCGCTCGGTCGGTGCGCCATAGGAGAAACCCTCGAGCACGGCCTTCTGCACCGCCTCGACGACGGCGGGGTGTCCGTGGCCCAGGATCATCGGGCCCCAGGAGCCGATGTAGTCGATGTAGCGCTGACCGTCGGCATCCCAGAAATGGGCGCCCTGGGCTCGTTGCACGAAGCGCGGGGTGCCGCCGACGGCCTTGAAGGCGCGTACCGGCGAATTGACGCCGCCGGGAATCAGCTTTTTGGCGCGCTCGAACAGCGCTGCATTGCGGGACGTGTCGGGACTAATGTTTGGTGCCATTGGTGGGTAGGTCAAAAGGGGGCAAGGGGGGCAGCGGAGCGTCCGGATCGCTGCCTTCATCGTCAGCGTCCGTGGTGTCGTCGTCGGCCTGGGCCCAGAACAGCCGGTCAGGCACGATATTGCCCATGCCGGGGTGAAAGCCGGCGTCCAAGCTGTGGTCGAGGTAGGTCAGGGCCTCGGCTGTGGCGGCCTGCAGGTTGTGGCCATTGGCCAGCAGTGCCGTCAGGGCGGCCGTCAGCGTGTCGCCAGCGCCGGCAAACACCGCCTCGAAACGCTCGAATTTTTCGCTGTAGAGGATGGCCTGCGGTGTGGCCAGCACGTTGTCAATGAACTGTTCCGGCAGGGGCACGCCGGTCACAAGCGTGTACGGCACCCCGAACTCGGAAGCGGCCTTGGCGATATCACGTGCCGACGGACTCTTGTCGCCGGTCCAGTCCGGCAGCAACCAGCGCCACAGGCTGCTGTGGTTGCCCACCAGCACGGTGGTTTGCGGCAGCATCAGTTCGCGAAAGGCGTCGAGGTAGCTGTCGATCGCTTCTTCTTCCCACCATGACAGGTTGGGCATGTAGGCAATCAGCGGCACATCGGCATAGTCCGACGCAATTTCCGCGATCGCGCTGATGGTTTCCGGGCTCCCGACAAAACCAACCTTGATGGCGGCGACCGGCATGTCTTCCAGCGCCGTGCGGGCCTGCTCGGTGACCGCCTCTTCATCGAAGGAAACATGATCGAAAATTTCGGCCGTGTCCCGCACATAGGCGCCGGTGACGACCGCCAGGGCGTGGGCGCCAGCGGACGCAATGGCGCTGATGTCCGCCGTCAGGCCGCCAGCGCCGCTGGGGTCATTGGCGTTGAAGCTCATCACGCAGGCGGGAGAGGTTTCGCTGTCCTCTGTTTCCATTTGCGGGCTGTCCAGAGGAGTGGGGGTGGGGTTTGCCATAGGGCTGGAATTTTGCCTCGTAAGCGAATAAGCAACGCCGCCTCGATACAATTGTTGCATTCTATTCGAAGGCAACTTAAGCTGTGACTCAATCAATGACCTGGATGTGTTTAATTTGTGGGTGGATTTATGACGAAGCAACCGGCGCGCCGGAACACGGCATAGCGGCGGGAACGCCTTGGGCCGAGGTCCCGATGAATTGGACCTGTCCTGAATGCGGTGCGCGCAAGGAAGACTTTGAAATGGTTCAAATCTGAATGGCCGCGCCAGGTGTCTAAACAAAAACGCGCGATGGGCGGTGCCGGGCCGGCGGCGCGGTACAAGGAGCACAGTCAGTGAGTATTACCAGTTCGGGGCTCAAGGTCTTGGTCATCGACGACAGCAACACGATCCGGCGCAGCGCGGAGATCTTCCTGAAGCAGGGCGGCCATGAGGTGTTGCTGGCGGAGGACGGTTTTGACGCGCTCTCCAAAGTCAACGACTACCTGCCCGACCTGATCTTCTGCGACATCCTGATGCCACGTCTGGACGGTTATCAGACCTGCGCCATCATCAAGCGCAACCCTAAATTTTCCAATGTGCCGATTGTGATGCTGTCTTCCAAGGACGGTGTTTTCGACAAGGCAAGAGGCAGGATGGTCGGCTCGCAGGACTACCTGACCAAACCATTTACCAAAGACCAGTTGCTGCACACCGTTCAGGAACTGGGCAGCGCAAAACAAGGAGTAGCGTAATGGCGATTAAAAAAATTCTGATTGTGGATGACTCTAAAACAGAGTTGATGTTCATGACCGACCTGCTGGTCAAAAATGGTTTTGCTGTGAAAACCGCCGAGAACGCGGAAGACGCCTTTCGTCGGCTGGCCGAGGAAAAGCCTGACCTGATCCTGATGGACGTGGTGATGCCCGGGCAAAATGGTTTCCAACTTACGCGCGCCATTACCCGGGACCCTCTGTACGCAGACGTGCCCATCATCATGTGTACCAGCAAAAATCAGGAAACCGACCGCGTCTGGGGCATGCGCCAGGGCGCCAAGGACTACATCACCAAGCCGGTGGATGCCGACGACCTGATGGCCAAAATCAAGGCGCTGGGCTGATCCCGCACCGATCCCGCTAAAGCATGGCCAACCGACAAGCACTTAGAGAACTGCAAAGCCGTCTTGCCGACAGGCTGAAGGCGGCCAAGACACAGGGTGTTTCGGCGTCCTGGCTGGCTGTTGAAGCAGGGGGGGGGAAATACCTCTTCCCCCTGAATCAGTCCGGAGAAATTTTCCCCTGGGTCAGTGCGCAGAATGTGCCCTACACGCAAGCCTGGTTTGCCGGTGTGGCCAATCTGCGTGGCGGCCTGTACGGTGTGGTTGATCTGGCGAGTTTTGTGACCGGCAAAATGCCGCCGGCGCGCAGTGAGCTGGCACGCACCGAGTCCCGTCTGGTGGCGCTCAACAGCGCTCTGGAGATCAATTGCGCCCTGCAGATCGACAAGCTGGCCGGTCTGCGCAACCCGGAAGCATTCACGGACTTCGCCGAAAGATCACCCGATGCACCGGAGTTTTTCGGCCACAGCTATGTGGATGCGAACGGTGTGCATTGGCAGGAAATCAACCTGCAGTTGCTGGCGCAACAAGCCCATTTTTTGACCATCAGCGCCTAGCGCTATCACGTTTTTTCCCAGGAAGGTCTCACCATGTCTTTCATTCAGAAGCTGTTCAAAACAAAGCCTGCACCCCCCGAGGACAGCATGGATGGTGTCTCCCTTGACATGTCGGTCGATCCCCTGGCAACGGGGGCCATGGACGCTTCGGGTTCTGCCACCATGGCGCGCCTTGGCGACGGTGACGGTCCTGAAAGCCAGTCCGCCGAGGACGTTTTCGAAAACGTTGAAAAGCTAGCCTTGCCGGTCCTGGGCCGAAGGTCCATGGGTGAGCACCAGCGGATTCTGGTGATCTTGCTTGCTTTTGCGGTGGTGGTGCTCGGTTCCGTGACTTTTGTCGCACTAAACCAGGCGGACAGGGTCGCGCAACAGGTGGCCGCCACTGGGCAGTCGCTTATGCAGTCGCAGCGGCTCGCGAAGTCCGTGTCCCAGGCGCTGGTGGGCAGTGCCCAGGCTTTCCCGGACGTGCGTGAAAGCTCGGACGTGCTGGCCAAAACCGTGCGCGGCCTGAGGTCGGGCGATGAATCCCTGCGCCTGGAACCGGTCGCTGATCCCCTGCAGCCGGATGTCGACACCGTGACGCCGCTTATGGAGCGCGCCGAGAAGAATGCATCAACCGTGATGGCCCAGCAGGCGATTCTGACGCAGGTGGGTAACGCGCTGCGTACCATCAACCGGCAGTCGTCGGATCTGCTGGAAATCGCCGAGACGGTGTCTTCGCTCAAGCTCCAGCAGAACGCGGCGCCCGCAGAAATTTCTGCGGCCGGCCAGCTCGTGATGTTGACCCAGCGTATCGGTAAATCTGCCAACGAATTCCTGACCATGGAAGGCGTGAGCCCCGAAGCCGTGTTCCTGCTGGGCAAGGACTTGAACTCGTTCAAGGAAATTGCACAGGGCCTCCAGGAGGGCAGTCCGGAGCTCCGTCTGGCGGGTTCCAAGGACCCGCAGACCCGCGAACGGCTCGAAGCGCTGATGGCGTTGTATGAGCAGACCCGCGTGCAGGCCGGTGCGATTCTGGGCAACTTGCAGGGTCTGGTGTCGGCTCGTGAGGCCCAGGCGTCGATCATTGCCGACAGCGAGCCCTTGCGCCGGGGTCTGGAAGATATCCAGGGCAAACTGTCATCACAGACCGGTCTGGGTGCCGGGGCCTTGGCTACGCTGGCTGTGGCGGCTGCCTTTGCGCTGCTTTGCGCGGCAGGTCTGGCCCGTTTGCAGGTGCTGGACAGCCGGCAGCGCCAGGGTGTTGCTGAAAGCCAGCGGCTCGAAGCCAAAGGTCAGGAACAGGATGCCAAGCGTGTCAATGACGCCAACCAGGCTGCCATTTTGCGTTTGATGAACGAATTGCAGACAGTGGCTGAAGGTGACCTGACCCAGGAGGCGACGGTGACCGAGGACATCACGGGCGCCATTGCCGACTCGGTGAACTACACGGTGGAAGAGTTGCGGCAACTGGTGGGCAGTGTGCAGAACACGGTAACCCGGGTGGCACAAACCACGGCCCAGGTGGAAAGCACCTCGACCGAGCTGCTGGCGGCGTCCACCGAACAGTTGCGTGAAATTCGCGAAACCGGCCAGTCGGTGCTCGACATGGCGACCCGAATCAACCAGGTGTCCAGCCAGGCCCAGGAATCTTCCCAGGTGGCGCGTCAATCGCTGACCGCTGCCGAATCAGGTTTGCAGGCGGTGCAAAACGCCATCGGCGGCATGAACTCCATCCGCGACCAGATCCAGGAAACCTCCAAGCGGATCAAGCGACTCGGTGAGTCGTCCCAGGAGATTGGCGAGATCACCGAACTGATCTCGGACATTACCGAACAGACCAACGTGCTGGCGCTCAACGCGGCCATTCAGGCCGCGTCCGCTGGTGAAGCCGGACGCGGATTCTCGGTGGTTGCCGAGGAGGTGCAGCGACTGGCTGAACGTTCTGCGGATGCGACGCGCCAGATTTCTGCGCTGGTGAAAGCGATTCAGACCGACACGCAGGATGCGGTGGGCGCCATGGAGCGTTCCACGCAGGGTGTGGTCGAAGGGGCCAAGCTGTCAGACAGCGCCGGTACCGCACTGTCCGAGATCGATATGGTGTCACGCCGGCTGGCTGACCTGATTGAGCAGATCTCTGCCTCGACTTCCCGCGAAGCCGAATCGGCCAACGTATTGGCCGGCAACATCCAGCACATTTTTGCGGTGACCGAGCAAACCGGAGAAGGTACGCGATCCACGGCCCAGCAGGTGCGTGATTTGTCCCGCATGGCTGAAGAACTCAGGCAGTCCGTCTCGCGATTCAAGATCGCCTGACACATCGCTGATTTTTCCCTGTCCGTGACCCCCGATCTCTGAACCGGCCTGCTATCTATGCAATTGAACGCTCCGAATTCATCTCCTGCCGAACTCGACCTGGCCGTGAATGATCTGGGTCCATTGGCGTGGGTGCTGGACGAACTTCGAAAATCCCTGGACGGCGCAGCCAAGGCCCTCAAGCGTTTCGTGCGTGACGCCGAATTGGCACGTGGCTCCGACCTCGCGGCCCTTGACGCCAGCCAGTTGCGCATCGCGCGCCAGCAGTTGCACCAGGCCGTGGGCGCGCTGGAAATGGTGGGTTTGGGTGCGCCCGCGCTGGTGCTGCGCGCAATGGAGGCAGCGGTGCAGCGGTTTGTCCAGCGGCCCGAGCAATGTAATCAGGAGGCGGCGGCGAAGGTCGAACAGGCAAGCTTCGCCCTGACCGAATACCTCGAGGGGGTGCTGGCCGACAAGCCCGTGTCTGCCATTTCGCTGTTCCCCCAGTACCGTGATGTGCAGGGGCTGGTGGGTGCGGATCGCATTCACCCGGCAGATCTCTGGATGTACGAATGGCGCTGGATGGACCCGGCGCTGCCGGTCACGGTCAGTGCGGGTACTTACGATGATGCGTCCAGGCAGTCGCTGGACCAGCTGGTCCTGAAAATCATGCGTACGGGCGACCCGCAGGCGGCGCAGAGTTTCAGGGATATGTGCCTGGGGTTTGCCCAGGCCGAGCCTGCGGGTGAGCCCAGGGCGTTCTGGAAAATCGCAGCCGGCTATTTTGAAGCGCTGTCCCATGGTTTGCTGAAGGTTGATCTCTACGTCAAACGCGCTGCATCGCGCGTGCTTTTGCAATATGCGTCCTTTGCCAAGGGCGGCACCGATGCGTCGGACAGGCTGGCTCAGGATCTGCTGTTTTTTTGCTCACAGGCCATAGCGGCCCGCGCCGCCGATACGCCTGTTCTGTCGACCATTCGCGCCAGCTACGGTCTGGCCCGGTTCAAGCCGGTTGACTACGAGGCGGTCCAGTTTGGCCGTTTCGACCCCGCGCTGCTCGCGCAGGCCCGCAAACGGATTGTTTCGGCCAAGGAAACCTGGTCCTCGCTGACGGCGGGGGACGTGGGCAAGTTCAAGACGGTGGCCGACCAGTTCAGCCTCGTGACCGATTCGCTGGTCAAGCTGCATCCGCCCAGCGAGCCCCTGGCCACCGCGCTGTCGCAGGTGATTGAAGCGACGGTTCGCTCCGGCCAGGCGCCTCCGATAGAACTGGCGCTGGAAGTGGCCACAGCCGTGCTCTACCTGGAGGCTGCTTTTGACGATCTCGATCCCGCCGACCCGCAATTGGCGATCCGGACGGCCCGGCTGGCCCAGAGGCTCGACAGTGCGCGAAGCGGGGACCAGGCACAGCCGCTTGAATCGTGGATGGAAGAGTTGTATCGCCGCGTCAGCGACAAACAAACCATGGGCAGTGTGGTCGGCGAGCTGCGCATTTCCCTGAGCGAACTTGAAAAATCGCTGGATGTGTTCTTCCGCAACCCGCAGGAAAAAACAGCCCTGGCCGCGGTTCCCGGCCAGCTCTCGCAGATGCGTGGTGTGTTGTCCGTGCTGGGGCTGGATCAGGCTTCCCAGGCGGTACTGCGCATGCGCGAGAGTGTCGAGCAGATGCTGGTGACCGAGGTGGACGATCAGCTGGCGCGTTCTTCCGGAACCTTCGAGCAACTGGGCAACAACCTGGGTGCATTGAGCTTTTTGATTGACATGCTCAATTACCAGCCGACACTGGCGAAAAAGCTTTTTGTGTACGACGATGTCAAGGGCGAGCTCAAACCCCTGATGGGGCGCATTCACACCGCTCAGGATGCGGCCGCGGCGGTAACGGTCAATAACGAGTTGTCCCGGGAGGTCCTGTCCGTCGTTCAGGATGCCCAGGCTGGCGATTCTGCCGAAAGTCTGAGCGTCAAGCTCGATGTTCTGGCAACCCGTGCGGCGTTGGCTGACCAGCCTGCACTTGCCCAGACTGCCCGGGATGCTGCTCTTGCCGTTGGGCAGGGCCCGCAGACCAATGCGGGCTCTCTTACCAGCCTGGTGGCGGCTGCCGCACCGGTTACTGCGCCCGAGGCTGCGCCTGCGGGCTCGGCCACTGGCGCTGACGATTTCGAAGAAGACGATTTGCGCGACATCTTCCTGGAGGAAGCGCGCGAGGTGGCAGGTCATGCACAGGCTGCGCTTGCCGCCCTGGCCACCGAGCCGGGAGATATCGGCGAGCTTACGATATTGCGCAGGGCCTTCCACACGCTCAAAGGCAGTTCGCGCATGGTCGGGCTCAACGAATTTGGCGAAGCCGCCTGGGCCATGGAGCAAATGCTCAATGGCTGGCTGGCCGAGCAAAAACCTTCCAATGAAGAGTTCCGCACGCTGTGCGTGCAGGCCATGGACGGGTTTGCTGCCTGGATTGAGGACATTGCCTCCGGCCGTGAGACGCCCTGGACGTCCTCCGCATTTCGTGCCAGCGCCGATGCGATGCGGGAAGAGGGGCGCTTCAGCCCGATCCAGCAGCCCGCCGTGCTGCAGGCGCCTGCGGCAGCGAGTGTGGCCGCTCCGGTTGTACAGGGGCTGGACGTGGCCTCGTTGCCAGCGGTGCAGGGCACGGAACTGGATTTCGACTTCGTGATGGATGTAGAGCCCGCCCCGCCTGTTGCCGCGGCACCAGCCGAAACGGTGGCGCCAGCGCTGGCGGATATACAGGGCATTGACTTTGACAGTCTGGCGGCTTTATCGGGACCCGCTGCAGACCTGCCGATCGTAGCGCAGGCCGCTCCTTCAGAGATCGTGTTCGAGATGGACTTCGCTGATCCGGCGCCGGCTGAACAGGCGGAACCGCTGGAATTGTCTGCCAGTGATTTCGACGTGCATTTTCTGGGTCAACCTGCCGTGGAAGAAGAGGCTGGTCAGGCTCCGGCGGCCCTGCCCGAATCGACGACACGGGGCGTGGATGACTTTGTCTTTGCCGTGCCGGAGCACAGTGAGACCCAGTCCACAGCGCCTGCGCGGGAAGAGCTGTCGGCTGCATCGTTCGAGAGTCCTTCCGAGGACACGGTATCCGGCGAAACGGCTGGGGATGAACAGATCAAGGTGATCGGATCGTTGCGTATCGGCATTCCGCTCTACAACGTATATCTCAATGAAGCTGACGAATGGTCGCGCCGGCTGGTCACCGAGGTCACGGAATGGACAATGGAGCGCGACCGCCCCATCGGCGACTCCACGCTGGCGCTCACCCATTCTCTGGCGGGCAGTTCGGCGACGGTTGGCTTCGAAGCCCTGTCTGAAATGGCGCGAGCGCTGGAGAACGCCTTGCAGCAGACGCAACTCCAGCATGGGCAAGTCAGCGGCCGGCACAACAAGTTGTTCATCGATGCTGCCGAAGACATCCGGCGCCTGTTGCATCAGTTTGCCGCCGGCTTCCTCAAGCAGCCGGATCCCGGAATTCTTCAGGCATTGCGGGAAATTGATTTTGCCGATGAAGCCAGTGAGGCTTCCGTGGCCGTCCCCGGTCCAGAGGCTGCTGAAAGCCCCGTTGCACAGGAACCAGTTTCCGCGGCAGCTCCTCCGGCAGCGCCAGTGTCGCCTGCCGGCGCTCCGCTCACGGGCACGGTAGTTCCTGCACAGGAACGCTCCCTCTCGGTGACTGTCAAGATCATTCCTGCCGCACCTGTTGTGGCTGCGCCAAGCGCGGTTCCGGTGGCGCCTGCCATCCCCGCAGCGGTGGTTGCGGCACCTGTTGCCGCGGCCGCATCGTTTGCGTCTGCAGCGTTCAGTGAAGACATGGACGACGAGATCGACGCGGTCGACGCCATCGATCCTGACCTGTTCCCGATTTTCGAAGAAGAAGGTGCCGAGTTGATGCCTCAACTGGGCGGCGCTTTGCGGCAATGGTCGGCCCGTCCCGACAATCATGGTGCACGCAACGAAGTATTGCGGGCTCTGCACACCCTCAAGGGCAGTGCACGTCTGGCGGGCGCCATGCGGCTTGGCGAGATGGCCCACCGCATCGAGTCGGATATCGAGCATATGGGCTCCGATGCCGCCGCTGCGCAGGATTTTGACGCGCTGCTGACTACTTTTGACGCGATGCAGGCCAATTTTGAGGCCCTGCGCCACCCGGGCGAAACGGCCCAGGCGCTGGAACCGCTGGCGCCACTGTCAGCTGCCGCGGTCGAGGAGCCGGGTACCCCGGCAACGGATGCCCTGGACACGGTCGCAGCGTCGCCGTCTGTGCCCGCTGTTTCCGCCGGGCCGGGTTCGCGCAAAGTCATGATGTCCATGGCCCAGGCCACCGCACTGCAACCTTTGCGTCCGGCGGCCTCGGGTTCGATACGTGTGCGTTCGCAGCTGCTGGACCGCATGGTCAATCAGGCCGGCGAGGTGATGATCACGCGCTCGCGCCTGGAAGCCGAGCTGAACCAGTTACGCGGCTCGCTCAACGACTTGAGCGGCAACTTGAACCGCCTGCGCACCCAACTGCGTGACGTGGAAATGCACTCTGAAACGCAGATGCAGTCGCGCCTGCAACAGGCCAAGGAAGCGCAGCTCGGCTTTGATCCGCTGGAATTCGACCGTTTTACGCGCGTGCAGGAGCTGACCCGCATGATGGCCGAATCGGTCAACGACGTGGCGACCGTGCAGCGCACCTTGCAGCGTACGGTGGAGGCGACCGAGGACGATCTGATCGCCCAGGCACGCCAGACGCGCGAATTGCAGCGCGATCTGCTGCGCACCCGTATGGTGGAGTTTGAAGGTATTTCCGAGCGGCTGTACCGCGTGGTGCGCCAGGCCTCGAAGGAAACCGGCAAGCAGGTCCGGCTGGATCTGCAGGGCGGCACGATCGAGATGGACCGCGGCATGCTCGATCGCATGACACCGGCGTTCGAACACTTGTTGCGCAACTGCGTGGCCCATGGCATTGAAGATATGCAGACCCGCACCAACGCGGGCAAGGACCCCAGTGGCCTCATCACCGTCAGCCTGCAGCAGTCGGGCAATGACGTGTCGGTCGAGTTCCGCGATGATGGCGCCGGTCTCAATCTGGAGCGTATCCGGGAGAAGGCGATTGCCTCCGGCCTGCTGGCTCCGGGCCAGCAGATCGGTGACGACGAAGCGGCCAACATGATTTTTATGCCGGGCTTCAGTACGGCGTCGCACGTGACCGAACTTTCCGGCCGGGGTATCGGCATGGACGTGGTGCGCTCCGAGGTCAACGCTCTGGGCGGCCGCATTGAAACCAGCACTGTTGCCGGCAAGGGAACCAACTTCAAGCTGGTGCTGCCCCTGACCACGGCGGTGACGCAGGTGGTGATGTTGCGCGCTGGCGGCTCTTCAATCGGTGTACCCGCCAACGTGGTGGAAACCGTGCGCCGGATTTCGGCGAAGGATTTGCAGCAGGCCTACAACAGCGGTGTGCTCGATGTCGCTGGCGAAGCGGTTCCGTTTTTCTGGTCAGGCGCCTTGCTGCAGGTCTCCCGCATGAGCAGCGAGCCCCAGGGCAAAACCGCACCGGTGGTCATTTTCCGAAGCGCCGCGCAGCGGCTGGCCCTGCACGTTGACGAGGTGCTGGGCAACCAGGAGGTGGTGGTTAAAAACCTGGGTCCGCAGCTTTCCCGCCTGCCGGGTCTGGCGGGCATGTCGGTGCTGGCCTCGGGCGCTGTTGTCCTGATTTACAACCCCGTCGCACTCGCATCTGTTTACGGGCAGCAGGCCCGCGCCTGGAGCTCCGACAGCGCAGAGCCGCACATGCTCGAGCAATCCGGCGCTGCCGACGAGCGCGGTTTGTCCGTTTCCTCGCCTGTACCGGCGACACCGCAGATTCCGCTGATTCTGGTGGTCGATGATTCGATCACGGTGCGGCGCGTGACCCAGCGTCTGCTGCAGCGTGAGGGTTATCGCGTCTCCATGGCCGCGGACGGCTTGCAGGCGCTCGAACGCCTGCAGGAGGAGCGTCCCACGGTGGTTCTGTCCGACATTGAAATGCCACGCATGGACGGATTTGACCTGGCGCGCAACATCCGCGGCGATGCCCGTCTGAGCGATTTGCCGATCATCATGATCACCTCTCGTATTGCCGAGAAGCACCGCGAACATGCCAAGGAACTCGGGGTTGACCACTACCTGGGCAAACCTTATGCCGAAGACGAGTTGCTCAGCCTGATTCGCCACTATTGCAGCGCAGAAGCCGCAGTTTCATAAAGAAATTGGTGTCCAGCCCTTTCTGGATAAGCGCTTCAAGCTATGAAAATAGGAGCGCTTATTCTGCGGCTGTTTTTTTGACCGGCGCATAGCGTTGCAGGGTCAGCGCTCGCGCCGCGTCGTGCTGCACGACGGGAAGCGGGTAGTTCTCTCCCAGCCTCACACCGGCGGCGGCCAGCGCCACGGGCTTGGCCAGCCAGGGGCTGTGCGGGTCGGTGCCGGTCAGACCGGCCAACTGCGGCAGGTACTTGCGGATGAACTTCCCGTCGGCGTCGAACTTTTCGCTCTGGCTGGTCGGGTTGAAGATGCGGAAGTAGGGTTGCGCGTCGCAGCCGCTGCTGGCGGCCCATTGCCAGCCGCCGTTGTTGGCTGACAAGTCGAAGTCGTTGAGTTTTTCGGCGAAATATCGTTCGCCCCAGCGCCAGTCCAGCCCCAAGTCTTTCACCAGAAAGCTGGCGGTGACCATGCGCAGGCGATTGTGCATGTAGCCGGTCTGGTTGATCTGGGCCATGGCGGCATCGACCAGTGGGTAGCCGGTCCGGCCTTCACACCAGGCCCGAAACAATCCCTCGGCAGCGGGGCCTTGTTCCCAGGCGATGGCATCGTACGCGGGCTTGAAGGAGCGCTCCGCCACATGCGGGAAATTGCTCAGGATCTGCGCATAAAAATCGCGCCAGATCAGTTCGCTGAGCCAGACCGCGGCACCCGGGCTGCCTTGGCGCTGCAGGCGCAGGGCGGTGCCCGCCAGCCGGCGGATGGAGACCGTGCCAAAACGCAGGTGCACCCCCAGATAACTCGGTCCCTTGACCGCAGGGAAGTCACGCGTGGCGTGGTACTGATCGATACGCTCCATGAAATCGTCAAACAGGCGTGAGCCGCCGGGGCTGCCTGTGGGAATCTTCAGTTCGGCGAGGTTGGTCGGCGAAAAACCGATGTCTTTCAGTGTGGGCACGCCGGTGCGGCAGTCCGCCGGCAGGGTGGCCAGAGCTGCGCCGTGGTTGTGCACCGGGTAGGGCCGGAGGTAAAAATCGTCGACTTTCCTGAGCCAGGCATTTTTGTAGGGTGTGAAAACGCTGTACGGTGTGCCGCCCAAGGTCAGCACCTCCCTGCGCTCGAAGATCACATGGTCCTTGAAGCTGTGAAATGCCTTGCCGTCCCCCGCCAGCGCCTCGCCGACCCGCGCGTCGCGTGCCAGCGATCCGGGTTCGTCATCATGGTTGGCAAAAACGGCTTCGGCGGCCAGCTTCTGTGCCATCGCAGGCACGACCTCGTTCGCCCGGCCGTGCTGCACGATCAGTCCGGCATGGGACACGCCATGGTGGCGGCCCAGCTCAGCCAGTTGCCTGTCCAGGTCCACCAGTGACTCGCGGATGAACTCCACACGGCGGTCGGCACGCGGCAGGGCGTCCAGGATGGCCTGGTCAAACACGAAAACGCAAAAGACCTGGTGGCAGGCCTTGAGGGCGTGGTACAGCGCCGCGTTGTCGTCACTGCGCAGGTCGCGTCTGAACCACATCAGGCCCTTGTCGTATTTTTTATTATTCATGTTCCGGGACCAGTGATGGATGTGGCGGATGCTGCAGGGATGGCGAACGGAGGTAGCGCAACAGGCCGGTGGCTTTTTCTTCCAGCGCGCACCGCCAGCGCGTAAAATTGCGTCATGGCACTGGATTCTGCACCGATCAACCTGACCCATCACTTCCTGATTGCCATGCCCGGGCTGGATGATGAGGCTTTCGCAAGAAGCGTCGTCTACATGTGCGAGCACAGTGATCGCGGCGCGCTGGGCCTGGTGATCAACAAGCCCAGCGACATCAACCTCCAGGGCCTGTTCGACAAGGTGGCCTTGCCCCTGAGGCGCAACGACCTGACCGAATCCCTGGTGTTCCAGGGCGGGCCGGTGCAGACCGAGCGTGGTTTTGTGCTCCATGAATGCATGCTCGAAGGCAGTGAAACGGTGTACGCGTCCACCATGACCATCCCCGGTGGGCTGGAGATGACCACCTCCAAGGATGTGCTGGAAGCCCTCTCCACGGGCGCCGGGCCCCGCAAGGTGTTTGTTTCCCTGGGGTATTCGGCCTGGGGCGAAGGGCAGCTGGAGTCCGAAATTTCCGACAACAGCTGGCTCACCGTGGAGGCGGACCTCTCGCTGATTTTCGATACACCGGTCGAGCAGCGTTACGACAAGGCGCTGATGCTGCTTGGCCTGCAGAGCTGGATGCTGTCGCCCGAGGCAGGGCACGCATGAGTGCAGTGGCTCCGCCTGCCATGGCCGCTGACCTGCAAACATTTCTGGCTTTCGATTTTGGCGTCAAGCGCACCGGTGTTGCTACCGGCAACCGGCTGACGCGTACGGCGACACCGCAAGGCAGCATCGCCGCCGAGGGTGACGCCCGTTTCGCGGCGATCGCCCTGAAAATCCGGGAGTGGCAACCCGACGCCCTGGTGGTGGGGATTCCTTTCCATCCCGACGGCGCCAGCCACGACAACACCGCACGCGCCCGGAAATTCGCCCGCCAGTTGCGCGGGCGTTTCGGTCTGCAGGTGTTCGAGGTTGACGAGCGCTACAGCACCACCGAAGCGCTGTCGCAGGGTGCGCCTGATGCGGACGCAGCGTCTGCCTGCATAATCCTCGAGCAGTTTTTAAGGAGTTTTTCATGACCAGCCTGACCCTGGACGCCGAGGCCTTGTACCGCGAAGTCCTGCGCGGCATGCAGCAGCTGCTGGCGACCTATGACCGCCCGCCGCGGCTGGTAGGTGTGGCTTCCGGCGGCGTCTGGCTGGCCGAACGCCTGCGCGCCGACCTGGGTCTGGCTGACGACATCGGTACCTTGTCCTCGGCGATGCACCGTGACGATTTTTCCCAGCGTGGCCTGTCGGCCAGCGGCCAGACGGTGCTGCCTTTTGATGTCAACGGCGCCCATCTCATCGTGCTCGACGACGTGCTCTACACCGGGCGCACCATTCGCGCCATTCTCAACGAGCTGTTTGATTACGGCCGGCCGGCCAGCGTCAAGCTGGTGGTGCTGGTGGACCGGGGGGACAGGGAGCTGCCGATACAGGCTGACTTTGCGGCTGCCCGGGTGGCCCTGCCGGCGGCCCAGTCGCTGGCACTGGCGCGCAGTGACGATGGCCGGTTCAGCTTCCAGGTGCAGGGGGTGACGCCATGACAGCCCGCGCCAACGGTTTTCCCGCCTGTATTCCTGCCGTCCTGCGAAAGGCCTGATTGTGTTGTACCGACGAAACCCGCAACTCAACAAGAATGGTGAGCTGATTCACCTGCTGTCCATTGAAGGGCTGCCCAAAGCCACGTTGACCCACATCCTCGATACCGCGGCCAGTTTTGTCAGCGTCAGCGACCGCGAGGTCAAAAAGGTCCCGCTGCTGCGCGGCAAGAGTGTTTTCAACCTCTTCTTCGAAAACTCCACCCGCACCCGCACGACTTTCGAGATCGCGGCGACGCGGCTGTCGGCCGATGTGATCAACCTCGACATAGCGCGCTCGTCGGCCTCCAAAGGCGAGTCGCTGCTCGATACGATCTCCAACCTGAGCGCGATGGCGGCCGACCTGTTTGTGGTGCGCCACAGCGAATCGGGCGCGCCTTACCTGATCGCGCAACACGTCGCACCGCACGTGCATGTGATCAACGCCGGCGACGGTCGCCATGCGCACCCGACGCAGGGGCTGCTGGACATGTACACCATCCGCCACTACAAGAAGGACTTCAGCAACCTCACCGTGGCGATCGTCGGCGACGTGCTTCACTCGCGTGTGGCGCGCTCCGACATCCACGCACTGACCACGCTGGGTTGCCCCGAGGTACGGGTGGTGGGCCCGAAAACCCTGGTGCCCGCCGACATGGCGCAAATGGGGGTGCGCGTCTGCCACACCCTGGAAGAGGGCATCAAGGGGGCCGACGTGATCATCATGCTCAGGCTGCAGAACGAACGCATGTCCGGCGCCCTGTTGCCCAGCAGCCATGAGTTTTTCAAGAGCTTCGGCCTGACCAACGACAAGCTCGGGCATGCCAAACCGGATGCCATCGTCATGCATCCCGGCCCGATCAACCGCGGCGTCGAAATCGATTCCGCCGTGGTCGATGGCGCACAAAGCGTGATCCTGCCGCAGGTCACTTTCGGCATTGCCGTGCGTATGGCGGTAATGAGCATTGTTGCCGGGAACGAAGCATGAACATGAGCCCCCACGCTTGTCGCTTCGCGTACTGCGCTGCCCCCCGAGGGGGCCGCTGCGCCTGCGGCCCGGTGAAGCCGGTTCCGCGGCCCCTGCTTGGATTGAAGAGCCTCCATGCATGCCTCTGCATGTGTCGCGTTGCGCCTTTTCTGGAAGCTACACAATGAAGATACTGATCAAGAACGGTCGGGTGATTGATCCGGCTTCCGGCCTCGACGAAGTGGGTGATGTGGCGATTGCCGCCGGGCGCATTCTGTCGCTGAAAACCACGGTTGCGGATTTCACGCCGAACCGCACGATCGACGCCACCGGCTGCATTGTTGCGCCAGGCCTGATCGACTTGTCGGCGCGCCTGCGCGAACCGGGCTATGAGCATGAGGGCATGCTCGAAAGCGAACTGGCGGCAGCCGTCGCCGGCGGCGTCACCAGCCTGGTCTGCCCGCCCGACACCGACCCGGTGCTCGACGAGCCCGGCCTGGTCGAGATGCTCAAGTTCCGTGCGGAGAAGCTGCACCAGTCGCGCGTCTTTCCGCTGGGCGCGCTGACGCGGGCCCTGCAGGGGGAAGCATTGACGGAAATGGTCGAGCTGACGGAGGCCGGCTGCGTCGGTTTCAGCCAGGCCGAGGTGCCGCTGGCCAACACCCAGGTGTTGCTGCGCGCCCTGCAATATGCCGCCAGCTTTGGCTACACCGTCTGGCTGCGTCCGCAGGACAGCTGGCTGGGCGGGGGCGTGGCCGCGAGCGGTGCGCTGGCGACCCGGCTGGGCCTGAGCGGTGTGCCGGTGGCGGCCGAGACCATTGCGCTGCACACGCTGTTCGAGCTGATGCGTGCCACTGGCGCGCGAGTGCATGTCTGCCGCATCAGCAGCGCGGCCGGCGTGGCCTTGCTGGCCAAGGCCAAGGCCGATGGCCTGGCTGTGACGGCAGACGTCAGCATCAACAGCCTGCACCTGACGGACACCGATATTGGTTACTTCGACAGCCGCATGCGCCTGAACCCGCCGCTGCGTCAGCAGCGCGACCGCGATGCTTTGCGCCAGGCACTGGCCGACGGCGTCATCGACGCACTGGTGTCCGACCACACACCGGTCGAGGCCGATGCGAAGACCCTGCCTTTTGCCGAGGCCGAACCGGGTGCCACCGGGCTGGAACTGTTGCTGGGCCTGGCCTACAAATGGGGTACCGACAGCGGGGTGGGCCTGTCCCGCGCGCTGGCGGTGCTTACCAGTGAGCCGGCCCGCGTCCTGGGCGGCGCACTGGGGACCTTTCAGGCCAGTGCCGGGCAACTGGTCAAGGGTGGCGTGGCCGACGTCTGTGTGTTCAACGCGCAGACCGAATGGACGGTGCAGCCCGACACTTTGCGCAGCCAGGGCAAACACACACCGTTTTCCGGCTACCAGCTGCCGGCTCGCGTGTGCTGGACGCTGGTGGGCGGGCAAGTCGCATACGAGGCCTGAACGGCATGCAGGCCGTCTGGCGCCTGTTGCGCGCCCTGGCGCATATCGCGGTCGGCATGTGGACCATCCTGACGCTGTTTCCCCGGCTCGGGCAGCCGGCGAAAGAGGCCCGGGTCCAGGTCTGGGCCCTGGCCATGTTGAAGATTGTCGGCATCGAGCTGGTGGTCAGGGGTTCACCCGTGGCGCAGGGGCCGGCCCTCCTGGTGGCCAACCACCTTTCCTGGCTGGACATCGTGGTGCTGCATGCCTCGCGCTACTGCCGTTTTGTTTCCAAGTCGGATATCAAGCACTGGCCGCTGGTCGGGACGTTGGCCGGCGGTGCCGGCACCCTGTACATAGAGCGGGAGTCCAGGCGGGATGCTCATCGCGTGGTGCACCACATGACCAGGCAGCTCCAGCTCGGGGACGTGCTCGCCGTGTTCCCCGAGGGAACGACGGGCGACAGCACCCGCCTCAAGCCCTTTCATGCCAACCTGTTGCAGGCGGCGATTGCGGCGGACGCACCGGTGCAACCGGTGGCCCTGCGCTTTGTGGACGCCGATACCGGGCAGACCTGTTTTGCGCCGCGTTACATCGACGACGATTCGATTTTCGTGTCGATCTGGGAAACCCTGAACGTGCGGCATCTTCGCGCCGAGGTTACTTTCGGGGAACTCCAGCCCTGCGATGGCCGGGACCGGCGCACCTGGGCGGCCGATCTGCAGCGCGAAGTGGAGCGCCTGCTGCGCGACGGCCCTTAGAACAAGTTTTTAACTGTCAGAGGCGGCAACGGGCGCGTGTTCGTCGCGCTCGAACGTCACGACATGGTCGACTTCGGCGCGAATGCCAATCCATTCACCGAGCGCATGGTCGTGGTGTGAAGGCACATGCGCCATCACGGTTTCACCGGTTTGCAACTGCAGGGTGTAGAGAAACTCCGAGCCGCGAAAAGCCTTGCGCAGGATCTGCGCTTTCACCGGGGCTGAGTCGTCATGCACGATGTCGTCTGCGCGCAGCAGCACGTCGCAGATGCCGTCGGGGTAGGCGCTGGGCAGGGGGCACTCCAGCAGACCGCTGAGGTCTCCGAGTGCCGTGTGGACCACCACATTGTGGTCCCGCTGTGTCAGCTGGGCGTGGGTGAACACGCCGTGGCCAATGAACTCGGCGACAAAACGGGTCGCGGGCCGGTGGTACAGCTCGTAGGCCTCATCCCACTGGTGCAGCTGGCCTTCATGCATGACGCCGATACGGTCGCCGATGGCAAATGCTTCGAGCTGGTCGTGGGTGACAAACAGCGCCGTGGCGCCGGCCAGCTTCAGGATGGCGCGCACCTCATGCGCCAGGCGTTCGCGCAAATCCACATCGAGGTTGGAAAAAGGCTCGTCCAGCAACAGCAGGCGCGGCCGGGGGGCCAGCGCGCGCGCCAGCGCCACACGTTGCTGCTGCCCGCCTGACAGTTCATGCGGGTAACGTTTCTGCGCCTTGCCCAGACCGACCATGTCCAGCACTTCGCTGACACGCTGCTGGCGCTCCGCCGGTTTCAGGTGTGTCAACCCGAAGGCCACGTTGTGGCCCACGTCAAGGTGTGGGAACAGGGCGTAATCCTGAAACACCATGCCGATGCGCCGCTGTTCCGCAGGCACATGTTGCCTGGCGCTGCTGACGATGTCCTTTGCCAGCGAGATGCTGCCCGCCTGGGCCTGCTCCAGACCGGCGACGGCCCGCAACAGGGTGGTTTTTCCGCAGCCGGAGGGCCCGATCAGCACGCCGATTTCACCGGTGCGCAGCCCCAGGGACACGCCGCCGACGGCCGGGCTGGAGCGGCCCGCGTAATGCACCACCAGGTGGGAAAGTTCCAGGAACATGGGTGCAATTGTAGATGCTTACAATTCTCATTTGCACTCGCCTGATGTGCGACCCGCCGTCCGCATCGGGTATCCACCCTGCGGCGTGAGCAGATGCTTTTTTTTCGGGACTCCATGCTTCGTCGCTTTCTTTCATCCGTGCCCCTGTTCCTGCTGATGGTGGTGCTCACGCTGCCGGTGCTGGCGGTGATGCTGTCGTGGTTTGAACTCGACGGCCAGTCCATGCCCATCCTGCGGGAGATGCTGCAGACCGTCCTGCCGGAATACGCCTTCACGTCCCTGCTGCTGTGTCTGTCCGTGGCGGCAGGCGTTGCGCTGATCGGGATGGGCACGGCCTGTGCGGTGACGCTGTTCGAGTTTCCGGGGCGGCGGTTTTTTGCCTGGGCGCTGCTCCTTCCACTGGCCATGCCGGCCTACGTGGTGGCCTATGCATACACCGACTTTCTGCAATACGCCGGGCCCCTGCAAAGCTGGCTGCGTGCGAGCTTTGGCTGGCAGGGCCGTCTGCTGCCTGAAATTCGCAGCCTGGGCGGTGCGGTGCTGGTTTTCACCGTCACGCTGTATCCCTATGTCTATCTGCTGGCCCGCACCGCGCTGTCCGAGCGGGCGGTGCATTTGATGGAAGCCGCCCGCCTGCTCGGCGCGCCGCTGCGGCGCCGCATCCGGGAGGTGGCCTTGCCGCTGGCCCGTCCTGCCGTGGCGGCCGGTGTGGCGCTGGCCTTGATGGAGACGCTGGCCGACTTCGGCGTGTCCAGCTATTTCGGCATCCAGACCTTCACCGCCGGCATCTACAAGGCCTGGCTGGCCATGGACAACCGGCTGGCGGCTGCGCAGCTGGCCACGGTCTTGTTGCTGGTGGTGGCTGTGCTGCTGCGAATCGAACACCATGCGCAAAAACGCATGCGTTTTGCCGGCAGCCGCGGTGGCCGCGCCGGGGCTGCTGACGCTGCGCCCACGCCCCTGTACGGCCTGAGGGCCGGTTTGGCGTGGGCCTTGTGTGCACTGCCCATCACCCTCGGGTTTGTGCTGCCCGTGCTGTTCATGCTGCGTCCCCTGGTGGCCGGCTGGAGCGAATTGCCGTGGACGCAGTTTGTGCGCTGGTCCCTCAACAGCATGAGCCTGGCCGGCTTGAGCGCTGTGCTGGCCACCGGTGTGGCACTTGGCCTGAGCTTTGCGCTGCGCCGCCAGCCCCATTGGCTGACACGTTTCGCTGCGCAACTGGCGAGCCTGGGTTATGCGGTGCCCGGTGCCGTGATTGTGGTCGGCCTGTTGCTGCCCGTGGGCTGGCTGCAGGCCGTGGCCCCGCAAACCTCCGCGGGATACTGGATCACGGGGACGGTGCTGGGCATTGTCTGGGCTTACCTGGTGCGTTTCACCGCCGTGGCGTTGCAGTCCGTGCAAAGCGGGTACTCGCGCATACCGGCCAGTTTCGACGACAGTGCGCGCATGCTGGGCACCACCGGTGCAGCACTGATGGCGAGAGTGCACTGGCCGCTGCTCAAACGGTCGGTCGGGGCGGCTGCCCTGCTGGTGTTTGTCGATGTGATGAAGGAATTGCCGGCCACGCTGGTGCTGCGTCCCTTCAACAGCGACACACTGGCCGTGGTGACCTATCAGCTGGCCCGCGACGAACGCCTGGGCGAGGCAGCGCTACCGGCTCTGGTACTGGTGCTGGTCGGTCTGTTTCCGGTCCTGCTGCTGGGCCGCTCTCTACGCGCGCGTTAGACGACCTGCGCTTCAGGCACTGTCCCGTTCAGCTTGGGGTGTAGGCAGGCACCTACGCCCATCGCCCGCGTGTGCCTACCTGATGCTGCAGGCGGTACTTTTACAGTGAATTTCCCTGTCGCATGGCCTAGCAGCCGCGTGACACACATTCACCAAAGGAGTCACCATGAACCAGGATCGCATCGAGGGGAACTGGACGCAGTTCAAGGGCAAAGTCAAGGAGCAGTGGGGCAAGCTCACCGATGACGACCTCGACATCATTGCCGGCAAGCGCGACCAGTTGCTGGGCCGCATCCAGGAGCGGCACGGCATTGCCGAGGACGAGGCTGAAAAACAGCTGGCGGCCTTTCAGGAACGCAACCCAACCGGTTTTTTTGAGCGTTATTGACGTTATGGCGTGCCGGCCGGTCTTCGGCCCGCGAGCCTCTTGAAAAATACATCATTTCATCGAAAAGGAAATCACCCATGAAATCGAAACTGATCATGCTCACGCTCGCCGTGTCCTGTGCCTTCGCCGGAAACGCCATGGCACTGACCAAGGACGAATACAAAGCGCAGAAAGACCGCGTTGAGGCTGACTACAAGGCCAGCCGTGACAAATGCAAGTCCCTGACGGCCAACGCCAGGGATATCTGCCAGGCCGAAGCCAAGGGCGCGGAAAAAGTCGCCAAAGCCGAACTTGAAGCCCAGTACAAACCCAGCCCTCGCCAGGAGCAACAGGTGGCAGGGGCCAAGGCCGATGCCGCTTACGACATCGCCAAGGAAAAATGCGATGACCTCAACGGCAATGCAAAGGATGTCTGCGTGAAAGACGCCAAAGCCGCCCGCACGACAGCCAAAGCCGATGCCAAGGTCAGCAAGGTCAGTGCCGAGGCGAACAAGGACAAGGCCGGCGCCATGGCAGATGCCAAAAAAGACGCATCTGCTGACAAAAATGATGCCCAGTACAAGGCTGCGAAGGAGCGTTGCGATGCCATGACCGGCAATGCCAAGGATGCCTGCCAGAACGATGCCAAGGCAAAATTCGGCATGAAATAAGCCAGACGCCCGGGATTTTTTCCCGGCGCCAGACCCCCGGCCTGCCCCGCAGGACCGGGGGTTTGTTTTTTGGTTTTACAGGAAATTGACCTTGAGCCCATGCGGTTAAAGCGCTGGTAGCTATCTTTTTTGTAGCGGATGGATGATGCCCGGGCAGGCCGTGGGTATGTGGCGTGGCAAACCGGTGCCAGCGCAGGAATTGCTTAAAATCGGGCCATCCAAGGACAAACGCATGCACATCGACAAAGAGCTAGACACCCGCGGCCTGAATTGCCCCCTGCCCATCCTGAAGGCCAAAAAGGCCTTGGCCGAGATGAGCAGCGGTCAGTTGCTCCGGGTGGTTTCGACCGACCCCGGCTCAACGCGCGACTTCATGGCGTTTGCCAAGCAGACCGGCAACGAACTGGTGGAGCAGCAGGCCGAAGGCGGCGACTTCACCCACGTGCTCAAGCGCCGCTGAATATCAGTGAATCGCAGTCAACCGCTCAATGCGGTTTTCTGCGTTCCTGGCCCGACCAGCCGATCTGCAGGTTTTCCAGGTAGTTTCTGAAATGGGCGCCCACTTCAGGGTGCTGCAGGGCCAGCTCGACGGTGGCCTCGAGGAAACCTTCCTTGCTGCCGCAGTCATACCGTTTGCCGGCGTACTGAAAGGCGTAGACGCTCTCTTCGCCCATCAGGCCGGCAATACCATCGGTTAGCTGAATCTCGCCACCAACGCCGGTGGGCTGGCTGCGTATGTGCCTGAACACGGCAGGCGTCAGGATGTAGCGTCCCGCCACCCCCATGCGTGAGGGCGCCACTTCCGGCGCCGGCTTTTCCACCATCTTGATGACTTTCATCAGGCCGTCGACCGCAGGCTCGGTGGCTACGATGCCGTAGCGCCGGGTGTGCTCCAGCGGCACTTCCTGCACCGCCAGAATCGATTGCTGGACCTGCTCGAATCGGGCGGCCATCTGCGCCAGGACCGGGGGCTCGCCCACCATCAGGTCATCGGCCAGCAACACGGCAAAAGGTTCATCGCCGACCAGGTGTTCAGCGCACAGCACCGCATGGCCCAAACCCAGCGAGCGCGGCTGGCGTACATAGGAAAAATCCATGTCGCCAGGGTTCATCGAGCGGACGATTTCCAGCAGATGGTGCTTCTTGGCGGCTTCAAGTTCGGTCTCGAGTTCATAGGCGGTATCGAAGTGGTCTTCGATGGCCCGTTTATTGCGTCCTGTAACAAAAATCATGTGGCGTATGCCCGCCGCATAGGCTTCTTCGACCGCGTACTGGATCAGCGGCTTGTCCACAACGGGCAGCATTTCCTTGGGCTGGGCTTTGGTGGCGGGCAAAAACCGTGTTCCTAGGCCTGCGACGGGGAAAACCGCCTTCTTTAAAGTTGTGACTTTTTTCATTTACTTGGCTTGGGAATGGAACTAGAGTGTTGCGTTACTGACACAGAGTCAGAAGCATGACGAAAAAGAATAACAGCAAAGAGGACACCTACGTGGACATCTTACTTCTTGATGCATTGGTTCCAGAAGCCATGGCTTGGCTCGAAACCCGGCATAACGTGCAATACCGTCCCGAGCTCGCGGACGATATGGTGGTGTTGCGCAAGGCGGCTTACAAAAGCCGCGGCATCGTGTTCCCGCGTCAAACGGTGGTGACCCGCGAGTTTCTTGACTTCATGCCCAAGCTCAAGGCCGTCGGCCGCCTGCATGTGGGCACCGACAACACCGACCTGGAGGCCTGCAAGGAGCGCGGCATCAAGGTCATTCATGCCAGCAGCGCCAATGTACGCTCCAACGCCGAGTACCTGCTGAGCAGCCTGCTGCTGCTGTACCGGCGGGGTGTGGTGGCGGCCCTGATGGGGCGTCGCCACCCCAGCACCCAGATGGGTCGCGAGTTGCACGGCAGCACGGTGGGCATCCTCGGGCTGGCCCCGACCGCACACACGCTGGCCGGAATGCTCACCGGCCTGGGCGTGCGCCTGATCGGTTATGACCCCGCGGTTCACCATACCGCGCCGATCTGGGAGCGTCTGCGCATCCAGCCGGTGACCCTGACCGAACTGGTCAGCCAGGCGGATGCGGTGTCTGTCCAGATGCTTTATGCCGAGCGCTTCCGAAGCTTTGTCAACGAGAAGCTGCTGGCCGCCTGCAAGCACGGCCAGTTGTGGGTGGGTATCAGTCGCAGCGCACTGTTTGATGAAAATGCATTGGCTGCCGCCTTGTGTGATGGCCGCATCGAAGCCTGCATTCTGGACGGCGCCGAGAGCAACTTCACGGCTGCCGGCTCACCCGTCCAGGGACTGAAAAACCTGTTCATCACGCCCCGTCTGGGGTCCCATACCCGGGAAGCGCGCCTGCGCTCCAGCTGGTATGTGGCGCACCGCATGCATGAAGCCATCACGGCCGGGCAACAACGGGGACCGGATGCCCTGCCCAGCGCGCCTATGGACTTCGGGTTGCCCGGCACCGTGTCGTCTTCGCAGTGGCCTGAAGCGGAATTCGAGGCCCGTTAGAACAGCCGCCTGGTACGGGCTCATCCCTGAGTTCAGCCGAGACGCACCAACTGTTCACGAAGTTTTTCCAGCGTGGCGGTGAAGTCCGTCAGCCGCTTGCGCTCCTGCTCCAGCACGGCCGGCGGCACCTTGGCTACAAAAGCTTCGTTGGCGAGTTTGGCCTGGACCTTGACCAGCTCGCCTTCCAGGCGGGTGATCTCCTTGCCTATGCGCGCCTTCTCGGCTGCGACATCCACTTCCATGTGCAGGCAGACTCTCGCCTCACCCACCACTGCCACAGGCGCAGCCTGCGCCGCCGCAGCCCATTCGGTTTCGCTTTCGAACACCCTGACTTCGCTGAGTTTGGCCAGCGCCTTGATCACCGGTGCGGACTGGCGCATGAAGGCGGTGTCGCCCAGCACAAACAGCGGCAGGCGCGCGGCCGGTGACACCTTCATTTCGCCGCGCAGGTTGCGGCAGGCATCGACCAGGGTTTTGAGTTTGGTCACATGTGCCTCGGCCTGCGTGTCGATCTTGCCGGGCTGGCTTTGCGGGTAAGCGGCCTGGCCGATGTAAGCGCCCTTTTTCAGGCCCGCCACCGGTGCGACTTTTTGCCAGAGCTCTTCGGTGATGAAAGGAATCACCGGGTGCGCCAGGCGCAGGATGGCCTCCAGCGTACGGATCAGCGTGCGGCGGGTGGCGCGCTGCTCGGCGGGGCTGCCGTTCTGGATCTGCACCTTGGCAATTTCCAGGTACCAGTCGCAGAACTCGTCCCAGACAAACTGGTAGATGCTGCCGGCCACGTTGTCGAGGCGGTACTCGGAAAAACCTTTGGCCACGTCGGCTTCCACGCGCTGCAGGGTCGATGAAATCCAGCGATCTGCCTGCGAGAACGTCATGTAGTTGTGGAACTCGCCACCGGGCGCGCACTGCTCCTTGGTGTGCTCGCTCAGTCCGCAATCCTGGCCTTCGCAGTTCATCAGCGTGAAACGCGTGGCGTTCCAGAGCTTGTTGCAGAAGTTGCGGTAGCCCTCGCAACGTTTGCTGTCGAAGTTGATGCTGCGGCCCAGGCTGGCCAGCGATGCAAAGGTGAAACGCAGCGCATCGGCGCCGTAGGCTGGAATGCCGGCTGGGAATTCCTTCTCGGTGTTCTTGCGCACTTGCGGTGCAGTTTCCGGCTTGCGCAGGCCCTGCGAGCGTTTGTCGAGCAACGGCGCCAGCTCGATGCCGTCGATCAGGTCCACCGGGTCCAGCACATTGCCTTCGGACTTGCTCATCTTCTTGCCCTGCGCGTCTTTCACCAGGCCGTGGATGTACACATGGTGAAAGGGCACCTGGCCGGTGAAATGCGTGGTCATCATGATCATCCGGGCGACCCAGAAGAAGATGATGTCGTAGCCGGTCACCAGCACGCTGGACGGCAGAAAGAGATCGAGTTCCTTGGTCTTTTCGGGCCAGCCGAGCGAGGAGAAGGGCACCAGCGCCGAGGAGTACCAGGTGTCGAGCACGTCGGGGTCGCGCGTCAGGGTCTTGCCCGGCGCCTGGGCTTGCGCCGCAGCTTCGTTTTCCGCGACATAGACCTTGCCGTCCTCGTCGTACCAGGCCGGAATCTGGTGGCCCCACCAGAGCTGGCGCGAGATGCACCAGTCCTGGATGTTGCCCATCCACTGGTTGTAGGTGTTGACCCACTGCTCGGGCACAAACTTGACCGCGCCGCTGTCCACCGCATCAATGGCTTTTTGCGCAATCGACTTGCCGGTTGGGTCCTTGTCGCTGACCTTGTTCATGGCGACAAACCACTGGTCGGTGAGCATGGGTTCGATGACCTGGCCGGTGCGCGCGCAACGCGGCACCATGAGTTTGTGTTTCTTGACTTCGACCAGGTGGCCCAGCGCTTCGAGGTCGGCGACCACCTGTTTGCGTGCCACAAAGCGGTCCAGGCCGCGGTATTTTTCAGGCGCGTTGTCGTTGATGGCTGCGTCCAGCGTGAGCACACCGATGATGGGCAACTGGTGGCGCTGGCCGACCGCGTAGTCGTTGGTGTCATGCGCCGGCGTGACCTTGACCACGCCGGTGCCGAAGGCCTTGTCCACGTAGTCGTCGGCAATCACCGGGATGTCGCGGTCGCACAGCGGCAACCGCACGAACTTGCCGATCAGATGCTGGTAGCGTTCATCTTCAGGGTGCACCATGACGGCTACGTCACCCAGCATGGTTTCGGGCCGGGTCGTCGCCACGGTCAGCGAACCCGAACCGTCGGCCAGCGGGTAAGAGATGTGCCAGAGAAAACCGTCTTCCTCTTCGCTTTCGACTTCCAGGTCCGAGACAGCGGACTTGAGTACCGGGTCCCAGTTGACCAGGCGTTTGCCGCGGTAGATCAGGCCCTGCTCATAGAGCTGCACAAAGGTCGAGGTGACGACCTTGGACATCTTGGGGTCCATGGTGAAGTACTCGTGTTTCCAGGACACCGAGTCGCCCATGCGGCGCATCTGGCGCGTGATGGTGGTGCCGGACTCTTCCTTCCACTCCCAGACCTTCTCGGCAAATTTCTCGCGGCCCAGGTCGTGCCGGCTTTGGCCTTCGCCTTGCAGCTTGCGTTCGACCACGATCTGCGTGGCGATGCCCGCATGGTCGGTGCCTGGCACCCACAGCGTGTTGTGGCCGCGCATGCGGTGGTAACGCGTCAGCGAGTCCATGATGGTCTGGTTGAAGGCGTGGCCCATGTGCAGCGTGCCGGTCACATTGGGCGGCGGCAGCTGGATCGAAAAGGACGGTTTCGCCGCATCCAGCGTCGGTTCGTACATGCCGCTTTCTTCCCAGAGCGGGGCCCACTGGCGTTCGATGGCCGCGGGCTCGAAGGACTTGGCCAGGCTGTCCAGGCCGGGCGTGGGCACGGTCACCCGGGGCGTTGGGGTGTCGGCAGGAGCGGGGCTGGCGGGCGTGGGGGGGGCAGAGGCGGTCATGGGGCAATGAAAAACGGCATCGCCTAGTGCAGTGTTGCATGCTGGATGGAACAAATAAAGATGATGGATTCTGGGTCAGGGCTAGGCGCAAACCACAGCGATACCCCGGGTATCGCGCGGATTTGCAACGCCGCCATGGCGCAAAAGACGCATTTTTATGTTCCAGATAGCGTGCAACACTGCACTAGATGCCGCCTTGGGTTGGAGGAATTGCCCCGATTTTATTCGACTGGCCTGCCGGGCGCCCCAAACCAGTCAGGCGGGCTCGGCTTGCCGGGCCGCAGCGATGCAGGCCTGCAGCAGCGGCGTATCGCCCAGCTGGTTGGCCAGGATCAGGATCAATCGGGCGTTGAGCAGTTCGGACTGCTCGCGGCTCAGGCCCTGGTGGGCGTCGAGCAGGCATTCGTAAAACGCATCCGCATCCTGGAAATTGGGGGCGGTCTTGATGGCGACTTCGGTTTTCATGGGAGATCTTTCCGGATTCAGCGCAGGCCTAGGGTTTTTTCGACAGCAGCGACCAATTGGCCATCCACCGCCTCGCCGGTAGCGGCCAGGTAGCCGTCGGGCCGCACCAGGGCCCAGGCGTGGCCAAACACATGGCAGGCACCCTGCAAATGACCGGTGCCCCGGGCGTTGATGTCGCGCACATGTTCACGCGCCTGCGCGCGGTCGTCCGGGCCCAGCACCTGCACGCTGCGCACCGGGGCGTGCCCGGCGAGCTGCCGCAGGCGCTGCAGGCCGGCGGCCGGCAGTTCGCCGAACACCAGCACCAGCAGGTCGCCGTCGGCCCACTGCAGCAGGTCGTTGACGGCACCTTGTGAACCGTCTGCCCAGCGGAAAGCCACGTTCTGCACCGACTGCCCGCCGGTGTTTTCGCAGATGGACGAACGTGTGTAGGTGTTGGCCACCGCCATGCGGCCGGTGTTCACCAGCGAGCGCGCAAACGGGTACTGCCTGGCCAGGCCGATGGCCGCCGTGCGAAAGCAGCGCTCCATGCCGTCTGCCGGTCGCAGGAAGCGTGCGGTGCGGTTGGTCACCTGCACGTTCTGCTGGGCGGCTTCGAGCCGCTCCGCGTTGTAGCTCTCCAGCAGAGTCGCGCTGGCACGGCCGCGCAGCACGGCGGCCAGCTTCCAGGCGAGATTGTCGGCATCGGCCACGCCGGTGTTGCCACCGCGCGCGCCGAAGGGGCTGACTATTTTTGCGGTGTCGCCCATGAAAAACACGCGGCCCACACGCAGCTTGTCCAGGCAGCGGCTGCGGTAGGCGTAGGGCCCCACCCAGACGATCTCGACCTCGACGTCCTTGCCGAACTGGCGCTGCAGGCGTTCGCGCACCACGTCCTCTCGGCTCACGGCGTCGGGATCGGCGTTGGGCGCCATCTGGTAGTCGATGCGCCAGACGTCGTCGGCCATCAGGTGCTGCCAGACCGCGCGGTTTTCGTTGAACGGCGCCTCGATCCAGGTGTGGCGCTCGACCGGAGGATGTTTGGAAAAACGCACGTCGGCGATGCACCAGCGGTCATCGCCGCGCTTGTTCTGCATGGTGGCGCCCACCCAGTCGTGGAAGGGCGTGTGTGAGCCCGAAGCGTCGATCACATGATCGGCCTCGATCTGGTAGCTGCCGGCAGGTGTTTCCACCGTCAGCGTGGCGACATCGGCGTTCTGCGTGAAGGCGGTGACGCGCGACTTCCAGCGCAGGTCCACATGGCCGAGTTCGTAGATGCGTTCGACCAGGTAGCCCTCGATGTAGAACTGCTGGATGTTGATGAAGGGCGGCTGGGTCGAGAGGTTGAAGTTGCTCTGCTGGCGCAGGTCGAAGGAATAGACCTCGTCGGCACCCGCAAAGGTGCGGCCTACGCTCCACTGCACACCCTTGGCGGCAATACGCTCGTAGATGCCGAGGCGGTGGAAGACCTCCAGCGACTTCTGCGTGTAGCAGATGCCGCGCGAAGAGGCGCCCTTGACGCCCACGGTGTTGTCTTCATCCAGCAGCACGGCTTCGACGCCGTAACGTGCCAGCGCGCAGGCCAGGCTCAGGCCGGTGATGCCGCCGCCGACGATGACGATGGGATGGCGCTTGATTTGTTTTGAGTTGAGCTCGGGCGGAGCAACGAACGGGTATTCAGGCAGGGCGTAACCCGTGCCCTGGGTGAACTCATAACCGTTGGTGAACGCCGTCTGGGCGTAGGCAGGTGGTGTCTCCAGCATGGCGTGTCTCGCTCCCGGCGTTGATTTGTTTTCAGTGTTTTTCGGGCCTGGCCCTTGTCGGGTGGGCGCAGGCAGCTATCAAAATAATAGTAGTCGGAGTGCGTCAGGCGGTGGCTTTGCCGCCGAACTCCGGCCTGTCGTTTTGCTGCGGTTTGAGGGCTTCGGCTGCGATGCCGGCTGCCTTGTCCTTGCGCCACTGCTGCTTGCGTGCCGTCCATTCCGCCAGGCGGGCGTGGGCGGTCTTGCTTTCCTCCAGCATCTGGAACTCGTCGGCCAGCTGCGCCGTCAGCTCCAGGCGTACGCCGTTGGGGTCGAAGAAATAAATGCTCTTGAAGATGTGGTGGTCGGTCACGCCCAGCACTTCGATGCCGTCGGCTTCGAGGCGCGCTTTCATCGCTTCCAGGTCGGCCACGGTGTCCACGCGAAACGAAATGTGGTTGA
Organism: Pseudomonadota bacterium; assembly: GCA_040389085.1. Lineage (GTDB taxonomy): Bacteria > Pseudomonadota > Gammaproteobacteria > Burkholderiales > Burkholderiaceae_C > Polaromonas. The sequence continues at coordinate 89,561 of JAZKAP010000008.1, forward strand.
CCCACAGTGGTGTATTGGGCGAGGGCAGCGCCGCCTCGTCATTGCCGAGGTCGAAAAAAGCGATGAAGGAGCCGTCCTGCAGGCGGAAGAAAAAGTGGGTGTAGGGGCAGTACTCGCCGGTGCTCGGTACGTAGTCGCTCTGGATGATGTGGTACAGCGGCAGGCCGAGGATGTCCTCGTAAAAATGCCGCGTTTCCTCGGCGTCTTTGGCGCGGTAGGCGTAGTGGTGCAGCTGCTGCACCGCCGCAGGCGGCGGCAGCGGTGAAGTGGCGGGGCGCAGGGTGGGGGCGGTCATCTGGGCAGCCATGGCGATCTCCGGATTGGGTGGGTTCGGGTGTTTGCGCGCTTGGGGTGAGCAAGGTTTCAAATTCACCTATTCATAATGCGTTTACTATAACGTAACTCTTTGGACCTGCCAAGTACAGGCCTGCCGGTGGGTGATGTGGAGTTTTTGAGAATAATTATCAATTGCAGTTGATTCATAGCTTTTATCTTTTGTTCAAATTGATCCTGGCAATTAGACGCCGCACCGCAATGGGGCTATCGTGGTTCCGCCCTTGACGATGGCGTTCAAGGCAAGGACCATTTTTACCAACCACGAAGGAGATTTCCATGGCTGCTCTCAAAGGCTCCAGAACGGAAGAAAACCTGAAAGCCGCATTCGCCGGTGAATCACAGGCCAACCGCCGTTATCTTTATTTCGCAAACAAGGCTGACGTTGAAGGCCAGCCTGATGTCGCCGCGCTGTTCCGCTCCACCGCGGAAGGCGAAACCGGCCACGCGCACGGTCACCTCGAATGGCTCGAGCAGTGCGGCGACCCCGCCACCGGCATGCCTTTCGGCGGAACGCGCGAGAACCTCGCCTCGGCTGTGGCCGGCGAGACCCACGAGTACACCGACATGTACCCCGGCATGGCCAAGACCGCGCGTGACGAAGGTCACGACGAAGTGGCGGACTGGTTCGAGACGCTGGCCAAGGCCGAGCGCTCACACGCGAATCGCTACACCAAAGCACTCGCCGAACTCGTTGATTGATCGGCCCCTCGCTACGCCGCCCGGGCGTAGCGATTTATGAAAGGATTTTCCGCGAACCCTTTCATAAATCCCACGACAAGAAGAGGTAAGCCATGGCTACAGAAGGCAATCTGCAGGCACCCACGCGTCACGCGATCGACTGGAAAAACCCGGACTATTACAACGAGGAGGCGACCTTCCACGAGATGGAGCGCATCTTCGACATCTGCCATGGTTGCCGCCGCTGTGTGAGTCTGTGCGGCGCCTTTCCCACGCTGTTCGACCTGGTCGATGAAAGCAGCACCGGCGAGGTCGATGGGGTGGACAGGAAGGACTACATGAAAGTGGTTGACCAGTGCTACATGTGCGACCTCTGCTACATGACCAAGTGCCCTTATGTGCCGCCGCACGAGTTCAACCTCGACTTTCCGCACACCATGCTGCGCGCCAAGGCCATCAAGTTCACGAAGGGCGAGGTGGGCCTGGGCGAAAGGTTTCTGTCCTCCACCGATGTGCACGGCCAGTTTGCCGGCATTCCCATCGTGGTCCAGGTGGCCAATGCGGTCAATAAAACGAAGCCAGCCCGCGCCGTGATGGAAAAGGTCCTCGGTGTCGACAAGCATGCCTGGCTGCCCGAACTGGCGACGAAAAAATTCCGTTCCGGTGCCCCCGAGTCGCCGCCGCACGCGGTGAAAGACGGTGCCAAGACGCCGGGCAAGGTGGTGATTTATTCGACCTGCTACATCAACTACAACGAGCCCGGCATCGGCCACGACCTGCTCAAGGTGCTGGACCACAACGAAGTGCCTTATGTGCTGGTGGAAAAAGAAAAATGCTGCGGCATGCCCAAGCTGGAGCTCGGCGACCTCGATTCGGTCAATGAGAGCAAGGAGGCCAACATCCCGGTGTTGGCCAAATACGCGCGGGACGGCTTTGCCATCCTGAGCGCCGTGCCGAGCTGCACCCTGATGTTCAAGCAGGAAATCCCGCTGATGTACCCGGGCGACGCCGAGGTGCAGCTGGTCAGGGAACACATGTGGGACCCGTTCGAGTACCTGATGGCACGCAAGCGCGACGGCCTGCTCAAGACCGAATTTCCCGTGCCGCTGGGCAAGATCAGCTACCAGATTCCCTGCCACGGCCGGGTGCAGAACATCGGCAAGAAAACCGAGGAAATGCTCAAGATGGTGCCTGGCACCAGCGTGCACACGCACGAACGCTGCTCGGGCCACGCCGGCACCTTCGGCGTGAAGGTGCCCTACCACCAGCAGGCCCTAAAAATCGGCAAGCCGCTGTTCAAGGCCATGGCCAGCCACAAGGACGGCGGCCTGCCCGACGTGATCAGCAGCGACTGTCCGCTGGGCGGCCACCACATTGCCCAGGGCTTTGACGTCAACCAGCTCGGCGCACCGCCGCAAAAACACCCGCTGACCCTGGTCCGCACGGCCTACGGACTGAAGTAGCCAGCAAGGAGCCCATATGCAAGTCACCGGAAAAATCACCGCAGGCAACCTCATGACCCTGGAGGCCTACAGCAAGTACCGCAAGGAAAACAAGGCCGCCATCATGGCGCACCGCCGCTTGCGCAGCGTGCGCCTGGGGGAACACATCAACCTGCAGTTCGAAAGTGAAACCAGCATCCGTTACCAGATCCAGGAAATGTTGCGCATCGAAAAGATCTTCGAGGAAGAAGGCATCAACCAGGAGATCGAGGCTTATGCGCCCTTGATGCCTGACGGCAGCAACTGGAAGGCCACCGTGATGCTGGAGTACCCCGACGTCAACGAGCGCAAGCGCGAGCTCGCCCGGCTGATCGGCGTGGAAGACCGCCTGTTTGTCGAAGTCGAAGGCCACCCGCGGGTGTATGCGATTGCCGATGAGGACATGGCCAGGGAAAACGACGAGAAAACCTCGGCCGTGCATTTTGTGCGTTTTGAGCTCAGCCCGGCCATGTGCGCCGCGGTCAAGGCGGGTGCCGGCGTCAAGCTGGGCTGCGACCATACCCACTACCCGGCGCATGTGGCGATTCCTGCCGAATCGCTGGCGTCGCTGGCTAGCGACCTGCGCTGAGCCGGGCTTTTGGGGCGTTGCGGCGCCCGGCTGCGGCTGGCTGTCGTAAAGTCGGGACTGGCTTTACTTCACCCCCAGGGACCATGCTGTTTTTACTTTCGCCGGCGAAGTCGCTGGATTTCGCCACGCCGCCGCACGTCGCCGCGCATACCGCACCGCTGTTCGTCAAGCAGTCCACCGAGCTGATCAAGGTGCTCAGGGAGAAAACCCCGGCCCAGGTCAGCGAGCTGATGTCACTGTCGGACACGCTGGCCGGCCTCAATGTGGCGCGTTACCAGGCCTGGTCGCCGAAGTTCAGCGTCAAAAATGCCAAGCAGGCCGTGCTGGCCTTCAATGGCGATGTCTACGAGGGGCTGGACGCCAAAAGCCTGCCGGCCGCGGACCTCGACTGGGCGCAGGCACACCTGTGCATTCTGAGCGGCCTGTACGGCGTGCTGCGTCCGCTGGACCTGATGCAACCCTACCGCCTGGAGATGGGCACGCGGCTGGCCACGGCGCAGGGCAGCAACCTTTACCAGTTCTGGGGCGCGCAGATTGCCGACTACCTCAATACGCGTGCGGCCGCCGACACCTCGCCCGTCATCGTCAACCTGGCCAGTGAGGAGTATTTCAAGGCGGTGGACCGCCGGGCCCTCAAGCCGCGCGTGGTCAGCTGCGTCTTCGAGGAATTCAAGGGCGGCAAGTACAAGATCATCAGCTTTCATGCCAAACGCGCGCGCGGCCTGATGGTGCGTTACGCGATCGACAGGAAGCTGGCCACCGTCAAGAAGCTCGAGGGCTTCGACGCTGAAGGTTACCGTTTTGCACCGGCGGTGTCCGGGCCCGACCGGCTGGTGTTTCGCCGCCAGCAGGCCGGCTGAGTCCTGTGTCCACCATGCACGACTACGAGGTCCAGCCCCAGCATGTGACGCCCGAGGTGCAGGCCTGGGTGCGTGCCCAAGCCGCCCTGGGCCACACGGCGCCCACCATCCTGAAGGCCCTGCGCAAGTCGGGCTGGCTGGCGGACGTGGCACGCGAGGTGATGGCCGAGACCCTGCAAGCGCCTTCCGGCGTGCCGGTGCCGCGGCCTGCCATCGGTGCGGCGCTGCGGCTGGACGCCGGCGACCGGCAGGTCGATGTGCTGATGCAGATGAGCCAGCCGCACATCGTGCTGTTCGGCAACCTGCTCAGTGACGACGAATGCGACGCGCTGATGCAGGCCGCCAGGCCGCGCCTGTCGCGTTCGCTGACCGTGGCGGTCAAGACCGGTGGCGAGGAACTCAATGACGACCGCACCAGCCGCGGCATGTTTTTCACGCGCGGCGAAAACGAGCTGGTCAGCCGCATCGAGGCACGTATCGCCCGGCTGCTGGACTGGCCGCTGGAAAACGGCGAAGGCCTGCAGGTGCTGCAGTACCTGCCGGGCGCCGAGTACAAGCCGCACCACGATTATTTCGATCCCGCCGAGCCCGGCACGGCGTCCATCCTGGAGCGCGGCGGCCAGCGGGTGGGCACCCTGATTCTTTACCTGGGCGAACCCGAAGCCGGCGGCGCCACGGTGTTTCCCGACATCGGGCTGGAAGTGGTGCCGCAGCGCGGTCATGCGGTTTTTTTCAGCTACGACCAGCCCGATGCCTCCACGCTGACCTTGCATGGCGGCGCGCCGGTGCTGGCCGGCGAAAAATGGGTGGCCACCAAATGGCTGCGTGAACATGAATTTACCTGACACCCCCGTCCAGGCTCACTGCGTGTAGCCTGTTCCCCCCTCAAGGGGGCGGCGCCTGCGGCCTGGCAAAGCCAGTTCCGCGGCCCCTGCTGGGGGCATCCGTCTACCGCGTTCCGGCAGAGGTGGACATAATCACCAGATGAAAATAAAAGCAAACGGCATAAACATCGAAGTCGAGGATTCGGGTCCCGGCAGCGGCGCGCAGCCGCGTCCGGCGGTGCTGCTGATCATGGGTCTGGGCATGCAGCTGGTGGCCTGGCCACCGACCATGGTGCAGGCCCTGCTGGACGCCGGTTACCGCGTGATCCGCCTGGACAACCGCGACATCGGCCTGTCGCAGAAGTTCGACCACCTGGGCCAGCCCAACCTGGTCTGGGAAAGCCTCAAGTACAAGCTGGGCCTTCCCGTGAAGTCACCCTATTCGCTGCACGACATGGCGGCCGATGCGCTGGCCGTGCTGGACGCGCTGGGTGTGCAGAAGGCGCATGTGGTGGGTGTCAGCATGGGCGGCATGATTGCGCAGCGCGTGGCGCTGGCCGCGCCGGCGCGTGTGCTGAGCCTGACCAGCATCATGAGCTCCAGCGGCGCGCGCGGCCTGCCGCAGGCCGAACCGCATGTCCTGCGGGTGCTGCTGAGCCGGCCGGCCGGCAAGGACCTGTCCTCCATCGTGGACCATTACGTCAAGCTGTTCAAGGCCATCGGCAGCCCGGGGTTTCCGGTGGACGACGCGGAACTGCGCTCGCGCATCCTGGCGGCCTCCGAACGGAGCTTTCATCCGGCCGGCGTGACGCGCCAGATGATGGCCATCGTGGCCGACGGCCGCCGTGCCGCGGAACTGGCGGCCCTGCGTTTGCCGGCGCTGGTGGTGCATGGCAAGGCCGACCCGCTGGTGCCGTTTGCCTGCGGCGAGGACACGGCGCGGCGCATTCAAGGCGCCCGGCTGATAGGCATTGAAGGCATGGGCCACGACCTGCCCGACGGTGTGGTCCAGCGTCTGCTGGAGCCACTGATTCCCCACCTTGATGCCGTACAGGCCACACCATGAATACCCCCGACCAGTCCCAACTGGGCAAGCCGACGCCCTACATCGACCAGTACGACGCTTCGCTGCTGTTTCCCATCCCCCGCGCCGTCAAGCGCGAGGAGCTGGGCATGGGCGAGAACCTGCCTTTTTTCGGGGCCGACATGTGGACCGTGTTCGAGCTGAGCTGGCTGAACCTGCGCGGCAAGCCGCAGGTGGCGCTGGCCCACATCACCGTGCCCTGCGAGTCGCCGAACATCGTCGAGAGCAAGTCCTTCAAGCTCTACCTCAACAGCTTCAACAACACGCGTTTTGCGGATGCACGCGAAGTGCGCGAGCGCATCCGCGCCGACCTCAACGCCGCGGTCGGTGCCGGCGTGGGCGTCAAGACGCTGGGGCCTGAGCTGTTCGACCAGGAGCCCGTGCATGAACTCGACGGCCTGAACCTGGACCGGCTCGACGTGGAGTGCCAGCACTACACACCGGCGCCCGAGCTGCTGTTTGCCGACCATGAAGAGCCACCGGTCACCGAAACCCTGGTGTCCAACCTGCTGAAAAGCAACTGCCTGGTTACCGGCCAGCCGGACTGGGGCAGCGTGCAGATCAGTTATTCAGGCGCACCGATCGACCAGGAAGGCCTGCTGCAGTACATCGTGAGTTTTCGCAACCACAACGAGTTTCACGAGCAGTGTGTAGAGCGCATCTTCATGGACATCTGGACGCGCTGCCGGCCGCTCAAGCTGTCGGTCTACGCGCGTTACACACGGCGCGGCGGGCTGGACATCAACCCGTTCCGCACGAGTTATCCGCAGGCCTTGCCGCCGAATATCCGCACGGCGCGGCAGTAGCTTCAATGCTATATAAATAGTAGCTGCTTGCGCCCGTCGAAAAAGGGCTAGAGCCCGATTTCCTTGAAACTCTGGAGCGGTGACAGGCCTGCGAACTCGCCTGCGCGTTTTTCCTTCATGGCCGTCACAGCTTCGCGCACATGCTGGTTGCTCCAGATCGCGCCCTGCAGCCAGCCCATTTGTTTGAGTGCGTCGTCCACCGAATGGTCACGCGTGTAATGAATGGCCTGCTTGGTGCCCCAGATCGCCACCGGCGGTTTGGATGCAATTTCCTTCGCGCACAACAGGGCGCCGGCCAGCAGGGCTTCGGGCGAATCGAACACCTCGTTGACCAGGCCGTAACCCAGTGCCCTGGCTGCGCTGAGTCGGCGCCCGGTGTAGGCCAGCTCCTTGACCACGGCCAGCGGCACCAGCTTGGGCAGGCGCTGCAAGGTGCCGACGTCGGCGACCATGCCGATGTTGATTTCCTGGATGCAGAAAAATGCATCGCTTGTCGCGTAACGCACGCAGCAGGCCGTCACCATGTCCACCGCGCCGCCTATGCAGCCGCCCTGGATGGCGGCGATCACCGGGATGCGCAGGGTTTCGAGTTTGGTGAAGGTGGCCTGCATGTCGCTGAGCATGTCGAAGATCGCGGCGCGGCCTTCGGGGCTCTGGTCATCCATCGCAATGGCGCCCGAAAAGGTTTCCAGCGCCATGCCCGCGCTGAAATGTTTACCGGTGCTGGAAATCACCAGCACCCGCGCCTCGCCGGCCTTCTGGAGATGGGTGAGCACCTCATCGAGCTCGCGCCAGAAGGTCGGGTGCATGGTGTTCATCGCCTCGGGGCGATTGAGCACCAGGTGGGCGATGTGGTCGGTGGTGGAAAGGGTGAAGCAGGTCAGTGGGTTCATGCCTGCCACTGTAATTCAGTGCACCAGTTCCAGCCAGTCACACCTGAGACGGCCGTGGGTGTGGGCGCGCGCCCGCCAGTGCACATACAGCTGCGGCGCAAGCATGCCGAGCAGGCACAAGGGGTAGGCCAGCGGGATGTCCAGCGCAAAGGCCGGCAACCAGCCGACCCAGCCCATGACCCACAGCGTCAGCACGGCGTCCCAGAGCTGGTGCTCCAGCGGATGGCTGCCTTGATGGTCCAGGTGCCACTGCTTGATGCGCTGCAGCCCCGCCAGGGTAGGGTGCCAGCTTTCCGGGGAAGTTGAAGGGTGCGCCATAAAGCCTCCGTGCAGAGGCTTCAATGTAAGTTTCAAGAAAGCTTGTGTCAACGCCCCCGGTCTGTTGCGGCCCGGCGGGGTGAACAGGCCCTACTTGGCAGCCGCGATGGCTTTGGCCAGGTCTGTGGTTTCTTCACAGCTGCCGCAGATGGCCTGCAGCTTGGCGAGCTGGGCTTCGGCCTGGGCTTTCTGGCCGGTCTTCAGGTAGGCAATGCCCGAGTATTCCAGCGCGCCGCGGTGTTTCGGATCCAGCGTCAGCGCCTTGTTGTAGGCGGCAAAGGCCTCGTCGTATTTGCCCAGCCAGCGGTTCGAATAACCGAGGTAGTTGTAGGCGTCGGCATTCTTCGGGTTTTGCGCGACCACCTTGCTGAAGCTGCTGGCAGCTTCGGCCCATTTCTTGGCGTCCATGGCTTTTTTGCCGGCAGCAAAATCGTCCAGGCGTGCGTTTTCCACAGGGGTGGCCTGGAAGTCGGCGGCCAGTGCAGCGCCGGCCAGGACGAAGCCCAGGATGGGCAGGGCGATGAATTGGCGAAGGGTCAGTGTGTTCATGTCGGGCTCCTTTGAAATATCGGTTGTTGACGTGCGCTGTGATTCAGCACCTAGGACAAACGGGGGAAACCGGGAAACGGATGCAAGGTGAATTGAAATTATTTGTCATCGGGCCACAGCAATCTGCAAACGAGGCAAAGGTCACAAACGTTCCAGGCTTCGAATCCGTACTTTTCAGTTCACCACAATTTCGCGCAATTGCCGCTGAACACCACCGGTCCACTCGGGGCGGCAGCTGCCGCATTCGTTTCCAGCGTCACCACGAGCTTGGTGACCTTGGACAGCAGTTTCTCGGAGGTGTCGGGAAGCATGGACGCCGCCGAGCCGCTGGTGGGCACGGGCCCCAAGGCAAAGGCCGTGCCGCTGGCCGGCACCGCCCACAGCACCAGCGTGCCGCCGGCCGGTGGGGTGATCGGTCCGATGACCTTGACCGTCATGGTTTTGCCGTGGCGCAGCGAGCTGACCAGCAGCTTGCCGTTGCCCTGGGCGTCGGTGAGCAGGCCCACATAACTCTGCGGCAGTTTTTCACCGGTGCGCATGGCGATCTGGTCGCTGGACATGAAGAGGCCCGGTGCCGTCACAAACAAAACGCTGGCAGCCATCACACCGGCGGCGAGGCCACCTAAACCAAAGCCCGCGGGTTTGAGCCAGCCCAGCCAGCCGGCTTTGGCCTGCGCAGCGTGTGGCGGCCTGGCCGGTTGCGTGCGCGCCGCGATCGCGGCCCACACCCTGGGTGAGGGTTGGTGCACCGGCACCGACACGGCGAGCTGGCCCAGCCGCGACTCCCACTGTGCGACCAGAACGCGCACATCGGCGCGGTCGCGCTCCAGGCGTTCAAAGCGGCGGCGCGCGCCGCCTGTCAGCGTGCCCAGTACATACGACGACGCCAGGTGTTCGAGCAGTTCGGGTTGTGTATATCTCATGCAACCACCCCCTGCGCGGCCAGGCAGCCCTTGAGCTTTTCCAGCCCGCGCCGTATCCAGGCCTTGACCGAGCCCAGAGGTGCACCCATTTGCGTTGCCACTTCGGTATGGCTCAGGCCCTGGTAATAAGCCAGGGCCAGGCTTTGCCGGTAGCTGCCGTCGAGCGCATTCATGCAGCCTTCGATGTGCAGGACCTGGCTGGCCTGTTCGAGCAAGTGCATGGCGCTGGGTGCGGGGGTGCCGGTGGACTGGACGTCGTCTTCATCGACGTCGCCCGAATCGGGCAGTTCGCTTTCGCGCCGGCGCGTGCGGGCACGCAGGGCGTCCAGCGCCTTGTTGCGGACGATGGCGATCAGCCATGTCATGGGTTGAATGGTTTGCCCGCCTACCTCGCTGCGGTAGCTGCCGGCACTTTTCCAGATACTCACATACGCCTCTTGCAGCACATCTTCGGCCGCCTGTCCTTGACCCAATATACGAACGGCCACGCCAAACAGATGCCGGTGGGTGCGTTCATAGATCCGGGCGAAGCAGGCATGGTCGCCCCGCGCTGCATCAGCGATCAGGGCCTCCAGGCTGCGGGAATCCGTATCGATGTCCGGTTTCATGCGGCCGAGTATAGGGAGTTCCGCTGGCGGGAAAACCGCTTTTCCACGAAAAAATATTCCCGCGCATGTGCATCCGGCAGGCCGCGGCCGGCGTTTGTCAGGGGCTGGCCGACCGGACGGCTTGTTTTCCCAACCTGCTTCAGGAGTTATTCATGACCTCGATTCGTGCCCCCTTGTCCCTGGCCCCGCACGTCGCCTGCGTTGCGCTCACAGGGGTCCCCGGCACCCCTTTGCGCTGAGAGGCCCCGGCATGTCTGTACTCAGGAATCTGTTCACCACGGGGAAGCGTTCGAAGTCCGCACCCGCCGGGCCGGAGACTGCGCCCGTCAAGATGAACCTTGAGGAGCGCATGGAGTTTCGGCGCGAGATGTTGTATGAAGCCATCACGATCACCATGCAGGCCCACGGCATCCTGTCGGCAAGCTACCGGTTCCGTGTGGTGCGCAACGACAGGCGCGGCCACATGTATTCCGTCATGATGGATCTGTCCACCGACTTCATGCATAACCGCGAGGGCCGTCCTGCGCAACTGGTCGCCCTGGGCGCGGCGATCGGCAAAAATGCGGCCGCCCGCTACGGCATCTTGGTGGCCGGCGTCTACTGGCGGGTCAACGACGAGATACAGGGCTTCGAGGCCAGCCGTCCTGTCGCCGAGCCCAGCGTGGACGCGGCCGCACCGGACCTGCCGCCGCGCCCCTCGCACGGGCGTGCAAGGGCCGAGGAGTTGGCTGCCTTTGAGGCCGCCTGGCACAAAGGCCAGGAACTGCGGCTTCGCGACCGTGTTTATGCATCCGACCTTGCGCCGCTGGGGGGTGATCCGGCCGAAGGCGACAGCCGGCGCTGACAGGCGCTAGATCCGGCGCCGGCGCGGCACGACACTGAGCTGCATCGTGGCCTTGCCCGGTGTGGCGCTCACGGCCGCCTGCTGCGGGGCGATGTCAATCAGCTGATCGGCGTGCCAGACCTTGACCTGGGCGGGACCGTCGGGAATCTGTTCCACATTGGCGATGCCATCGGCACCGGTCAGGACCGTCCATGGCGACTCGCTGACATAGACGTGGCCACGCATGGAACCATGGATGTGGCAGCCCAGCAGCACGGCGCCGGCCTTTTCGAACACGGCCTCAGCCGACTTGCCGGACTTGCCGTCGGACTTGCCGTCCAGGCGCAACTCGAAGCCGCTGCCGGCGGCGGCGTTGAACTGCGCAAAACCCGCGGCCGAGCCGCGCACATGGTGTTCCCACGGGTCGTTGTTGATGAATTTCGCCCTGGCTCCCACCCCGACCACGCTGACGGCCGGAATGAAGCGCATCTTTTCCTGATTGATGGTCACCTGCAGCGGCAGCGCCGCCTTGGGTTCGCCCTTGTTGGCAGGCAGGACCACCACTACGGCATCCGCCACGGGTTTGCCTTCCTTGTCCAGCACCAGGACTTGCAGGTTGCCGGCGGCTGCCCAGCCCGAGAGGGCGGCCAGTGCGAGGGTGAGCAGGGTTTTTTTCATGGCAGCGGGTCCTTGGGGTGTCGGTGGAGTCGTTCAGCGCACGGTGATGGTGTCGCGGTGCATGGGGGCCAGCAGCGCAAGCATCTGGTTCTGGGTGCGAAAGGGAATGCCCCGGGCGTCCATGCTTTGCTGCAGCACCTCGACCAGCGCGTGGAAATCGGACTTCTTGATGTCCAGGTTGGCATGGGCGCTTTTCATGTCGGCGCCCTTGTAGACGCAGGGGCCACCGGCCAGGGCGCACAGCTGGTCCACCAGCTGCTCCTTGACGCGCTGCTGGTTGGCCGGCTTGAAGTGCGGGCCGGTGCGCGGGTCAGCCAGCAGGCGCACCATGAAGTCGTCCATCAGCGTGACCAGCCCGGCTTTTTCGCCGAAGGCCTTGTAGAGCTGGTCGCCCCGCGGGGCGCTCTGGGCGAACGAGGTACCAGCCGCCAGCAGGCTGGCGGTGGCGAGAGCGAAAGAGATCAGGGTCTTGTTCATGGCAGTTCCTTGTAAACAGGTGGGCGGTTGGGGCGGGTTCAGAAAGCCAGCTGGGCCGACAGGTAGTAGCCGGTTTGCTTGCGGCTGGCGGTGGTGGCCGGAACAATCACGCCCAGGTCCACATAGGCCAGCGTCACGGAGACGTTCTTGTTCGGTGCCCAGGCGATGAAGATGTCTTTCCAGTCTTCCGAGCGCAGGCCATTGCCCAGGCCGGCCGCGCGTCCGGCGGTTTCCAGCTTGTTGCGCATGAAGCGGTATTCGGCACCTACCGCGATGTTTTTGGTGAGAAGCCAGGCCACCGAGAACTCCGGCTGCAGGCTGTATTTGTTTTCATTGCCGCCCAGGGTGGCGCCGTAGCCGAGCAGACCGTTCTGGTTGGCCTTGGTCGCGCGCAGCGTGCCATTGACCAGCAGGCTCTGGCCCAGGAACAGCTTGGTGGCGCTCACATACAGGTCCACCCCTTCACGTTTGGCGCCCAGCGCCCTGAGCGTGCCGTCCAGCCCGGTCGAGCCGAGCGTTTTGTACTGCACACCGACCGCCACCTGCGGCATCAGCGTGTCGGCGTCGAGCACGGCGTCGCCGAGCACGCGCACTTTGGCGCCCACGATGGTCTGCTTCAGGTGCAGGCCAGGCAGGCCCAGCCCGGTGCCGGTGATGCGGGTGTTGAAATCCTGCTGGGCGACAGACAGTTCATAACGGTCATGGATGCCGATGGCCGCGCCGACGATGTTCAGGCCGTAGTCTTTGGTCCCGACGGTGGTGACAAAGGCCGAGCCGCCGATTTCGCCGTCGGTGGCGTTGCTGCCGATCACGGCCCACGGCGTCAGGCCGCCGCCGGCCGCGCCGTCAACGCTGCTGACGCCGCCTGTCAGCAACAGCTTGCCGGTCTCGGCACGGGCGCTCAGGCTGGCACCGGCACAGAGGAGGGCCGCACAGGCGGCCAGCAGGGAGGGGGCGAATGTCATGGTCGGGGCTCCTGGGTCGGCACATGGCCGCGGGGTTGAAAAAAGATGTAAACAGTTGTACGCAGCGGTGATACGGCGCTGGCGGCACGCTGGATTCAAACTATTTCCAGACTTGGGGAAAGGGGTGCCGAATCCGGCCGGGCGTCTCCTGCGTAATCCGGGCATGAACTTCACGCATACACGCTGGTTGATGTGGTCGGACGGGCTTCGGACCGGCCTGGGAGGCATGGCCGTCACTGTCCTGCTGGCCGGGCCGGCGCTGGCGCAAGGTGGCGCGGCCGCGCGCGAATGGCGCACGCCGCCGCCCGGCGATGTGTCGCGCGGCCAGGCACTGTACGAGGCACGCTGCACGGCCTGCCATGCAGTGGACGGCAACAAGCTGGGGCCGGCACACCGCGGCGTGATGGGTCGCCGCGTGGGCAGCCTCCAGGGCTACCGCTATTCGGACGAACTGGCGCAGTCGCGCCTGCGCTGGACGCCACAGACACTCAACACCTGGCTGCAGGACCCGGAAGACCTGGTGGCCGGCCAGCGCATGGGTTTTCAAGTGGACGACGCGCAGGAGCGCGCTGACCTGATTGCCTGGCTGGCGACCTTGAAGTGAGACGTGCCTGCAGCTTGGGCAGGATCAGAACAGCTGGTCGGTTGCTATTGATTCAGGAGCGACTTGTGCCCGTCCTGATTGGACTGGAGATCGATTTTTTTCGTAAACCGGCTCTTCGCCGGACTTCACCAGCGTTGCGGCGCGCACGCCCAGCAGGCGCAGTCGTCTGTCCAGCGGCACCCGCTTCAGGCACAGGCCCGCCGCCCTGCGGATGGTGGGGCCGTCGGCGGTGTAGAAGTCGGCCGTCTGGTCACGCGTTGCAATTTTGAAATCATCGTAACGCAGCTTGATGCCTATGGTTTTGGCCACGTAGCCCTTGCGCTGCAGGTCGTCGGCGAGTTTCTCGCAGAGGCTGGTGAAGATGGCGCCCAGCTCCGCGCGGTCGCGCACCGCATGCAGGTCGCGCTCGAAGGTGGTTTCGCGGCTGATGGACACCGGCTCGCTTTCGGTGACCACCGGCCGCTCGTCGCGGCCCCAGGCGGCTTCATGCATCCAGGCGCCGGTGGCCTTGCCGAAGTGCCCGATCAGGAACGCCGGTTCCTGGGCGGCGAGCTCGCCGATGGTGTGGATGGCCAGTGCCGCCAGTTTTTCGCCGGCCTTGGGGCCGATGCCGTTGATCTTGCGCACATGGAGCGGCCAGATTTTTTCCTGCAGGTCCGCTTCATAAACAATCGAGATGCCCTTGGGCTTGTTGAACTCGCTGGCCATTTTGGCGAGCAGCTTGTTGGGCGCCACGCCAACCGAACAGGTCAGGCCGGTTTTCTCGAAAATCTCTTTCTGGATCAGGCGCGCCAGCACACGCCCGCCTTCGCGCTGGCCGCCGGGCACGTCGGTGAAGTCGATGTAAACCTCGTCGACGCCGCGGTCCTCCATCAGCGGAGCGATGTCGGTGATGGTGCTCTTGAACAGCCGCGAGTACTTGCGCACCTCGTCAAAATCCACCGGCAGCACGATGGCCTGCGGGCACAGTTTGGCGGCCTTCATCATGCCCATGGCCGAGCCCACGCCGAACTGGCGCGCGGCATAGGTCGCGGTGGTGATGACGCCGCGGCCCACATAGTCCTTGAGCAGCGGGAACTCCGCGACCGGGATGAAGCGCAGCGCGCGCTCGCCCTGCGCGGCCATCAGCGCTTCGTCCACCTTGCGGCGGCCGCCGCCTATGACCACCGGCAGGCCCTTGAGCTGCGGGTAACGCAGCAGCTCGATGGATGCAAAAAAGGCATCCATGTCGAGGTGCGCAATGCGGCGGATCCTGGAGGGGCTGGAAGGGGAAGGTGCGCTCACCCGGCAAGCATAGCGTTGAACGGGGCGCCCCGCTTTTCCTGCCCGCCAGGGCGGTGGTCCGGCATTCGCCAGACGCAGCGGATGTAAATAGTTGCCTTCGCCAACAGCGATGGCTGTGACTTATTTCCCGGCTTCCAGCGTGACAAGGCAGCGCCTGCTTTCTAGAATTTCGCCTTTGTCCCAAACGGGTGTGGACAGGGATCAAACCAGAGGAAAAACAATGAAACGATGGGTCAAGTGGGTTCTGGGCGCAGGGGCCGCCCTGGTGGTGCTGGCGGCCGGTGCGACGCTGGTGGGGACGGAGCTGGCTGATCAAAAAGCGCAGCGCCTCGTCAAGGTGAATGTGCGGCCCGTGGCTTTTCCGGCCGATGCGCCGTCGCTGGAGCGCGGCAAATACCTGTTCAATTCGCGCGGTTGTGTGGACTGCCATGGCGTCAACGGCGCTGGCCGCGAGTTCGTCAACGACGGCCATGGTTTGCGTCTGGCCGGCCCGAACATCACGCCGGGCGAGGGCAAGGTGGTGGCGCGCTACACATCCGAAGACTGGGTGCGTACGCTGCGCCACGGCGTCAAGCCCGATGGCCGGCCGCTGTTTGTCATGCCCAGCGAAGATTACAACCGCTTCACCGATGCCGACCTCGGTGCGCTGGTGGCTTATGTACGCAGCCTGCCGCCGCAGCCGGGCGGCGCAACGGTGCTGGAGTTGTCGCTGCCGGTCAAGCTGCTGTATGGCTTCGATGCCATCGAAGACGCGGCGCAAAAGATTGACCATACCCTGCCGCCGGCCACCGCCGTGGCCGAAGGCGTGACGGTGGCGCACGGCGCCTATGTGGCCAACATGTGCATCAGCTGTCACGGTCCGGGGCTTTCCGGCGGCAAGATTCCCGGCACCCCGCCCGACTGGGCGCCGGCCTCCAACCTCACGCCGGGTGATGGCAGCGCGATGACGCGTTACAAGGATGCCGGCCAGTTTGTGGCCATGTTGCGCAGCGGCAAGCGGCCGGACGGCACGGCCGTCACCGTGATGCCCTTTGAGTCACTGCGTGAACTCAACGACGTGGATGCCCAGGCGCTGTACGCCTACCTGAAGACCGTGCCGGCCCGGCCCTTTGGGCAGCGGTAGTTCCGCGCCGCTGTGTCACTGCCCTTCGGTGACGGCTGCAAAGGCCAGCGCCGCACGCAGCAGTTGCAGCGCCTGCGGGCTGGAGAGCAGGGAGTCGGGGCGAAACAGCAGGCAGACCACGCGCCGGTCGGCATGGGCCAGGGCCACCGGCTGCCCCTGCTCGTCCAGCGCCCAGGCCTGCCAGCCCGCCGGCAGGTCGCCGGCCTGCAGCGCTCCACTGGCATAACGTGCCGCCGCAAAGGGGGTGTCGCTGCGCCAGGGCGCAGCGGTGGTGGTGGTGCACAGCAGCGCGCGGCCATGTTCGGGCCGGTCGGGCAACACGGTCCAGCCCGATGCACCGAGCAGGCGCAGGGCCGCATCACCGGCGGCGACCAGGTGCTGCTCCGGACAAGTGGCCAGGTCGCCCGTTCCGATAAGCAGGCAACACGGCGCGTGCTGCGACGCGAGATCCAGGTCCAGGCCCAGCAGGCAGTCGCGCATGGCATGGCCAAAGGGATCACCGGCATCCATCAGGTGAACGGCAGCGGGCAGGGCGATGTCTTGTTGCGCAGCGGCGCGTGCGGCTGCAGACTCCAGCCCGAACGCGCGCCACAGCGAAAGTGTCTTGAGCCGGGACTCCTGCTCCTCGCGTTCCGGCGACGAGTCGGCCATCAGGTCGCCGCCGGTGCGCACCTCGGCCACGTCGCCCCGAACCGCAGCGGCGCGCAGGATGGTGCCGGCGAGGGCATCGCCGTTGGACGCCACCTGTACCACCAGGCCGCCGTACCAGCCGCGCGGGCTGGCCTCGAGTTCACCGATGGCCCGCAGCGCCTCGGCCCGCGGGGTGCCGGTGACCATCACCGGCGCCGCCGTGGCCACGATGGCGTCCCAGGCATCGGCGCCGTCGCGCAGCCGTCCTTCGAGACGGTCCACTGCATGCACCACGGTCGCCAGCGACATCGGCCGGCGCCGGTCCAGCAGGCGCAGCGAACCGGGTTCGCACAATGGCGCCAGGTCATTACGCAGCGCGTCGGTGCAGACGGCAAGCGACGCGGCGTCCACCTCTTCATTGAGCAGCTCGCGCAGCGACTCGGCCTCGCCGATGGCGCCGGGCCGGCGTGCCACCGTGCCGCAGACGGGAAGGCTCTGGATGCTGCGCTGGGTGACGACCAGTTGCAGGTCGGGCGAGGCGCCGAACAGGCGCAAGCCCGAACCGTCGTTGACAAAAAAACTGGCCGGCGCGGGATTGGCCTCGCGCAGGCGCCCGAAGGCCGTCGCCACCGGCAACTGCACGCGGCGGCGGTAGCTCTGGCTCAGGGTCAGCGACACCAGCGGACGCTCGCGCAGGCAGTCCAGCGCGCGGCGCACCATGTCGGCATAATCGCCCACCGGAAAATCGTCACGGGGTTCGGCTGCGACCGGATCGGGGGAAGGCCGGGAGGCGATGGGCGCTGCCAGCGAAGCGGTCGGCGGTGAGGCCGGCAACAGGGGCCCGGGAAGGCTCAGGGCGACGTGTTGCCAGGCGCCTGCGCCATCCCGCCTGAGCAGGTGCTGGCCGAAAAACAGTACGCCCAGCGCGCCGGCGTCATTGCCGGCTTCGGCCAGGCGGTGGGCTGCAAACGGCAGGGCGCCCAGAAGCAGCACGTCGGCAGAGGGTTCGAAGCAGGCCAGGAATGCGCGCAGGGCCGTGATGCCGGAGACCTGCGGCCCCCGCACGGTCTGGGCGCGCCAGCGTGTCAGCCCGGGCTGCGCCAGCAGGGCCTGGCCAAAGCCGCTGAGGGCCTCGACGTCCAGCCCGTCGCCGTAAAGACGCAGGGCAAGCGCGGGTTCGACCAGCAGCGTGGCCTGCAGCGGATGCAGGCCGGCAATGCCGGCATCGACGCCGAAATAAATGCCGGCATCGGTCTCCAGCCGCGCCAGCGCCGCATCGACCTGCGCCAAGGTGGCCGCGCTGCGCTGGACGCGCAGGGCGATCATGTGTCCATCACTCGACGGAGATGCCGGTGCGCTTGATGATGGGGGTCATCACGCGCAATTCCTGCTGCATGAACTTCTGCAGGTCCTGCTCGGAGCCGCCTATGGGTTCCATGTACTGGGCGTGGAGCTTTTCCTTGACCTCGGGCATGGCGAGCACGGCGTTGATTTCCTGGTTCATGCGCCGCACGATATCGGTCGGCGTGCTGGCCGGGGCCATCACGGCCATCCAGGCGAGGTTTTCGATCTCGGGCAGGCCGGCCTCCTTCATGGTCGGAATGTCGGGCATGAGCTGGCTGCGTTTGGCGGTGGACACGGCCAGAGCGCGCATCTTGCCCGCCTTGACCTGGGGGATCACCGCCACCGCGGGCACGCAGGCGAACTGCACGTCGCCCTGCAGGATGGCCAGGATGGACAGCGGCGAGGAGGCGTAGGGAATGTGCACAGCGAAGGTGTCGGTCTTGACCTTGAGCAGCTCCACGCCGAGCTGCGACAGGCTGCCCACGCCGGTTGATGAAAAGTTGAACTTGCCGGGGTTTTTCTTCATCGCATCGACCAGCTCCTTGAGCGTGGTGATGCCCGAGTCGGCGCGTACCGCGCACACATTGGCCTGGCCGCCGGCCAGCACCACCGGACGCAGCTCGGTGAACGGGTCATAAGGCAGCTTCTTGTAGAGCACGGTGTTGTACACCAGCGGCCCGTTGGTGCTGATGACGAAGTTGTAGCCGTCACCCGCCGACTTGGCGACGGCGCCGGTGCCGTTGTTGCCGCCGGCGCCGGCGCGGTTTTCAATCACGACGGGCTGGCCCAGCCGTGGCGAGAGTTTTTCCGCGACGATGCGCGCGATCACATCGGGTGACGAGCCTGCGCCGTAGGGCACCACGATGCGCACCGGCTTGTTGGGCCAGGCCTGGGCCATGGCGCTGCTTGCTGCAAGCGCAACGGTGGCCGCCACGGCACAGCGTGCCAGCAGGTGTGTGAGTGGAAAGCGGGGCAGGGTGGTGTTCATGGCTTGATCAGTTCCGTGTCGTGAAAAAAGGTGCCCTCGCCCGCGATATAGCCGGCGACCAGGGTGCGGTAGGTGGACTCGACGATGTCGGACAGTCCGGGAAAACTGGCTTCATGTGGCGCGGCCAGCGCGCGCACGCGGGCGAACACTTGGGCCTGGCGCGCCGGCGCGGCCACCTGGAAGGCGTCGCGCTTGAAGCGGGTGGCGTCACGCACACACAGCGCGCGCTGTGCGAGCAGCTCGACGATCTGACCGTCCAGCGTGTCGATGCGCTCGCGCAGCGCGGCCAGTGTCGGGGCGACCTCGACATAGTCCGGGTCCTTGAAGCGGCGCACCGGCGGCGTGTGGATGGCGGGTTCCTGGGGAGAGGTCATGGGGAAAGCGAAGCGCCTGAAGCACCCCGGGTAATTGATAAGCAAGCTTATTTCTTTGGCAGCGCAGTGTCATGAGGATATTCCCCAACAAGGCGCCTGCCCATTGGTCATTTGGCGGCCTGGATTTGCGGCGGGCTTGACCCGGCGCAATACGGTGTGGCGACTGTTCGGGGATAATTTTTTGTTGCCTGTAGCGGGTATAGACGTGAGAGACGAGAGGCATTTGGTGCTGGATTTGTTGACGAGTGATTGGCCGGATAGCGCGGCAACTGCGACGGACAGGGAGGTGGGCCGCCTCATGTACGCCAGCCAGAGCAATTTCACCGGCCCGGTGTTTCAGGAGATGCAGCGCATTCGCGAACACGCCTTGCAACGCAATGTGGCGGACGAGGTTCATGTGGCGCTTCTTCACCAGAGCGGCTGGTTTGTTGAATGGATGGAAGGGCCGCCTGCGGGTGTGCATGCCCTGATGGGGCGCGTCGCGCGCGACACGCGTCACCGCGGCCTGCGGCTGCTGCATTCGAGCCGCGGCCCGCGCCGGCTGACGCAGCCCTGGTCCATGGCCATTGTGCAGGCGCTCGAGCTGCCGGCCGATTTCGCCCGGCGGGTGGCCACTTTGCGCGAGGAGCATCAACAGGGCCGCGCGCCTGGTCCTGCGACGGTGTGGCGGCGCCTGTCCACACCGCTGACGCATCCCGGGGCGGCCGAACAGGCGGTCAGCGACCGGTTCCAGCGTGTCATGGTTTGTGCGGCCAGGGGTGAGGCTTCTTTCGACATGGTGCGCTGGCTGGGCAGGACGCACAAGGCCGAGGTGGTGCACCGACGCTTCGCCGGCAGCCGTGCCGACGGGCTGGACGTGGCGACCGATTATGTGGATCTCGATTCCGGCGCCGTCGTGCGGAGGGTGATCGCCATGGCACGCAATGGCCTGCATCTCGGGCTGACGCAGGCCTTTCTGCCCGACTATTCGCACGTGATCCTGCTGCTTAGCGGCGACAGCACCCGTGACGGCGACCTGATGCAGCGGCTGGTGGTGGCCTGTGCGCGTCTGGTGCACCGGCCCGTGGTGGTAGGACTGGGACAGCCGTTTTGCGATCACGCCGCGCTGCAGAAGATGGCGCACCGCGGCGGACTGGTCTACCTGGACTGTGATCTCGCAGGGCACATCGACGCGCAGGCCTGGTGGGATGCCGCCGAGCCCCTGCTGGACCTGAGTCTGGCGGCCAACTCCGACTGGCTGCCGCTTTCAGTAAGTGCCGGGTAGCAAAATCCCCTTGTTCACCGTCTCGATGTTGGTGTGGCCGCAAAACGCCATGGTCAGATCGAGCTCGCGGTGGATGATCTGCAGCGCCTTGCTCACGCCTTCTTCACCCATGGCGCCAAGTCCATAGAGGAAGGAGCGCCCGATGTAGGTGCCCTTGGCGCCCAGCGCCCGGGCCTTGAGTACGTCCTGGCCGCTGCGGATGCCGCCGTCCATGTGCACCTCGATCTGGCTGCCGACAGCGTCCACAATCTGCGGCAGCGCGCGAATCGACGACTCGGCGCCGTCGAGCTGGCGCCCGCCATGGTTGGACACGATCAGCGCGTCGGCGCCGGAGTTGACCGCGAGTTTGGCGTCCTCCCCATCCTGGATGCCCTTGAGGATCAGCTTGCCGCCCCAGCGTTTCTTGATCCATTCGACGTCGCCCCAGTTCAGTCCCGGGTCGAACTGCTTGGCGGTCCACTCGGAAAGCGAACCCATGTTTTCCACGCCCTTGACGTGGCCTACGATGTTGCCGAAGCCGTGGCGTTTGGTGCCCAGCATGCCCAGGCCCCAGCGCGGCTTGGTCATCAGGTTCAGGATGGTGGCCAGTGTCGGTTTGGGCGGCGCACTCAGGCCGTTCTTGAGGTCCTTGTGGCGCTGGCCGAGAATCTGCAGGTCCAGCGTGAGCACCAGCGCCGAGCAGTTGGCGGCCTTGGCGCGGTCTATCAGGCGCTCGATGAAGTCGCGGTCCTTCATCACATAGAGCTGGAACCAGAAGGGGTGCCCGCCGGTGCCGGCCGATACGTCCTCGATGGAGCAGATGCTCATGGTCGAGAGCGTGAACGGAATGCCGAATTTTTTCGCCGCACGTGCGCCCAGGATCTCGCCGTCGGCATGCTGCATGCCGGTCAGGCCGGTAGGCGCAATCGCCACCGGCATGGCGACGTTCTGGCCGATCATCTGCGTGGCCGTGCTGCGGTTTTCCATGTTGACGGCCACGCGCTGGCGCAGCTTGATGGACTGGAAGTCGCTTTCATTGGCGCGGTAGGTGCTCTCGGTCCACGAACCGGAGTCGGCGTAGTCGTAGAACATGCGGGGCACGCGCTTTTTCGCCAGAACGCGCAGGTCTTCGATGGTGGTGATCACGGGCATGGAGTCTCCTGGTTATGCCAGCATGGTAGCGGCGTCCCGGCGGGCGCGGCGTGAATAACGCTTTGGCCGGTTGAAATTATTTTGATGCGCCGCTACCGGCCTTCGCTTCGCGCACGCCCGCCCCGCGTACCTCCAGCCGGATTTCATCGACCACCTGGCCGCTGTGATCCACCAGCTGTACCACGTGCCGGCCCGGCCAGGGCAGCCACTGGGCCTGCGCGCCGCGTGCAAACTCCTTGCCGTCCATGCGCCAGCGCAGCTGCTGGCCTTCGGCGGCAAAGCCCAGGCGCTGGCGATTCGGCGGAATGTCGGGGTCCAGCGCCACGATGGTGCCGTTGGCGGGGGCGGTGATGCGTGATGCGACAGATGCCGCGCTGCCCGAATATTTCAAGCCTTTTTGGCCTCCAGCCCTTGTCCTGTCTGCGCCGAGAGCTCCTGAATCCATAGCAAACAGGGCCTGCTCCGTGCCCCGTAGAAACCATTCGCTGCGCGCCGCCTCGACCGGCGTATGCGTTGCATCGGCAAAGGTCACCTGCTTTTGCACCACGCCAGCCGGCGGTGCCGGCGCGCGGCTGGGCTCGCTCTGGTGCAGGTAGTTCATCAGTGCCGCCCAGACCGGCGCGGCGCCGCTGGTGCCGCTGACGTCCCACATGGGCGCACCGCTGGCGTTGCCCACCCAGACGCCCACGGTGTAGCGCTGTGAGTAGCCCAGCGCCCAGTTGTCGCGCATGTCCTTGCTGGTGCCGGTTTTCACAGCGGTCCAGAAACGGGTGGCCAGCAGGCTGTCCGTCCCGAAGGTGCGCGCGCGCGCCAGCGGGTCCGAGAGGATGTCGCTGACGATGAAGGTCGCACCGGGGGCTATTGCGGGTTTGAAATCGGGTCTGGCCTGCCGGCTGAGCGAGGTGGTGCTGTAACGCCCGCCATTGGCTAGTGCGCGGTAGGCGTTGGTCAGCGCCAGCAGCGAGACCTCGCTGCTGCCCAGTGCCAGGCTGTAGCCGTAGTAGTCGCCGGTTTCCTTCAGGGGCAGGCCCACCGCCCGGAGCTGCTTGTGAAAGGCGTCGGGCGACACCATCACGAGCGTGCGCACGGCCGGCACGTTGAGCGAGGCACCCAGCGCGGTGCGGCTGGACACCAGGCCCTTGAACTGGCGGTCGTAATTTTGCGGAATGTAGAGGCCGCCGGCCGTGGGGATTTGCGAGGACGAATCTTCCAGCAACGATGCGGCGGTGATGCGCCGCTCGGCAATCGCCTGCGCGTACAGAAAGGGCTTGAGCGTGGAGCCCGGCTGGCGCAGCGCCAGCACACCATCGACCTCGGCCGCGCCGCTGAGTTCACCCGACGATCCGACCCAGGCCAGTACTTCGCCACTGGCGTTGTCGAGCACGACGATGGCGCCGTCTTCCACATGGCGGCCGCGCAGCTCGCGCAGTTGCTGGGTCAGGGTCTGGACGGCAAAGCGCTGCAATGGCGCACGCACCGTGGACGTCACAGTGGCCGGCCGGGACTTGCCATCGGCTGGGGCCTGGCGCACAAGCTGTCGCGCCAGATGCGGCGCGAAGCCTTCGGTCGCGTCAAAGGCCCGGCGCTGCAGCGCAGCGCTGGCAAACAGGTCCAGGCCGTCGCAATCTGTTTTGGCAGGCGCCTGCATGGTTTTCAGGACGCCGCAGGCGCGCTGGCTCACTTGCACCGCTTTTGCATTCGGCGCCCGCACCAGCGCTGCCGCCAGCGCCGCCTCGCGCTCGTCCAGCCCGTGCGCGGCCTTGCCGAACAGGGTGCGGCTCAGCGCATCGATGCCGACGATCTCGCCGCGAAAGGGCACGAGGTTGAGGTAGGCCTCGAGGATCTGGTCCTTGCGCCAGCTGCGCTCCAGCAGCTGCGCCGACACGGTCTGGCCGATTTTCTGCGGCAGGCTGCGTCCGCCAGCCGAGGCACGCCAGTCCTCGTCGAGCAGGCCAGCCAGCTGCATGCTGAGCGTGGAAGCACCGCGGGTTTTGGTGGCCCACAGATTGCCCCAGGCCGCAGCAGAGACCGCGCGCCAGTCCACGCCGCTGTGTTCGTAAAAACGTTTGTCCTCGCTGAGCACCAGCGCCGTGCGCAAAGCCGGTGAAATATCCGGCAACGCCACCCACTGGCCGCGCCGCACGCTCGCATCGGTGCGCAGGCGCTGGATGACTTCACCGCTGCGGTCCAGCACCAGGGTATCGGACGGACGGTACTCGCGTTTGACATCGTCAAATGTGGCTACAGCCCAAGAGGGATGGGCGATGGCAGCTATCAAAAATATAGCGGCCGCGGCTCTCCGGACGGCGGAGGCGTTCATTTGGCGGCTTCCACTTTCACCCGCGCATTCGGCGCTTCCCCAAACATCTCGGGCGCATACATCGCTTCCACACGACTCGGCGGCAGCGCGAAGTCGCCGACGTTGTTCAGGCGCACGGTGTATTCCATCTTCACCACGCCTTTGGGCAGGTACTCGTAATAGCTGCGGAAGGCCTCGAAGCTGCGTTCCTCGAACGCTGGCCAGCCCGCACCTGTTTTCTTCTCGCCGCTGGTGGCGATCTGCGAATCGCGGCCCAGGCCGCTGCCGAGAATGGTCGCGCCGCCGGGCACCGGGTCGCTGATCACCACCCAGGTCATGTCGGTGCTGGCGTTGACTTCCAGCGAAATACGTACCACGTCGCCGCGCGTGTACATGCCCTTGACGGCCTGTTCCACCGGTGTGATGGTTTTCCTGATCTGGTAGCCGGCATTGAACGGCGCTTTCAGGGGGACCGCTGCCAGCGATTGCAAAGTGAGCCAGGGTTTGCCCGTGCCCTGGTGCGTCACGGTCAGTGTGTCCTTGCCCGTACCGGCCCAGGGCAAAAACATGCTGTTGCCCCGGAGGTTGCCGGGGGAGGCGGGGGCGCCGAAAAAGGTGGTCTGGTTGGGTGCGCCGCTGGCGTCGGTGGTCTTGAGGCGTTCGACCTTGCGCCAGTCCACACTGGCCGTTGCTGCGGCCAGCGCGGCCTTGGTGATACCGGCCACCGGCGTCGCCTCGAATTTCGCCGAGAAGCGGTCGAGTGCCAGCCCGCCCCACAGATTGGCGGTGGTGGTGTGCCACGCGCCTTGTTGCTGGCGTGCGATGAAGCCGTTGGCCAGGCGACCCATGTCGTCTTTCCAGGCCGCATCGTCCATCACGGCCAGCATCAGGCGCGCGGTGTTGACGTCGCCGTTGGTCATCAGCCACCACCAGTAGTCGTCTTTTTCGGTGCTGAAGCTGACCTTGGTGCCTTGCCACGACAGGCGCGACTTGAGCACCTGGTGCGCCTCGGCCAGACGCTGCTCGCGTTGTGGCACGTCGGCCACGCGTTTGAGGATGTTCAGCCAGTCGATCACCGTGTGGGTCGGCCACTGGTTCGGCGCAATCGTGATGCTGCCCAGCATGCGGCCTTGCGCCTTGCCGTAACGCGACAGCGCTTCAATCGCGGACAGCTTGCGCATGTCGAGATCCTTGCGCGGGCTCCAGAACTCGCGCTGGATGCGGCCCTCGACAAACGCAATCAGGCCGCGCTCCATGGGTGCGCGGGCGTCGTCGGGCAGGGTGAACGCGGGGTTGAGGGCCGCCGCTTCGTGCGTCGCTGCCAGCAGGTAGGCCGTCAAGGTGTCACTGCCGCGCGAGGCGTCACCGTCGCGCGGCGGGAAATAACTGGCCAGTCCGTCGCGGTCGAGGTAACCGGGCAGTTGCGCCAGCACGGTCTGCCAGAGCTTGGCGTCACGCAGGCCGACGGCCTTGCTGGTTTTCTGCTCCAGGCAGACAAACGGGTAGTTGGCCCACCAGTCGCGCACGCCGTCCAGACCCTCTGCGAGTTTCGGTTGCAGCGATATTTTCAAACCTCCGCGGCCGGGCAGGGCATCGGCCGGCGGGGCGACGTCCAGCGTGAAGGAACCATCGACCTGCACCAGCGTGGCTTGCTGCACCGTGAGCGGCACGGCGGGAATGATGCGCTGGCGCGCCTTGAGGCCGTCGCGTGCGCCGCTGAGCGTATCTTTGGCCTCTATCTCCCACAGGATGGCTTCCGCGCGTGTGAGCGCGAGCTGTGCCGGGGCGGTGACCATCCACGCTACTTCGCGCGCTTCCCCCGCGGGAATGTCGATGGTTTGCGGTTTGAGATCGAGCAAGGTCGCACGCGGGCTCACTTCCACCTTCATCGCGGTGTTGGTCGTGTTTCTCAGCGTGATCTGCGCGCGGAACTGGTCGTCCTCGCGCACCAGCGGCGGCAGGCCGCTGATGATCTGCAGGTCTTGCGTGGCCCGGATGCTGGTTTGCCCGGTGCCGAAGAGGCCGGTCGCTGCATCGGCCACCGCGACAATTTTGAAAGTCGTCAGCGCGTCATTGAGCGGCACGGTGACGACGGCCTGGCCTTTGGCGTCTAGCATGACCTTGGGGTTCCACAGCAGCAGCGTGTCCAGCAATTCGCGCGTGTTGCTGCGTCCGCCGCCGCCGCCCGCCGGCACGGCCTTGCGCCCGTAGTGCCGGCGGCCGATGATTTCCATTTGTGCGGTCGAGGTCTCTACGCCCCAGGCCCGGCGCTGCAGCATGGCGTCCAGCAGGCCCCAGGAGGTGTTGGGCATCAGCTCCAGCAGTGCCTGGTCCACCGCGGCGATGGCTACTTCGGCGTTCGCTGCCGGCTGGCCATTGGGAAGTTTGGCGGTGATGGTGACCTGGGCCTGCCCGCGCACCGGGTAACTCTCCTTGTCGGCCTTGACCGTCACGGCAAGCTGGTGCGCCTGCGTGCCCACGCGGATCTCTGCCAGGCCCAGGCGGAAGGCTGGTTTGCTCAGGTCCACCAGCGCCGTGGGCGCCAGATACTCGCGGCCCTCGTACCAGAACGAGGTCCACCATTCACGCGGCGCCTTGTAGCCCCAGGTGAAGAAGCTGTACCACGGCACTTCGCGCAGGCGGCCGCGCAGCGCCAGCACACTGACGTACACGTTCGGCCCCCAGCCGTCCTTGACCTGCAACTGGATGGTCGGGTCCTGGCCGTTGAGTTGCACCACCTGGGTCTCGATGATGCCTTCGCGTTCGATCGCCACCAGCGCGGTGGCAAAACGGAAGGGCATGCGCACCTGAAACTTGGCGGTCTCGCCGGGCTGGTAACTTTTCTTCTCGGGCAGCACGTCCATGCGGTCGTGGTCCTCGCCGCCGAACCAGAGCTCGCCCTGTTTTGTGACATAAACCGAGCTGGCGGCCTGGATGGTGTGGCCGTCCTTGTCCTTCGCGGTCACGACCAGTTCCACTTCGCCGGGCTCACCGAGTCTGGCTTCGCACAGCAGCAGGCCGCGCGCATCGCTGGGGCCGCTGCAGACAGAGCCGAGGTCCTTGATGTCGGTCTTGTTGTCGTAGGTGTAGAAGCCGCCCACCATGCGTTTGCGGCTGGTGGTGACGATGCGCGCCACCGCCTTCACCTCCAGCGGCACGCCGGCCGCCGGTTTGCCTGTCAGGTCCAGCGCCAGGGCCTGGAACCTGATCTTCTGGCTGGTGGACACCCAGCCCTCGGTCTTGATGCCGGCGACCACGGCGGCCGGCCAGAGCGTGGAGACGCTGCGAATCGTCTGCACCTCGCCGTTCGGGTCGGCGTAGCTGGCTTCGAGCAGCAACTCCCTGGGCTGCTTGCTGGCCGGCACGTCCTTGATGGTGAGCTTGCCGGCACCGTTGCGGTCCAGGCTCAGGGGCAACTTGTCGGCAATCACGCGCTGGTCTTGCGCGGCCGTGGCTTCCTCCTCGCCTTCGCTGCCTTCCCCGCGCCGGGCGCGCGGCGGCGAGAAACTGAAGGCCTCGTGATCGCTGTAGCTCAAGGTTTTGCCGCGTACCAGTGCCGACACGCGCACCGGCAGGTTGACGGCGGCACCGCCAGAGACATAGTTGACCTGCACATCGGTGGGCACCGAACTCACGTTGACCAGAGGCTTTTTGTCGGCCGGGGTGATGCGGCCTTCGAGCACCGGCAGGCGGAACTCTTCCACGCGGAACTGCCCGCTGCTGAAGCTGCGGTTTTTTTCGTCGGTGGCCTTGAGTTGAACCTCGTAGATGCCGAGTTTGGCCGCGGGCGGAATGACAAAGGTGTTTTCGGCACTCTGTCCATCGGTGGCGGTTTTGCGCCAGCTGATGGGCTGGGTGTACTGCTGGCCGCTGCCGATGTGGGTGACCACCAGGGTCGCGGGCGGCGCCTCGACGATGCCAAACCCGCGGCTGGTCTCGGTGCGCAGGATGTGTTTCATGGACACGGTTTCGCCGGCGCGCAGCAGCGTGCGGTCGAAAATGGTGTGGGCGCGCGCGTCGGGCTGCGGGTCCTGACTGGTCGGCACATTGAAGCGCCAGGGTTCGATGCCTTTTTGCCAGTTGCTCCAGGTGAAGGCCAGGTCTTCAATACCTCCCGAGGTGGCGCGCGCGCTCACAAAGTAGGCGTTGCCGCCGTAGTCGCCTTCACCGCAGCGCAGCGGGTCGGGCGACAGGCCGGTGAAGCGGGCAAGCCCTTGCGCATCTGTTACGGCCTTGGCCAGCTCCTTGCCATCGCAGCTGGAGACACGCACGGTGGCGCCGGCGACCGGCGCGCCCTTGTCCAGCGTGGTCACCCAGGCCAGCGCGTTTTCGCGGCCCAGCTTGAAATGCACGCCCAGGTTGGTCACCAGCGCGGAGGTGCGCACAACCATGGTCCGGTTGTCACCGTGGCGTTCGTCGAGCAGCGAGGTACCGAGTTTTTGCGAGGCGATTTCGACCACGTGAAAACCGGGCGAGAGCGGGATGCCGATCACCTCGAACGGACGCGGGTCGCCGCTCGCTGGCTTGGGCAGGTCCAGCGTTTTCACGCCGGGTTGGCCGGCCAACAGCGAGAGCATGCGCGACTGCACGTACTCCTTGCTTTGCGCGTCGAGGGCCTTGGGCAGCGGGCTTTTCACGTCCCGGCCGGCCTGGTCGCGGTCCACCTGGTAGTCGTTGTAACGCTCCACCTTGCGGAACCAGGCAATGATGTCGGCATCGGTTTTGGGCTGCAGGTCGCTGACCTTGCCGGGGGACAGGCCTTTGACCTGTAGCGCGGCCTCCACGTTGCGCAGCGTGACCGGCAGCAGCGCCGGGTCGCCCGCTTTGGCGCCGGGTTCGGCAAACCGCTCGACGATGCCAAACGGTGAGGCGGCAAACTTGGCCAGCGGCGGCATGGCGCCGCTCGCTACCTTCAAGGGAAAGTTGTCGGCATTGCGCAGGCTGCGGCCGGACGCGTCCTTGAAGTCCTTGGGAAGCTCCAGCGTGAAGGCGGTCTGCTCTGCAAAAGGCGGCTTGAAGCTGACACCGTTGACCACGTTGTCGCCGTCGCCGCTTTCCGTGTCGAACACCGGCTTGAGCGTGTTTTTGGCAGATGTGAGGCGAATCGCCTCGGCCAGCTTGCGCGGCACCGGCGCGTTGAAGTTCAGGCTCATGGGTCGTATCGGCAGGCAGGCCGACTGCGCGTTTTCGCGCTCGCAGTTGAAGCTGGCAGAAAACGGCTCGCGCACCTGGAAGTTGTAGCGCCGCTCCACCGAGTTGGCCACGCCGCTCGGAGTGGCGACACCTTTTCCGTACACCAGCTGGAGCTTGCTCGCGGGTGTGAGGCGGCGGTTGCAGGCCAGCGTCACCAGCGTCAAGGGATCTTTTTTCGCCGCCTTGTCCAGGTTCTGCGACTTGAGCAGCGCATCCCGCTCCTTGCCCTCGATCAGTTTCACGGGAACCCGCTCGCCCAGGCCCTCGACCGAGCACCAGACGTTCTCGCGCACGCTGGCCAGTGTGGCCTGACCGTTGAGCTGCAGCACGAAGTACTGTTCTTCGTCGATACGCTGATACGTGCCAGGGCGCAGGTTCTTCACGAAAGGACCGCCGGTGTTGAACTTCCACGACACCTTGCCGCTGATGGCCTGGTCTTTGGGCGAACGGAAGGTGGTGATGCCCTGCAGCGTGCAGCTGACCCCGGGCGGAAGATCGTTTTCGAATTCAAACGCCCACTGGCGGTCGCTGATCCAGCGGCCCGAACCCTTGGTGGCCTGCGCGTCGCTGCAGCTCAGGCTGACAGGGGCGGGGGCTTTGGGGTCGCCGAAGTTGACGGCGCTGTCATCAAACTTGACGGCAATCTGCCTTACCCTGGCGATTTCGCCCTGGGGCGAGAGGCTGGTGATCTGCAGGGCCTGCGCGCTGATGGGCAGGTACAAAGCAGCGGTTGCTGCCAGCAGGGCGGCTGTTTTTCTTCTTGTCGTGCTTGTGGCCACGGTTCCTCCTCGTTAGGAGGTCAAGCGTAGCTGATTTGCATGTAACAAAACAGCGCAGACCCACGGAACAAAGACGCAAAAAAAGGCGGGTGATACCCGCCTTTTCAGTCGAACATCAAGGCGGGCCGGTTCAGCCCGGGGTGAGCCGTGCGCGGTGCCGCGCAATTTGCATGCGCACCTGTGCCGGCGCCGTGCCGCCCAGGGTGTTGCGGGCATTGAGCGAGCCGCGCAGGCTCAGCACGTCGTAGACGTCTTTTTCGATCTTCGGGTTGAACTGCTGCAGCACGGCCAGCGGCAGCTCCGACAGATCCACCGCGTGGGAAATGGCGGCTTTCACCGCGTGGGCCACGGCTTCATGCGCATCGCGGAAGGGCAGGCCCTTCTTGACCATGTAGTCGGCCAGGTCGGTGGCGGTGGCGTAACCCTTGAGGGCGGCGCGCTCCATGGCTTCGGGTTTGACGGTGATGCCGCCCACCATCTCGGCAAAGATGCGCAGCGTGTCTTTCAGCGTGTCCACGGTGTCGAACAGCGGCTCCTTGTCTTCCTGGTTGTCCTTGTTGTAGGCCAGCGGCTGGCCCTTCATCAGCGTGATCAGACCCATCAGATGCCCAACCACGCGGCCAGTCTTACCGCGTGCGAGTTCGGGCACGTCGGGGTTTTTCTTCTGCGGCATGATGGACGAGCCGGTGGTGAAGCGGTCGGCAATTTCGATGAAGCCGAAGTTCTGGCTCATCCACAGAATCAGCTCCTCGCTCATGCGGCTGATGTGCACCATGGCCAGCGAAGCGGCAGCGGTGAATTCAATCGCAAAGTCGCGGTCACTCACGGCGTCCAGGCTGTTCTGGCAGACCTGGGGCTGGCCTTGCGCATCGACCATGCCCAGGGTTCTGGCGACACGTTCCCGGTCCAGCGGGTAGCTGGTGCCGGCCAGTGCGGCGGCGCCCAGCGGCAGGCGGTTGACGCGTTTGCGCACGTCCTGCAGGCGTTCGGCATCGCGCGCAAACATCTCCACGTAGGCCAGCATGTGGTGGCCAAAACTCACCGGCTGCGCCACCTGCAGATGCGTGAAGCCGGGCAGGATGACCTCGACGTTTTTCTCGGCAATATCGACCAGCGCCTTTTGCAGGTCGGTCAGCAGCGTGTCGATCAGGTCGATCTCGCCGCGCAGCCACAGGCGCACGTCGGTGGCGACCTGGTCGTTGCGCGAGCGGCCGGTGTGCAGGCGTTTGCCGGCGTCGCCGACGATCTGTGTCAGGCGTGCTTCGATGTTCAGATGCACGTCTTCCAGGTCCAGCTTCCATTCAAAGGCGCCGGATTCGATTTCAGCCGTGATCTGCGCCATGCCCTTCTGGATGGAGGCATGGTCGGCGGCGCCCAGGATTTTCTGCGCGGCCAGCATCTCGGCATGGGCCAGCGAGCCGGTGATGTCGGCCTGCCACAGGCGCTTGTCAAAAAACACGCTGGCGGTGTAACGCTTGACCAGGTCGTTCATGGGTTCGGAGAACAGGGCGGACCAGGCTTGGGATTTTTTGTCGAGTTGGCTCACGGGAGGCTTTCTGTGAAGGACCGTCTGGCGGCAGCGACGGCGTGTCGCGGCGACAACATTATTGGGGGAAGTACGGGTTTGACGCCGGTTTCAAGCGGGTTGCCGGTGCAATACTAGGGCCTGATTTTATCTGCGCGCAGGAAAGCCCCGTCAAGCGGGGCGCCCGGGACCCCCGGGCCGGCCCGCGCGCAGAACCGGACACGGAGCAAGCGAGCCTTTTTCATGCAGTTCAAGCCCGACCTTTCGTCCTTCGGCGAGTCGACCGTGCTGGGTGGCTATAGCCAGCCCGGGGATGCGCCTGCGCCCCTGCCGGTCCGTGTCAATGTGTTTGACGCCTGCAATGTCGGCGTGGTGCTGCGCGCCGTGTTATTTGTCGAAGCGGTGGTGGGCGTCGGCGCGATGTTCGGCACCGGCGGGTTTGTCGACTGGCTGCTGCGTTTTTCGCTGCTGACCGGCGGCGTGTTGCCCGCCACGCTGGCCTGGCTGATCGCCGCTTGTGTGCTCAAGGGGCGGCTGGCCCGGCTGGGCACGACGCAGCAGTGGATGGCTGGCGTGTCGCTTGGCGCGCTGGCGGGTCTGTATGGCTGCGGCCTGCTGGTGCTGCTGAACCTGCTCGCTCCGGCGCCCTGGTGGGCCAGCGCTGCGGCCGGTGCCCTGTTGTCGGCGGTGCTGGTGGCCGGGCTGGTCTGGCGCGCCAAGGCGCGCACACCGGCGGCCACGGCGGCGCGCCTGGCCGAGCTGCAGTCGCGCATCCGGCCGCATTTCCTGTTCAACACGCTCAACAGCGCCATCGCCCTGGTGCGCGCCGAACCCGCCAAGGCCGAAAGCGTGCTGGAAGACCTCAGCGAGCTGTTTCGCCATGCGCTGGCCGACCAGACCGAGTCGGTCACGCTGGGGCAGGAAATTGCCCTGGCGCAGCGTTACATGGCCATCGAGCAGATCCGTTTTGGCGAGCGCCTGCAGGTGCAGTGGACCCTGGACCCCGAGGCCGATGCGGCCAAATTGCCGCCGCTGCTGCTGCAGCCGCTGGTGGAAAATGCGGTGCGCCACGGCGTGGAGCCCAGCGCCCAGGGCGCGCAGATCAAGATCACCACCGAACGGCGCGGCGGCGTGGTGGTGCTCAAGGTGACCAATTCCACCCCGGCCGGCGTCGGCGAGCGGGGGCACGGGCTGGCGCTGGCCAATGTGCGCGAGCGCCTGGCGCTGCTGCACGACGTGCAGGCGCAATTCAAGACCGTGTTCAAGGACGGTGTTTTTCAAGTGAGGCTGGAGATTCCGCTATGACAGGCAAGTTGAGGGCGCTGATTGTGGATGACGAGGCGCTGGCGCGTTCGCGCCTGCGCACGCTGCTGGGCGACTGCACGGCGCCGCCCGCCTGCGTGGCCGCCGAAGCCGCGCATGCGGCGCAGGCCATGGACGCGCTGCGCCGCGAAACCTTTGATGTGGTCCTGCTCGACATCCGCATGCCCGGCGCCGACGGCATCGCCCTGGCGCAGACCATTGCCCGTTTGCCGCAGCCGCCGGCGGTGGTGTTTGTCACCGCGCATTCCGAACACGCGGTGCAGGCCTTCGATCTGGAGGCGGTGGACTACCTGACCAAGCCCGTGCGGCTCGAGCGCCTGCAGCAGGCGCTACAAAAAGTGGAGCGGCTCGCGCAGGCGGGTAAAGGGCTGGAGGCCGATTCGGTCGGAGATTTCCTGATCATCCAGGACCGCGGCCGGACCGAGCGTGTGCCGCTGGCCGAGGTGCTGTACCTCAAGGCCGAACTCAAGTACATCACGGTGCGCACGGCGGGCAAAAGCTACATCCTCGACGGCAGCCTCAACGAACTGGAGGAAAAATACCCCCAGCAGTTCATGCGCATCCACCGCAATGCGCTGGTGGCCCGCCGCGCGGTGCGCGCGCTTGAAAAACACTTTGATCCCGAAGAAGGGGAGGGCTGGGCCGTGCGGCTCAACGGCATCGACGAGTTGCTGGCGGTGTCGCGGCGCCAGCTCAGCGCGGTGCGCGAGGCCATCGCCGCTTGAGCACCTCACCTGGCTTGAAACCCTACCTGTTCTGGCGACGGCGTCCTGCACCAGCCTGCCGCCCGCCGCGGTGAAATGGGGCCGGTACAGGAATGGAGACTTCGTCCCAGGGCGGTTTTGCCAGTGACACCCCGCGGAGCGCCCCACAAGGAACACCAATGAGCGAAGAACACGTGCCCGAAATACTGCCGGCAGAACCTGCGGCGCCTGCCGATCCCGAGGTGACGACCTTCCCGGAGCCTGAGCGCCTGCTGCTGCACATGCCGGTGGACATCCGCAACATGTCGCTGATGGTGCTTGCCGGCCTGGCCATTTTGTTCGTGCTGCACTGGGCCAAGGCGGTGTTCATTCCGGTGATGCTCGGCGTGTTGGCCAGTTATGCGCTCTCGCCGGTGGTCAACTGGCTGGAACTCAGGCGCGTGCCGCGCTGGCTCAGCTCCGCCGTGCTGCTGCTGGCGATTTTCGGTGCCATCGCCTCGACCACCTGGTCCCTCCGGGACAACGCGGCGCAACTGGTGGAGTCGCTGCCGGTGGCCGCGCAAAAATTCCGCAACGCCATGAAGGTCAAGGCCGGAGGGGCGGACAGCACCCTGGACAGTGTGCAGAAAGCCGCATCGCAAATCGAGCAGGCCACCCAGGAAGGCGCCAGACCGGGCAACACCCGCGGCGCCATGCGGGTGGTGGTCGAGCGGGCAAGTTTCAACGTCAAGGACTATCTCTGGACCGGCACCATCGGCCTGGTCGCGCTGATCGGTCAGGCGGTTGCGGTCATTTTCCTGACCTACTTCCTGCTGCTTTCGGGCGACAGCTTCCGGCGCAAGCTGCTCAAGCTGGCCGGCCCCAGCCTCAGCAACAAGAAGGTGACGCTGCAGGCCCTGCATGAAATCACCGGCCAGATCCAGCGCTACCTGCAGGTGCAACTGCTCACCAGCGCGCTGGTCGGAGTGTTGACCTGGCTGGCCCTGCTGGCCATCGGACTGGAGAATGCGGCGGTCTGGGGCATTGCCGCCTTCGTGCTCAACTTCGTGCCTTATGTGGGCTCGCTGATCACCGCGGCCGCCACGGCGCTGGTCGGTTTCCTCCAGTTCGGCACGCTCAACATGGCGCTGGTGGTCGGCGGCGCCTCGCTGGTCATCCACACCATCGTCGGCAACCTGATCACACCCTGGCTCACCAGCCGGGCCAGCCGCCTGAGCCCGGTGGCGGTCTTTGTCGGTCTTCTGGCCTGGGGCTGGCTCTGGGGCGTGTGGGGCCTGCTGCTGGGGGTTCCCATCATGATGATGGTCAAGTCGGTCTGCGACCGGGTGGACGACCTCAAGCCCCTGGGTGAGTTTCTGGGCCCCTGAGTCGGGCCGGATCTTTTTTAACCATTTTGGCCTCCAGCCCTTTCATGGTGTGCACAGGGTGCTATTGAGTTGATAGTGAATGCATCGCCGCCCTGCCGCCCGGATTGTGCAGTCTGCCTGCGTCCGCAAAGCGCCTGCATCTGTGCCTGGGTCACCCCGGTGGCGCATGAGGTCGAGGTGCTGATCCTGCAGCACCCGCTGGAGGTCCATCACCCAAAGGGCAGCGCGCGGCTGCTGCACCTGAGCCTGCCGCGCAGCCGCCTGGTGACGGGCGAGGTGTTTGCCGACGCGGACCTGCTGGCGGCACCGTTCGAGGCGACCGGGGCCGTGGCGGGCACTCCCCGGCACAACCTTCTTTTGTACCCGGACATGCCGCAGGATTAGGCGCTGGGCGAACCGGCCCCGCCCGCCTTGCCGGCCGGGTGGCTGCGCGAGCCCGCCAGGCTGCGCCTGATCGTGCTCGACGGCACCTGGCGCAAGAGCCGCAAGATGCTTTACCTCAGCCCGCCGCTGCAGGCCTTGCCGCGCCTGTCGCTGCAGGACCCCGCTGCTTCCAGCTACCGCATCCGCAAAGCTCACCGGCCCGACCAGCTGTCGACGCTGGAGGCGACCTGCGCCGCGCTGGCGCAGCTGGAGGGGCATGCCGAAAAATTCCAGCCCCTGCTGGCGGCCTTTGACGGCTTTGTGACGCAGCAGCTCGGCTACCTTTCTAGTCACCCAGGTCGATAACACCCGCCAGCGGCACACCGGCCGGTGCCGCATAGTCAGCGACCACGAAGGCGCGCAGGGGGTGGGCTGCGGCATCTTCCAGCAGAGCCAGCACAAAACCAATCGACGCCTTGTCCAGCGCGGCAAAGGGCATGTCCAGCAGGGTGAGTGCCGCACCCGATGCGAACGCGGCCGCCAGCCACACCTTGCGCTTCGACCCGGTAGACAGCATGAACAGCTGCTTGTTCAACTCCGGCGCCAGCGCCAGGCCGTCCACACAGGCGGCCAGCACGCCATTGTCAAAGCCGGCATAGGATCGGCGCTGCACATCGAAGTAGTGCGCCGGTGTCATCTGGTCGAATGCCTCCGTGCGGGGCTCAGTCCAGAACACCTGCTGGCGGTAGGCCGCGGCCTGATCCTGCAGGGGCACGCTGTTGATCTTCAAGGAGCCTGCGGCGGCCGGTAGTTGCCCTGCCAGCAGACGCAGCAGCGTGGTCTTGCCACGCCCGTCGCCGCCATGCACGAAGGTGACGCCCGGTGAAATGGCAACCGACAAGCCGGCGAACAGTTCGCGCTCGGGATAACAAAAACGCAGGCCTTCCGCCTGGAGAACCATGGGGGAGGTCGCCGCACGCGGGGAGGGAAGGCTTTGACGATCCGTCTGGTCAGGCTGTGTCATGCCTGTATTGGACACGATCCGCCATGGCCCGCACGCCGGCGCCAGCCGCCGTTTCCATCGACGCGTGCCAAGGGCCAGCCGGGTCAGGATTGGTGGGCTGTGCAAAAAAAAGATCCCGGCCCTTCATTTTTCCTGCGCGCAGCCGTTATGCATGAAGGCACGCGTCACTGCGCGCCTGCCGTGCTCATCCGGCATTCCGGATTCAGAAAATAAAGGAACAGTCATCATGAAAAAACTTCTCCAGGTACTCGTGTTCGGTTTGGCCGCCCTGAGCTTCAACATGACGGCCATGGCTGCCGGCGAACAGGGGTCGGCCGCCGAAGCCACCGCGCTCGTCAAGAAGGCCATTGCCTATATCAAAGCCAATGGCAGGGAAAAGGCCTTCGCGGAATTCGGCAATCCGAACGGCCCGTTCAGGGATCGCGACCTCTACATGACCACCGTGGATACGGACGGAAAGATGCTGGCGCACGGTGTCAATCCCAAGCTGGTCGGCAAGTCGCTGATCGAACTCAAGGACATCGACGGCAAATATTTCGTCAAGGAATACGTCGACCTGGCGAAAACCAAGGGCAGTGGCTGGGTCGATTTCAAATGGCCCAACCCGATCACCAAAGTCGTCCAGCAAAAATCCATGTACGTCGAGAAAATGGACGACCTGGTCGTTGGTTGCGGCATTTACAAATAAAGCGTCGCACTGAGCAGTCCCGTCCAGGCGGTTGCCGCGTCCCGCGCGAGGCGGCGCCGGTGTGGTCTGCATGACAAGTCCGTCTCGCGCAAGCATTGCGAATGAAAATGGTCGTTCGCCCTTGTCCAGCAAGCGCAACATGCTCCAAAAAAAATAGCAATCAGGCTGCCGGACGCCTCAGGGGCCGGCCTGCACCAGCAGGCTGGCCTGCATCGGCAGGTCCGCCAGCCGCACCACCTCGCCCGCCGCCAGCACACGGTCCGGCCTGAAGCCTTCTTCCGGCGCCACATCGGCGCGCTGCCAGCGTAGCGTCACCACGCGTCCGTCAAGACGCAGTGTGATGCCAAACGACGGCCAGTGCGCCGGCACACGCGGCGTCAGCGACAACTCGCCCTGGCGCACCGACAGCCCCAGCAGGGTCTCCAGCGCCGCGCGGTGCAGCCAGGCCGCCGAGCCGGTGTACCAGCTCCAGCCGCCGCGCCCGACGTAGGGCGGTGCGCTGTAGATGTCGCCGGCCAGCACATAGGGTTCGATTTCATAGGCCGGGCCGCGCACCGGATGGACGCTGCGGTGCGCCGGGCTCAGCGCCTCGAAGCTGCGCCAGGCGGTTTCGGTGTCGCCGCTCAGGGCCTGCGCCATCATGGCCCAGACGCCAGCGTGCGAGTACTGGCCGCCGTTTTCACGCACGCCGGGCGGGTAGGCCTGGATGTAACCGGGGTTGTTGGTGGCGTGTTGCAAGGGCGGGTCCAGCAGGCGCAGCAGGCCGGCGTCCGGATCGATCAGTTGCTGCTTGACGGCCCGCATGGCCGGCACGGTGAAGGCCTCGGTGGAGGCGCCCGACAGCACGGACCAGGCCTGCGCGATCAGGTCGATGCGGCATTCGCTGTTGGCGCTGGAGCCGAGCGGCGCGCCGTTGTCGAAAAATGCGCGGCGGAACCAGGCACCGTCCCAGCCGGCGTCGTGCAGCGCGGCGATCCAGCCTTGCCGCGCGTGCAGCCACTTGTCGGCGCGTGCGGTGTCGCCCCGGGCTTGGGCCAGCGGTGCGAAGTTCTGCACCACGCGGCACAGGAACCAGCCCAGCCAGACGGACTCGCCCTTGCCCTCATGGCCGACGCGGTTCATGCCGTCGTTCCAGTCGCCGGTGCCCATCAGCGGCAGGCCGTGCAGGCCCACGGCCAGGCTGCGGTCGATGGTGCGCGCGCAGTGTTCGTAAACGCTGGCCGACTGCGTGCTGGTCTGCGGCGGGTAGTAGGCGTCTTCGGCGCCGTCCGGGATGGCTGGTCCGTCGATGAAGGCCACGGATTCGTCGAGCAGGGCATTGTCGCCGGTGATGTCGATGTAATGCGCGCAGGCGTGGGGCAGCCAGAGCAGGTCGTCGGAAAAGTGCGTGCGCACGCCTTCGCCGCCGGGCGCGTGCCACCAGTGCTGCACATCACCTTCGGGGAACTGGCGCGAGGCATTGAGGACAATCTGCGCACGCAGCCGTGCCGGGTCGGCCAGGCCCAGGGCCATGGCGTCCTGCAACTGGTCGCGAAAACCGAAGGCGCCGCCGGCCTGGTAGAAGCCGGCTTTGGACCACAGCCGACACACCACGGTCTGGTAAATCAGCCAGCGGTTGACCAGCGCGTCGAACAGCGGGTCGGGCGTGCTGACCTCGACCTTGCCCAGCAGTTGCGACCACCAGGATTGAACCGCCTGCAAGGCCTGACCGGTGTCCCGCTGTGCCCACTGCCTGGCCAGCTGCTCGGCGCCGGCCCCGTCGGCCGCATGACCGACGAGGAAGCTGAACGTCAGGTCTTCGGTGCCCGCCAGCGAGAACTCGGTGGCGAGGGCCGCGCACGGGTCGACGGCGCCGCCGCTGCGCCGGCCGAGGATGGCGGGCAGCACCAGCTGGCCCAGCGTGTCGAAAAATTCTCCGCGGTCGCAGGTCCACTGGGTGCCGCCGGCCGCGCCCGACAGGGCGAGGAAGGCCGTGCTGCCGCCAAAGCCGTCGCGGCTTTCACGCTGCTGGGCAAACAGGGCCACGCGTTCGGCGCCGTTCCAGGTGTGAAGCGTGCGCCGGCTGCCCCTGGCTTCACCCATCTGCCACTCGACCATGGCGACGGCGCGCAACCGCCGTCGGGCGCCGCCTTCGTCCAGCCGCACGCGCACCTGGACCACCTTGACCGCTTCATGCAGGTCGGCAAAAAACGTGGTCTCCAGCTGCAGGCCGGCGTGCCGGCCCTCGAACACCGAATAACCCTGGCCATGGCGCACGTGCCAGCTGCTGTCGGGTGCGGCCAGCAGCGAAGGCGCCAGCGCGAACACTTCGCCGCTGTCCAGGTCCTGCAGCAGCCAGTGCTCAAACGCGGGGTCACGCACCGGGTCGTTCGACCAGGGGGTGATCTGATGCATGCGGCTGTTGCCGGCCCAGCTGTAGCCGCTGCCGGTTTCCGACACCTGGAAACCAAAGGACGAATTGCCGATGACATTGACCCAGGGCCTGGGAAGGCGCTGGCCGCCTGTCAGCTGGAACCGGTATTCCCCGCTGGCGGCATCGAAGCCACCCGGGGCAAGCCCGGCCGCCGCGGCAGGGGCGTGGCCGGCCAGCGCGGTTGGCGCCACGGTGCCGGGCCGCGGCTTGGCGAGCCAGCTTTCGCGCAGGGCCGCGACCTGCACTTCCAGAGGCCGTCCGTCGGCGTTGAGCACCACCCGTGCCAGGCCGGTCAGTGCACTTTTCTCGCCGATCGACATTTCCTGCTCGCGCAGCAGGAAAAAGCCTGCCGCCGCCGATGCGGCCTGATCGCGCGGGAAGCTGTGCTGCACCGCCTGCGTCAGGCGGTCACGCAGCGCCAGGATGTCGCGCTGCAGGGGCATCAGGTAGGAGTTGGCTTCGCTGTTGACCACCACCACGTCGACCGCCAGTCCGCCGAAGGCCCACCAGGGCTGGGCGCGCAGCAGCGCATGCACCAGCGGCAGGCCGCTGGGTGAATGGATGCGCAGCAGCACGATGGGCTTGTCGCCGGACAGGCCGAAGCGCCAGAGCTGGCGCTGGTCCAGTGGCGTGCGTTCCGCCGGCCGGCCCACGCTGTACATCAGCGCGGTGCTCATGTCCTGCAGCGCCAGGTTTTCCTCCGGGGTCAGCGCGAGGTCGCGCAGCCGCACCTGGGCCAGCGTCGCGGCCATGCGGGTCGCACGCTCCACGTGCATGGGCTGCAGGTACTTGTCGATGCGGGGCACCAGCTCGTCGGCCGTCCCGGCGACCGTTGTGGCAAAACTCAGGCGGGCCAGGGCGCCGGGCGCCAGCCGCAGCGTCACGCGCAGGCTGGCCACCGGGTCCAGGCCGTTGACGGGCTGGCCCTGTGCATCGAACGGCTGGTCGCCCAGGGCGGGCTGGTGCGCCGGGTGATGGCGTCCGGCAAACACGCGGCGGTCGGCGATACACGCCACCGAGATCAGGTCGGCCTCCGCCTCGGCCAGAAAATGCGCCACCGCCATTTGCGGGTCGCCGTGCAGGCGCGGCCGGCGCGTGAGCATGAGGGCGCGCCACTGCGGCTCCCAGCGGGTCTGCACAAACAGGCTGGAAAACGCCGGGTGGGCTTCGTCGGCGCGCGGGTCGGCCAGCACCGCCTCGAAGCAGGACACCAGTTCCAGCACCTGCTCGGTGCGTCCGGTGTTGAGCAGCGTCACGGTGCGCAGCTCGGTGTCGTCCTCGGGGCTGACCAGCACGGTCAGGGTGGTGCTCAGGTCCTCGCCCTGCGCGTCGAACTGCACCCGGTCGGCCATGAAGCGGGCCTGGTAGTGCCAGCCCGGGCCCGGCGCCGGCCGCGCGGTGAGCGAGCTGACGCTGGGAACACCGGCCTGGTCGGGGTGGACCAGATAGAAAAAGCTGCCGTAGCCGTCACGCAGCAGGTCATCGCGCCAGCGCGTGATGTTGCGGCCGCGCCAGCGGCTCAGCCCGGCGCCGTTGGCGCGCAGAGCGACGTTGTAGTTGCCGTTGGACAGCAGGTGCGTGGGTTTCCAGCCGGTGCCCAGCGGGTTCAGCTCGCGTGACTGGAACACCGGCTCCGGCGTGTAGCCGCCGGGCTCCGGCGGCAGGCGCGGGTCGGCACTGCGGACGATCTGGCGCGGCGTGTTTTCATGCAGCAGGCTTTCATGTGCCCGCACCAGCGGGTCGCCGCAGAACCAGCGCCGCGGTGCGTTGGTACAGAGCACGTTGCACAGCGCCACCAGCGCCATGCCCTGGTGGTGCGCCATGAAGGCTTCCACAACGCTGAACGCCTCGGTGCCCGACTTTTCCGGCTGGCGTGCGACGGTGAAGTCCAGGGCTTCGTAAAACCCCAGCTCGCCGCGTGCGCCCAGTTTTTCCAGGCGCTGCAGGTTGCGCACGGCGCCGCGCGCATCGAACAGTGTGGCCAGCAGGGTGGCGTAGGGCGCGATCACGCGGTCGGTGTGCGGGGTGCGCCGCAGCGCCAGCCGCGGGACACCGAAAGGGGAGTACTGGAAGGCCAGCGAATGGTCCTGCGCGAAATAGCCGGACTCTGACACGCCCCACGGGAGTTGCTGCGCGGTACCGTAGGCGCGCTGCTCGGCCACAGCCGCGTGGGCCGCCGTGTGCAGCAGGCCGTGACCGGGCTCGGACATCAGCAGCGAGGGCATCAGGTATTCGAACATCGAGCCCGACCAGGACTTCAGGCCCGGCACCACGCCCACCGACAGGAAGGGCCGGCCCAGGGCGGCCCAGTGGCGCCGCGGAACGTCGCCCTTGGCAATCGCCAGAAAGCTGGTCAGCCGGGACTCGGAGGCCAGCAGGTCGTAATAGCTCGCGTCGAGCACATGTTCGTTCACGCGCAGGCCGATATGAAACAGGTGGCGCTTGGCGTCGTACAGGCCGCGAAAGTCCATGGCCGCGTACAGGGCCTGGCAGCGTGCGGCCAGCTGCAGCAGGCTGGCCTGCGCCGGCTTGCCGTCGGCGCCGCTTTGCGCCAGGCCGGTGCAGGCCTGCGAAACGGCCAGCAACAGGCCAGCCAGGTTGCCGCTGTCGACCACCGACACATAGGCCGGCTGCAGCACCTCCAGCGTTCGCGTGTCGTACCAGTTGAGCAGGTGGCCATCGTGCCGGGGCAGGCGGTCTATGCTGTCCAGTGAGGCTTGCAGCCGGCCGATGACTTCATTCGTGCTGATCCAGCCGAACTCACGGGCGCAGCAGACGGCCAGCAGGTACAGGCCGATGTTGGTCGGCGAGGTGCGATGCGCCAGCGTGGGCTCGGGCACCAGTTGCAGGTTGTCCGGCGGCAGGTAGTTGTCCTCGGCGCCGACCGATTGCTCGAAAAAGCGCCAGGTGTCGCGCGCCAGCGTGTGCAGGTAGGCCCGGTCCTCGTCCCGCAGGCGGTGCGCAGGATCCGGCGGCCCCGGCCTGCTGGCCCACCAGGCGGCCAGCGGCGACGCCGCCCACAGCAGGAACAGCGTGGTGCCGGCGGCCGGGTAAGGGCTCCACAGCGCGGCGACCGCCAGCGCCGCGCACAGCAGCGACACCGGCGCATGCTGGCGTACGAAGGCAGACAGCTCGTGGCGTGCGGCGGCCTGGGCCTGGGCGGCGGTGCTCCACTCGAGCAGCCCGCGGCGGCTCACACGCATGCGCCAGACAGAGCGCACGATGGCGTCCAGCAGCAGGGTGGCCTGCACCGGCAACTGGCTGAACTGCCAGGCGGCGCCGCCCACGGCACGCAGCATCTCGCTGCGGCCCACATGGAAAAAATGGCGCCAGGCGATGCCGCGGCGTGTCGGCACCAGGCCGGCCAGCGCGCCGAGCAGGGGCCCGGCCAGCAAGGCCGCGAAGGTGACGAGCAGGGCCGTGGCCAGCGGCATGGCCGCCGTGAAAACCACGCAGACGAGCAGGCCGACGGTGGCAGGGATCACCAGCGAGCGGCGCAGGTTGTCGGCCATCTTCCACAGGCCCAGTGCATCGATGCCGTAGTGCCTGGCGCGCGCCATGAAGGGCAGCAGTTGCCAGTCGCCGCGGGTCCAGCGGTGAATGCGTGAGGCGGCCACGCCCGCATGGTGCGGATGCTCCTCGACCAGCGTCACGTCGCTGACAAAGCCGCAGCGCGCGATGTTGCCTTCGAGCAGGTCGTGACTGAGGATGGACCCCGTGGGCAGGCGGTCGTCGAGGACCGCATGCACCGCGGCGACATGCAGCAGGCCCTTGCCGCTGAAACTGCCACTGCCGAACAGGTCCTGGTACACCTCGGACACGCCATTGCTGTAGGGGTCAATGCCGCATTGGCCGGCAAACAGGCGGTGAAAGGGGGTGCGTTCAGCGGGCCCCGGCAGCGGTGTGACCACGCGCGGCTGCAGGATGCCGTAACCGGCCACCACGCGGCGCGACGCGGCATCGACCTGCGGTGTGTTCAGCGGGTGAGCCGCCACGGCCACCAGGTCGCGCAGGGCGCCGGGCGGCAGGCCGGTGTCGCTGTCCAGCGTCACGATGTACCGGATGTCGTCGGCCAGCCGCTGGTCGTTGGCCAGCGGCATGAAGCCGGCCATGCTGCCGGTGACCAGTGCGCGCACCAGCTGTTCGAGTTTGCCCCGCTTGCGCTCCCAGCCCAGCCATTTTTGCTGGGTGTCGCTCCATTCGCGCGGGCGATGGATCAGCAGAAAGCGCGGTGCCAGCCCGGCCGGCGCGGGGTGGCGGGTATTGAGTTCGGCCACTTGCGCCAGCGCCGCGTTCAGCAGGGCCGCATCGCCCGGCATGGTTTCCCGGGGTGCATCCACCCAGTCGGTGAGCAGGGCAAACTGGGCCTCGCGCTCGCGGTTGGCCAGCCAGTGCAGCTCCAGCCGTTCTGACAGCTCGCCAATGGTTGCGCTGGAGCTCAGCAGCGTCGGCAGGACCACCAGCACACGGTGTTCCGGCGGGATGCCGGCCGCGAAATCGAGCCGTGGCAGGGCGCGGATCTTGAGCGATTCGGCTATCAGTCGGTGCACGAAGGCCGCAGCGGCTTCGGACGCCGGCCAGGCCAGCAGGAACAGCGCAGCCACCGCCGGCCAGCTGTGCAGGTTCATGCGGTTGGCAGCGGCCAGCAAAATGAAGACGGTGCCCAGGAGGATCGGGGTGATGTACAGCGGCAGGCGCCAGTTGCGCAGGGCGGCCGCCGGCGCGCCGCGTGCCGTCATGCCCAGGGTTGCCTCCAGGGCGGCCCGGCCGCCGCCGAGCAGGTAGTAGCCGGCCGTGCGCTCCACGGCGGTCGCGGGCAGGGTGTGGGGCACTGCCCGCGCGGCGGCGACCACGGCTTGCGCCACCTCGCGTTCGGAGTTGCGGCTCAGGCGCGCCAGCCGCTCCATGGACTGGGTGATCTGCTGGCGCGTCAGTTCGCTTTCCCGGGCAAAGCTGGGCAACCGGCTGAGCATGCGCAGGGACCGGCTCACCGGCTCGATCAGCTCGACCCAGTCGACCTGTCCGATCAGGCGCAGGGTAGTGATGATG
This sequence comes from Pseudomonadota bacterium, assembly GCA_040389085.1. Taxonomy (GTDB): domain Bacteria; phylum Pseudomonadota; class Gammaproteobacteria; order Burkholderiales; family Burkholderiaceae_C; genus Polaromonas. Next base: position 133,922 of record JAZKAP010000008.1, read on the forward strand.
TTGCCGACGGTGAGGTTGGCGGCCACCTGCGCGGTCTGGCTTTCAACCATCAGCGCGGGCCCGTCCGGGCAGTGCCGTTCGGTCCAGAGGACCAGCGAGGGCGAGATGTCCAGTTTGACCGTGGGCATGCGCTGCCACAGCTGCGTGAGGTAGTTGCGCTGCAGGCCCCGCTGCTGCATCAGGGCGTTGATCGCGTCGAGGGCGGCGTCGTCGAGGCTGTCCACGCAGTCCCACACCGCATGGGCGACTTCCCGGGCCACCTTGCTTTGGGCAATGTTGTCGGCCATGCGGCGCAGGTTTTCAAGCAGCACGACGCGCAAGGTGGTCGGCAGGGCCCAGAGCTCGCTCAGGCGCAGTTCGCTGTGTTCCTGGTAGGCATTGAGAAAGGCGGTGAACAGTTCGGGGTTGAGCACGCTGTCGGTATGCGCGACATAAGCCCAGGCGATGCCGTAGACGCGCGGCAGGCCTTCCAGCGGTGCCGCCGCCAGTTTGGGCAGGCTCGCGTAATAACGCCGCGGCACACCCTCGCGGATCTGCTGCAGCTGGGCTTCGACGAGGTGAAAGTTGTCGAGCAGCCATTCGGCGGCAGGCGTCACATAGTGGCCGCTGCTCGAGGTCAGCGCCACATAGTCATAGGCCTGGCGCAGCGCGACCAGGTTTTCCTCGACGCGCGGGAAAAAGGAGGCGCCGCGCCGCGAGGGGCCGTCGGCCTGCACCGTCTGGGCCGCGGCCAGGCTGCGGCCGTGTTGTTCGAAGCGATGGATGCCGAACAGCTCGGCGCGTATGGGTGGATCGGATTCCGACCTCTGGGTCAGGAGGATCTTGCGTGCGTGCGGGGTGAGTGATTCCAGCCGGTCAAGAACAGCGGCGTTCACCCTCTCAAACCACGGCCAGCAAGGCCACGCCGCAGCAGACGAAGAGGGCGCCTGTGGTCACAATGCGTGGGGACGCGGTGGCGTGCAGGGACTCCAGGGCGGCACGCAGTGCAAAAAAGCGGCCACGCGAAAGCTGGCAATCGTTCATGTGCGCGGCAAGTGCCATGAAGTCACTGCTCACATGCTCATTGCTCATGGAGTCATGATGGGCGGAAAGGCGGCTGACCGCCTCGGCGTGTGGCGTAGACATGGTTCAGGCTCCAGGGGGTGGTCGCCGGCACTGCCCTGGGGCAATGCCGTGTGGCGTTAAGACCCATCCTAGGGTTCACCCGCGGTCGCCGCCATCGGATTCCACTGGAAGACCTGTAGGAGTAATCCGACAGGTGTGGTCTGCGGGCTTATTGCTGCCGGATCTTCCGCGCGGACTGGGCCTGCCAGAAAAAGAACGGCAGTCCATGCTGTCGTTTCTGGACAGGAAAATCGCATGGCTGGACGCCGGAGCGAACGGGCCGGCTTGCAGGCATGGCGGCGAACCGGTGATCCCGGCTCAGTGACCCAGGTCTGCCACCAGCTTGTCTGCTGCCTGAACGGCTTCCTCACGCGTGGGCCAGGTCCTGTCGCTGTCGTGCAAAGGCGGAAGTGATTCCACGTGAATGACGGCTATGTACCAGGGACCGTCAGGGACATGACACAGCCGGGCCATGTAGTGCCGGCCGCCCGCGATGCCAGGGACGTATTCCTCCAGCGGCTCCGGTTCTTCCATTTCTTCCGGTTCTTGTGGTTCTTCAATTCCCATCGGGGTTCTTTCCAAATCCCGATTATCCGCAACCCGACCCGCGCTTCGGGGTCTGAGGCTCAGTCCTTGAGGTCCACCCCCAGAAGTGCCAGCTTTTTTGCATACGAATCCCTGCGTTTTGCTGCCTTGGCGGCTGTTTCGACCGCGGCCTGAATCGCCTTGGGCCCTTTGCTTGCAACAGTTTTGATCAATCCGGCCTTGTGGGCAGCCTCGGCCTGCGCCCTCCTGTAAGTGGCGATGAGTTCGGCATGGGCAGCGGATGGATTCACAGGGACCTCATGGGCTAAAACGCCATTTTCTGCGTTTTTTGCGTTCATCATCGTTAAAGGGAATCTGGATAAAAAAGGCCACCAGCCCTTATTTAAAGGGCGCCAACAGCTACTGAATCAATAGCAATGGCAGCCCGGGGAGCGCGCCTCAACCGGTGTTGCGCAAGCCCGCCGCGATGCCGTTGATCGAGATGTGAATGCCGCGCTGCACGCGTTCGTCGGCCTTGCCCTCGCGGTAGCGGCGCACCAGCTCGACCTGCAGATGATGCAGCGGATCGATGTAGGGAAAGCGGTGCCGGATGGAGCGCTGCAGGGCCGCGTTGTTGGCCAGGCGCTGCTTGTCGCCGGTGATCAGCGTCAGCGCTTCGGCCGTGCGGTGCCACTCGACTTCGATCGCGCTGAAAATCTTCTTGCGCAGGCGCGCGTCGCCGACCAGTTCGGCATACCGCGAGGCCAGCGCCAGGTCGCTTTTGGCCAGCACCATGTCCATGTTGCTGAGCAGGGTGCGGAAAAACGGCCACTGCTTGTACATCTTCTGCAGCAGGGCAAGCGCTTCCTTGCGGCTGGCCGGCGTGCCGCCCTGGTCGAGAAATTGCGCAATCGCCGCGCCAAAACCATACCAGCCCGGCAGGGTCAGGCGGCACTGGCCCCAACTGAAGCCCCAGGGAATGGCGCGCAGGTCCTCGATCTTCTGGGTGGCTTTTCTGGAAGCAGGCCGGGAGCCGATGTTGAGTTCGGCGATCTCGCGGATCGGCGTCGCGCTGAAGAAATACTCGGTGAAGCCCGGGGTCTCATAGACCAGCGCGCGGTAGGCCGCCATGCTGGCCTGCGAGAGCTGGTCGGCGGCCTGCAGAAAGGCTTTGGTGGCCGGCTTGGTGGGCTGCAGCAGGGTCGCTTCCAGCGTGGCAGCCACCAGGGTTTCCAGGTTGCGCCGGCCGATTTCCGGGTTGGCGTATTTGGAGCCAATGACTTCACCCTGCTCGGTCAGGCGGATCTGCCCGCGCACCGTGCCCGGGGGCTGCGCCAGGATGGCCTGGTAGCTGGGGCCGCCGCCGCGCCCGACGGTGCCGCCGCGGCCGTGGAACATGCGCAGCTGGATGTTGTGCGAGTTGGCGAGCTGGTCGAACAATTCGACCAGCGCGATCTCGGCGCGGTACAGCTCCCAGTTGCTGGTGAAAATGCCGCCGTCCTTGTTGCTGTCGGAGTAGCCGAGCATGATGTCCTGCTCGGCGCCGCTGCGCTGCACGAGCCGGGCGATGCCGGGCAGGGCATAAAACTCCCGCATGATGGGCGCGGCATTGCGCAGGTCTTCAATCGTTTCAAACAGCGGCACGACGATCAGGTCGTTGCTGGCGGCGCTGTCCAGCGTTCCATGCATCAGGCCCACTTCCTTTTGCAGCAGCAGCACCTCGAGCAGGTCGCTGACGGTTTCGGTGTGGCTGATGATGTAGTGGCGGATGGCTTCCCGGCCGAAGCGTGCACGCGCCGTGCGGGCCGCCTCGAAAATCGCCAGCTCGCCGGTGGCGTGCGCCGAGTAGGTGGTGCCGACCACACGCAGCGGCCTGGCGTCGTTGAGCAACTGCAGCAGCAGCGCGCGCTTGGCCATTTCGTCCAGGCCCGCGTAGTTCGGCTCGATACGCGCGACGGCCAGCAGCTCGGCAACCACTTCCTCGTGTTTGTCCGAGCTCTGGCGCAGGTCCACCGTGGCCAGGTGAAAGCCGAACACCTCCACCGCGCGGATCAGCGGATGCAGGCGCTGCGCGACCAGCGCGCCGCCGTGGTTGGCGTGCAGCGAAGATGCAATCGTGCGCAGGTCCACCAGAAAATCCCCGCACGTCAGGTAGGCGTTTTGCGGCGCCACCGCATGGCGTGCGGCCTCGGTGCCGGTGAGGTCTTTGAGTGTGGCGGCCAGCCGTGCATAGACACCGGTCAGCGCGCGCCGGTAGGGCTCGTCGAGGCGGTGTTCGTTGGTGTCGGGCGAGCTCTCGGCCAACGTCCGCATCTGCGGCGTGAAGTCCACCAGCATGGCCGACAGCGAGAGTTCGCCGCCCAGGTAATGCACCTCGGTCAGGTAGTGGCGCAGCGCCACTTCGGCCTGGCGGCGCAGGGCGTAGTTGAGGGTGTCGGCGCTGACGTTGGGGTTGCCGTCCCGGTCGCCGCCTATCCACTGGCCCATGCGCAGAAAGCTGTGTACCGGCTGGTTGCCCAGCGCACGTTCGAGATCGGCGTAGATCCTGGGGATCTCGCGCAGAAAGGTCGATTCGTAATAACTCAGCGCGTTCTCGATCTCGTCGGCCACCGTGAGTTTGGTGAAACGCAGCAGCCGGGTCTGCCACAGCTGCATCACGCGCGCGCGCAGCTGTGCTTCGTTGGCGGCGAGTTCGCGCGGCGTCAGCGCGTCGCGCGCCGCATGGACGGCCAGGGCCAGCGCCTTGATCTCGTCGCGTGCCGTCAGCAGCTGCGCGATGTCGCGCTCGGCGTCCAGGATGCTCTTGCGCTGCACCTCGGTCGGGTGCGCCGTGAGCACCGGCGAGACAAAACTGTGCGCCAGCATGTTTGCTATTGTTTTGGGCGCTATTCCCGCCCAGCGCAGACGGGCCAGCGCCACTTCGATGCTGCCTTCCTGGGTGTCGCCGGCACGTTCATGGATGGCGCGGCGGCGGATGTGGTGGCGGTCCTCGGCCAGGTTGGCCAGATGGCTGAAGTAGGTGAAGGCGCGGATCACGCTGACGGTCTGGTCGCCTGACAGGCCCTTGAGCAGCTTTTTGAGGGCCTTGTCGGCCTCGTGGTCGGCGTCGCGGCGAAAGGCCACGGACAGCTTGCGCACTTCCTCGATCAGCTCGTAGGCGGCCACCCCTTCCTGCTCGCGGATCACGTCGCCGAGGATGCGGCCGAGCAGGCGGATGTCCTCGACCAGCGGGCGCTCGTTGTCCCTGCTTCGGGCGCGCGGGCGTTCACTGTTTTTGGCAGGTCCCCCGGCTTGTTCCTTGGGGGGGGTCGCACGCGCCGTCGTTACCATGGGTCACCTCGTGTTGGCTCTTGTTTTGCAGTGCAGCATGCTAGCATCCGGGCAGCCCCCAAGATTACAGATAGGTTACGAGTGAGCGCAGCTTCTTCCCCTTCCCTCCGCGTTGTCATTGCCACGCGCGAAAGCCGGCTGGCCATGTGGCAGGCGGAACACGTCAAGGCCTTGCTGGAGACACGCCTCGGCTGGCAGGTCGAGCTGCTGGGCATGACCACGCTGGGCGACCAGATCCTGGACCGCTCGCTGAGCAAGGTCGGCGGCAAGGGGCTGTTCGTCAAGGAACTGGAAACCGCGCTGCTGGACGGCCGGGCCGACATCGCCGTGCATTCGCTCAAAGACGTGCCGATGGACCTGCCGGCCGGCTTCGCCCTGGCCTGCGTGCTCGAGCGCGAGGACCCGCGTGATGCACTGGTGTCCAATCATTTTTCGTCGCTGGACGAGCTGCCGCCCGGCGCCGTCGTCGGCACCTCCAGCTTGCGCCGGCTGGTGTTGCTCAAGGCCCTGCGGCCGGACCTGAGAATTGAACCCCTGCGCGGCAACCTGGATACCCGCCTGCGCAAGCTCGACGAAGGGCAATACCAGGCCATCGTGCTGGCTGCCGCTGGCCTGAAACGCCTGGGCCTGGCCTCGCGCATCCGCTGTGCCTTCGATCCGGCGCAGATGCTGCCGGCCGCCGGGCAGGGCGCACTGGGCATCGAAGTGCGTGCCGACCGTCAGGATCTGCTGGATGCGCTGGCCACGCTGGCGCACCAGCCAACCTGGCTGGCGGTGACGGCCGAGCGCACCGTGTCGCGTGCCATGGGGGGCAGCTGCTCGATGCCGCTGGCCGCCTTCATCCGCGAACCGCAGGGCGGCGAGATGACCCTGGAAGCCGCCTGGGGTGAGCCCGGCGCGGACGGACAAGGGGTGGCCGGCCAGCCGCTGGTGCGTGCCGAACACCGCGCGCCGGTTCGCAGCTTTGCCGACGCCGAGGCTCTGGGTGAACGCGTGGCCGCTTCCTTGCGGGCCGGCGGCGCCGTCTGGGCCGCTCCTGCGCCGCAGCCTTGAACGCAGCGCGTGTCATCGTCACCCGGCCTGAGCGCGATGCCGCTGGCTGGGTGCAGACCCTGCAGGCGCACGGCCTGCAGGCCGAGGCGCTGCCCCTGATCGAAATCGCCGCGCTGCCAGAGACGGCGGCCCTGCAGCAGGCCTGGCGCGAGATCGACGCTTATTCGGCCTTGATGTTTGTCAGCGGCAATGCCGTGGACGGATTTTTTGCATCCAATCAGGCTGCAGCCCCTGTGCAGAAAGTGAAAGCAGCTACTGATTCAGTAGCAAGCCCGGGGCCGCGCTTTCTGGCGCCCGGTCCGGGCACGGTGGCCGCACTGCGCCGTGCGGGGGTGCCCGACGCGCTGATCGACGCCCCTGCGGCAGACGCCGGGCAGTTTGACTCCGAAGCCTTGTGGGCGGTGGTGGGCCGGCGCCACTGGCAGGGCCGGCGTGTGCTGATCGTGCGCGGCCAGGGCGCAGGCAAGGACCAGGCGGGCGGCGCCGGTCGTGACTGGCTGGCGCAGCAGTTCGTCGCTGCAGGCGCCCGGGTCGATGTGGTGGCGGTGTACCAGCGCCGCGCGCCGGTTTTCACCACATCGCAGCGGCAACGCATCGAAGCCGCGGCGCACGACGGCTCGGTCTGGCTGCTGAGCAGCTCCGAGGCGCTGGCCCACCTGCCGACGGGTGACTGGTCGCGCGCCCGCGCCGTTGCCACCCACCCGCGTATTGCCGAAGCGGCGCGTGCTGCCGGCTGGGGTGTTGTTGTGCAGTCACGTCCAGAGATAACGGACATCGTGGGCTCGATAGAATCAATACCACCATGAGCGACAGCGAACCCGTCCCCCCTCCCTTGCCGGTGCCTCTGGCCGAGCTGCCGGCCACACCTGCGGCGGGCGCGGGGCGTCGCTGGTTGCTGGTGACCGGCTTGGTGGCCATCGCCGGCCTCGTGCTCAGCATCCTGCTGTGGCAAAAGCTCGGCAACATCCAGGAAGAGCTGGCCAGGCGCAGCACGGATTCGACCGCGCAGTCCATCGAGGCCCGCACGCTGGCGCGGCAGGCGCAGGAAGGCACGCGCGAACTGACGGCGCGCCTGGCACTGCTGGAGACGCGGCTCAGTGAGGTGAGCCTGCAGCGTACCCAGCTGGAAGAACTGATGCAAAGCCTGTCGCGTTCGCGCGATGAAAACCTGGTGGTCGATGTGGAGTCCGCGTTGCGGCTCGCCCAGCAGCAGGCCCAGCTGACCGGCAGCGCCGAGCCGTTGCTGGCCGCCCTCAAGTCGGCCGACCAGCGGCTTGCGCGCGCTGCGCAACCCCGCCTCAATCCGCTGCAGCGCGCCATCGCCAGGGACGTGGAGCGCATCAAGGCCACCACGGTGACCGATGTGCCCGGCCTGCTGCTCAAACTCGACGAACTGACCCGTGTGGTGGACGATCTGCCTCTGGCCAACGCGATGGTGACCGGCGCGGCCGCCGCCCGCCTGGTGGCGCCGGCGGCGGTGCCCGCGCCGGCCAGGCCCGCCTCTGCGGCCGGCACCTCCATGGCCTGGCTGGACAGCCTAGCGCTCAGGGCCTGGTGGCAGCGCACGCTGCAGGGCTCGCTGGACGAAGCCCGCGGCCTGCTGCGCGTGAGCCGCATCGACCAGCCCGATGCCGCGCTGCTGGCACCCGAGCAGGCGTTTTTCCTGCGTGAAAACCTCAAGCTCAAACTGCTCAATGCCCGGCTTGGCCTGTTGTCGCGCCAGACGGCCAGCGCCCGTTCCGACCTGGCCGCTGCCAGTGCCTCGCTGGCGAAGTATTTTGATCCTGCGTCGCGCAGGACCCAGGCGGCAGCCCAGCTGCTGCTGCAGGTGCAAAGCCAGATGAAGTCCAGCGAGTTGCCGCGCCTGGACGAAACCCTGGCCGCGCTGGCCACGGCGGCCGCGGGCCGCTAGGAAGCCGGGTCCGGTATGCGCAGCGCTCTCTGGCTCCTGGCCCTGTTCGGCATCGCGGTGGCGGTGGCGCTGGTGGCCGGCAACAACCAGGCGGTGGTCACGCTGTTCTGGCCGCCGCATCGCGTCGACATTTCCTTCAACCTGCTGGTGCTGCTGCTGGCCGGCCTGTTCACGTTGCTGTACCTCGCGCTGCGTGCCGTGGTGGCGGTGTTTTCGCTGCCGGCCGAGGCCAGGCGCTGGCGCGCCCAGCAAAAAGAGCGTGCCATGTACGCCGCCTTCATGGACGCGCTGTCGCACCTGATGGCCGGGCGCTTTATCCGCGCGGCCAAGCTCGCGCAGAACGCCATCACCCAGGAAAAAAGCCTCAGCCTGCTGGCACGCGCCTCCGGCCATGTCGGCGGCTACACGCCGGCGCGCGCGACCCAGCTGCGTCTGCTGGCGCACCTGCTGGCTGCCGAAAGTGCGCAGGCCCTGCAGAACAAGGCCGAGCGTGAAGAGCAGCTGCAACAGGCGCTGGAAGTCAGCAGCCACCGGATTGCCCAGGAGACCCGCGAAGGTGTGCAGCTGCGCGCCGCGCGCTGGGCACTCGACGATCGGGACCCGGTTGCCGCGCTGGAGCTGCTCAACCAGTTGCCGCAGGGAGCGTCGCGCCGCACCCTGGCACTGCGCACCAAATTGCGCGCCACCCGCCAGGCCGGGCAGATTTCACAGGCGCTGGAAACCGCGCGCCTGCTGGCCAAACACCGGGCTTTTTCACCCGCTGCCGCGCAAAGCATTGTGCGCGGACTGGCACTCGAGCTGCTCGGCGGCGCCCATGATCCGGCGCAGTTGCAGACCGCCTGGCAGTCCCTTGACGCCAGCGAGCGCGCCATGCCCGAGCTGGTGATTCACGCCGCCTCTCGCCTGATGGCACTGCACGGCGATGCCGACCTGGCCCGCAGCTGGCTGCTGCAGGTCTGGGAGCCGGTGATGCGGCCGCACTCCGAGGTCAGCGACTCCCAGCGCATCAAGCTGATCCGGGTGCTCGAGCAGGGGCTGGACTCCATCGACGCCGCCTGGCTGGCACGCATCGAGACGGCGCAGCAGCTGCGGCCGCGCGATGCCAATGTCCAGTACCTCGCAGGCATGGCCTTCCTGAAGCGCCAGCTCTGGGGCAAGGCCCAGCAACTGCTGTCCCAGGCCGTGCTGGCCCTGCAGGACGGCACCCTGCACCGCAATGCCTGGCGCGCGTTGGCGCTGCTGGCCGAGCAGCGCGGTGATGCGGTGGCTGCGGCGCAGGCTTACAAGCGGGCGGCAGAAGTCTAGCCCCCTGTTCCGCTGCGGGCCCCGGATGGCGGCCTGCTGGAAAACCTCTTTGGTCTGTCATCCCGGACTTGATCCGGGATCCATGTGTGCTAACTGTCTTGTTCCACTTTTTGTGGCTTGCCTGCAAGCCGGGTCTCGCCCCGGCGGGCGACTTACTTTTCTTTGCTTCGCCAAAGAAACCTAAGGAAAAGAAAGGCGACCCGATGGTCTGGGTCCCTTCGCTTCGCTACGGGCAACCTGCGGTGCTCACCGAAAGCGGGGTCGAGCTCGAACTCGCTTCGCTCAGACAATCGCTCGCCCTGATCCGCTTTCGGCTGCGCTCCTCGGCCCAGCCCGACGGGCAGGGAAAACAATGCGGGTTCGGGGAGACATGACGCGCGCAGCGCGTCATGGCGGAGTCAAGCGGCCGCCATGTTTGCACGCGGGCGCAGCACATGCGGCCAAATGAAGTCCCCCTCCATCGCCCAGCGGGGCGAGGGCAGGGGCTAGGGGTGGGAGTGGAGAGTTGGAACTACTGTCCAGAGTGAGCCGGAAACGCAGCGTGATGCTGAAGTACTCGGCTTCCACTTCCCAAAAAAATCAACAACATCAGACGAAAAAAAGGCAGCCCGAAAGCTGCCTTTGATCTGAACTGCCATGCCGGCACAAACGGCAGGATTACTCCGTGCGTTCACCCGCTGCCGGCGCGGCAGGCTGCTCGAACGGCAGGGTCATGTCGCGCAGGTCGCGTTTGGTCTCGACCAGCACCAGCGGGCTGGCGTCCAGTTTCGGTGCCGGTGGGCGCTCGCGTGGCACGTGAATCGGCTTGGGTTCGGCTGCCATGGCAGCTTGTATTTCCGCGATCTTGCTGGCGTCGGAATTGACCCATTGCAGACCCGAGGACTGGGCCACCTGGGCCAGGTCCTGCAGCGGCAAGTCGTAGGTCTGGACTTTCGGCAGCGCGCGTGCTGCGGGTGCAGCAGCGGCCGGCGCGGCGGCCGCAGGCTGGACGGCGACAGGCGCCGATGCTGCCACCGGCATTGCCGGAACGGGCGTCGGCACGGGTGCCGGTGCGACAGATGCTACAAATTCAGTAGCTGCCGGCGCACGTTTTTCCTGGGCTGGAGCCTGATTTGGCTCAAAGCTTTCAGCGACAGCAGCCGGGGCTGCACCTTCGGCCTGACCCTCGGCGGGCTGGTCGCTGCGTTCTGAACGCTCGCGGCGGTCGCGGCCATAACGGTCACGGCTGCGGCGCTCGCGCGGCTGGCGGTCCTGGCCTTCTTCCTGACCTTCAGCGCGCGGCTGGACGTCGGTGGAAGAGGCGGGTACCACCGGGTTGCCGGCTTCATCGAGGCCGGCCACGACACCAGGGTGCGCTGCATCAAAGCTGTCGGCCTGGGCGCCGGCCGCGGGTGCGGTGCTGACGTCCGTGCGCTCGTCACGACGTTCGTTGCGACGGCCTGCGCCGCGTTCACCGCGTTCGCCACGTTCACCGCGTGCTTCACCACCACGCTCGCCGCGTTCACGGCGACCCTGGCCTTCAGCGCGCGGCTGGCGCTCGCCGTCACGACCGGCGTCCTGTGCCGGACGTTCCTGGCGCGGCGCGGCATCACCTTCGTTCATGGCTGCGGCCATGGCTGCCTGGTTGGCCAGGGCCAGATCCTGCTCGATGGGGTCGCGCGCCGGGCGGTCGGCACGTTCGCCACCGCGCTCGGCACCACGTTCGCCACGGCCACGGCGGCTGCGTTCACCGCGTTCGCCGCGGCCTTCGGTTTCGCCCTGGCCCTCAGGACGCGGTGGCCGCTCTGCGCGCTCGGGGCGGGCCTCGTTGTTACGGCCTTCGGGCCGCGCTTCACCGGCAGGGCGTTCCTGGCGGGTACCTTCGGCGCGGCCATCGGCATTGCGCTCGCGGCGCTCACCGCCACGGCCTTCACCACGTTCACCACGTTCACCACGTTCGCCGCCACGCTGGTCGGGACGGGCTTCGCCACGTCCTTCGCCCGAGCGGCCTTCGCTGCGGCCACCACGGCCGCCACGGCCGCCGCGTTCACCGCGACCACCGCGGTCACCGCGCTCGCTGCGTTCACCCCGTTCGCCGCGTTCACCCCGTTCGCCGCGTTGCTCGTCACGCCGGCCTTCGCCGCGTTCGTCTTTTTTGACTTCCTTGACAGGCGCCGGTGCGGGTGCAGCTTCTGCGCCTACAAAAAACTCCTTGATTTTGGCAAAGAAGCTTTTTTCCGCCGGAGCGGCAGCCACCGGCCGGACCGGCTGGGCTGCCACCGGGGCAGGCGCCGGTGCCGGCTTGGGCACGACGATGGGCGCCGGTGCATCGGGCAGCACGCCCTTGATGATGGGTTCCTGCTTGTTGTGCTTTTCCTGGCTGCGGCGGGTGACCGTGGTCGGGTCTTCCATCTCCTCGGCCATCTTGTAGCTGGCTTCGATGTTGTCCAGGCGCGGGTCGTCGTGTTTCAGGCGCTCGAGCTTGTAGTTCGGTGTTTCCAGCGTCTTGTTGGGCACCAGCAGCACGTTGATGCGCTGCTTCATTTCGATCTTGGCGATCTCGGAGCGTTTTTCGTTGAGCAGGAAAGACGCGACATCGACCGGCACCTGGCACAGCACCGAGGCCGTGCTGTCTTTGAGCGACTCTTCCTGGATGATGCGCAGGATCTGCAGCGCCGAGCTTTCGGTGTCGCGGATGTGGCCGGAACCACCGCAACGCGGGCAGGGGATCGAGGCGCCTTCCGACAGGGCCGGGCGCAAACGCTGGCGGCTCATTTCCATGAGGCCGAACTTGCTGATGGTGCCGAACTGCACACGCGCGCGGTCCTGGCGCAACGCGTCGCGCAGGCGGTTCTCGACGTCGCGGCGGTTGCGCGACTCTTCCATGTCGATGAAGTCGATGACGATCAGGCCGCCCAGGTCACGCAGACGCATCTGGCGCGCGACTTCGTCAGCGGCTTCCAGGTTGGTGCGGGTCGCGGTTTCCTCGATGTCGCCGCCCTTGATGGCGCGCGCCGAGTTGACGTCGACGGAAACCAGGGCTTCGGTGTGGTCGATCACGATGGCGCCGCCGGACGGCAACTGCACGGTGCGGGCGTAGGCCGATTCGATCTGGTGCTCGATCTGGAAGCGCGAGAACAGCGGCGCGTCGTCGCGGTAACGCTTGACGCGGTGCTCGTGCTCGGGCATCACGTGGGCCATGAACTGGCGGGCTTGTTCGTAGACGTCGTCGGTGTCGAACAGGATGTCGCCGATGTCGCTGTTGAAGTAGTCGCGGATCGCGCGGATCACCAGGCTCGATTCCTGGTAAATCAGGAAGGCGCCCTTGCCGCCCTTGCCGGCGCCATCAATCGCGGTCCACAGCTTGATCAGGTAGTTCAGGTCCCACTGCAGCTCGGCGGCGCTGCGGCCGATGCCGGCGGTGCGGGCGATGATGCTCGAACCGGCCGGGTATTCCAGCTGGTCCATGTTTTCCTTGAGCTCGGCCCGGTCTTCGCCTTCAATACGGCGGCTGACGCCACCGCCGCGCGGGTTGTTGGGCATCAGCACGACGTAGCGGCCGGCCAGTGACACGAAGGTGGTCAGGGCCGCGCCCTTGTTGCCGCGTTCTTCTTTTTCGACCTGGACCAGGATTTCCTGGCCTTCACGGATCACGTCCTGGATGCGCGCCTGGCTGACCGACACGCCCTGGGCGAAGTATTGTTTGGAGATTTCCTTGAACGGCAAAAAGCCGTGGCGGTCTTCACCGTAGTCGACAAAACAGGCTTCGAGCGAGGGCTCGACACGTGTCACGACGGCCTTGTAGATGTTGCCCTTGCGCTGTTCGCGCCCTTCAATCTCGATTTCGTAGTCGAGGAGTTTTTGTCCGTCGACAATGGCCAGGCGGCGTTCTTCCGACTGGGTGGCATTGACCAGCATGCGTTTCATGGGGTTTCCTTCGTTCTTCTGTTCTCAAACATCACTGCCCGAAAAACGGGCAAACGACGCCGGGAGCAGACGTTGTGCGAACGTGGGGAATTGCCGGAGAGCTTTTGACGAAGCTACGGCGACTGAAAAATCAGTCGCAGAGCAGTCTGGGCGTAGGCGCGTGGATGGGGCGAGTCGAGGTCTGACAGGTATTTGCTACAAAAATAGTAGCTGCTTGCGCCCGCAAGACAAGGGCTGGCGGCTGATTAATGCCTGAAAGCGGGGCTAAAAAGCGCCGCAGGCATAAAAAAATCAGTGCTGCCAGTGATGTCAAGAGGCTACCCATGTAAAGACCAGATTTCACCTGGATCCGTGTCCAGCCCGCGGGGCTGCACACATCGTATTCCGTAGTTGTATTCGCAAAACGTCGACTCGTCTGCACAACATGTTCCTGCCGCGGGGTGCCTGGCACCGTGCGCTTGCGGGCATTTGCTGCCAGTGGCGTCGACCTTCCAGCAAGGCTGTTGCAGCGGGTTGATGGGTGTGTGGACTAAACTCCCAGACAAATCAACCACTTACAGCTTGTCGCTAGTGAAACACATTATAGGCGCAGGTTCAGGTAAAACACGCCGCCCGGGTAAACCCCTGACGGCAGCGCTGCCTGACCGACCCCGACCCCCTCCGCCTTTGCCAGCACCGCCGGAACTGCCCGCAAAAGCGCCTCCGCAGGCCACGCTGGTGACAGTGGACGCTGACTTTGCGGGGCAGCGCCTGGACAACTTCCTGATCCGCCAGCTCAAGGGCGTGCCCAAGACCCACGTCTACCGCATCATCCGTAGCGGCGAAGTGCGCATCAACAAGGGCAGGGCGCAGGCCGACACCCGCATCGAGGCCGGCGACATCGTGCGCCTGCCGCCGGTGCGCACCTCCGAGCGGGCCGACGAGAAGGCCCGGGCCATGGCCGTCGAGGTGGCGCGTCACGGCGCTGCGTCCACCACAGGTGGTTACGCGCCGTCACGGGAGTTCCCCATCCTGTTTGAAGACGAGCACCTGCTGGCCATCGACAAACCGGCTGGCGTGGCGGTTCATGGCGGCAGCGGTGTGGCTTTTGGCGTGATCGAGCAACTGCGCATGGCGCGGCCCGAGGCGCGGTTTCTGGAACTGGTCCACCGGCTGGACCGTGAAACCAGCGGCATTTTGCTGGTCGCCAAGAAAAGGATGGCGCTGAAAAACCTGCAGGAGCAGTTTCGCGAGCGCGAGACCGACAAGATTTACCTCGCGCTCGTCAGCGGCGCCTGGCCGGTCAATAAAAAAGTGCTGGACGCCTCCCTGCAGAAATATTTGCTGCCCGACGGCGAGCGTCGCGTGCGGGTGGTGGACAAGGACCATCCGGACGCCATGCGTGCGGTGACCCTGGTCAAGGTGAAGTCGGCGCTGGCTGTGGCCGGGCGCGATTTCACGCTGCTCGAAGTGACCATCAAGACCGGCCGCACGCACCAGATCCGGGTGCACCTGGCCAGTGCCGGCCACCCGATCGCCGGCGACGACAAATACGGCGACTTCGAACTGAACAAAGCCTTGCAAAAAGAAGCCGGTGGCGTCGCTCTCAAACGCATGTTTCTTCATGCCTGGCGGTTAAAGTTCACCCATCCGTCCAGCGGCAAACGCATTGACCTGCTGGCCGCGCTCCCCCCCGATCTCGAGAGTTTCACGACCCATGCCACGCCCGTCCTCCCCGCTCAACTTTGACCTGATTGCCTTCGACTGGGACGGCACGCTGTTCGATTCGACCCAAATCATCGTGCGCTGCATCCAGGCGGCGGTGCGTGACGTGGGCGGCACCGTGCCGACCGACGAAGCCGCCGGTTATGTGATCGGCCTGGGGCTGATGCAGGCGCTGGCCCATGCGGCACCCGATGTCCCGCCCGAGAAGTACCCCGAACTCGGCGCGCGTTACCGCCACCACTACATCGGCCACCAGAACGACATCAGCCTGTTTGACGGCGTGCTGCCACTGCTGGCTGCGCTCAGGGCGCGCGGTCACCTCCTGAGCGTGGCGACCGGCAAGAGCCGGCACGGCCTCGATGAAGCGCTGCAGGCGGTCGAACTCAAGGGCCGGTTCGACGGCTCGCGCACCGCCGATGAAACCGCCGGCAAGCCGCACCCGCGCATGCTGCATGAACTGATGGACGAGTTTGGCGTGAGCCCGGAGCGCACGCTGATGATTGGCGACACCACGCACGACCTGCAGATGGCGCTCAACGCCGGCTGCGCCAGCGTCGGGGTCAGTTACGGCGCGCACGAAAGTGCGGCCTTTGACGCCCTGCAGCCACGTTTTGTTGCCCACTCCGTGCAGGACCTGCACGACTGGCTGGCCCGCAACGCCTGAGCCACCCCACCATGGCTGACCCGGACCCGACCCTCATCCCGCTGTGCCGCAGCGGTGAACTGCTGGAGGGCGGCGAGGCCGTGCCCTTCGACGTGAACTACGCGGGCCAGACCTGCCGCGCCTTTGCCGTGCGCTTCGAGGGACGGCCCCACGCCTACCTGAACCGGTGCAGCCATGTGGCGATGGAGCTGGACTGGCAGCCCAACCGGGTATTCGACGACAGCGGCCAGTGGCTGCTGTGCGCCAGCCACGGCGCGGCCTACCGGCCCGACACGGGCGAGTGCAGCGGCGGCCCCTGCCAGGGCGGGCTGGTCAAGATTGATATTTCAGAAGGCGAGGGCCTTGTTTTCTGGCACACGTCCTACAAACTTAAAACATTGGAGTTCTAAACTACCCGTATGAATGATTCAAACCGCACCGAACCGTCCGACAACCCGGATTTCGATCCAAACAGGCCTTCAGCCCAGCAAACACGGGCGCAGACAGCTCCTGAAAACGTAGCAGGTCGCAGGACCGACCTGACGGCGGAGCCGGGCTGGGAGCGCGCGACGCTGGAGAAGCTGGCTTTTGCCGCCCTCAACGAGCAGAAGGCCACGCGCCGCTGGAAGACCTTTGTGCGCCTGTCCTGGCTGGCCTTTTTTGTGTTCCTGGTGTGGTTTGCCTTGCACCGCAGCGCGGCCACCACCAACGTCAGCGCGCCGCACACCGCGGTGGTGGAAATCAAGGGTGAAATCGCCGACGGGGCCGACGCGAGCGCCGAGTTCGTCAATGCCGCGCTGCGCGCCGCGTTTGAAGACGAAGGCGCCAAAGCCGTGGTGCTGCTGATCAATTCACCCGGTGGCAGCCCGGTGCAGGCCGGCATGATGAACGACGAGATCGTGCGCCTCAAGGCCAAACACAAGAAACCCGTCTATGCCGTGGTCGGAGAAACCTGCGCCTCGGCGGCGTATTACGTCGCCGCCTCGGCCGACAGGATTTTTGTCGACAAGGCCAGCATCGTCGGCAGCATCGGCGTGCTGATGGACGGCTTTGGTTTTACCGGCCTGATGGACAAGCTGGGCGTGGAGCGCCGCCTCATGACCGCCGGCGAGAACAAGGGTTTCCTGGACCCGTTCAGCCCGCAGACCGAACAGCAGCGCGCCTACGCCCAGACCATGCTGAACCAGATCCACCAGCAGTTCATCGCGGTGGTCAAAAACGGCCGTGGCAAACGGCTCAAGGAAACGCCGGAGATGTTCAGCGGCCTGTTCTGGACCGGCCAGCAGGCCATCGAGCTGGGTCTGGCGGACCAGTTGGGCTCGCTCGACTATGTGGCCCGTGAAATCGTCAAGACCGAAGAAATCATCGACTACACGCGCCGTGAAAACGTTGCCGAACGCCTGGCCAAGAAGTTTGGCGCGGCCATCGGGGACGGTGCAATTCGCACGCTGAAGACCGTTCCTGCGATTCGCTGAAACAGCACATCCGCTGGCCGGTTGCCAGTTGCCAGGAAAAAAAGCCCGCTAGATGCGGGCTTTTTTTTTGTTGCCGCGCGGTTTTATCGGCCTATGCAGAACACCGTGGGCAGAGCCAGCGGTGCAGCAGGCTTGTCGCGTTTCCAGGTGCTGACCGCGGCGCTGTGCGACCAGCCGTCGGGCAGGCTCAGGCCGCAGCTCAGGGCCAGCCGGGTGTTGTGCTGCAGCGTCTGCAGCAGCGCCTGCAGCAGGGCGGTGTTGCGGTAAGGCGTTTCAATGAAGATCTGCGTCTGGCCGGTCTTCAGCGCCAGTGATTCGAGTTCCCGGATGCGCTGGCTGCGTTCGCCGCCGTCCTGCGGCAGGTAGCCGACAAACGCAAAATTCTGGCCGTTCAGCCCGCTGGCGGCGAGTGCCAGCATCAGCGACATCGGTCCCACCAGCGGCAACACCTGCAGGCCCAGGTCATGCGCGGCGCGAACGACGGACGAGCCCGGGTCGGCAATCGCCGGCATGCCGGCTTCGCTGACCAGGCCGATGTCCCGGCCGGCCAGCGCCGGCGCCAGCAGCGGGCGGGCGTCGAAGTTGCCGCCATGGTCGCCCTTTTTATGCACCTCGCGCGGCAGTTCCTGGATCTGCTGCGCCTGCACCGGCTGCTGCAGCGGCACCACCTCGCCCACCCGCTTGAGGTAAGCGCGCGTGCTTTTGGCGTTTTCGCAAATCCAGCAGGAAAGAGTCGCAGCAATTTGCAGCGTGCCCAGCGGCATCACGTCCTGGAGCGGGGCCATCACGTCGCAGCCGAAATCCAGCGGCGCGGGCACCAGGTAAAGCCGGCCTTTGGGGGTGCCGGTCATGGCCGGTCCTTGCGTGCCGGCAGCAGCGGGATGCCGGCGGCCTGGATCATCCGGCAGGTGCGTATCAGGGGCAGGCCGACCAATGCGGTCGGGTCGTCGTTCTCGATGGCCTCCAGCAGGGCGATGCCCAGCCCTTCGCTTTTGGCGCTGCCGGCGCAGTCGTAAGGCTGCTCGGCCTGCAGGTAGTTTTCGATCTCCTCATCGCCGAGCGCGCGAAACTGCACTTTCACAGCTGCCAGGTCGGTCTGTTCAAACCCGCTTTGCAGGCAGACCACCGCCACGGCGGTCTGGAACACCACGCTCCGGCCGCTCATCTGGCGAAGCTGGACGACGGCGTTGGCATGGTTGCCGGGCTTGCCGAGGGCCTGGCCGTTGAGGTCGGCGACCTGGTCGGAACCGATCACCACCGCATCGGGAAAAGCCGCGGCCACGGCATGCGCCTTGGCCAGGGCCAGCCGCCGGGCCAGGGGCGCCGGGGCTTCGCCGGGCAGCGGGGTTTCGTCGACCGCGGGGGAGGCCACTTCAAAGGGAATCTGCAGGCGTTGCAGCAGTTCACGGCGGTAGGGCGAGGTTGAGCCCAGGATCAGGCGGCGCGCTGTTGGGGGGTGGGCGCCGTTGCGGGCGTCGGGAGAAGGTGCAGGGTTCATGCGTCGATTCTCTTACACTGCTGCCATGTCCAGACATCTTCACGCCCGCCGGCTCAACATGCAGGCCTTCGCCCAGGAGGGCAAGCCGCTCGTCGAGCGCACGCCACTATCAAATATGGAGCGCCTGGCGCACGAAATACATGGGCTGGCGCCCGATTTGGCTGTTAACTGGCAGGCGCGGGCCGAGCTGCGGCCGCACGCGGGTGCTGAAGACGAGGTCTGGCTACACCTGCAGGCCAGCGCGACCCTACCGCTGACCTGCCAGCGCTGCATGGGCGCAGTGCCCACCGCGCTGGACGTGAACCAGTGGTACCGCTTTGTGGCCGATGAAGACATTGCCATGGCCGAGGACGACCAGTCCGAGGAAGACCTGCTGGTGATGGCGCCGCAATTTGACCTGCTGGCCGTGGTCGAGGACGAACTGCTGATGGCCCTGCCGCTGGTGCCCATGCACGAGACCTGTCCGGTGGCACCGGTGTTCAGTGCCGGCGAGGGCGAGCTGGCGCAACAGGAAGACGCCAAGCCTCACCCTTTTGCCGCCCTGGCGCAGCTGAAAAAGAAAAAATAACCAGAAACAGTCCCGACGGGCCGTGCGGGCTGGCGCTGTGCCGACGGGTGCGCGAGGTTGCTTTCCGGGGTGTTGGGGCCTGCCTGACAACGGTAACTGGAAAAGCCGGCCGTATCGCGCTATAATCAAAGGCTTGGCGCCAGGACCCGCTCACGGGTTTTGTGCGTAATTTACCCACCCTATACCCCCTCAGGAGCGGATCATGGCCGTCCAGCAGAACAAAAAATCACCTTCCAAGCGCGGCATGCACCGCGCGCACAACGCTTTGACCGTTCCGGGCATTGCTGTCGAGTCCACCACCGGTGAGACGCACCTGCGTCATCACATCAGCCCCACCGGTTTTTACCGTGGCCGCAAGGTGCTGAAAACAAAATCCGAAGCGTAATTTCGCGCTTTAACGACTGGCCCGCACTCATCCTGCGGGCCTTTGTTTTGTTGAATTCCCATTTCCTGACTGCACCGGTCCTGCCATGATCAGGATAGCTGTCGACGCCATGGGTGGTGATGTCGGCCCGCAGGTCACCGTGCCCGCCAGTCTGTCCTTCCTGGACAGCCACCCCGAAGCGGCCATCCTGCTGGTAGGCCAGCCTGCCGTGCTGGCGGCCCACCCGCTGTTTCCCCGTCTTCAGGCCCATTCGCGCTGCCAGGTGGTCGCTGCCACCGAGGTGGTGACCATGGACGACCCGATCGAAGTCGCCCTGCGGCGCAAAAAGGACTCGTCCATGCGGGTGGCGATTGCGCAGGTCAAGGACGGCGCCGCGCAAGCCGCCGTCTCGGCCGGCAACACCGGCGCGCTGATGGCCATTTCGCGCTACATCCTCAAGACACTGGACGGCATTGACCGCCCCGCGATCGCCGGGCAAATCCCCAACGCCAAGGGTGGCGCCACCACGGTGCTGGACCTCGGGGCCAATGTCGACTGCACGGAAGACCATCTGTTCCAGTTTGCGGTCATGGGTTCTGCCCTGGTCGCGGCCATCGCCGACAAATCCAACCCCAGCGTGGGGCTGCTCAATATCGGCGAAGAAGCGATAAAAGGCAGTGAAACAATTAAAAAAGCTGGTGAATTGCTGCGATCTGCTGCTAAAAGTGGTGATCTTAATTTTTACGGCAATGTCGAGGGTAACGATATTTTCAAGGGCGTGGTGGACATCGTGGTCTGTGACGGTTTTGTCGGCAATGTGGCCCTCAAGGCCAGTGAAGGTCTTGCCGGCATGATTGTTGGATTCCTTAAGGCGGAATTCTCGCGCAACATTTTTACGAAAATTGCTGCCATCATGGCTTATCCGGTGCTAAGTGCGCTTAAAAGTCGCATGGATTACCGTCGCTATAACGGCGCGGCCTTGCTGGGGCTTCGCGGCCTGGTCTTCAAGAGCCACGGATCGGCTGATGCGTTCGCCTTCGAGCAGGCCCTGAATCGGGCTTATGATGCAGCTCGCAACAATTTGCTGGACCGGGTGAGGGAACGCATTGCTCACGCGGCGCCGCTGCTGGCCATGGCCGGTGCGCCGCCTGCGGAACCCCCAGTCGTTCCGGCGCAGGCTGAACTGGCCGCCTCTGGCGCCGCACACTAAGTTATTCATGAGCCCTTATTCACGTATCACAGGCACCGGCAGCTATCTGCCGCCGCGCCGTCTGAGCAATGCCGAGCTGGCCGCCGAACTGGCGGCGCAGGGGGTTGAAACCTCCGACGACTGGATTGTCGAGCGCACCGGCATTCGTGCCCGCCACTTTGCCGAGCCCGGTGTCTGCAGCAGCGACCTGGGGGTGGAAGCCGCCAAAAACGCCCTGCAGGCAGCTGGACTCCAGCCCGGCGATATTGACCTGATCATCGTGGCCACGTCGACGCCCGACATGGTGTTCCCTTCGGCAGCCTGCATCCTGCAGAACAAACTCGGCATCGCCGGTTGCCCGGCGTTTGACGTGCAGGCGGTCTGCAGCGGCTTTGTGTATGCGCTGACCATCGCCGACGCCCTGATCAAGACCGGTTCGGCCAGCAAGGCGCTGGTCATTGGCGCCGAGGTGTTTTCGCGCATTCTCGATTTTTCGGACCGCACCACCTGCGTGTTGTTTGGTGACGGCGCCGGCGCCGTGGTGCTGGAGGCGTCCGAGACGCCCGGCATCCTGGCCAGCGACCTGCATGCCGACGGCAAACACGTCGGCATCCTGTGTGTGCCGGGCACCGTGTCCGGCGGCAAGGTGCTGGGTGATCCGCTGCTCAAGATGGACGGGCAGGCCGTTTTCAAACTCGCGGTCGGTGTTCTCGAAGATGCGGCGCGTGCAACCCTGGTCAAGGCAGGCCTGCAGGAGAGCGACATTGACTGGCTGGTTCCCCACCAGGCCAACATCCGCATCATGCAGGGCACCGCCAAGAGGCTCAAGATGTCCATGGACAAGGTCATCGTCACGGTGGACCAGCACGGCAACACCTCGGCAGCCTCCATTCCGCTGGCGCTCGATGTGGCGGTGCGTAGCGGCCAGATCAAAAAAGGGGAGACGCTGCTGCTCGAAGGGGTTGGCGGTGGCTTCACCTGGGGTGCGGTACTCCTGAATCTATAGCGGCTTGCGCCCGTTCCATCAGGGCGGGAAGCTGTTTTTATCGATACTTTTTTATGAAACCTTTTGCTTTTGTTTTTCCCGGACAGGGTTCGCAGGCCGTTGGCATGCTCGACGCCTGGGGCGAGCATCCGGCCGTGCGGGAGACGCTGCGGGAGGCCTCGGATGCGCTGGGCGAGGACCTGGCCCAGCTGATCAGCCAGGGCCCCAAGGAGGCGCTGGGCCTGACCACCAACACGCAGCCCGTGATGCTGGTCGCCGGTGTGGCGGCTTACCGGGCCTGGATGGCCGAGACCGGCGTCGCGCCGGCGGTGGTCGCCGGGCATTCGCTCGGTGAATATTCCGCGCTGGTGGCTTCGGGCGTGTTGACTCTCGCGCAGGCTGCGCCGCTGGTGCGCTTTCGCGCGCAGGCCATGCAGGAGGCGGTGCCTGTGGGTATCGGTGCGATGGCGGCCATTCTGGGCATGGAAGCGTCCCGTGTGATTGAAGGTTGCGCCGAAGCCGTTCGCAGTTTTGGCCTGAACACCGCGGAAGTGGTGGAGGCGGTCAACTTCAACGACCCGATGCAGACCGTGATTGCCGGCAGCAAGGCGGCCGTGGAAAAAGCCTGCGAAGTCCTCAAGGCCAACGGCGCCAAGCGCGCCTTGCCGCTGCCGGTGTCGGCACCGTTTCACTCCAGCCTCATGAAGCCCGCGGCGGACAGGCTCCGGGAAAAACTGGCGGCCACGGCCTTCGCAGCGCCGCAGATCCCGGTGATCAACAACATTGCGGTCGCTGTCGAGAGCGATCCCGACCGTATCCGCGCAGCCCTCTACGAGCAGGCCTTCGGACCGGTGCGCTGGGTCGAATGTGTGCAGGCCATCAAGGCGCGCGGCATCACCACGGTGGTCGAATGCGGGCCCGGCAAGGTGCTCGCCGGCATGGTCAAACGTATCGATGCGGACATGACGGGCGTGGCCCTGTTTGATCCGGACAGCCTGGCGCAGGCGAAGGAGGCTCTGGTATGAGCGAGGTCAAATTTGAAGGTCAGGTAGCCCTGGTCACCGGCGCATCGCGCGGGATCGGCGCGGCGATTGCGCTGGAACTGGCGCAGCGCGGCCTGAAAGTGATTGGCACGGCCACCACGGACGATGGCGCCGCCAAAATCAGCCAGGCGCTGGCTGCTTTTCCCGGTTGTGCCGGTAAAAATCTCAACGTCAATGACGCAGCGGCCGCCGAGGCGCTGATCGATGCCATCGTCAAGGAGCATGGCGGGCTGCAGGTGCTGGTCAACAATGCCGGCATCACGCGCGACATGCTGGCCATGCGCCTGAAGGACGATGACTGGGACGCGGTGCTGGACACCAACCTCAAGGCGGTGTTCCGCATGAGCCGCGCCGTGATGCGCACCATGATGAAGCAGCGTTATGGCCGCATCATCAGCATCACCTCGGTGGTGGGCGCTTCCGGCAACGCCGGCCAGGCCAATTACGCAGCGGCCAAGGCTGGCGTGGCAGGCATGACCCGTGCGCTGGCCCGCGAGCTCGGCAGCCGCAACATCACCGTCAACTGCGTGGCGCCAGGATTTATTGAGACCGACATGACGGCAGGTTTGCCCGAGGAACAACAGAAGGCGCTGCTGGGACAGATTCCGCTGGGGCACCTGGGCAAGCCGCAGGACATTGCGCATGCCGTGGCCTTTGTAGCGAGCCCGCAGGCCGGCTACATCACCGGGCAGGAGCTTCACGTCAACGGCGGGATGTACATGTAAATCATCCGGCGGCTGCCGATCTGCCCAGTGTCACCAGGATCATGAATAATGGTGACGCATGCAGCCTGCAGGCACCGGACCACAAGCCGGGTTTTATCCGTCCGGCTGGCGGGTTGGGGAATCAACCCCAACAACGCTAAAATCACGGATTAATTCACAACCCTCAGAGGGAACTATGAGCGATATCGAAGCACGTGTTAAGAAAATCATTGCCGAGCAACTTGGCGTGGAAGAAGGCCAGGTCACCAGCGAAAAAGCCTTTGTGGCCGATCTGGGCGCTGACTCGCTTGACACCGTAGAACTGGTCATGGCTCTGGAAGACGAGTTTGGCATCGAGATCCCCGACGAAGACGCCGAGAAGATCACCACCGTTCAGAACGCGATTGACTACGCGAACACCCATCAAAAAGCCTAAAGACTCCGGTCTTTTTTCAGCTCGCTCGAAAGGCCTCCGGTCTTTCGGGACTTTCTTCAGGATTTGCGCATGAGCCGTCGTCGCGTCGTTGTGACAGGTCTGGGTTGTGTCAGCCCGGTGGGTAACACCGTGGCCGACTCCTGGGCCAATGTACTTGCCGGAACGCCCGGCATTGACCTGATCACGCAATTTGATGCAAGCAGCTTCGCCTGCAAATTTGCAGGTGAGGTCAAGGGCTTCGACATCACGGATTACATCCCTGAAAAGGAAGCCCGGCACATGGACCGCTTCATTCACCTGGGTCTGGCCGCGGCCTGCCAGGCGGTGGCCGACAGCGGCTTGCCCACGGGTGACGCGCTGGACGAAGAGCTGGCGACACGCATCGGCTGCAACATCGGCTCGGGCATTGGCGGCTTGCCAATGATCGAGCAGACGCACACCGAGCTGATCAACCGGGGTCCGCGCCGGATTTCCCCATTTTTTGTGCCGGCCTCGATCATCAACATGATCTCCGGGCATGTGTCGATCAAGTTCGGCTTCAAGGGCCCCAACATTGCCGTTGTGACGGCCTGTACCACCGGCCTGCATGCGATCGGCCTGTCGGCACGCATGATCGAGCATGGTGATTGCGACGTCATGGTGGCCGGCGGTGCGGAGGCGACGGTGTCGCCGCTGGGGGTGGGCGGTTTTGCCGCAGCCCGTGCCCTGTCGACCCGCAACGAAGACCCGAAGACGGCATCGCGTCCCTGGGACAAGGACCGGGACGGCTTTGTGCTCGGCGAGGGCGGCGGTGTGCTGGTGCTCGAAGAGTACGAACACGCCAAGGCGCGCGGCGCGAAGATTTACGCCGAGGTGATCGGTTTCGGCATGAGCGGTGACGCGTATCACATGACCACGCCCGACGTGAACGGCCCGCGCCGTTCCATGGACATGGCCCTCAAGGACGCTGGCGTCAATGCCAGCGACGTGCAGTACCTCAATGCGCACGGCACCTCGACACCGCTGGGTGACCTGAACGAGACGAATGCCATCAAGGCCGCGTTTGGCGACCATGCCAAAAACCTGGTGGTCAGTTCGACCAAGTCCATGACCGGGCACCTGCTCGGTGGCGCCGGCGGCATCGAGTCGGTGTTTACCGTGCTGGCACTGCACCACCAGAAAATTCCGCCGACCATCAATATCTTCAACCAGGATCCCGAGTGCGATCTGGATTACTGCGCGAACACGGCCCGTGACGCCAACATCGAAGTGGCTGTCAAAAACAACTTCGGTTTTGGCGGCACCAACGGGACGCTGGTGTTCAAGCGCGTCTGAGGCCTTTCACCATTCCACACGTCCAGCCGCACCTGATTCCCGCCACTTCGCACCCTGACCATGCATAACGCCCCGCCGGTTACTTACCCGCTGGGGCGTTCGCATTTCCAGGGCTTGGCCGTGCTGGGCCTCTGGCTCGCCGGGTTCGGCGTGCTGTCCCTGTGGTGGCGCGCTGCACCCGCTGCAGACTGGCGCTTGTGGATGGCCCTGGCCGTCGTGCTGGCTGCCGGGCTTGCTGCCGGATGGGCATGGCTTCACTCGCCGGTCGGCCAGCTGCGCTGGGACGGGCAGGACTGGCGCTGGGAAAGCCAGGGTTACCGGTCGGGCACACCGGTGCGTGATCTGGCGGTTGCACTCGATCTCCAGCGCACCATGCTGCTGCGACTGGAGAACCAGGACCACGCGACCTTGTGGCTCTGGGCTGGCCGTTCGACCCAGCCCGAGCGCTGGCTGGATTTGCGCCGCGCCGTTCACGCGCAGCACAGGCCGTCTGCGGACCTGGTGCCATGGGACGCCAGCCCGGTCATGTCAGATTTTCCGGCGCAGTCTGCTTCGCCGCGCTCCGGTTCATGAGTACCGACGAGTCCCCGCAGGAGCCGGCTGCGCCAAGTGACAGCGATGCCATGCTGGTCGAGCGCACGGTCGCGGGGGACCAGAAGGCCTTTGAATTGCTGGTGATCAAGTACCAGCGCCGCATCCAGCGCCTGATCGGGCGCATGGTTCGCGATGTGGACCTGGTCGAGGACATCGCCCAGGAAACCTTTATTCGTGCCTACCGCGCGCTGGCCCAGTTCAGGGGCGAGGCCCAGTTCTACACCTGGCTGTACCGCATCGCCGTCAATACCGCCAAAAAGGCCTTGATGGAGCTCAAGCGCGACCCCACGGTCTCAGAGAATTCCTTCAAATCCGGCCAAAGCGATGAAAGCGATGAAACTTCCCCGCTGGAAAACGAACTAATCAGTTCGGAAACGCCCGAGGCCGTGCTGGCCGGCAAGGAAATCGCGCAAATGGTCAACGCCGCCATGGAGGCTTTGCCCGAGGAGTTGCGCCAGGCCATCACGCTGCGGGAAATTGAAGGGCTGAGTTATGAAGAGATTGCGGAAGTCATGAACTGCCCGATCGGCACCGTGCGTTCGCGCATCTTCAGGGCCCGGGAAGCGATTTCTGCAAGGATCAAGCCCTTGCTGGAGAACCAGTCCGGCAAGCGCTGGTAGTTTGCCCGGAAATAGCGACGAGTCGATGCAAGACAGAGTGAACGACAGAGTAAACGATTGAAACCGGCAGACCCAAGCTGCCCATGGACACCATGAAACCGATGACGCAACACAGTGAGTTGATCTCCGCTCTGGCTGACGGCCAGCTGGCGAGCGAGGACTTTGCCCGTGCGCTGGCGGCCTGCGAGGCCGATGCCCAGGCGCTGGACAGCTGGAACACCTATCACCTGATTGGCGATGTGTTGCGCTCGCCGGAACTGAGCCCGCACGCCGCGGATACGGCCTTTGTGGAACGCCTGCGGGTGCGCCTGAGCCAGGAGCCGATCGTCGTTGCTGCGCCGGCCCTGCCGGAAGTGCGCCACGCGCCGGCCGGGCGGGTCGGGGAAGAGGCCGCGAACGACGCCAGCTTCCCCTGGAGGCTGGTGGCGGGTTTTGCATCGGTTGCTGCCGTGGCGGCGATTGCCTGGAATGCCGGAGCCGGCCTGCTGTCGCCATCGACTGCACCGCAACTGGCCCGCACGGAGCCTGCTGCGCAGCAGGTGCTGGTGGTGTCTGAGCAGGGCACCCTGGTGCGCGATGCGAGAACGCAGGAGCTGCTGGCAGCGCACCGGCAACTGGGCGGCACCTCCGCCCTGCAGATGCCCTCGGGCTTCCTGCGAAACGCCACCTTCGAGTCGCCCCAGGGCGAGCGTCGCTGACGTGGCCGCTGCAGGCAACGCCAGGCCGGTTCACCTCATGAATTTCAGCTATTTTCGCCCGCTGGCCCTTGCTGTGTGTGCGCTGGGTGCTACAAATTATGTGGCAGCCCAGGCCCAGGCCCCGGCGCCGGCAGCAACAACAGCAGCACCGGGCCAGACGGCGGAGCCCAGGAGCATCAACGATTGGTTGATGCGCATGCATGAAGCCTCCAGAAACCGGTCTTATGTGGGCACTTTTGTGGTGTCCTCCGGCGGCGTCATGTCCAGCGCGAAGATCTGGCATGTCTGCGACGGAACCCAGCAGATCGAAAAGGTCGAGACCCTGACCGGGGCCCCGCGTACTGTTTTCCGGCACAACGACCAGGTCGTGACCTTCATGCCCGACCAGAAGGTGGTGCGTGCCGAAAAGCAGGAGTCGCTGGGCCTTTTTCCCCAGCTGCTCAAGTCCACCGACAGCCACATCGCCGATTTCTACAAGGCCCGGCAGGAGGGCAGCGAGCGGGTGGCAGGGGTGGAGGCCGACATCGTCGCCCTGATTCCCCGCGACACCATGCGCTTCGGCTACCGCGTCTGGGCCGAACAGAAGAAGGGCATGGTCGTCAAGCTGCAGACGCTCGATGCCGATGGCAAGGTGCTGGAGCAGGCGGCTTTTTCGGAATTGCAGCTCGATGCGCCGGTCAGGATCGACAAGCTGGCGCAAATGATGGCCAAGGTCGACGGCTACCGGGTCGAAAAACCGGGACTGGTCAAGACCACGGCCAGCGCCGAAGGCTGGGTGATGAAAACGCCGGTGCCGGGCTTTCAGTCCATGAGTTGCTACAAGCGCCCGCTCGCGGGGCAGTCGGGAAGCGAGCCCATGCAGTGGGTTTTTTCGGACGGCCTGGCGTCGGTATCGATTTTTGTCGAGTCGTTTGATGCCCAGCGCCATCTCCGGGAATCCAGGGTGTCCCTGGGTGCCACGCAGTCGCTGACCCGGCGTGTCGATGCTTACTGGCTGACCGTGATGGGCGAGGTACCCATGGCCACCCTGAGCCTGTTTGCCAATGGTCTTGAACGCAGGAAATAGCGCCCTCATGTCGTCCTGGCCCCTGCCCGGGGTTGCGGGTCGGCCGGCAGCTGATTCAACACGCGGTTTTCTCTTCTTTTCCGACAATTTCTTCAAAGGCTGATGATGCATATATTGAACTGGAAACAAGGTCGCTCCTGCCTCGTCGCCGGTACGCTGGCGTTGGGCACCGTCCTGGCCGTGATGCCTGTGCAGCCGGTGATGGCGCAAGTCAGGACCCTGCCGGACTTTACGGACCTGGTCGAAGCGGTCGGTCCTTCGGTCGTCAACATCCGGACCGTTGAAAAAGTCAAGGCCGGCGCAGCCGGCAGCGCCGACGAGCAGATGCTGGAGTTTTTCCGGCGCTTCGGCATTCCGGTGCCACCCAACATGCCGCGTACGCCCAAGCCGGACCGTGGCCAGCCTGACGAAGAGCAGCCGCGCGGGGTGGGTTCGGGATTCATCCTCAGCACCGACGGGCTGGTCATGACCAATGCCCATGTCGTCGAAGGCGCCGATGAGGTGCTGGTGACGCTGACGGACAAGCGCGAGTTCAAGGCGAAGATCATCGGTACCGACAAGCGCACCGATGTGGCCCTGGTCAAAATCGAGGCTGCTGGCTTGCCGGCCGTGAAAATCGGCGACATCAGCCGCCTGAAGGTGGGTGAGTGGGTCATGGCAATCGGTTCGCCTTTTGGCCTCGAGAACACGGTGACCGCCGGCATTGTCAGCGCCAAACAGCGTGACACCGGCGACTACCTGCCTTTCATCCAGACCGATGTGGCGATCAACCCGGGCAACTCGGGCGGCCCGCTGATCAACATGCGTGGCGAGGTGGTGGGTATCAACAGCCAGATCTACTCGCGCTCCGGTGGCTTCCAGGGCATCTCGTTTGCCATTCCAATTGACGAGGCCACCCGCGTGGCCGACCAGTTGCGCACCAATGGACGGGTGACGCGCGGTCGCATCGGCGTGCAGATCGACCAAGTCAGCAAGGACGTCGCGGAGTCCATCGGACTGGGCAAGCCGCAAGGTGCGCTTGTGCGTGGCGTCGAAGCCGGATCGCCTGCGGAAAAAGCCGGGATCGAAGCGGGCGACATCATCACCAGATTTGAGGGCAAGGTGATTGACCGGGCAACCGACCTGCCGCGTATGGTGGGCAATGTGAAGCCCGGTACCAAAACCACGATCACCGTCTTCAGGCGCGGCAGTACCCGGGACTTCAACGTGACGATTGCCGAGGTGGAGGCAGAAAAGCCGGTGCGCAAGGCCCAGGCGCCCGAGAGTAAAGCGCCGGTGGCCGGACCGGCGCAGGTGATCGGGCTGGTGGTCAGCGAGTTGCCCGAGGCCCTGAAGAAGGAGCTCAAGCTCAAGGGCGGCGTCAAGGTGGATGCGAGTGAGGGCGCCGCCGCGCGGGCCGGCCTGCGTGAGGGCGATGTGATTCTGGCGATTGCAAACACGGAGGTCACCAGCGTCAAGGACTTTGAAGCGGTGCTGGCCAAAACCGACAAGAGCAAGGTGATCAACGTGCTGTTCCGGCGCGGCGACGTGGCGCAGTTCGCGCTGATCCGACCCTTGCGTTAAGGGCTGCGAGGGGTGGGCAACCATGCCCGCCGACCGCGCAGAAGCCTGTCCTGGCAACCCCCATACCCTGACGGGCTTGGGGGTTTTGCCTGAAATGCCGTCTGACCGGCATGTCAAAAAAATATTTTTTCCTTGCTCCCGGGCTCGACGAATGTTTGCGTCTGCTAACTTGAGATTTGGCTAATGAGCGATTTGGGTAGAATGGAAGCCATATTCCGGATCATTCCGATATATCAAGCGTTGAAAAAACCGCTACGCTGCATGAATTGGCACGATTCACTGCTGATCCACAGATCACCCACATGTTGTCCATAGGCTCTCGGTTAAAATTGTGAATAACTTGTGTATAAGATTCATGTTGCTGCCCTGCAACGAGAAAAATTTGGCAATTTCGAGGCTATGCGTGGTCGGCTTTTTGCCTACAATGAAGCTTCCAACTATCGCAGTTGCCATAGATTGTTGGTTCAGGGCGCGTCACAAGTGACGCGCCCTTTTTTATGGCTTTCGCGAATTGACCGCGGGCTCTTCGCAATACTTTCAAGCACTTAGGCGTTCCCTTTGATGAATCACATCAGAAATTTTTCGATCATTGCGCACATTGATCACGGCAAATCCACGCTGGCCGATCGCATCATCCAGCGTTGCGGCGGATTGCAGGATCGCGAGATGAGCGCGCAGGTGCTCGACTCCATGGATCTGGAAAAGGAGCGTGGGATAACCATCAAGGCGCAGACCGCCGCGCTCAAATACAAGGCCCTCGACGGCCAGGTTTACAACCTCAATCTGATCGACACGCCCGGCCACGTCGACTTCTCGTATGAAGTGAGCCGCTCGCTGTCGGCCTGCGAAGGTGCGCTGCTGGTGGTCGATGCGAGCCAGGGTGTGGAAGCGCAGACCGTGGCCAACTGCTACACCGCACTCGACCTCGGCGTGACGGTGGTGCCGGTGCTCAACAAGATGGATTTGCCGCAGGCCGATCCGGAAAACGCGAAGCAGGAAATCGAGGACGTGATCGGCATCGATGCCACTGACGCGATTCCCTGCAGCGCCAAGACCGGCATGGGCATCGACGAAATCCTGGAGGCGGTGATTGCCCGCATCCCGCCGCCGCAGGGCAACCCGGACGGGCCGCTGCGCGCGATGATTGTCGACAGCTGGTACGACGCCTATGTGGGTGTCGTGATGCTGGTGCGTGTGGTGGACGGCCGGCTGGTCAAGGGCGAGCGCATCAAGCTGATGGCCAGCGAGGCCACTTACAACGCCGACCAGCTGGGGGTATTCACGCCGCATACCGAGCCGCGTCCCGCGCTGGAAGCGGGCGAGGTCGGCTTCATCATTGCCGGCATCAAGGAACTTCAGGCGGCGCGGGTCGGCGACACCGTGACGCTGATCAGGCCGGGCACCGGCGGCGCGGCCGCCACCGCCACCGAGGCCTTGCCCGGCTTCAAGGAAATCCAGCCGCAGGTATTTGCCGGTCTGTACCCGACCGAAGCCAGCGAGTACGACTCGCTGCGCGACGCGCTGGAAAAGCTCAAGCTCAACGATGCGTCCCTGCATTACGAACCGGAAGTCAGCCAGGCGTTGGGTTTTGGTTTTCGCTGCGGTTTTCTGGGGCTGCTGCACATGGAGATCGTGCAGGAGCGGCTCGAGCGCGAGTTCGACCAGGACCTGATCACGACCGCGCCCAGCGTGGTCTACCAGGTGCTCAAGGCCGACGGCGAGATCATCATGGTCGAAAACCCGTCGAAAATTCCCGACGCCGGCAGGGTCAACGAGATCCGCGAGCCCATCGTGACCGTGCACCTGTACATGCCGCAGGAGTACGTGGGCGCCGTCATGACGCTGGCCAACCTCAAGCGCGGCGTGCAGCTCAACATGGCTTACCACGGCAAGCAGGTCATGCTGACCTACGAAATGCCGCTGGGCGAGATCGTGCTGGACTTCTTCGACAAGCTCAAATCGGTCTCGCGCGGCTACGCGTCCATGGATTACGAGTTCAAGGAGTTCCGGGCGTCCGACGTGGTCAAGGTCGACATCCTGCTCAACGGCGAGAAGGTCGATGCGCTGTCCATCATTGTTCACCGCAGCCAGTCGGCCTACCGCGGCCGGGCGGTGGTGGCCAAGATGCGCGAGATCATTTCCCGCCAGCAGTTCGACGTCGCGATCCAGGCGGCCATCGGGGCCAACATCATTGCGCGTGAGACAATCAAGGCGCTGCGCAAGAACGTGATTGCCAAGTGTTACGGTGGCGACATTTCACGCAAGAAAAAGCTTCTTGAAAAACAAAAAGCGGGTAAAAAACGCATGAAACAAATCGGTTCGGTGGAAGTCCCCCAGGAGGCCTTCCTGGCCATCCTGCAGGTAGAAGAATAATGCTGGGTTTCATGAGTACGCTCACTGCGCTGGTGCTGATCCTGTTTGCCGGTTACGGCGGCGCCTGGTACATGGGCATGGTGGAAGGCAACTTCTCCCTGCTGCTGTTTCTTGCGACCGTGGTCACGGGCCTTTACTGGCTGGCCGAGAAATTTTACTTCTGGCCCCAGCGCCGCAAGGCGGCCGAAATCATCGAGCAGGAGGCGGTCCGGCGCCGCAGCGAGCTGGCCGCCAGGGGCATCAGCCAGGTGGACGGCAACATCGAGGAGGCCCGGGCCAGGGTCATCATGCAGCCCTGGTGGCTGGACTGGACCGCCGGGCTTTTCCCGGTCATCGTGGTCGTGTTTCTGTTGCGTTCTTTCCTGTTCGAGCCTTTCAAGATTCCGTCCGGCTCCATGATTCCGACCATGCTGGTGGGCGACCTGATCCTTGTCAACAAATTCCATTACGGCGTGCGGCTTCCGGTCATCAATCTCAAAATTGTTGACAACAACAGTCCGCAGCGCGGCGATGTGATGGTGTTCCGTTACCCGCCCCAGCCCAGCCTGGACTACATCAAGCGGGTGGTCGGTGTGCCCGGTGACGAGGTGGCCTACCTGAACAAAAAACTCACCATCAACGGCAAGCCTGTATCCAAGGTGGCGCTGCCTGATTTCTTTGACGAAGACGCCCTGCGTTACGCCAAGCAGTTCCAGGAAACCAGCGGCAACAAGCCCTACCGCGTGCTCAATGACGAGGACCGGCCGGCCTTTATTGCCGGCGCAGCCGACTTTCCCTATCGGCAAAATTGCCGTTACAGTAGCGAGGGCGTGGTTTGCAAGGTGCCGCAGGGGCACTATTTCATGATGGGCGACAACCGCGACAATTCGCTGGATTCGCGTTACTGGGGTTTTGTGCCCGAGGCCAACATCGTCGGCAAGGCCTTTTTTGTCTGGATGAATTTTGGTAACCTCAAACGCATCGGCAAGGTGGACTGAGGGATGATCCGGGCTGGCCCTGCCGGCAAGGCGGGAGCAGCACGGGGCATGGGGCGCAACTAACAACAGCTGGGGAAACACATGATGAAAAATCGGCAACGTGGCATTTCGTTCATCGGCATCCTGTTCGTGGGTGGCGTACTGGCTTTCGCGGGCGTGATCGCCGCCCAGGTGTTTCCCACGCTGGTCGAGTTCCAGGCCATCACCAAGGCGGCCAACAAGGCTGCCGAGGGTAGTACCGTGCCCGAGGTGCGGCAGATTTTCGACAAGGCGGCCCAGATTGATGACATCAAGTCGATCAGCGGCAAGGACCTCGAAGTCGGCAAAGAGGGCGACAAGGTGACCGTCAGTTTTGCCTACAACCGGGAAATCCACATTGGCGGGCCGGCTTACCTGCTGCTCAAATACACCGGCCGCTCCAAATAAGTGCGTGCCAGTCCTTCCCTGAGCCCTGACCTGCAGGCGCTGCAAACGCGTCTGGAGCACGAATTTTCCAATCCGCGCCTGTTGCAGCAGGCCCTGACCCATCGCAGCTTTTCGGCCGACCACAACGAACGTGTCGAGTTTCTGGGCGACTCCGTGCTCAACCTGGCGGTGGCCGGGCTGCTCTACGAGCGGCTGAGCGAGTTGCCCGAGGGCGATTTGTCGCGGGTGCGCGCCAACCTGGTCAAGCAGGACACGCTGCACAAGCTGGCCGTGCAGCTTGGCTTGCCGCTGTTGATACGCCTCGGCGAGGGCGAAGCCAAGTCGGGCGGACAAAAAAGGCCGTCGATTCTGGCCGATGCGCTGGAGGCGGTCATTGGTGCCGTGTTTCTGGACGCCGGTTTCGACAAGGCCGACCGCCTGGTGCGCCGGCTGTTCCAGGACGTCGAAATCAACCCGACCATGCAGGCCATCAGCAAAGACCCGAAGACGGAGTTGCAGGAATGGCTGCAGGGCCGCAAAATGAACCTGCCGATCTACCGCGTGGTCGGAACGCTGGGCGCAGCCCACAAGCAGACCTTTGACGTGGAATGTGAAATCAGCGAATTCGGCCGTGCGGAGCGCGGCATTGGCGGCTCGCGGCGCGCCGGCGAGCAGGCAGCGGCCGCCGCGATGCTGGCTTATGTAAAAACGCTCCCTTGATTTGAAACAGGCGCTGCAAGCGCAGCCGCCAACAGGCGACCCCCATGACCCCCGCAAAAAAGACTCCCTCCAAGCCGGCACGCCCGGCAGCGCCTGCCGGCACTACCAAAGCCAAGGCCAAGGCTGCGCCTGCTGTTGAACCGGCAGAGGCCGTTGTGCCCGCGCAGGACGCGGCCCTGGAAGCCATGCTGGCCAAGGCCATGACGTCGCAGGCCAACAACGCGCCGCCGGTCGAAGGCCAGCGCTGCGGCCTGATCGCCATCGTGGGCAAGCCCAATGTGGGCAAATCGACCCTGCTCAACGCGCTGGTGGGGCAGAAAATCAGCATCACCTCGCGCAAGGCGCAGACCACGCGGCACCGCATCACCGGCATGCGCACGCTGGGCGCCACCCAGTTTGTGTTTGTCGACACCCCCGGTTTCCAGACCCGGCACGGCAATGCCCTGAACCGCTCGCTCAACAAAACGGTGGTCGGCGCGGTCAACGACGTGGACCTGATTGTGTTTGTCGTCGAGGCGGGCCAGTTCAACCAGGCCGATGCCAAGGTGCTGTCGCTGTTGCCGGCGAACACGCCGGCGATCCTGCTGGCCAACAAGTTCGACCTGATCCACCGCCGCGCGGACATCGCGCCCTGGCTCAAGGAGATGCAGGCGCGCCACAATTTTGCCGAGTTCGTGCCGATGTCGGCCAACAACGCCAAGGATGTCGAGCGCCTGTTCGGCATCTGCGAGAAATACCTGCCCCCGCAGCCCTGGATGTACGGGGCCGAGGAGCTGACCGACCGCAGCGAGCGGTTCATGGCGGCGGAGATCATCCGCGAAAAGCTGTTTCGCCTGACCGGCGACGAGTTGCCCTACACCTCGACCGTGATCATCGACAAGTTCGAGCAGGAGGGCGAGTTGCGCCGGATCGCTGCCACCATCGTTGTCGAGCGCGACGGCCACAAGGGCATGATCATTGGCGAGAAGGGTGAAAAGCTCAAGCGCATCGGCACCGAAGCCCGCCATGAACTCGAAGCCCTGACCGGTGGCAAGGTGTTCCTGGAAATCTGGGTCAAGGTGCGTTCCGGCTGGGCCGACGACGAGGCACGCGTCAAAACCTTCGGCTATGAGTAGAGCCCCCACGCTTGTCGCTTCGCGTACTGCGCTGCCCCCCAAGGGGGCCGCTGCGCCTGCGGGCCGGCAAAGCCGGACCCACGGCCCCTGCTTGTATTTTTCTGTTCGCGTGTCTGGCGCGGCCTGAGCTGAGCGCGTGGCCACCAAACGCATCAGCGACGAACCAGCCTACGTCCTGCACCGCTACGACTGGAGCGAGTCCAGCCTGATCCTGGAAGTGTTCACCCGCAGCTATGGCCGGATCGCGCTGGTGGCGCGCGGGGCCAAGAAGCCGAGCTCGAATTTCCGTCCCATCCTGCTGCCGCTGCAGCCGCTGCACATTGCCTTTGGCGGCGACGCCGAGATCCGCATGCTGCGCAGCGCCGAGTGGCAGGGCGGGCATGTCATGCCGACCGGGGACGCGCTGCTGTCGGGTTATTACCTCAATGAGTTGCTGATGCGCCTGCTGGCGCGCGACGACCCGCACCCGGTGCTGTTCGACGCCTATGCCGCCACCGTGCAGCTGCTGGCCAGCCAGACCATCGACACGCTGGAGGTGGCCTTGCGCGCGTTCGAGTTGCGCCTGCTGCAGGGCATCGGCCTGCTGCCGGCGCTGGACGCCCAGACTGCCACCCTGGCGCCGCTGGAGCCGCAGACGCCTTATGTGCTGGTGGCCGAGGCCGGCCTGCGCGAAGCGCATGACGACGACCGCGCCAGCCTGCAGGGCAGCCAGTGGCTGGATTTGCAGGACACGCTCAGGGACGATGCGCCGTTTACCGACACGGTGCAGGCCTGTGTGAACCATTTGCCGGCGCTCAAAACCCAGCTGCGCTCCCTGCTGCACTACCATTGCGATGTGAAGGTTTTCAAAACCCGGCAGATGATGATCGATCTGCAGGCTTTCTAAGGGATCAATGCCCACCATGGCTCCTGTACACGCCCCCGCTCCCCGCCACCGCACAGCCCTGTCGGTCAACGTCAACAAGGTGGCCTTGCTGCGCAACACCCGGCACCTGGGCATCCCCGATGTGCTGCGGGCCGCGCAGCTGTGCCTGGAGGCGGGCGCCCAGGGCATCACCGTGCATCCGCGGCCCGACGAGCGGCATATCCGCAGCGATGACGTCTACGAGCTGGCCGCACTCATGAAGGACTGGCCCGACCGCGAGTTCAATGTCGAGGGCAATCCGCTGCAGAACCTGATGGAGTTTGTGCGCAACCTGTCGGCGCGCGGCCTGCCGCTGCACCAGTGCACCTTTGTGCCCGACAGCGAAGGCCAGTTCACGAGCGACCATGGCTGGAGCTTTCCCCAGGATGCGGCGCGCTTGAAACCGCTGATTGAAGAAGCCCACGACCGGGGCGTGCGCGTCAGCCTGTTCATGGACCCGCTGCCCGAAGCCATGGCGGCCGCCCAGGCCGTCGGCGCTGACCGGGTGGAGCTGTACACCGAGACCTATGCGCGCGCCTGGGGCACGTCCGTACAAGACAAGGCTTTGGAGCCGTTTGTCCTTTCTGGGCGGGCGGCAGCAGCTATCAATTTGGGAGTGAACGCCGGCCACGACCTGAACCGCGACAACCTCACCGAGTTCCTGCACGCGGTGCCCGGCGTGCTCGAGGTGTCGATCGGCCATGCGCTGATTGCCGACGCGCTGGAGCTCGGTTACAGCGCCACGGTCGCTGCTTACCTGCGCTGCATTGACAACGCGTTTGCCGGATGATTTACGGCATAGGCACCGACATCTGCGACGTGCGCCGCGTGCGCGCCAGCTTCGAGCGCCACGGCGAGCGTTTTGCGCAGAAGATCCTCAGCGACGCCGAGTTCGCCACCTGGCAAGCCCGTAGCGCACGCTGGCCCGAGCGCGGCCTGCGTTACCTGGCCACCCGCTTTTCCGCCAAGGAAGCGTTCAGCAAGGCGGTCGGCATGGGCATGCGTTTGCCCATGACCTGGCGCCACTGCGAAATCGCCAAGGCCGCCAGCGGCAAGCCCGAAATCGTGCTGCACGGCGCGCTCAAGGAATGGTTCGAGGCGCGCGGCCTCACCGCCCATGTTAGCGTGACCGACGAAACCGACTATGCCGCCAGCTTTGTGGTTGTAGAGAAAAACACGTTGTAGCCCAAGCTGTACGTGCGCGAGCAGCTATTAATTTCATAGTAAATCAGAGACCACCCCATGAGCCAACACGCCCCCCTGATCATCGACATTGCCGGCCTGACCTTAAGCAAAACCGACAAACGCCGCCTCAAACATCCGCTGACGGGCGGCATCATCCTGTTTGCCCGCAACTGGGAGAACCGCGCGCAACTGACCACGCTGTGCACCGAGATCAAGAAGATTCGCAAAGACCTGCTGATCTGTGTGGACCACGAAGGAGGCCGCGTGCAGCGTTTCAAGACCGACGGCTTCACCCACCTGCCGCCCATGCGCGCGCTCGGTGAGCTGTGGTTGAAAGACGCGATGGCCGCGACCAATGCCGCCACCGCCTGCGGCTACGTGCTGGGCGCCGAGCTGCGCGCCTGCGGCGTGGATTTCAGCTTCACCCCGGTGCTGGACCTTGATTTTGGTGAAAGCAGTGTCATCGGCGACCGCGCCTTTGCGCGCGACCCGCGTGTCGTCGGCCTGCTGGCCAAAAGCCTGATGCACGGCCTGCTGCAAAGCGGCATGGCCAACTGCGGCAAACACTTTCCCGGCCACGGTTTTGTCAAAGCCGATTCGCACACCGACATCCCGGTCGACAGGCGCAGCCTGAAGGCCATCCTGGCGGACGACGCCGCCCCTTATGAATGGCTCAATACCACGCTGACCAGTGTGATGCCGGCCCATGTGATCTACCCCAAGGTCGATGCGCGCCCGGCGGGTTTTTCCGAAAAGTGGCTGACTTACATCCTGCGCGGCCAGCTCGGTTTTGGCGGCGCCATTTTCAGCGACGACCTCAGCATGGCCGGTGCCCGCCTGCTCGACGGCAAGCAGGTCAGCTATACCGAAGCGGCGATGGCCGCGCTCAACGCCGGTTGCGACATGGTGCTGCTGTGCAACCAGTCGATGGGCGAGGGCCAGGAGGTGGACGAGCTGCTGGACGGCTTGACCCAGGGCCAGCTCAGGCAACAGTGGGAGCCGCTGGAAGCCAGCGAGGGACGCCGGGTTGACCTGCTACCAGCCACGCCTGCCATCGCCTGGGACGCGCTGATGCTGCACCCGGCCTACATGCACGCGCTCGGGCTGGTTCCCTGAGTTTCTTTGAGCATTTTCGTGCCCCAGCCCAATCACTGCTTGCGCGGATAGCTATCAAATAAGTAGCAAGCAGCGCTTGATCAGCGGCTCACCGGCCACGGCGCTTCGCCGCCGGCGGCCATGTGCGTCAGGTACAGACGCAGGTCCAGCTCGAACTGGTGGTAGTCCGGCTCCATGTAGGTGCAGAGCTGGTAAAAGGCCTTGTCGTGCGCCTTTTCCTTCAGGTGCGCCAGTTCGTGCACCGTGATCATGCGCAAAAACTCGATGGGCACCTCCTTGAACAGGCTGGCCACGCGGATCTCGCGTTTGGACTTGAGCTTGCTGCCCTGCACGCGCGACACCGTGGTGTGGGTGCCCAGCGCATGGGCAATCACCTGCAGCTTGCTGTCAAACGCCACCTTGCTCAACGCGTCGGCATTGCGCAGAAAGCTGTTCTTGATGTCCATCACATAGTCGTACAGCGCCTTGTCGGTGCGTATGTCGTGCGCGCTGCGGTATTTTTTCAACAGCAGGGCGCCCAGCCGGTCTTGCGCGACGAGCTCACGCACCTGGCTTTGCAGGGTGTCGGGGTAACCCGTCAGGTAGTTCATGGGGGCGGGAAGGAGGGAGGCGGGAGGAGGGCGCGGAGGGCGGAGGCAATGCGCGATTTTAGTCCCGCGTCCGATTCTTGCTAAGCTTGTGACATGAACCTGCCCGCCGCCCCGGACCCTGCTAACGTGCCCGAAATCGTGACGCCGCGCATCAACCTGGCGCTGCAGGGCGGCGGCTCGCACGGCGCCTTCACCTGGGGCGTGCTCGACGCCCTGCTGGACGACGGACGCATAGCCTTCGAAGGCATCAGCGGCACCAGCGCCGGCGCCATGAACGCGGTGGCTCTGGCCCACGGTTTTGCCCGGTCCGAAGGCAAACCCCGGGCTGCGCGGCACGACGCGGCGCGCGAGGCGCTGGACAGCTTCTGGAACGGCATTGTCGACATGGGGGCGCTGTCGTCCTCGCTCTCGCAATCGGTCAGCAAGATACAGCAGGCGCCGTTCGGCATCCTGTTTGGCCTGATGGGTGGCGGCAACTGGTCCAGCAAGCTGTGGACCGACGCCATGACACGTTACTGGTCGAATGCGCTCTCGCCCTACCAGCGCAACCCTTTTGACATCAACCCGCTGAAAGACTTCCTGGAAAAGCAGGTGGATTTTGAACGTCTGGCGGCGGCTGCCGGCCCCGACACCCCCCAGGTGTTTGTGGTGGCCACGCGGGTCAGCAGCGGCAAGGCCGAGGTGTTTTGCGGCAAGCGGCTGACCGCCAGCGCGGTCATGGCCTCGGCCTGTTTGCCCATGGTGTTTCAGGCGGTTGAAATTGACGGCGACCACTTCTGGGATGGCGGTTATTCGGGCAACCCGGCGATTCACCCGCTGATCTACCGCTGCGAGAGCCGTGACATCGTGCTGGTGCAGATCAACCCGATCCAGCGCGCCGAGCTGCCGACCAAACCCGGCGAGATCATGGACCGCATGACCGAAATCACCTTCAACGCCGCGCTGATTGCCGAAATGCGCGCGGTCGATTTCGTCAAGCGCCTGCTCGCCGAAGGCAAGCTGGACCCCGCGCATTACAAAGACGTGCTGATGCACCGCATCGACGGCGGCCAGGCCCTCGAAAAATTCACCGCCGCCAGCAAGTCATCGACCGACAAGAGCCTGATTCACTCCCTTCGCGACCTGGGCATCGCCTGCGGCAAAGAGTGGCTGGCCAAACGCTTCGACGCGCTCGGCGTGAAAAGCACAGTCAACATCGCGCGTGATTACCTCGATGACCTGCGCATGCCGGTGGAAAAGGCCGAGCCGGCGCAGATCGAGCCACCCCCGCCCGAACCGCCGCCGGTTTTTTTGCCGGGGGCCGGGTTGTTGTAGTGCTTGGATAGTAGTCGTTACTATCAGTTTGATAGCTGGGAGCGCACGTCCCGCTTGGGGAAACCGCCGATTTAATGCGTAAACATCGGTCTTTTTGCGTGTGGAGAACCTGCAGCTGTGTTGTAAAGGATGAAAAACCGAGCCCAATGCAGGCAGGCCTTCTCTGTTTGAAGGCTATATAGTGCAAATACGGTATCCGCTCACGCACTTGGTCCAGTAGCCGCGTGGACTACAAGGCGGATGCGCGACTTTGTCAGGGTGG
The DNA here is from genome assembly GCA_040389085.1 of Pseudomonadota bacterium. Classification (GTDB taxonomy): domain Bacteria; phylum Pseudomonadota; class Gammaproteobacteria; order Burkholderiales; family Burkholderiaceae_C; genus Polaromonas. The sequence goes on from JAZKAP010000008.1 coordinate 174,482, forward strand.
AGAGCCGTCACGGCCGCCAATAGTCAATGGAATCATGGAAGAGATTGCTAAGATTTTCCGAAAGTACGACGAAGACTACGTTCGTCAGAACTTCAGTGACGCCACTAGCATTAATGCGTTCGCGCTTTCCTTCTACAAAGACGCTGCTGAAATTTACGATGTCGTAATTCGGGTGCGCAACACTGAGCGCGACGCAATTGGCTTTAACTTGGATGACGCTCCGATACTGGGGCTCCTTGTCAGAATAAGAAAACTCCTGACTGAGATTCTTAAATACTACGAGCAAGACAACGCCGAAATCATCAGCATTCTAGAGAGGCCCTTAATCGAGGCGTCGGTCATTGCTGCTTATCTTATGCAAAGTGACAGAGCCGTAGTTGAAGATTACAGGAAATGCTCCTACAAAGATCGCTTACGCATATTACGGGACTTGGAGTCTGGTTCACGCTTCTTTGAAACCAAGGCCGGCCAGCGGCTTCTTGAGGCCGTGAGAGAGAAGATGCGCAACGAACAGTTGACAGTCGATGACTTCGCGGACCAGAAGAAGAATCGTTGGAAGCTTCAAGGTAAAAGCTTCTTCGATATATTCAGCTTGATTCAGCAAGATGATTTGTATGCGAGCACGTATGGAATCATGTCTGAGTCCATACATGGATCCTGGAATGAGTCCATGGACTATGGACTCGTTCGTGGAGCAGATGGTACATATTTAGCGAGTACGTCTTTTGCACATGCAGATGTACGTTTCGTGTCACCAACGCTGCTGTTTGCGAATTCGCCATTCAAGCTTTGGTTGAAGCGAATCGACGCAACCGATTCAAACCTAACTTCAGCATTGGAATGGATTGACCGAGTGAACGCAGCGGTATTCCGGAGGTTCGATGAAGCATACGACGGTTAGCCGGTCGTTCGAGCCGACGTCCCTCGGTAAGCCTCGGTCCGCGGCTCAACTTCAACGTTAGATACTGAAGCAGGTATAGCACCCGCCGATCCAAGGCGGAATGCCAGACCAAGCCTCAAGCCTCGTGCCGCAGCGCCGGAAACAAAATGACGTCGCGGATGCTGGCGCTGTCGGTCAGCAGCATCATCAGGCGATCGATGCCGATGCCGCAGCCGCCGGTGGGGGGCATGCCGTATTCGAGGGCGCGCACGTAGTCGGCGTCGTAGTGCATGGCTTCCTCGTCGCCGCCGTCCTTGGCGTCTGACTGGGCGAGAAAACGCGCGGCCTGGTCTTCGGCGTCGTTGAGCTCGCTGAACCCGTTGCCGAACTCGCGGCCGGTGATGTAGAGCTCAAAGCGCTCGGTCACCTCGGGCCGTGCGTCGTTGGCGCGGGCCAGCGGCGAGATCTCGGTCGGGTGCTCCATGATGAAGGTGGGCTGCCAGAGTTTTTCCTCGACCAGCTCTTCAAAATAGGTGACCTGCAGGCTGGGCAGCGAGCGGGCGTCGAGCCTGTCCTTGGCACTGAACTTGCCGAGTTTCTTCAGCGCGGCGAGCAGCCAGGCGGCGTCGTCCACGTGGGCGCCGGCGTCGGTGTGTTTGAGGATGGCTTCGCGGATGGTCAGGCGTTCAAACGGCTGGCCCAGGTCCACCGGCCGGCCCTGGTAGCTCAATTGCGTGCCGCCGGTCACCCGGGTGGCGACATGGCGGATCAGGTCTTCGGTGAAGCTCATCAGGTCTTCGTAGTTCCACCAGGCGGCGTAGAACTCCATCATTGTGAACTCGGGGTTGTGCCGCACGCTGATGCCTTCGTTGCGAAAGCTGCGGTTGATCTCGAACACGCGCTCGAAGCCGCCGACGATCAGGCGCTTGAGGTACAGCTCGGGCGCAATGCGCAAGAACATCTGCTGGTCCAGCGCGTTGTGGTGCGTCACAAAAGGCTTGGCGTTGGCGCCGCCCGGAATCGGGTGCAGCATGGGTGTTTCGACTTCGAGAAAATCGTTGTCGACCATGTAATTGCGCATCGCCGAGACGGCCTTGCTGCGCGCCGCAAAACGTTTGCGCGCGGCTTCGTCGGTGATCAGGTCCACATAACGCTGGCGGTATTTGACCTCCTGGTCGGCCACGCCGTGAAACTTGTCGGGCAGCGGCCGCAGGCTTTTGGTGATCAGGCGGATGCTGGTGGCGTGAATCGACAGCTCGCCGGTCTTGGTCTTGAACAGCGTGCCGGTCGCGGCCACGATGTCGCCCAGATCCCAGTGCTTGAAGGCGTTGTGAACCTCTTCACCCACGCCTTCGTTGTTGATGTACACCTGGATGCGCCCGCCCGAGGGGCCGAAAGACGCGTCCTGCAGCGTGGCAAAACTGGCCTTGCCCATCACGCGCTTGAGCATCATGCGGCCAGCCACGCTGACGTTGACGGCCAGCGGCACCAGCTCTTCCTTGGTCTTGTCGTCGTACTGCGCAAACAGGGTTTCGGCCCGGTGTTCCGGCTTGACGTCGTTCGGGAAGGCCACGCCCTTGCCGTCGGCCTGGTGCTGGCGCATGACCTTGAGCTTTTCGCGGCGCTCGGCCATGAGCTGGTTCTCGTCATGCGCGGGAGCGGTGGCGGGGCTGGTGATGGTGTTGGACATGAAAAAGGTTCTCGAAGAAAGAGGGCAGGCCGGGCCGCACGGGGCGGCGGGCCGGAAAAACCGGCGGGACCGGGCAAAGTGCCAAACCCCTGATTTTAGGCTGCGTTGCCGCTCCCACCGGAGCGGCTTGGGGGCTACATGGCGATACCGGTTTTTTCGAGGATGTCGCTGACCAGTTCCAGCCGCACCAGCGGGTTGTCCAGCTCCATCAGGCGCTGCTTGAGCTCCAGCGGCATGGGCAGCAGTTCGCACCAGCGGTTGGCCACCCAGCCGCAGTCGTCGAGCCGGTAGGGCGGCTCCAGCGGCATCTGGTCCGGCGGCACCCCGCGCTCCTGCAGGGTGCGGATCAGCTTGCCCAGCGCATTGGCCGTGCCGCGCAAGTCTTCGGGAACCGGGATGGCCTGGTCATCGTCCAGCCGCGTCACGTCGGCGATCCACAGGCCGTGCTTGAGCTTTTCACGGCTGGAAATCTCGAAACGCTGCGTGCCGGTACAGCGAATCACCATCAGGCCCGGCTGCGGCACCGAAAAGCTGGTGATGGTGGCCAGGGTGCCGACGTTGTAAAAGGCCTCGCTGGCAAACCCGTCGCCGCTGGGCCCGTCCTCGGGCTTGCGCACTTCGGAGCCTTGGGTCAGTGCCACCACGCCAAAGGGCGCGCCGGTCTTGTGGCACTTGCCGATCATGTCGAGGTAACGCACCTCGAAAATCCGCAGCGGCAGCAGGCCACCGGGGTAGAGCACCGTGCCCAGCGGGAAGAGCGGCAGCGAGGAGAGGGTGAGCACGTCAGACATCGATCAGGCGGGGGAATTTCTGTGAAGCACTATCTTCCCACGATCCTGTTTCCCCATGTGCGGGCTTTGGTGCCTGCCGGACCATGCCTGTCAAGTGGTTTGCCGGCGGGCAGACAGGGCCCGGACCGGCTGGGCGCGTTGTCATGCATGAAAACAGCTTCCAGCCCTTTTCCACAGGGCGCCGGAAGCTATCAATTTGAGAGCGAATCCAGCCCTGGTCGGCGCCGTGGCCGCTTTGGCCTCAGGCGACGGCGTCCGCCGGCTGGCGCAGCAGCATGGCCAGCGAATTGGCCACGGTCTTGCGCAGTTCACGGCGGTCGCAGATGAAGTCGACCGCGCCCTTGGTCTGCAGGAATTCGGCGCGCTGGAAGCCTTCGGGCAGGGTCACGCGCACGGTGGACTCGATGACACGCGGGCCGGCAAAACCGATCAGCGCTTTCGGCTCGGCAATCACGATGTCGCCGACAAAAGCGAAGCCGGCGCTCACCCCGCCCATGGTCGGGTCGGTCAGCACACTGATGTAGGGCAGGCCTTTTTTGGCCAGGCGGGTCAGGGAGGCATTGGTCTTGGCCATCTGCATCAGGCTCAGCAGGCCTTCCTGCATGCGCGCACCGCCGGTGGCAGTAAAGCAGATGAACGGGACTTTCTGCTCGATCGCGGCATGCACGCCACGCACGAAGCGCTCGCCGACCACGCTGCCCATGCTGCCACCCATGAAGTCGAACTCAAAGCAGGCCACCACCACGCCAATGCTGTGCACCGCGCCGCCCATCACGATGAGCGCGTCAGTCTCGCCGGTGTTCTCCAGCGCTTCTTTCAGGCGCTCGGGGTATTTGCGGCTGTCCTTGAACTTGAGCGGGTCCACCGGCAGCACTTCCTGGCCGATTTCATAACGGCCCTCCGGGTCCAGAAACGAGTCCAGCCGGGCCCGCGCGTCCATGCGGTGGTGGTGGCTGCACTGCGGGCAGACGTTCTGGTTTTTTTCCAGATCGGTCTTGTACAGCACGGCTTCGCAGCTGGGGCATTTGACCCACAGGCCTTCGGGCACGCTGCGGCGCTCGGTCGGGTTGGTCGGGCTGATTTTCGGCGGGAGGAGTTTTTCTAGCCAAGACATGATGGGTCCTTATGTCCTTGTGGGGTGGTGCCCCCGGACGGCGCGGGCCGTTCGCAGGGGTAAAACCGGAAAAGAAAGGGGATTATGCGCTGTCTCCGGACCCGGCCGGCGCGTCCAGCGCCTGCCGGACACCGGCCAGGAAATCACGCACCAAGGGCACCACTTCCGCGCGCGGCTGGTCGGTGATCAGCTGGATGATGCGGCTGCCGATGACCACGGCGTCCGCCACCCGGCTGATGGCTTTGGCGGTGGCGGCGTCGCGGATGCCGAAACCGACACCCACTGGCACGCTGACATGTTGGCGGATGCGCGGCAGCATGGCTTCCACCGCGCCCAGGTCCAGCGTGCCGGCACCGGTAACGCCCTTGAGCGAAACGTAATAGACATAACCGCTGGCCACCTGGGCCACCTGCGCCATGCGTTCATCGGTGCTGGTCGGGGCGAGCAGGAAGATCAGGTCCATGCCGTGGCTGCGCAGGGTGGCGGCAAAGGCCACACATTCCTCGGGCGGGTAGTCCACCACCAGCACGCCGTCCACGCCGGCCGCGGCCGCATCGCGCACAAAGGCGTTCTTGCCGCGCTTGAGGTCGTAGGCTTCGATCGGGTTGGCATAACCCATGAGCACAACCGGTGTTGAGCTGTCCTTCTGGCGGAACACGCGCACCATCTCCAGCACCTGTGCCAAGCCTATGCCCATCGCCAGCGCCTGGTCCCCAGCCTTCTGGATCACCGGGCCGTCGGCACTCGGGTCCGAGAAGGGCACGCCGAGCTCGATCACATCGGCGCCACCGGCCACCATGCCGTGCATGAGCTCGGGCGTGATGTCGGCATAGGGGAAGCCGCCCGTGACGTAGGGAATCAGCGCCTTGCGGTTTTGCGCCTTGAGCGCTGCGAAGGTAGCGGTGATACGGCTCATGATGGTGTTCCACTTCCCTTGACGGCGTGGCCGCGCATGGAGGGCCGGTCATAAAAATCCGCGCCCGACAGGTCGGCCACGGTGCCGATGTCCTTGTCGCCGCGGCCTGACAGGTTGACCAGGATGGACTGGTCGCTGCGCATGGTGCTGGCCAGCTTCATCGCGTAGGCCACGGCGTGGCTGGACTCCAGCGCGGGGATGATGCCTTCGGTGCGGCACAGGTAATGGAAGGCCGACAGCGCTTCCTTGTCGGTGATGCCGACATATTCGGCGCGGCCGATGTCTTTCAGGAAGGCGTGTTCAGGGCCGACACCGGGGTAGTCCAGGCCGGCGCTGATGCTGTGCGTCTCGGTGACCTGGCCGTCTTCGTTCTGCAGCACATAGGTGCGGTTGCCATGCAGCACGCCCGGGCTGCCGCGTTGCAGCGAGGCCGAGTGTTTGCCGCTGTCCATGCCTTCGCCGGCCGCCTCGACGCCGATCAGGCGTGTTTTCTCATGCGAGATATAGGGATGGAAAATGCCCATGGCGTTGCTGCCGCCGCCGACGCAGGCAATCACTGCGTCAGGCTGTTTGCCGCTGGTCATTTCCGGCATCTGGGTCAGGCATTCCTCGCCGATCACGCTCTGGAAATCGCGCACCATCATCGGGTAGGGGTGCGGGCCGGCGACCGTGCCGATGATGTAGAAGGTGTTGTCCACGTTGGCGACCCAGTCGCGCATGGCTTCGTTGAGCGCGTCCTTCAGCGTCTTGCTGCCGGACTCGACCGGCACCACGGTGGCGCCCAGCAGCTTCATGCGGTAGACGTTGGGGCTCTGGCGCTTGACGTCCTCGCTGCCCATGTAGACCACACATTCGAGACCGTAACGCGCGCAGATGGTGGCCGTGGCCACGCCGTGCTGGCCGGCGCCGGTTTCGGCGATGATGCGCGGCTTGCCCATGCGCCGGGCCAGCATGGCCTGACCGATGGTGTTGTTGATCTTGTGCGCGCCGGTGTGATTCAGGTCTTCGCGCTTGAGGTAGATCTGCGCGCCACCCTGCTCGCGGCTCATGCGGGCGGCGTGGTAGATCGGGGAGGGGCGGCCGACGAAATGCTTGAGCTCGTAGTGGAATTCCGCGAGGAAGGCCGGGTCGTGCTGGTATTTTGCGTAAGCGTCTTTCAGCTCATTGATCGCATGGGTCAGCGTTTCAGAAACGAAACTGCCGCCGTAAATCCCGAAGTGACCCGTAATGTCAGGTTGCTGGTAGGTGTACATGGTTTTTTGCAAGTAAGTCGTCGGCGGCACGAACGGCTGCGACGAACTGATGGATCTTGTCGGCGCTTTTGATTCCCTTGAGGGTGACCCCTCCGGTAGCGGAAATCTCGACGCCCGAACTGACATCGACGGCCAGCGTCTTACAACGCGGCCGCACTTGCAAAATGCCATCGGTCACATTTGCAGGTGTGAGTCCACCAGACAAAACGAGGTGAGCGTTGACGCTTGGAGGAAGAAGTGACCAATTGAATGTTTTTCCGCCGCCCCCGAATCCGTCGACATGGGCGTCGAGCAGGATGGCCTGGGCGGCCTTGAAGTCTTGGGCGTATTTTACGAGATCAAAAGCGGCACTCCCCTCGGCGGGGTTTTCATCGAGCGGGATGCGTGCCGCGCGCAGGAAAGGCCGCCCGGCCCGCAGGCAGGCCTCGGGCGTTTCATCACCATGAAATTGAAGCAGGGCCGTTGGTACACGGGCGCAGGCAGCTATTATTTCAGGAGCATCTGCATTGACGAAAAGCAGGACCGGTGTGACAAAAGGCGGCAGGCGGCTGGCTAGCTCGGCGGCGCGTTCAGCGCTGACACTGCGGGGACTGGGCGCGTACATGACAAAACCCACCGCATCGGCGCCGGCCGCCACGGCGGCATCCACGTCCTCTTCACGCGTGAGGCCGCAGATCTTGATACGAGTCCTATGTTTGGTCATGGCAACCAATCATAAGCCGCGGTGCGCTCGGGCAGGCCGTAGTGCGCCTCATAACGTGGACCCAAAAAATACAGGCCGTCGGGCGAAAACGTGGGGGAGGCCACGTCCCGGCGACGTGCGGCCAGCACCTCGGCGAGCCAGTCGGGTGGATGCTGGCCCTGTCCGACGGCGACCAGGCAACCCATGATGTTGCGGATCATGTGGTGCAAAAAGGCATTCGCTTCAAACTCGAAGCGCCAGTAGCCTGCCCGTTGCGAAATCTCGATGCGGCTGATGGTTTTGACTGGCGATTTCGCCTGGCACTGGGCCGCGCGGAAGGAGCTGAAGTCGTGTTCACCCAGCAGGTAGGTGATGGCTGCGCGTATGGCTGCCGCGTCCATCGGCCGGTAAACCCAGCCGACACGGCCGGCCTCGACACTGGGGCGCACCGGCGACTCCAGCAACACGTAGGCATAGCGACGGCTGATTGCGCTGCCGCGGCAATGAAACTCGGCAGGCACCTCACGCGCCCATTGCACGGCGATATCGCGGGGCAAAAAAGCGTTGGTGCCGCGCACCCAGGACGGCAGCTCGCGCTGCAGGGAGGTGTCGAAATGAACCACCTGCATCAGGGCGTGAACCCCGGCGTCGGTGCGCCCGGCGCACAGGGTGCGCAAAGGCTGGGCGGCGAACTTGCCCAGCGCCTTTTCCAGCCGGTCCTGCACCGTGTTGCCCGAGAGCTGGCTTTGCCAGCCCTCGTAAGCGGTGCCGCTGTAGCTCAGTCCCAGAGCGATCCTCACGGGCAGCCCTCAGGGGAAAGGTGCAAGGGGTCAGGCCAGGGCGTTAAGAAATGCCTGGGCCTTGCTTTTGAGCGAGCCGCTCGATTGCGCCAGCACTTCCTCGGCCAGCGAGCGTGCGCCATCGACATCGCCAATCGCGCGGAACTCTTCGGCCAGCGCAAACTTGGTTTCCAGCGGGTCGTCACTGTCTACGGACGGCGTGAGCTCGCTGGCGGCGGTGATTTTCTGGCTTTCCGTGGTCGGGCTGTCGAGATCGAGCGACAGGGCGCCCATATCAAACTCAAGCATGCCGCCAGAGGTGTCCAGATCTGCGGCACCCGTGCTCAGGGTGGCCGGTTCAGTGACGAAGTTCAGGCTGTTGCCTGCTGCGGGCGAGGCAACGGGGGCAGCGGCTTTCGCCGGAGCCGGTGCCGCAGCAGGCATGGCCACCGTCGCGGAACTGAAGTCCAGGCTGTTGTCGGCGGGCGGGGCCGCCGCAGCCGGCATGGCCAGAACGGGTTGAACCGGTGCCACTGGGGCCGGCGTCGCAACGGCTACGGGTGCGGCGGGTTCGTCGTCCAGCGAGAAATCAAGGTCCAGGTCGAAATCCACGGCCGCAGCCGCCGGCTCTGGCGCCGGGCTGGGGGCCTGGGCCACGGCCTGTGCGGTCAGTCCTGCGGCGCTGGCGCTGGCAACAGCCATGCTGCTGTTCGCGGCTGCAGACATGGGTTGTCCACCGGGTTGGTACATGGGGTTGGCAGGGTCCAGCTCACGGCCCATCTCAGCCATGTGTGCCCATTCAACACCCTGGCCCCGGGTCAGGTTGAACGCTTCGTTCGCCACCATTTCAAAAGCCTTGGTGTCGCGGCGTTTGGCGTAGATCTCCATCAGCTTCGCATGGATGGCCACACGTGTGGGGGTCACACGGATGGCTTCCTTGAGGATTTCCTCGGCTTGCAGGTCACGACCGTAAGCCAGGTAAACATCGGCTTCAGCCACCGGATCCACATCGCCGGCGGCATCGAGCTGGCTCGGTGAATACACCATCGACGAGCCTGTGACGTTGGCCTCATTGGTGTCTATGCGCTGGCCGCCGCTGGCGCCGAAGAAGGAATCGGGCTGCAGGCGGCTTTCAAGGAAGGAGCTGTCGACCGAGACGGCATTTTTGCGCTGGCGGGAGCGGTACACGCCGAAAGCCGCCAGAAGCACCAGCAGGGCAGCGCCGCCGGCCAGCATCAGCGGGTTGTCGAGCAGTTCGTCGATCAGGCTCGGCTCCGGCGGCGGAGGAGGAATCACGACAGGTTTTTTCACCGGCGCCGGGGCGCTCGCTGCCGGGGCTGCTGCAATCACCGGTGCGGTGGCGCTGGCAGTGGCTGCGGGTGCTACGGCCGCGCTGGCCGGACTCGCCGTGGTGGCTGCGACAGGAGCGGAAGCAGCAGGGGCTGCAGCAGGCAATGCGCCGGGTGCAGCGGACACGGCCGCCGGTGTTGCCACGGCCAGTCCCGGCGCTGCAGGGGTGGTTGCCGCAGGAGGAACGGAAGGCGTGGCGGGCGTCGCCGGAGCGGCTGGCGCTGCAGGCGCACTGGTCAGCTTGTTCAGGTCGCTGATATTTTTCGACAGCTCGGCCACGCGGGCGGCCGCTTCCTTGGCCTGACGTTCCTGCGCGATTTTTTCTTCGGCCGCTGCCTTGCTCTGGACCGCACCTTTGGAGAGGGTCAGCTTGTCAGGCGTTGCGGCGGCAGGCGCCTTGTCCTCGACCTTGGCCTGGACCTGGCCTGCGGCCTTGCGGTCTGCACCGGCAACCTGGGTCGTCGGGGCGCCTTCGGCCAGCTTGCGACGGAATTCGTTGAAGTCCTTGCTCTGGGCAACGATGGTTCGACTTGCTTCGGCGGCGGGGATGTATTCGGCCTGATCGCCAGCCGGTACATCAAGCACGGCGCCGGACTTGAGGCGGTTGACGTTGCCGCCTATGAAGGCATCGGGGTTGCTGCGCAGCAGCGCGACCAGCATCTGGTCCAGCGACACGCTGGCCGGTTTGGCCTGCGCCGCAATTTTTCCGGCGGTGTCGCCGGGTTTGACGACAATTTTCTGGCCATCCGCGGAGGCTGGCCGTTCGGCGGGTGCCGGCTGCGGCGTGGGCGCCTTGGCCACCGGGGCCGGCCTGGACGGTGGCGGGCTGGGAGGGGCCGACGGTGTCGCCGCGACGGCCGGCCGCGGTGGAGTCGGCAAGGCTGCCACCGGAGGCGGGGCGGCAGGCCGCGAAATGACGGGTGCGGTCGGGGCCGGCATGGCCGGCGCGGCGGCCTGGCGCAGATTCGGCGGATCAAACAGCATCGTGTAGTCACGCACGATGCGCCCGGATGCCCAACGGGCTTCGAGAATCAGGTCGACAAAAGGTTCGCTGACGGGCCTGTCGCTGCTCAGGCGCAGGAAAGACCGGCCATCGGTGCGGCGCTGCAGGCTGATCTGGACATTGGCCACGGCAGCCGTGTATTCCAGGCCGGCGGCCTTGAAGGCATCTGCATTGGCGACGCTGGCCCGCAGGGATGCTGCTTCGTCGGCGCTGATTTCAACGATTTCGATTTCTGCCCGCAGTGGTTCGCCCAAGGCGGACTGGACGACGACCCGGCCCAGCCCCAGAGCATGTGCCGGCAAGGTGGCGATGCTACCCAAAACAGCCATGGCAGCCGCCACGGCTCCCATGCGCCAACGGACGGGTTGATTCATGGGAATTGGAGCCTCCGGTGCCCGGGTTGCATTAAATTTTATTCTGCTGGTCCGCACAAAAACCTCAACGCTAATTTTCGACAAAACAACATTAACATCAAGGCATTAGGCTGACAAGCTAAGACAGCACTTAAGTTTTGACACCCGGGGTTAGCATCAACTTACAACTTCCAGATGTTGCCTGACGACAACGGGCTGTCACAAGTGGTTACGGGTGGTGGCCGGGCATCACCAGCCACCCCCTCCTGATTTCAGGCTTGCAGCAGGATGCGCAGCATGCGGCGCAAGGGCTCTGCCGCACCCCACAACAACTGGTCGCCGACCGTGAAGGCGCCCAGGTAATCCGGCCCCATGGCAAGCTTGCGCAGACGGCCGACCGGAATGGTCATGGTGCCGGTCACGGCGACCGGCGTCAGGTCGGTGATGCTGGCTTCACGCGTGTTCGGCACGACCTTGACCCACTCGTTGTCGGCCGCGATCATGGCTTCGATGTCGGCCAGCGGCACATCTTTTTTGAGCTTGAAGGTCAGCGCCTGGCTGTGGCAACGCATCGCGCCTATGCGCACGCAAAAACCATCTACCGGCGTTTCGGCTGTGCCGAAGCTGGCGCCCTGGCCCAGGATCTTGTTGGTTTCGGCGCCGCCCTTCCATTCTTCCTTGCTCATGCCGTTGCCGAGGTCCTTGTCGATCCAGGGGATCAGGCTGCCGCCCAGCGGCACGCCGAAGTTCGCAGTTTCTGCGGACGACAGCGATTGCTGTTTGGTCAGAACGCGGCGGTCGATTTCGAGAATGGCCGATTTCGGGTCGTCCAGCAGCGCCCGGACTTCACCGTTGAGCGTGCCGAACTGGGTCAGCAGTTCGCGCATGTGCTGCGCGCCGCCGCCCGAAGCGGCCTGGTAGGTCATGCTGGTCATCCACTCGACGAGACCTGCCTTGTACAGCGCGCCCACACCCATGAGCATGCAGCTGACCGTGCAGTTGCCGCCAATCCAGTTCTTGCCGCCCTTGGCCAGCGCGTTCTGGATCACCGGCAGGTTGACCGGGTCCAGCACGATGATGGCGTCGTCGTTCATGCGCAGGGTCGATGCGGCGTCGATCCAGTGGCCGGTCCAGCCGGCCGCGCGCAGCTTGGGGTAGACCTCGGAGGTGTAGTCGCCGCCCTGGGCGGTGATGATCACGTCGCAGCGCTGAAGGGCCGCGATGTCGTAGGCATCTTTCAGCGTGGTTTCGTTTTTTGCCTGCGCCGGGGCTTTGCCGCCGGCGTTGGAGGTCGAGAAGAAGACCGGCTCGATCAGGTCGAAGTCGCCTTCGGCCTGCATGCGGTCGATCAGCACCGAGCCGACCATGCCGCGCCAGCCGACGAGTCCCGTGAGATTGCCCTTGAGTTTCATGATGTGGCCCTTCAAAAAGTCAAAAAATGAAGCTTTTCGGCCCGGCTCATCGAGCCGGCAGGGCACGACGAACCAGGCTTGTCAGCCTTTAATGGTGGTCGTTTTGGTGGTCTGGGCAAAAACCGGCGCAGCGCTGATCGCGCGCGAAGCGGCGACGAAGCGGGTGAAAGCGGGGTTTTTACGCATGGGGCTATTTTAACCAGGCAGGCCTTGTTGCGGCAGACGCATGCTCGAAACCGGCCTACAAGGATCTGTTCTGCAGCAAAAAAACGTCATTTAGGGTGACCCACAGACCCAAAACCAGTCGGGGCCGCGGAACCGGCTTCGCCGGGCCGCAGGCGCAGCGGCCCCCGCGGGGGGCAGCGCAATACACGAAGTGAAAAGCGTGGGGGTCTATCCCAGCGCCTTGACGACGGCGTCGCCCATCTGCACGGTGCCGACCTTGGTCGTGCCTTCGCTGTAGATGTCCGGTGTGCGCAGGCCCTGCGTCAACACCGCGTCCACGGCTTTTTCGATACGCGCTGCGGCTTCCGGCTGGTTCAGGCTGAAACGCAGCATCATGGCCGCGCTCAAAATCGTGGCCAGCGGATTGGCCACGCCCTTGCCGGCGATGTCCGGTGCGCTGCCGTGGCTGGGTTCGTACAGGCCCTGGTTTTTCGTGTTCAGGCTGGCCGAGGGCAACATGCCGATGCTGCCGGTCAGCATGGCGGCCGCATCGGAAAGGATGTCGCCGAACATGTTGCCGGTGACCACCACGTCGAACTTCTTGGGCGCCTTGACCAGCTGCATCGCGGCGTTGTCCACATACATGTGGTCCAGCGCGACGTCGGGGTACTGACCCCCAACCTCAGTGACGATGTCTTTCCAGAACTGGAAGGTCTCCAGCACGTTGGCCTTGTCCACGCTGGTGACGCGGCTGCCGCGCTTGCGTGCCGCCTGGAAGGCGACATGGGCAATGCGTTCGATCTCGGGGCGCGAATAACGCATGGTGTCAAACGCTTCCTCGCTGCCGGGGAAGTGTCCGTCCACAGCGGTGCGGCGGCCGCGCGGCTGGCCGAAGTAGATGTCGCCGGTCAGCTCGCGGATGATCAGGATGTCCAGGCCGGAGACGAGCTCGCGTTTCAGGCTGGAGGCGTCCACCAGCTGCGGATAACAGATGGCTGGGCGGAAGTTGGCGAACAGGCCCATGTTCTTGCGCAGGCCCAGGATGGCCTGCTCGGGGCGCAGGGGGCGGTCGAGCTTGTCGTACTTCCAGTCGCCGACGGCGCCGAACAACACCGCGTCCGAGGCTTGTGCAAGTTTCAGGGTGGCGTCGGGCAGCGGATGGCCGTGTGCTTCGTAGGCTGCGCCGCCCACCAGTGCGGTTTCCGTTTCAAATGCCAGGTCCAGTGCGCCCAGGACCTTGACGGCCTCGGCGACGATTTCGGTGCCGATGCCGTCACCGGGAAGAATTGCGATTTTCATGGTTGCTCTTTTATTGATAGCTTTTGGCGCCCGTCCCATAAGGGCTGGAGGCATTTTTTATGTGTAAAAAGGGGAAATCAGGCGATCAGGGTATGCGCCAGCCAGGGCTTGGTCGCCAGCCGCTCCGCCTCAAAGGCCTTGATCTTGTCGCTCTGGCGCAGGGTCAGGCCGATGTCGTCGTAACCGCCGAGCAGGCAGAATTTCTTGAAGGCCTGCACCTCGAAGGGAAGTTCTTCGCCCTGCGGCTTGATCACCACCTGGCGCTCCAGGTCGATGGTGAGCTGGTAGCCAGGGAAAGCCAGCGCTTCGTCGAACAGCTGGCTGACCTGCGCTTCGCTCAGCACGATGGGCAGCAGCCCGTTCTTGAAGCTGTTGTTGAAGAAGATGTCGGCGTAGCTGGGCGCGATGATGGCGCGAAAGCCGTACTGGTCCAGCGCCCAGGGTGCGTGCTCGCGGGAAGACCCACAGCCGAAGTTCTTGCGCGCCAGCAGGATGGACGCGCCCTGGTAACGCGGCTGGTTCAGCACGAAGTCCGGGTTGGGCTTGCGTGTGGCCGGGTCCTGGCCGGGAAAGCCCGGGTCCAGGTAGCGCCAGGCGTCGAACAGGTTGGGGCCGAAGCCGGTCTTGCGGATGGACTTGAGAAACTGCTTGGGGATGATCGCGTCGGTATCGACGTTCTCGCGGTCCATCGGAGCGACCAGGCCTTTGTGTACGGTGAATTTCTGCATGATGTGACTCTCAGGAGAATTTGCGAATATCGACGAAGTGGCCATGCACTGCGGCAGCCGCTGCCATGGCCGGGCTGACCAGGTGCGTGCGGCCGCCGGCGCCCTGCCGGCCTTCGAAATTGCGGTTGCTGGTGGAGGCGCAGCGTTCTCCCGGCTCGAGCCGGTCGGCGTTCATCGCCAGGCACATCGAGCAGCCGGGCTCGCGCCACTCGAAGCCTGCGGCGACAAAAATCTTGTCCAGGCCTTCGCGCTCGGCCTGTTCCTTGACCAGGCCGGAGCCAGGCACGACCAGCGCGAGCTTGACGTTGCCGGCGACCTTCTTGCCGATTTTCTGGAGGATGGCGGCTGCTTCGCGCATGTCCTCGATGCGGCTGTTGGTGCACGAGCCGATGAAGACCTTGTCGACCAGAATGTCGTTGATGGCCTTGCCGGGCTGCAGGCCCATGTAGGTCAGGGCGCGTTCGATCGCGTCGCGCTTGTTCGCGTCTTTTTCCTTGTCCGGGTCAGGCACGCGGTCGTCGATGGACAGCACCATCTCGGGCGAGGTGCCCCAGGTGACCTGCGGGCGGATCTGGCTCGCGTCGAGCTGCACCACGGTGTCGAAAACGGCATCGGCATCGGACTGCAGCGTGCTCCAGTACTGCACCGCCTGGTCCCACTCCACGCCGGTGGGGGCCAGCGGCTTGCCCTTGACGTAGGCGATTGTCTTGGCATCCACCGCGACCAGGCCGGCACGGGCGCCGGCTTCGATGGCCATGTTGCAGACCGTCATGCGGCCTTCCATGCTCAGTGCGCGTATCGCCGGGCCGCCGAATTCAATCGTGTAGCCGGTGCCGCCCGCGGTGCCGATCTTGCCGATGATCGCCAGCACGATGTCCTTGCCGGTCAGGCCCGGGGCCAGCATGCCGTCCACGCGGACCAGCATGTTTTTTGCCTTTTTGGCGAGCAGGGTCTGCGTGGCCATCACATGTTCGACCTCGCTCGTGCCAATGCCGTGCGCCAGTGCGCCAAACGCGCCGTGGGTCGAGGTGTGCGAGTCGCCGCAGACCACGGTCATGCCGGGCAGGGTGGCGCCGGTCTCGGGCCCCATCACATGCACGATGCCCTGGCGCTTGGACAGGAAGGGGAAGTAGGCGGCCGCGCCGAACTCGGCGATGTTGCTGTCCAGCGTGGTGATCTGCTCCTTGCTGACCAGATCGGTGATGCCGTCGTAGCCGAGCTCCCAGCCGGTGGTCGGCGTGTTGTGATCGGCGGTGGCGACGATGGAGCTGATGCGCCAGACCTTGCGGCCGGCCTCGCGCAGGCCCTCGAAGGCCTGCGGGCTGGTGACTTCATGCACCAGGTGCCGGTCGATGTAGAGGATGGCTGTGCCGTCTTCCTCGGTGTGGACGACGTGTTCGTCCCAGATCTTGTCGTAAAGGGTGCGTCCCATGTGTTTTTCCTTCGTGGTCTGTCGATTTTAAGGGGGGAGGGGTGCGCCGTCCGGGGTCACCGCACGCGCAGTGAGGTGGTCGACCAGCAGGCGAGCGGTGACCGGCAGGCTGGAAAAATCGCGCGCCACCAGTGCGATCTGGCGCGACGCCCAGGCATCGGTCAGCGCGACCGATTCGAGTTCGCCGACGCCGTGCATCAGTTCGAACGCCCGCTGCGGCATCACGCCGACGCCCAGGCCGTTGTGGATCATGCGGCACATTGCGTCCAGCCCGGTCACGTGGATGCGCAGCTTGATCGTGCGGCCGGCCTGCGCCGCGGCATCGCGCATGGCCAGGTAGATCGAGCTGTTCGAATGCAGGCCGACGTGGTCGAAATCCAGGCTGTCGGCAAAAGCGATGCTGTCACGCGTGCCCAGCACATGCCCGCGCGGCACGATCATCACGAGGCGGTCCTGGCGGTAGGGCAGGGTCTGCAGCTTGCCAATGCCGTCGGCCGTGTTGCAGATGCCGAGGTCGGCCGCGCCCTCCTGCACCGCGCGCACGACTTCCGTGCTCAGGTGTTCCTCGAGGTCGATCTTGACCTCCGGATGCTGGCTGATGAAGGTGCCCAGGTCTTCCGGCAGGAACTGTACGATGGCCGAGATGCTGGCATGCACACGCACATGGCCGCGCACGCCGGCCGCGTATTCGCTGAGTTCGCCCTGCATTTTCTCGAGGCTGAACAGCACCGAACGGGCATGGTGCAGCAGGCTCTGGCCGGCAGGGGTCAGGTCCACGCCGCGCGTGTGACGGTACAGCAGCGGTGTGTCCAGCGCGGCTTCGAGGTCGGACAGGCGTTTGCTGACGGCCGACGCGGCAATGAATTCCCGCTCCGCCGCCTTGCCGATGCTGCCAAGCTCACACACGGCCACAAACAATTGCAGCGACGTGAGGTCCATGCGGCGGGCGAAATTGCGTTCTGAGCTGCTCATCAAAGGGGTCAAAGTCATCGTGGTTCACGATGTTTGCCTATTTTGACCTCTTTATCCGGGCTTGGTCATCGCGGAATGCGATGACTGGCTTGCCCGCTGGCTGGGGCTGGCGCGGCCGTCCGCGGGGAGGCTTTCAGGTGTTTTTGGCCTCCAGCCCAGCGGGGACGGGCGCAAGCAGCTACTGAATTGATAGCAATCAGTCGATGATCCCGCCGGGATCGAGCGCCCGTACCCGGTGGTCCACGTTGTAGCCACCGAACTCGGTGTAACGCAGCAGGTGCCGTTCGCAGCGGCCGCAGTGCCAGACCTCGCAGCGGTTATAGGGGAAAAAGCCGACAGCCACCGGGGCGTCGGGTGAGTCGTAACGCGTACCCTGGGGGTGTTTTTCTTCCAGGGTGGGTTCTTCCACGGCGGGGTCGCGCAAGGTGGCGACCAGGGTCATCTGCCCGGCTTCCCAGCGGTACTCGGCCAGGCTCTCCCAACCGGCGCAGGCGCCCAGCGCGCAGTCGCAGGCGCGGGGCGCGGTGGGGCGGGCGATGGCCGCACGCAGTTCGGCGGCAGTCCGGATGAATGTCAAGGGTGAACTCCTCAAGTGGCCCTTACATGGCCAGGGCCGTGAAAAAGCCCGCCTATGTTGCCACGGGCGGGCCGGATGTCAGGCGCGCGGGCGGATCAGCGTGCGTTGATCGGCTTGACGTCGCGCTGGACCGAACCGTTGAACAGCTGGCGCGGACGGCCGATCTTGTACTCGGGGTCGCCGATCATCTCGTTGAGCTGGGCGATCCAGCCGACCGTGCGGGCCAGCGCGAAGATCGCGGTGAACAGCGGCACGGGGATGCCGATGGCGCGCTGCACGATGCCGGAGTAGAAGTCGACGTTGGGGTAGAGCTTGCGCGAAACGAAGTATTCGTCTTCGAGGGCAATTTTTTCCAGCGCCATGGCCAGCTTGAACAACGGGTCGTTTTCCAGGCCCATCTCTTTCAGCACTTCCTTGCAGGTTTCCTGCATCAGCTTGGCGCGCGGGTCGTAGTTCTTGTAGACGCGGTGGCCAAAACCCATGAGCTTGACGCCGGAGTTCTTGTCCTTGACCTGCTTGATGAACTCGCCGATGTTCTCGATGCCGCCGTTCTTCTGGATGTCGCCCAGCATGTTGAGGGCCGCTTCGTTGGCGCCGCCGTGGGCCGGGCCCCAGAGGCAGGCGACACCGGCTGCAATGGCTGCAAACGGGTTGGTGCCGGACGAGCCGCACAGGCGAACGGTGGACGTGGAGGCGTTCTGCTCATGGTCGGCGTGCAGGATGAAGATGCGGTCCAGCGCACGTTCGAGCACCGGGTTGACCTTGTACTCCTCGCATGGCGTGGCAAACATCATGTGCAGGAAGTTGCCGGCGTAGCTCAGGTTGTTCTTGGGGTACATGTAGGGCTGGCCCATGGTGTACTTGTAGGCCATGGCGACCAGGGTCGGCATCTTGGCGATCAGGCGGATCGCGGCAATCTCGCGGTGCTCGGGATTGTTGATGTCGGTGCTGTCATGGTAGAAGGCCGACAGGGCGCCGACCAGGCCGGTCATGATGGCCATCGGATGCGCGTCACGGCGGAAGCCGCGCAGGAAAAACTGCATCTGCTCGTTGACCATGGTGTGGTTGGTCACACGGCTGACAAATTCCTTTTTCTGGTCGGCCTTGGGCAGTTCGCCGTACAGCAGCAGATGGCAGGTCTCCATGTAGTCGCAGTTGGTGGCCAGCTGCTCGATCGGGTAGCCGCGGTACAGCAGCTCACCCTTGTCGCCGTCGATGTAGGTGATGGCCGACTGGCAGGACGCGGTGGACAGGAAGCCCGGATCGTAGGTGAACATGCCGGTCTGTGCATACAGCTTGCGGATGTCCACGACGTCGGGACCCACGCTGCCGTGGTACACCGGCAAATCAACACTGGGGCTGCCATTGCTGAAGGACAGGGTGGCTTTGTTGTCAGCTAGCTTCATTTCTTGCGTCTTTCTGGTCAAATCAAAAGGGGGCGGTCACGGGGGCTGTGGCTGCGGCGCGAATCAAGTTTAAGACCTGCATGGCCTCGTAAGTAGATGCACTTACCTGTGCGTCCGCTTCTGCAAGCTGGCTGGGCTCCCGACGTTGTAGCAGAAGGTCCAGCAAGTCGTTGTCAGACAGATCCATTAAATCATTCAAGCCTTGAGCCTGGCTGACGGTCAGGGTGGCTTCGTGGCGCCTGAAGAACTTCTCGATCAGCAGGTCGTTTTCAAGCAGGCCGCGGCGGCATCGCCACTTGAGTTTGCTCAGGGCCCGTTCGCCAAGCAGTTCGTCGGTTGCGTTCATGGCCAAAGTCTGAATTGATGCGTGTTTAGACCGTGCGCAGGACCATCATTTCCTTGATCTTGCCGATGGCCTTGCTGGGGTTCAGACCCTTGGGGCAGACATCGACGCAGTTCATGATGGTGTGGCAGCGGAACAGGCGGTAGGGGTCTTCGAGGTTGTCCAGGCGGTCGGCGGTGGCTTCATCGCGGCTGTCCGCAATGAAACGGTAGGCCTGCAGCAGGCCGGCCGGGCCGACAAACTTGTCCGGGTTCCACCAGAAGCTGGGGCAGGACGTCGAGCAGCTCGCGCACAGGATGCACTCGTACAGGCCGTTGAGTTCGTCGCGTTCCTCGGGGCTTTGCAGGCGCTCTTTTTCAGGCGGCACGTTGTCGTTGATCAGGTAAGGCTTGATCGAGTTGTACTGCTTGAAGAAGTCCGTCATGTCGACGATCAGGTCGCGCACCACCGGCAGGCCGGGCAGCGGCTTGAGCAC
>JAZKAP010000009.1:0-54888 GCA_040389085.1 Pseudomonadota bacterium
GCGAAGGGACCCAGACCATCGGGTCGCCTTTCTTTTGGGTACTTTTCTTTGGCGACGCAAAGAAAAGTGCCTCGCCCGCCGGGGCGAGACCCGGCTTGTCTGAAGCACCGCCAACGTTCAAGCTGGCACAGGCTTCGACAGGCTCAGCCCGAACGGCACGAGCACCTGCGGACGGACTTACTCCGCCGTCAGATGCTTCCCGACAATCCCCGCCAGCTCAAACATCGTCACCTGCGGCTTGCCGAACACGGCCAGCAGCTTGGCATCGGCATTGATGGCGCGTTTGTTGGCCGCGTCCTGCAGGCCTTCGGCCTTGATGTAGTCCCACAGCTTCTTGATGACCTGGGTGCGTGCCACCGGCTCAGCGCCTATCACCGCGGCCAGGGCGTCGCTGGGTTTGAGGCCACTGCCGGGTTTGGCCACGCGTGGCACTTTGGGTTTGGCGGTTTTGGCGGCGGGTGCTTTTTTGGCGGCGACTTTCTTGGCAGCCGCCTTTTTCGCGGCGGGTCCGGCAGTCTTCGCGGCCACGGTTTTGCCGAACGGGGTTTTCACCGTGCCGGTCCGCGGCGGGCCCGCGGTTTTGCGCGGCGGAAACTTGGATGGCGCGAATTCAAAGTTGACCTTGCCGGCTTCCGCATCCCAGGCCAACATGGCCTTGAAGGGGCGGCGCGTGCGCATGGAGACGAACTTGTCGAGCAGGTCGGTCTTGCCGGTCGTGAGCAGCTTGACCATCTGCTCGCGTTCGACCGGCTGCTGCAGGATCATCTGGCCGGTCTTGAAGTCGCAGCTCGGTGTCGGCTGCGCATTGGTCGGTACCGATTTTTCGCAGACGTAGTTCTTGCCGTGTTCGAACACGCCCGCACCGCACTTGGGGCAGGCCCCCAGCGATTGCTGGGCGCTGAAGTCGACGATCTCGCCGGTTTCGCCGGCCTTGTCGTCGCCGAAATCAAACTCGAGCTTGTAGTTCTTCGTTTCTTCGTCGAACTTGATGACCATCTCGGCCGTGAACGGCCAGCCGGCCTTGGAGCGGAAGCCGTCCAGCGGCCCGATCCGTTTGTCGCGCAGGAACTGCTCGACCTCGGCCACCTCGAAGGTGCGCCCGGCCGGCGTCTTGCCGAAAGAGAAACCGCAGCCATCGTCGCCCTTTTTGCCGGTGCAGGTGTAGCGCCGGTAGTTCTCCTTGATCACGCCGCCGCAGTTGGGGCAAGGCGCGCTGAGCGTGGCGTAGTCGCCGGGAATGGTGTCCTTGTCGTAACCCTTGGCCTTGTCGACCAGGTTCTTGGTCATGGCGGCAATTTCGGCCATGAAGGTCTCGCGGCTGAGCTTGCCGTGTTCCATCTGCGCGAGTTTGTATTCCCACTCGCCGGTCAGGTCGGCGCGCGAGAGTTCTTCCACGCCCAGGCCGCGCAGCAGCGTCATGAGCTGGAAGGCCTTGGCCGTCGGGATCAGTTCGCGGCCTTCGCGCAGCATGTATTTCTCGTTGATCAGGCCCTCGATGGTGGCCGCGCGCGTGGCTGGCGTGCCCAGCCCTTTTTCCTGCATGGCTTCACGCAGTTCGTCGTCGTCGATCGTCTTGCCGGCGCCTTCCATGGCACCCAGCAGGGTCGCTTCCGAATAACGGGCAGGTGGACGCGTCTTCAGCCCCTTGGCTTCGACCACCTCGGCGCGCACCATCTCGCCGGGTTTGACCGGCACCAGGCTCTGGCCCTTGTCGCCTTCCTTGGCGTCGGCCACTTCATCGGCGGCTTCCTTGCCGTAAATCGCCAGCCAGCCCGGCTTGACCAGCACCTTGCCCTCGGTCTTGAAGCTGTGGCCCACGGCCTGGGAAATCCGCGTGGTCACCAGGTATTCAGCGCTCGGGAAAAACACCGCCATGAAGCGGCGCACCACCAGGTCGTACAGCTTTTGCTCGGCGTCACTCAGGCCGCTGGGTGCCTGCAGTGTTGGGATGATGGCAAAGTGATCGCTCACCTTGCTGTTGTCGAAAATGCGCTTGCTCGGCTTGATGTAGTTGCCCTTGAGCGCCGTCGCCGCATGGGGGGCCAGGTGTTTCATGGAACTGGCGGCCAGCATTTCAAAGGTCTGCTTGACCACCGGCACATAGTCTTCGGGCAGTGCACGCGAATCGGTACGCGGGTAGGTCAGCGCCTTGTGGCGCTCGTACAGGCTTTGCGCAATCGACAGCGTGGTCTTGGCCGAAAAGCCGAACTTGCCGTTGGCCTCGCGCTGCAGCGAGGTCAGGTCAAACAGCAGCCCCGCAGCCTGCGTGGTGGGCTTGCTTTCTTCCGTCACCGTGGCGGCCTTGCCGCGCACGGCCTCGGCAATCGCCAGTGCCTCGCGCTCGGACCAGACGCGGTCGGCCTTCAACTCGGCATCGGGCTCGGTGTTGTCGGCATTGGCGGCCGCTTTTTTCCACTTCGGGTCAAACCACTTGGCCGGGTACTCGCCGGCCTCAGCCAGAAAACTCGCGTGGATTTCCCAGTAATCGCGGCTCACGAACTTGCGGATTTTTTCCTCGCGCTCGACCACCACCGACAGCGTGGGCGTCTGCACGCGCCCCACGGTCGTCAGAAAGAAGCCCCCGTCGCGCGAATTGAAGGCCGTCATGGCACGCGTGCCGTTGATGCCGACCATCCAGTCGGCCTCCGAGCGGCAACGCGCCGCGTCGGCAAGCGGCAGCATCTGCGCGTCGGTGCGCAGGCTGTCAAACCCTTCGCGGATCGCGGCGGGCGTCATCGACTGCAGCCACAGCCGCTTGACCGGGTGCGCGCTCTTGGCGTACTGCTGGATCAGGCGGAAGATCAGCTCGCCCTCGCGGCCCGCGTCGCAGGCGTTGACGAGGGCGCCCACGTCCTTGCGTTTGGTCAGCTTGACGATGGCGTTGAGCCGCGTCTTGGTCTTGTCCATCGGCTTGAGGTCAAAGTAGGGCGGGATCACCGGCAGGTTGGCAAAACTCCATTTGCCGCGTTTGACGTCAAACTCTTCCGGCGCCTGGATTTCCACCAGGTGGCCCACGGCCGAGGTGACCAGCCAGTCGTCGCTCTCAAAGTACTCATCGTGCTTTTCAAACTTGCCCGCGGTCGGCGTCATCGCCCGCACGATGTCCTGCGCGACCGAGGGTTTTTCTGCAATCACCAGCGTTTTCATAAGTACTTCTTCAAACCTTCTACATCTTCGGGGAACATTTCCCCGGCTTCGGCAAACAGGACTTTTCCGCTCTTGCCACTGACTTTCAAAACCACCACCACCGGCAAACCGTCCGGCTTGGGCAGCACTTTGGCCACGTCGGGGGTCAGCATCCCCGCAGGAAAGCTGTAACCCCTGGCCTTCATATAGTTGACCGCCGCAGCGGCCTCCTTATCAATCGACAGCGCCAGAACCTCCAGGCCGCGCGCCTTCTGCGCCCGCCATAAGGCCTCGATGTGGGGCGACTGCACCGCACAAAAAGGGCACCAGCTGGCCCACCAGTACACCACAAGCACCTTTCCCTGCACTTGCCCGGGCGTCCAGGACCGTCCGTCCAGCAGGCTCAAGGCCGGCAAGGCGAGGGTGCTGCCGACCTTGGGCAGGGGGCTGTCCGAGCCCCTGGCCCACGCGGGCAGCCCCAGGCTCGCAGCGGCCAGCGCGGCGACGGATTCGAGGGCCTTGCGGCGGTTCAACATGGCTTGCTCCTTGCGTGCTTCACTACAATAGCGGCTTCGCGCGTACGCACGCGCGCACCCGCATGTGCGCGCACATGCATGAATTAACCATACCAAAAAAATACGTCGTGTCAAAAACTCAGGTCTCTGCCCCCCTTTCCAGCCCGTCCGCCAGGCCCGCGCCCGACGCCGGCCGCCGCATTCAGACGCGCGTGTCCAACGTCCATGGCAAGGGGGTGTTTGCCGTGCAGGACCTCGCCGAAGGCGAGACGCTGATCGAATACGTGGGGGAGGTGATCACCTGGAAAGAAGCCCTGCGCCGCCACCCGCACGACCCGAAGGACCCGAACCACACCTTCTACTTTCACATCGATGAAAAGCATGTGATCGACGCCAAGTACGGCGGCAACTCCTCACGCTGGATCAACCACAGTTGCAACCCCAACTGCGAGGCCGACGAGCAGGACGGCCGTGTCTTCATCAAGGCGCTGCGCAACATCAAGGCCGGCGACGAACTGTTTTACGACTACGGCCTGATCATCGACGCGCCCTACACGAAGAAACTGCTGGCCGAGTACCCCTGCTGGTGCGGCTCCCCCGACTGCCGCGGCACGCTGCTCGCGCCCAAGGACGACAAGCCCGGCAAAAAGGAGAAAAAGAAAAAGCCTGAAAAGACAGCCGCGGCCGACAAGCCGGTGAAGGGCAAACAGCTCAGGAAAGAGCTCAACAAGGAACTCAAGAAAGTCCTGAAGAAGGCCGGCAAGACCGGAAAAGCCGGGAAGGCCGACAAACCAGGCAAAGGCAAAAAGGACTGAACGGTCCCCCTGCCGTGCATCCCACTTCTGCCGCCCCCATCCGCTGGCCCGCCGAGGACATCTGGGAGGCCGTGGCGCCCGTGCTGCCCGGTTTCACGGTCGAGGTGCTGCCGCAGATCGATTCGACCAACACCGAGCTGATGCGGCGTTTCCGGTCAGCCGGGCCGGACGCGTGCGGGCCCGTGCTGCTGGTGGCCGAGCAACAGACCGCCGGGCGCGGCCGCATGGGTCGCAGCTGGCAAAGCAGCGTCGGCGACAGCCTGACGTTTTCACTGGGCCTGCCGCTGCAGCCGGCCGACTGGTCGGGCCTGTCGCTGGCGGTGGGCATCAGCATTGCCGAGAGCCTGGAACCCGGCAACCCTCACGCACCCGCCATCCGCCTCAAGTGGCCCAACGACCTGTGGCTCAGCGATGCCAGCGGCGAGTCCAAGCTGGCCGGCATCCTGGTCGAAACCGCCAGCTGGGGTGAGCAGCGTTATGTGGTCATCGGCGTCGGCATCAACGTCCGACCGATGGCGCAGCCGCTGGCCGCTGTGAGCGCCGGCCAGCCGGCCGCCCTGGCGCCCGGCGCCCTGCAGACGCTGCTGCCCGGCATCGACGTGGCGCAAACGCTGCTGCGCGTGGCGGCGCCGCTGGTGCAGGCGGTGCAGGCCTTCGGTCTGTTTGGTTTTGCGCCGTTTCAGGCCCGTTTTGCAGCGCGTGACGCGCTCGCAGGGCGCGCCGTGCAGCTGTCGGACCGCAGCCAGGGCGTGGCCCACGGGGTCGGCGAAAACGGCGCGTTGCTGGTGCATACTGCGGCTGGCATGAAAGAAATCACCAGCTCCGAAGTCAGCGTCCGGCCCGTGACGCCCCCCACCGCAGGCAGCGCGCACCCATGCTGAGGCTGCTGGTGTTGCTGCTGGCGCTGGCCAATGTCGCCTACTTCGCCTGGTCCCAGGGCACGCTGGCACCGCTGGGCATGGCGCCCAGCGTGCAGACCGAGCCCCAGCGCCTGGCCACGCAGATACGGCCCGAAGCCATCCGCCTGCTGACGGCCGACGAAGCCCTGCAGATTGAAAACAGCAGCAGCGCCGCCCGCCCGGGCAATGGCGCCAGCGCCGCAGCCGATGCCGCGGCCTCCGAATGCCTGCAGGCCGGCCTGTTCAACGAGCAGCAGACCACGGCACTGCGTGCCAGCCTGGAGAAATCGCTGCCCGCCGGCAGCTGGCAATTCGAAAGCAGCGCCGAGCCAGCGCGCTGGATTGTCTACATGGGCAAATACGCCAACGAGGACGCCCTGGCGAAAAAACGCAGCGAGTTGCGCCAGCTCGGCGTGGCCTTCCGTTCGGTGAACAACGAAGCGCTGGCCCCCGGGCTGGCCCTGGCCAGCTTTGCGCAGCAGGCCGAGGCCGACAAGGAGCTCGCACGTATTGCCACCAAGGGCGTGCGCACCGCCCGCGTGGTCCAGGAGCGCGCCGAGGCACGCGGCCAGATCCTCAAGCTCGCTGCGGTGGATGCCGCCCTGCGCGCGCAGCTCGACGCCCTCAAGCCGCAGCTCGAGGGCAAGGCGCTGCGGCCCTGCTCTTGAATCGCCGCAAGCCCGGCCCGCTACACATTCAATAGCTACTCACGCCCGGTGTATATGGGCTAACGACCCATTTTTCTTCAAACCCGTCGACTCAGCGGGCTTCCGCACGCACCGGCCGCTTGAACAGCTTGTGCACCAGCGCGCGCATCCACTGGTGCGCCGGGTCCTTGTCGGTGCTGCTGTGCCAGACCAGGCGGACCTCGTAGGCCGGCACGCCGGGGATGCCCCAGACCCGGCAGTCGTAACGCTGGCGCAGGTTGCGCGCATACATTTCCGGCACGATGGACAGCAGGTCCGAGGTCAGCGCGAGCTCGGGCAGCGCGCCGAAATGACGGGCCCGCAGCACGATGCGGTCTTCCAGCTTCATGCGCGCCAGCATCTGCTCGACGCTGCCGTGAAAGGTCGCCGTCGGTGCGGCCACCACAAACGAGGCTTCGGCCAGCTGCTGCGGGGTCAGGGCGCGGCCGCTGCGCCCGGAGGCGGGCCGCCACTGCGGTGCGGCGATGGCCACATAACGCTCGCGAAACAGCAGCTCGGTGCGTATGCCGCGGTGGCGCGGCTGCAGGATGCCGATGGCCAGGTCGATCTCGCGCGCCTCCAGCGCCGCCGCGACATCGCTGGAGGCCACGGAGATATTGGACAGGCGTGCCCCGGGCGCCTGGCTGCGCATCGCGCCGGCCAGTTCCGGCAGGAACAGCATTTCCCCGAGGTCGGACAGTGACAGCCGCCAGTGCATGTCGCTGCTGGCCGGGTCGAACTCCTCGTGGCCGGTGACCAGCGTCTCCAGCGCCAGCAGCTGGGCCAGCACCGCGGGCGCCAGCTGCTCGCACAGGCGCGTCGGCTTCAGACCGGAGGGCGCGCGCACAAACAGCTCGTCTTCGAAAAAGTCGCGCAGCCGGGCCAGTGCATTGCTGGTGGCCGGCTGCGACAGCGCCAGGGTCTTGCCGGCCAGCGTCACCGAGCCGGTGCGGTGAATGGCCGCCAGCACCCGCAGCAGGTTGAGGTCGAGTTGGCGGAAATTCATCGCCGCGCCTTTCGCGAAAGATTCTGTGAAGGGTTCTCAGGGTTGTCCCGAATTATTGATCAAACGGATGTGCTCCATTCATACAATCCATTTGCATGATGCCTTCAAGCTGCGTAAATTGCGCTGCAAACAGAAGGCCATTGATGCAGCAAGCACCTATTTTTCAGACCATGGACGCCATTGCGGCCCGCGGGGCGGCGCATGGCTGAACGTTCGTTTGCCGCCGAGGTCGAAAAACTGCGCCTGGGCGCGGGGGAAGAGTTCCGCGGCGAAGGCATCCTGGCCGTCACCAAGGCCCTGCTGCAGTCGGGCGTGTCGTATGTCGCCGGCTACCAGGGCGCGCCGATTTCGCACCTGATGGACGTGCTGACCGACGCCAACGACATCCTGCAGGAGCTCGGCGTACGTTTCGAGCACAGCGCCTCCGAAGCCACCGCCACCGCCACGCTGGCCGCGTCCGTCAACTACCCGCTGCGCGGCGCCGTGACCTTCAAGTCCACCGTCGGCACCAACGTGGCCTCCGACGCGCTGGCCAACCTGGCCTCGGGCGGCGTGACCGGCGGCGCGCTGCTGATCGTCGGCGAGGACTACGGCGAGGGTTCGAGCATCATGCAGGAGCGCTCGCACGCGTTTGCCATGAAGTCGCAGGTCTGGCTGATGGACCCGCGCCCCAACCTGGAAAGCATTGTGCAGGCCGTGGAAATGGGCTTTGAACTCTCCGAAGCCAGCCGCACACCGGTGATGCTGGAGCTGCGCATACGCGCCTGCCATGTGCACGGGCGTTTCCCCACCAAGGACAACAAGCGCTCGGCCTTCACACTGAAGGACGCGATGGAAAACCCGCAGCGCGACGCCAGCCGCATCGTGCTGCCGCCGGCGAGCTACGCGCAGGAGCAGGAAAAAATCACCGAGCGCTGGCCAGCTGCGGTGAAGTTCATCCAGCAGCACCAGCTCAACGAATTTTTTGCCGAGGATGCGAAAGACTTCGGCATCGTCATGCAGGGCGGGCTGTACAACAGCGTGCTGCGCTCGCTCGAGCTGCTGGGCCTGGCCGATGCATTCGGGCAGTCGCAGGTGCCGCTGTATGTGCTGAACCTGACCTACCCGCTGATCGACGACGAGTTCAAGCGTTTTTGCGCCGGCAAACGCGGCATTTTGCTGGTCGAGGAAGGCCAGCCCGACTTCATCGAGCAAAACGTCAACACCATCCTGCGCCGGGCCGACATCCAGACCCGCGTGCATGGCAAGGACGTGTTGCCCATGGCCGGCGAATACACCGGCGGCGTGGTGCTCAAGGGCCTGGCCCGCTTCATAAACATCTACGCGCCCGAACTGCTGGAAGGCCGGGAGCTGCCGCTGGCGGCGCAACCCGCGGCCGCCGGCCTGGCGCTGCTCGACGGCAACCCCAAGGCCTTTGCGATCCAGGCGGCCTCCGCCGAAGTGCAGGCCCGCCCACCCTCGTTTTGCACCGGCTGCCCCGAGCGCCCCATCTTCACCGCGATGAAGCTGATCGAGCGCGAGCTCGGCCAGCACCATGTAAGCTGCGACATCGGCTGCCACCTGTTTTCCATCCTGCCGCCCTTCAACATCGGCGCCACCACCATGGGTTACGGCCTGGGCTGGGCCGGCGCCTCGGCCTTCAACACCACCGAAACCTCCAAACGCACGATCGCCATGATGGGCGACGGTGGCTTCTGGCACAACGGCCTCACCAGCGGTGTCGGCAACGCCGTGTTCAACCAGACCGACAACGTGCTGCTGGTGGTGGACAACGGCTACTCGGCCGCCACCGGCGGGCAGGACGTGCTGTCGTCCAAGGCCGTCAACCCGCTGCGCAGCACCAACAACCCGATCGAGAAAGCCGTGCGCGGCGTCGGCGTGAAATGGGCCAAGACGGTGACCAACACCTACAGCCTGGCGCAGATGCGCGACACCCTGCGCGAAGCACTCACCACGAAAGAAAAAGGCCCCAAGGTCATCATTGCGCAAAGCGAATGCATGCTGAACCGCCAGCGCCGCGTCAAGCCGCAGATCCGCAAGATGATTGCCGGCGGCGAACGTGTGGTGCGCGAACGTTTCGGCATCGATCCCGACACCTGCACCGGCGACCACTCGTGCATCCGGCTCTCGGGCTGCCCCTCACTGACCATCAAGCCCAACCCCGACCCGCTGCGACGCGACCCGATCGCCACCGTGATCGACAGCTGCGTGGGCTGCGGCCTGTGCGGTGAAGTGGCGCACGCCGCCGTGTTGTGCCCCTCGTTTTACCGCGCCGAGATCATCAACAACCCGACCGCCTGGGACGGCTTCAAGCTGAAGCTGCGCACAGCGGTGATCGGCTGGCTGCAAAACCGCATCGAGCGCCGGCTCGAAGGGATTGCGGCATGAACATGAACACCACAACAGACAGCCCAAGAGCCATCACCATCGCCATCCTCGCCATGGGCGGCGAAGGCGGCGGCGTGCTGGCCGACTGGCTGGTGGACCTGGCCGAACAGAACGGTTACTTCGCGCAGACCACCTCGGTGCCCGGCGTGGCACAGCGCACCGGCGCCACCGTGTATTACCTCGAGATGTTTCCCGAAGCTGCCGTGCCCGCGGGCCGCATGCCTGTCATGGCGCTGAGCCCGGTGCCCGGCGAGGTCGACATCGTGATTGCCTCGGAACTGATGGAAGCCGGCCGCGCACTGCAGCGCGGCCTGGTGACGGCCAACCGCACCACCTTTGTGGCCTCGACACACCGCGTGTATTCCATGACCGAACGCACCGCCATGGGTGACGGCCGCGTCAGCTCGGACAAGCTGCTTGAAGGCGGGCGTGCCGCGGCCCGGCATTTCATCAGCGCCGACTTTGCCCAGCTGGCCGAAGACACCGGCAGCCTGATCAGCCCCACGCTGTATGGCGCGCTGGCTGCCACCGGCCGCCTGCCCTTTAGCCGCGAACAGTTCGAAGCGACGATCACGCGCGGCGGCGTCGGCGTCACCTCCAGCCTGAAGGCCTTCGCCGCGGGTTTTGCGGTAGCGCAGCAAACGCTGGCGCCAACAGCGGCGGCCCTGCCAGCCACTGCGCCCATGCCGCCGGTCGGCGCACGGCTCGCGGCGCTGGCGCAACGGATTGAACAGGACTTTCCGGCCAGCAGCCACGCCACGCTGGCCGCCGGCATTGTGCGTGCGGCCGACTACCAGGATGTGGCCTACGCCGCGACCTACCTGGACCGCCTGCGGCCGCTGCTGGCCCGCCTGCCGGCCGACCCTGCGCTGGCCGCCGAGCTGCTCGACGAAACCGCGCGCCACCTGGCGCTGTGGATGTCCTACGAAGACACCGTGCGTGTGGCCGACCTGAAAACCCGCCGCTCACGTTTTGCGCGCGTCGGCGGCGAAGTCAAATTGAGCCACACGCAGCACCTGGGCATCAACGAGTTTCTGCATCCGCGCGTCGAGGAAATTGCCGACACGCTGCCGGCCGGCCTTGGGCGCTGGTTGCTGGCCACGCCCTGGGCGCGCGCCTGCGTCGAGCCTTTCACGCGCAAGGGCCGCATCGTGCAGACCAGCTCGATTCGCGGCTATCTGCTGCTGTACACGATTGCCGCGCTGCGCCCGCTGCGCCCGCGCTCGCTGCGTTTCCAGGTGGAACAGCAGCGCATCGACGGCTGGCTGGCCACCATCACAAGCCTGGCGAGCACGCAGCCTGCGCTGGCGCTGGAAGTGGCGCGCTCGCAGCGGCTGGTCAAGGGTTATGGCGACACCCATGTGCGCGGCTGGCGCAGTTTCGAACGCGTCATGAGCAAACTGCCGCAACTGCAGGCCAGACCCGATGGGGCCCGGAAATTGCAAGCCCTGAGCCAGGCCGCGCTGGCCGACGACAGCGGCAAGGCGCTGGAACAGATGCTGGCCACGGTGTAGGCCATCGGCGTGAGAGTGGTAGTCGCCCGCATTGACGGGTGTTTGTGCAGAGCGGATCATCGATAGCAAATCCAACAGGAGACAGACCCCATGAAAATCAGCTTTTTAAACACCGTCAAAACGGTTTCGGCCGTGCTGGTCGCCGCCAGTTTTTCGGGCGGAGTCGCCGCGCAGGAAGTCACGCTGCGCCTCGTCAGTGCGTTTGCCGAAAACGGCATTTACGTGCAGCGCCTGCAGCCCTGGATCAACAAGGTCAACGCCGAAGGCAAGGGCGTGCTGCAGATCAACTTCCTCGGCGGCCCCAAAGCCATCCCGACCTTCGAGGCCGGCAATGCGGTGAAAACCGGCGTGGTGGACATGGCGCTGAACACCGGCGCGTTCTACACCAACGTCATGCCCGAGGCCGACTTCCTCAAGCTCACCCAGATCCCGGTGGCCGAGCAGCGCAAGAACGGCGCCTTCGACGCGATCAACAAGGTCTGGAACGAGAAGGGCAACATGCAGTACCTCGCGCGCATGGTCGAAAACCAGCCCTTCCACATCTACACCAACAAGAAAGTCGACAAGCCCGACCTGACCGGCCAGAAGATCCGCATCACCCCGGTGTACCGCGACTTCTTCCAGTCGCTCAATGCCAACGTCATCACCACGCCACCGGGCGAGGTCTACACCGCGCTCGAGCGCGGCGTGGTCGATGGCTACGGCTGGCCGATCGGCGGCATTTTTGACCTGAACTGGCACGAAAAAACCAAGTTCCGCATCGACCCGGGGTTTTATGACGCCGAAGTCTCGCTGATCATGAACCTGCCGGCCTACAAAAAACTCACCGACACGCAGCGCAACTACCTGCAAAAGCAGTTGCTCGCGCTCGAAGCCGAAAACACCTTCTGGGCCAAGTACACCACCACGGAAACCGCACGCCAGCAGGCCGCCGGCATCCAGACCATCACCTTTGATGCCGCCACGGCCAAGGCTTTCCGCGACAAGGCTTACGACATCGGCTGGGCCGGTGCGACCAAGCAGAGCCCGGACATTGCTGCCCGCTTCAAGGCGCTGTTTTCCAAATGAGGGGCCAGCCGCAGCCGGCGCACGGCCACCTTCCCTGCCGGTGCTCTCGCTGCGGTGGCCTGATTCATGATTGACCGCCTGTCGTCCCACTACGGCAGGGCGCTCAGCGCGCTGGCCATGCTCGGCTGCGCCATCCTGATGGCCATGATGCTGATCATCGTGGCCGATGTGGCGCTGCGCAATCTGCCCATTCCCGGGCTGCCGCAAGGCCTGGCCTGGAGCAATGAAATCTCCGAACTCATGCTCTACCTGATCACCATGTGTGTGGCGCCCTGGCTGCTGCGCCAGGGACAGCACATCCGGGTGGACATCCTGCTGCAGGCCCTGCCGCCCAGGCTGGCCTGGACCCTTGAATGGCTCGGCGACCTGATCGGCTTCGCCTGCTGCGTGGTGATTGCCTGGTATGGCACGCAGGCCGCCTGGTCGAGCTACACCTCGGGCGCCGTCAACATCAAGACCCTGGTCACCCCCGAGTGGTGGGCGCTGGCGCCCTTGCCGCTGGTTTTTGTTCTTCTTGGAATTGAAATGATTTTTCGCATGATCCGGCTGCAACGCGGCCCGCGCGGTCCGCGCCACGACGCGGTGAGCGCGGCATGAGCGGGTGGGGCATTGCCGCCTGGCTGATGCTGGGCGGCTCCACGGTGCTGCTGTTCATCGGCATGCCGGTGGCGCTGACCTTCATCACCATCAACATCATTGGCGCGTGGCTGTACATGGGCGGCGAGCCCGGGCTGATGCAGCTGGCGCGCAGCAGCGTGACCTCGGTCACGGCTTTTTCCCTGACGCCGATTCCGCTGTTTGTGCTGATGGGCGAGATCCTGTTCCACACCGGCCTGGCGCTCAAGGTCATCGAGGGCGTGGAGCGCCTGATCAAACGTGTGCCCGGCCGTCTTGCCGTGGTGGCCGTGGTCGCCGGCACGGTGTTCTCGGCGATTTCGGGCTCGACGATTGCCACCACCGCCATGCTGGGCTCGCTGATGCTGCCCATCATGCTGGCGCGCGGCTACCACCCGACGATTGCCACCGGCCCCATCATGGCCATCGGTGCGGTGGACATGCTGATTCCGCCCTCGGCGCTGACCGTGCTGCTGGGTTCGCTGTCGGGCATCTCGATTTCCAAGCTGCTCATAGGCGGCGTGATTCCGGGTGTGATTCTGTCGGTGGCCTTTGTGCTGTGGATCATCATCCGCGTCAGCATCAGCCCCAAGCTCGCGCCGGCCGACAGGGACGACGTGGTGCAACACCGCGGCTGGGCGCGCTGGAGCCTGTTTTTTGCTTATGTGCTGCCAACGCTGTCGATCTTCGGCGTGGTGGTGGGTGCGCTGGCCGCCGGCTGGGCCACACCGACAGAATGCGCCGCCCTCGGCGCCTTTGCCACCATGCTGCTGGCCCTGTGTTACCGCGTGCTGACCTGGGACGCGGTGATCAAGGCGCTCAAGGGCACGGCCGGCATCTCGGGCATGATTCTGTTTATCATCCTGGGCGCCACGACCTTTGCGCAGATCCTGTCGTTCTCGGGCGCCAGCAGCGGCCTGGTGCAGTTCATCACCGGCCAGGGCCTGTCGACCAACATGATTGTGGTCGGCATGATGCTGATGCTGATTTTCCTGGGCATCTTCGTCGACCAGGTCAGCATGATGATGATCACGCTGCCCATCTTCATGCCCATCGTGCAGGCACTCGGCATCGACCCGATCTGGTTCGGCGTGATGTTCCTGATCTGCATGCAGCTGGGCCTGCTGCTGCCGCCGCACGGCCTGCTCCTGATGACCATGCGCGGCGTGGCGCCGCCGTCGGTCACCATGGGACACATCTTCGTCGCGGTCGTGCCTTATGTGGTCATGAGCCTGATCCTGCTCGCTGCGGTGTTCTGGATGCCGGCGATTGCGACCTGGCTGCCCAAACTGATCGGGTAATTCGTTCAGACGCTACTTTTTTCATAGCTGCTTGCGACCGCCAGATACGGGCGAAAGCCCGGTTTTGCCCTGAACCATAGGCCTGGCCGGCACGTGGGACAGCGCCTACAGGCCCAGGCGCCGCTGGCCCACAGGGGCGCCGCCTGCCACGGTGTACGGTTATCCCTTCATTAAAAAGGGGAGCCATGCTGCTCAGCACTTTCCTTGTCGAGGACAAGCCCGAAATACGCGACACCGTGGTCGAAGCCATGGAAGAAGTGGCACCGCTCAAATTCGTCGGCTATGCCGCCAGCGAGGCTGCGGCCCGCCAATGGCTGCGCACTTTCAACGACGACTGGCAGCTGGCCATTGTTGATCTTTTCCTCAGCGAGGGCTCCGGCTTTGGCGTGTTGCGCGACTGCCAGGCGCGCAAGCCCAACCAGAAGGTGGTGGTGCTCACCAGCTATTGCCACCAGAACATCACCGACCGCTGCCTGCAGCTGGGCGCCGACCGGGTGTTCGACAAATCCGCCGACCTGGAAGAACTGGTGGCGTTTTGCAAGACGCACGCCAACAACCTGGCCCGCGTGGTGCCGCAGGTGGCATCCAACAGCACGCTGCACTGAGCGCCCAGTCCCCTGTGGGTGAAGGCCGCCCATGACCCCGCAGGTCGTTTCACGCACCACGCAGGTCGTGTAACCTCACCGGCATGACCGCCGCCGCACCGCCACCCCACGCCGCCCACGCGTCGCCCGCCCTTCCTGACCCCCGCGCCGTTCCCACGCGCGCCATCTGGGTCATGCTGTTTGCGCTGATCACCGCGTTTGCGCTGAGCCAGGCCTGCCGCACCGTGGCCGCCATCATGGCCACGCCGCTGCAGGCCGACTTTGGCCTGAGCGCCCAGGCGCTGGGCCTGTTTGCCGGCGCCTTTCACTTTGCCTTTGGCGCCATGCAGCTATTCATGGGCATAGGCATTGACCTGCACGGCGTGCGGCGCACCGTGCTCACCGCGTTTCCGGTGGCGATTGCCGGCGCGGCCGTCTCGGCGCTGTCCACCAGCTTCGGCATGCTGGTGGCCGGCCAGGTGCTGATCGGCATCGGCTGCGCGCCGGCCTTTCTGGTGTGCACGGTGTTCATCGCGCGGCACATGCCGGCGCACCGCTTTGCCGCCATCTCGGGCCTGGCCATGAGCCTGGGCGGCATCGGCCTGTTGCTGACCGGCACGCCGCTGGCCTGGCTGATCGAGGCCAGCTCGTGGCGCATGGGTTTCTGGGTGCTGGGCGCGTGGGGCGTGCTGGCCTGGGGGCTGATCTGGGCGCTGGTGCACGAGCCGCCGCACCCGATGGACGCGCTGAAGAAAAAGGAGTCCGTGGGCCAGGCCCTGGCCGGCTTTGGCGCGCTCTTCACGCTGCCGCACACCTGGGGCATTTTGCTGCTGGCCAGCGTGGGGTATGCCTCTTTCGTCTCGCTGCGCGGCCTGTGGCTGGGCCCCATGCTGATCGAGCGGCACGGCTTTTCGCTGGTGCAAAGCGGCAACGTGGCGCTGGTGATGTCGCTGGTGTCGCTGGCCGGCCCGCCGCTGTTCGGCCGCTTCGACCCCGGGCCCGCCACGCGGCGCCGCTGGATCACCGGCTTCACATTGCTGGTGGCCGGCCTGTTTGCCACGTTTGCCTTCATACACAGCCCGCTCATCGACGTGGCGGCGCCCATCGTCATCGGCCTGCTGTCGGGCTACATGATTCTTCAATACTCCGACGTACGCGCCGCCTACCCCGCGGCCATGACGGGCCGCGCCCTGTCGGTCTTCACCATGGCGATGTTTCTGGGCGTGGCCACCATGCAGTGGTTCACCGGCGTGGTGGCCTCGGTGGCATCGGCCCAGGGCGTGGAGCCTTTCACCGCGGTGCTGGCCAGCATTGCCGCGCTGCTGGCCTTGGGTGCGCTGGCCTTTGTGGCGCTGCCCGGACCGCCCACCCAAAAGTAGGCGCCTTCGCCGCGCTGCGCCGGACCGGGCCGGCTAAGCGCCTGCCGGCGGCGGCACCGGTGTGCGTTGCGCCGGGTCGTAAAAGAAGGTTTCTTCGGCGATGCGTTCGCCCTGCCAACGCTGGTACGCCAGCTCTTCCATGCGGGTGGTGCTGCCGTCGGCCCAGGTGAAGTTGAAAATCCAGCGGATCACCACCTTGTCGCCGCTGATGAACACCGGCCGCACACATTCAGACGTCAGCGACTTCGCCCGTGCCATCACCTTGGCCTCGCCCGCCACCAGTACATCACGGCCACGGCGCGGCGGCGCCTGGTTCTCCTGCATGGTGGCGTCGGGGGTGTAGAACTCTTCGATGGCTTCGGTGTGGGCGTTCTGCTCGACGCGGGCAATAAAACGTTCAACGGTTTCGAGGGTAGGCATGCTGATTTTCCGGATATGTGGCGTCAATTCAGGTCGATGAGTGCTCTGTTCTTGATAGCTGTCTGCGCACACCCTACAAGGGCTAGAGGTCAATTTTATGCATGAAGCTCGAAAAACAAGGGGAGAAAGCGCGGCTCAGTCCTTGTAGCTGGTGTCGAGCCGGTCCAGCTTGCGCAGCAGCGCCGGCCAGACAAAGGGGCCGCCCATGCCGCCGCCGCGCACATAGGTGGCCGCGCGGTCGTTGCCGGTGTAGATCTCTTCCTCAAAATGAATCAGCTCGCCGCCGGCCTGCGCGCTGAGCTGGATCTGGCAGGCGCTTTCAAAGCGGTACATGTTCATGAAGGCGTCGGCAATCGTTTGGCCCAGCGTCAGCAGGCCGTGGTTGCGCAGCACCAAGTGGCGCGCTTGCCCCAGGTCTTTCTGCAGGCGCGGCTTCTCGTCGTCGCGGAAGGCCACGCCTTCATAGTCGTGGTACCCGAGCGAGGCCAGCACAAAGGCCGACTGCTGCGAGATCGGCAGAATGCCGCACTTCTGCGCGCTGACGGCCACGCCCGCGCGGGTGTGCGTGTGCAACACGCACGTCATGTCGTGCCGCGCCTCGTGCACCGCGCTGTGAATCACAAAGCCGGCCGGGTTCACCGGGTAGGGCGAGTCGATCACCTTGTTGCACTGCCCGTCCACCTTGACCAGCGACGAGGCCGTGATCTCGTCAAACATCAGGCCGTAGGGATTGATCAAAAAGTGATGCTCCGGCCCCGGTACCCGCGCGCTGATGTGCGTGAACACCAGGTCGCTCCAGCCGTACAGTGCCACCAGACGGTAGCAGGCGGCCAGGTCCACACGCAGCTGCCATTCTTCGGCGCTGACAACTTCCTTGAGCGAGGCGATGTTCATGATGATGCGGTTTCAATAGATGAGGAATGAACTGACTTTAATCGGGACAGACAACTCGCGCTGGCTGGCTATCGCGGCCGGTACATGCGAAACAGCTGCTCCGGCCCCACGGTGAAGTAGTCGCCCGGCCCGCCGCCGCGCAACACATGGCCGGCGTTGGCCGTGTCGTACACGCCGTCTTTCAGCAGCGCTTTGGCAATGTGCACCGCCACCACCTCGCCCAGCACCAGCCAGGTGTCGACCTGGCTGCCGTCCGCCCCTTCGAGCTGCAACACCTGCGTGCGCCGGCACTCGAACGAGACCGGGCTCTCGAGCACACGCGGCACCGCCACCACGCGCGAGGGCGCGGGCGTGAGGCCGGCCAGCTCGAACTCATTGACCTCGGGCGGCACCGCGGCACAGGTCTGGTTCATCTGCTCGGCCAGCGCACGCGTGGTGAGGTTCCACACAAACTCGCCGGTAGCCTCGATGTTGCACACCGTGTCCTTGTAGCCAATGCTGGCAAAACCCACGATGGGCGGCACGTAGTTGAAGGCGTTGAAAAAACTGTAGGGCGCCAGGTTCAGCGCCCCGGCCGCGTTGTGCGACGAGATCCAGCCAATCGGCCGCGGCCCGACGATGGCGTTGAACGGGTCATGCGGCAAGCCGTGGCCGTGGCGGGGTTCGTAGAAGTGAATAGCGTCTGGCAAGGCGGGCTCCGCGGCTGAAAAGTGAGAAAAGGGGTGAAGCTGACGATACCCCAGCGACCGGCGCCGCGCCGCTGGTCAGGAATTGGGCAGGTTCAGACCGGGCGTTTTACTTTCACGCTTGCAGCTGACCTGCCAGAATCGCTCTGATTTTGATAGCCGCTTGCGCTGGCTGGACGGGTGCTGGAGTCCAATTGAATGCACAAGCTGGCGAGGTGCAGCTTATTCCTTGCTGAGGCGGCGGCGCTCAACCGCCAGCTTTTTGCGCTGCCTGTCCAGAAACCACGCCAGAAAAGGCAGCAAGACCATGGAGCCCGGAAATGCCCAGATAAACAGGTAGCTGCCTACACTTCTTGAGACAAGACGAAGCTTGCACTTCCCTTGAAAATCAATTGGGAAGCATTCCTCTAATCGGACGATTCATTGGCGTTGTGCAGCCCATGTGGTAAGAGCATCAAATAGTCGCGGTACCGCTTCAGAATAGGTCAAAGCGACGTTGCTAGTGCGGACTTCCCGATCAGTGTCTTGCAAGTTCATACCCCTGTACTGGCGCTCGTTCCTGATCCAATATGTAAATAGCAGGTTGGCATCAAGCACCCGACTGACCGACTCGAGATCGGGAACAAAGTCTTTTTCTCCAGGAGTATCGAATAACCTTTGGAACCCGAGGAGCATGTAGTCCACAAAACACCCTGCATTTGTCCCACTGACATCCAATCTGAAACACACTTCGAAAAGATATTCACTCATCCGGCGCTTTATTTCATGATTGTCGTTCGCGCCTGAGACATCGTAATACCCACATCCAACTCCGGAGCTGATAATGTCATTCGACAACTGGTATATGCAAAAACTCTTGATTCGCGATCGAGCCATATCAGCCGCTTCGTTTACGCGTTTTAGAGTAACTGTCTCATCGGCCAATCTATCGTTCAGATATGAGTGTGCAACCCCAACAAGCTCTTCTATCGACAACTTGTCCACTTCAAGCAAGAAGTTTTTCTTGGTGTCGATGTAATCTCGGAAAAACAGGGAGAAAACTTTCTGGGAAGCAATGCGCATTTGATGCTTTGCAATCTCCGAAGTAACTCCGGCCGTAGGCGCATTGACGTTTTCATACAGTGCGAGTGCTCGTGAAATATTGAAAGTGCGGCCACCTCTATCTGCGCAACATTGGAGCCGAAAGAGAAGCATGTCGAATACGCCGAGAGGGCCTCGTCCGACTCGCGCTAGACGCTCGAGAATTCCTGATCGCTCGAACGGCCCGACGCCGAGAATCCGGTGTGCGATCTCAGCTATGTTCTCAGGGCTGTTATTCCGTCGATCCGAAGAATTACCACCCCAACCGGCATCTTCAAGAATTTTGATCAAGATGTAGGGCAAATTGTCCCGGGCACCCAAACCAATTTCCGGTAGTTCAAGCTGGGAATACTCGTCAATAGTCTCGACAATTTGCTCTATTAGCAGAGGGCCGACGCCAACCGGCAACTCGTGAGCGGTGTTTGCAAGGATGCTCCAAAATTGATCCCGAAGCGTTTCTCCCTTCGCAATGTCAAACTCCGACTCAGCCAGGATCCTCGCGATCGGCGTTCCTTTGACAAGCAGCTTCTTTTTGTCTGCCAAATAGCGCAGGCCATCTTTCCTGTTCGGCTTCGCTACTTTCACGATCGCCTGAAGGTAGCGCTCTAGATTTCTTTCTCCGTTCCCCGCCAAACCATTAAAACAAGCAAACGAAAGAATTTCGTCTTCGCTGACTTCGCCATATGTATTCTTCAACCTTGAATCGGCACCAAAAATCTTATTCAACAAGAATGCCTGAGGATCTGTAAGCGTTGCAACCAACTTGTGATACTTCTTGGTATTTCTATAGACCTTGCCAGAGATTGCGCTGCTTTTTGATTTTCTGACAGAAAAAAGACCATTCCGCCCACTAGTCTCCGAGTCATAGAGCTTCCGGAAGAGATCTGGAAAGTTGAGGTACAGAAGGAGCAAGTTCAAAAGATCTGCGCCGTCTAGATCGCTGCTGGATCTGTCGATTTTTTCAAGTTCTAGCATCACGAGTGTATTGATGACACGTTTGATCTTGCGGAGATCCCCGATCAGAGGCAAATAGTCCGAATACTCATTCCCCTTGAAAATCTCCTTGAGCGCCGAAATCGCCTCCTTGACCTGATCGATTTTTTGAGGACTCATCTCAAGGTTTTTTCCCAGTGCCGTCTCAAAATCTCGAGTAACGTAATTAAGCATGGCCTGCGAGTCAATGAAGAGACTGAACTTGACATTCACGTACTTTTCCAAAAACTCGCGAATCTTTTCAGCGTCACTCTTGTCACTACGAAAGCCACCCAGATTCAACGTGTCATAGCAAAGAACGAAATTCACGTAGGGAAGGTCGAAGCTTGTTCGAATGGCAAATAGCACCTCCTTAACCGACTCTAGGTCCAGACGATCTAAGTCGTCTACGATGACAATGATTCGGGTTCTCACCGAGGCCAGCAGCTGACGCAAGTCCCCTAGCGTCTCTTCGATAGTTTCATCGTCGGGCTTCAGCGAAACCTTTAGCCCCAAGATACTTATGTCACTTTGGCCGATTAGACGCGCGTAACGACTCAGCAGGGGCTCAACTTCGGGGACAAAGATCTTCTGATTTATTGCTTTAACGAATCCATCAATAAATTTCTGAACAAGCTTTCCTTTACCTTCAAATCGAAGCGGTTCGAAGTCATAAACTATTGTGGCGTCGTGTTTCTCCCACGTCTGCCGACAAACGTTGATGAATGAGGATTTTCCGGTTCCCCATGGCGAATCTATTCCGAAGATTAGGCTTGTTGGAGATCGCTCATTCAATACGTTCAATGCGAATCGCTCGGCCATTTCACTTATCCCGAGCCCGTCCTCAATGTCTTTGGTAATCGCCCGGTCATCAATTAATGCGGAGCGCCCTTGGGACTTTGCTCGAAATGAAATAACTCTAGTTCGAACCGAACTTGCAAAACCAACAAGTGTGACAAGCACTACAGAGTAAAGCGCTACGATTGGTGGAACAGTCTGTATGAACGCTTCGTATCTTTCCGGCGCAAACTCGCTCCAAAAAAAACCACCGACGCCTCCAGCAATTCCGATCAGTGCAATATCTGCACGATTGCTGCGTAACAATCGCCTTACTGAAGAGTAGGCACCTCTTTCAAGTAAGTGAAGACAACCAAACAGACATACGATGAAAGTGGTCGACAGAATAGTTAGCGGCTCGAACCTTGTGAGATAAGTTGCGGAAATTGACTGTCCAAGGATCATTGCTACGCGCCAAAGCTCCACACTGACAAAGCAAACCGCCGCCGCCAAAAAATATATGCGGAAAACCGCGACACTTGGATTACCTCTGCTCCGGAAAGTTTTAAGTATGCTTTTCCATCGTGTCTCGGCAGGTTTGGCTGTCTGACTTGAATTCTTCAGTAAATCAACTGATGTCATTAGCCCCCCTCGACTGCGCGCAGTCTGTTCGAATGTTGTTCTAAGTACTATATAGATGTATGGAGCACACTGAAGATGTGCGAGCTGACACGCATGATCTCAATATGGATGGCGATAGCGCGCGGCCTGTATAAATTTGCTCCGTCTTTAATAGCTGCCTACGCTTATTCCATAAGGGCTATCGGCCTGTTTGTTCGCGAAAAAATCCCCGCGCCGGCTGGTTTTACTTCTTCGTGACTTTGGGTGCCTTGCCCGCTTTGGGCGCCAAGTAGTTCTGCCCCGACACCACCGACTTGCCGGTTTGGCTCTCCAGTTGTCTGCGCGCCTGCTTGGCAATGCCGCCGCCTGCTTTGGCTGCGGCGGTGTTTTCCGGCAAGCCGCTGGCGTTCATCGTTTCAGCGATCTGGCGGGTCGACAGCTCGGCCAGTGCGGTGAAGATGAGTTCGGCCTCGGTCATGTGGTCGCGCAGGTTGTGGCTGCTCAGGCCTTTGACGGCCTTGTGGTCCTTGACGCTGACGCCGCTCCACTCGGTGTGGATGATGTTGGTGAGAATGGCAAACTCCTGGCCGGCCTTGACGTCGTGTTCGCGCCAGTAGTCGGTGAGTTTGTTGCGGGTTTCCTGCCCGGTCATGCGCTGGGCAATCCACTTGTCGCTGCGGCCGTGCTGTTGCCAGGTCTGGCGGGCGCGGTTGAGTGAGAGGGCGGGGTCGGCCATTTCCTGCATGCGCTCGTAGCCAACCTTGGCAAGCCAGAGTTTGATGGGTTCGGCTTTGGGGCTGGGGATCGACTGGACGATGCGCAGCAGCGTGGCAGCTTTGGCGCAATCGGTTTCGCGCTGCTTGCCGTCCGTCGCGGTCAGTTTCAACTGTACGATTTCCTCGTACGGTTGCCCGGAGCCCGCCTCTTGCGCCAGCTTGCGTTTGAGGTCTGACCAGTAGCGCTTGGCGCTTTTGCTCTCGGTCAGCACCTGCACCACGTCAATCACCGAGAACCACCAGGTCTCGGTGGCTTCGTCAAACACGCGGCGGATGGACTGACCGTCAAAGCTGGCAGGCGAAACTTTCATGGCGACCCCTTGGAGCGGCAGCAAGCGTGCTGCGTGATGAGTACTGTATTTTTGCACAGTATGTTGGCGCCATCCACAAAGACTTGGTTTGCTCTGTTTTTGATAGCTGCTTGCGCTTGTTCCACAAGGGCTGGGGCCATTTTTCATACGCAACGCATACCCATGCGTCATATTCACCACCTTATGTGCGGCGAATAAGGCAGCAAGTTCACTCAAGTACCATGCGCACTGACCCGGGGCCTCGCCCCATTTCCCCTGACACGCTGCCGCACGCCTCGTGCGCTGTTGCCGTCGCGAAGCCTGCCGACGGTCTGAAAAGAAAGAAAAGCAAAGCACATGAAATCTGCAAGTGATTCATGGTTCGACGAGGCGTACTACCAGCGTTATTACTTCGACGAGAAGACCGGCGTGGTGGACCCGGCGCATGTAGCGCGCCTGGGCACCTTTGTGTGCAGCTACCTGAAGTACCTGCGCGTGCCCGTGAAGCGGGTGCTGGACATGGGCTGCGGCATTGGCGTGTGGCGCGAGATTGTGGCCACGCACTTTCCTGATGCAAGTTACCACGGCGTGGAGTACAGCGCTTACCTGTGCGAGCGGTATGGCTGGGAGCGTGGATCGGTGGTGGACTACACCGCTGCCGAGCCCTTCGACCTGGTGATCTGCCAGGCCGTGCTGACCTACCTGAACCCGGCGGACCTGAAGCGTGCCCTGCACAACCTGGGCCGCCTGTGCCGCGGCGCGCTGTATGTGGAGGCCGCCACGCGCGAAGACTACGAGCGCGACGTCATCGACGATGAACTGGCCGACCCGCGCCTGTTTCGCCACCCGGCGCAGTTGTACCGGCGCGGCCTGCGCGAGGGCCTGATCGAAATTGGCGGCGGCGTGTGGCTGAGCCGCCAGCTCGATGTGCCGCTGTTTGAACTTGAATGCGTGGACAGCCGCTGAGAGCGTCCCGGTTGCCGGGTTTAAAACCCGACCGCCGGTGCATGTCGACTCAAGTAACATGCCCAATTCCATTCGCCCGATCCCCGGGCACCCCACGGAGACAAAATCAATGTTCAGTCATGTCATGGTCGGTGTCAGCGACCTCGAAGCCTCGAGAAAGTTTTATGACGCGGTGCTCGGCACCCTGGGCATAGGCCCCGGCGTTGCCAACAAGAACCGCTACTTCTACCGCAGCCCGGGCGGCAGCTTCGGCATCACCATACCCATCAACGGCGAGCCGGCCTGCCATGGCAACGGCAGCACCATCGGGTTCAAGCTGGAGTCTGCGGAACAGGGCGACGCTTTTCATGCGGCCGGCATTGCCAATGGCGGCACCACCTGTGAAGACCCGCCGGGCGTTCGCGAAAGTCACCCGGGCAAGCCCTACCTGGCTTATCTGCGCGACCCGGACGGCAACAAGCTGTGCGTGATTTACCGGCCGGCTGCCTGATCCGTCAAGCTGAGGCAGGCCGAGCTGCCGCTGAATGAATCACCTGCCCCAAGCTCCCCACGCCCTCCCTCATGCGGTCAGCCTTCTGCGCGCCGCGCGTCTGGCACGCAGTTCGAAACCTTTTCTGGCGCGCGGCGGCCCGCGCGGTGAGCGCTGCGCCGGCTGCCGGCTGATTCCCAGCCACTGCCTGTGTGCCTTGCGCCCGGTGCTGACGGTGCGGGCGGGCGTGTGTTTGATCATGGCCGACATCGAGCCGCTCAAGCCCAGCAACACGGGCTGGCTGATTGCCGATGTGGTGGCCGACACCTTTGCCTTTGGCTGGGCGCGCACCGAGGTGGACCCGGCGCTGCTGGCCCTGCTGGCCGATCCGCAGTGGCAACCGTATCTGGTGTTTCCGGGGGAGTTTGTGGCGCAGGAACGGGTGGTCACGGCGCTGCTGCCCGCCGAGGCCACGGCCGGCACGCCGGCCAGGCGCCCGCTGTTTGTGCTGCTTGACGCCACCTGGCCCGAGGCGCGCAAGATGTTTCGCAAAAGCCCTTACCTCGACAAGCTGCCGGTGCTGAGCCTGCAGAGCGAGCAGCTGTCACGCTACCGCCTGCGCCGCTCGCAGCGCGACGCGCATTTCTGCACCTCGGAGGTGGGCGCGCTGTGCCTGGAGCTGGCCGGCGACACCCATGCGGCGCAGACGCTGGAGGCTTACCTGGACGTGTTCACCAACCACTACCTGCGCGCCAAGCAGCAG
This sequence comes from Pseudomonadota bacterium, assembly GCA_040389085.1. Taxonomy (GTDB): domain Bacteria; phylum Pseudomonadota; class Gammaproteobacteria; order Burkholderiales; family Burkholderiaceae_C; genus Polaromonas. The sequence continues at coordinate 24,611 of JAZKAP010000009.1, forward strand.
TTGCCGGTGGACATGGAAGACGCGGCGCATCTGCGGCTGCTGGCTTTGGCGAAGCTGTAACGCTCTTTTCTTGATAGCTGCTTGCGCCCACCACAAAAGGGCCAGGGGCAGATTTGGCGTGAAGCTTGGAAGCAAACGGCCAAGGCGCGACAATGGAGCCCATCACGCCCGGCCTTGTACCCGCACTGGCCAGGCGTCACCCCCACCTCAAGAGCCCCACCATGACCGACGACCTGAACCGAAAGACCGAATTGAAAAAAATGGAGCTGTGCGACTCGTGCGCCGGTATCCAGCGCAACTGGCGCAAGGCCCCGGGGCACCCGGAGCTGGTGCAGGGCGCCAACCGCCAGGAAAGGCGCGGCGGCGCGCTGGTCACCGTCACCAAGTACCGCTGCGACCGCTGCGGCACGGCGTGGGAGTACGAGAACGACAAGGCCAACCTGAAGGCGGGCTGGTCGGTGGTGGGGCGCTAGGCGCCCTTCATCACTCCTGTTTTGATAGCTGTTTGCGCAGGCAGCACAAGGGCTGGCGGCCGATTTGGATTGAAGCTTGCGCTCCAGAGACCATTCACCATGAACTCGGCCTGACCCTCTTCAGGCGCTCATAAAAAAAGACAGGCCAGGCCTGTCTTTTTTTGTTTTGGCGTGCAGCAGCGAAGAGCCGCTGCGTTGCTATTTACTTGCTGCCGGCGGCTTTCACGTCGGCCTTGGCTTCTGCCTTGACAGCGCCGGTCTCAACCTTGGCGGTGGCCTTGTCGGCTGCAGCGTTGGCCTTGACGGTTTCCACTTTGGCGTCGGCCTTGATGATGGTCTTGTCGGCTTTGGCGTCGGCATTCACGCTGGCTTTTTCAGCTTTGGCGGTGGCCTTGGCTTTGTCATCTGCGTCGGCCTTGGCGGCTTTGGCTTGTGCCTTGGCTTTGGTCGTGGCGGACTTGGTCACGGCCTTGGTTTTCTTTTCAGCAGCGTTGACTTCTGCCTTTTCAACCTTGGTGTCGGCCTTGGCGTCAACCTTGGCTTCGCTTTTCACAGCAGCTGCCACGGACTTGTCGGCCTTGGTTTCTGCCTTGACCACTGCAGGCGTCGCAGGCACGGCTGGGGTAGCGGGCGCAGCGGCTTGCGCAAATGCAGCGCCGGTCACCAGGGTAGCGATCAGGGTGGCGAGTAATTTGTTCATGAGAGTCCTTTGAGTGAGCGAGTTGTGACCAGATGAAGTCATGATGATCCCGTGTACAACGTGTGGCGCGACCACCCCGACGACGCAATACACATGCTGTTTCAAGACAGCACGCGCGCTTTACATGGGGTTGCCGGTGGCGGGATTGTCAGCGCGCGGCCGGCGCCGGCTGCAGCTCGAAGCGCGGTGCAGACCGGGTCAGCAGGCGCGCCTTGGCCGTGGCGGCGGGCCAGGCCAAAGGCACTTCGTGCATCAGCGCGGCGATCAGCGTGCGCATGTCTTCGTAGGCCGACTCGTGCAGGGCTTCGGCGACGATCAGCACCGTGCTGGTGTCGGCGCTGACGGCCGACAGGCTGCTCTGCCGGTTGGTCCAGCGGCGCGCGTGGGCGTTGTCGGCCTCGTCGGCAAAAATGATTTCATGGGCGTCGGGGTGCTCGACCTCGCCGGAAAAGGTCTGGTAATGCTCGAGGCCAGTGGCGTAACGCACCTGCAGGTCGCCCACCACTTTGGACAGGTCGAACACCGCCACCGGAATGGCAAAGGCCGCCGACACCGCGTTGCACAGGTCCACCAGCGGGTGCAGCCGCGGCAGGGCGCCTTCCTTGCGCAGGCGGCGCAGCAGCGCCTCGGCCGCACAGCGGTACTTGGTGGGCTTGAGCCCCATCTTGGAGAACACCTGGCGCCAGGCCTTGATCTCCGGCAGCTCGCCTTCGCCGCTGCTGGCCAGCCGCGCCGCGGCGATGCCGCTGAAGCGCGCGACCTGCGGGCCGACCGCCGCCTTGTTGCTGATGCCCCGGACAAACATGGCGCCCGGTACCAGCTCGGGGCACTGGGTCCAGATCTCGTTGGAATGGCTGAAAAACATGCGCTTGCCTCTTTGTTGCCAATGATGGGCCAGCCGGCCGATTCCCGCCACGCCGCGCTGACACTCCTGTTTTTATAGCTGCTGTCGCCCGTGTTCATTGGGCTAGCGGCCGGTTTCATGCTTGACCCGTCAGCGCGTACTGTACGCGGCGGAACGAGTGCCGTGCAAAAAAAACACCACGTATCCATTGGTTCCACGGCCACTGCACCGCGCGTTTTGTCCTCCATTTGGGGGATGCCAAATCGCCGCCGGGCCGCTACAACCGGGAGCATAACAACTCTCAAAAGCACGCCTGCTTTTTCAGGACCGCATCGCTCCTGCATCGCTGGCGGCAGAAAGGAAACCAGCTCATGTTTACAGGAAAGGCAGCGCCGCTGTCGCAACAGGGAATCGAAACGGTGCTCGGCAGGCTGGGGGTGGACGCCCCTGCGCTCTGGGCTGTGCTGACGGTTGAAACCAGTGGCTGCGGCTTCCTGCCGGACCGGCGACCCAAGATCCTGTTCGAGCGCCACTGGTTCAGCCGGCTCACGCATGGGCGCTTCGACGGACAGGCGCCCGACATCAGCAACCGCAGCGCGGGTGGCTACGGGGATGGTGGTGCTTCCCAGTATGAGCGGCTCACCCGGGCCATGATGCTCGACCGCGAGGCGGCGCTGAAAAGCACGTCATGGGGCCTGGGCCAGGTCATGGGGTTCAACGCCGGCAAGGTCGGCTCTGCCAGCGTGGATGCGCTGGTCAGCGCCAGCCAGGCATCAGAAGATGCGCAGCTCGAAGCCATGGCCGGGTTCATCGAGCAGGGCGATCTTGCGCGGCATCTGCGCAACGCCGACTGGGTGAAGTTTGCCTTCAGCTACAACGGTCAGGATTTCCAGAAAAACCGCTACGACGAGAAGCTGGCGCTGGCCCACAAACGTTACCAGCTCGGGCCTTTGCCCGACCTGGCGGTGCGCACCGTGCAGCTTGCGCTGATGCTGCTGGGTTATGGCGGCGCGCGCTTTGTGGATGGCTGGTACGGCGAGGCCACGCAGAAGGCGCTGGTCAGGTACCAGCAGCGTGCAGCACTGCCGGCTTCCGGCGTTCCCGACGACGCCACCATGGCCCGCCTGTCAGCCAACCTCGGCTGGTAGGGCAGGCTTTTTTCCCCTGCGTTTTACCTGCGGCGCGGATCGTTGGGCCAGCGGTCTGCGCGGTCGCGCGCACCGTCGCCATCACGGTCATGATCGCGTGCGCCGTCGCGGTCCCGGTCGCCATGGCCACGGTCGTGGTGCGACGCGTGCGGCGGCGGTCTATGCGGAAAGGCACGCGGCACTGGAACCGGCACCACCACCACAGGCGCGGGCCGGCTGTAGCCCCGCGGGTAGTCATAAGCACGGCGGTGGTAGCCGCCTTCGATGTATACCGGCTGCTCCACCACCATGGGCGGGCCACCGCCATGGGTCGGGTAAGTCGGGTAGGCCGGCACCGGGTAGACGGCGCAGCCCGACAGGCCGGCGGCGGTCAAAACCAGAAGAGTCGTTTTCATGATGTGTCCTGACACCCGTCCACAAGCGGCCGGATTGAAGCATTGAACGCGCGGCAGGTGTCGTGTGTGTGTGGGCTTGTAGGCGGCGCATGTCTGCAGGTAACGGGATGTGCCTGACAACCGCATCGGCAAGGCGGGTATGCGCTGCGACAGCACAGTCGCGGCGCACAATGGCCGATTGCATGCCTGCATGCGCTTCCCAATGAAGGCCCGATGAAACGCAGACTGTTGTTGACCCTGCCCGGCTGGATGGCCTTGGCCGCTGCGGCGGGTGCGGCTCGCGCCACCACGCCAAACGCGCCCGGCGGGACGGGCTACAAGGTGACGCTGGAACAGCTGCAGCAGGCCGTGGCACAGCGCTTCCCGCGTCGTTATGAAATGGGCAGCCTGCTGAACCTGAATGTGCAGGCGCCACGCGTGCGCCTGCTGCCCGAGCTCAACCGCCTGGGCACCGAGATGGCAGTGGACGCGGCCGGCCCGGCGCTGGCACGCACCTCGACCGGCACCTTCGACGTGGACTTTGCGCTGCGTTACGAAGCCAGCGACCAGACGCTGCGCGCGCACCAGATCCGGCTCAACGCCCTGCGCCTGGACGACATGGCGCCCGGCCCCGCGGCGCTGCTGCAGGCGTACGCCCCCACCCTGGCCAGCCAGGCGCTGAAGGAAGTGGTGCTGCACAAGCTCAAGCCGCAGGACCTGATGCTGACCGACGGCCTGGGGCTGGAGCCGGGCAGCATCACCGTCACAGCCAAAGGGCTGACGATTGCCCTGGTGCCCAAGAAAATGCTGTGAGCCTGCGGCCGCGGCCGCAATCGGCCTGGCTCAGAGCGTCCGACACTTCTCTTTTGATAGCTACTTGCGCTCGTACTGATTGGGCTGTGGGCCGATTTGATGCCTAAACCGTGCCGTACACCGCACGCTGCAGCGCCGCCCGCGCCAGCAGGCGCGTGGAGTCCAGCGTGGGCAGCGGCGCGTTGCCGTCGTTGATGATGAGCGGGATCTCGGTGCAGCCCAGCACCACCGCGTCGCAGCCTTCGCTTTTCATTCTTTCCATCACGCGCTGGAAACTGGCCACCGCCTCGGGGCGGAAGATGCCGCAGACCAGCTCGTCCATGATGATGCGGCCCAGTTCGTCGCGCTCGGCATCATTCGGGCGCAGGTACTGCAGCCCGCGCGCGACCAGCTTGTCCGGGTAGACCGCGCTGTCCACCAGCCAGCGGGTGCCGGTGATGCCGATGCGGCGAAAGCCTCGCTGCACGGCCGCGTCCGCCACCACCTCGGCGATGTGCAGCCAGGGCAGCGGCGAGTGCGGCGCCACATAGTCGAAGGCCTGGTGGATGGTGTTGTCGGGGCAGATCAGGAAGTCAGCCCCGGCCGCCGCCAGCTTGCGCGCCGAGGCCAGCATGAGGTCGGCCACCCCCTGCAGATCGCCACGGTCCAGGCAGTCCACGTAAGCGGCGAGCGAAGGCGTGTGCATGGAGATTTCGGGGTGCGCGTGCGGGCCGAGCAGCGCGGCCCCTTCGGCGCAGATGGTGCGGTAACAAAGCGCGGCCCCTTCCGCGGAGCAGCCGACGATTCCGATGTGTTGTGGCATGGGCTGGGGCATGGGGGGTGAGGTCTTCACAGCCCTTTTTCGACCATGTCGAGCAGGCGCTGGCCGACCAGCTGCATCTGCGGGCCGATCACCGGGCCCAGCGGCCCGTCGATGACCAGCATGGCCAAGCCGTGCACGGCGGACCAGGCCAGGAACTCGGCGCCGGGGCGGCGCTCGGGTGGCATCACGCCGGCCTGCACCAGCTTGTCGAGCGCGGCGCCCAGCAGCTCGAACGGGTTCAGGCCGCCCGGGCCGGCCTTGTCGGGGTCGCGCGGGGCTTGATCCTTCATGTCGTCGGAGGCGGCAAAGGCGGTGCGGAACAGCCCGGTCTCGGCCTGGGCAAAACGCAGGTAGCCGGTGCCGACGGCGCGCACGCTGGCGCGGGCGAAATCGGCTGGCGGCAAGCCGGCGGGCACGGCGGCCAGTTCGGCCTCCATGGCCTGGGCCACGGCCGACAGCGCGGCCGCACGCACCGCCTGCAGCAGGGCCTGGCGGCTGGCGAAATGCCGGTAGGCGGCGTTGGGCGCCACCCCCGCGCGGCGCGTGGCCTCGCGCAGCACCACGGCCTCGGGCCCACCCGCACGCGCCAGCTCGATGCCGGCTTCCAGCAGCGCGCGGCGCAGGTCGCCGTGGCGGTAGGTGCTGCGGGCCGGCGCAGGGATCGGCGGCGTGATGGACAGGGCTGTCATGGTTTGTTACGTTTTATGTGGACAGCGTCCATTATGTTTGTTATTCTTTTGTGGACATCGTACACAATACGTCTGCTTTTGATGTACGGCAACTGTTTCAATCATTTTCAGGAGCTGCGCCCATGCAGAAGATCACCCCTTTCCTCTGGTTCAACGACCAAGCCGAGGAAGCCATGAATTTCTACATTTCCGTCTTCAGGAACGCGAAGGCGGGAGAGATCCGGCGCTATGCCGAAGGCGGTCCAGCGCCCCAGGGGTCGGTGATGTCCGCCAGCTTCCAGATCGAGGGGCAGGAGCTGATCGCGTTCAACGGCGGCCCGCACTTCAGCTTCACGCCGGCCATCTCGCTGTTTGTCGACTGCAAGACGCAGGAAGAAGTCAACGAGCTCTGGAGCAAGCTCTCCGAAGGCGGGCAGCCCCAGCAATGCGGCTGGGTGACCGACAGGTTCGGCCTGTCCTGGCAGATCATTCCTTCCGCCCTGGGCGAGATGCTGCAGGACAAGAACAAGGCCAAATCGAAGGCCGCCATGCAGGCCATGATGAAGATGCACAAGATCGACGTGCAGCGTCTGCAGCATGCTTTTGAGGAGGCCTGAAGCATGGTCTACCAAGGCAGCTGCCACTGCGGCAAGGTCGCGTTTGAAGTGGAAGGCGAACTCACCGGGGCCATGGCCTGCAATTGCTCGATCTGTTCGCGCAAGGGTTCGTTGCTGTGGTTTGTGCCGCGCGACAAGATGCGGCTGCTCACGCCGGAAAGCGCCCTGAGCACCTACACCTTCAACAAACACGTCATCCAGCATCGGTTTTGTCCGACATGCGGCATGCATCCTTTCGGCGAGGGTGTGGACCCGCAAGGCAACAAGATGGCGGCAATCAACATCCGCTGCCTTGAAGACATCGACCTGGCTGCGGTTCCGGTTCAGAATTTTGACGGCCGGTCGAAGTGAGGGACCTGTGACTTCATCCACTCTTTGACCCAGTTACTCATTGCCCCCATTCAAAAGGAGATCCCCATGCTTGTGCAACCCTATCTGTTTTTTGACGGCCGTTGCGAAGAGGCCCTGACGTTTTACAAAACCGCGCTGGGCGCCGAAGTGACGGCGATGATGCGCTTCAAGGAGAACCCCGAGCCACAGCAGCCGGGCATGTGCGCTCCCGGCTCGGAAGACAAGATCATGCACGCCAACCTGCGTATCGGCGACACGCAGGTGATGGCCTCGGACGGCATGGCTTTCGGCGGCAAGCCGGAGTTCAAGGGTTTTTCGCTGACGCTCACCGTGCCCACCGACGCGGAGGCGGCGCGCCTGTTCAAGGCACTGAGCGACGGCGGTCAGGTGCAGATGCCGCTGGGCAAGACCTTTTACGCCTCGTCCTTCGGCATGCTGACCGACCGTTTCGGCGTGGGCTGGATGGTCATCAACCCGCTGCCCATGCCCTGAAAGGAGTCTTGTCATGTCCAATACAAATACCGAACAGGACCCCTGCGCCGCCGCGGTGGCCCTGGCCCAGCACCGCTGGCTGCAGCAGCTGGTGGGCCAATGGACGTTTGAAGGCCAGGCGGACATGGGTCCGGGCCAGCCGGCCATGAAACACTCGGGCCAGCAAACCGTGCGCAGCCTGGGCGAGTTGTGGGTGCTGTGCGAAAGCCAGGGCAGCATGCCCGACGGCAGCCCGGCCCAGATGCTGATCACGCTCGGGTATGACCCGCAGAAAAGCGCTTTTGTCGGAACCTTCGTCGGTTCGATGATGACGCACCTGTGGCACTACGCGGGCTCGCTGGACGCGACCCAAAAGGTGCTGACGCTGGACACGGAAGGCCCGTCGTTCAGCGGCGACGGCACACTGGTGCGTTACCAGGACATCATCACCCTGCAGGGGCCCGACGCGTACGAACTGGCCTCGCAGGTGATTCAGGCCGACGGCAGCTGGAAGCGTTTCATGACGGCCACTTACCGCCGCGCGCGCTGAACAGCCGGCCGGCACCTCGCCACCGTTCTTCCTGTGCCTGTCCCGTCCGGCCCTGGCGGTAAGCGTGCGTCACCAAACATCAATAGAATCGGCCCAGCCTGTTCCGGCATGACAACGACTTCAGGATGCCGCGTGCCACCCATCATCTCTATCCAGCAACTCACCAAAACCTATGCCTCCGGCTTCCACGCGCTCAAGTCGGTGGACCTGACCATCCGGCGTGGCGAAATTTTTGCCCTGCTCGGGCCCAACGGCGCCGGCAAGACGACGCTGATCAGCATTGTCTGCGGCATCGTCCGGCCCAGTTCAGGCAGCGTCACCGCCGACGGGCATGACATCGTGCACGACTACCGCGCCGCCCGCGCCAAGATCGGGCTGGTGCCGCAGGAGCTGTCAACCGACGCGTTCGAAACCGTGTGGGCCACCGTGAACTTCAGCCGGGGCCTGTTTGGCAAGCCGCCGAATCCGGCCTACATCGAGAAGGTGCTGCGCGACCTGTCGCTGTGGGACAAGAAGGACAGCAAGATCATGGCGCTGTCGGGCGGCATGAAACGCCGCGTGCTGATCGCCAAGGCCCTATCGCACGAGCCGACCATTCTTTTCCTTGACGAACCCACGGCAGGCGTGGACGTGGAGCTGCGCCGCGACATGTGGCAGATGGTGCGCGACCTGCGCAGCAGCGGCGTCACCATCATTCTGACCACGCACTACATCGAGGAGGCCGAAGAGATGGCCGACCGCATCGGTGTCATCAGCAAGGGTGAGCTGATTCTGGTCGAGGACAAGGACGTGCTGATGCGCAAGCTCGGCAAGAAGCAGCTCACGCTGCAACTGCGCGCGCCGCTGCAGGCCGTGCCCGAGGCCCTGGCCGGGCTGCCGCTGACACTGGAGGGGGAGGGCCACACGCTGGTCTACACCTTCGACACCCAGCAGGAGGAAACCGGCATCGGCGAGCTGCTCAAGCGGCTGGCCGAACTGGGCATCGACTTCAAGGACCTGCATTCGAGCGAGAGTTCGCTGGAAGACATCTTCGTGAGCCTGGTGCATGCCGACAAACCGGCCGCCATGAAGGAGGCCGCATGAACTGGTACGCCATCCGCGCCATTTACCGTTTCGAGATGGCGCGCACCTTCCGCACGCTGACACAGTCCATTGTCTCGCCGGTGCTGTCGACCTCGCTGTACTTCGTGGTGTTCGGCGCGGCGATCGGTTCGCGCATGGGCGACATCGATGGCGTCAGCTACGGCGCCTTCATCATTCCCGGCCTCATCATGCTGGCGCTGCTCAATGAAAGCATTTCCAACGCGTCTTTCGGCATCTACATGCCGAAGTGGTCGGGCACGATCTACGAGTTGCTGTCGGCGCCGGTGTCCTCCATGGAAGTGGTGATGGGTTACGTGGGCGCAGCGGCCAGCAAGTCCGTCATGCTGGGCCTGCTGATCCTGGCAACAGCGCGCCTGTTCGTGCCGTATGAGATTGCGCATCCTTTCTGGATGCTCTGCTTTCTGCTGCTGACCGCGCTGACCTTCAGCCTGTTCGGCTTCATCATCGGTCTCTGGGCCGACAACTTCCAGAAACTGCAGGTCGTGCCGCTGATGGTGGTGACGCCGCTGACCTTTCTGGGTGGCGCTTTTTATTCCATCAACATGCTGCCGCCGCTGTGGCAGAAGATCGCCCTGTTCAACCCCGTGGTCTATCTGATCAGTGGCTTCCGCTGGAGCTTTTACGGTGTGGCGGACGTCAACGTCGGCATCAGCGTCGCCGCCATCCTGGGCTTTCTGGCGCTGTGCCTGGCCGCGGTGTGGTGGATCTTTCGCACCGGCTGGAAATTGAAGGCCTGAGGAAGGCTTGAACTGACGCATCCGCCAGGCCTGCCCAGCCATGAAAAAGGCACCAGTCACCTCGGTGGCTGGGGCCTTTTCTTTTCATGTGTGTGCACCCGTGGTGCACACACATCACGGCAGCCAGCCCCGGAAAGGGAGGCCGCGCGTTGTTGGAAGCTTACTTTTGCGGGACAACAATCACGGTGTCGCCGGTAGCGCCGGTGGCGCCCGTAGCACCGGTGGAACCGGTAGCGCCAGTGGCACCCGTTGCGCCGGTCGCACCACCGCTAGGGCCGGTGGAACCCGTCGCGCCGGTGGAGCCGGTAGAACCTGTTGCGCCGGTGTAACCCGTCGAACCGGTAGAACCTGTGGAGCCGGTAGAACCCGTGGCACCCGTGGCGCCAGCAGGACCAGGAACGGTCACCACGGCAGGAGGAGGTGTGACCACCGTGCGGTCACAAGCGGTCAGGCCAAGGGTAGCAACCAGGGCGGCCAGCAGAATGGAATATTTCATGGGAGTCTTTCGGAATTTGAGCGAAAAATGCGCGCGAAATTGTGCGCAGACAGTTTTTCCTGCCTCGGCCTTGTACTGCCTAAAATAATTTCTGGGTAGATGCAACAGGACGAACAGTAAATCTACCTGCGATGCCGGCCCTGTCCTGTAGGACGAACCCACGATGGCGTGTCCCGAATTGGCCGGTGTTGCCTCCAACCCCGGGTCACGTGGGTGCACGCGGACCGGCGCCAAGCACGGGAAAACAGATGCCGGTAAGCTTGAGGGAGACTCCTGAAAGCAACGTCATGTCCTCTTTTTCCCCTACGCCCAGCCCCATCGTTCAGGTCAAGCCTCTCGGTTTTCCGTGGGAAACCATCGACCCCTTTTTGTTCTGCGCCTATCACGACGACGCCTATCCCAAAGCCAACGCCGACATGGGGCCGGCGGTCTCGCTGGCGGGCCGTGCCATCGGCCAGGACTTCAGCCGCAAGGACGGCTGGAGCATGTACCACGGCGAAAAAGTGCCGGGTTTTCCGCCGCACCCGCATCGCGGTTTTGAAACCGTCACCATCGTGCGCAAGGGCCTGATCGACCATTCGGATTCGCTGGGTGCCACCGCGCGTTTCGGCCGCGGCGACGTGCAGTGGCTGACAGCCGGCAACGGTATCGTGCACGCCGAGATGTTCCCGCTGCTGGACGAAAAAAACGACAACCCGCTGGAGCTGTTCCAGATCTGGCTGAACCTGCCGGCGCGCAGCAAGATGAGCAATCCGCACTTCACCATGTTCTGGTCGCAGGACATTCCGCGCCTGACCACCAAAGACGCCGAAGGCCGCGCTACCGAGGTGGCCGTGATTGCCGGACGGTTGCAGGACGCCGGCAAGCCACTGGCACCGCCACCCGACTCCTGGGCTGCGCAGGCCAATGCCGACGTGGCGATCTGGACGATACGCATGGCGCCCGGTGCGCGCTGGACCCTGCCTGCAGCCGCCGGCCTGGGCACGCGGCGCAACCTGTACTTCTTCAAGGGCCAGTCCGTCAGCATAGGCGGCCAGGACATCCGCAGCCCGGCCGCCGTCGAGGTACGTGCCGATAGGGCCGTCGAACTGGTCAACAACGGCAGCAACGACGCCGAGTTTTTGCTGCTGCAAGGCAGGCCGATCGGCGAGCCGGTGGCGCAGTACGGCCCCTTCGTGATGAACACCCAGGCCGAAATTGCGCAGACCATGGCCGACTACCAGCGTACGCAGTTCGGTGGCTGGTCGTTTGACAGCGATGCGCCCGTGCACGGGCGCGACCCGGCGAGGTTTGCGGTGCATCCGGGCGGGCTCGAGGAGAAACCTGCTGAGCAATAATTGAGGTATCGGCTGGGCGCTGAAGCTAGCCGGATCTTTAATTATCCCTCCCGAGTCGCAGTTTCTTTATTCCATTTCTCTGAAATTGGGTAATACCACACTGTCTAATAAAGGGAGTTTGCTATTGAATCTGTAGCGGTTTGCGCATAGAGTCGCGGTAATCCAAACAAATAGTTAAGAGGCTCTGTGGCTACTAGCGCTAAACCCACCGTCCGAAAGGCAAGAGCACGGAAAGTCACCGCGGTCGAAATCAATGCAAGAAACGGTGCCGGTCAGTCAAATATTACCTTTGAAGCCGATGGAGAAGGAATCGAATTAGTTTTTGGCTTGGTTGCTCCAACCGGCGTGGACTTAGGGAAAGTTTATGAGAGCCTCAAGGCTCAACTCAAGACTGTCAATTACGAAGTTGTTGTCGTTCGTCTTAGTTCACTCATCACGCAGTACCTGCTAGGGAAGGAACCGTCTTTCTCTAGTGAGTATGATCGAATAAAAACGCTGATGGATCATGGCACCACTCTCCGAGAAAGAACCAGTCAGCGCGACATTGTTGCAAGGCTTGGCGTTGCGAGTATTCGCGCAATAAGAAATACCGTTACGGGCAGTGACTACAAACCCAGAGGCCGGGTCGCGTACATCGTAAGCTCGTTTAAGCGCCCCGAAGAGGTCGAACTTTTTAGGGAAATTTACGGCAAAGCGTTCACGTTGATATCTGTATATTCACCGCGTCCTCAACGAGTGGATGATCTAGCTAAACGTCTTCGCCCTTCTGTTCCGAAAGGAAAAAAACCTGGCGAACTCGCAGTTCAGCTAATTGAACGCGATTACGAGGAAGAAGGGCGTAAGCTAGGCCAAAGGATGGGGAAAACTTTCCCGTTGGCAGATTACTTCGTAACAGTTGAGTCTAAATCTGGCCTTGATGCACATCTACTTAGGTTGGTTCAACTAACGTTTGGCCACCCATACATTTCACCGGCACGAGACGAGCAGGGAATGTTTTTTGCTCAGGCAGCTGCACTTAGGGCTCTTGATCTTTCAAGACAAGTTGGTGCGGCTATTGTGGACGGCGATGGATCACTGATCACCACGGGATGCAATGAAGTCCCCAAGTATGGCGGCGGGCTGTACTGGGGTGAAGATGCAGATGTCACTCGAGACTATGAACTTGGGCACGACGCAAACGTTCTTATTAAGGCTGAAATTCTTGAGGACACTATCGACCATATGAAGCGAGAAGGATGGTTGAGTCCGCGATTCAAAAAGCTGACAAATAAGCAAATGGCAGATGAAGCGCTTTTCGGAGCAACGCCATTTCTAAAAAGTTCTTTGATGTATGACGTAATTGAATTTGGACGCGCCGTTCATGCCGAAGGCGCAGCGATAGCTGAAGCAGCAAGACGTGGAGTGAGCATTAAAGGCGGGCGGCTGTTTTGCACAACTTTCCCCTGCCATATCTGTGCCCGACATATCGTGGCAAGTGGAATAGACGAAGTAATCTTTGTCGAACCATACGAAAAAAGTAGGACTGGTGAACTGTATTCTGATTCTGTTTCTGTGGAGCCCCAAGAACCTTCCACCAAGAGGGCAAACTTCAAAGCCTTTGTTGGGGTTGCACCAAGGCGGTACATGGACTTCTTTCAGGCATCGACCAGCCGTAAAAAGGATAATGGGAAAATATTTGAAATGGATGAAATTGCTGAAAAACCAAGAATCAAAAGAATTGTTTTGACATATCTTCTTGTCGAGGATATGGTCATACGAGACACAAAGCCGGTACCGAAACTGAGACGAAAAGGAGACGCCAAATGAGCCAGGAAACAATGAGAAACTTTCTTGACCAGTTCACCACTTCTAAGGAAAGAATTCAAAATGAGTGGCTGCCTTGGATGCAAGATTCCGCAAAAGTGGCGACGGCATCCTTTCCAAAGCCTCCTCATAGCGTCGCTCAAAAAATCCAACCTCTACCGACTCCTAAGAGGAAATAAAAAAAGCGCCATAAGGCGCTTTTTTTATTTGCGAAGATTTACTTCGCGACCACGCGCACCATCTCCAAGCACTTGTTCGAGTAGCCCCACTCGTTGTCGTACCAGGCGACGACCTTAATGAAGGTGCCGTCCAGCGCGATGCTGGCGTCGGCGTCAAACACGCTGGTGCAGGTCTCGCCGCGGAAGTCGGTGGCCACCACCTTGTCTTCGGTATAACCGAGGATGCCCTTCAGGGCGCCTTCGCTTTGCGCCTTCATCTCGGCGCAGATTTCCTTGAGCGTGGCTTCCTTGTTCAACTCGCAGGTCAGGTCCACCACCGACACGTCGGAGGTCGGCACGCGGAAAGACATGCCGGTGAGCTTTTTGTTGAGCTCGGGAATCACCACGCCGACGGCCTTGGCCGCGCCGGTGCTCGATGGAATGATGTTTTCCAGGATGCCGCGGCCGCCGCGCCAGTCCTTGTTGCTCGGGCCGTCGACGGTTTTCTGGGTGGCCGTCGCTGCATGCACGGTGGTCATCAGCCCGCGCTTGATGCCCCATTTGTCGTTGAGCACCTTGGCCACGGGGGCCAGGCAGTTGGTGGTGCAGCTGGCGTTGGAGATGATGGCCTGGCCGGCGTAGGTCTTGTCGTTGACGCCGTAAACAAACATCGGCGTGTCGTCTTTCGACGGCGCCGAGAAGATGACTTTCTTGGCGCCGGCGGCCAGGTGTTTTTCACCCGAGGCCTTGTCCAGGAACAGGCCGGTGGCCTCGAGCACGATGTCGGCGCCGATGTCGTTCCACTTCAGGTTCGCGGGGTCGCGCTCCTGGGTCAGGCGGATTTTCTTGCCGTTGACGATCAGGGTGTTGCCTTCGACCGAGACCTCGCCCTTGAAGCGGCCGTGCACCGAGTCGTACTGCAACATGTACTTGAGGTACTCCGGCTCGAGCAGGTCGTTGATGCCGACGATCTCGATGTCGCTGAAGTTCTGCACGGCGGCACGCAACACGTTGCGCCCGATGCGGCCGAAGCCGTTGATACCTAGTTTGATGGCCATCTGCTTTTGCTCCTGGAAGTTGAAAACCTGAAAACCGGGGTCTCCGTAACGGCCCTCGGGCCGCCGCGGTACTTACTTTTTCGACAAGACCTTGCGCACGGTGTCAGCCACGTTCTCGGGCGTGAAACCGAAATGCTTGAACAGCACCGGAGCGGGGGCTGACTCGCCATAGCTGTCGATGCCGACCACTGCGGCGCAGCCGTATTTCCACCAGCCGTCGGTGACGCCCATCTCGACCGCGATGCGCGGAATGCCTTCGGGCAGGACTTCGGACTTGTAGGCGGCTTTTTGTTTGTCAAACGTCGTGGTGCTGGGCATGGAGACCACACGCACGGCGATTTTGTAAGTGGCCAGCAGCTCCTGCGCCTTCAGCGCGAGCTGCACTTCGGAGCCGGTGGCGATGATCACGGCCTGGGCTTTTTTGTTCAGGCCCACTTCGGCCGGCTCGGCCAGCACGTAAGCGCCCTTGCTGATTTCACCGAGGTCGGTTTTCGGGGCGTACGGCAGGTTCTGGCGGCTCAGCAGCAGGGCGGTCGGCCTGGCCTTGTTCTGCAGGGCCACGGCCCAGGCCACGGCGGTTTCGGCCGTGTCGCCCGGACGCCAGACGTCGAGGTTGGGGATCAGGCGCAGGCTGGCGGCATGTTCGATCGACTGGTGCGTCGGGCCGTCTTCACCGAGGCCGATGGAGTCGTGTGTGAACACGTGCACCACGCGGATTTTCATCAGCGCGGCCATGCGGATGGCATTGCGGCTGTAGTCGCTGAAGGTCAGGAAGGTGCCGCCGTAGGGAATGTAGCCGCCATGCAGCGCGATGCCGTTCATGATGGCGGCCATGCCGAACTCGCGCACGCCGTAGTTGATGTGGCGGCCGATGACCTTGCCGCCGTCGGCTGTGTCGGTCATGACCACGTCGCCGGCCAGGTCAAAACGCAGGGCGGGTGTGCTCTTGGTGTTGGTCAGATTGGAACCGGTCAGGTCGGCCGAGCCGCCCAGCATTTCCGGCAGGCCGGCGGTGAAGGCTTCCAGCGCAAGCTGCGAGGCCTTGCGCGAAGCCACGGTCTCGGCCTTGGTGTGGGCACCAACCACGGTGTCCACCGCGATCTGCGAGAAGGCGCGCGGCAGCTCGCCCTTCATGCGGCGCGTGAATTCTGCCGCCAGCTCGGGGTGGGCCACCTTGTAGGCGGTGAATTTCGCGTCCCAGGCGGCTTCCAGCGCCAGGCCTTTGGCCTTGGCGTCCCAGGCTTCGTAGGCTTCCTTGGGCAGCTCGAACGGGGCGTGTGTCCAGCCCAGCGCCTCGCGCGTGAGCTTGATTTCTTCCGCGCCCAGCGGCTCGCCGTGGGCCTTGGCGGTGTTGGCGCGGTTCGGAGAGCCTTTGCCGATGTGGGTCTTGCAGACGATCAGCGTGGGTTTGTCGGCGCTGTTTTTGGCGTCGGTGAGGGCGCGCGTGACGGCCTCCACGTCGTGCCCGTCGGTGGGGCCGATCACGTTCCAGCCGTAGGCGGCAAAACGCAGCGGCGTGTTGTCGACAAACCAGGGCGTGACCTGGCCGTCGATGGAGATGCCGTTGTCGTCGTACAGCGCGATCAGCTTGTTGAGTTTCCAGGCGCCGGCCAGGGCGCAGGCCTCGTGGCTGATGCCTTCCATCAGGCAGCCGTCGCCCATGAAGACATAGGTGTGGTGATCGACGATGCTGTGGTCGGCCTGGTTGAATTCAGCGGCCATCAGCTTCTCGGCGAGTGCCATGCCGACGGCGTTGCTGATGCCCTGGCCCAGCGGGCCGGTGGTGGTTTCAATGCCGGGGGTGTAGCCGAACTCGGGATGGCCCGGTGTCTTGCTGTGCAGCTGGCGGAAGTTCTTCAGTTCCTTGATCGGCAGGTCATACCCGGTCAGGTGCAGCAGCGCATAAATCAGCATGGAGCCGTGGCCGTTGGACAGCACAAAACGGTCGCGGTCGAACCAGTGCGGGTTGTGCGGGCTGTGCTTGAGATGGCGGCCCCAGAGTGCGACCGCCATGTCGGCCATGCCCATGGGCGCGCCGGGGTGACCCGAGTTGGCCTGCTGCACGGCATCCATGGCCAGAGCACGGATGGAGTTGGCCATGAGGGATGTGGGGGTGTCAGCCATTGCTTGAAGTCCAGGGTGTGTGAAGGTCGCAGCGCCCGGTGCCGGCTCGGCCACCGGCAAAAACCGGGCACTCGGGAAAACCCCTGATTTTACGGGATGCCACCCCGCACGGTTTGGCGGCGTGCCGCCAGCGCTGAATGCTACGTATTTGATAGCTGATGACGCCCGTTTTGCATGGGCAGAGGGCCGTTTTTCTTTATAAGCCGGCATAATTCAGGCCACATGAGCACCCAAGCCCTGATTCTGGCCGCCGGCCGCGGCGAACGCATGCGTCCGCTGACCGACCACCACCCCAAACCCCTGCTGAGCGTGCAGGGCAAGCCGCTGATTGTCTGGCACCTGGAGCGCCTGGCGCGTGCGGGTGTCACCGACGTGGTGATCAACACCGCCTGGCTGGAGGAGCAGTTTCCCGCGGCGCTGGGCGACGGCAGCGCCTTCGGCCTGCGCATTCGTTACTCGCACGAAGGCGCACGTTTTGGCGGTGCGCTGGAAACCGCGGGCGGCATCGCCACCGCGCTGCCGCTGCTGCAGGACGCGCCCTTCTGGCTGGTGGCCGGTGACGTATTCATGCCGGGCTTTGATTTTCCGGCGGCTGACGCGCAGCGTTTTGCCGCCTCCAGCGCGCTGGCGCATATCTACCTGGTGCCCAACCCGCCGCACAACCCCAAGGGCGACTTTGGCATCAGCGCCGGCGCGCTGGCGCTGTCGCAGGCTGATGAAAAATTCACCTACAGCACCGCGGGCCTGTACCGTCCCGCCCTGTTCAGGGACACGCCGGCCGGACAGAAAGCCGCACTGGCGCCGCTGCTGCGCCAGGCCATGCTAAGCGGCGATGTCACCGCGGCGCTATATTCAGGCGCATGGACCGACGTGGGAACCCCCGAACGCCTGGCCGAACTGAACATTCCCCGTTAGGAAAACGCTTCTACCCATGACCACGATTTACCAGAAACGCCGCGCCGCCGTTGCACGCGCGCTCAAGGCCGCGGGTGGCGGCATCGCCTTGTTGCCCACCGCCCCCGAAGTGGCGCGCAACCGCGACAGCGGCTTTCCCTACCGGCACGACAGCTACTTCTATTACCTGACCGGTTTTGACGAGCCGGGCGCCTGGCTGACCATCGAGGCCAACGGCCACAGCACGCTGTTTTGCCAGCCCAAGGACCTGGAGCGCGAGATCTGGGACGGCATCCGGCTGGGTCCCAAGGCCGCCCCGGCCGCACTCGGTGTGAATGCTGCTTTCAGCGCCGACACCCTCGAAGAAAAAATGCCCGCCTTGCTGACCAACCAGCAGGCCGTGTGGTTTCCGTTTGCCACGCACAAGGGCCTGGAAACCCAGGTCGACGGCTGGCTGGCCAAGGTGCGCGCGCGCATCCGCTTCGGCGCCGAATGCCCGCAAAGCCAGCATGACCTGTGCAAGCTGCTTGACGAGATGCGCCTGACCAAGGACGCGCACGAGGTGGCCATCCTGCGGCGTGCCGGCGCCATCTCGGCCGGCGCCCATGTGCGCGCCATGCAGACCTCCGCGGCCATGCTGCGGGCTGGCGTGAAGGGCGGACTGCGCGAGTACCACCTCGAAGCCGAACTGCTGCACGAGTTCCGCCGC
This sequence comes from Pseudomonadota bacterium, assembly GCA_040389085.1. GTDB lineage: Bacteria > Pseudomonadota > Gammaproteobacteria > Burkholderiales > Burkholderiaceae_C > Polaromonas. The sequence goes on from JAZKAP010000009.1 coordinate 42,842, forward strand.
CACGGCTCGCAGTTTCCGGCCTACACCAGCATCGTTGCTGCCGGTGCCAATGCCTGCGTGCTGCATTACCGGGCGGGCAACGCCGAGCTCAAGCCGGGCGAGCTGTGCCTGATCGACGCGGGCTGCGAGCTCGACGGCTATGCCAGCGACATCACCCGCACCTTTCCGGCGGGCGGCAAGTTCACGCCGGCCCAACGCGTGTTGTATGAAATCGTTCTGGAAGCGCAATACGCCGCGGTGAAGGTAACCAAACCCGGCAAGCGTTTCATGGACCCGCACGACGCGGCCACGCGCGTGCTGGCCCAGGGCATGCTCGACACCGGCCTGCTGTCCAAAGCCAAACACGGCAAGGTCGACGACGTGCTGGCTTCGGGCGCCTACCGCCAGTTCTACATGCACCGCACCGGCCACTGGATGGGCATGGACGTGCACGACTGCGGCGACTACACCGAACCCGGCAGCCGCCCGCGCGAGGAAAAAGACGCGCTGGGCCAGACCGTGATGCGCAAGCCCTCACGCATCCTGCGCCCCGGCATGGTGACCACCGTCGAGCCCGGCATTTACGTGCGGCCCGCCAAGGGCGTGCCCAAGGAGTTCTGGAACATCGGCATCCGCATCGAGGACGATGCGCTGGTCACAGCCAAGGGCTGCGAACTGCTGACGCGTGGTGTGCCGGTGGAGGCCGATGAGATTGAAGCGTTGATGCGGGGGTAAGCCCACGCCAGGCGTCAGTCGGCCTCCTCGACGCCCAACACCATTTGGGCCCAGCGCGGCAGATGATCGGCGAAGATGGTCACCTTGGCTCCCTCGCACATTGCGACCATGAACGGGCCGCCGTCCTCCAGGTCCCGCCCTTCATAGAGATACGCCACAGTCACCAGCCTGACTGCGTGGGACAGATGACTCAAGGTGCGGGGATAACGCGTGAGGATTTTGTCAGGTGGCACAAAATGCCCGCCTTCCTGCACACGGCCTTGCACCCGCGCCAGCAGGCGCTGGGGGTCGTCCAGTGCCACGACATACAAAGCCACCACAAAGTCCTGCGCAAGCGCCTCGTCGATCAGGGCCAGCTTGGACTCATGGGAGAAAACCGTTTCGCTGACGAACGACTCGCCACCGGCAAGTTTGCTCGCGCGTTGCGCGTCGGCCCAGTCCCTGGCGGCTTGTGAACTCTGCACAGGATCGGTGATGTGTTGCAGGTGCTCACGCTCAAAAAGATCAGCGTTGATAAACGCCAGGTCGGCGCTCAAGATGCCATCGCGCACCAAGGCGCGGTAAAGGGTGGACTTGCCCGCGCCATTGGGGCCCGCCAGCAGATGGAAAACCGGCATGCAGCCAGGGCCTCACACTATTTATACAAGTGCGAACAGGCTCTAGCTGGCAAGTTTGCGGTTTTCTTCCACCACTTCCCGTACCCGTTGTGCCAGCGAGCCGCTTACTTCTGCCGCCAGCAAGCGGCTGGTCAGGTCTGCGACGGCGCGCGTTTGTTGTGCCTTGCGCGCTGCGGCTTCATAACCCTCAATCGCTGCCCGCGCCTCCTGCACCGTCAGGCCCGAATGCTCGACCACGCGGCCCAGGGTGGCCCAGTATTCGATCTGGCCGGCAGCCGAGCGCCGCAGGGGCTGTGCAGCCTCGCGCGCCTGCTCGACTAGGGCCGTGGGAAGTTTGACGGAAGCAAAGTTGCTGGGTGTGGCCATGATTAACTCCTGTATGGCGCATTTTGCGCCATACAGGACAAAGTTGCAACAGGCGCAGCAGCGCATGGCTGATTTATTGCTAGTCTGGGCCATGGCCCCTTCCACCTTCCCCGCCAAAGCCACCGCCGACCCGCAGTGGCGCGCCCAGGAGCTGCTGCTCATGAGCGAGGTCATGCGCCTGGTCGGCAAAAGCCTGGCGCCGGAGGTGGTGATGCGCGAGATGCTGCACCTGATGTCGGAGTTGCTGGGCCTGAACCGCGGCCGCATCGTGCTGGCCGACTTTGTGGGTGACCTGGCGCTGCAAGGGCTGGCGGACCGCAAGCCGGCAGACCGCGCGGCCGATGCGCCGGCGCCGGCCTCGGCCATCCGTTATGCCTATGGCCTGACAAAAGCCGAAATGGCACGTGGACGTTACGGACCGGGCGAAGGCATCACTGGCCGGGTGCTGGCCACGGCGCAGCCCATCATCGTGCAGGACATCGACGCCGAGCCACAGTTCCTGGCGCGGTCCGTTGCGCGGGCGCAGCTGCCGCCCGACACCGTGGCCTTCATCGCGCTGCCGATCGAGGTGAACCGCGAGGTCATCGGCGTGCTGGCCTGCCACCGCATCCGCAGCCGCGACCGGCAGCTGGCCGACGACGTGGCGGTGCTGAAGATCCTCGCGACGCTGGCCGGGCAGTTGCTGCAGCTGCAGGCGCTGGTGGCCGACAAGACGCGCGCCCTGGAGGCAAAAAACCGGCTCCTGAGCCGCGCGCTGGAAACCGCGGCAGCGCGTTACGGCATCATCGGCACCTCGCCGGCGCTGCTGCAGGCACTCAGCGAACTCGAACGCGTCTCCGAAGCCACGGCCAGCGTGCTGCTGCTCGGTGAGTCGGGCACCGGCAAGGAACTGTTTGCACGCGCCGTCCATCTGTCCAGCCAGCGCCGCGACCAGCCCTTCATCAAGGTCAATTGCGCGGCGATTCCGGACACGCTGTTCGAGTCCGAGCTGTTCGGTTATGAGCGCGGCGCTTTCACCGGCGCGCAAAATGCGCGCGCTGGCTGGTTCGAGCAGGCCGACCGAGGCACGATTTTTCTCGACGAGATCGGCGAGATGCCGCTGGCCATGCAGACCAAGCTGTTGCGCACGCTGCAGGAGGGAACCATCGTGCGGCTGGGCGGCAAACGCGAGATCAAGGTGGCAGTGCGCGTGGTTGCCGCCACCAACCGCGATCTGGCGCAGGAAGTGCAGCGCGGCAGCTTCCGGCGCGACCTGTTTTACCGGCTCAACGTGATCCCGATCCGCCTGCCCTCGCTGCGCGAGCGCCGGCAGGACATCCGCGCACTGGCCGTGCATTTCTTGAGCCGCATCAACCAGGCCAACCAGCGCAATGTGAGCCTGTCTGCGGGGGCGCTGGCGCGTCTCGAACAACACCCGTGGCCCGGCAACATCCGCGAACTGGGCAATGTGATCGAGCGTCTGGTGCTGCTGACCGACAGCGCCATGGTCTCCGCCGAAGAGCTGGAGCGGTTTTTGCCGCACGAGCAGGACCACCGAACGCCGGGCCAGCCGGCGGCCACCCAGCAAACCGCTGTTTCGGTGCCTGTGGTCCGGGACTACCTGGCCGCGCAATCGCACCCGGCAGCGCAGCTGCAGCAGGCCTTGCGGGACCATGGCGGCAACCAGTCACGCGCCGCCCAGGCGCTGGGGCTGACGGTGCGGCAGTTCAGCTACCGCTTGCGCAAACTGGGTCTGCACAATGTCGACAATGTGTAGACATTGTGTCGTGGCTGGCGGGCAAGCGGGTTTTCCGGATACCTGATTTGCTACCAAATAGATAGCTGTTTGCGCTTGTAAATAAAGGGCTGCAGGCTTTTTTAGCTCGAATTCCGAGCCGGAGAAAGACATGGCACGGCCGTTGCAATAACAGTGGGGACGGCATGTGCCGTGACCTCACCTGGAGATTGCCATGACGACCGACAGCGTTCTTGTTTCCCCCGAACAACTCTCGCACATGATGGGCACCGAGCCCGTGGTCATCATCGACACACGCGACGCCGACACCTATGCCGCCGGCCATTTGCCCGGCGCCGTCAACATGCGCGAGATCTTCACTTTCCTGGCCACGTCCACGGCCGAAGGCCTGACCGCGCTCAAGTCCACCTTTGCCGAACACTTCGGGCTGGTCGGTCTGTCGGGCAAGGAAACCGCCGTGTTTTACGAGGACGCGCTCAACAGCGGCTACGGCCAGTCCTGCCGCGGCTACTACCTGCTGACCTGGCTGGGTTACCCCAAGGTCAAGGTGCTCAACGGTGGTTTCTCGGCCTGGAAAGCCCAGGGCCTGCCGGTCAGCACCGAAACGGCAAAACCCACGCCCGCCACCTTCCCGGCCAACCTGGCCATGGCCGACGTGATGCTGACCAAGGAGGATGTGGCCGCCGCGCTGTACACCGACGTCGCGCTGCTGGACGTGCGCGACATCGACGAATGGACCGGCGAAAGCTCGTCGCCTTATGGCAAGGACTTTGCCCCACGCAAGGGCCGCCTGCCCGGCGCCAGGTGGATCGAGTGGTACCGTTTCATGAAGCCTTCGGCCCAGGGCCCGGTGTTCAAGTCACCGCTGGAAGTGCAGGCCGAATGTGCCACCGCCGGCATAGGCACGGACGACACGGTTTACCTGTATTGCTTCAAGGGCGCCCGCGCCTCCAACACTTTTCTTGCGCTCAAGCAGGCCGGCTTCAGCGACGTGCGCATGTACTTCGGCTCGTGGAACGAGTGGTCGCGCGACGACTCGCTGCCGATTGAAACCGACGCGCCGGTGATGAAGGCCAAGCCCCCGTCGCTGGCCCTGGCCGCCTGAACGAGGCCCTGCCGCCTCCCTTCTTTCGCTTTCCTTTCATTTGTTGACAACCTGACCAGGAGACTTCCCCCATGTCCGTGGACACCCCCATCGCCCCCGCCGCACCGACCACCGTGAAGGCTTACCTCAAACCCATCGACGGCGAGGGCCTGGCCGCCTTTGCAGCCAAGGGCCGTGCCAACCCGGCCTCGCGCGGCACCAACAAGGTCCACACCGTGATGCAGGGCATGTACCGCTCGCTCAGCTACGTGGGTGACCACACGCCGGTGGTGGTGGACGAGCCGCTGCACCTGTTCGGAGAAAACACCGCGCCGGCACCCGGCGAAATCGTGCTGTCGGGCCTGGGCGGCTGTCTGGCCGTCGGCATCACCGCCGTGGCGACCTGGAAGAAGGTCAAGCTGTCCAGGCTGGAGGTCTTCATGGAAGGCGATATCGGCAACCCGGCGGCCTGGGGTGCCGGCGGTGCCACCAAGGAAGCACCCGACATGGGCTTCCAGGCGATCCGCGTGAAGATCGTGATCGAGGGCGATGCACCGCGGGAGGTGCTCGACGAAATTGTCCAGCATGCGAACTTCTATTCTCCGGTGGCCAACAGCATGCGCAACCCGATTCCGTTCGAGATCGCCCTGGCCGACTGACCCCGGCTCTGCCCCCGCACGACCGCCCCACCACCGCAAGGACTTCCTCATGAATCCCGCCGACCTTCCCCGTGAACTCACCTGCGTGCCGCCGCCGGCGACCGATGCCCTGCTGGACGCCGTGCGCGCGGTCGCGCAGGGGCCACTGAAGCAACAGGTGGAAGCGATCGACCGGCAGGGCCATTACCCGCGGGCCGTGCTGCAGGAACTGGCGAAGCTGGGTGCGATGAGTGCACACCTGGACACGCCCGCAGGCACTGGCAGCTACGCGCTGGCGATCCAGGCCATGGCCGAGGTCTCGCGCGTCTGCGGCGCCACCGGCTTCATGATGTGGTGCCAGGCCGTGTGCGGCCTGTACATGCAGCAGTCGGGCAACCCGGTCCTGATGGGCGACGTGTTGCTGCGGCACGCCAGCGGTGCCGGCCTGGGTGGCACGGCGCTGTCCAACCCGATGAAAAGTTACGCGCAGATCGAAAGCCTGCTGCTCAAGGCCACACCTGTCGATGGTGGCTACCTCGTCAACGGCACGCTGCCCTGGGTCAGCAACCTGGGGCCTGACCATTACTTCGGCGCGATTGCAGCGGTGATGGCAGGGGACGCGCCTGCCGCTGCAACAGGAAGCGGCGCCTGCGCGTCGCGGGAAGTGATGTTCCTGCTGCGCTGCGACGCCCCCGGCGTGGAGTTGCGCGAGTGCCCGAGTTTTTCGGCCATGGAGGGCACCGGCACCTACGGCGTACGCCTGAAGGACCATTTCATCGGCACGAACGAAATCATGGCCGATCCGGCCAAGCCTTACATCGCGCGCATCCGCGCCGCTTTTGTGATGCTGCAGTGTGGCATGGCAGTCGGCATCACCCAGGGGGCGATCGACTCGATGTGGGCTGTGGAATCCCAGCTGTGCCATGTCAACCAGTTCCTGGAGGACCGGCCCGACACCCTGCAGGCCGAACTGGACGCGCTGACCGGGCGCGTGATGCAACTGGCCGAAACGCCGTTTGAACCGTCTGCCGAATTTTTCATTGATGTGCTCGATGCCCGCGCCCACGGCGCCGAGCTGTGCCTGCGCGCCGCCCAGTCGGCGCTGATGCACCAGGGGGCACGCGGCTACCTGATGTCGTCTGAGGTACAGCGACGCGTGCGCGAATCGCATTTTGTCGCCATCGTCACACCAGCCATCAAGCACCTGCGCAAGGAAATCGCGCGGTTGAGCGCCGAGGAGCAGCCGGCATGATCCTGCCGCCGCAAGCACGGCCTGCCAGAGCTGTCACCACCGATGCGTCCGGCTTGCCCTGGGCGCTGTTTATCTGCAAGGCCTGCGGACTGATTTATGACGAAGCCCTGGGTGATGCCGACAGCGGGCTGGCGCCGGGCACGCGTTTTGCCGACATCCCCGACGACTGGGCCTGTCCGCTGTGCGGTGTGGGCAAGGCCGACTTTGAACCCCATGTGGTTGCTGGGCAGCCGCAGCGACGAGCCGCCAGCCCGGCCACCCGTCTACCGCAAGGCGCCGCCGCGCGGCACAACGCGGGCGCGGTCATCGTCGGGGCAGGACGCGCCGGCTGGCAGATGGCGCAAGCCCTGCGCGAACGCGACGCCGACATGCCCATCACCCTGGTGACCGCCTGCAACGGCGACATCTACGACAAACCCATGCTGTCGGTAGCCATCGCACGCGGCATGGCCGTCGACAAGCTGGCGCGCGAAAGCGGCGACCAGGCGGCGCAACGCCTCGGGGTGCGGCTGCTGGCCCACACGCAGGCCGTCAGCATCACGCCGGGCAGCCGCCAGTTGCGCACCACCCGCGGCACGCTGCGTTACCGGCACCTGGTGCTGGCGCATGGGGCCCAGGCGCGCTCCCTGCCGCAACTGCCTGCCGCCCTGTGCTGGCGCATCAACCATCTGCAGGCCTACGCCAGGTTCCGTGCGGTGCTGGGCACCTCCCCGCAACGGATCGCCATCGTGGGCGCCGGCCTGATTGGCTCCGAACTCGCCAACGACCTGGCGCTAGCGGGTCACCAGGTCACCCTGCTCGATGAGCAGACGCGGCCGCTCGCAAGCTGCCTGTCGGAAGCGCAATCGCAGCAACTGCTGGCGGCCTGGCGCGACCTGCCGCTGCGGTTTGTGGGCGGAATGCAGATCAGCGGGGTGACGTCGCTGGCGGCGTCAAGCCAGGGGGACAAACAGCTCAGCACGTCATGTGGTCAGACCTTCACGGTCGACCACATCATCGTGGCCGCCGGGCTGCAGACGCCGAGCCGGCTGGCGCGCAGCGCCGGCCTGGCCTGGAACCAGGGCATTGATGTCCAGCCGGACTCGCTGGCCACCAGCGTGGAAGGCATTCACGCCCTGGGTGATTGCATTTCCGTCAACGGCCAGGTCAGCCGTTTTATCGAGCCCATCGGCCGGCAGGCGCAAACGCTGGCGGCCGGCATTCTGGGACAGGCCGCCACACCCTACCATCCTGTGCGCGTGCCGCTGCGGGTGAAAACGACATCCCTGCCCTTTACCGTGTAGGCAGTCGCGTCAGCCTGGCTGGTGCACCGGCTCCACGGGCAGGCGCTCGACAATCACCCGGCGCGACGGCGATTCGTCGCCCTGCGCCTGGGAAATGGTCAGCACCACCGAGCGTGCACCGAGACTCACCCGAATCTGCAGCGGCAGCGCGCCGGACGGCACGCCTGCGGCGACAAAGGCCTGGGCTTGGGCGTCGTACCGCAACCACGCCGGCAGCGGCCGGCCGCTGAGGGTCGTGGCCTCGACCGGCACAGCACCTTTTGTCGCCCCTGCCAGCAAGGCGGGCGGCAGCGAGAAACGAAAACCCTTGCCCGCGGTGACCAGCTCGCTGACCACCGTGACCGAGACGACGCCGACCTCCTGGTCGGTGGGCTCGCGCACCATCTTCACCGTCGTTCCAGGGCTGCCGCCTGAAGCGGTCGGATCACTTTCCAGCAAGGCATTCGCGTCTGCCACCGTCAGACCGGAAGCGGCGAACCGCTGCGGGGGAACGGGCGGCAAAGCGGGCGTCTGGAAAAAAGAGCCGGCGAAGCTGGACAGGTCGGTGATGCTGGCGGTGGTGGTGGCCGTGGGATCCATCAGCGTATAGTTGTCTGCCGCCGCACCGCCCAGGGAGATGCCGGTGATGTAAACGGTTTTGTTGCCGCCCACCGACGGGTTGCCAAAATTGCCCGTCGCTGTGGCCGCATAAAGCACATCCCCCGCCACCAGGTTGGGGAAGCCGGCGCCGCCGGTGTTGAGGGTGGCGCTGGTATTGCCGTCCACGACCTTGTTGTAAGCCGTGATGCCGGTCACGCGGGGCATGCTTCTTCGCGTGATGGTCAGCAGCCCGTTGTTCAGCACCAGCGTGTAGTTTTCACTGTTGGTGGCGCCTGGCGTGATGGTTACCGGGCCGGCGGCCACCGGCGTGTTGAACACCGCCGAGGTGCTGCGGTAAACACCAACGCTGGCATCCGTGTCGCCGTCAATCAAGCCGGTCGTGGGGCTGCCGGTGAACGCGGGATTGGCATCACCATAGACACGGGTGGCGTTGTCGGTGTTGATCGTCAGGGTGGGCGCAATCCGGTACAGGAACATGTTGGCGCTGCCGCCCGGGGTGAAACTGGAGGACGTGTTGTAGCGCTTGTTGTAGCCCGTCACGCCTTCCGCCGTGGCGGCCGGGTCGCCGCTGTACACCAGATAACGTCCGGCGGAAGCCACGATGCCGCTGGCGCCCACGCTGTTGACCAGTTTGCCACCCGTGCTGGTTCCAGCCGCATTGCTGCTGCCCGCCTTGAGCACAATGGCGTCGCCCGTTCCGTTTGAAGTCACCGCATTGACCAGTGTGAGATCCGACGCGGCGCCGGTGGTTTCAATTTTGGCAGCAACGGCAGTGGTGACGCCCGCCACACCGGCCACGGTGCCCACGGTCAGCGCGCCGGTCTGGCTGTAATCGATGCTGCCGGTGTTGGCTGCCAGCGTGGTCACCGCGTTGCCGGCGTGGCGCAAGTTGTGGTCGCCGCCGGCGCCCGTCAGCGCCAGTCCTGATGCACTGATCGCGCCCGATTGGGTCACCGCACCGCCAGCCGAGAGTGTGGCATTGCCGGTGGTCAGCACTGCCGCCACATCGAAACCATTGACGTCGGTGTATTGAATCGCCCCGGCCGAGGTCGCCTGAAGATTGATCGTCCCGGCGTTGTTGCCGCTGTTGGTCAGTGTGATGGGCGAGTTTGCTGCCGAGTTCTGAATCTTCAGCGTGCCCGCCGTGATGTTGCCGGTAGAGGCCGTCTGGGTGACGGCGCCGCCGGCCAGGAGATCGAGCGTGCCTGCAACGTTTGATGCTGCACTACCCACACCCATGTTGATCGCGCCAGTAGCGACGAAGGCACTGCCACCCGCCGTGGTATTGACACCCAGATTGGTCGCCGCCACGTTAATGCGGTCGCCGCTGCTGCCAATGTTGCCGTTGGCATGGAGGGTGACATTGGTGGCGGTAATGAGTTGCGTGCCGGTGTCGGCGATTGACCCCGCATTGAGCGTCAGCGTCTTGCCCGCCAGATTAACCGCAGCGCCTATCGTCATGACGCCGGTGCTGGCTGTATCGCCGACAACGATCGGCCCGGTCACCCCGGTTGCACCCAGAAAGCGGGCCATCTCCAGCGTAGACAGGTCAAAAGCCGAACTCCCCGCAATCGACATGGCACGCCCTGCAGTTTTCGGTTTCAGTGTGAGGACGCCCGACGTGCTGAAAGCGTTGTTGCCTGTATTTGCGGCGGTGCTAATCGCAAGGCTGTCGGCCACTACTGTGATGGCGCCTGTTCCGGCGCTGACATCGACGTTGGTATTTTGCGTGTAGGTGCCGGTTCCGGCGTCCACAAGAATCGCCCCGCCACTTCCCACCGCAGCGCCGCCCGCTGCGGTACCACCCACCGCGCTGAGGTTGCTTGCCAGCGTGATGCCCAGCCCGGCCCCGGCGGCGTCGAGCGTGATGGCCCCGGCATTGCCGCCCGCCGCCACGCCGGCCACGCCGTTGCCGCCTGTCGTTGCAATGGACCCCACCGCAACGCTGCCGCCCGTGGAGCTGACACTCACCGCGGCGCCATTGCCGCCGGCCTGATTGGCCCCCGCACCTGCGCCGCCTGTGGCGCTGATCGCCCCGCTGCTGCTGATGGCCCCTGTCGAACTCAGGGTGATGGCCCCGCCGTTGCCGCCTGCGCCCAGTGTGCTGGCGTTCGTGCCGTTGGCGGTGATCGTGCTGGCGCCCAGCGCCAGGGCTGCCCCGCTGATGTTGATGGTGCCGCCGTTGCGACCGCCGGAGCTGCCGAGCGCTGCGCCGCCACTGGCTGCAAGGGTTCCAGCCACCACCGTGCCGTTGGCCGCGGCCAGTGTGATGTTGCCGCCGTTTGCGTTGCCGCCTCCCGTGGTAGTCAGCGTCCCCGTCGTCAGGTTACCTGCCGTGTTGCTCACGCTGATGGAGCCGGCCGTCCCGCCTGTACCCGATCCCACTGCAGCGCCCGTCTGCGCGGCCAGGGCGCCCAGGCTGATCGCGCCCGCACCGCTGTTGGCAACCGTGATGACTGCGGCGTTGCCGCCGCTGGCATTGCCAGTACCTCCAGCACCGCCGGTGGCCGTGACCGTGGCCGCGGGGGCAGTGATGCCGCCCACAGTGGTGAGACTGACCGCTGCGGCGTTGCCGCCTGACTGACTGGCGCCGTTGCCCGCGCTGCCACTGGCGTTCACATTGCCCAGTGCCGTGATGGCGCCGCCTGTACTGACCGTGATCACGCCGGCGTTGCGCCCCTCCGTACTCGCATTGGCTGCACCGCCTGTGCTGGCAATCGTGCCAACGCTCAAGCTACCCGTGGTGGTCACACTGACCGCACCGCCGTTGCCGTTGGCCGCGCCTGCCGTGCTCAAGTTAGCCAGAGTGGTGGCCGTCGCAGCCGTGGCGTTGTTGTTGACGGTGATGCTGCCAGCGGCCAGCGCCGCTGCAGTGCCTGCTGATGCGCCCGTACGGGCGTTGAGCCCGCCGCTGCCTATGAGGTTGATGGTCCCCGTGCTGGCTGCGCTATTGGTCACGCTGATGGTGCCTGCCGCGCCGCCTGCGGCGTTACCGGTGCCGCCCGCGCCGCCGTTGGCCGTCATGCCGCCGACGCCGCTGCTGCTCATGCCGCCTGCAGTACTGGTCACGCTGATGGTGCCGCCGCTGCCGCCTGCGAAGTTGGCGCCGTTGCCTGCCCCGCCTGTGGCGGTCAAGGTGCTGACTCCCAGGGTGACTGTGCCGCCGCTCAGGGTGATGTTGCCTGCGTTGGCCCCTGCGCTGGTGCTGCCCGCACCGCCTGTGGTGGCAATCGCTGCGCCGCCCGTGGACAGCACGCCCGCCCCAGCTGCGCTGACGCTGATATTGCCGCCTGCGCCTTTGGTACCGCCTGTCGTCGTCAGAGCCGCTGTGGTGACGTTTCCTCCAGCGAAGGTGTTGCTCACGCTGATGCTGCCCACCGTGCCGCCCAATCCCGTGCCCGCGGCGTTGCCCGTGCTGGCTGTCAAGGCGCCCACGCTGATGTTGCCCGCGCCGCTGTTGCTCACCGTGATGCTGCCAGCGTTGCCTCCAGCGCCATTGTTGACGCCGTTACCTCCGCTGGCGGTGAAGGCGCCGGTCTGGGTGATGCCATTCGTTGACGTGATGTTGACCGCAGCGCCGCTGCCGCCGGCCCGGTCACCGGTGGTCACGCCTGCACTGCCGCTGGCGCTGATCCCCGCGAGCGTCACGCCAGCACCACTGACGCTGATGGCACCGGCATCGCGTCCGGCGTTGCCGGCCGTGGCCGTGCCTCCTGTGGTGGTGATGGCGCCGATCGTCACGGTGGAGCTGCCCGTGA
>JAZKAP010000009.1:54988-61355 GCA_040389085.1 Pseudomonadota bacterium
ACCGTGACGTTGCCGCCCGTGGAGCTGACACTCACCGCCGCACCGTTGCCGCCCGTCTGGCTGGCACCCACGCCGTTGCCGCCTGTGGCGCTGATCGCCCCGCTGCTGCTGATGGCCCCTGTCGAACTCAAGGTGATGGCCCCGCCGTTGCCGCCTGTGCCCAGCGTGCTGCCCACGATACCGTTGGCGGTGATCGTGCTGGCGCCCAGCGTCAGGGCTGCCCCGCTGATGTGGATGGTGCCGGCGTTGCGCCCATTGCTCGTGCCGCCTGCTGCGCCGCCGCTGGCAATGACATTTCCCGTCACCACGGTGCCGTTGGCCGCTGCCAGTGCGATGTTGCCGCCGTCTGCGTTGACGCCGCCTGTGGTCGTCAACGCCCCTGTCGTCAGGTTGCCTGCCGTGTTGCTCACGCTGATCGAGCCTGCCGTGCCGCCTGCGCCAGAGCCTACCGCCGCTCCCGTCTGCGCGGCCAGCGTGCCCAGGCTGATCGCGCCCGCTGCCGTGTTGCTCACCGTGATGCTGCCGGCGTTGCCGCCCGCGCCACCCGTGGTCGAACCGGCCCCGCCGCTGGCCGTGATCGCGCCGGTCTGTGTAACGCCGTTGGTAGAGGTAATGGAGATCGCTGCTGCGTTGCCGCCCGTCTGGCTGGTGCCCGCGCCCACCCCTGCCGAGCCGCTGGCCGTGATGGCCGCTGCCGTCACGCCTGCACCGGTAATGCTCACCGCCCCCGCGTTGCGCCCTGTGCTGTTGGCTGCAGCCGTGCCTCCTGTGGTGGTGATGGCGCCGATCGTCACGGTGGAGCTGCCCGTGATATTGACCGCGCCCCCATCCCCGTTGGCCGCGCCCGTGGTCGTGATGGCGCCGGTGGAGATGGTTTTGCCCGTGAGGCTCAGCGCAGTGCCGGCGCCGGTGCTGGCGCCGGTGATGGTGATGTCACCTTTGTTGGTCGTGCGGTTGGTGTCAATGGTGACTCCACTGGCCAGCGTCACCGCGCCGGTGATCGTCACGTTGTTGGCGGCCACATCGGCTGTGGTGATGTCGCCGCGCAGCGTGTTCGTTGCCGCCGTCAGCGCTACCGAGGCGATTTCGTTGGCTGCACCGATCTGGCCAACGCTGAGGGTGCTGGTGCCGGCATTGAAGCTGACGGTTTCTGCGGAGTTGCCGCGCACCCCGGCAAAGGCATTTATCACGCCGTTGGCGAGCACACCGGCGGTGTTCACGCTCAGATTGGAGCCGTCGGCCAGCAGCAGTGTGCCGCCGCTGGCATTGCCAGCATTGCCGAAGGTGATGTTGTCTGCGGTGCTGGTGAAGGTGGTCGCCGCGCCAGCGTTGACCTTGAGGGTATTGCCTGCCGTGGCAACATAAGTCTGTGCGTTGGCGTTGTACGTGGTGCCGGTGAAGCTGATCTCGCCGGCATCGGCGCCGGCCGTGGTGGCCGTCAAGGCCGTGGCGCCGGTCACGCCCGCGGCTGCCCCTCCGATGTTGGCCACGTTGATGTCGTTGCCCGTTGCCGTCAAGGCCGACAGCGCGCTGCTGGCGCCCACCGCGCCGCTGACCGTCACATCGCCCGTGCCCGCCGTCACGCTCAGCGCACGCGCACCGCCCGTGCTGTTGACCGCGCCATCGAACTGCACGTTGCCGCCCGTGCCCGCACCGGCGTTGCCCCCGCGTGCGTCCAGCGTCACGGTCGCGGCATTGAGCAGGGCGTCTTGCTTGATGTGGATGGTGGCACCACTGCCCGATGTGCCTCCACCCACCTGGTTGCCGCCCAGCGCTGTCAGGCTGCCGCCCAGCGTGATGGTGGGCGTGCCGCCGGCCGCATTGAGCGTGATGGCCCCGGCATTACCGCCCGCCGCCGTGCCCGAGGCGCCCGCGTTGCCGCCGCTCGTGGTGATGGCCGCCACCGTGACGTTGCCGCCCGTGGAGCTGACACTCACCGCCGCACCGTTGCCGCCCGCCTGGCTGGCACCGTTGCCTGCGCTACCGCCCGCGGTGATGGCCGCCGCGGTAAGGGCTGCGCCGGCCTGCAGGGTGACGCTGCCGGCGTTGCGTCCGGCGGAGCCGGCCTGGGCCGTGCCGCCGCCCGTGGCAATCGTGCTGGCACTGAGCGTGCCGGTGGTGGTCACACTGACCGCGCCGCCGTTGCCGTTGGCCCCGCCAACCGTGCTCAAGGCGCCCAGGCTGGTGTTGCTGCCCGTGAGTGTGAGGGAGCCTGCGGCGCCGCCCGTGCCCGTGCCGGTCGCCCCACCCGTCGATGCTGTGATGGTGCTCGTGCCCAGTGTGCCGCTGCCGGTGATGGAGACCACGCCTGCATTGCCGCCGGCCTGGTCGGTACCATTGGCTGCGCTGCCGCTGGCGGTGATGGCGCCGGTGATGCTTCTGTTCACGCCCGTGATGGTGATGTTGCCGGCGTTGCTGCCGGCGCGAGTCCCTGCCGCCAGTACAGTGCCGCTGGTGCCCAGCGTTCCCGTCACCGTCACCCCCGCCTGCGAAGACAAGGTCACGGCGCCACCGTTGCCTCCTGCGCCGCCTGCCGTGCTGATGGCGCCTGTGTTCAGGTCACCAACAGCTGCCGCGTTGCTCACACTGATGCTTCCTGCAGCGCCACCTGCGCCTGTTCCCCTGGCGTTGCCTGTCTGTGCCGTCAGCGCACCAGTGACGATGTTGCCACTGCCGCTGTTGGCCACAGTGATGCTGCCAGCGGCACCGCCGTCCGTGTTGCCCGTGCCGCCCGTGCTGCCGCTGACGCTGATGCCAGCCGTCGTCACGCCGCCGACGCCGGTGATGTTCACCGCACCACCTGCACGCCCCACCAGGCCTGCCCCGGCCGTGCCCCCTGTCGCGGTGATGGTGCCCGCGAGACTGACCGCGCCCGCGGATGTGATGGTCAACTGGCCGGCATTGGCATTGCCCGCCCCGGTGGTGGTGATGCTGCCGGCAGCCGTGCTGGTCACGCTGGCGCCCGACAACGTGATGCCGCCGGCCTGGGAAGTGAGGGCGGCGCCCAATGCCAGCGTGCCGGTGCCGCTGTTATCGGCATCTGCCTTGAGGTTGATGGCGCCCGCCCCGGTGACACTGAGCGCCGCGTTGACGTTGATGTTGTTGTTGGCCTCAAGACTGACGCTGCGGCTTCCCGTGACGGCCAATGTATTGCTGAGCGTGATGTCGTTGCTTGCCTGAAGCGTGATGTTTCCTGCAACCGCGTTGAGGGTTGCCACGGATACGGTTTGCGTCGTGCCGGATTGTGCCGCAAAGGTGCTGACATCGGCATAGGTCGCCGGTCCCGCGTTGCTGACAACAATGTTCAGGGGATCCAGCAGCAAGGTACCCGCTTCGCCGCGGGCAGCCCCGAGATTGGCGGAACCGTCGAACGCCAGCGTCTGTTTGCCGGACACTTCGGCGAAGCCGCCATGGCCGGAGTCGGACCCACCGGTTGCCTTGATAGCGCCATAAAAACCGGTGGCAGCATCCGACCAGACGACCACCCTGCCGCCATCACCTGAACCTGTGGCACTCGCATCGATCACCGCATCGCGCGCAACCAGGGTCAGGGAGGCGTTCTGCTCGGCACCCTTGCCCTGGTAGTTACCGCCAATCAGCACCGTGCCGCCGCCGGCCTGCCCCGATGCGTCAATTCGTGCGCCTGCGGCCAGAACCACCTTGTCGCCCAGCACCTTGACCGTGCCACCGGTTTGCCCGCCATCCGCACCTGAGGCATTGAGCTCACCGTTCACGGCCACGACGCCGGTTTTTCCACCGCTCAGCACAATCACGCCGTTGCGCTCGGTGGCGGAAGTGGCGCGTATCACGCCGGACTGGTTGATGACGGTGGCCATCACATCGCCCAGTGCGCTGGCCAGCACAGCGACCTGCCCGCCCTGCGCCGTGATCACGCCGCTGTTGGCGGCGACTGCGTTGGCTGCTGCAGCATCGACCGAAAAACTCACCAGGCCCGCGCCTGACGTGTCCACCGAAACACGCGACCCCGCCACCAGCCCCACCGAGCCGGCGTCGGCGTTGATGGACCCGGTGTTGCTTACATTGGGGGCAGCCAGCAGCACGTAGCCGCCGCGCGCGGCCCGGATGTTTCCGCCGTTGGTCACGGCACCTGCATTGCCACTGCTGCTGAAGGTGTAGCGACCGGCCATGAAGTCCTCGTTGCTGAGGGCCAGGGTGGACGCGACCAGGCCGCCCACATGGACTTGCGCACCAGGCGCAAACATGACACCAGCGGGGTTGATCAGAAACACCTGGCCATTGGCGCTGAGCGAACCATAAATGGAAGATGGAGCCGCTCCCGTCACCCGGTTCAGCGCGACCGAGGCCGCACCAGGCTGCACAAACTGCATGGACTGCCCCGCGCCGATATTGAAGCTTTGCCAGTTCAGGATGGCTTTGTCGCTGCCCTGGGTGACCACCATGGCATTGGCGTTGGGTGTGCTGATGTTTGCCTGGCCGGCCACGAGGCTGGCGCCCTCGGGCAAGGCCGTCGCCAGCGTTGAAAAGCCCGCCAGCAAGGCCGTCAGCAGCTGGGACAAAACACGACCGCTGCGCAGGCGATACGTGGCGGTGAGCTTGCGTGACAGGCGAACCACCACCGTGCGAACCGCCCAGGGGCGGTAGGCGCCGTGTTTTGCTGATGGGTGGGTCATGGCTGTTTTCCTGCGCCGCAGTCAGAACCACTTCTGGGCGGACACCCAGGCGCGCGGCGAACGGTCCGGATCACCGGTGGAAGGCGTGGAGCGGGTCGTGCGCCAGGCCAGGTAGGTGGTGATCAGGAAATTGTTGACTCGCCCTGCCAGCGCGCCTATGCCCACGGAGCCCAGGGCGATCCGGTTGGTCACGCCCGGCACGGCAGAGTCATCCTGGTTGAACCGAACCGTTCCGTAGTCATAAAAGGCCGCCAGGCTCACCGGCTCACCGGCCAGCATGACGGGCGCCGGCAACTGGTAGCGGTACTCGAGATTGAGCAGCAGCCCCGCGTCCCCGATGCCTTCGCCCACCGGGTAGCCCCTCACCCCGCTGGGGCCGCCCAGCGCCATTTTTTCGGCAGAAGCAAGGTTTCGGGAGGCCAGCTGGGTCTGAAAGCCCAACAGCACACTGGACGCGCTGCCGAACAGCTGGGTGCGCTGGAATTCGAGGTTGAGCTTGCCGAAGCCGCCTGCGGTCCGCAAGCCGCCAGGGCCCTGGTCGAAACCGAGGTTGATCGCATCCAGCCGGGTGCGTCCCAGCGTCCCGGTCAGGGCGTAACTGTTGAAGCCGCCGGCCCCGACCAGGAGATCGGAGAAATTACCCAGCAAGCCGATACGCGCCGATGCGATGCGGCGCTCACTGTCGTTGGCCGGCGTGGCGATCTGGTCGCTGAATTTTTTGTGTTCCAGGCTGAGCAGGCCATACAGGTTGTTGTCGCGCGAACGGATCAGCGGCCGGGTCAGGGAAACGCCCAGGATGTCCGCTTTGCCGGTGGCCCCCAGCGCTGCAAATTGTTCGCCCAGGGCATAGTCGGTCCGGGCGGCACTGACCGCGAGCCGGGTTCCGGCGGCATCGACGGGAACCGCGTACGCCAGGCGGTACAAATTGCTGCGTGTGGCGTTGCTGGTCTGGACGCGCGCGCTGAACACATCGCCGCGCCCCAGCAGGTTGCTGACATTGAGGTTGGCCGACACATGCAGGGGCCCGGCCGCGCGTGCGCCGAAGTTGTCCACGGCTACCGAGCCATCCACCTGCGGACCCTGCGCCCGAATCGTCACGGTCACGTCGGCCTGCCCGGGCCGCTGGCCCGGCTCGACGGTGGCGCTGGCTTCCACGCCGGCCAGGTCCCGCAGAAGCAGCACGGGCTTGTCCAGCAGGTATTCGCTGATCAACGCCCCGGGTTGCAGATTGGCGCCCACCACGCGCCGGGCGTAGGACGCCGACCCGTTGTCGCCCTCGAACTGAACAAGGACCCTGCCGATGCGCGCCTCGATCACGGCAATGGTGACCGTCCCGCCGACCGCCTGGAAGGCTTGCTCGGGCAGATAGGCTTCCGTCAGAAGGTAACCCTGCGCCCGGTAATACCGGCTGACAAGGGCTGCGGCCTCCGTCAGTCCTGTCAGGTCGGTCGTCCGGCTGACGCGATCCGCCAGCAGGGCTGCCAGTGTTTCCTGGTCAAAGAGGCTGTTGCCCTCGAAGCGGAACCCGGCCGGCGTGATGGACACCGCGGCCTGAACCGGCAGGACCGGTTTTCCGGCAGGCAGACTGATCGGCGGCGCGCCCGGCTTCGGCAGCAGGGGAATCTGGCGTTGCGGCTCCTGCAGGGTACCGGCGTCCGGCCGGCGGACGGTCTGGGCGAAAACAGACGAGCCGCCCGGCGCCAAAAGCACGAGGC
>JAZKAP010000010.1:0-82305 GCA_040389085.1 Pseudomonadota bacterium
TGGCCGTCACTTCAAGCCTGTCTTGCGCACCGTCGGTGTAACCACCAGGTGGTCAGCGACAGCATTTTGTTTCACCCGCTTGGGTGTAGCGCTCTTGGACAATGAAGCCAATGCGACAAACCAGGCCTTGGGCATATCGGTAGGCAGGCCAATGGGAATGCCCGCGATTTTGGGCGTGGCGTGAAACGCATGCCCCGGCTCCTGAAAGCCGGGCTCGGTGCAGCTGATGCAGGCATAGCCACCGCGCGTGCACGAGCCATCTCCATTCCACAGCCGCGAGTTGCAGTCCGCATGGGCCTGCGTGCCCTTGCAACCCATGTGCTCCATCATGCAGCCTTGGTCGGAAGCCTTTTCGGCGCTAGCTTTGAACTCGTAGTACTCGTTTCGCGTGCAGCCGTGGTGAACCAGTTGGTCGGCGTAAAAGCGCGGCCTTCCAAGTGCGTCCAGGTCGCCGACGCCAAAAAGTCCGGCGGACAGCGCCATTAAAGTATCAGTCACCCACCCAGGATGGGTAGGGCAGCCCGCGACATTGATTACCGGTAGGCCCGACTTCGAGACAAACCCCGCGCCCAACAGGCCGCCACGGTGGTCATTCTCGAACTGCAGCCCACAGGCATCGGTCGGATTGGCATTTGCACCCTCACCACCGGCGGTGATGCCGCCCCAGGCCGCGCAACTGCCGATGGCGATCACGTTCCGTGCCACCTGCGCAAGCTCGCGCACCCACTGGATCATCGGAAGGCCAGTGCCCGCCAACATGTGAAAGCGTCCTGTGCCGTTGGGGCCGCGCAGCAATGATCCTTCCACACACAGGGCGTCGAGTCGCACCTCGCCCGAAAGGCACCGATGCAGCAACGCAGTGACCTCGTCCCCGCTCTCCAGTGACAGCGATGGATGCCAGAGCATGCGGATGCCTGCCCTGCGGAAAAATCCGTCAAAATCATTGGTGTCGGCGCACAGCAGCGACATGCTGCAGCCGCCGCAGCCACCCGATTGCAACCAGAGCACGTTGTATTCGGAGTTCACTTTTCCTCCAGTCCAAAACGCAACAGCTTAGCCCGCAAGCCCACACGCGACAGGCCCAGTTCCTTGGCGGCCTGTGTCTTGTTCCATCGGGTGCGCAGCATGACCTCACGCAGCACCACGGCCTCGATCGCCTGAAGACGCTGCGCGAGCGTGCCCGACTGTGGCATGGCCACGCCAGCACGGTTTGCCGCTAGGCCTGTGTGACCGTGCAGCACCTTTTGAGAGAAATCTTGCGCTCCCACGTGATCGCCATCAGCCAGCGCCACAGCCCGCGCAATCTCATTGCGCAGCTCGCGGGTGTTGCCCGGCCACGGGTAATTCATGAGTGAAGGCAACACGTCGCCGGTAAAGCTCACCCCCGGACGGCCCAGCTCGGCGGAAACATCGCCCAACAGCCGCAGCGCGATAGGCGCGATGTCGCCGGGCCGCTCACGCAGGGGAGGCATAAACAGCGTGACACCCGCGATCCGGTAATACAAGTCTTCACGAAAGCGACCTGAGCGAACCTCCTCTTCCAGATTGCGGTGAGTCGCGGCGATCACACGCACGTCCACAGGAATGGAACGCGTCGAACCAACCGGCCTTAGTTCGCGTTCCTGAAGCACGCGCAGCAGCTTCACCTGGAAGGCTGGCGTTGTCTCCCCGATCTCGTCGAGGAAGACAGTGCCGCCGTCAGCGCGCTGAAACAAACCGATGTGGTCTTCATATGCCCCAGTGAACGCGCCGCGCTTGTGGCCAAAAAGCTCTGACTCGAGCAGCGAATCCGTCAGTGCAGCGCAGTTTTCCACGACAAAGGGCGCCGTCGCCCGGAGACTGGCATAGTGGATTGCCCGTGCCAGCAGTTCCTTGCCGGTACCGGATTCGCCCAGCACCAGCACAGGCAGATCGTATCGCGCGACGCGTGCCGCGGTGTTGCAGACCGCATCCAGAGCACCACCCGACGCGCGTTCAAGCCGCTCAAAACCAAAGGCGCTACGTACGCGCGCGAGGCCATCGCTTTTTCGTTGCCGAAGGGCCGGAAGGCCCGCGCGCAATTCAAGGTCGAGATGGTGCAGGCCGCGCTGCATGTCGAGGGTCTGCACGGCTGCGTGCACAGTAGAGAGCAGGGCGTCCGGCACCCAGGGTTTAAGAATGTACTGGTAGATACCGGCGCTGTTGAGGCCCTCAATAATGTCCTCGCTGTCCGTGTACCCGGAAATAATGATGCGGACGGTTTCGGGCCAGCGTTCGCGCACTTCCTTGAGAAACTCGACCCCAGTCAACCCAGGCATGCGCTGATCGCAGAGAATGACCGCCACTGGATTGGCGATCATCAGCCGGCGCCCCTCGTCGGCGTCGCCTGCCGTCAGTACTCTGAAATCTTCGTCCAACGTACGGCGTAGCGCGTCCTGCGAACGCACTTCGTCGTCGACGATCAACACCGTCGGCATCAGGGAAGCTTGCGAAGGACGGTCCGGTGCGTTCATCGGGGAGGTTCGGTGCGGTGCAGGGCCAGGTGCCGTGGAGTCCAGGCGTGGGCAAGTTTGTGGACAAAATGATACCGTGCGACGTGGTAACTTGGATCGAAACCGTAGAAGTTGCGCCGCATCTGCGCAAGTTCCTCCTCGCGGTAGGCCGCCAACGGCTTTTCCGACTCCTCTGTCGCGCGGCGCCGCTGCTTGCGCGCGAGCTGCTCTTCGTAACCAGGACTGCCGGCCAGCGCCTGCGCGCGCTGCATTGCCCGATCGAAAAAACTCGCGGCATCGTCGCCGAAACATGCATCAAGAAAGCCGTCCTCGGCCGCGTCGCCGGCCAGCTGCGGCAGCCGGGCCTGAGTCAACTCGCGCGCGCGCTGTGCACCTAGGCGGCGCGGCAATACATAAGTCCAATACTCGGAACCGTACAGGTTACCCATGTTCTTGTAGTGGGCATTCAGCACGACGCCCGGATGCGCCCACGCCTCGTCCGCGGAAAGTGCCAGAAACACTCCGCCCGCGCCCGCGTTGCCGCGCAACGCAGCCACCGTCAACCGTTCGGTCATGGTCAAGATTTCAAGCACAACATCGTCGATCGCTTCAATGTTTCGCAACGACGCGTCAGCGGCACTGCCCCCGGCGCGCTGACCTTCGGCCTCGATGGTATTGAGATGAATTCCGTTGCTGAAGAAGTCGGCGCCTCCGGCCAGAACCAGCACGCGGGTGTCGCGCGTTCGCACTTCGCGCAAGGCGTCAAGCAGGCGCCCACATTGCCGGCTGGACATCGCGCCGTTATAGAAATCGAAAGTAAGCACACCGACGCGTGCGCCTTGTGGCCCAATTTCCCGGTAGCGCAACTCGTCCCACTGCGATGGGTCACGCGACAAGGGAACGGGCAGGTCCGGCAGCCTGGCCGTGAATTCGGCGAAGATTTCGGCCGCCGGTAGTTTGAGAGGTGGTTCATCCGAGGGGTCTGGAGCGACACAAGCGTGACCGATCCAGACGCCGCCGTCAACCGTCTTTCGCAGCAGTGCATGCGCACGGCGCGCCACCACGTCACCAGCGGCTCCCGGCAACTCGCGTGCGGCTGCCGTCGCGTCATGCGCATCGAAAAAATGGCAGGGTTTACCAAACAAAGAGCCCGCCAGACCTGGTGCCCCGTCGGCACTGCGAATCTTGCGCAACACGGTGGCTGTATCGTCGCGCGACCAGTCGATGGCACGCTCGGTCTGGCGCAGCAGTGGCCAGAACTGTCCGGTGTGTGCCTCTGCGGGGAGTGCCGGCGCTTCCTCGCCGCGCTCCAGCCGACGCAGACACTGCTGCACCGCCGCCACGGCGCAGGCCGTCACTTCGTTGCGGTAGAGGCTGGCTTTGGTGCCAGCCCGCATCTCGAAGCTCTCGCTGGCCCAGACCGGACCCGCATCGAATTCGCCGGTGGCCTGCAGCACGGTCACGCCCCAGCGTAGCTCGCCGCGCAATATGGCGCGGTCCAGCGAAGACGGGCCACGGTCGCCTGGAACGCCCGGGTGCACCACCAGGCACAGGTGCTGGCGCCACACTGATTCCGTGATGCGACGCTTGAGGAAAGGCGCAAGCACTACGTCCGGTCGAAACAGTACCACCGCCTCCTCGGTCACGGAGTCGGAGATGTCCAATTCAAGGCTGACTTTGTGGCGGCTGCCTCGCAGCTGCGCGAACAGGCGTTGCGTCAGCGAATTGAAGCTGTGCGCGAGCAACAGGACGCGAAGCCTGCGCGGCTCAGTCATGACCGGTAATCCTTTGAATCAGCACCGTTGCGTGCTTGCGGCCCTGGTACATGACCAGCATCTCTTCCAGGTTCTTCATGGCCTTATAAAACTCCTTCAGGCTACGCGCCGTTAGCAGATCGTCGACCATGCTGCTGGCCTCGGGGCCATAGACCTCGGCGAGCACGCGTAACGCTCGCAGCTTGGTGGCCCCCATATCCGGCCCGGAGGACGGAGGCGCGGGAATTACCGCCGGTGAGCTCGCCGGCGTAATGCTGACTTTGACCGGCGCGGCTTCGGGGGGAGGCGGGTGCTCAGCCCGCTCAATGAGTTCCTTGCTCACCAGGATTTCCAGCAGCGCTGGCGCGTCGGGTCCGAGCTGGGCGCTTATTGATTCAATCGAGAGCTGACCATTGACCATGATCAGCGCTGAGCGCTCCCGCGCCCGTAACCCCGCTTTGCGATCTGCAAGCTCTGCCTGGCCTTGCGCTGTTTTTTTATAGATCATGGATCCTGTCTCCTCGAAACACGAGTCCCCCTGATGACTCAGCAGATTCTGGGTAGTTGCTCTCCACTTAACCAGTCCACCACGCGCCGCCCGCCAAACCGTGTGTTCATCTGCACGAAGCGCTGAGGGTCTTCGACGACCACACCGATCTGGCAAGCTGCATGGCCGAGCGGATGGGCCCGCATGGCAGTAAGCACGGCTAGCGCGTCTTCCGGCGCACATATGGCGATCAGCTTGCCCTCGTTAGCGACGTACAGCGGGTCCAGTCCCAGCAGTTCGCAGGCTGCATCGACTTGCTGCAACACCGGTATGGTCGCTTCGTCGATCAGCATACCCACGCCGGACTGCCGCGCGATTTCATTGAGCGTCGTGGCCACGCCGCCGCGTGTCGGGTCGCGCAACACGCGCAGCCCCGGAGCGGCCGCGAGCATGGCCGCGACCATGCCGTGCAAAGCGGCCGTATCGGACTCGATGGTGGTTTCGAACTCTAGCGATTCGCGCTTCGACAAAACTGCCACGCCGTGTTCGCCAATGGAGCCGGACAACAAAATCACATCAGTTGGCCGCGCTGCATCGCCGCTGACCCGTATGCCGGCCGGCACCACGCCCACACCCGTGGTGCTGATAAAAACACCGTCGCCCTTGCCCTGCTCCACCACCTTGGTGTCACCCGTCACGATGGGAACGCCCGCCTCACGCGAGGCCGCCCCCATGGACTGCACGATGCGCTGCAAGTCGGCCAGTGGAAAACCTTCTTCCAGAATAAAACTCGCCGAAAGATACAGCGGCGTGGCCCCCATCATCGCCACGTCGTTCACGGTGCCATGCACCGCCAGACAACCCAGATCTCCGCCGGGAAAGAAGATCGGCGAGACCACGTGGGCGTCTGTCGCCATGACGAGCCGGCCGCCAGATGGCAACGGCAGGCTCGCGCCGTCATTACCCTGGCGCAGATACTCGTTGTCGAAGGCCGCGGTAAACATATCCGCGATCAACTGGGCTGAAGCACGGCCGCCTGCGCCATGATTCATGTCAACGCGACCGTGCTTCAGATCGAGCGGTCGCGCGTAGTCCTTCTTGACTTCGCTCATTGGCTAACCTCCGCTCTGCAAGTAGCGGTGTTCTTCGCACCGTTCACATTGAGAGCGGCCAAGCGGCGCATTGAATAACCTCCGCCTTCGACTGCAGTTCTCTTTGGCTCGGAAGCGACCCGCCGACTCATGCCGCCACCACTGGTATGTCGCGAAAGCGTCCATACGCATAGTGAGCCGCACAGGCGCCTTCGCTGGAAACCATGCAGGAGCCCACGGGATTTTCCGGCGTACAGACTGTGCCAAAAATCTTGCAGTCCGTGGGTTTCTTTACCCCGCGAAGAATGGCTCCGCACTCACAAGCTTTGTTGTCAGCCACCGGCGTGTAGCTCAGTTCGAAGCGCTTTTCCGCGTCGAATTCTATGTAAGCGGGCCGGATCTTCATCGCGCTGTAGGGCACTTCGCCCAAGCCGCGCCACTCAAAGCGGCTGCGAAGCTCGAACACATCGCTCACTAGCTTCTGAGCCGCCAGGTTGCCGCCACGCGTGACGGCGCGGGTGAACTCGTTCTCGACCTCGGCGCGTCCCTCATTCACCTGACGTACCAGCATCAAGACAGCCTGCATCACGTCCAGTGGCTCGAAGCCCGCGATAACCACGGGCTTGCGATACTCCTGCGCAAAGTGTTCGTAGGGCTGCGAGCCGATGACAATGCTCACGTGGGCCGGACCGATGAAGCCATCGATGGGCACGGTGCCAAACTCGCGCACTTCCGGCGACTGCAGGATGTGGGTAATGGCCGAAGGCGTGAGCACGTGGCAGCACAGCACGCTGAAATTGGCAAGCTGCTCGGCTTTTGCCTGGGCGATGGTCAGGGCTGTGGGCGGCGTTGTGGTTTCAAAGCCGATGGCAAAAAAGACCACCTGCCGATCGGGGTTCTCACGGGCGATGCGCAGCGAATCTGCCGCCGAATACACCATCCGAATGTCACCGCCGCGCGCCTTGGCCTTCATCATCGACAATCCGCCCGAGGCCGGTACACGCATGGTGTCGCCGTAGGTACAGACGATGGCGTTTCGCTCCAGCGCCAGATGGATCGCCAGGTCAATGCGCCCGATGGGGAGCACGCAGACGGGGCAACCGGGACCATGGATCATCCGCACACTGGCGGGCAACAGTTCGGCCACGCCGTAGCGCGAGATCGCATGCGTATGGCCACCGCAAAATTCCATGAAGGCGTAGCGCCGGTCCGACCTTACCTCGGCCGCCAAACGCTGCGCGATTTTCTGGGCGACAGCGCCGTCGCGGAACTCGTCGATGTACTTCATATCGCTCATGTCGCCGCCCCTTCTGCCTGCAGAGCCGCTAGTTCACCGAACAAAGCCAGCGTACGATCAGCCTCCTCCGGGTCAAGCATGCCGATGGCGTGGCCGACATGGACGATGACGTAGTCGCCCACCACAGCCATGGGCACCAGCGCTATCGATACCTGCTTGCGCACGCCTCCCAGGTCAACAGTTGCCTGGTCGGCGCCTTCAAGTGAAACAACGCGTGCGGGAAGGGCTAGGCACATAATTCGATCTCCTCGGCCGCGAAGGCCTGAATGCCGCGAAGCGCGGCAATGTTGTGGGCGACGACCCACGCCTGGCCCAGCGCCAGGCCGGCATCGCCGCAATTCACTTTTTGTGGTCGCAACACGCGCAAACCTGCAGTGCGCAGCGATGTTTCCACATATCCGCTCAGTATCCGGTTGAAAAAGCAGCCACCGCCCAGGGCGACTGTGTCTACCGCATGCGCCTGCGCGGCCTGCACGGCCCAGCGCGCCAGACCGTCGGCGAGATTGACGTGAAAAAGCGCGGCGCCGTGCCCGACGGCATCAGGGCCGCCGCAGGCAGCGAGCATAAATAACCGTTGCGCGAGCGGGTGCAGGTCGAGCTGACCGTCAAGGAGCACAGGAACCAGACTCGGGTCGGGGTGGATGGCATTTGTCCGCAGCCATTGGTGCGCAGCGGCCTCCAGAGCCTGAGCAGCCTCGGCTTCGTGCGCCTGGCGCAAGCACAGGCCCATCACCGCCGCGGCGGCGTCGAACCATCGGCCGGCGCTGCTTGTGACGGGGCAGTTCACGTCGCGGTCTAACATGGATCGCAGCAGCGTGGCCCGCCCCGCTGTCACGATGTCAGGAAAGAGCGCGACAATCTCATCGCCGCGCCCGAGTTCATGCAGCAAGCCGGCGGCCAGGCGCCAGGGCTCACGCGCAGCCACATCTCCGCCGAGCAAGCGCAGGTGCCGCAGGTGTCCCAGCCGACGCGATTCGGCGCCGTGAACCCACAATAGTTCGCCACCCCACGCCGTTCCATCGGTACCCAGGCCCACACCATCGAGCGCGAGGCCGATCACCGGAGTGGTGACCCCATGCTCGGCCTGCACGGCCGCAATGTGCGCATGGTGGTGTTGCACGGCGATGGCCGGCACGTTCAGCTGGCACGCAAGCTGCTGTGCGAGCAGCGTGCTGTAGAAGTCAGGATGCAGGTCGTGCGCGATCGCATCAATCTCCCCTAGGTGAACCAGGGCCGTGACAGATTGCTCCAGCGCGGCGCAGTGCGCGGGCTCGCCGAGGTCTCCGTGTACCTCGGTCCAGCGAAGGTGGCTGCCGTCCAGCCGCGCTGCTGCGTTCTTGAGCCAAGCTCCCGCCGCAAGCACGCGCGCGGGCGCCGCGGCAGTAAGGGTGGTGAAGCAATCCATGACGGCTTCAGTGGGAATGGTGCGTCTCGGCCAGTCGCGCTTCAAGCTCCGCGATGCGCTGCCGCAGAACGGCGGTCTCGTCATGCTCCTCGCCGGCATGCGGCTGTTCGGCGCGTGCCATGAGCCATTCAATCCAGGCATCCATGCCTTGTCCGCGGGTCGCCGATAACTGCAGCACTTCAATGCCTGGGTTTACCCGGCGCGCGTAGGCAACGCAGCGTTCCACATCGAAGTCGAGATGAGGCAGCAAATCGATCTTGTTGAGAATCATCAAGGAGGATGCGGCGAACATGTCGGGATACTTCAGCGGCTTGTCCTCACCTTCGGTGACCGATAGTACTGCCACCTTGGCGGATTCACCCAGGTCCCACATGGCCGGGCACACCAGGTTGCCGACGTTTTCGATGAAAAGAAACTGCGGCACGTGAGCGTGATCAGGGTGCGCGTGGTCATCATGGCCGGCGTGTCCATGCCCGTGATTGTGAGAAGGCAGGCGCTCAAACGCATCGGCAACCATTTGCGCATCAAGATGGCAGCCCTTGCCGGTGTTGACCTGAATAGCCGGCGCCCCTGTGGCGCGGATCCGCTCGGCGTCGAAACGCGTCTGCTGGTCGCCTTCAATCACGGCCACCTCCGCGCTGGAGGCACGCCGTCGCAGCGCTTCGATCGTGGCGCACAACAGCGTGGTCTTTCCCGAGCCTGGGCTGGACACGAAGTTGAGCGTCGTGAGACCGTGGGCTTGGAAATGCGTCCGGTTGCGCGCTGCCAGCCGGTTGTTCTCGCCCAGCACATCCTGCTCAAGACGAATGGCACGCTCGGGACTCATGCCAGGCACCGACATCTTCGCAGGGCCCGCACCGTAGTGCAGGTCGCCGTCCGCCTCTCCAGCGGAGTGGGTATGGCCGTGTCCGGCCTCGGAAGCGCATCCACAAACGACACACATGATCTTGTCTCCTTAGTGATCCTGAACCATCATTTCGACCACCCGCAGCTCAGTGCCCCCGGTGGGCTGCAGCTGAAAGCCGCCGCAGGCCGGGCAAGCATCCGCCCGGCTCATTATTTCGACCTGACCGCCGCAATGCAGACACCATGCGGTGCCCGGCGGTTCGTCGATCTCGATGAGTGCGTCCTGCAGGCAGGTGCCATGCACCATGGACTCCAGCGCGAAGCGGAGGGATCTCGCCTCCACACCGGCCAGGCCGCCGGCCTCCAGCCGCAAGCGCGTGACGCGCACAAATTTTTCGCGCCGTGCCGCATCTTCAACCAGTTGGAGGATGCCGCCCGCAAGGCTCATCTCATGCATGACTCAGCACCTCCTGCAATTGCAACCGAACCGGGACGCACGGATCGAACGCCGCGGCCATCAGGCGAGCGTCTTCCGCGCCAGTGTAATCACCTGGCAATGAAGCGACAGCTGCAGCCAGCGGTCCTTCAGGGTGAAAGTTCCAGTCGGTCGGTGCAAGCACCTGGCACTGCGCAACGCGGTCGTCCTGCAAGCGTACCCAGTGCACCAGCAGGCCACGAGCCATCTCCGTCCAGGCCAGGCCCTCGGCGGGGCCGGTAACGGCGGAGCCGCTGCAGAGCCAAGCCGCGCCTTCGGCGCCCGGCAAGCTCAGGCGCACAAGATCATCAAGACGGCTGGCCATGCGCATCCAGGCATTGTCATACCGTATGCGGTCGCCGTCGCGCTCGCGCGCCCAGGGGCCAGTGTCTCGTCCTTTATTGACCAGCAGAGCGATGCGCGACTCAATGTCCGCGTCGGCGTCATGAGAGGCCAACGCGCTAGCGAGCTTTTGCTGCATAGCCGTATTGCCATGCAGGCGCAGAGGAATGGCAGGTACGACCAGGCGCTGGCTATGCTCGCGCGCGGCGCCCAGGGCTGCCGCGGCTGGCGTGAGCGTTTGCTCGCACCACAGGGCGAGCCAGCGCTCACCGCCTTTGCCCAGCTCACGCAGCCATTCCTGCGGTGGCATGGCAAGCACGTATCGCTCCAGCCAGCGCGGCAAGTGCTGCAGCGATGCAGCCATGTCGGACTCACACAGCAGCGGACATGAGGACAGCGCCTTCGCTGCGGCCGCGCGGTCCGCCGCGGCGGGCAATGGCCATTCCATCAGGATGCGCCGAACATGCTCGCGCGCGGTCTGCGCGCGCAAGGCCATCATGTCTTGTGCGCCTGGCGTCGCCTTAAAGCCACGCGCGGCGGCAATGGCCAGCCGCGCCGTGTGCCGGTGCGCATGGCCGCACAAGGCGAAGATCGCCGCGAGTAGACCGGGCAACTGGTCGGCGGCCTGGCCGTGCAGCAGCCGGTTCAGGCGCAAGGGTCGGTGCCGGGTAATGCTTTGCCCGGCACCGCCCGGTGAGAGGACCAAACCGCCGGCCAGGCGATCCCAGTCGACGGTTGTTGCACCTCCGCCCAACGGATTGCATTGGGGCTCGGCGTGGAGCACAGCACTCATCCGCGTTCTCCGGCGGCGCTGCGGCCAAACAAAAAAGCACGCCGGGCTGGCACGGGCTCGGGCGCTTTGAGCGCGGGTTCGGGTACCGGCACTGGTGTGCGCAGCAGGTCCAGCACGGCCTGCGCCGTTGCACGGGCCGCTTCGGGATCCGTGAATTGGAACATGGGCGAAAACAGCGAACAGGCTTCATAAGGGCCGAGACCTTCGGCCTCGCCGCCGATAAACTCAAACGCTTCGTTGCCGACCTGATGCACGCGCTTCGTACCCACGGGCAGGGCCAAAACACCAGCCCGTGGTAGCCACATCAGGTTCATAAACCAGGGGGTGATGAGAATGCCGACAAACGCGGACAGCTCGCCGTTCTCGTCGCCGTGCTGTTCAAAACCGACGGCTTCTATTTGAAGTGCCGGATTGACCATTGGCAAGCCGGCCATGCGGGTGCGCGCTATCTCGTCGAACACGCGGACCATGCGGTCGACCTGCTCAATGGGCTGGGCATGAGGTTCAGCGCTCATCAGTTCTCCAGCACCATGAACTGTTCGGCTTCGCCGTCGCAAGTAGGGCAGCGCCAATACGAAGGCAACTCGGTAAACGCTACTCCCGGTGGCACCTGCCAAACAGGGTCGCCTTCCGCGGGGTCGTAGACCCACCAGCAAATCTTACACTCCAGCCGCGCATCGGCGGGCAGGCGTGCGCGATCACCCAGGTAGCTACCCTCGAAGCGTCCGGGCGGAAGCGAGTTCAAGGTCTTACCCTCGGTGCGCAGCTCATGCGGCCGCTTTCTGCTCGTCGAGCGCGCCCTCCACCCACTGCAGCACTTCGGCCAAGCGTTCACGCGAATCCTCGAGATCCTCGCGTGCCGCGCAGGCGACCTCAGGCATGTCGATCACCTCTACGGTGTTGAGGATCACCACGTCCTGCGAGTTGTAATAGACGACTCGCCAGCAGTTGGGCATGCGGGTATTGGTGATGCGGCAGTTGCCATAGCCACGCGAGAGAATGAGCAGCCGACCGGTGCCGAGCTGATGATCCAGAAAGCTGATGTCGGGCACGCCCATAGGCAGCAGGGTGAGGTTCACCACGCGGGGCTGCTGCCCCGGTTTCCAGTCGTGCCAGTGGTCCTCGATCTCGGTCAGCAGCATTGGCGAATTCATCACGCCGTCGGGCAGCGGCTCGGGCAGCGGCGGCGCCCTGCGAGACACCACGTCCGTCTGCGCCGAGACACGCAGTTCTGCGGGAACAGCGCCGACCTCGAGGCTGTCCTCGACGACCCGGCCTCCTTCAAGCCGCATCACGCGCCACAGGCCGGCAAATACCGACTCCTGGATGCGCACGCTGTCCTCGCCATCGGCACCGGTCACCTTGGCACTGACCTCGCCCTCGCCCATGACCTGATTGATGAGGGCCATGTCTTCCAGGTCAAGACCGTCCAGTGAAATTGGCTTGGGCGTGCCGCCATCACAAACTTCGTTCAAGGCCTGCAGGGTTGCGCGCAGCACCCGGTGCGCCTGCGCCCGATTGGCCAACTGTTCGGGCTCGGGCAGAACCGGTGGGCGATAGATGTCCATGCCGTGCGGCATATCCATGTAATCGAGCTCTTCGCTTTCCACCTGACTGCCGGGACCGATCGAAACGACGGGAATGGGAAATTCTTTCATGCTTGGGCTCCTCAGTGGCAAGACGATGCGGTGACTGCGACAACAGGGATACCGATGCCCGGCACGCGGGAAGGCGGCATTGCCAGCGCTTTTGCGACTTCGACCAGGTAGACATCCCAGTCCAGCATGCCGCAGACGACGGTGACATATTGCCCGTCGCGAAAGAACACCAACGTGGGCCGGCGCGGGGCGGCGAGCCGCGTACCAATCCCGTCCTCAGCTTCGCGACGTGCCACGCCGAGCTTGAATCGGTTGTTGAAGTTGCGCCGGAGCTCGGGCAGCACCACCGCCACGTCAAGACACTCGGGAAAGCGCACCGGATCGCCGCCGATCAGGAGTACGCAGTCGCCAGGCTGGCTCTTCCAGGTGTCGAGGTTCCCGACATCGACCCACTCGGCCCCATGCACTTCGACCAGTTGAAGAATCAGCGGGGGTACGTCAGAGGCCTGTGCGGGGCGCACGGATGACGCGAATTCGGCGATGCCGGCGTTGCTCATTGTCATGATGTCAAGCTTTCGGTGTGAAGAAAGGAGGGGTCACCCGTTAGCGCGGCGACTTGGGCCGCGTTGAGTGAGGAAGGAAGAACAAAGCCCGGGTCAGCATCGGCAGCCTGCCCGTTGACGGCGCACAGCACCAGATCAAGCGCCGCATCGACCTCCGCGGCGCGCCCGGGCGTGATGTGCTCGCGTGCACTATCGAGGAAAACCAGGAGCCAGTCGCCCGGCGCGCATTCGCCTACCAAGGCGGTGTTGACGCGGCGGTGCTCGCCGCGGCCTTCGCACTCGGCGTGACCGGCACTAGAGCTGCGTACTTGCATGGGGATTCCAATGCACATGGTCAGAGAGCGTGCGGAATGAAACGGTCATCGCCGATGCGGCAGGCGTCATCCTGTGAAGGCCGCTGCGCTTCGTACGCTTCTATATCGAGTGATGACATCGGCACCGGCTCATCGGCCGCGCGAGCCGTTGGCCCCGCGCCCCATTGCCGCAAACGATCCAGGCCCAGTGCCAGCGCGTCTTCTAGCGCCGTCTTGACGACCGGCCGCAGGCTGCCGCCGTAATCGTCGATTTCCTGCGGCTGGCAACCAATAAGCATTACCTCACGCGGGTAATGGCCGGTGAGCTGCGCCAGCATCAACACCTCCTGAAATCCGGTCTGGTGCAGGCTCATTTTCTTAACGCCCATGAATCGTGGCACCTCATCGTTCTCAATGATCTTCAGAGTGCCCGGCGACAGGCCATAGTCGATGGCGTCGAATATCAGCAACCGTTTCGCTTCCTGCACATGCTGCACCAAGTACAGCCCCTGAGTGCCACCGTCGATCAGCTGCACGTGGGGCCTGAAGGTGTAGCGCCGCTGCAGCGTTTCGAGGCAGCGTACGCCGAAGCCTTCATCAGCCCATAGCAAGTTGCCAATGCCCAGCACGACGATGGGGGCGGGCGTGCCACGGGTCCCGTTACATCTGGATTTGGCCGCAGTGAGGCTCATGGGGGTTTCTCCTGGAAATTTTTAGGGTGTGGGGGAGGCGCAGCGGCGCATATGCGCATGCCGGCACATCTGCTTCCAGGCGCGGAAGCTGTCCCAATTGGCCTGCAGGGCAAGCCAGAAAGCCGTGTCGATGCCGAACACCACGGCGAAGCGAACTGCAGTGTCGGGGCTGATGCCGCGGCGTCCCTGCACAATTTCATTGACGCGTCGCCGCGACATGCCCAGAAGCTGTGCAGCTTCGAGTTGAGTCATGCGCAGCGGCGCCAGGCAGTTTCTCTCCAGAAATCGCCCGGGATGACGCGGGGCGCGCGCCGATATGCCCGCAGGGCGCAGCGCCAGTGAAACGGACGTTGGGTTCATAGCGAGCAAGCGTGAAGCGCTTAGTCCTTGAAGCTGCGGTGGCCCGAGATCATGGTACTCACGATGCTCTGCCGGCCCATGATGTCTTCACGTATGGCTGCGTAGACGTGCAGGATGATGAAGCACACCATCACCCACAGGCCCAGGTGATGCCATGTGTGAACGTCCTGAGACTGGCCCATCAGAGGGATAACCCAGCCGAACAGCCTATCGGCCCATGAGCCTCCTCCCAGGCCTTCGGCATACATTGCAAAACCCGTAACGATCATAAACACCGTGGTCAGGAAGAACACGAAGAACATTGCGAAGCGCGCCATCGGGTTATGGCCAACATAACGGTTAGGCCGCTTGCTGAGGAACGCGTACCACTTGAGCATGGAAAGCATCTCACGCCAGTAAGCGCGCTGCAGCACCGGTACGTAGAACAGCTCGCGCGCATGGTGGTTGCCTACAAAAGCCCAGTAGATCCGGCCCAGAAGACCCACGGCCAATATGTAGCCCGCCGCGAAGTGCGCAAAGCGGATGTAACCCATCAGGAAGTTGGCGCTTGCCTCTCCCGGTTGGGTTGGCAGGGGAGAACCAATGAAGTAGCCGGTGACGCCGAGGACCACAATGGCCAGGGCATTGATCCAGTGCCACAAGCGCACCGGAGCCTCGTACACATAGACCGACTTGATCGAAGTGGCACGGGAGTATTCCAGCTCGCTGGTAGTGTTGCCGTCGGAAGCGGAGGGAACAATAGCTGACATGGTCTGTCTCCTTTTTTGTAGATGGGACGACTCAGATCCGCGCGGCGAGCAAGCCCAGGCCCGCAAGCGTCACCCCTGCCGACAGCAGCTGCCAGGCAGACGCCTTGACCGTGCGCAACAGGGCGCCGCCAGCGACACCTGCGCCCTGCAGCAGCGCCGTGCAGACGATAAAGCCAATGGCGTAGCCAGCGAACGACGCGCTTGCCGGCACCTCGGCGCCATGAGCCAGACCGTGCGCCAGGCCCGCCGCCGCGATCAGCAGCGTGCCCGCGACGCCTGCCGTGCGTGCGGGACCGACCAGCATTAGACCTAACAGAACCACGCTGCCAGCTAGGACGGCTTCGAGCATGGGAACCGTTACGCCCACCATCCCAAGCGACGCGCCCGCCAGCACCGTCAATACAAAGGCCAGCGGACCGCGCCAGCGACGCCCGGCGGGAAATGCCATCGCGGACCACAGGCCCACGGTCACCATGGCCAGCAGATGGTCCAGCCCACCCAACGGATGGATGAAACCCGCAATGAAGCTTGATGCTTCGGTGTGACCAGAATGAGCCGAAGCGGTACCCGCCCAGGCCACAAGCACTGCCAGCGCGGCGAGGCGGCGAAGTATAAAAGTCATATATGTCTCCAGTGTTGTTGTACGGGTTAGCTTCAGCGCACCTTCACGGTGGCCAGTTCGGCACCGTCCGGGCTCATCACATGGGTGGAGCACGCCAGGCAAGGGTCGAAGGAGTGCAGCGTGCGGAGAATTTCCAAGGGCTGCTCGGGATTGGCCATGGGGGTATTCATCAGGCTGGCCTCGAATGCCCCGATCTGGCCCTTGGTGTCGCGTGGACTACCGTTCCACGTGGTGGGCACCACGCACTGGTAGTTTTCGATCCTGCCGTCCTTGATGCGGATCCAGTGACCCAACATGCCGCGCGGCGCAGCCACGGTGCCGACACCTTTCGCCTCCTTGGGCCAGGTGGATGGATCCCACTTGTCAACGTTTGCGGTAGCGCGGTCGCCAGCTTTGACGTTGGCGACCAGATCGTTCCAGTCGTTCAGCATCATTTCGCCGCAATATTGGCTTTCGAGAGCTCGCGCCAGCGTGCGCCCAATGGTGGTGGGCAGCAGCTGCTTAAGGGTGTAAGCCGTCTCGGAAATGCCGAGCGCTTTGGGGATACCGCTGTTGATCATCTGTGCCGAGTAATCCACCTGCTCCTTAACACGTTGGCAGTACTTGTTTCCCTTCACTGCATGCGCATAGCCCAGGATGTAGCGCGACAGAGGTCCCACCTCGACCGCATGTCCGCGCCAGCGAGGGCTCTTGATCCACGAATACTTGGCGCTTTCATCGATTTGCTCAATGTTCGTGCTGGTACCTTTGGACTTGGACCCCAAAACGTAATTCGGCTCGGTGACGCCATCCCACGGATGCAGACCCTTGGACTCGTCGGCGTATTTGTACCAGCTGTGGGACACGAACTCCTGCACCTGCGCCGGATCGCGAGGGTCTATCGGGTGAATAACATCCCAGTTGCCGTCGAGGATCACGCCGCCAGGCAACTGGTCGGTGCTCTTGTCATAGTTGACTTTGGGATATTCGCCATAGTCACTGACGTTTGTTGCACTCAAGCCGCCGCCATAGAGCCAGCCCGCCTGCTTGTATATCGTGCCGATCGCCAGCACATCGGGTACATAAACGTTTTTATTGAATTCAATAATTTCGTCAATGCGCGCCTTGACGAAGTTCAGACGTTCCATGTTGATCGGCGCACCCGCGGCGCCGTCGCCGTCGATGTTGATCGCGCACGGCATGCCGCCCACCAGATAGTTGGGGTGTGGATTCTTTCCACCGAAGATGGTATGAATCTTCACCCATTCTTTTTGCAGATCGAGCGCCTCCAGGTAGTGGGTCACAGCCATCAGGTTGGCTTCGGGGGGAAGCACGTATGCCTTGTTTCCCCAATAACCATTCATGAATGGGCCGAGCTGACCGCTTTCTACAAACTTCTTCAGCCGGTTTTGCACGTCGCGAAAATAGCCCGGTGAGGAGAGCGGATGCGCGGGTGACACCAACTGCTGAAGCTCGCTGGTCTTCTTCGGATCGGCCTTGAGCGCTGAAACCACGTCAACCCAATCCAGAGCATGGAGGTGATAGAAGTGCACGGCATGGTCATGCACCTGCAAGGTCTTGGCCATCATCTCGCGAATGAGGTGGGCATTTTTCGGAATCTTGATCCCCAGTGCATCCTCGACGGCGCGCACGGATGTCAAGGCATGACATCCGGTGCAAACGCCGCAAATACGCTCCACGAATGCCCACGCGTCACGCGGGTCGCGGCCTTTGAGGATGACCTCGAGGCCCCGCCACATGGTGCCGGTGGAGACTGCATTACGGATCACATTGTTCTTGTCGAGGTTAACCTCACAGCGCATGTGTCCCTCGATGCGGGTTACTGGATCGACGACGATGCGGCGTCCGCTGTCGTCTAGGTTGAAGCCTTGGGTGGAATAGGCGGTCATGACGTTTCCTTGTCTCTTTCTTGGCTTCGTGGAATTAGTGATTAGCACCGCTGGTGGAACGATCCTTGTCGGTGGCCCTCTTCAGAGCCGACACGGCGGCGTGTGCTGCGGCAGCGGCGCCCACCACGGCAGCGGCTGCGCCTCCCACTTGGTCCGCATTGCCTTCAACACCGAACTGATGAATGTCGGTTAGACGGTTGTAGAACGATCCTTTGTCCCAGAAGCCGTCTTCGGAACAACCGATGCAACCGTGGCCCGCTTGAATCGGGAAGCTCGTTCCCTCATTCCACCGGGTGGTGGAGCAGGCGTTGTAGGTGGTGGGGCCCTTGCAACCCACCTTGTATAGGCAATAGCCCTTGCGTGCGGATTCGTCATCGAAGGCCTCGACAAACTGTCCCGCATCGAAGTGGGACCTGCGATAGCACTTGTCGTGGATGCGCTGACTGTAGAACATCTTCGGCCGGCCCTGGCGATCCAGCTCGGGGATACGATCGAAGGTAAGCATGTAAGTGATGACGCCTGTCATGACCTCGGCAATCGGCGGGCAGCCTGGCACCTTGATGATGGGCTTATCCGTGATTACCTTGTGCACTGGCGTTGCCTGGGTCGGGTTCGGTTTGGCTGCCTGGACGCAACCCCATGAAGCGCACGAGCCCCAGCTGATGATGGCCTTGGCATCCTTGGCCACGTGCTTGAGCTGCTCCACAAATGGACGCCCGCCGATGATGCAGCTCATTCCCTCCTGATTCAGCGGTGGATTGCCCTCGACCGCAAGGATGTAGTTGCCCTTGTATTTGGTCATCACTTCTTCAAGGATGGCCTCGGCCTGATGGCCGGCAGCGGCCATCAAGGTGTCGTCATAGTCCAGCGAGATCATGGACAGCACAACATCCTTGGCCAGCGGGTGCGCCGAGCGGATGAACGATTCGCTGCAGCACGTGCACTCCAGTCCGTGCAGCCACAGCACCGGTGTGCGCGGCTTGGTTTGCATGGCGTGTGCGATCGTCGGCACAAACGAGGGTGCCAGACCCAAGGAGGTCGCCGTCAGTGAGCAGTACTTGAGAAAGCTCCGCCGTGAAATGCCCTGGCGTCGCATGACCTCATAAAAAGTTTCCATTAAATTTGTCTCCTCGTGTTGTGGCTCATGCCGGTAGTTACGGTCCATTGGCGTAACAAAGTTCACAACTTCCATGCCTGCTCGGGGCTAGGCGCGGGTAAACACTGACCAGATGGCCTAAGAGGCTGTCAGCAAACACTTTTTTTTTGACCTAGCGCAAGAATTTCGTGGTGATCGGGTGCGGGGGTGGATACTAGATTTGCAGTTCTAGTTACAAAGTGGGTGGGCGGCTTGCATAGCGAGCCAGTATCGAGTCGTGAACATTTGCAGCTCAATCGCCAACGCATCAGGCGCAGCGCGGCTTTCGGGCGGCTAGCAATTTCTTTAGTGAATTCCATCGAAATTTGGCCCACTTAGCGCAGTAATTTCCATCCAAAACGTAACCCACGTAGGCACTACCCTGCTTGTTTTAAAAGCAAGAGGGAAATTAGGAGTAATAGACGTGGTGACATTGAATGTCATCAGAAGATGGGCATTGCGGGATCAGATGTCCATCCGCAAGATCTCAAGCCGTACAGGCCCGGCTTGCAACACAGTGAAGAAGCACCTGCGATCGGAAGAGAGCGAGCCCAAGTACCCATGGCGGGTCAGCTCAAGCAAGCTTGATCCCTATGCCGGAAGCTGGCCACTTGGCTGGGAATCGAGGCAACAAAATCGCGGAAACAGCGGCGCACTTTGAGGCAGATCACTGTCGATTCGCTAACTTGGCCGGGTCAATCCGATTGGAAATTTTTGCTTTCAGTGGATCACTTTTTCATGCCAAATCGAGCGCAACAGCGGATCTGCTCGACGATGCGGGTCCTCACAACCAAAAGTCCCGCGTTGTATGCCCGGCTCTGGCCATGTCGCGCATGCGTTGCCATAGCTCGATGCGCTGGACGCCGGTTTCGTGATGAAGTTGCTCGACCACGTCTGCAATTTGTGAAGCATGCGCTTCATCCAGGAATGTGCGCACATGAGGCGTGAAATCCTTTGGGTACGTTGCGGTTAGAAGGGCTGTGCGCAAGTCTTCAGCAGGAAGGATCTGTTTATAGCTCGTGCTCGCAGAGCGCGCGGCAACCTCCAGCGCAGGTGTTCTTCCCTCTCGCTGCCGCTTTGTTGATCGCGGATTTGAAACGTGGATATTCAACCCTAGCACCGAAAGCAAGCGTACTGCGTCCGCCCAATTGAGCGCGTCGATAGAACCGTTTTCCAGTTGATACACCGTGACGGACGACAGACCGCACAGTTCGGCAACGCGAGCCTGGGATAGACCCATGTCGGAGCGACGAGTACGCACCGCTAAACCGATCTCGGCAAATTCATACATGAGAAGAAGTATTGCTGCGATCGGTCATTGCGTGACGCGAGAAAGCTCTTCGGACACCACATCGAGGAATGCCTCTACCCATTCATCCGGTGTCAACGCGTCATAGCCGGGCGTCGAGCCACCCAGCAGTATTTCCACGGGGGTCAAACCACCGAATATCTTCTGCGGTGATCTCAAAAAGCTCCACATCAAAGTCGTTGAGGCCCCCCACCTGCGGTATTCCTCGATGATTTTCTTAAGCAGCGTCTTGTTCAGGCGTTCGTCAAGCTGAAAGGCTGGATAGAGCGGCCCTCCCTCTCGTCCCGCCGCATGCGCGGCAAAGATCTCGCCGGCGGCTTCCCGCTTACGCACCTCGTCAATCGAGCATTTCAGACGCTCGGCCATTTCCTCAACTGTGAGAACGCCGTACATGTGCGCAAAGCGGCCACGGTCCTGACCACTTGCGGCTTGAGGCTGATCTGCAGTTAGAGTCCGGTCCTCCACGGGCATTTTGCCGATCTCCCAAGGAGTTCGAACTCGAAGCCAAGTCCCCAGCGTCGCGCGCAAGCATTGCTCGCATAAATCGATTTCCACTCTATTCCCATCACCAAAAATCGAGCCATAGCCTGCGTCAAAGCCAATGGACGTCATTTGTTCGAAATCGGCCTCAGCGCGATGGACATCTTTGCCACATCGGTCGCACACGATCTGATCAACTACGCTCGCCACCGCAATACCTTTTAGCTGCATGGAATACTCCTTTCGAAATTAAAAATAACTACGCCCCGTTCTGATAGTTGCTCAGGACACCTGCACCATTTGCTCTATCAACGGGAAAAGGACGTCACGCTCCTCCACATGCATGCAGCCTACTGCCGTTCTTGAGGGCGGATGCCTAGAGAGTGCCTCCAAGCTCAGTCGGGCTTGCCCCGTAGCATCCATCACATACCGTTGCGTGTGG
Organism: Pseudomonadota bacterium; assembly: GCA_040389085.1. GTDB lineage: Bacteria > Pseudomonadota > Gammaproteobacteria > Burkholderiales > Burkholderiaceae_C > Polaromonas. Next base: position 21,094 of record JAZKAP010000010.1, read on the forward strand.
AAGAACCATCGGTCCATCCTCGCTTCGAGCAAATCCTTCAACGTCGATGGCTGCACGGTCCGAAGAAGGCTCTTCAGCCAGTCCACATCCCGCGGGCGATAGTTCCATCGCAGGCCACCCCCGGACTCATAGGGATCACCTTGCTCAACCTTCAAGTGCACACCACACTCCTCGCATAGACAGACCGGGCGTTGTCTCAATAGTCCTGTCTCCACCACTACGCCGCATAGACTGCAGCTATCCTGCAGCATGCAATCGTGTAACGCGCAACGCGTCACCCACGAAAGCCGCCACGACTTCCTGAGATACCGCACATCGCGTTGCAGACACAAGAAACAAACAGAAGTTCGAGGAGTCATGGTCCGCCTGCTTCGGAAGGTCCGGTGAAGACACCAGTGAGCTCGCCACCGCTCTGATGAACATGTGTCCTCGCTCCCAAGCGTTGCCCCCAAAGTCATTTGGTGAATAGCCTGAACCGACTGGCCTGTAGCGCGCACCAGAAAGTCCAAGACATGTGCGGGTACATGCAGATCAAGGTCCAGAAAGCTCGAGACCGGCCGCCCCATAGTTTTGAGCAGCTGATGCGCGCAAAGGTAGCCGTTATCCCATGCAAGGCGTGCCACCCAGGATGTCAGCGCTTCATCTGCTAGTGGCTGGGGGCGTACGAGCAACAGGCTGGTAGGGGTCACGACGTCACCAGCCCTTCCTGCGGATTCTTCACCGCGGTCTCCAGCAGGGCACTGTCATAGAGAAAGCCTTGCCGCCATGCAATGTTTTTCGGGATACCCGTCCCCAAGGGGGTGGGCTGGTAAGGAAGTAGGGCGATGGACTCCGTTTGCAGGGGAGGCGTCCCGCAAAACAATTCCAGCTCATTGGTATGAAGCGCTGTCGATCCCCCCAGGAAACTATGCGCAAGGAGAGCTGCTTCACGTGCGCGGCCCTCAAGCGACGGCAACACGGCGTCGTGCATGGCTTGCTGGGCCCATGTATCCAGGCGCATCCCTCCGGGATTGACAAAGGGTGTTGCCCAGACGTTGGTCTGAGTAGGTCGGCTCAGCGGCTGAAGCAGGCCAAAGGACAGAGCGGCGAACACCCGGCCCATCGACATGCCCGGCGCCTGCAACCATGCACGGGGTCCATCAAAACTTGACCTGGCACCTGTAGGGCGGCCAGCAACGCGCTGTACCTGGATGTTGAATGCTTGCCGTAACAAGTCGTCTACATCGCCAGCAGCGAACCGCCAGGCCTGAGGATGTAGGAGTTCAATTGGCTGCAGCGCACCGATGGCTACTAATTCAATGACTTTTCGGGCACCTCCGGGCGCCTGCTGGTTGAAGTCAGCGACGGACTGATACCCGCCTATCGTTTTACCAGCAGGGCGGCAACCCGACGAGGCCACAGCAGCTACGGGTTGCCGTTCAAAAGGCTTTGTGCAAGGTCCTATCATGGTACGAAAGGGTGCCGGCAGGCCGTCGTCACGAAGGCCGGAGCGACGAGATTTGCACTGGAAGCCTGCACCTATGCAGGCACTTAGGACGCCCGTGCCAGCCACCGGCGGGCCCGAGCAACCAGACTTGACCGCTTGCCTGACAAGCTCGCGCAAATACCGCCACAGGATCAAGTCAATCGGCGGGACAGGACCGCGGCGACTGCGAACTTCTGGGCGGTAACGGCCATGGCGCCACCAGCATCCGATCTGCGTCACCCAACGGCCCAAGCGATGTTCAGCAAATCCCAGCAAGCAGGAGACAGCGTGCCACCGCTCGCCGAACTCGGGCAGGATTGCTGTGATTTCAGCGCCCTCCGGTACGTTCCAGGATTCCAGCTGCTCATCCCATAGCAGACGCCAGGTAGATTGGAGTCGGGCGTTGATCTCACGGATATCCCGGCGCTCAAGCTCCTGCATCGTTGGCACCATCTCCAAAGGTATGTTGGCGGCGATGGCACGATACAGGCGCAGGACTTCGGGCGGTCCAGCATCAGCGTGAGCTGTTGCCAACTCAAATCCGCATTCACAGTGGCCATAGGAGCCGCTTCCGTAGCGCAAGGCGATGCCGCACGCCGGACATTCTCCCAATGGCTTGCAGCCGTGGCGCAGGCAATATTCCAAATAGCGATAGCGCTCGCCGTAGAGGCTGTCCGGTTGTCCCTCCCGAACACATGCAGGACAAACCATGCGCAGCGGACGATCAGCCTTGGTCAACATCGAAAGCCTGAGGTTCTCTCTGGCGGCATTCGCGTAATCAGCGATTTGCCAGATTTCATGCAGAGGATGGCCCGCAAGGCTATGGGTAGCCAAAGCTTGCCGGGCCAGCGTGCCGTAGTGGGTCCGATTGAGTGAAGCCACGCGAAATACGTAGGCCACCGGTGATTCCCACAAATGCCGCTTCGGCCGAACCAGAAGATCAGTAGATGGCATGGTTGTCTCCATCAATAGGACTGGGCATGTAGGGTTCCCCCACCTCAATCAGCCGGCGCGGCTGAAATTTGGCGGAAAAGGGATTGCTCGCCTGATCGGCACACGCGAATACCGTCTCCTGGAACGCCTTGGCCAAGACCTCGGCGGTGCAAGGCATTCCCTCCGTGCGGCTGACCCGCACACCATCCATCAGGTCTGTCAGATTGCGAAATATCCCATCGGTGCCATAAAAAATCCGTTCCACCATGGTGTCACTGACGAGGAAACGCCGGGCAGTCTCATCAAAATCCTGCACGACCGTTGACACAACGGTTCGAAACCGCTGGAAATCAGCGACGGTGCCAATGCGAAACGGATAGAAGGATGTGGAAGCCTTGAAGCGACTGCGTAATTGGTTATTGGCTTCAAAGAGCAGCCGGCACCGTGGGGCACCTGCCATCACCACCGGCAGCTTCAGTTCGGACAGCTGCTGCTTGAGCAGGTCTGCGATCGAAGAATAGGTGGAGAGTTTTCCGCGATCCACAAAATGCTGAATTTCATCAAGAATGATCAGCCCCACGCCACAGCGGCGGCACAGCGAGACAAACCGTTCCCAGAGTTGGGAAGCCGTTCCGGTCGTATCGGCGCAGCCCAGACCCTTAAGCAGGTTGATGGCCAGCTGCTTGCTGGTGGGCATGGCAGGCACTTCCGCGTAAACCACCGGCACCTCCGTGTACTCCGGGTGAAAAATGCTGGGGTGCGCATCGCGATAGTTGATCAACAAGGTGCTTTTGCCCACCCCTGAGACGCCCACCAGCCGCAGATTCTCCGGGTAGCCGCGCCTGGCCACCGACCGGTGGCAGCGGGCTATCCTGTCCCAGACGTTCTGGTACTGCGGGTGCCGCATCACCTGATGAAGGCCGTTGACACACGCGCTCATACCCGGCCTCCGAATGTTGTTGGCAACGGTGATGTAGGAAAGACGAGCAGTTCACCTTCAAAGGAGACTTCATTGCGCCCATCAGGTCGACCAGAAGAAGCATCTACGGCAGGCTGGTTGGGGAATACGGGAAGCACCGCGGTATCGGACACATCGGCCTGTTTGACGGACCTCTTTGTGGAGGAACGCTTGGCTTTTGGGGCGACATCGGGAGCTGACGGGGAAGGGCGCAGGGTGTCAGGAGAGCCGGCCGCACTGGCGCCATACATTCCCCGGTCAGGTTTTGTATCGCTGGGCGCCAGGACATTTGTATCGGTGGTCCAGCCGAGCATCTTCAGGGCACGTTTACGCGCACGCTGTGTTTTGGCGCGGAGCAAAGGCTCCACAAGAGACTTCATACGCCCCCTGGCTTCTACGATGCTGACCGTGTCGCCTCGTACAGCTTCCTCCCGCTGCAGTTTGTGAAGCATCTTGAGCTGGAACTCGCTCAAGTCGCGCGTCTCAGGGTTGGAGTTCATCACCTCCATCCAAACTTCCTGCGCGTCGTCATAGACCCAGATCCGGTCCAGTCTTGCTGGGCGGTAACGCACCTTGACCTTGATGTAATCCTCCAACTGCCGGCGCCGGCGAATTTCCTGCAGGCCAGGGCTGTTGAATGTGCGTTCGCCGCAGATTTCGATGCCGTAGTGAAAGACGGTCCGCACCTCCAGTTCAGTGCACAGGACCTCCAGCAAATTCATGTCGGCAGGCAAGGCAACGCGGGTAAGGTCAAAGTTCTGCTTCCAGGCCTTGGCAGGCGCCTTCTTGATGCCGCGGTGGTAGTCCTGGTGGTAGATATCAATGACCCAGATATGCAGGATGTGACGCAGGGTGTGAATGTCGATCACGGCATATTCCGATGGATCGTTGCCCGTGACACGGTTGTAGAGTTGGGTGAGGGTTGCGCCGGGCAGGGTCGCCATCAAGTCGACGTTCAGACTCTTGATCGCCCGCTCCACGCGGCCCTTGAACCAGGGCTTTTTACGCGGGCAATAAATCAAATGGATGCCCAGTTCCGCCATGGTCTGGCGGAATGTTTCGCTGTGGAATTCTGGACCGTTGTCCAGTTTGAGGTAACGAGGGAGCCCCCAACATGGCCATTCGTTTTGTACTTTGTCGTACATTGTCTGCACATAGTCTTTGAGACTCACCGCGGTGCGAAGGCACTCCAGAACGGTTTGAGTCGACGTGCCCTCAAAGCCCACGGTGAAGCCTAGACACGCACGTGTGGACCACTCGATAAAGAGCGTGATGCGCGGGCGGCCCAGGACAAGGCCCTCCTTCTCATCCACGACCATCAGGTCCAGCACGGTGTGGTCCACCTCCACGCACTCCATGAAGCCCCACTGCTCAGGGTTGCGGCCTGAGCTGCGGAACTTCAGATCTGCAGCAGCCTTGCCGTGACGCGCGGCATACAGGTCATAGGCAGGCTTCTTTTCGATCCAGCGTCGGAAGGTATTGAGCGAAGGTGGTTTGTGCTGGTTCGCCGCTGGAAGCAGTTCGTTGGCTTTGGAGATGTTGGCGCAAAGCTTTTCATAGCATGCCGATGCGGAGATTTTGTCCGTCGTCATGTACTCATTGAGCACTGCGTCGTCCATGAACTGCTGCAGTTCCTCGGAAAGCCGCGAAAGCCCTTTGCCCCCGCGCGCGTGGAAGCGAGGTACAAAGGAAGAATCACTGCGATTGACGAGTAAGTTCCTCCGAAGCCAGCGCTGTACCGTCCGGGCGCATGGCGGGTGGTCCAGACCCAGTCGCTCAGTCGACACTTTGATCGTGCGCTGAAATCCCTGATCTTCGTCGCATATGCGAACACCCGCATGATTCAAGTCACTCAGTATTTCCCGGACATGGAAGCCAATCTTTATCGCCTGGTCCGAGTGATCGACGGCGTTGAATTTGACCTTTCGCCCTTTGTCGCATGGTCGGCTGGATTTGCGCCTAGGGCCCGGCTTGAGGTTGCCGCTGCAGTGATGGCCCAGCAAGGTACTGATCGTGAGACTTTTCTCGACGTTGTCATCGGTGCGCAGGTGCACCAGGTCGTTATCTGATATGCCGGTCACCGTATGTACCTTGTCCAACAGGGTCACGGTATTGCCCGGAACGAATGTAATGGGTTCCATCGAAATATTCCTTGAAATGTGTGAAGAGGGGAGTAGCCGCTGTTAGCGGCTGATTCAGGTCAAAGTGCAGCAGGCCGTGAGCGAGGGCAGCCACCGCGTATTGATCGCCGACGAGGGCAGCCAGACTTGCGAAAGGTCGCAGGCCGATGGATGGCGATCTGCCGTCGGTCCTCCTCTCGCTTAAGGCGCGGATACTGAACTGGGCCACCCGGCGCGGAAAGGTCTCGAATGTTGTTCATGACCGCCGCTGAAGGCTGCGCTTCGTTCGGCAGCTCCACAAAACGTATGTCAAAACTCAGTAGCTGCATGGAAATAGCGCAGTGCTTCACGCGGGTTTCCACCTGGCGGAGTACTTCCAACGGTTTGCACTCAATCACCCAGATGGAGCCGTTCGTCCACTGCACCGCCACATCAGGCGTGTACAGGAAGGAACCGGTTTCCGTTGGGATTTCGAGCTGCGCCGGCTGGCTGAGTAACTCTGCCGTCGCTGCAGAGGCGTCCAGAACCTGGATCAGCGTCCGCTCTTCGGGTGTTTCCCAAGGCAGAGGTGTTGGGAATCGCCTAGATGAGTGAATTCCGCGGACCCTGGCGCCGCTTCGAGTGACAAGGTTTCGGGGTTTGGCTGGATTTTTAAGGTTGCGCGCGAGCGCATTCAGCCTGTCCTGCAAGCTTTTTTTCATGATTGATCCTGTTCAAAGGGTCCCTACAGTTTTTTTAGGGACGACGATGCCTTGACAAGGGCCAACCGCTCACAGATACTTCAGTTACGACACGTTAAGTATTTGCTTTGCGGCCAGCGCCTGCCTATGAAAATAGGTGGGCGTTTTGGTTTTTATGGGCTCATGTTGACTCCCTTTGCTGGGACGCAACACCTGGGCCACCCTGGGAATCCGGTTCATTGGCCAAGCCCAACTGCCTCGTTCTCTCTGTGATTTGTGGTCCCGGCTTCATGCCTAGGGCGACCGCGATCAGGTGGCTCTTGCCACGTGATGCCTTGTTCTTCCCACCCAACACGGCGTAGACCAAGCGCGGGTCAAAGGCGCGTGCACGTGCCCAAGCCGCGATAGACACGCCCTGTACCTGAAATTCAGACTTAATTTCCCCGGATTGAAATGTCACGAGTTGACTCTATAATTTCCCATGATGGGAATTATTAGTCACTTGTTGTCGATTTACAAGGACAATAAACTATCAATCCTATGAATTTGATTGCTTTCCTTCGCGACCGCCTTAAATCTGAACGCCAACGTCTTGGGTTGACCCAAATGGAGCTGGGCCAGGCCGGCGGGGTGGACCGACGCACGCAATACAAATATGAGACGGGTTCCAGCGAGCCAACGCTTGGTTATCTACGAGGCGTTGAAGGCGCCGGAGTAGACGTACCGTTCACACTTTTTGGCGTCCGCACAGAGGACTGTCAAGGCGCCATCGATTGGCCTCTCCTCTGGCAAGCAGTGGAGGACGTCGGATTGTTTTGCGCGCGACGCGTACCGGACTGCCCAGAAGGCATGCGACGTGACCTGGTTGAGCGTCTGTACGCCGCCTATGTGGAGCACAAGCGAAGCAAGCAGCCGCTAACGCAACGTCAAGACCGCAACGACTTGGTCAGTGCGATGTGGGAAAAAGAAACCCATGGATAAGCCGGATCCCGACGATCTGGCCGATCTCGCAAGAATGATGATGGAGGAGGGCAGACATGGTGGGTCAGAGGCTGTACGGCAGTTCATTGACTACGGTGAATTCGACCTGTCTGACTATGTCAACTCTTTTAACTCGGAATGGCGACTTGCCGTGTTCCATCCAGTTGTTTACCGCCGCCACGTTCTCTGGAAAAGACGCGCCTCTCAATTGACGCCCGGCACCCCGGCATATTGGGATTTACTGGTGGAGGCAGAGCACAATCTAACCACCGCGGAGTTTGGTCAACTGGACATCAGCTTTGCTGAACGAGCCCGATTGCGAATCATCCGGCAGTCACACGGCATGGAGTGGTGGACCTTTCGAAGGCTGGTGTGCAATCTTGGTGCAAAGTGCAAAGACCAGAAGCTTCAATTGCGCGAACCGCCTAAGTTGGCAGTTCAGGTTCTCAGCATCATCCGGAAAACCTGGGCAATCATTTCCTGCTACTTAGTGCTGGGAGCTACCGTTCAACTCCTGGCTCGAGGCTGCCTTGACTGCGCCTCAGCTGGCGCTTATATGCTGGCGCCGATGCTTTTGGTAGTCTGGTGGTGGTTGCATGTGGTGAGCGAAGGATGGACGTCCTCGTTCGTGCGCCTAAGAGCCATATCGATATGACTGAAAATTCTCACTAGTTCACCGAAGCGAATATGGTCGAGCTATGGAATTGCTGCTTTACGATCTACACCTGAAAAATCTGCCAGAACTCCGAGCACAGATTTTGCTGCGCTTGACAGAGCGTCCGGCTTAGGCGCTGGCTGTAAGCTGGTTTGTCACTACTCAAGTCGTTGAGGTAAGGTTGGCTGCGGCGGTAGCGGTTTCGGACAATCCGATCTCTGCAGGCACTCCATAGGCTTCGCCAGTTAACAGCAGCACTGACACTTCAGGCTTGGACTGTCGCAAGGACGTCACGGAGGCGAGATAGCGCCTTGGCTCGGCATGCGGGATCGCCACGCCGTACTTGGCGTTCAAGCCTACAGGCCGCATCTCAAAACACGCCAACCCAGCGCCCAGCGTAATCAGCTTGCTCCCCAGCGGGGTCATCACCAAGCGGCATCCTCCGAGAATTGTCATGCTGTTTTGATAGCGCTGCATCGCGCCGAGCAGCTGGCGGTAAGCTTCGAACGGGTGAGACTCGTTGGCGTAGAGAATGTTCGACGTCGGCGTCTTTCTGCTGTCGAACAATGGTTCCCGGTACTCGACCAAGAGCCGGTCGGCGCGCCGTGGATCCTTCGAGGGATGAGGGAGAACCGGACAAACCTCGGCTTCGGTCGGTATGGAGGCAGCGATCTTCTGCAGCTGATTGCCTCGTCCTTCACCCAAGACCGGAAACCAGACCAAAGGCCAGTCCTGCACACTCTCCGCCTGCCAAGCGGCGAAGAAGCCGGGAATGTTCAACAGATCATTGCTCGGATCCTCGGCGCGAATCTCGCCGTCGAGCTTAGCGTCTTCGGCAACCAGCACTTGGAAGTTCACGCCTCCGGCATACAGCGGATGTACCGTCCCCTCGTTCCCCACCTTGTCTGGTACCAGTTTTTGCAGAATGTTGGTCAGCAACGCGAGATACGTGGCGCGCGGCAAGGAACTGACGTCGAGGATGATGTCAGTTTTGCCCTCGATCTCATCCAGCACCGCTTTGACGCGCTGGCGCAAGGCGTCGCTTGCACTGGTTTCTTCCTCATCTCCCTCCGGCGTTTCCACCGTGACCGTTGTCGTCGGCCCCAGCGGCAAGAACGCGGCCTCCAGGGCTGCGGCGTTTTCATCGGTCAGTTGCTGGATACCTTCGTCCAACTCGTACCCGTGAAATCCCAGCAACAACAGTTTGGCGTTGACAGTCTTGCGGCCGGTTCCTTGCTGGCCCACCACAAACTCTCGCATGACTGTCTGCGCTCGAACATCGAAACCACGGCCCGCGATGTATAGCAACTCCACGGGGCGATTCTTCAGCAAACTGTCCCACAGCTCGTGAACAGCATTGCCACGGCGAAACACGTAGTGGTCCCAAAGCATGCTACGTTACCTCCTGCTTCTTACGTGTCGGTGTCAAGCGCCGCTCCATCCACTTCATCAGATCCCCGACGGAAACATCGCGCCATCCGCCCATTTGAAGTGGCAAGCCATAGTGCACGCATAGCGAGCGATTCAAATAGAAGATCGTGCCGCTGTCCCGTGATCCGGTCGCTTGGCTCTCGCGCTGGACGAGGAGGTTCTCCGCGACGCATTCCGCGAGCACTCGCTGCAGGGTCGTACCGCTGGTGCCCAGCGGTTTAGAAGGAGCACTGAGTTTTCCAAGCTCTGAGCGCGACAAACGCACCCCGGTCACACCCGGCGCATAAGGCGCATTAGGTGCGAACGTTTGGTCGTAGCAGAACGCGCCGATCGAATCCAGAAGCCGTTGCGCCCGAGTCCCTTCACTGTGAGACTTGGGTATGAACTCGCGCTTACGGCCGGCCGCCTCGCGAAGGAGTTTGTCTTGCTCGAGGGGTAGCAGGATCGGCTCAGATTTCCGCAGGACTTGCTTGGATTGCAGACCAACGTACAGAGCCGCGGCCAGAGCCAGCAACTCCTCGACGTTGCTGGTCGCCATGACGCACAGCCGCTCGAATCCGAAGTAATAGGGTATACCCAGTTCTTCGTGCATAAACAGCTCGGCCGCCCCTCGCAGTTGGGAACTGTCGCGATCCTCAAGTTCTTCGGCTGTCAACGTCAGGTCCAGGGACATCTGGCGTTTCGATTCATCGCGAACTAACAGGATGCGAGTGACGTAGAGTTCCAGCAACGATTCCAGGTTCTGATCGACGGTGTACTGATCCGCCCGTGTGAGCCATTGTTCGTAGCGCACGTTCGCCTGAAGGCGTTCAACTTCGCTGCGAAAGCGTGCAATGCCTTCTGCAACCTGGCTGCGCACCTCACTGCTGACCAGCTTGTCGCGCAAGCACTGCGTGAATGAACCCACTGGCACCATGTCCTGGTTCTTCATGCGGCGGTCCAGAATGTTCTGCGCATAAGAAGTGAACTGCGCCGCACCTTTGGCATCGCTCCACATCTTGTCCAGGTTGTACTCGCGCAACTCGCGCCCTTCCCGAATTCCTTGAGACAGCAACTCGGTTCCCAATGCCACGGTACGTTCCGACAACCAGACCGGTATGGAGGGCCGCATCACCGTCAGCTCGTCGATCAGCAAGGCTCGCTGCTTGCGTCGCAACTTATGCATGTCATCGACCATCAGCAGGCGCTGACTTGCAACAACCCGCTCTTCATGCACGAACTTAATAGTCTGCAACCACAAGACACCTTCGAAGCGAGGATGGGCGGGCAAAGGCGCGCCTTCGGACCCAGCGAAGGTATCCAGTTGCGCATAAACCCGCTGTTCGTGCTCCTCTGCCCAGCTGACAAGCTCCAACGCATTGGTCCGTATCGGAATTCCCGTAAGGCCTGGCACCGCCCCATAGTCGAGCGATATCTCGCCCAATTGCTCCGGCGCGCTGAAGCCCAGCAACGCCCCGAGGCTGCGCAGCGTACGCAAGACGATGCGGCAATCAAGCAAAGCTCTGAACAGGCCTTCCTGCTCCAGCCTCTCATTGGCAGGCAGATCGGCATACCCAGAAGCGCAGCTTAGGAAAACGCCGAGCAACTGGGGGCTGTCCCCTTCCGTTAACAGGCCACGATTTACCAGTTTCTGGAACGATTCGGACAGCTCGGGCCGGTTGCGCGAGTTCCAGAATGCACGCAGTGCCGGTGGCGTGAAAGCGCGCAGCAGTGTTGTCTTGCCCGCACCGGGCGCGCTTCGAAACACATGCACCGCGCCGTCGAACGCATCCTCGGCCAGCCTCTCAAGTATTTTGGGGGAAAACAGTCGCACGAACTCCATGTCCGAGGTCGTCCGCTCCGACATCCGCTCCAGAAAGGGGTTGGCGCTATATGCCATCAAAACTCCCTATGGCGGCTGACACGGGGAAATAGGCCATGCGGTTCGAACTGGTCCGGGCCCCACAGGAGATAAACCGAATTGTTCGGGGTGTTGTGCCCGAGCACCACCGGGAGAGCACACCCGGCAAATCCCAGGCTCGCGTCATCGGTTCCACCGATGAGAAAGTGCTTGTCGACCACAGCGTTGTTGACGTAGGCGGGATTCGCCAACAGTGCCTTCAACTCGGGACCGGCGCTTCGAGTCAGTGAAACCTCTGGCTCAATCGGACAAAGAACGCGAACCTGCAGGGGCTTGAATCCATTCGCCGTGGTAAATCTTTCAGACCAGTACTCGATATGGTCGATGGCCTGCCGCGTTGCCGTGTACAGCATCAAGAATACTTCGTAGTGCGACGGGTCCACCATCTTCCTCTGGTGAAGTCGCTGGTAGATTTTCGGTAGCTTCCCTTTGAACTTGCGCTCAGCTCCGTCGTACCGAATGTAGGTGTTGCCGCTGGCGGAAAAGTCGTCTAGGAGCCAGATCAAATTGAAGTGCGGATTGTCGGACGCGAAGCCCGCGGTCTTCAGTGAAGTCCCGAGGTCCTTGAGCATGTCGCCTGCTTTTTCGTCACCCAGCTCGTAGGCTTGCCAAATCTGCTCGTTGCCGATGTCTCCGTCACTCGCACGGCGCAGCTCGTTGGTGCGTGCGCCGTCGCTCAGGCCAAGGTAGAGGGAGGTTAGCCTCAGTTGTTCAAAGCGTGGGTGGAGGGCAATCTCCTGTACCCTGAACGATGGAATCTCATGCTCCTCAGACACCAGGCGCATGCGTTCCTGCACGATCCAATCCCGATAGGCTGTGTGCACCAGATGCGAAAGCTCCGCTTCCGAGATGAACACAAGCTGGTCGAGAACCAGTTTCAACGCCGTCTGGCGATCTTGAGGCTCGAACTGATGCAGCCACAATGCCAAGCTTTCGATGAAGCGACGACCCGGACCGAATTGCTGGTAGTGGTCATACTTGAAATCAGCCAACAATTGCAGGGTTGGAAGGACTTGGGGCACCGTTTCCAGGTCCTCCCATTCCATGACTTTTGCGAGCAGCCTGGCGGCGATCTGGTCACGCATCTGCATTGCCTCCCACGGCGTTTTTGCGAGGCAGGTCTAGGTGGAACACCCCTCCCGCTTCGACATGCATGCGTTCCAGGTACCACAGCGTTGCGTCGACATCGCGCTTCTCGGCCGGCGCTAGCTTCCATCCGCGATCCAGCCTGCGCGAGGGCATGTCTACACTCAACGAATAGCGGTGCTCAAGCAATGCCGCATCGTTCCCGGGCCATGCGCCCTGGTCACCCATGGTGAGCACTTGGTAGGGATCAATCTTGTTCTCTTGGACGATGCGTGCAATGAGTTCTGACTTGCTCACCCCGCGTGCGAGGATGTCCACCGAATGCTTGCTGCGCACCATGGTGGACATGTCAAGACCGGCTTGGCGCAAGGCATCGGCGATCACGAACCACATTGAATCCGTCGCAAGCCCTTCCCGGAATCGCACGCTTACTTGGTAGGGGGCGGTGGTACGGTGGGCCAGGATGGGAACCCCGAGGGCTTTCAGGCGCACAACAATGCGGGTGACATGGCTCAGGAATTCGCTTGTTTGCTGCGAGGGTTCAGGCGGCACATCTGCGGTGGAAATCCAACCCCCGTTGTAGAGAGCCAACCGAATCTTAGGCAGGACGTCAGGTGGCAGAACCTCCTGCAGGCAAGTCTGGATGGAGCCGCCGCGTCCGGAGGCAATGCCTATGACAATACCGGCGCTGGCGAGGCGCACTAGATGATCGACGACCTCTTTAGAAGGAGGGTTGTCCCTGGTCTGGGAACTGCACAAGGTGCCGTCGTAGTCGAACACGACGGCCTTGAAGCGCTGCTGCCGGACTTCGTCTGTGAAGGTCTGCGCCGCGCGGCGCATCGTGCCGTGGTCTCGCTGCGTCGGCCAGTGAGCTCCGAGTACCTCGTATTTTGACTGCTCTTCGGCGGGTCCTGTGGCCACAGGCAAGGGGATGGTATCCCGCAGGTTGGCGTAATGGATCTCTCTCCCAAAGGTCGGTACGTCCGGCCGCCCGGGATCGACTCCCAGCGCGCGTCCGACGGCGGCCACCATGTGCATCTGCGCGACCAGCCCGGCAATTAAGTGAACTGGATCGGAGCCGGCCAGCGACATGGTAAACGTTGGGATGTCCACAGGAAACTTGCTGCGCATCCCTTCCCAGAGTTTGCCCAGCGACGGCTCGACCAGCGCAAGGATGGCGCAGTCCTGGGGGCGTTGCGCGAGCCAGAGGTGCCGTCCGTGGGCGTATGACCGCAAGTCCGCCAGTTGCGTATGCAACAGCGCTCCTTCGGAGAGCTTCGACTCAAGATCAATCGCGATGGGGCGCAGTAGCGGCGAGTAAACCACGGTGAGTGCACCGCGTCGCACCGCTTCCTCGATGAATGGGAGGGCCGATTCGCACCAAGCGTCTACGGGTTGGTCGCCAACCCTGAGCGCAGCAATGTCCGCAGGCATGGGCTCAGGACGGCCGTTCAGTTCCCCGTACGCCCTTGCGATCAGGACGGAATCAAGAAGCAGGCTATTGGTGGCCAAGTAGCCGTCCTTTTTGCCAAGTTCGAAGACGTAAGGCTTCACCCCCGGAAGGGCCCGCACATGCTCCATTAGCGGGCTGTCCTGGCGATTGGTCAGCACATGCACGGTGCGTGAGCTAAAGTGCCGCGCCCGCTCCAAAGCTTCCACAATGTCGGGATTCTTGCCCTCCGCCGACACCAGAAAGACAGGGCTTGAGGAGGCCAACGCGGGACTGCAGATGATCTCCAGTGGAGTTGAGGGTCGCGAGACTCTTCCCGTATAGGTTTCGTGAAGGCTGCATAGGAGCGACGCCGCCGTGAATGATCCGCCCGATCCCACACCGATCATGCTGGACTCCGCGGTGCTGGCGATCGCGAGTTTCAGGAAGTCAATGTCAGCGGTGCATGCGGCCGCGTAACTATGACTCAACTCTTCGAGCTCGCCGTCGTAGTGGTTGCGCTCCTTCTGCACGCTCTGCTCCGTCACACAGCGACGGACATCCGTTTTTCACGGGCGGGCGTGGAAACCGTCCTGCCGGCGCCGGCCTTCGACTTGGCAGCCCGAACTTGTGGCTGGCGATAGGCGGTGCGCAGCTCCATCAGCATCACACCGAGCATGTTCTCCCCTTTGCCATCCACTTCGCCCCATAGCCGGTTGACGGCGTTGCTGACCGTTCCGGCCTCAACGAGCCTGGCCTCACCGGTGGCTAGGAGCAATTCCTGAAGGTCCGGATGCTGGTCGAACTTCGCCCGAAGCACACCACGCATGCGATCGAACTTGATTTTCGCCCAGTCCGGCACGACGTCCCAAACGTACAGGCCATGCGCGGCCATCGCAGCGAGAGCGGGGGTCGGCGCGCTGAGAATCCAGTCGCGAACAGCAGGCTTGCTGGCCTTTCCGGCCTGATACGCGTGTTCGGACGTGGGATAGACCACCCCCTCGAACTCAATGGGGCGCTGGTACAGATTGCTGAAGGCGCCAAATGGCTTTTCATTGGCCCGGTAGAAGCGGATTTCATCTGGAGGAGCGGGCTTGCTGCTCGGCTGTTTTCGGCCCGATTGCGGCGTCTTTATCATTGTGTGATTCATTTCTCTGGCTGCTCGACCTTGAGGCCCAGCTTGCGGCAATGATCGAGGATCAACACTTCGAGCAAGCTGGTAAGGCTCCTGCGTTCATGCTCGGCTGCGGCCTCCGCAGCAACCTTAACCTTAGGGTCAAGGCGCACAGTAAGAGTGGCGGTCTTGATCTTTGGACGAAGAGAAGCGGCCATGGCCCAATATGTTGATGAACGAGAAGCCACGAGTGTACTGCTGTTTGCAGTACGTCAGCGCATCGAGCCTCTCTCAATTTGACACAAGGACGCCGCTGCAAAAGTTCAGAGTTAAAGCGGAAAAGTTAGCCGAATATCGACAGTAGCCTAGGGATTTGACAATAACTCCGGGTTTATTGCGACATAGCAGCACGTTCGCCGACGATAATTTTGGATCCCTACAAACTGCTCTCCGATCTTTGTTAAAAAGGCAAAACCACTGCACTGGTTTGCGTAGATCCACGTACTAGGGTTTTCCCCTTGGACGACCTACAATCGCAGACCTTACAAAAAATTGACGGCCCTGCCGGGGCCGCCGCTCAGGAGACAACTTCATGCCCGCAGTGCCAGCCACCCCCGACAGCCAGGAAAAGCGCGACGAGCTGCGCCGCGCCGCGCTGGAGTACCACGAGTTTCCGACCCCGGGCAAGATCGCGATCGCGGCCACCAAGCAGCTGGTCAACCAGCGGGATCTGGCACTGGCCTACTCGCCCGGCGTCGCAGCCCCCTGCGAAGAAATCGTCAAGGACCCGAATGCGGCGTTCAAATACACCAGCCGCGGCAACCTGGTGGCTGTGGTGACCAATGGCACGGCCGTGCTGGGCCTGGGCGATATCGGCCCGCTGGCCTCCAAACCGGTCATGGAGGGCAAGGGTGTGCTGTTCAAGAAGTTCGCGGGCATTGACGTCTTCGACATCGAGATCGACGAAAAAGACCCGGCGAAGCTGGTCGACATCATTGCCTCGCTGGAGCCCACCTTCGGCGCCATCAACCTTGAGGACATCAAGGCGCCGGACTGTTTTTACATCGAGCGCGAGCTGCGCAAGCGCATGAAAATCCCGGTGTTTCACGATGACCAGCATGGCACGGCCATCACGGTCGGCGCCGCGATCCTGAACGCCCTGAAGGTGGTCGGCAAACACCCGACGCAGGTCAAGCTGGTGACCTCGGGGGCGGGTGCTGCGGCGCTGGCCTGCCTGGGACTGCTGCTCAAGCTGGGCATTCCGCGAAGCAACATCTTCGTGACGGACCTGGCCGGTGTGGTCTACGAAGGACGCACCGAGCTGATGGACGAAGACAAGATCCAGTTTGCGCAGAAGACCTCGGCGCGGACCCTGGGCGAGATCATTGAAGGTGCGGACATCTTCCTGGGCCTGTCGGCGGGCGGTGTGCTCAAAAAGGATATGGTCAGCAAAATGGCCGCCAAGCCCATCATTTTTGCACTGGCCAACCCCAACCCCGAAATCACGCCCGAAGACGTCAAGTCGGTGCGTGATGACGCCATCATGGCCACCGGCCGCACCGACTACCCGAACCAGGTCAACAACGTCCTGTGTTTCCCCTACATCTTCCGCGGCGCGCTGGACGCCGGCGCCTCCACCATCACGGTCGAGATGGAAATTGCCGCGGTGCATGCCATTGCCGAGCTGGCGCAGGCCGAGCAGAGCGAGGTGGTGGCCGCTGCCTACACCGGCGAGCAGCTGGCGTTCGGACCGGAATACCTGATTCCCAAGCCGTTTGACCCGCGCCTGATGATGAAAATCGCGCCGGCCGTGGCGCAGGCGGCGGCCGACAGCGGTGTGGCGCTACGCCCCATCACCGACATGGACGCCTACCGGGAGAAGCTCCAGAGCTTTGTCTACGCCTCGGGCACGACCATGAAGCCGATTTTCGCGGCCGCCAAAAAAGCCGTCAAAAAACGCGTGGCCTATGCCGAGGGCGAGGAAGAACGCGTGCTGCGGGCTTGCCAGATCGTCGTGGACGAGGGCCTGGCCCGCCCGACGCTGATAGGCCGGCCCGCCATCATCGCCCAGCGCATCGAAAAATTCGGCCTGCGGCTGAGGGAGGAGCTCGACTACGACGTGGTTAACGTCGAGCAGGATCACCGCTACCGCGACTTCTGGCAAACCTACCATCGCATCATGGAGCGCCAGGGCGTGACCGTGCAGATGGCCAAGATCGAGATGCGCCGCCGCCTGACGCTGATTGCGGGCATGCTGCTGCACAAAGGCGATGTGGACGGCCTGATCTGCGGCACCTGGGGCACCACCGCCCACCACCTGAACTACCTGGACCAGGTGATCGGCAAGCGCCCGGGCGTCTGTACTTACGCCTGCATGAACGGCCTGATGCTGCCGGACCGCCAGGTGTTTCTGGTCGACACCCATGTGAACTACGACCCCACGGCCGAGCAGCTGGCCGAGATCACGACACTGGCGGCAGAGGAAATGATGCGCTTTGGCATCAAGCCCAAGGCCGCGCTGCTGTCGCACTCGAATTTTGGCTCGTCCAATCTTCCCAGCGCACTGAAAATGCGCCACACGCTGCAATTGCTGCGAGACGAAGCCCCGTGGCTGGAAGTCGACGGCGAAATGCACGGTGATGTGGCACTGGACGCTGCGGCGCGCGCGGCGGTCATGCCCAACAGCACCCTGTCCGGTGAGGCCAATTTGCTGGTCCTGCCCAACATCGATGCAGCCAACATTGCCTACAACCTGCTCAAGACGGCAGCGGGCGGCAACATCGCCATCGGCCCGGTCCTGCTCGGTGCCGCCAAACCCATGCACATCCTGACCGCCAGCACCACGGTACGCCGGATTGTCAACATGACAGCCTTGACCGTGGCAGACGCCAACGCATCCCGATAAGCTTTTTTTAGACAGCTAGCACTAACTTATAGCCGCACCCAACGTGGCGATAGACTGCCTGAATTTTGGGCAGGCCCTTGCGTTTTTCTGCGGGATGCGTCAAACTCTACCTCTTGAAATTTAAGGGTTAACCCGGCAACTGCTAAACAATTGGCGGTTGGCTCTGGTTCAAGTAAAACGGATTTTTCCATGTTGCGAAAAAATGGAGCCGGGTGGCGGCTAGTCGCAGCAGTCGTTCTGGCTGCTTTGAGCACGGGGTTCAGCCCGTCTGGCGTAGAGGCCAAAGGGCCAGTCCCCCAAGCCGAAGTCAGCACGATTTCAGTCGCGGCCCTGCCGGAGCAGGGGCGCCACATGGTCCGCTTGATTTATCAGGGGGGCCCGTTCAGGTACGACAAGGACGGTTCGGTGTTTGGCAATCGGGAAAGAATACTTCCCGCCAAAAATCGCGGTTACTACCGTGAATACACCGTCAGAACCCCAGGTGAGCGCAGTCGGGGCGCCCGGCGCATCGTTTGTGGTGGTTTAGTACCCACCGCGCCCGATGCTTGTTATTACACAGATGATCACTACGCGAGTTTTCGCAGAATCGCTCAATAAGGTTCAACAGTGATCGTCAACTTTGAATTATTGACTTAAGAAAGAGACGCGGAGATGGAAACACCACTTCGTACTGTTAGACCCAATATCGTGCAATCCATACGCGCCTTCCGCGTGCAGGACTTGCAGGATGCTGCCACCCAGCTTGGCCACCACTTCCTCTACGCCAACCTGGGCAACGCCCAGAGCAAGCAGGACGTGCTGGACATGATCGCGGCACAGTACACATTCCCGGCGCATTTTGGCAAAAACTTTGATGCGCTGTACGACTGCATGACGGACCTGGTTCACAAGTCCGGACCGCAGCCCGGCTTCATTGTCCTGCTGGAGCAGATCCCTGCCAATGCAAAATTTGACAAGGAAGCGCGCGAACAGCTGCTGGATATCTTCAGGGATGCGGCGGACTACTGGGCGGATCGAAAAATCCCGTTCAGATGTTTCTATTCTTTTCTGTAGCCCGCTCCCCAGACATTGGCCAAGGGGATCGGGCGAATGAGGCCCAGCAAGCAAACAGCGCAGACGGCGAAGAGCCGATGCCAACCGACAAACTGCTCGACGTGTCGCCGTTGGCACTGCGCATGAGCAGCCCGTTCAACGCGGGTTACTGGTTGGCCGCAGCCTGATACTTCCAAACATGCTGCAAAAAAGCCCGTTGTTCAACGGGCTTTTTTCATGCTGAACCGTCGTCTGGTCGGCCGCCACCGGATTGACTGCAAAACGGCTGCGAGCGCCCAATGGATGGGCGCCATTAGCTATCAATTAAATAGCAAAATGACGATCCGGCCAGGACTCAGGCAACCGCCCCGTTTTCCAGCGCCTGGGCCAGCGCCACGTATTCGACCACCGGCACTTCCTCGGCGCGGCGCTGCACATCGAACGGCGGGCTGTGTGGCCGCTGCTCCAGCCATTGACCCAGGGAGTGGCGCAGCAGCTTGCGGCGCTGGCTGAAAGCCACGCGCACCACCTCGCTCAGCAGCTTGACGTCCACCTTCTCCGGCGCAGTCCGGGGCACCATGCGAACCACCGCGCTGTCCACGCGCGGCGGCGGGTCGAAACTCTGCGGCGGCACAAACAGCACGTTCTCCATGGCATAACGCCACTGCAGCATCACGCTGAGCCGGCCATAGTCGCTGGTCGCGGGGCGGGCCACCATGCGGTCGATCACCTCTTTTTGCAGCATGAAATGCTGGTCTTCAATGACCTCCACCGCGTCGAGCAGGTGGAACAGGATAGGCGTGGAAATGTTGTAGGGCAGGTTGCCCACCACCCTGAGCTTGCCGCTTTCTCCCCTTGCGGCTTCGGCTGCGGCGCCTCCCCGGGTAGCGGCGTCGACCTGCACCTGCTGAGCGAGCTGCCTGAAATCCACCCTGAGCACATCGGATTCGACCACCGTCAGTTGTGGATGCGCGCGCAGCTGCTGCGCCAGATCACGGTCCAGCTCGATCACCGTCAGGTGCCCGAGGCGTTCGGCCAGTGGTTGGGTCAGGGCTGCCAGACCGGGGCCGATTTCCACCATGGCCTGTCCAGGACGGGGCGCGATCGCCTGCACGATGTCATCGATGATGGCGCGGTCGGTCAGGAAATGCTGGCCGAAGCGTTTGCGGGGGATATGTTTCACGCTAGCCCGGAGGCAGAAGGTGGACGGTCCCCGACGTCTCTTTCAAGCAGGGGCCGCGGGTCCGGCTTTGCCGGCCCGCAGGCGCAGCGGCCCCTTCGGGGCTGATGTCTACGGCTCCAGACCTGCTTGAACAGGTTTGGACAGGCATCAGAAGCGAGGCCTCTGGAAAGCGGCGGCCTGCAAGGTGCAGGGAGCGACACGCAGTGCGCGACCATGGGGGCCTCATCACTGAGGCGGTTCCCGGTATTCCACATAGGCACGGCCGCGCACTTCCTGCGCCCAGGCGCTGTAGGCTTCTTCAAACTTTTTCTCGCGCAGCGAGGCACGCACGATGTCACGCTGCTCGCGCGGGGACAGCCTGGTATTGCGCCGCTCCAGCACCTGGATCAGGTGAACGCCGAAACGCGACACGACGGGGTCCCCGACCTGGCCGGGCGCCAGGCTGTTCATGCGCTCCTCGAACTCGGGCACAAACTGGCCGGGGCCGGCCCAGCCGAGATCACCGCCGTCCTTGGCCGAAGCGTCCTGGCTGTTCTCGCGGGCCAGCGCGGCAAAGTCGGCCTGTCCGGCCGCAATGCGCTTCTGGAAATCGGCCAGCCGCGCGACGGCGGCAGCCTCGCCGAGCTGGGCCGTGGGGCGCAGCAGGATATGACGGGCGCGGGTTTCCACCACCGTGGCACCCGGCATGCCGGCGCGTTTTCGCTCCAGCACCTTGAGCACGTGAAAACCGGCGCCGCTGCGCACCGGCCCGGCGATACCCCCGACCGGTACATTTTTCGTGGTGTCGACAAAAAGCTCCGGGTAGCGGTTGGCAGGGCGCAAGCCCATCTGGCCGTCGGCGCTGCGCCCCGGCGCATTGGAAAACTCGCCCACCAGCGCAGTGAAGTCCGTCCCGCTGCGCGCGCGTTCTGCCGCCAGTTGTGCCCTGGCCTGAAGACTGGCGACCTGGGCCGGGGTGGCGTTTTCCGGAACAACCACGAGGATCTGCGCGAGGTTGAGCTCCTGCGCGGCGGGGTCGCTCCCGGCTTCCTGCTCGCGGATGAACTGCTCCACCTCCTGGTCGCTGACCTTGGCTTGGGACTCGAGTTCACGCTCCCGGATCCGGGTCAGCAGGATTTCATTGCGAAGATCGGTGCGGAACTGGGAAAAGACCAGCCCCTGGGCGGTCACGCGCTGGCGCAACTCGTCAACGGACAACTGGTTTTGCCGGGCGACATTGAGCACCGCCTCGTCCACCATGGCCTCGCTGACCTGCACCCCCTGCTCCCTGGCCAGCTGCAGCTGCGCGCGCTCCACGATGATGCGTTCGAGCAGCAGCCGTGCCAGCTCGTTTTTGGGCGGCAACGCCGTGCCTTGCTGCGCCATTTGCTGCTCGGTGCGCAGCATGCGCGCGCGCACCTCGTTGTTGGTAATCGGCTCGGAGTTGACCACGGCCACGATGTAGTCGGCCTGCCGTTGCACACCCGCCCCCGTACCCAGGGTTCCCAGGCCCGGCACCCGCAGCTGGCCGGGCGGCCTCAGGACCTGGGCCTGCGCGGAAAGGGCGGGCAAGCCCAGCACCAGCGCCAGCGCGGCGGCGCAGCGAAAGCCGGGACGGGGGAGAGAACTGGATTTAGTCATAGTTGGTAAAGCGGCTGGGTGTCGTGCCCTGCTCACGCAGGTACTGGTAACGCGGGATGTTGGCTTTCAGGGTTCTCAGGGGATTCGAGCCAATGCGCGAAAATCCGACGAACTCCAACTGGAATTTGATACTCGTGCTGTTGGCCACACGACTTAGCTGACTGCGTTCCAGCACAATCCGGCCTATCCAGCAGCAGCCGTCGTATTCAATGCCCAGCACCATGTCCACAAATTTCTTGTCGGGCACACTGTAATTCAAACGCCCCACGCTGTACCAGCGCCCGGAACCCTGGCCGCGACCGGGACCCAGATCCTTGCCCTTGTCGCCCCACAAATCATTGATTGGCCATTGCCAGCCCACGTCGTACTGCTCACTTACAAGGCGTTGACGGCGATAGACGGCGCTGATGACCCGGTAGTCTCCGGGGTTGTATCGGGCGCCGACCGTCGAGCGTTCCGAAATACTGGTTTTGGGGTTGTACTGGACGGTACTGTCAAGCGCCCATGCGGGCGTCAAATTGACGGAAGCACCGAATAACAGGTCACTCGCGCGCTCAGACACGGGCACAACGCCAGGCATTGTGACCCGCTGGTCTTTGAATCTCAGACGCTGGGCTATACCCAAGCGCATGGACTCTGCACCAGTTTCCGGGTCCAGCAGACGTGACGTGACGCCTGTTGTCAGCAGGTTTGCATCCGCAATACGGTCATTTCCAACAAATGCATTCTCATTGAACAATGTGGCAAAGTTGAACGAGTTCAAGCCAGAGTCATAGTTGGGCAGATAGCTCTGGTCGCGATACGGCGTGTTCACATAAAAGGCACGCGGCTCCAGCGTTTGTGTATAGGCTCTGCCGAAATAGCTGGTGTCGCGCTCGAAAGTCAAACCGCTGTCCAGGCTGAAAGTCGGAACCGTTCGGGAGGCCGTCCTGGCGCCATTGACCAGTGGCCCATCGAACTGATAGGTCGTGGCATTGAGCATCAATTTGGGCGTGATGTAGCCTCCGGGCCGGATCCACGGCCGGCTGACCTGGGCCAACACGAACTCACGGTTGGCGTTGGGCTGCTTGGTCAGCAGGCGGTCGGACTGGAACCGGGTGAAGTCTGTACTGATGGAGTAGTCCAGGCCCTCCACTCCGTAAAAAGGGACATTGATTCGTGAATAACTCGCCGTGAGTTGCGGCAAGCGGTCGTAAGGAGGCGTAATTGGCGAGTTGACATCCTGCAGGGTCTGGTAGGTGAGCGCGCGCAATGAGGTCGCAAAATACCCTCTGCCCCAGTTCACGGTGGCATCGCTGGCCAACAACCGCTGTGTCAGCGACGTGCTGGCCCGGGGGAAATCGCGCCAGTAGTTGTCGTCACTGACGCGGTTCAAATTCAAATTGAGCCCCACGGCGTTGGCGGAGGGCAGCCCGACGTTGTATTGATAGAGGCCCGTGTGCAGGTAGTTGTAAGACCAGCGATTCGCGTCCCGCAGCTTGTCGTTGGGCAAGAAACTGGCGCGTAACTCACCTTTGTAAGTGGGCTCGAGGTAGCGAAACTCACTTGCCAGGTCCACGCCACGCTTGCTCATCCAGTTCGGCGAGAAAGTGGCATCACGGTTAGGCGCAATATCAAGATAGTAAGGAACGGTGAGCGTGGCGCCACTTACGGTGTCAATCCCGTAAGTGGGTGATAGAAGACCCGATTTACGCTTGTCGCTGAGCGGAAAGCTGAAGGTAGGTGCCGCCAGAATCGGTACATTCATGAAGCGCAGGACACCGCCCGAGGCCTCGCCGACGTCCGCCTCCTTGTCGAACTTGATGGTACTCGCCTTGACAATCCACGCCGGCATCCAGCTCGGACCCTCGCCGCGCTGGCAGGTGGTGAAGGTGGCGTTATGCGCCACCAGGCGCTTGTCGTCCAGAAAATCGATGCGGTCGGCTGCGCCGTAGCCGTTGTTCTGCAAGAACCGGTAGTCCGGCGTCAGGAAAAAGCCTTCGAAGGTGTCGAGCTTGATTTCCAGTTCCGGTCCGTTGTACAGATTGCCCGAACTGTTGACGCGCACATTGCCCCGGGCCTTGACGACATCGGTCGGCTGGTCGTGCTCGATCCGGTCGGCGCGTATCGCCGAGCCGCCGCGGCGTAGCTCGGCCTCTCCCTCAACCACGGTTTCGAGATCCGGGCGGCCCGACACGCGGTTGCCAAAAACAAAGGTCGGCAGCCCGATGCCCGGGCCGCCCGGCGGCTGCTCGGCCAGCATGGACGAGCTCCTGAGCAGCACCGGTGCGCCATCACTGGTTTGAACACCTGGCAGCTCCCGCGCCTGCTCCGGGGCTGGCGCCGGGCTTTGAGCGTAGGCCGGCCCGCCATGCCCCAGGCCCAGCATGGTGCAGGACACAAGGCTGAGGACGGCGTGGGCGACCGGAGAATGAATAAAACGCGAGCGGGATGCGCGATGCATCGGAAGTATGAGATAAACCCGTTTGTGAAAGCTGGCCCGATTATCCTATGCCCACCCGACCCTTTCCCCATCTTTTGATGTATCCATTTGAGGCAGGCCGAAAGACCGCATGACCGAATCCCCCATTGTCTGGCCTGATGCCACCCGCGCCGGTGCTTTTTCCGCCTGGCTGCAGGCCCATGCCTCTACCCACGGCCTGCTGCCAGAAACGGTGCAGCCCGCATCGGCCGATGCCAGTTTCCGCCGCTATTTCCGGGTGCGTACCGCCGACGGCGGCAGTTGCATCATCATGGACGCCCCACCCGCGCAGGAGGACTGCGCGCCTTTTGTCAAGGTCGCCGAACTGATGGCGGGCGCCGGGCTGAACGCGCCGCGCGTGCTGGCCTGGGACCAGGCCCAGGGCTTCATGCTGCTGAGCGACCTGGGCGCCCGGACCATGCTCGAGGTGATCGAGCAGCAACCCGAGGCCGGCAAGGCCCAGCGCGCCTACGGCCTTTACCGGGAGGCGGTCGACGTATTGGTCCGCTGGCAGCTGGCCTCGAAGCCCGATGTCCTTCCGCCCTACGACGAAGCCCTGCTGTCGCGTGAGCTGGCCCTGTTTCCCGACTGGTATGTGGAAAAACACCGCGGCATCACCATCGACAGTACCCTGCGCGGCAAGCTCGACGGCCTGTTTGCGCAGATCAAGGACAGCAACCTGAAGTCGCTGGGGGGCACACGGGTGTTTGTGCACCGCGACTTCATGCCACGCAACCTGATGGTTCCGGAAAGCGGCGAGCCGCGGCTCGGCATACTGGACTTCCAGGATGCGGTTTACGGGCCCATCACCTACGACATCGCCAGCCTGATGCGCGACGCCTTCATCAGCTGGCCGGAAGACTTCGTGCTCGAGATCACCGTGCGTTACTGGGAGCAGGCGCGCAAGGCTGGCCTCCCGGTGGGGGATGATTTCGGGGAGTTTTACCGCGCGGTGGAATGGATGGGGCTGCAGCGCCACCTCAAGATTCTTGGCATTTTTGCGCGCCTGACCCTGCGCGACGGCAAGCCGAAATACCTGGCCGACACGCCACGCTTCATCACCTACGCACGTTCCACCTGTGCCCGCTACCGCCAGCTCGGGCCGCTGATGGTGTTGCTCGACGAGATTGAAGGCAACGAAACCCGGGTGGGCTACACGTTTTGAGCCTTTCCTCCAGTATCAAATCAGGCTCCAGCCCTTGTCATACAATCGCTGACAGCTATATATTTCATAGCAACATGCAAGCTCTTGAGGGCCGGCCATGACGGCCCGCTTCTACGCCGACCTGCCGCTGCGCACCGGTGACGCGCTGGCCCTGCCCGAGCGCGCCGCGCGCCACGTGCAGGTACTGCGCCTGCAGCCCGGCGACGTGATCACGCTGTTCAACAGCCAGGGCGGCGAGTTCCAGGCGACGATTGAACGCATGGGCCGCAGCGACGTGCAGGTGCGGGTCGATACCCACAGCGCCGAGGAGCGCGAAACCCGCCGCGCCGTGCACCTGGCCGTGGGCATGCCGGCCAATGAACGCATGGACTGGCTGGTCGAAAAAGCCAGCGAACTGGGCGCAGCCAGCATCACGCCGCTGATGGCCGAACGTTCGGTGCTGCGCCTCAAGGGTGAACGCGCCGACAAGAAGGTCGCGCACTGGCAGGGCGTCGCCATCGCCGCCTGCGAACAGTGCGGGCGCAACCGCCTGCCGCCTGTGCATGCGGTCGACACACTCGGCGACTGGCTGGCCGCCCTGCCGCCCGTCGCGTCGGCCGAACCGCGGCTGCTGCTGTCGCTGCGCGCCGGCACGCAGCCCCTGGCGCAAGCCATGGCCGCGTATGACAGCGCCACCCCCGTGACCCTGCTCAGCGGCCCCGAAGGCGGCCTGAGCACGGCCGAAGAAGACGCCGCGCTGGCCCGCGGCTTTCTGCCGGTGACCCTGGGCCCGCGCGTGCTGCGCGCCGAAACCGCACCGCTGGCCTGTCTGGCGCTAATCACCCTGGAAAACTGAACGATGAACCGCAATCTCTGGCTACTGGCTGTCTGCCAGGGCCTGTTTCTCACCAACAACGTCACCTTCATCGCCATCAATGGCCTGGTCGGGCTGGCGCTGGCGCCGCTGGGATGGATGGCTACTTTGCCGGTGATGGGTTATGTGGTGGGCGGGGCACTGTCAACCGGCATCGTCGCGCGCACGCAGAAGCGTTTTGGCCGCAAGACCTCGTTCCAGTTCGGGCTGATCGTCGCGGTGCTGTCGGCGCTGCTGTGCTGTTACGCGGCCTACAGCCGCAATTTCTGGCTGCTGGTGACCGCCACCGTGGTGGCCGGTTATTACAACGCCAATGCGCAGCTCTACCGTTTTGCCGCCGCCGAGCTGGCGTTGCCGGCCTTCCGCGAAAAGGCCGTCTCGCTGGTGATGGCCGGCGGCCTGATCGGGGCCATTGCCGGCCCGAATCTGGCGGCGGGCACACGCAGCCTGACCGACGTGCCTTTTGCCGGGGCTTACCTGGCGCTGGCCGGCGTGGCCCTGCTGGCCATGGCCTTGCTGGCATTCATCCACTTCCCGCCAACGCCGCCCCAGCAAGCCGCCAGCGGCGGTCGGCCCTTGGGCGAGATCATGCGCCAGCCGGTGTTCATCGTCGCGGCCGCGGCCGGCGCGCTGGGCTTCGGGGTGATGAACCTCCTGATGGCAGCTACTCCGATCGCCATGCAGGTCTGCGGCTTGCCGTTTTCCGACGCTGCGCTGGTGCTCGAGTGGCATGTGATCGGCATGTTCGCGCCCGGTTTTTTCACCGGCCACCTGATCAAGCGCTTCGGCACGCTGCCCATCATGGCGGTGGGCCTGGCGCTCAATGTGGCCTGTGTGATGGTGGCACTGTCGGGGGTCGATCTCCACCAGTTCCTCATCGCGCTGTTTTTGCTCGGGGTGGGCTGGAACTTCCTGTTCACCGGCAGCACCACGCTGGCCCTGACCGCCTACCGGCCGGAAGAAAAAGACAAGGCGCAGGGCGCGCTCAATTTCTGCGTGTTCGCGGTGCTGGCGCTGTCCTCACTGGCCTCCGGCGTGCTGGTCACCACGCAGGGCTGGACGCTGCTGAACCTGGGCTCGCTGCTGCCGCTGGGCCTGACGGGGTTTGCACTGGCCTGGCTCGCACTCCGGAACCGGGCCTTGCGCAGCGCCTGATCCGCTATAAATTCAGGAGCTGTCTGCGCAGGAAGGGCGCAGGCTTATTTGGCTTAAAACCTGGCATCCAGCCAGGCCTTCAGGCTGGCAAACACCGGCGCCGCGTCCAGCTCGTTGAAGATCTCGTGGTACAGCTCGTCAAAACAGCGCGTGGTCACGACCTTGGCGCCGCCGTTGCTCGCGGCAGCCTCGGCAAAAGCACGGCTGCCGGCCGGGTTGACCAGCCTGTCGGCACCGGCATACATCAGCAGCGTCGGCGTGCGCCAGGTGGATGCGGCGGCCACCGTTGCCGGCCCGGCGGTCGCGATGAACTTGGCCAGCCGCGCGGAAATCTTGGCATGCACCAGCGGATCGGCCAGGTACTTGCTGACCACCTGCGGGTCATGCGAAATGAACTCGGGCTTGAGGCCGTTGTTGACGCGCAGATTGGGTGCAATCGCCGGCAGGGTGGCCAGCAAAAGTTTCTGGATCGCATTGAGCCCGGGATCCAGCGCCGGCGAGGACATCACCAGGCCATCGACCGGACGCAGCCCGAGCGACACAAAACGGCCCGCCACCAGTCCGCCCAGGCTGTGGCCCAGCAGGATCAGCGGCAGGGGAGCGTCCGCCGGCGCCGCACCGTCCGCGCGCGGCAGGCGCAGCGAGCGTTGGCGGGTGTCATCCACCACCTCGGCCAGGTCCTCGAGCAGCAGGGTCTCGCTGGACAGGCCGCCGCGCTCACCGCCCGATTCACCGTGACCGCGCTGATCGTAGGCGCGCACCGCAAAACCCCAGTCGAGCAGATGCTGCGCCACATGGTCATAGCGGCTCGCGTGTTCGCCCAGACCATGCACCAGCAGCACCACCGCGCGCGGCGGCAGGGCGTTGTCGGCCTGCCAGGCCTCCATCGGCCACTCGTAGATCGCCAGGTTTTCACCGTCGCGGGCCGTGAACGGCGCCAGCAGGGGATGGTCCATACTTTGCCGGTTCAAGGCATGCGCGCGATGACGGACGCCACGGCTGCGGTGATTTTCTTGGCATACGGCACGTGCAGGAATTCGTTGGGGCCATGTGCATTGCTCTTCGGACCCAACACACCGCAGACCATCATCTGTGCCTTCGGAAAACCCTGGCTCAGCATGTTCATCAGCGGAATCGTGCCGCCCTGGCCGATGGTGCCGCAAGGCGCTCCATAAAAAGCCTGTGAGGCTTCGTTGAGCGCCTGCTCGAACCATGGCGAGGTGGTCGGCGCATTCCAGCCGGTGGCGCCGCCGGCGCTTTCAAACGTGACTTTGGCCTGGTAGGGCGCGTTGTCTTCCAGCAGGGTCTTGAGCTCCTGCACCGCGCCGGCGGCATCCACCAGCGGCGGCAGGCGCAGCGACAGCTTGAAGGCGGTGTAGGGCCGCAGCACATTGCCGGCATTGCCCATCTCTGGGAAACCGTCGGCACCGGTCACGCTCAGCGTCGGCTTCCAGGTGCGATTGAGCAGGGCTTCGACCGGGTCGGTGGTGGTCGGCAGCGCAAACGTGGTGGCGCCGCCGCAGTCGTAATGCGCCCACGGGAAACGCTTGTAGATCTGGTCGCCGAGAATCGCCGCCGTAGCCTGGGCCTGCGCCAGCCGTTCGGCCGGAATTTCGCAATGAAAACTCTGGGGCAGCAGGGTGCCGGTCTTGCTGTCCTCGAGCCGGTCCAGCACCTGGCGCATGATGCGAAAGCTCGAGGGCACCAGGCCGCTGGCATCGCCCGAATGCACACCCTCAGTGAGGATCTCGACCTTCAGCACACCGCTGGCCATGCCGCGCAGCGAGGTCGTCAGCCAGAGCTGGTCGTAGTTGCCGGCGCCCGAATCCAGGCAGATCACCAGCCCCACGTCACCAAGCCGCGTGCGCAGCGCATCGACATAAGGCAGCAGGTCGTAGGAGCCGCTTTCCTCGCAGGTTTCCACCAGACCGACGATGCGCGGATGCGGCACGTTCTGCGCCTTCAAGGCCTGGATCGCGGCGATGCTGGCGTACACCGCATAACCGTCGTCGGCGCCGCCGCGACCGAACAGCTTCCCATCTTCGTACTTGGGCGTCCAGGGGCCCAGGTCCTTGCGCCAGCCGGTGAACTCGGGCTGCTTGTCGAGGTGACCATACATCAAGACGGTTTCCGTGGCACCCGCTTTGGTCGCCGGCACCTCGAAAAACAGCACCGGCGTGCGGCCTGGCAGGCGCACGATCTCGAGCTGGAGGCCTTCCACCTTTTGCGCCTCAACCCAGCTTGCGGCATTGCGCATCACGGTCTCGATGTGGCCGTGGCCGGCCCAGTCGGCATCAAAGGACGGCGACTTCGCGGGGATGGTGATGTAGTCGGTGATCTGCTTGACGATGTCGCCGTCCCACTGGGCGCTGACCTGGGACAGGGCCTGGGCGGCGTCAAGCACGCTGGCGGGAATTTCTCGATGCAGGGGGGCGTTCATGAATACACTCCGGGAAATGGGGTTCAGCGGGACGGTCCGGCTGAACTGTCACTGTAACCGTGCTGCGCACATCGTGCCAGCCTGGCCTTCGGGGAACGCCGCACATCAGGGCATTGTCCGGGACCATCGCGAAAACGTCATCCCCTGTTTGCGGGAGTATCTGCCTTGAAAACATCCGGAAATCCTCTTCCCGCCATTCGCGTCGGCATAGGCGGCTGGACCTATGCGCCCTGGCGCGACAACTTCTACCCGGCCAGACTGCCGCAGAGCCAGGAACTGGCTTACGCCAGCCGGCAGCTGACCGCCATCGAGGTCAACGGCACCTACTACAGCACCTTCAAACCGCCGACCTTTGCCAAATGGCGCGATGAAACACCGGACGGCTTTGTGTTTTCGCTCAAGGCCAGCCGCTTCACCACGAACCGCCGGGTACTTGCCGAAGCCGGCGAGTCCATAGCCCGCTTTGTGGACAGCGGCATCAGCGAGCTCGGTGACAAGCTCGGCCCCATCGTCTGGCAGTTCATGCCGACCAAGGTGTTTGATGCGGAGGATTTCGGCGCTTTCCTGGCACTGCTGCCGAAGACCGTCGATGGCCGCCAGCTGCGCCACGTGCTCGATGTGCGCCACCCCAGCTTCATGACGCCGGACTACCTGGCACTGGCGCGCAAGCACCACTGCGCGACGGTGTTCACCGATTCACCGGACTTTCCGTCCTTTGCCGACCTGACGGCTGATTTCGTGTACGCGCGGCTGATGCGCAGTGATGCCAAGCTCAAGAACGGTTATGCACCCCGGGCGCTGGACGCCTGGGCAGCGGCGGCCCAGGTCTGGGCCCAAGGCGGCGAGCCGTCGGACCTGCCGCAGGTGGAGGCCGCAAAAGACAAGGGCACGCCCAAAGACGTGTTTGTGTTTTTCATCAGCGGCGCCAAGGAGAAGGCGCCGGCGGCCGCCACCGGTCTGCTGCAGCGCCTGGGCTTCACGCCACCGGCATAGGGCGCGCTGCGTCGCCCACGGGATCCGGCCCGGGCACGCTGCGGCACTCCTCGAAAATACGCGCCGTGCATTGTCGGCAGATGGCCGGGTCCAGGCGCGTGAAAATCGTGGCGATCGCGCTGCGCTTGTCGGGGAACTGGTGCTCGGGTCCGAGCAGCCGCGTGAACCCGGTGGTCTGCCACATCTGGATGACTTCGGGGCGCGGGCGGTGAAAGTACAGGTCGCCTCCCATCGCCCGGCGTGCGTTGAGTTCCGCCTCCCACAGCTGGGCACCGGCCAGGTCGATGAAGTTCATGCTTTTGCCCATCACCAGCAGGTGTTTTTGCGGATGGCGCGCATGGCGCAAGGCGTGCAGGGTGTCGGCCACATGCTGGGTCGCGCCGAAATACACCTCGCCTTCCATGCGCAGCAGCTTGAGCTGCGGGCATTCCGGCAGTGGCGTTGCGCTGTCGGCCAGCACCACAAACTGCCGGTCCGGCGCACGGCTGTCGAAGCCCATGGTGCGCATGGCGGGTTTGGACGTGCGGTACAGAAAGGACATCAGCGACAGCAGCGTGCCCAGCAGGATCGCAATCTCCAGCCGGATGCTGACGGTGGCCACCAGCGTGGCCAGGGCCACGCCGAACTCGGTGCGGCTCAGGCTGTACAACTGGCGCCAGCGCCCCAGGTCCAGCAGCGAGACTGCCACCAGCACCAGCAGCGCCGCGAGCGCAGCCATCGGGATCTGCGCCAGCAGCGCCGCGCTGACGGCGACCAGGCCCAGCAGCAGCAGGGCCGAGAACACCGCCGCCAGCGGCGTGCGCGCGCCGGCCTCCAGATTCGGCATGGACCGGTTCAGCGAACCGCAGGACACATACGACGAAAAAAAGCCGCCGATGATGTTGGACAGCCCCTGGCCGCGGAACTCGCGGTTCGCGTCGATGCGCTGGCCGGAGCGCGCGGCCACCGCCTTGGCAATCGAGATCGACTGCCCCAGCGCCACGATGGTCAGCGCAAACGCCAACCCCAGCAACTCGGACAGCGCCGACCAGCTCACGCTGGGAATCGCAAATTTCGGCCACGGCGTGGTGATCTGACCCACCGTACGCAAGGGCAGCGGCGTTGCGCTGACATACGTCGTCCAGACCCAGGCCAGCGCCGTCGCCGCCACCAGCCCGG
This sequence comes from Pseudomonadota bacterium, assembly GCA_040389085.1. GTDB lineage: Bacteria > Pseudomonadota > Gammaproteobacteria > Burkholderiales > Burkholderiaceae_C > Polaromonas. The sequence continues at coordinate 52,811 of JAZKAP010000010.1, forward strand.
CCAGCATGGACGGCCAGCTGGGGCGCAGCCGCCGCACCAGCAGTGCCACAGCCACGGTCACGCCGGCCACGGCGAGCGCCGCCGGCTGTACCGACCCCAACAGGGTGACCACATGAACCAGCACAGCCGCAGCGCCATGCGCCGCCGCCGCCGGCAGGCCCAGCAGGTCGGGCAGGGCGTACACCGCGATCAACACCGCCGCACCCGAGGTGAAACCAAACAGCGCCGCAGGCGAGATGAAGTTGGCCAGGGAGCCCAGCCGCAGCGCGCCAATCAACCACTGCATGACGCCCACCATCACCGTGACCGCCAGCGCCATCTGGATGTAGCCCGGGCTGAAGGCCAGCCCCAGCGGCGAAAGCATGGCAAACAGCGCCAGCGAGTTGGCGTTGGTCGGGCCCGACATCACATGCCAACTCGAACCGAACAGCGCGGCAATGATGCAGGGGATGATGGCGGTGTACAGGCCGTATTCAGGCGGCAGGCCGGCCAGCGTGGCAAAGGCAATGCCCTGCGGCAACACCAGCACCGCGCCCAGCAGGCCCGCCATCAGGTCGGCGCGCAGGCTCGCCGGCGTGACCTGGTGCACCCAGTGGCCAAACAGCCGTTCGAACAGCTTCAGCGCCGGGGCTGTGTGTGTGTTTTCCGGAGGGCCTTGCATGGGCTGGAGCATACCGCGGCGCGTGTGGCGCGCCGCCGCCCCGCCCTCAGCCTGTCAGGCCAGGCCGCCCAGGCGCAGCAGCAGGCCGGCCACCGCGCTGGCGGCGATGACGGGAATCACACCCACCTTGTAACGCAGCAGCGCCACGCTGGCCGCGGCCATGATGGCCAGCGACGGCCACGCCACATTGGAAGGAAAACTGCCTGTAGCGCTCGTCGGGAAAGCGACATGCGCTATAAAAAACAGAGCAAGACTGGCGATCACGCCGACCACGGCGGCGGTGATGGCCGCCAGCGGTGCGGTGAAATGTATCTTGCCGTGGGTGGACTCCACCAGCGGTCCGCCCGCCAGGATAAAAATGAACGAGGGCAAAAAGGTGAACCAGGTGACCAGCAGCGCCGCCAGCGCCGCGCCCTGGAACAATGCGTCCGGCCCCAACACCTCCTTGGTCCAGCCTCCGACAAAAGCCACAAAAGCCACCACCATGATGAGCGGGCCCGGCGTGGTTTCGCCCAGCGCCAGCCCGTCGATCATCTGCGGCCCGCTGAGCCAGCCGAACTGCTCGACCGCGCCCTGGTAAACATAAGGCAGCACCGCATAGGCACCGCCAAACGTCAGCAGCGCCGCCTTGGTGAAAAACCAGCTCATCTGAGTCAAGGCGCCGTGCCAGCCCTGCCAGGCGACCAGTGCGCCCATGGGCAACAGCCATAACACGGCGCCCACCGTCAGCACCCGGGTCAGCCGCCCTGTGCTGAAGCGCGCGTGGGCGGGGGTGGGCGTGTGGTCGTCGATCAGCGCAGCCACATGGACCCGCACCGTGCCGCCATGCCCACCACCGACGGCAAACTGCCTGGGCGCAAAACGCGCGCACAGCCAGCCGGTCAGCGCGGCGCCCAGCACCACCCAGGGAAAAGGCACGTGCAGAAATGCAATTGCTATGAAACTAAGAGCGGCTACCGCCCAGGGTACGGGGGCTTTGGCCGGATTTCTCAATGACTTGCTGCCGATGCGGTGCACCGCCTGCAGCACAATCGCGGCCACGGCCGGCTTGATGCCGTCAAACATTCCGGCGACCAGCGGCACGTCGCCAAACGCCACGTAAATCCAGCTCAGCGCGATCAGGATGAACAGCGACGGCAACACGAACAGCGCACCCGCCACGACGCCACCCCAGGTCCGGTGCATCAGCCAGCCGATGTAGGTGGCCAGTTGCTGCGCCTCCGGCCCCGGCAGCAGCATGCAGTAGTTGAGTGCGTGCAGAAAACGCTTCTCCGAAATCCAGCGTTTCTGCTCGACCAGCTCGCGGTGCATGATGGCAATCTGCCCGGCCGGCCCGCCGAAACTGATGAAGCCGAGCTTGAGCCAGAACCGGAACGCTTCGGCAAACGGCACGCCGGCCGGTGCGCCGGGGGAAGAAGTGACGTCGCTCATGCGGCGGTTCCTGTGGTCATGGCTTGCGGCTTCCAGCTGTGCGTCTCTTGCCGCGCATCCCGGCACCAGGCGTAGAGCGCGTCGTAAAGCGGCAGGGCGGCCTCCAGCATGACGGGGTCGTCCGGGTGCAGGTGTGACAGGCCCAGCGAAAAAGCCAGCAGCCCCGCCGACTGCGGCGCCAGTTCCAGCCGGTCGGTATCGGCGCCGCGCACGATGCGGGCGAGCACGTCCAGCGCCGGCAGGTCCAGTTCGAAGGCGCGCAGCAGGGCGTCAAAACTGCAAAGCTCGCCTTCATGGGACACCGGCGCACCGGGAATGTCGTAAGCCACCGCGCCGAGGCGGGCCGCTTCGCCGAAAACTTGCGCCGTCGGCACGTAGAAAAATTCGGCGCGCGGGTCGATGAAGCGGCGTACCAGCCACGGGCAGGCAATGCGGTCGATTTTGGGCCGTTCGCGGGTGATCCAGCGCGAAGCCCGTTCACCGGTGACGCCCCAGTCAGGACGCTTCAGCATGGTGAGTGGCGGGTGGGTGCGCCAATGCGTGATGTCCTGCGGCGAGTCGATGCCGTCTTCACCGCCTTCAATGCCACCGGCCAACATCTGCGCGTCCCAGCCGGCGGCGCGAAGCGCGGTGACGGCATCGGCACTGACGCTGTGACCGTACACGCAATAGACCACCACTTCACACGCCGGGCTGGAAGTTGCAAGCGCGGCAACATCTTCCGGCGCACAGCGCCGGGCGCCCGCCAGCATGCGCGTGCTTTCGCGAAATGTGCTTTCGCGGCGAACATCCAGCAGCAGGGGCGCGTCGGCGCGGCCCATGCGGGCAGCGAGTTCTTCAGGGGTGATGCGGGGAATGGAAATGAAAGAGGTGTCCACGGAGTACTCCAATGAGTTGCCAGCGCTTGGACGGGACACCGTCTTTCTGTGAAGAGTCGGGAGGCTGAAATCCCGATGCGGAAATAATAGCATCGGTTTCGCGCAGCCGCCAGCCCGCTGCTAGCCGTGCTGGAACTTGAACACCGCCCGGCTGGCGCGGGCGTTGGGCCAGAAGCGGATTTCCTGCCCATCCTGCAAGCCAAACGAATCGAGGATCTTCAGGCGATTTTTCAGCGCCAGCGCCGCAAAATCCCGCAGGGTGCCGACCCGGATGTTCGGTGTGTCGTACCACTGGTAGGGCAACACCCTGGTGACCGGCATGCGGCCGCGCAGCACCGCCAGGCGGTTCGGCCAGTGGCCGAAGTTGGGAAAGGCAACAATGCCGGTGCGGCCCACACGCGCCGTCTCGCGCAGCATGACTTCGGCATTGCGCAGGTGCTGCAGCGTGTCGATCTGCAGCACCACGTCAAAACTCGCGTCGCCGAACATGGCGAGGCCTTCGTCGAGGTTAAGCTGGATCACGTTGACGCCGCGCGCCACGCAGGCCTGGATGTTGGCGTCGTCTATTTCCACGCCATAACCGGTGCAGCCGCGTTCGCGGATCAGGTGATCGAGCAGGGCGCCGTCGCCGCAACCGAGGTCCAGCACGCGTGAACCCGGGGGCACGAGGCGGGCTATCAGGCGCTGGTCGGCGGACAGCTGGGGAGGCGACTTCAGCATGGCGTCACCTTGCTCTCGAAATAGGAGCGGACCACACCCAGATAGCGGGGGTCATCGAGCAAGAAGGCATCATGGCCGTGGGGCGCGTCGATCTCGGCGTAACTCACATCGCGCTGGTTGTCGAGCAGGGCCTTGACGATTTCGCGGCTGCGCGCGGGCGAAAACCGCCAGTCGGTCTTGAAACTCACGAGCAGGAATTTGGCCCGGGCCCGCGCCAGCGCCGGTGTGAGTTTGCCGCCGTGCTCTGCGGCCGGATCGAAATAATCGAGGGCCCGCGTGATCAGCAGATAGGTGTTGGCGTCAAAGTACTCGCTGAACTTGTCGCCCTGGTAACGCAGGTAACTTTCGATCTGGAACTCCACATCCTGGGTGGAGAATTTGTAGCCGCTCGCGTGGCCCAAGGCGACTTCACGCAGCTGACGTCCGAACTTCTCGTTCATCACGTCGTCGCTGAGGTAGGTGATGTGCCCGATCATGCGGGCGATGCGCAGGCCGCGCTGGGGCAACACGCCATGGCGCCCGTAGTGCCCGCCATGAAAGTCCGGGTCGGTCACGATGGCGCGCCGCGCCACTTCGTTGAACGCGATGTTTTCGGCGGTCAGGTTGGGCGCGCTGGCCACCACCACCGCATGACGCACGCGCTCGGGATACTGCAGTGTCCAGCTCAACGCCTGCATGCCGCCCAGGCTGCCACCCATCACCGCGGCCAGGGTGGTGATGCCCAGCGCGTCGAGCAGGCGCGCCTGCGCCTGCACCCAGTCCTGCACCGTGACCACCGGAAAGTCGGCGCCGTAGATCTCGCCGCTGTCGGGGTTGCGCTGCATGGGCCCGGTCGATCCGAAACAGGAGCCCAGGTTGTTCACGCCAATGACAAAAAACACATTGGTGTCCACCGGTTTGCCGGGACCGATCATGGTGTCCCACCAGCCTTCGGACTTCGGCAGCACCGCACCCTGCGCATCGAGGTAGACGCCGGCCACATGGTGCGAGGCGTTCAGCGCATGGCAGATCAGCACGGCATTGGACCGGTCGGCATTGAGCGTGCCGTAGGTCTCGTAACTCAGGTCGTAGGCACGGATGGACGCGCCGCTTTGCAAGGGCAAAACGTCGGCAAAATGCATGGACTGTGGTGTGGCGACTAGCAAAACAGAAAGCCCGAACAGAAACAGTGAACAAAAGAAAACCCGGCATCGCTAAAAGCGAGTCCGGGTTCATGGATGTTCGTCTTTAGCGGTACTTTTTAAGCGCCCGCAAGCTGAGCAAATCGGCGCTAATTAAGTATACCCCCACGGTCGCTCACTGCGTGTAGCTCCCTGCCCCCCCGAGGGGGCCGCTGCGCCTGCGGGCCGGCAAAGCCGGACCCGCGGCCCCTGCTGGTAAAGAGCCGCGCGGCCCGATGGCGGGCAGCAGGGGTGCCCCCTGGTCAAGCCTTGATCAGCAAGGCCGCCAGCCCCAGGCCGGCAAAAATGAGCGCCGACACGATGTGCACCACACGCAGCGGCACCAGCCGCGTGACACGGGCGCCCAGCCAGACCACGGGGGCGTTGGCCAGCATCATGCCCAGGGTGGTGCCGGCGACCACGCCGAACCAGGCGTCATAACGGGCGGCCAGCATCACGGTCGCAATCTGCGTCTTGTCGCCCATCTCGGCCAGGAAAAACAGCATGGCGGTGGTGCCGAACACGCCGAAGCGCGGCAGGCGCCCGTCGGCCGCGTCGTCGTCGAGCATGTCCGGAATCAGCATCCAGCCCGCCATGGCGAGGAAGGACACGCCGAGGATCCAGCGCATGGTTTGCGGGCTGATCAGGGTGGTCAACCAGGCGCCCAGGGCTCCGGCCATGGCATGGTTGGCGACGGTGGCGACGAAGATGCCCGCCACGATGGGCCAGGGTTTGCGAAAACGGGCAGCGAGGACGAGGGCGAGAAGTTGCGTCTTGTCGCCCATTTCGGCGAGGGCGACGATGCCGGTGGAAATAAGAAAAGCGTCCATGAATGACTCCGGCCGGAAAAAACCCATGACTGCACGACATCCCCGGCCTGAACGGAGGCTGTGCAGTCAAAGGTCTCGCCAAGTCTGAACCGTTTGCGCCATGTCGCCCCTGTGGCAGGACGGACAAGTCTGTTGACGCAAACCCCTCTCGCCCCCGCCGTGACGGCAGGAGGGAGGGAGGCTACTCCCCAATGACAAGCCGCTATTGTAGCTGGCGCCCCTTCCCGCCACGGGGCGTCGGAGCCGTCCAACTTGGTGCGCACCGCTCTGGCGCAGTTTTTGCTTGATTTTGGTGCTATTGCTTTTTTCAACCTGCTTTCGCACTAAAACTGCTCAAACATTCAAAGAGGGGCTTATGGACGCACTAAAACAGGGCTCGGATGCCTTGTTCATCCTGCTGGGCGGCATCATGGTTTTGGCCATGCATGCCGGTTTTGCTTTTCTGGAGCTCGGCACGGTCCGCAAGAAAAACCAGGTCAATGCGCTGGTCAAGATCCTGGTGGACTTCTCGGTGTCCACCGTCGTGTATTTCGTCGTCGGTTACGGCGTGGCCTACGGCACCAGCTTTTTCGTGGGCGCGGAAGTGCTGGCCGCCAAAAACGGCTACGAACTCGTCAAGTTCTTCTTTTTGCTGACCTTTGCCGCGGCCATCCCGGCCATCATCTCCGGCGGCATTGCGGAGCGGGCGCGTTTTTACCCGCAGCTGCTGGCCACCGCCGTGATCGTCGGTTTTGTCTATCCGTTTTTCGAGGGCATTGTCTGGAACCAGCATTTCGGCGTGCAGGCCTGGATCAAGGCCCTGACCGGTGCGGAGTTCCATGACTTTGCCGGCTCCATCGTGGTTCATGCGGTCGGCGGCTGGCTGGCCTTGCCGGCGGTGATTCTGCTGGGCGCGCGCAGCAACCGTTACCGCAAGGACGGCGGCATCTCGGCGCACCCGCCGTCGAGCATTCCCTTCCTCGCGCTGGGCGCGTGGATCCTGACCGTCGGCTGGTTCGGCTTCAACGTCATGAGTGCGCAGACCATAGACAAGATTTCCGGCCTGGTGGCCGTCAACTCGCTGATGGCCATGGTCGGCGGCACGCTGGTCGCGCTGGCGCTCGGCAAGAACGACCCCGGTTTTGTGCACAACGGCCCGTTGGCCGGGCTGGTCGCAGTGTGTGCGGGCTCGGACCTGATGCACCCGCTGGGCGCGCTGGTCACCGGCGGCGTCGCCGGCGCGGTGTTTGTGCTGATGTTCACGCTGACGCAAAACCGCTGGAAGATCGACGATGTCCTGGGCGTCTGGCCGCTGCACGGCCTGTGCGGCGCCTGGGGCGGCATTGCCGCCGGCATCTTCGGCAGCAAGGCTCTGGGCGGCTTGGGCGGCGTGCATCTCGGCGCGCAGCTGATCGGTACGGTCATGGGCGTGGGCTGGGCGCTGCTGGCGGGCTTCGCGGTCTACGGCCTGATCAAGGCCACCATGGGGCTGCGCCTGAGCCAGGAAGAAGAGTACGAAGGCGCCGACCTGTCGATACACCGCATCGGCGCCACCCCCGACCGCGAGGTCAACTGGTGATGGCCACGATGGTGACCCGCCGCCGCTTGCTCCTGAATTTATAGCGGTCTGCGCACGCCCCTATTGGGCTAATGGCCGATTTGGCTTATGAAGTTCGGCGAACCCGCTGCAATGCCGGCGCCAGCCAGCGGTCCAGCGACCACGGCCCACCACCGTAAATGGCCAGCCCCGCCAGCAGCGTGCCCCAGAACACATGCTGCTGCAGGGCGGCCGGCGCGATCTCGCTGAGCGAGATCACCGCGACGGCATTGACCACGAACAGGCCCAGCGCCGGCAAGCGGCCCGCCAGGCCCAGCACCAGCAGCACGGGCAGCACCAGTTCACCCGCCGTCCCCATGAGGGCGGCCGCCGCAGGGGGCAACAGGGGCACGTGGTACTCGTCGGTGAACAGGGCCACGGTGGTGTCCCAGTCGCGCAGCTTGGTCAGGCCGGACAGAAAAAAGACCTGCGCAATGTACAGGCGCGCCAGCAATGCCGCCGCCGGCTGCAGTGTATCGAGGGTCCGGGTCAGCCCGCCCCACGCGTTCAGGCCGCGCGCCAGCCAGGCCGTACGACCATTACTTGTCATCATCATGTGTTTCCTTCGGTGGTTGGCAATGAATGCACGCCCATGACCAGGCCGGTCTGCACCGCCTCGCCCAGCCAGGCATTGAAATCGAAGGGCACGGCATCCGGAGCATCCTCCGACGCCTCCAGGGCGTCGAGCAGGGGCCGGCCGGCCATCAGCGCCTCGAGCAGCCGGTGTTCAGTCCCCGTGCTCACGCGCACGCGGGGCCGCAAGCCCTGGCGCCAGACCAGCACGTGTTCAGCACAGCCCTCCGCCAGCCTTTGTCCGGCCTGTTGCAGGCTGGGACTGCCCGTGAGGTGGGCAGTAACGATGCTGGCCACCGGATAAGGGCTCGCCAGCAAGGCCACGCCTGCACCCAGGGTGAGCGTGATCCCTGCCGGATCCTCCGTGGCCAGCCGTGCAAACGACGCCGGATCGGACGGCACATCGGCCGCGCTGCCGGCCAGGTGCATGCGCCACTCCAGTTGCGCGACATCGGCGAGGTAGGGGTCATCGGCCAGCTGGGCGGACGCCCCGATGAAGCCGCCAAGCAGGTTCCCCCAGCAAGCCATGTCGCCGCAAAGGGGCGGGTGCTTGGCCCAGAAGTGGCGCGCCAGCGCGGCAAAATTTTCCTCGCCGACCAGCTGCACCAGCACCGGGTAGGCGGCAGCCAGCGCGCGCTCCGCCAGCGCCTGGCCGTTCGCGCGGTAGGCCTGCAGGCCGCGTTGCGCGCGCCGCGCCTGCGCAGCATCCCCGGCAGACAGCCAGCGTGCCAGGCCGGCGCCACCGGCCGCGCCCAGCACCAGCTGCAGCAGGGCCTGCTGCTCCTGCTGGAAGCTGTCGTGCCTCATGCTGCCACCGCGCTGTCCGCCAGGGCTTGCAGTGCACGGGCACTGGCCGCTTCGTCGAGCAATACCTGCAGCGGCGGAATGTCGGTGTCCCACTCCACGAGGGTGGCCAGGCCGCCCGGCGCCTTGCCAAAACGCGCCAGCGCATGCCGGTAAAGCTGCCAGACCTCGTCGCACACGCGGCTGCCGTGGTCATCGATGACGATGTCACCGCAGTCCTTGTGCCCCGCGAGGTGCAGCTCCGTCACCGCGTGCGGCGGTAGCTGGTCCAGCCACGCCATGCAGGCGCGCACCGGGTCGTCCGTGTTGCCCGCCAGCCGCTCGTTGCATGCGTTCACATAAATATTGTTGACGTCGACCAGCAGGCCGCAGCCGCTGCGGCTGGCGAGTGCCGAAAGAAAATCGGGTTCGCTCATGTCGGAGGTGTTGAAGTGCACATAGGCGGACAGGTTTTCGACCAGCAGGCGGCGCTTGAGCCGGTCCTGCACCTGCTGCACATTGGCGCACAACACATCCAGCGACTGCCGGTGAAAGGCAAGCGGCAGCAGATCTGCCGCATGCACGGTGACGCCCCCCCACGGTCCGCGCGCAAACGAGGCATGGTCCGAGACGCGAACCGGCTCGATGCGCTCGACCAGCGCAGCGAGCTGCTCCAGGTGCCAGGGATCAATCCCAACTGCGGAGCCCAGTGCCAGCCCGACGCCATGCAGGCTGATCGGGTAGCGCTGGCGGGCCTCATGCAGGACGGCGAGCGCCGCGCCGCCGCGTGCAAAAAAGTTTTCGGAATGGACTTCCAGGAAGTCCAGCTCCGGTGGTGCCTCGAGCAGGCAGGCATAGTGCGGATGCCGCCAACCTATGCCCGTGGTGAAAAAAGTGGAATCAGTCACAGCCAGAAGGCGACGCCTGTCCTGGGACAGGCTGCTTCGCCCGGATGGGAACAGTCAACAAGCCATCAGCTCTTCTTGTCCATCATCGGCTTGTCCATCATGGCCTTGCCTTTCATCTTCGCCTGGTCGACCGTCATGCCTTTCATGCCGGCGCAAGTGCCTTTGGCCACGTATTTCCATTCGCCGGCATCGTCACTGAGCTTGGACTGACCGGCGCAGGAATGGGTACCGGCCAGGTTGGCGCAATCGTTCTGGCCCGCCTTGGCGATGCCGTAACATTTTTCTTTTTCCTGGGCGACAGCGGGTGTGGCCATCAGCATGGTGGACAGCAGGGAAGCTGCAGCTGCAGCAATCAGGGCGCGTTGGTTCATTTGAAATCTCCAGTTGATTCGAACAGGTTAAAAATCCCAACCAGACCCGTGTTGTTTCTCTGTCTGGTTAAAGCTTGGTCTGGCGACGGCCGGCTTTCTTACAGGCTTTTTCTCACCGTGAAAAAAATGCTGGCGGCTACAGCAGGTCGGCAATGCGGTCCCAGGCTTCCGGCGGAATCCGTCCCAGGTAACGCTCGACAATTTTTCCGGACTTGTCGACCAGGTAGCCCGCGGGCAGCTGCGCGTGTTGGCCCAGGTTGTCGCGGTAGCTGCTGTCGCCGGCCCAGAGCTGGACAAACCGCTGCCGGGTCGCCACTGTGCGCGAGATGATGGCTTCATAGTCCAGCACGTCCTGCATGCGTGCGTCGGTGCTGACGGCCACCAGCTCGAAGGGTTTGCCGGCCCAGCCTTCGTAGTTGGTCCGCAGCTCGGGCATCTTGTCGCGACACACCGCGCAGCCGGTGGACCAGTACAACACCAGCACCACCTTGCCCTTGAGCGAAGACAGCCTGAAGGGTTTGCCCTCCACCGTTTTGCCTTCGATGTGCGGCGCTGCTGCGGCCACTCGCGCGGCAGCAACACTTTCCGCCTTCATGGAGGACGGCGGTGTTTGCGCCTGCGAGGGTGCAGCCATCCCCAGCGCGATGAGGGCGGCCACGGCAAGACCAGAACACGTCCGGCCGGAACGGGAAACGCTGTGAGGGCCGGCGGGGGGTGATGCGCGATAAGCGGTGTCCATGGTGGTGTCCTTGGTGGGTTGCAGCTGCAGGCAGTGCGAATAACTTCAAATCATTTGGTCGCCGCGCAGCCGGAATCCTTACGCGCCTGCCCGCATTATTTTTCTGCACACCTGCGCTGCGCTGCGGCTAGACTTGCCACCCATGGCCACCTTTGAAGAGCAACTGCTTGAACACCGGGTCTACCTCATGCGTTTTGCGAGGCTGCAGCTGCGCAACGATGCCTGGGCGGAAGACGCCGTCTCGGAAACCCTGCTGGCGGCTCTGTCCAAGCCGCAATCCTTTGGCAACCGGTCGCAGCTCAAGACCTGGCTGGTCGGGATTCTCAAGCACAAGGTCATCGACCTGATCCGCAGCCACGCCCGGGAGGTCTCGCTTCCCGACCATGGGGCCGACGACGAAGCCGATGAACTGGACAAGCTCGCCTTCCAGGCCGACGGCCACTTCGCCAGCCCGCCCGGTGACTGGGGCGATCCGCAGCAAACCCTGGCGCAAAGCCAGTTTTTCAAGATCCTCGATGCCTGCGTCGAGCGCTTGCCGCCGGCCCTGGGGCGTTTGTTCCTGATGCGCGAATGGCTGGAACTGTCCTGCGAAGAAGTCTGTAAGGAACTCTCGCTCACGCCGACCAACCTGTATGTCCAGCTTCACCGTGCCCGCCTGCGTCTGCGCGAATGTCTGGCCATTCACTGGTTCGGCCAACAGGCCCACTGAATGGCCGTCATGAAACTCCAGTCCCTTCCCCTGATGCGCACTTGCAAACAGGCCGCGGCATTGCTGGTGGCGCGGGAGGACCGTGCCTTGCGCCTGTCCGATACCGTTGCCTTGCGCCTGCACCTGCTCGCCTGCAAAGCCTGCCCGCAATTTGAAAACCAGCTGATCACCATGCGACTGGCGATGGGCCGCTGGCGCAACTATGCGGGCGAGGCAACCAGCCCGGACACCCAGGACCTCAAGCCCGACTGAGGCAGCACGCCAGGCAGCCGCTGCTGCTCGGGCCACCGGTGTTCCCGACGAACGCGGAGCCTCGCAAGGAAGCTGGCTATTTGTGTATGCAGCGTAAAAATTCGTTTTTTGCACTCTGCTGCGGTGGCGCATCCCGACCGGGTCTTCGAAAAAATGCAAGTGGGTACAAACTTTTTGTTTTCCCCTTGAAAATCAATGCTCTTTCATCTTCCGAAAGGCTGATTTCGGCGCACTGCACCGTCAGCCGGCGCGCCAGCTCTCGCGCCCCGGGGCAAAACCGGCCGCCAGCCCAGTGTTGGTGCGGGTCCGCCCGGCCTGGCGATGGCAATATTTGCTTGTCTTCCCCGGCCCTGGCCGCATAACATAAAGGCTGTGGATGCGAATCCACGCCAGTCAGGTGATCGGTCAGTTTCGCGCGCTACAGCTGTACGTTGGAAGATTGTTGTGCTTTCGGGACTCCATCGCTTTTGTTATTGTGTTTTAGAGGAGTCCCTTCATGGGCAACAAACTTTACGTCGGCAATCTGCCTTACTCAGTCCGCGACGAAGACTTGCAACAATCTTTCGGCCAGTTCGGCGCTGTCACCAGCGCTAAAGTCATGATGGAACGCGACACCGGTCGCTCCAAAGGCTTTGGCTTTGTGGAAATGGGCAGCGATGCCGAAGCGCAGGCAGCCATTGCCGGCATGAACGGCCAGCCTCTGGGTGGCCGCAGCGTTGTCGTCAACGAAGCCCGTCCGATGGAAGCTCGTCCTCCACGCACTGGCGGCGGCTTCGGCGGCGGTAGCGGTGGTGGCGGCGGCTACGGTGGTGGCGGCGGCGGTGGCGGTTACGGCGGTGGTGGTGGTGGCGGCCGTTCCGGCGGCGGCGGCTACGGTGGTGGTGGCAACGACGGCGGTTTCCGCAGCCCTTACGGTGGCGGTGGCCGTTCCGGCGGTGGCGGTGGCGGCGGCTCTGGCGGTGGACGCGGCGGCTACTAGGCCCTGACCCCCAGCCTCTTCAGCTTCGGCTGAAAACAGCTTTAAAAGGCTTCAAGACTTCGGTTTTGAAGCCTTTTTGCATGGCGTATCCTTACCGTTGGTCGCAAACCGCTCCGGATTTTGCGGGATTCCTGTTGGCTTTTCCCATATATGACGCATAATGCGCGGGTGTGGGTATAAATCCATACAGGTTAGGTGATCGGTCAGTTTCGCGCGCTACAGCGGTACGTTTGAAGATTTGTTGTGCTTTCGGGACCCCATCGCTTTTGTTATTGTGTTTTAGAGGAGTCCCTTCATGGGCAACAAACTTTACGTCGGCAATCTGCCTTACTCAGTCCGCGACGAAGACTTGCAACAATCTTTCGGCCAGTTCGGCGCTGTCACCAGCGCTAAAGTCATGATGGAACGCGACACCGGTCGCTCCAAAGGCTTTGGCTTTGTGGAAATGGGCAGCGATGCCGAAGCGCAGGCAGCCATTGCCGGCATGAACGGCCAGCCTCTGGGTGGCCGCAGCGTTGTCGTCAACGAAGCCCGTCCGATGGAAGCTCGTCCTCCACGCACTGGCGGCGGCTTCGGCGGCGGTAGCGGTGGTGGCGGCGGCTACGGTGGTGGCGGCGGCGGTGGCGGTTACGGCGGTGGTGGTGGTGGCGGCCGTTCCGGCGGCGGCGGCTACGGTGGTGGCGGCTCTGGCGGCGGACGCGGCGGCTACTAAGCCCTGACCCCCAGCCCCTTCAGCTTCGGCTGAAAACAGCTTTAAAAGGCTTCAAGACTTCGGTTTTGAAGCCTTTTTGCATGGTGGCCTTTGATGCGCGGGCATATGCAGCTATTGTTTTTGTAGCGTTACAGTGGCTTTTCCGGTTGCCGGTGTTTGCGCGGCCGTCCCGCCAGGGCCTTGTCGAACACCGCATTGGGCAACAGGCGCAGCAGCTTGGCCACCACGCCCATCTCCCAGGGAATCACGCGGTAACTGGCGCCGGCCTCAATGGCTGCGAAGGCCTTGTCGGCAAACGCCGCTGGCTGCATCAGAAACGGCATGGCGTAGCGGTTCTTCTGCGTCAGCGGCGTGTCGATGTAGCCGGGACACAGGGTCACGACCTTCACGCCCGAAGGCCGCAGCTCGCCACGCAGGCTCTCGCAGTAACTGATCACTGCCGCCTTGCTGGCACAGTAGGCGCCGTGGCCAGGCAGTCCGCGAATGCCCGCCACGCTGCCGATGCCCACCAGCGAACCCGAACCCCGCTGCACCATGGCATCCACAAAGGGATGAAACGTCGCCGCCAGGCCGATATTGTTGGTGGCAAACGTCTGCGCCATCACCTCCAGGTCCTCGCGCACCGCCGTGTCCATGCCAATGCTGATGCCGGCGTTGGCCACCACCACATCCGGCACGCCCTGGGCCGCCATGCAGGCCTGCCCCGCCGCCACAATGCTGTTGCTGTCCGCCACATCGGCGCTATAGATTTTATAGCTTTCAGCGCTTATTCCATGAGCCTGAGTCCATGACTCCACCTCGGAGGTCCGGCGCGCCACCAGTGCCAGCCGGTACCCGGCCTGAAAAAACCGCAGGGCCAGGGCCTGGCCAATGCCGCTGGAGGCGCCGGTGATGAAAACGAGTCTGGACATGGAGAACTCCTGCCGGGCCTGAACAGGCCGGCTCTTTTACAGGCGACCACAGGCCGCCGTCAGGGCGCGCCACCCGCGGGGGCTTTGCGCGGTACGAGCACGCCTTTGACGCGCCCCTTGAGGTCTGCCACACGGTCAAGATTGTCGTAGGCAAAGGTGTCACCGGCAAACTGGTCGCTGCCGCGCGTGATGACCACCGGCAGGTGCGACTTCGCGCGCTCATCGTTGACAAACACGTGCAGGAACTCGCCCTGGAATTCGAGCCGCGGAATTTCCTGCCCGGCCGTGTCCACGGCCGCTTCGCGCACCACGCGTGCATTGCCGATGAGCTGGACTTCCGAGCCGTCGGCATTGGTCAGGGCCCGGTTTCCGGTGGAGGTTGTCAGCCGGCCTTCCAGGCTGTAGCTGCGAATCAGCGCCTGGTCGATCTCCAGCGTGTCGGTATCGGGATAGTGGCGCAGCTCGGCGCCGGAGACATCGCTTTTGAGCCGCCCCGCGTCGTCAAAGGTCTTGATGCCGAATTTGCGCATGTAGTAGTCGGGCTCGGCGCTGACCGCCCTCTGGCCTTCCGGCGGCAGCGAGGCAGGCGTGTTTCTCACCAGCCAGTAAGTACCCAGCGCCAGCACGCCCATCATCAGCACCGGGATGTAGATGGCGGTGCGCTCCCACAGCAGCGACACCCTGTCCAGCGCGTTGCGCCATGCAGGAACCACGCCCGCGGGCGGACCCAGGGAGGGGTTGGCGGCCATCAGGCGGTGTACTCCTGCAGCAAGGCTGCGTAGCGGCCGCTGGCCACCATCAGCAGGTCGCAGAACTCGCGCACGGCGCCGTCACCACCGCGAGCCTGCGTGACATGCGTGGCCAGGGCCTTGACTTCCACATGCGCGTTGGCGGGTGCGCAGCTGAAGACAACGCGGCGCATCACCGGCAGGTCGGGCCAGTCATCCCCCATGAACGCCGCCTGCGACCAGTCCAGCCCCAGCGCCTTGAGCGTGCTCTCGGCCGCCGGGCGTTTGTCTTCGGTTCCGAAATGGGCATGCACGATGCCGAGGGCCTGCAAGCGGGTCCGCAGCACGGCACTGTCGCGCCCGGTGATCACCGCAGGGGTGATGCCGGCGCGCTGCAGCAACTTCAGGCCATGGCCGTCGAGGGAGTTGAAGCGCTTGAGCGTCTCGCCCGCGGCATTGAACCCCACCTGCGGCGTCGCCCGGGGGTCGCCTTCCGGGTATTCGCCGAAATACAGGCCACCATCAGTGAGCACGCCATCCACATCAAAAAAGGCCACTTTCACCTGCTGCGCAAGCAGCAACAGTTGGGGCGCGAAATTCAGGGCTGGCGAATGGGGTTTCATCGGTGACATCAAATAACTTTGGCGCGCAGCAGATCATTGCTGTTGAGCGCGCCACACAAGACGCCCGCGTCGTCCACCACCAGCACGCTGGTGATGCGGTACTGCTCCATCAAGGCCACCGCCTCCACGGCCAGCGCGCCGGCATGCAATGTACGCGGATCAGGATGCATGACTTCGGCAGCTTTGCTGGTCCGCAGGTCCACGCCTTTCTCAATCAGCCGGCGCAGATCGCCATCGGTAAAAATGCCGCGCACCCGGCGCGCATCATCGACGATGGCCGAAGCGCCCAGGCCCTTGTTGCTCATCTCGCGCATCAATTCCGTAAAACTGGCCTGCAAGCCAACCGCAGGAACGGCATCGCCGGTGCGCATCACATCCTCGATATGCGTCAGCAGCTTGCGGCCCAGCGCGCCGCCGGGATGGGAACGGGCAAAGTCTTCTTCCCTGAAGCCGCGTGCGTCGAGCAGCGCAACCGCCAGTGCATCGCCCAGCGCCATTTGCGCGGTGGTGCTGGCCGTAGGCGCCAGATTGAGCGGACAGGCCTCTACATCCACGGCGCTGTTCAGGACAATATCGGCGTGCTGTGCAAGCGTCGACCCGGCGCGGCCGGTCATCGCCACCAGCGTCACCCCGAGGCGCTTGAGGGCCGGCAGGATGACCGCCAGCTCCTGAACCTCTCCGGAGTTGGATATCGCCAGCACGATATCCCCCGGTGACACCATGCCGAGGTCGCCGTGGCTGGCTTCAGCCGGGTGCACAAACAGGGCAGGTGTTCCGGTGGACGCGAGCGTCGCGGAAATTTTCCGGCCAACGTGGCCGCTTTTCCCCATGCCCATCACCACCACGCGCCCCGTGCAGGCCAGCATGACCTGCACGGCGTGCGCGAATTCGGGGCCTAGCCGGCTTTTCAGCCCAAGCACTGCTGCTGCTTCGATTTCAAGGGTTTTGTGGGCCAGTGCCAGCGCTTGCGCAGGGTCGAATTTCGCGGGATCAAAGCTCATGCCTGCATTCTATAGAGCCGCACTGAATCGGGGCCTACCCTGCGCGATCACCCCCGGGGAGAAGACCCCTATCGGCTACCATCAAAGCATGACCGCGCTCGAACTCACACTGCTGTACTTGCTGGCTGCTGTGCTTGGCGTGGTCGCCTGCCGTTCGCTCAAGTTGCCGCCCATGCTGGGTTACCTGGCCGTCGGCGTGGTGATAGGCCCGAACGCGCTCGCGCTCGCACAGAATTCCGATGGCGTGCGCCATCTCGGCGAGTTCGGCGTGGTTTTCCTGATGTTTGTGATCGGGCTCGAATTCAACCTGCCCAAGCTGCGCTCGATGCGGCGTCACGTGTTCGGTCTGGGCATGCTCCAGGTCGTGTCCACGATGGTGCTGGCCACCGGCGGCTCCCTGTTCCTGGCAACACTGGCACCCACCCTCTGGAAGATGCCCTGGCAGACCGCGCTGGCACTGTCCGGCGCGATGGCCATGAGCAGCACCGCGGTGGTGGTCAAGCTGCTGTCCGAGCGACTGGAGCTCGATTCCGAACACGGCAAACGCGTGATGGGTGTGCTGCTGTTCCAGGATCTGGCCGTGGTGCCGCTGCTGGTGCTGATTCCTGCGCTGGGCGCCTCCCCCGACAAGCTGCTCATGGCCCTGGCCGTTGCCGGCCTCAAGGCGACGGTGCTGGTCGGATTGCTGCTGACCGGCGGCCAGCGCGTCATGCGCTGGTGGCTCACGCTGGTGGCCAGACGCAAAAGCGACGAGCTGTTTGTGCTGAACCTGCTGCTGGTCACGCTGGCGCTCGCCTGGCTGACCGAGCTGGCCGGGTTGAGCCTGGCGCTCGGCGCCTTCATCGCCGGCATGCTGATCTCGGAGACCGAGTTCAAGCACCAGGTGGAAACCGACATCCGTCCTTTCCACGATGTGCTGCTCGGCCTGTTTTTCATCAGCATCGGCATGCTGCTGGACTGGCGGCTGGTGCTCGAACGCTGGCCGCTGGTGCTGCTGCTGCTGACCGTGCCGGTGCTGTTCAAGCTGGTCATGATCACGGCGCTGGCGCGCGGCCTGGGCGCCACCACCGGCGTGTCGCTGCGCACCGGCCTGTACCTGGCGCAGGCTGGCGAATTCGGCTTTGTGTTGCTGACACTCGCGCAGGGCAACAACCTCATTCCCCCGTCACTGCTCAACCCCATCCTGGCGAGCATGGTGCTGTCGATGTTGGCCACGCCTTTCATCATCATGTACAGCAACCGCATCGTGATGAAGCTGGTCTCCAGCGAATGGCTGCAGCAGTCACTGCAGATGACCACGATTGCGCGCAAGTCCATCAACACCGACCGGCACGTGATCGTCTGCGGCTACGGGCGCTGCGGCCAGAACCTGGGCCACATGCTGGAGCGCGAAGGCATTCCCTACATCGCGCTGGACCTGGACCCGGACCGGGTGCGCCAGGCCGCAGCGGCCGGCGATTCGGTGGTGTTCGGCGACGCCGTGCGCCTGCAGTCGCTGATGGCGGCCGGCCTGGCGCGCGCCAGCGCCGTGGTGGTGACCTACCTGGACACCGCCAGCGCGCTCAAGGTGCTGGCCAACATCCGTGCCCATGCGCCCACCGTGCCCGTGATTGTGCGCACCGTGGACGACCGCGACCTGGAAAAGCTGCAGGCCGCCGGCGCCACCGAGGTGGTGCCCGAGGCCATCGAAGCCAGCCTGATGCTGGCCAGCCACGCGCTGGCGCTGGTGGGCGTGCCCATGCGCCGCGTGATCCGCGTGGTGCAGGACCAGCGCGATGCGCGCTACAACCTGCTGCGCGGCTACTTCCGCGGTGCCGATGACGACACGACCGGCGACCAGGAGCAGGAGCGCCTGGCCACCGTCACGCTGCCGCTGGGCACCAAGTCGGCCGGCCGACCATTGGGCGAGTTGGCACTGCACGCGACGGGTGTGCGCGTGGTCAGCCTGCGCCGGGGCGGCGGCAAGACGCTGGAAGCGCTGGACAACACGCTGCTCGAGGGCGGCGACACCCTGGTGCTGTCTGGCAAATCCGAAGCCCTGGCCCTGGCCGAGCAGAAACTTTTACGCGGCTGACGGCTCCCAGTCCCATGGACCGACGATTTTTCACCGGCGCGCTGCTGGCCACCCCCTGGCTGGCTGGCGCGCAAACCGAGCCGCTTGCCACCCGCCTGCGCGCCGGGGGCTGTGTGGTGTTGCTGCGTCATGCGCAAACCGTGCCCGGCATCGGCGACCCGCCAGACTTTCGCCTGGACCAGTGCAGCACGCAGCGCAACCTCAGCGAAGAAGGGCGCCTGCAGGCCGGGCGTATCGGCCAGTGGTTCACGTCCCGCGGCCTGTTGCCCCGCACCGTCCAGTCCAGCGCCTGGTGCCGCTGCAAGGACACGGCGGACCTGGCGTTCGGTCGCCACCAGGTCTGGCCGGCGCTCAACTCCTTTTTCGGGTCCGGCGGCAGGGACCCTCAGACGGCGCAATTGCGCGCGGCACTGGGCCGCATCCCGGCGGGCCATTTCGAGGTGTGGGTCACCCACCAGGTCAACATGACGGCGCTGACCGGTGAAGGCATGACGATGGGAGAAGGCCTGGTGGTTGATGCAAGGGGCAAAATGGTGGCCCGCAGCACTTTTGGCTAGATCCATGCCCTCCACCCGCGACGCGTTCAATTTCGGCCCCTATCTCCGCAGCCACATCCGCACCGTACCCGACTGGCCAACCCCCGGCGTCCAGTTTCGCGACATCACGCCGCTGCTGCAGGACCCGAAGGTGTTCCGTGTGCTGATTGACGCCTTTGTGCACCGCTACATGGATCCGGCGCTGCGCCCCGACGTGGTGGCCGGGCTGGATGCGCGCGGCTTCATCCTCGGCGCGGTGGTTGCGTACGAACTCAACATTGGTTTTGTGCCGATCCGCAAAAAAGGCAAGCTGCCTTTCACCACCGTGCAGGAAACCTACGAACTCGAATACGGCAGCGCCACCGTCGAGCTGCACACCGACGCCGTCAAGACTGGCGACAGGGTGCTGCTGATCGACGACCTCATCGCCACCGGCGGCACCATGATGGCCGGGAAAAAGCTGCTGGAAAAGCTGGGCGCCCGCGTCATGGAAGGCGCTGCGATTGTGGACCTGCCGGAGCTGGGCGGCTCCGCCAAACTGCGTGCCGCCGGTCTGCCGCTTTTCACGCTGGTGGATTTCGCCGGCCACTGAGCCCGGTCACCGCTATCAAATCAATAGCTATTGGCGCCCATCCACCAAGGGCAGGATGACGAATTGATTCCACGGTTCAGGAAACGCGGGCAGCGGTGCCCGCAGCTCACATCAGGTCTCCGTACTGCGTGGCACTGAGCGCCGGCGCCGAGACAGGCATCTCCGGCATCTCGGTATCTTCAAAACCCGTGAGCAGGGTGTAGGAGTGCGGGCCGCTGCGGGTTGACACGCCTTTGGCCACCTGCGCAGCGCCACCGCCGGCGGACGCGGCTGCCAGGGCCTGCTTGAAAGCAGCCACTTCGTCGTCCTGAATCGGTTCAAAACGGGAGGTGGCCGGCGCCGCAGCAGCCGTCCCGACGGCGGCAACGGCAACGGCAGCGACAGCCGGCTCGGGTAGCGCGGCTGGCGCGCTGTGGGGCTGGGCGCCGTGGGTGGTGGGCCGGGGACGGCCCACCGACACCAGCTCGTTCATGCGCCAGTACACCGCCGTCACACGGATGTTGTAGCGCGACTTGGCGCTCTGGGCAATCATCACCTCGATTTCTGCCAGACGATCGGTCTGGCCGCCGAACTCCTGCGCCAGGTCCATCATGACCATGAACTGGTCACCGCGCGGGTCCAGGGATAACACCTTGAATTTGTAGCTGGCCGACAGGACGCCGGCCCGGATCATGGCCTCGCGCACGGCGGCATACAGCAACTCCCGCTTGGCATGCCGCTGGGATTTCTGCTCGCCGGCATGTTCGCCGGTTTTCAGGGGCGTTGGCACCGACGCCCTGGGCCGTGCGCCCGCCACCGGCCGGGTCCGCTCGTCGCGCGTCAGCCCCGAACTGTCGGCGTCCGGCCGCGCCTTGCCGGAGACGTGCTGGTCGTTGCTGGAGGTACCGGAAAACCAACTGAATAATGACATCGCCTGGCGCCTGGAAAATGATGGCTGCGCATGCAGCGATCGGGGTGGTGTTGCAGGAGGCCTGCAACTTTCATCGGTCTAGTTTACTGATTCCTCTTGTCAAGACAGCCCGCGCCGGGCGGGTGCAAGCTACCGCCGGTAAGTCCTGGCGCCTATCCCTGCAATAAATCACGTTATGGCCGCCTGATTGCACCATCGGCGCTTGTTGGCGCCCGCCTGTGTGGTGATGCCACCACGGGTCACGACCCAGCGCTCTCAGGTGACCGCCACACGTTTGGGACGGTTGTACAGGCGCTTGGCCATCACCCCGCCCATGGCCAGGCACAGCTCGAGTGCAATCGGGCTGTGCCGGTTGGACAGCTCCTTGAAACGAATCGCGGTGAGGCACCAGAGCTGGCAGGCATTGGAGGCCTGCACGGTGGCGTTGCGCGGCAGGCGCGAGAAAAACGCGCCTTCGCCCACCATGGAACCCGCAGCCACCATGGCCAGCCGTATGCGTCCCTTCTCGTCCTGGTAGTGAACGCTCAGCGTCCCGCTCTCGATGAAATACAGGGTCTGGTCGGCAGAGCCCTGCTCGATCAGCGACTGCCCCTGCTGCAGGGCGAAAGGCTGCATGTAGCCGGCCAGCACGTCCCACTGTTGCGGCGTGAACTGACAGCGCAGTGCGTCGCTGGCATGGCTGTGTGCAATGGCATTGATCAGTCCCTGGATGTCAAAGCGGACTGAAGTGGGGAGGGGGGCGTTCATGATGGGTGGAAGATACCCTTCGCGGGGACCTTGCCGCAAGAGACGTTAACGCCCGATTACACCTGATACACCGGCGCGCGACATGTAATTCGCCCGATGCTTCCGTCGGCCCGGGCCGGGGCCACCCATTGTTAGCGTGCTATTTGCCGATGCAGAATTTCGAAAAAATCTCGCCGAGCAGGTCATCGGTCGTGAACTGGCCGGTGATGTCGCCCAGGGCATTCTGGGCCTGGCGCAGGTCTTCCGCCAGCAGGTCCAGCGCAGGCGCCGGTGCATGCAGCTGGGCGGCGGCCCGCGCGAGTTGCGCCTCGACCTGGCGCAGCGCCCGCACATGGCGCTCGCGGGCCATGAACACCCCTTCGGGCGCGGCCTGCCAGCCCACCACCTGCAGCAACTGCTGGCGCAGCTGCTGCAGGCCGGCGCCGGTTTTGGCGGAGATGAGCACGCCTGAAGAAACCGCGGCCAGCACCTCGGCACCGGCCATGTCGGACTTGTTCCAGACATCGATCACCGGTGTGTTGGCAGGCAGCCTGTCGGTGATGGCGTCAGCGATTTGGGCGTCTGCCGCGAGGTAGTTCATGGCAATGCGGAGATCCCCGGGCGTGTGCTGGCGCGTCAGGTCATGCAGGAACAGCACGGCATCGGCACTCTGGATTTCCGTCCAGGCGCGCTCAATCCCGATTTTTTCTACTTCATCAACCTCGGGCAGCAGGCTGTCGCGCAGGCCTGCGGTGTCCACCACATGCAGGGGGACACCATCGATCTGGATCAGTTCGCTGACCTTGTCGCGCGTGGTGCCCGCCACCGGCGTCACGATGGCCAGCTCGGCGCCCGCCAGCGCATTGAGCAGCGAGCTTTTGCCGGCGTTGGGTTGGCCGGCAATGACGACCTTGATGCCTTCCCGCAGGATGGCGCCCTGCTGCGTGCGCTGCAGCACCGTGGCCAGCGTCTGCTGCAGACGGGTCAGCTGGCCCAGGGCATCGGCCTTCTGCAGGAAATCAATATCTTCCTCGGGGAAATCGAGCGTGGCTTCCACCAGCATGCGCAGGTGCACCAGCTGGTCAAGCAGCGCATGAACCTCTTTGGAAAACTCCCCGGACAGCGAACGTGCCGCCGATCGCGCGGCCGTTTCGGTGCTGGCGTCGATCAGGTCGGCAATGGCCTCGGCCTGCGCCAGGTCGATCTTGTCGTTCAGAAAAGCGCGCTCGGTGAATTCACCGGGCTGGGCCAGGCGCAGGCCGGCGAGCCGCGGCCGGCCCGTGGCGGCATCATTTTCTGCCGCCGCCTCCAGGCAGCGTGCCAGCAGCAGCTGAAGCACCACCGGCCCGCCATGGGCCTGCAACTCAAGCACGTCTTCGCCGGTGTACGAATGCGGCGCCGGGAAAAAAATCGCGAGGCCCTGGTCGATCGGCTGGCCAGCCGCGTCGCCAAAAGGCAGGTAGGTGGCCTGCCGGGGTGTCAGCGCGCGCCCGCACAAGGTCTGGACCAGCGGCGCCATGGCCTTGCCTGAAATGCGGACGATGCCCACCGCACCGCGGCCGGGCGCAGTGGTGATGGCAGCGATGGGGTCGTGGTGACGGGCCAGCATGAGGGCACCATGTTAAAGGGCCGCGAAGCGGCCCTTTTTTTGTGTTTACTTGAACTTCGGCAAATTGAACTGCGGCGGCACACCCATGCGGGTGTTGATCACCCACTGCTGCGCGATCGACAGTACGTTGTTGGTGATCCAGTAGAGCACCAGGCCGGCCGGGAAGAAGAAGAACATCACGCTGAAAATCAGCGGCATGAACCACATCAGCTTGGCCTGCATCGGATCGGGTGGCGTCGGGTTCAGGGCCGTCTGCAGCATGGTGGTCAGGGTCATCACGATGGGCAGAATGAAGTAGGGATCCGGCGAGGACAAATCCTTGATCCACAAAATCCAGGGTGCGTTGCGCATCTCGACCGAGCTGAGCAACACCCAGTACAGGGCAATGAACACGGGAATCTGGATCAGGATGGGGAAGCAGCCACCCATGGGGTTGACCTTTTCGTCGCGGTACATCTTCATCATGGCCTGCTGCATTTCCTGCGGCTTGTCTTTCAGCCGCTCGCGCATTTCCATGATCTTCGGGTTGACCGCCTTCATCTTGGCCATGCTGGCATAAGCTTTGGCGTTGAGCCAGTAGAACGCGGCCTTGAGCAGCAGCACCAGCGCCACGATGGACCAGCCCCAGTTCTGCAGGAAGCCGTGCAGCTTGTCGAGCAGCCAGTACAGCGGTTTGGCCAGAATCGTCAGCCAGCCGTAGTCCTTGACCAGCTCCAGGCCGGGCGCAATGGCTTCGAGCTGCTTTTCAATCTGGGGGCCCACAAAAAACCGGGCCTCCACCGTTTTGGTGGTGCCGGGCGCCACAGCCCCCAGCGGTGTGATCATGCCCACCGCATACAGGTTGGTGTCGACCTTGCGCAGGAAGATATCGCGCTGGACGCCGTCGGCCAGCATCCAGGCCGACGCAAAATAATGCTGCACCATGGCCACGTAGCCATTGCTCGCCTGTTTCTCGACGTCCACCTTGTTTTTCTCGATGTCGCTGAACTCGACCTTCTGGTATTTCTTGGCCTCGGTATAAAGCGCCGGGCCGGTGAAGGTGGAATAAAACGAAGACTCGCCGGGCGGCTTGTTGCCGTCGCGCACCAGCTGCAGGTAGAGCTGCGGCGACGCCGCGCTGGTACCTGTGTTGACCACGTCGTGACGCACGGTCATGTCATAGACACCGCGCTTGAGCGTGTAAGTTTTGACCAGCTTGACGCCGCCGACCTCGGCCGACTCGAACTTGATTTCCAGGGTGTCCTGACCGTCCTTGAGCGTACGCTCGCCGGGAACCGCGGTCATCAATGTCTTGTGGGTCGGGAAGCTGCCGCCCTCGGCGCCGGCAATCAGGCCGGACTGCGCCACATACACACGCGCCGCACTTTCATCGAGCAGCACAAAGCCGGAGGACTGGTCGACCATGTCCTTGTGCTTGAGGAAGGAGGAGTGGACCAGCGTGCCGCCTTCGGTGTCGAAAGTCAGGCTCAGCACATCGGTGTTGACGACCAGGCGCTCCTTGGTGGCCGACGGTGTGGTGGCAAGCAGCGCACCCGGCGCCGAAGCTGCCGCGGCACCGGCCACCGGGGCCGGCACGGCACTGCCGCCGACCGGGCCGGTGGGCACGCTGGCGGCACTGGCCGGCTTGCTCGCCGGTGCCGTGGTGCTCACGGCGGGGGCGGGCGACGGGAAAAAGGTGGCCTTGTTGCCATTGAAAAGCTGCCACTGGTCCCACAGCAGGACCATGGAAAAACCAAAAATCACCCACAAAATGGTACGGCGAATGTCGTTCATGACGGCTTCTTTTTAGAGGGGATCGAGGTCACGGGCGTGACCAGACGGGTGAAAAGGGAAGAACGGCCGGAAGGCGGCGGCACCGGATCGTAACCGCCGCTGCACCAGGGGTGGCAACGTGCCACACGATAAAGCGTCAGGTAGCTGCCCCGCGCAGCGCCATGCTGCTGCAAGGCCTGCAGTGAATACGCAGAACAGGTCGGCTCAAAGCGGCACGACGATCCCAACCAGGGGCTGAGCAGGAGGCGGTAACCCTTGACCAGGGCCACCAGTGTTTTCTGCGGCAGCCGGCTCAGCGTCACCGCCGCACGGCGAAGCGTGGACAGCGCGCTCATGCGGCCTGCGCCCCGGCCTGCATCAAGGCATGCACTTCGCTGCGCACGGCCTGCTTGAGCGCCTCCGAGCTGGCGCTGACAAATTCCTTGCGCGAAAAGTCACGACGCAAACGGATCACCCACCCGGAACGGGACAGGCGAGGCGAAAAATCAGCGCTCACGGTGTAGATCTGTCTTTTGATGGCGTTGCGCGTGACGGCCCGTTTGGCCCAGCGTTTGGGCACCATCGCCCCGACCCAGACATCCTGAACGGGAAACAGGTCCGGCGTGTCATGGGTCTTGCTGGGCACGGTTTGCGCGTTCATGGCATCGAGCGCATTGCGGTGCAATGCGAAATGCGTTGTTCTTGCAACAATGACGCCAGCAAGGACTGCCTGGAACTGGGGTCGGGTTTTAAGCCGCTGCACTAGCGCCAGGCGTCCGCGAAGCAATAGGCCTGCTGGACCCGGCGCTTAGACAGCCAGGCGCTTGCGGCCCTTGGCGCGACGGGCAGCAATCACTGCGCGGCCGCCACGTGTTTTCATGCGTGACAGGAAACCGTGCGTACGGGCGCGCTTGACTTTGGAAGGTTGGTATGTGCGTTTCATGATGGGTCCTACAAGCTACAAAAAGCTCCCTTGTGCAAAATCTGAAAATTCTGCGATTCGATCCTGGCGGCTGTACAACACAACCAACTCTGCAAGTCAGCAGGGCCCGCAAGGCGTAAACGGTGCTTGAAAACAAGCATCGCCACGGCGCGCCGACCCGCTATGAATCAGGGAAACCCACGATTATCGCAGATTTCCCAACGCTGGCAACAAGTTAGGGGCCGCATTGCCGGTAAATGCTGAGATCCCCCTGTCAACGCCGGCGCCAGGGCCGCGCAGCGACCGCCCGGCGCTACCTAGGTTAAAACCCGAAGTCCTTTTTGTGTGGATAACTACGCCACACGACTACAATAACGGGTGCCAAAAATTAATAATATCCACAAGCAAAAGCATGCTGGCCAATGCGACTACCCAGCCCCCGGACACCATGCGTGAGGGAGCCGTTCACAGTTCAAGCCAGGACTTGTGGCAAAGCTGCGTGGACCATCTGGCGCAGGAACTGCCCGAGCAGCAGTTCAACACCTGGATCCGTCCGCTGGTGGCCGAGGTCGCCGGCGACCTGTCCAAAGTCACCATTCAAGTTGCCAACCGCTTCAAGCTGGACTGGATACGCGCGCAATATGCCGGCCGTATTTCTGCCCTGCTGGAGAAGGTTTCCGGTCACAGCATTCACCTTGAGTTAGCGCTCGCTCAGCGCGAACCCGGCACCAGGTCTGCACCTTTGACGCGAAGCTTTGAGGGCAACGGCGTCACCGAGCCGGCTGGCCTGGGCGTCGCCGAAGACGCCGCCGGGGCGCCGTTCAAGAGCCGGCTCAACACCGCGCTGACCTTCGACACCCTGATCGAAGGCACGGCCAACCGCATGGGCCGTGCCGCCGCCATGCATGTGGCCAGCAGTCTGGGCCAGCTTTACAACCCGCTGTTCATCTATGGCGGCGTTGGCCTGGGCAAGACCCACCTGATGCACGCCATCGGCAACAAGCTGATGGTCGACAACCCCGCCGCCAAAGTTCTCTACATCCACGCCGAGCAGTTTGTCTCGGATGTGGTTAAAGCCTACCAGCGCAAGACTTTTGACGAGTTCAAGGAGCGTTACCACTCGCTCGATCTGCTGTTGATCGACGACGTGCAGTTCCTCGCCAACAAGGACCGCACCCAGGAAGAGTTCTTCAACGCCTTTGAGGCGCTGCTGACCAAGAAGTCGCACATCGTGATGACCAGCGACACCTACCCCAAGGGGCTGACGGACATCCATGAGCGCCTGATCTCGCGTTTTGACTCGGGTTTGACGGTTGCCATCGAGCCGCCCGAGCTGGAGATGCGCGTGGCCATCCTGATCCGCAAGGCCGAGGCCGAAGGCACGGTCATGCCCGAAGAGGTCGCGTTTTTTGTGGCCAAGAACGTGCGTTCCAACGTGCGTGAGCTTGAAGGCGCGCTGCGCAAGATCCTCGCCTACTCGCGCTTCAACCTCAAGGAAATCTCCATCCAGCTGGCCCGGGAAGCCCTGCGCGACCTGTTGTCCATTCAGAACCGCCAGATATCGGTCGAGAACATCCAGAAGACCGTGGCCGACTATTACAAGATTAAAGTCGCCGACATGTATTCGAAGAAGCGGCCCGCCAGCATTGCCCGGCCGCGCCAGATTGCCATGTACCTGGCCAAGGAACTGACCCAGAAGAGCCTTCCCGAAATTGGCGAGCTGTTTGGCGGCCGCGACCACACCACCGTGCTGCACGCCGTGCGCAAGATGGCGGCCGAGCGTCAGCAGATGACCGAACTCAACCAGCAGCTGCACGTGCTGGAACAAACACTGAAAGGCTGAATTGAATACTTTTTCAGCAACTTCCCATCGGTTTCAGGCTCGCCTGACAACCATGGGGACAACTTTTGAACAACTGATGACTTATCCACAGGGGAAGTGGATTTCCGGAAGTTGTTCATGTCGAGCGGCAGGGTAGGGAGTGGTCTGACCACAAGGTTAAACAAGCGCCAAGTAGTTGATCAAAAAGAAGAAAATAGGGCTGTCCACAGAAACGTGCTTCCCTTATCTACTACTACTAATTTGAATTAAAGAAATAAGAGGTTAAGACAGTGATCGTTCTCAAAGCCACCCAGGATAAAGTTTTGTCGGTTCTGCAATCGGTCGCGGGCATTGTTGAGCGTCGGCACACGTTGCCGATTCTGGCCAACGTGCTGATCCGCAAGACCGGCGCGCAACTGCAGCTGACGACCAGCGACCTGGAAATCCAGATCCGCACGACAGCCGAGCTGGACGGTGACACGGGCAACTTCACGACCACCGTTGGCGCACGCAAGCTCATCGACATCCTGCGTTCCATGCCCAGCGACCAGACGGTGTCGCTGGAATCGGCGCAGAACAAGCTGATCCTCAAGGGTGGCAAGAGCCGCTTCACGTTGCAGACCCTGCCGGCCGAAGACTTTCCGCTGGTGCAGGAAGCCGCCAATTTCGGCCCGAGCTTTTCGGTGCCGCAAAAGGTCCTGAAAGAGCTGTTGAACCAGGTCTCGTTCGCCATGGCCGTGCATGACATCCGTTACTACCTCAACGGCATCCTGTTCGTCGCCGAAGGCAAGCAGCTCAGCCTGGTGGCTACCGACGGCCACCGCCTGGCGTTTTCGTCGGCTACGCTCGATGTCGAGGTGCCGCGCCAGGAAGTGATCCTGCCGCGCAAGACGGTGCTCGAGATGCAGCGCCTGCTCAGCGACAAGGAAGGCGCGATCGAGATGCAGTTCGCCGGCAACCAGGCCAAGTTCTCGTTCGAAGGCATGGAATTCGTCACCAAGCTGGTCGAGGGCAAGTTCCCCGACTACAACCGCGTGATCCCGAAGAACCACAAAAACATCATCACCCTGGGCCGCGTGCCGCTGCTGGCCTCGCTGCAACGCACCGCCATCCTGACCAGCGAGAAGTTCAAGGGCGTGCGCCTGAACATCGAACCGGGCACCCTGCGTGTGGCGTCGAACAATGCCGAGCAGGAAGAAGCGGTCGACGAGCTCGACATCGACTACGGCGGCGACGCCATCGAAATCGGCTTCAACGTGACCTACCTGATCGACGCCCTGGCCAACATGGACCAGGACATGGTGAAGATCGAGCTGGCCGATTCCAACAGCTCTGCACTGCTGACGATTCCGGACAACGCCGCCTTCAAATACGTCGTGATGCCGATGCGGATTTAAGCGTCACAGTCCTCGAAAAATAAAACCGCCACCCAGCCGAACCCGCTAGCCAAAGCGGGTTTGGTCATTCAAGAGTTTGAGAAAACGAAGTTTCACCGTAGGTAAAAGTTAGTTATGACCGAAGAAAACAAAGCCAACGAAGCCGCTCCTGACAACACGGGCCGCGAAATGGAAGGCGTTCATTCCGGTGAGGGCGGCGAGGGGAGCTCCAATTTCCAGCCCAAGATCGACAGCAACCAGGCCGGTGCGTCCGAAGGGTACGGCGAGGGCTCGATCCAGATCCTGGAAGGCCTGGAGGCCGTGCGCAAGCGCCCTGGCATGTACATCGGCGACACGTCCGACGGCACGGGTTTGCACCACCTGGTGTTCGAGGTGGTCGACAACTCCATCGACGAATCGCTGGCCGGCCATTGCGACGACATCATGGTCACCATTCACCTGGACAACTCCATCAGCGTGGTGGACAACGGCCGCGGCATCCCGACCGGCATCAAGATGGACGACAAACACGAGCCCAAGCGTTCGGCGGCCGAGATTGCGCTGACCGAGCTGCATGCCGGCGGCAAGTTCAACCAGAACAGCTACAAGGTCTCGGGCGGCCTGCACGGCG
>JAZKAP010000011.1:0-40228 GCA_040389085.1 Pseudomonadota bacterium
GGGCTGGGCCGAGGAGCACAGCCGAAAGCGGATCAGGGCGAGCGATTGTCTGAGCTAGCGAGTTCGAGCTCGACCCCGATTTCGGCGAGCACCGCAGGTTGCTCGTAGCGAAGCGAAGGGTCCCAGACCATCGGGTCGCCTTTCTTTTCCTTAGGTTTCTTTGGCGAAGCAAAGAAAAGTAAGTCGCCCGCCGGGGCGAGACCCGGCTTGCTGGCACACCTCAAACGGTGAAAACAACCGGGTCTGCTCCCGCCAGAGGTCCTCCTGGGCACACCGCAGCGTGACGCCGGAGATCAGTCGATGTTGTCCACCGTGTCCGGATCCGGCACGTCGCCAATCGCCTGGCGGGTCAGCGCACTCTGGGCCATCAGCCAGTCGCAGAAAGCCCTGACCTCGGGGCGGACGGCGCTGCGCGTGCCCACGATCAGCCAGTAGGCCATCGGCGACTCCAGCCGCATGTGCGGCAGGGGCTCGATCAGGTCGCCTGAAGCCAGGCTTTCGGCGATCAACGGCAGGCGCGCCAGCACGATGCCCTGGCCGGTCAGGGCGGCCTGCACCATCTGGTAGGCGTAGTTGAAGTAGAGCCAGCGTTTGCCCTCCAGCTTGGGGGTGCCGTGGACTTCGAGCCAGCGCCGCCAGGTCAGCCACTCCATGTGGGTGGAATGCGAATCGCCGGCCTCGATCAGCGCGAAGTGCACCAGGTCTTCAGGTTTTTTCAGGCGCGGGCTGCTTTTGAGTAGCCAGGGGCTGGCCACCGGTGTCAGCTGTTCGCCGAACAGCCGTATCGCCCCGGCCGGCATGGTGGCCGCGGGACCATAACGCATGGCCATGTCCAGGTCCGAGGTGTCCAGCTCAATGGCGACGTCGGACGCATCAATGCGGATGTCCATGTCGGGGTTGTCGTGCTGGAAGGCTTCGAGCCGCGGGATCAGCCACATCGAGGCGAACGATGCGAACGTGGTGAGCGAAACACTTTTGCGGCCGGCGCTCTGGCGGATCTGCCGCACCGCGCCGTCGATGCGTTCGAGCGAAGGCGAGACGGCACGCAGCAGCACGCCGCCGGCGCCCGTGAGCTCCACGGAGCGCGTGTGGCGGTGAAACAGGCTCAGGCCGACTTCTTCTTCCAGCGCCTGGATCTGCCGGCTCACGGCCGACTGGGTCAGCGCCAGTTCCTCGGAGGCGGCGCGAAAGTTCAGGTGCCGGGCGACGGCCTCGAAGGCGCGCAACTGGCCCGCCGAGATCGGACGGGTGCGCAAGTGGGTTTTTGAATGCTGCATGGCAGGAATTGCTGATTAATGCGTTTCAGGAATGAATAGCGTAGCGCGAATTCATTGGACTGCCAAGGGCCGGGGCGCGATCATTCCTTCCCATCAACGAGTTTTGTCTTTCAGGAGAACAGCATGAACCACCTTCACCACCATGAGCTGCAATCATTCGCCGGCACAGACGCGGTGTCGGGCTGCTGGAAACTGGGCGACGGCCGGGCCTTGACCCTGCGGCCCACGCGCCCCGGTGTGTTGCGCATTGCGCATGGCCGGGTGTGGATCACCTTCGACCATGCGCAACTGGACGACGGCGTGCGTGGCGGTGACCATGTCCTGGGCGCTGGAGACAGCCTCCAGCTGCTGCCCGGTCAGGCGCTGGTGATGGAGTCGTGGGACGCCGCACAGAACGCGGCGGCCTACTTCAGCTGGGACCCGTTGCCGGCCACGGCGGGGCTGGCCATCGCGGAGCGGCGGGCCATGGCGCTGGCCCGCAGCCCCCAGTGGCGTGCCGGTGTGCTTCAGCCTTTGCGTGATTTGCGGCTGGCTGCCGGCCTGGCCGCCACCGCGTCTGGCCGCCTGCTGGCCGGCCTGGCGGGCGTCTTGACGGCGACCTTGCTCGCGGTGGTACCGCGTTTTGCTATTGATTTGGTAGCTGGTCGCGCCCGCACTGCCTTGGCTGCACGTGCTTTTAATGCACATTCCAGCGAGAGCCGGGCCCACTGCGCCATCAGCTGAGGCGACTCCATCGCGTCTGCGGGCGCGCTGTAGTAGTTCAGCTTCATGGCCTTGCCTTTGGCCTCGTAGACAAAAGGCGCACAGCCCGCGGCTTCAAAAAGGCCGCGGGTTTCTTCGTCCGCCTTGAGCCAGAGGGTGTCCCCCTGGCCGAGATCTGCCAGCAGCGCGATGTTGAGCCCCCCGGTGCTGATGCCAAACCCGCCGAACATGCGGCGTGCCGTGCACGGCCCGACGCTGGTGAGCAGCTCGCAGCAGTAGTGGGCAAAGGACAGGTCGGCAGGCATGGCGCTACTTTAGCGCGACCTGCGTGCTTCACAATAGCGCATGGCCCGTCCCAAATCCGCCACCCACGAGCTCCAGCGCGAAGCCATTCTCGACGTGGCCGCCCAGTGTTTTGCACAGCGCAGCTACATGGCCGCCAGCATGAACGACATCGCCGCGGCCTGCGGCACCTCCAAGGCCCGGCTGTACCACTACTACGGCAGCAAGGAGGCCATCCTGTTCGACCTGCTGGACCGCTACACCCAGCACCTGCTGGCCATCATCGGCCAGACCGAGGCCAGCGCCCAGCGCAAGAACCTGGACGACCGCGCCGCCCTGCACGAACTGATCCGCAACTTCCTGGACCAGTACGAAAGTTCGGCCACGCGCCACAGCGCCTTGCTGGGCGACACCAAGTTCCTCGGGGACGTGCAGCGCGAGCTGATCCTGGACCGGCAGCGCGATGTGGTCTCGGCCATGACGCGTTTTCTCAAGCGCGCCTACCCGCAGCGCATCACGCCCGCCAACCAGACGGCCGTGACCATGATGCTGTTCGGCATGATCAACTGGACCTTCACCTGGATGCGTCCCGACGGGCCCATGAGTTACCGCGACTATGCCCAGGAGGTGGTCGCCATGCTCGAACGCGGACTGTCCTGACAGCGGCACAGAAGGGTTGGGGCTTGTGGGGTTTTACTATTCGTAATAAGTTACGTATAGTAAAATGACAATGATTCAGGCCGTGCTCTCGGCCCTTTCCCAACGGAGACTTCCCCCATGTCCAAAGCCTTTGCCTCGCAGTCCGACCTCACGGATAAAAAAATCACCTTCGAGCAGCTCAGCGCCCACTGCTGGGCCTACACCGCCGAGGGCGACCCCAACTCCGGCGTGATCATTGGCGACAGGTTCATCATGGTCAGCGACGCGACGGCCACCCCGGCCATGGCGCAGGACCTGATTGCGCGCATCCGCGCCATCAGCGACAAGCCCATCAAGTACGTGCTGCTGACCCACTACCACGCAGTGCGGGTGCTGGGCGCCAGCGCCTACATCGCCGAAGGCGCGACCGAGGTGATCGCCAGCCAGGGCACCTACGAGTTGATCGTCGAGCGCGGCGCGCAGGACATGCAAAGCGAGATGGAGCGTTTCCCGCGCCTGTTTCGCAATGCTGAAAGCGTGCCCGGCCTGACCTGGCCGACGATGGTGATTGCCGGCGGCAACCCGGTCAAAGGCGAAGTCCCCGGCAAGCTGGTGATCGACCTCGGCGGCGTGAAGGTGCAGGTCTGGCATCCGGGCCCGGGCCACACGCGCGGCGACACGATTGCCTGGGTGGAAGAGGAAAAAGTGCTGTTTTCCGGTGACCTGGTCGAGTACCAGGCCGGCGTTTACACCGGTGACGCCCAGCTCGAAGAGTGGCCCGCCACCCTGGAAGCGTTGCGTGCGCTGGGGGCCGAGGCCATCGTGCCAGGCCGCGGCGAGGCGATGAAAGGGGCTGCCGAGGTGAACAAGGCCATCGACTACACCAAGCAGTGGGTTGAAACGCTGTTTCGTTGCGGCAAGGAGGCGGCCGCCGCCAAGATGGACCTCAAGGCCGCGATGGTTCACACGCGAAAAAGCATGGACCCGATTTTTGGCCAGGTCTTCATTTACGAACACTGCCTGCCGTTCGACGTGAGCCGGGCTTACGACGAAGCCAGCGGGATCAAGAATCCGCGCATCTGGACGGCCGAGCGTGACAAGGAAATGTGGGCCGCGCTGCAAGCCTGATCCGGTTTCCCGGCGGCGCGCGGATTAACCTCGCAGTTTTTCGCTTCGATCCCCGCAAGCGGGGCCCCTCGCAGGTCGAAAAACTGTTCGCCACGCATCTGGACGGCCAAGCGTGACAAGGAAATGTGGGCTGCGCTGCAAGCCTGATCCGGTTTCCCGGCGGCGCGCGGATTAACCTCGCAGTTTTTCGCTTCGATCCCCGCAAGCGGGGTCCCTCGCAGGTCGAAAAACTGTTCGCCACGCATCTGGACCGTCGAGCGTGACAAGAAAATGTGGACGGCGCTGCAACAAGCCTGATTCCATTCAGGCGGCAGTGTCAGGCATCCAGGTCAAGGCTTGAAAGCAGGGCCAGGAAGGCGGCGATGGCGTCCTGGCCGGTCAGTGCTTCCAGCCGGCCCAGTGCATCGTCATCGTCCAGCGTGGTGTAGCCCAGGCTGAAGCGCCGGAACCTGCGCACGGCAAGCGGCCCCTGGTGCACGACCCTCAGGTTGATGTGACGCGTGTCCTGCCGGATGCGCGCCAGTTGCGCCAGAACGTCTTTCTGGCTGCCTTCCATCTGTTCGCAAAAACGCATGCCGTCAAAGATGAGCAGGCCCGTGATGCTCAGCCAGGGGTTGTGCAGGCGGGCTTTCCCGACAATGTCCGCAATGACGCTGGTTGGCGCGTCGGGGGCGAGGGTGCTGACGTAGATGACTTCGTGCAGGTCGGCGGTGGGATCGGTATGAGGCATGGGTGCATGCAATATAGCCACCTGCGGTGGTAGTGGCAATGTGACTGGCCGGCAGCGCCCTCAGCCGTCGAGATCCAGTGTCGATACCAGCGCCAGAAACTGGGCCAGTGCTGCTTCGGCGCCGACGTCGCGCAGCCGGACCAGCACATCCACGTCCTCGACGGCGGTGTAAGCGAGGCCAAAATGCCTGAAACGGCGCTGTGCGAGCGGGCCGTGGTACAGGATGTCGACATCGACATGCCGCGGATCCTGGCGGATGCGTTCGGTCAGGGCCAGCACGGCCTTGCGGGGCCCCTCGAGGTGCTGGCAAAACTGCAGGCCGTCAAACACCAGCAGACCGGTGATGCCTGCGGCTTCGTTGGCCTTGCGTGCTTTGGAGGCGATGTCGGATATGACCTTGAGGGGCGCGCCGGGGGCGAGGGTGCTGAGGTACAGCACTTCATGTAATTCGGATACTTTGTTCATGGATGGCGTGTAATGTAGCCAGCGGCCCCGGGCGCCACAATGTCAAAAGACACTGGATTTCGGTATTAAAATTTTTCGGTGAACCTCATCCCCCTGTCTGGCGCCAGACCCTGTCCCCGCCGCTGTGCCGATTGCAGGCTGCGCGCCACCCAGGCCTTCAAGCCGGTGTCGCCGCAGGAGCTGGCTTTCATCGAATCGTTCCGGAGCGGTTCGGCCCTTGCCCCGGCCGGCAGTGCCATCATTTCGGAGCAGAACCCCAACGGCAAGCTGTTCACCCTGTATGCCGGCTGGGCCTTTCGCTTCAAGACCCTCAGTGACGGGCGGCGGCAGATCCTCAATTTCCTGCTGCCCGGCGACATCATCGGCCTGCAGCAGGAGTTTGCCGACGGGCCCTCGCATGGTGTGGAAGCGCTGACAGATGCAGCCCTGTGTGTGTTTCCTCGCGACGGCCTGTGGGAGCTGTTCCGCCGCTTCCCGAGCCTGGGTTACGACCTGACCTGGCTGGCTGCGCGCGAGGAGGGCATGGTCGATGAAAACCTGCTGACCACCGGGCGCCGCAATGCGACAGAGCGGCTGGCGATGCTGCTGATCCATCTCTATCGGCGCGCCGAGCGGCTGGGGCTGGTGCAGGACGGGTCCATGGCTTTTCCCATCAACCAGCAGCACATTGCCGATGCACTGGGCCTGTCGCTGGTGCACACCAACAAGACCCTGAGGCGCCTGCAGCAGCTGGGGCTGCATGAACTCAAGGGCGGGCAGCTGTCCCTGCTCAACCCCAAGGCCCTGCACCGGATTGCCGATTATTACGACCTGCCGATGCGCAAAGTGCCGATGCTTTAGGGGCTGTAGGACGTGTCTGACAGCAAGCGGCAGGGCGTGATGACAGGGCTGGCCGGCTCAGCTTTCTACGCTAGACCTTGAGGTGTCCTCGATGTGTTGTCCCGACACATGGATTTTCCGCCTCGGGAGTTTTTCTTGGACAGCAAAAGCATTTCCCCATTGCGCCGCCTGCAGCAACAACCGCAGTACCCCGCGAACCGTCAGCAGCAGCAAAGCAGTGGTTCCGGCGAATTCCAGCCACGTCGCCTCAGGCAGGCGGGTGAGTCCTCGTCTGCGTTCACGGGAAGCAGCAACCCTTCACAGCGGTAACGGCCGCCGCACCACCTGCCGCGCAGGTCGCCCGCCCTGCGGACCCCGTCGAAGCCGGAGCGCCGAAGCTGGCTGAGCAGGAAGGCCTGTCGCACGCCAGGTCCCGGGGTCATAAGGGCGGCGATGGGTGGCGGCCCTGACTGGCGCCCTGGCGTCAGCGCCCGGCGACCAGAATGCCGAAGTCCTGCGCGTAGCCCTGCAGCGTTTGCACCGCCCTGGCGCGTTGCGCCACCGTCGTGCTGTTGTGCAGCGCTGCAAAGGTTTTGCAGCTGTCGCGCGTCAGCCGCTCCTGGTAACTGCGGTAGGCCGGGTCCGGCGAATTGACGGCTCGGTCAAAGTAGGCCTGCATGAGCGGCCTGGCTTGCTCGGACGTGGCGCGGCCGGCAATCAGCGGCCCCAGGCTCTGCAAGGCGTCCCGCTGGCGGCGCTGGTATTCGGCCAGCGAAAGCCGCGCGTCAAACACCGACTGCGAGATGCGGCTGCGCAGCACCGCCAGTTGCCTGTCGTCCAGCGTACCGTACAGCATCTCGGCACGGCTGACCGCCTTCTTCTGCCGCCGGTTGATCAGGTCTTCGGGGCTGCCCTCCAGAAAATCGTCACGGTACTCCGTATTGAGTTTCGAGAATTTCCGCTTCAGGGCCTCCAGCTGCTCCGGCCCCAGCCTACCCACCACGCTACCCATGGCAGGCGCGGCGCGGTCCGAAATGGCTTGCAGGCGGGTTTTCACCTCCTCAAAGATGCCGCAGGCCCGCGCCTCGTCGATCTCGGCGGGCAGCCAGGCCTTCCATTTCTCCAGTGTTTCGACATAGGCTGGCAGCTGTGTTTGCCGGTGCCATTGATGCAGGCGTGCCAGTTCTTCCCGGACCAGGGGCTTTTGGGTGTCGTCGAATTCGAAGTAGCTGTTGAGCTGCCAGTACGCCAGCTCGGTCGCCTGGTTGTAGGCGAATTTGACCGCACTGCAGGCCAGCAGTGTCCCGCTCAGCAGCAGCACACCGATAATCTGGGTGCTGCGTTTCAGTTCCGGCCTGGCCGGACGCCACTTTCGAGACCCCCAATTCACAGGAAACTTCATGGCCACTCCAGTTCCAGTTGATGTCGTCATCATGGCCGCGGGCAAAGGCACGCGGATGAAAAGCGCATTACCCAAAGTGTTGCACCGATTGGGCGGCCGTGCCTTGCTGGCGCATGTGATTGACTGCGCAACGCGGTTATCGGCCCGGCAGGCGGTGGTCATCACCGGCCACGGTGCCGCCGAAGTGGAGTCCGCATGCAACAGTATGGCGCAGGCCGTCGCCGCCGTGAATGCCATGCCCAAACTGCAGTTTGCGCGCCAGGAGCCCCAGCTGGGCACCGGCCACGCGGTGCAGCAGGCGCTGCCACTGCTGGCGGACGACGGTGTCACGCTGGTGCTGTCGGGCGACGTGCCCCTGACCCAGGCCGCCACCCTGCAGGCCCTGCTGGCGCAGTGCGACGGCCAGCGCCTGGCCCTGCTCACGCTCAGCATGGCCGACCCGACGGGATACGGGCGTATCGTCCGCGCCGGTGCAGAACCCTCCGCCCAGGTGCGCGCCATTGTCGAACACAAGGATGCAACGGACACCCAGCGCGAGATCCGCGAAATCTACAGCGGCATCATGGCCGTGCCCACGCGTCTGCTGCGCAGCTGGCTGGCCCGGCTGGACAACAAAAACGCGCAGAACGAGTATTACCTGACCGACATCGTGAAGTTTGCCGTTGCCGATGGCGTGGCCGTGGTGGCGCACCAGATCACCGATGCTGCGCAGGTCGCCGGTGTCAACAGCCCGGTGCAACTGGCGGAACTCGAGCGTGTTTACCAGCTGCGCCAGGCTACGGCCCTGATGGAGCAGGGCGTGCGCATCAGCGACCCGGCGCGGTTTGACGTGCGTGGCACGCTGGCCTGCGGGCAGGACGTGGAAATCGATGTCAACTGCGTGTTCGAAGGTCGGGTGACCCTCGGTGACGACGTCCGCATAGGCGCCAACTGCTGCATCGCCAACGCCACCATCGCCGCCGGCGCGGTGATCCACCCCTTCACCCACATCGACGGTGAAAAGCTCGGCGTGCAGGTCGGCGAGGGCGCGCTGATTGGCCCGTTTGCCCGCCTGCGCCCCGGCGCGCAGCTGGGCGCCGAGGTGCACATCGGCAATTTTGTCGAAGTGAAAAACTCCACGCTGGCCAAAGGCGCCAAGGCCAACCACCTGGCCTACCTCGGTGACGCCACGGTGGGGGAACGCGTCAACTACGGCGCCGGCAGCATCACCGCGAACTACGACGGCGCCAACAAACACCGCACCGTGATCGAAGCTGACGTGCACATCGGCAGCAACTGCGTGCTGGTGGCCCCCGTCACGATAGGCGCAGGCGGCACCGTCGGCGGCGGCTCGACGATCACCAAGGACACGCCGCCCGGCGCCCTGAGCGTGGCGCGCGGCAAGCAGGTCAACATTGCCAACTGGCAGCGGCCGGTCAAAAACAAGCCCGGCGCGTAGGTGGAGCAGGCCGATCTGGCGGACGTGGCGATGGCCCCCGGCCCGCAGGGTCGTGTAAGTATGCTATTTAATTCATAGCTGCTTACGCACGTATCTATTGGGATAGAAGCAGTTTTGGCTCAAACTTCGAGCGTTTGATGCTGAAAAAGGCCTTCACATTGCGCACATTGACGTCGCTGGTGAACAGGCGCTGCGCGAGCGCCAGGTAAGCCGGCATGTCACGCACATGCACCACCAGGATGAAGTCCGGCCCCGGCGAGACGCGGTAACACTGCTGGACGGCGCCGTCGAGCACCACCCGGGCTTCAAACGCTTCCTGCTGCTCGGCGCCCTGCCGGTCCAGGGTGATCTCCACCAGCGCCGTCAGGCCGTGGCCCAGTGTGTCGGCGAGCTTGTCGGCGTGGAGGATGGCGATTTCGCGTTCGATCAGGCCGGCGTCATGCAGCCGCTTGATACGCCGCAGGCAGGTGGGCGGTGAGATATGGGCGCGTGCGGCCAGGGCCTGGTTGCTCTGCGAGGCATCGTCCTGCAAGGCTTCAAGCAGTTTGACGTCAATCCCGTCGATGGAAATATTCATTTTTATTCCATATATCTGATGATTAAGAAATATTATTCCATAGATGTATTTTTATGGAATTTAATTTCATTATTATTTAAATTTTGACGATCATGGAAAATTAAAAACGCATAGCATCCGCCTATTGTTTTTTCAGGAGCGGTTTATGTGCGGCATTGTGGCGTCGGTTTCGACAAGAAATATTGTTCCCATCCTTGTGCAGGGCCTGCAAAGGCTGGAGTACCGGGGTTATGACTCCTGCGGTGTGGCGGTCTATGCCGACGGCCTGAAGAGGGCGCGCAGCACATCCCGCGTGGCCGAGTTGATGGAGCAGGTGAGCGCTGACAAGCTCGAAAGCGGCACCGGCATTGCCCACACACGCTGGGCCACGCATGGCGCGCCAGCCGTGCACAACGCCCACCCCCACTTCAGCCATGGCACCGGGGACGCTGCGCAGAAGCAGGGCCGGGTGGCGCTGGTGCACAACGGCATCATCGAAAACCACGACGAATTGCGTGCAGAGCTGCAGGCCAGGGGCTATGTGTTTGCCAGCCAGACCGACACCGAAGTGATCGTGCACCTGATGGACAGCCTCTATGACGGTGATCTGTTCGAGGCCCTGCAGGCCACCACCGCCCGCCTGCATGGCGCTTACGCGATTGCCGCTTTCTGCAAGGACGAGCCGCACCGTGTGGTGGGCGCCCGTTCGGGCTCGCCGCTGATCCTGGGGGTCGGCAAGGACGGCAGCGAGACCTTTTTGGCCAGCGACGCGATGGCCCTGGCCGGCGTGACCGACCAGATCCTCTACCTGGAAGAAGGCGACATGGTCGACATCCAGCTCGGCAAATACTGGGTCATTGACCGCGACCACAAGGCCGTCCAGCGCGAAGTCAAAACCGTGCAGGCGCACAGCGGCGCGGCCGAGCTCGGTCCTTACCGTCACTACATGCAAAAGGAAATTTTCGAGCAGCCGCGCGCCATCGCCGACACGCTCGAAGGCGTCGAGGGCATCGTTCCCGAACTCTTCGGCGACGACGCCTACCGCGTGTTCAAGGACATCGATTCCGTACTCATCCTGGCCTGCGGCACCAGCTACTACAGCGGCTGCGCGGCCAAGTACTGGCTGGAGTCCATCGCCCGGATACCGACACAGGTGGAGGTGGCCAGCGAATACCGCTACCGCACCTCGGTGCCCAATCCCAAAACGCTGGTGGTCACCATCACGCAAAGCGGCGAAACCGCCGACACGCTGGCCGCGTTGCGCCACGCGCAATCACTGGGCATGACGCAGACGTTGACCATCTGCAATGTGTCCACCTCCGCCATGGTGCGCGAGTGCAAGCTGGCCTACATCACGCGCGCCGGCGTCGAGATCGGTGTGGCATCGACGAAAGCCTTCACGACCCAGCTGGCGGGCCTGTTCCTTCTGACGCTGGCACTGGCCCAGAGCAAAGGCCGGTTGAGTGAGCAGGAGGAAGAGAACCACCTCAAGGCCATGCGCCACTTGCCGGCCGCCCTGCAAGCCGTGCTGGCGCTCGAGCCGCAGGTCATCAGTTGGGCCGAAGATTTTGCAAAGATGGAAAACGCCCTGTTCCTGGGGCGCGGCCTGCATTACCCGATTGCGCTCGAAGGCGCGCTCAAGCTCAAGGAAATCAGCTACATCCACGCCGAGGCCTACCCGGCCGGTGAACTCAAGCACGGCCCGCTGGCGCTCGTCACCAGCGCCATGCCGGTGGTCACCGTCGCGCCCAACGACACCTTGCTGGAAAAACTCAAGAGCAACATGCAGGAAGTGCGCGCCCGCGGCGGCGTGCTCTACGTGCTGGCCGACGCCGACACCAAAATCGAGAGCAGCGACGGCATCCACGTCATCCGCATGCCGGAGCACTACGGCGCCCTGAGCCCGCTGCTGCATGTGGTGCCGCTGCAGTTGCTGGCGTATCACACCGCCGTGGCCCGCGGCACGGATGTCGACAAGCCGCGCAATCTCGCCAAAAGCGTGACGGTGGAGTGAGCATGCCCCATACACCAGCCTGCCCCCAGTGCGGCCAGGAAAACACCTACCCTGATGGCGACAACCTTGTGTGCGCCGATTGCGGCCATGAATGGCCGATGGTCGAAAGCGTGGCTGCCGACGACGACACAAGCGCGGTGGTCAGGGACAGCAATGGCAAGGTGCTGGCCGACGGCGATGCCGTGGTGCTGATCAAGGACCTCAAGGTCAAGGGGTCGTCCATCACCCTCAAGATGGGCACCAAGGTCAAGAGCATCCGCCTGGTCGGCGGCGACCATGAGGTGGATTGCAAGATGGACGCCGGCAGCTTCATGCTCAAGGCGTGTTACCTCAGGAAGGCTTGAGGCCACAGGCCTGACGGGCTGCCTGGCCGTTTCGTTCAGTGATGGTGCCCGTGCTCGCCATGCACATGGCGGTGCGCAATTTCTTCATCGCTGGCCTTGCGCACATCAGTGACGGTCAGGCTGAAACGCAGGGCCTTGCCGGCCAGCGGGTGGTTGCCGTCCATCAGGACCGTGTCGCCCTTGATTTTTGTCACGGTGAAGGCATGCACCTTGCCGTCGTTGTCGCGGCCTTCGAGCTGGCCGCCAACTTTCACGCCGGGCGGGAACTGGCTTTTGGGAATGGTCCGCAGCAGCGCCTCGTCACGCAGGCCAAAGGCGTCTTCGGGCTGCAGTTCCAGTGTGGTCTGGTAGCCGCGCGTTTTTCCTTCCAGCGCTTCCTCGATCTTTGGCAAGGTGTTGCCATAACCTCCGTGCAGGTAAACCATGGGCTCCTTGCTTTCTTCAATCAGCTTGCCCCCGATTTCGGAGACCTTGAAGCGCAGGGTGACGGCGGTGTCTTTTTCGATGTTCATGGCGGGTCTTGGTGGGATGACAAACCGCCATTTTCGCGCAAAGACGGCCGGGCTCAGTGCAGCAGTTTGTCGGCTTCGGAGGTCAGGGCGGCGGAAATCGAGTCCAGCACGGCCGACTCGAGGTTCCAGCAGTGCCAGAACAGCTGCACCGGCAGCGTGTGCTGGGGCGCGACATTGACCAGCTCGCCGTCGTCGATCAAACCGCGCACCAGCAGTTCCGGCAGCACGCTGACGCCCCACCCTGCCAGGGCGGCGCGCAGTTGCCCCTCGGAGCTGGGAACAAACAGCTGGCTCAGCGAAACCCGCTTGAGTCCGACAGCCCGGGCGACAAACTCGCTTTGCATATCGTCCTTGCGGTTGAAAGCCACATAGGTGAGGGCGCGGAAATTCGAAGCGTCCAGCCCGCCGGGCAGGTGGTTTTTTGCATAAGCCGGTTCGGCCACGGCGACATAGTTCATGGCACCGAGCTGGGCCACCTTGCAGCCGCGCAGGGCCTGCTTCAGGGTGGTGACGCAACCCAGCACATGACCCTGGCGCAGCCAGTCGTGCGTGAAATCCTGGTCGTCGACGATGATCTCGACCGGCAGACCCTGCCTGACCAGGCCGGTCAGGGCGTTGAGTGCCCAGCTGGCAATGCTGTCTGCATTGACCGCAATCGAGATGCGCTCTTCCTCGCGGCCGCCGCCCGACAAGCCCGGCGCCAGCTCCTTGAGATCGCGCTCCAGGTCCGCGCGTATCAGGCGCAGCTGACGCGTGTGTTTGAGCAGCAGCTTGCCGGCCGAGGTGGCCTTCAGCGGCCGGCTGCGCACGATCAGGATGGCGCCGACCTGGCCCTCCAGCACCCGCAGGCGCTGCGAGATGGCCGATTGCGTGACGTTCAGGCGCTGGGCGGCGCGCTCGAAACCGCCTTCTTCAACAATGGCGGCCAGGCATTCGAGGGCAAGGGGATCGTACATAGGCCTATTAGCCTTCCTAATGATTTGCCAAAGAGTTTAACGAGGCTGTTAATTTGCGGCAAGCTCATCCAGACTAGCGCCCATGAAAATCATTGTTTTGGGCGCGGGAATCATCGGTGTCAGTACAGCTTGGCATCTGGCCCAGCGGGGGCACGAAGTGACGGTGGTCGAACGCCAGAGCGGCGCTGCCATGGAAACCAGTTTTGCCAATGCAGCGCAGATCTCCGTCAGCTACTGCGAGCCCTGGGCCAACCCGGAGGCGCCGGCCAAGCTGCTGAAATGGATGTTTCGCAAGGACGCACCGCTGTTGTTCCGGCCCCGGCTGGACTGGCGCCAGTGGCGTTGGGGCCTGCAGTTTTTAAGCCAGTGCACCGACGCGGCCTTTCGCCGCAATGTCGAGCAGATCGTGGCGCTGGGCGCCTACAGCCACGTGGCCCTCAAGGACATCGTGCAGGGCACCGGCATAAGCTACAACCGGCTGGAGCGCGGCATCGCGCATTACTACACCGACCAGAAGTCGTTTGACGCGGCAGCGCATGCCGCCGCGCTGATGCGGGGTTTCGGCGTGGACCGCCGGGTGATCAACCGCAGCGAGCTGTTCGAGATCGAACCGGCCTACCGCTCGTTTGCCGATCACATCGTGGGCGGCACCTACACCGCCAGCGACGAAAGCGGGGACGCGCGGGTCTTCACCCAGGAGCTGGCGCAACGCTGCGAAGCGGCCGGCGTGCGGTTTGTCTATGAACACGACATTGTGCG
Source organism: Pseudomonadota bacterium (assembly GCA_040389085.1). Classification (GTDB taxonomy): domain Bacteria; phylum Pseudomonadota; class Gammaproteobacteria; order Burkholderiales; family Burkholderiaceae_C; genus Polaromonas. The sequence continues at coordinate 14,024 of JAZKAP010000011.1, forward strand.
GCTGGAGAAAACCGCTGGCGAGATCAGTGCGGTCCAGCTCCGGCAGCGCAGCACCGGCGAGTTGCTGTCGTGGCGTGCCGACGCCTTCGTGGTGGCCTGCGGTTCCTGGTCGGCGCCCCTGTTGCGCACGGCCGGTGTGGACCTGTCCATCTACCCCGGCAAGGGCTACAGCGCCACCTTCAAGCTGCTCAAGCCCGAACTCGCGCCTTGGGTCAGCACCATCGACGACGAGGTCAAGTGCGCCATCAGCCGTCTGGGCGACACCCTGCGTGTCGCCGGCACCATCGAGGTGGCGGGTTACGACCTGTCGCTGGACACGCCGTTGGCCCGGGCGCGTTGCCAGATGCTGGCCGACCGCATCGAGCAGGTGTTGCCGGGCGTGTGCGACACCCGCAATGAGGCACAGGGCGGCCAGCCCAACTTCTGGACAGGCCTGCGCCCCGCCACCCCGACCAACATTCCATACATCGGCAGGACAAAGGTCGGCAAGCTCTGGGTGAACGCCGGCCACGGCACGCTGGGCTGGACCCACGGCGCCGGGTCGGGCAAGGCCATCGCCGAGTTGATCGACGGCCAGCGGCCGGAACTGGGGTTTGGCTTTCTCGGGGTTTGATCCCTACTTGGCAGGGCTATACGGGTGAGGTATGCCGGCCGGGTTCACCGGTAGGCAGAATCAGCGCATCAAACGCACTGTCCTGTTGTGAAACCTGTCCGCTCCCACCTGTCCCCTGTTTTGGCCTGCCTGGCCTTGGCCGGAGCCGTCCCGTCCAACGCGCAGACACTGGCACCCATCAGCGTCACCGCCACCCGCACCGAACTGCCGCCCTTCGACGTGCCGGCCTCGGTGGATGTGGTCGATGGTGAACGCATCCGCACCGATGGGCGGGCACAGCTCAACCTGTCGGAAAGCCTGGCGCTGGTGCCCGGCCTGCTGGCGCGGGACCGGCAGAACCAGGCGCAGGACCTGCAGCTGTCGGTGCGCGGCTTTGGCGCACGTTCGACCTTTGGCGTGCGCGGCGTGCGCCTGTATGTGGACGGCATTCCCGCGACCATGCCCGACGGCCAGGGCCAGCTCTCGCACATCGACCTCGCTTCGGTCGGGCGACTGGAAGTCTTGCGCGGCCCTTTTTCGGCGCTGTACGGCAACTCGTCGGGCGGCGTTTTGCAGGTCTTCACCGAAGGAGGTCAGGGCAGCCCGGTGTTGAGCAGCAGCGCAGCGACCGGCTCCCATGGCCTCAGGCGTTTCGACGCCAAGGCCAGCGGTGCCGCCGGGGCCCTGGGGTACATGCTGAGCGCCGGCCGGCTGAGCACCGACGGTTATCGCGCGCACAGCGCCGCCGAGCGCGAGGGGGCCAACCTGCGGCTGGACTGGGCGCTGGACAGCGATCGCAAGCTGACCCTGCTGGCCAACACCGTGTCGGTGGAGGCGCAGGATCCGCTGGGCCTGAGCCGCGCGCAGTTCGATGTTGCACCGCGCAGTGCCGATGCCTCGGCGACCACCTTCAACACCCGCAAGACCGTGCGCCAGAGCCAGCTCGGTGCGGTGTACGAGCAGCGTGTCGATACTGACCACCAGTGGCGGCTGATGGTGTACGGCGGCGAGCGCGCCACCACGCAGTTCCAGGCCATCCCCACGGGCGTGCAGGCCAACCCGCTGCACCCCGGCGGCGTGATCGGCCTGGCGCGCGACTACGGCGGGCTGGACCTGCGCTGGACCACCCGGACGCTGTTGGCGCAGCGCCCGCTGGAGATCGTCGGTGGCCTGGCCTATGACGCGATGAAGGAAACGCGGCGTGGCTGGCAGAACTTCCAGGGAACAACACCAGGCGTGCAGGGCGCCTTGCGGCGCGAGGAAGACAACCGCGTCACCAGCCTGGACCCCTACCTGCAAGCTACCTGGAAGCCGGCGGCCCACTGGACCGTGAATGCCGGTGTGCGCCACAGCCTGGTGCGTTTCAGTTCCGCCGACCGCTACGTCGTCGGGACCAATGGCGACGACAGCGGCAGCCTGCGCTACAGCGCCACCTTGCCGGCGGCCGGCATCACCTATGCGCCGTCGGCGCAGTGGCGTGTGTACGTGGCCGCCGGCCGCGGTTTCGAAACGCCGACCTTCAACGAGCTGGCCTACCGGCCGGCCGGGACCGGACTGAACTTTGCGCTGCGCCCGTCACGCAGCGACAACCTGGAGGCGGGTCTCAAGTGGCGCAGTGTGGCCGGCGCCATGCCGCGCATCGAAGCCACGCTGGCGGTTTTTCACACCGCGACCCGGGACGAAATCGTCACGCAGAGCAACGTCGGCGGTCGCAGCACCTTCCAGAACGCCGGTGCCACGCGCCGCCGCGGGCTGGAGCTGGCCGGCAGCATCGCGCCGGCGCGCCACTGGCTGGCGCAGCTGTCCTACACGCTGCTCGATGCCCGCTACCGCGACGGGTTTACCTGCGTGGGCAATGCCGTCCTGTGTCCGGCCGCGCTGGTGCCCGCCGGCAATCGCATCCCGGGCACGGCCCGCACCGCTCTGGCCGCCGAGCTGGGCTGGCGGCCGCCGACCGGCTGGCGTGCCGGTGTCGACGCGCGTTACCTCGGCAGCGTGGCCGTCAACGATGCCAACAGCGATGCGGCGGCGTCTTTTTTCACGCTGGGCGCCCACGTCGGCTACGTGGCCGAGATCAATCGCTGGACCCTGTCGGCCGCGGCCCGCATCGACAACCTGACCGACCGCCGCTATGCGGGCTCGGTCATTGTCAATGAAGGCAATGGCCGCTATTTCGAACCGGCCGCCGGCCGCAATCACGTGTTGAGCGTGTCGGCGAATTACCGGTTTTAGGCGGCGCGGCACAATAGCCGCTCCCGCACAACGCACCGACTTTTCCCCATGCACACCACCGCCCTCGTCCTGTTCTCCGGTGGGCAGGACTCCACCACCTGCCTGGCCCAGGCGCTGTCGAAGTACGAACGTGTGGAAACCGTGGGTTTCGACTACGGCCAGCGCCACAGCGTGGAGCTGCAGGCGCGCCTGGTGGTGCTGCGCGAGATCAAAGCGCAGTTTCCGCAGTGGGCGTCCAGGCTTGGCGAGGATCATTTTCTCGACCTTGCCGTGCTGGGGCAGGTCAGCGAGACCTCACTGACACGCGATACGGCTTTCAAGATGGAGAGTTCGGGCCTGCCCAACACCTTTGTGCCGGGGCGCAACCTGCTGTTCCTGACGCTGGCGGCGGCGCTGGCCTATCGGCGCGACCTGCAGGTACTGGTCACCGGGGTCTGCGAGACCGATTTTTCAGGCTACCCCGACTGCCGCGACGACACCATGAAAGCCATGCAACTCGCCTTGTCGCTGGGCATGGACAAACGTTTCCTGATCGAGACCCCGCTGATGTGGATAGACAAGGCGGCGACCTGGGCGCTGGCCGAGGCACTGGGCGGCCGGGCGCTGGTGCAACTCATCATCGAACACACCCACACCTGCTACCTCGGCGACCGTGCGCACCGCCACGCCTGGGGTTATGGCTGCGGCCAGTGCCCGGCCTGCGAGCTGCGCTTGCGGGGTTATGCGGCCTACGCGGCCCATGAGGCCACTTCGGCCGGGCGCTGATCAGGCGCGGGTTTCGGTCAGCCGGTACAGCGCCGGCGCGCCTTCAGGCAGTTTTTCAAGCTCCCAGCGCTTGCCGTGAAACGCCGCCACCGTGGGGCGGTGCGCTATGGAAACAATAGCGCCTCCCGCTTTCTGGGTCTGGGCCAGCAGCCGTTCGTACAGTGTTTTTTCAGCGTCCTCGTCAAGTGCGCTGGTGGCTTCGTCGGCAAACAGCCAGGCCGGCTTTTTCAGCAGCACGCGGGCAATCGCCAGGCGCTGCTGCTCGCCACCCGAGAGTTTCTGGCTCCAGGCGTCTTCATCGTCCAGTCGGTGCATCAACTTCGGCAGCAGCGCGTCTTCCAGCGCCTGCCGCAGTTGCGCGTCGCTGTAGCTGGCGGCCGGTTGCGGGTAGGCCAGCGCGTCGCGCAGGCTGCCGTTCGGGAAGTAGGGGCGTTGCGGGATGAACATGGTGTTGGCCGGCAGACGGGTAGAGCCGCGGCTGAAGGGCCAGATGCCGGCCAGCGCGCGAAACAGCGTCGATTTGCCGCTGCCCGACGGACCCTTGATCAACACGTTCTCCCCGGCCTCGGCATGCAGCGAGACACCTTCCAGTAACACCGCCCCGGTGGGCAGCGCCAGTGTCAGGTCCTGCGTGTCCAGGCTGGTGGCGGAGTCGCTGATTGCTACTGAATTCATAGCTGTCTGCGCCTGCCGTGCTTGGGCCAGGGCCGTAAAACTCTCTTCAAAACTGGTGAGACGGTCGGTCGTGGCGCGCCAGGCGGCCAGGCTGCTGTAGTTGTCGACAAACCAGCTCAGCGAGTCCTGCACACGGCCGAAGGCCGACGAGATCTGCATCAACTGGCCGAGCTGGATGGCGCCGCTGAAAAAGCGCGGGGCGGCCACGACAAAGGGGAACACCACGGCGGCCTGGCCGAAGAAATTGGTGAACCAGATCAGGTTTTTCTGTTTCTTGATCAGGGTCAGGTAATTGCCCAGCACGGTGGAAAAACGGCCTTCCAGGTGCACGCGCTCGACCGCCTCGCCCTTGTCGAGCGCAATCGATTCGCTGTATTCGCGCACCCGCACCAGGTGGTGGCGGAAGTCGGCCTCGTAACGCTGCTGCAGGAAATTGAGCCGGATCTGCGGCCGGCCGATGTAGTGCGTGATGATGCTGCCGGCCGCGCAGTACAGCACCGCCATCCAGACCATGAAGCCGGGAATGTTGAAACTGGTGCCGCCCAGCGTGAAGCCAAACGGCCCCGACAGGCTCCACAGGATGCCGACAAAACTCAACAGCGTCACCACGGCGTTGAGCAGGCCCATGCTCAGGGAGATGGTGTAGGTGGTGAACAGGTTTAGGTCTTCCTGGATGCGCTGGTCGGGGTTGTCCGGTGCGGCCGTGCCATTGCCGCCATTGCCATTCGCGCCATGACTCGCATAACGGGCCAGCTCCATGCGGTAGAAGGCGTGGTCGGCCAGCCAGCGCTGCAGGTAGTGGGCCGTCATCCAGGCGCGCCAGCGGATCTCCAGCAGCTGCGTCAGGTAAAAGCGGTAGACCGCAATGATGATGAAGGCAAAGGCCAGGTAGGTGAAACGGCCGAGCTGCTCCCAGAACACCGGCTGGTTCTTGTCCTGCAGCGCGTCGTAGAACACCCGGTTCCACTCATTGATCAGCACCAGCATGTACACCGCGCCGAGGTTGAGCAGCACGATGGCGACCAGCAGCCCGCGCGCTTTCCATTTGTCGTCGGACGCGAAGTAGGGCCGTGTCAGTGCCCAGGCCTTGCGGCAGAAGTCCTTGAAGGCGGCGAATTTTCCGAGCACGGCGGTTGGCGGAGGCGTCGAAGGCATGGGCGTCATCCTGCAGAAAGAAATGAAAGCCAGTGTAGTGCGACGGCCTGTCGCGCGAGTGAATGGCCGCTGCGCGGGAAGTCGCTAGGATGGCCGGATGAACACCTCCACGTCCTCTTCCCCCGAAGGCAGCATAGCCTGCACCGTGCGCGGCCCCTTGCTGCTGATCGCCATCAACCGCCCGGCCAAGCGCAACGGCTTCACGCCGAAGATGTTCCGCGAACTGGGCGAAGCCTACACGCGGCTGGACGATGACCCGGCGCTGCGGGTGGGCGTGCTGCACGCAGTCGGTGACCACTTCACCGCCGGGCTGGACCTGCCGACGATTGCGCCGCTGATGCAGCGCGGCGAAAAAGCCGTGCCGCTGGGTCTGGTCGATCCGCTGGACTTGGGCATGGAAGGGTACCGGCGCCGCAGCAAACCCATGGTGGTCGCGGTGCAGGGCATCACCTACACCCTGGGCATCGAGCTGATGCTGGCGGCCGACATTGTGGTGGCCGCCGACGACTGCCGGTTTTCGCAGCTCGAGGTCAAGCGCGGCATCATGGCCACTGGCGGCGCCACGCTGCGCATGGCCGAACGTGCCGGTCTGGGCAATGCGCTGCTGCACCTGCTGACCGGCGACGAGTTCGGCAGCGCCGAAGCCCTGCGGCTGAACTTCGTGCAGAAAGTGGTGCCCGCCGGTCAGGCGCTGGACGAGGCCCTGCGGATTGCCGAGGCCATTGCGGCCCAGGCGCCGCTGGCGGTGGTGGCCACGCGAAAAAATGCACTCAAGGCGGTGGAACACGGCCCGGTGCTGGCCATGCAGGACTTCATTGCGGTGCAGCAGGGCCTGTCGCGCAGTGAAGACGCGGCAGAAGGTGTGCGCTCGTTTGTGGAAAAACGCGCGGCGCGGTTTCAGGGCAAATAAGCGCGGGTGGCAGGCTCACGATAGCGGGTTGGACACGCCACTGACCACATGGCCGGAAGGCACATGTTGCGAGGCCGCATCGACATGGCCGGTCTGGTCGTCGAAGAAAAAGTCGGGCTCGAACTCGCGCAGGAATTCTCCCTTGGCCAGTCCGCCGAGAAACATGGCTTCATCGACCTCGATGTTCCAGTCCATCAGTGTGCGGATCGCACGTTCATGCGCCGGCGCGCTGCGCGCTGTGACCAGCGCGGTGCGGATGCGCATGCGCGAGGTGCCGACCTGCTGCAGGCGGTGCAGCGCTTCGAGCAGCGGCTTGAAGGGGCCGGCCAGCAGCGGCTGTGTGGCCTTGTCGCGTTCATGCGCCTGGAAGGCCGACAGGCCCTGCGCCTGGAACACACGTTCGGCTTCGTCGGAAAAAATCACCGCGTCACCGTCAAAGGCGATGCGCACTTCATGCGGGTGCTGGTCGCTGGCGTGGGCCGACTGCGGATACACCTGCGCGGCAGGCACGCCGGCCGCCAGTGCCTCGCGCACATCGCTGAGGTGGGTCGACAAAAACAGGTTGGCATGCAGGGGTTTCAGGTAGCGCCACGGCGGCTCGCCACGGTTGAAGGTGCCGCGCTGAATGGCCAGCCCGTAATGCTGGGCCGAGCGGAACACACGCATGCCCGAGACCGGGTCGTTGCGCGAGAGGATCACCACTTCGACGCGTTGTGCCAGCTTGGCCGAAGGCGAGGCGTCGTCCAGACTGTCGGGAGCATCGTTGAACGCCAGCAGCTTTTTGACCAGCGAAAAGGCCACGCCGGGTTTGGCCGGCACGTCGAGCCGGTCCAGCTGCAGCTGCATGTAAGCGGCATCGCGTTTGGTGCCGGGCGCGGGCGGCTGGCCCAGGCCGTCCTCAAAGACCCGGTTTTCTTCCTCGAAATCAAACAGTGCGCGCGATGAAATCGCCACCACCAGTTGTCCGTCCAGAGTTGCTGCCATGGGGTTTACCTGTTTACTGCGGGGGTGGAGTCAACGATAGCTCAAGTGTGCGCCATTGTCCGCAGGCCACACCGTCGGGCGGCCACTGGTCGGCACGTGTGACTTCGCGGGTGCCGCCGGCCACCAGCTGCGCGGCCCGGATGATGCCTGCGTGGGTGATCCAGACGGTGGGCGGCCCGGCCGGCAGTTCATCGAAAGCACTGGCTACGCGCGCCATCACGGCGCGCACACTTTCACCGTGGCCGCCGACGGCATGGCCGGCAAAGTCGGCCATCCAGGCGTCGAACTCGCTGCGCGCGATGTCGCTCCAGCGCCGGCCTTCCCAGGCGCCGAAGTTCATCTCCTGCAGCCGGGCGTCAGTTTGAAGAGTCAAATCGGGCCGCAGCCCAATCAGTGCCTGCGCAAGCTGCTCACATCTTTGTAGCGGCGAGGTATGGATGCGCACGCCGGCGGGAAGCGCGCCGGCCAGGGCCGCGGCGCTGTGTTGCGTCGCCTCCCGGTCCGCCGCCATATCCAGCGCGCCGTAACAGGTGCCTGGCGCCAGCAGGACCTGCGCGTGGCGCACCAGCCAGAGAGTCATAAAGCGATGGCCAAGCCGAGGTAAAAGGCAATCTCGCAGACCTGCTGCGTGGCGCCCAGGCAGTCGCCGGTGAAACCCTGCAGGCGGCGCGAGAACAGGCGGCCCATCCACAGCAGGGCAAGCACGGAGAAGCTGCAGGATACTATCAAAGTCATAGCGGGCAGCGCATAACTGGCAAGGGCCAGGGCCGAAAATGACCATACAAACGCCACCCCCAGGCTGGTCAGCGTGATCTGGTCGGCCAGGGGTTTGGACTTGGAGCCCGCGGCATCGCCGACATGCGGCAGCACGCGGATCAGCAGCAGCGGCAGGGTGCGGGAGACCACATGCGCGCTAAACAGGGCCGCAGCGACCAGCCAGCCATCCAGGGGCAGGTCGGGAGCTTCTTCCATGCCGGAAAGGGCGCTTTCGACCGAGCCGAGCAGTGCCAACAGCGCCACCTTGCCCAGCAGCGCGAGCACCAAAGCCATCGCGCCGAAAGCGCCGACCCGTGAGTCCTTCATGATCTCCAGGGCGCGGTCCCGGTCGGAACTGCCACCCAGCCCGTCCGTGACGTCGGCGAGCCCGTCTTCGTGAAAGCCGCCGGTCAGCAGCACCGTTGCCACGGTGGACAGGACGGCGGCCACCAGCGGTGCGAAGTCGGTGGCCGGCAGCAGCGCCATCAGCAGGCTGTACACGCCGGCCGCCACGGCGCCGACCAGCCAGCCGATGCCGGGGAAATGTGCGGCACTGGCGCGCAGCATGGCCGGGCTGTAGCCGGTCCACGCCGCCAGCGCGCCAGTCACCGGAATGCGGGTGAAAAACTGCACGGCCAGCAGGTAGTGGCGGATGAACTGCAACATGCGTGGTTACTCCCGCCCGCTGACCCCGGCCGAATCAAAACTCGCCATCTCGGCCATGAACAGGGCGGCCGACTGCAGCAGCGGCCAGGCCAGCAGGGCGCCCGTGCCTTCGCCCAGGCGCATGTCCAGGTCCAGCAGCGGTGTGGCCTGCAGATGCGCCAGCAGCAGGTGGTGACCGCGCTCGGCCGAGCGGTGGCAAAACACCAGATAGTCCTTCACGGCCGGCAGCAGGGCGCAGGCCACCAGCGCGGCGGCACCGGCAATAAAACCGTCAACCAGCACCACGCGACGCTCGCTGGCGGCCTGCAACATGGCGCCCGCCATCATGGCGATTTCAAAGCCGCCCAGCGCCGCCAACACAGCCAGTGGCTCATGCACATCGGCATGGCGGGCGAGGGCGCGTGTGAGCACCGCCTGTTTGTGGGCCAGTTGCGCATCGTCCAGGCCGGTGCCGCGTCCGACCACGTCGCTGACCGGCAGGCCGGCGAGCCGGGCCAGCAGCAGCGCGGCGGGCGAGGTGTTGGCAATGCCCATCTCGCCAAAGGCCACGACGTTGCCGGACAGGCCCCGCATGACATCCATGCCGGCCTGCAGCGCGGCGTTGGCCTGTGCCAGCGACATGGCGGGTCCTGCGCAAATGTTCTGGGTGGCCGGGGCGATTTTTCGCTGCTGCAACTGCGGGTGGTTGGCCAGCTCGGCGGCCACGCCGGCGTCCACCACCTGCAGGGCAAAACCGTGCTGGCGCGCAAACACATTGATGGCGGCACCGCCGGCCAGCATGTTGCCCACCATCTGCAGCGTCACGGCCTGCGGAAAGGCCGACACGCCCTCGCTGGCAATGCCGTGGTCGGCGGCAAACACCACCATTTGCGGCGAGGCGAAGGTGATGGCCTCGCTGCGCTGGATCAGGCCGAGCTGCAATGCCAGCGCTTCAAGCTGGCCGAGTGCGCCGAGTGGTTTGGTTTTCTGGTCGATCTTGTGCTGCAGCCGGGCGGCCAGCGCGGCGTCCGCGGTCGGTTCAATCGCGGGCAGGAGAAATGTCTTGTGGTCGGTCATCGGTGATTTTCTGGAGGCAGGCGGGGCAAAAGCAGGAGGCTTCCGACGTGCCGATTGAGGACGGTGGGCTGGAGGAGGGAACGGGCATGACATGGGGCAGCTTGACGCACCAGCATTCGGCGTCCCCTCCCACCATGCCGCAGCGAAAAGCGGCGCCGCAGCGGGGGCATGATGAATTGGAGGGGACGGATGCGCCTGCCGCAGTCATGGCCAGGCCCGTCAGCTTTGCAGAAACAGCCGGTAGACCGGGTTGTCGGTCTCTTCCACATGCGGGTAGCCCAGGGTGTCGAGAAAGGCCTTGAAAGCCTTGTTGTCGGCCTTGGGAACCTGCAGGCCGACCAGGATGCGCCCGTAGTCCGCGCCCTGGTTGCGGTAATGAAAGAGGCTGATGTTCCAGCCCGGCTTCATGGCGCCCAGGAACTTCATGAGTGCCCCGGGCCGCTCGGGAAACACAAAACGCAGCAGCCGCTCGTCTTTGGACAGCGCGGTGTGCCCACCCACCATGTGGCGAATGTGTTCCTTGGCCAGGTCGTCATGGGTCAGGTCCAGCGACTTGAAGCCGTGTTTGCTGAAGTTGGCGGCGATTTTGCTGCTCTCGCCCTTGCCGTGGGTGGTCAGGCCGACGAACACATGGGCCTGGCTGGCGTCGCTGATGCGGTAGTTGAACTCGGTCACGCTGCGCGGGCCGCCGGGCAACTCGCCGATCAGCTCGCAAAAGCGCCGGAAGCTGCCGCGCTCCTCGGGAATCGTCACCGCAAACAGCGCTTCGCGTTCCTCGCCGACTTCGGCGCGCTCGGCGACAAAACGCAGGCGGTCGAAGTTCATGTTCGCGCCGCACAGGATCGCCGCGTAGGTTTCGCCTTTGGTCTTGTGCGTGGCCACGTACTGCTTGATGGCGGCCACGCTCATGGCGCCGGAAGGTTCGACGATGCTGCGCGTGTCGATGAACACGTCCTTGATCGCGGCACACACGGCATCGGTGTCAACTGTGATGAATTCATCGACCAGTTCGCGGCTGATGCGGAAGGTTTCCTCGCCGACCAGCTTGACGGCCGTGCCGTCGGAAAACAGGCCCACGTCGGGCAAGGTGATGCGTTTGCCGGCCTGGACCGACTGCGCCATGGCGTCCGAATCGCTCATCTGCACGCCAATGACCTTGACCTCGGGGCGCACCGCCTTGATGTAGTTGGCCACCCCGGCAATCAGGCCGCCACCGCCAATCGCGACAAACACCGCGTCGAGCGAGCCTTTGCCGATGGCCTGGATCTGGCGCAGGATTTCCATCGCAATCGTGCCCTGGCCGGCAATCACGTCCGGATCGTCGAACGGGTGCACAAAGGTCAGGCCGTTCTTTTTTTCCAGCGTGACAGCATGCAGGTGCGCGTCCGAATAACTGTCGCCATGCAGAATCACCTCGCCGCCGAGCGCCCTGACGGCATCGATCTTGACCTGCGGCGTGGTCACCGGCATCACGATCATGGCGCGTGCGCCCAGCTTGTGTGCGCCCAGCGCCACGCCCTGCGCATGGTTGCCGGCCGAGGCGCAGATCACGCCTTTCCTGAGCTGGGCGGGGCTCAGGTGCGCCATCTTGTTGTAGGCGCCACGCAGCTTGAAGCTGAACACCGGCTGCTGGTCTTCGCGCTTGAGCAGCACGGTGTTGTGCACCCGGCGGCTGAGGTTTTTCGCCGGCTCCAGGGCGGATTCCACCGCCACGTCATACACGCGTGCGGTCAGGATTTTTTTCAGGTAGTCAGCGGGAGTGAGCGCCCCGGCGGGCGATGGCCGGGGGGGGCCGGGTGAACGGCGGGGAGCGGGTTTGGGGGGGGTGGGCATTGTGTTTTCTCGCAACCCAACATCATAGTGGGCAAGAAAAAAGGCCCAGACCTTGCGGTCTGGGCCTGTAAATCCACCCTTTCAGGGATGGAGGAGACAACCATTGCATGAAATCAAGGGCCTGTTCATGCGATGATTTCAGTATAGCGGAGGCATGTTGCGCTGCAACAATGTTTTGTTGCGAAAAATAAACACTCGCCGCTACTTTTGACAACTATTTCTGAACTATTTTTGAATTTTGAGGATGGCAATTCATGGAATGCACAGTGAGCTGGACCGGCCCCAACAACGCCGCGGGGACAACAACAACTTCTGGCTCGGCCATGAGTTTTCTGGCAACTACCGGCAGCGGCCACACGCTGGTGATGGATGGCGCGCCCGACGCCGCCAAGCCGGAAAACGGCGGCGCCAACCTGGCGCCGCGCCCGATGGAAACCGTGCTCGCGGGCACCGGCGGTTGCACGGCTTACGACGTGGTGCTGATTCTCAAGCGCGGCCGCCACGATGTGCGCGGCTGCACGGTCAGGCTGACGTCCGAACGGGCCGAGACCGACCCCAAGGTGTTCACGAAAATCCATATGCATTTTGTGGTGACGGGGCGCGGCATCGCGGCCAGCGCGGTGGAACGCGCGATTGCCATGAGCTATGACAAATACTGCTCGGCCACCATCATGCTCGGCAAAACCGCCGACATCACCACCAGCTTTGAGCTGGTCGAAGCCTGAGCTTTAGTAACCACTCAGGTAGTTTGGGCTCGTTTTACTCCCTCTCTCCCTGGGAGAGGGCGGGGGTGAGAGCAAGCGGCGTGTGCGTAGCACTATCGTTTGTTGTGGCTTGCTGGCCCTCACCCCAACCCTCTCCCAGAGGGCGAGGGGCAAGAAAGGCGCGCTGCATGCGGCGACCTGAGTAGTTACGAGCTTTAAGCAAAATCGGGCCGCAGCCCATGCTTATAAGGCGTTGTAAGCTATCGAAAAAATAGCAATTAGACGTAGTGCGCGGTTGTCGTCATGACTTTGGCGGAGGCCCGCATCAAGGCCTTCACCGGCGCGGGCAACGCCAACGCCCCGGCGCTTTGCGCCTCCTGGGCGTGACGCGCCTCGTCGTCCTTCATCTGCGCCACGATGGCGCGCGAGGCATGGTCGCCTTCCGGCAGGCGCTCCAGGTGGCTGGCCAGATGTGTTTCGACCTGCCGCTCCGTCTCCACCACAAAACCCAGGCTGACCCGGTCGCCGAGACGGCCCGCCAGCAGGCCCAGCCCGAAAGCCCCGGCGTACCAAAACGGGTTGAGCAGTGAGGGGCGCGCGCCGAGTTCCTCGAGCCGCTCACGCGTCCAGGCCAGGTGGTCGCCTTCCTCCTTGCTGGCCTCCAGGAACTGCTGGCGCAAAACGGGATTGCGTGTGCTCAGCGCCTGCGAGGCATAGAGCGCCTGCGCACAGACCTCGCCAACATGGTTGACCCGCATCAGCGCACCGGCCAGCGCCTTGTCCGCCGCGCTCAGTTCGGTGTCCTGTGCCGGCACGGTCGGGCATGTCCGGCTGGCACGGGGCTTGGCAAACAGGGTGCGCAGGGCGCTGTCGGCGGAAGTGAGGAGGGCATCCATGATGGTATTTATCGCTTGTCAGTGGGCGGAAGTGCAGATGAAAGTTTATCCAGTCGGACCTCAAGCTGGCGGACACGTTCGCCGAGGGAGGCGTCCAGCGCTGGCGTTTCGGCGGGCAACCGGTCTTGAACGCCGGCTAATTTCTCCAGGGGCGCAGGCGCGGGTGAGGGTGTCAGCCGCGCTACCTCCTGTCCGCGCCGGGTGATGCAGAAGGCCTCTCCGCGCTCAACAGCTGCGATGAGCCTGGAAAAATTCTGGTTGGCGTCGCGTAGCGAAATCAGCTGGAATGTCATGGGGGAATGGTGGATTAGAAAGCGGTTGCGCGCGGCTATCTGTCTCTGTCCAGCTGATTTTTGTAAATGTAGTACAAATTGTAGTACATCAGTGCTTGCGACGGCGAGCTCTGGAGAGACGAATAAATGCCGCGCAAGGGGTTTTTGCGTTTGTTGCAGGGGTGCAACGGAATTGAATTTATCGGCCTATTTCCTTTGCGAAAGCTCTCAGCCTCTGGTGCAATACAAGCAACTTCCTAAATGGAGGTTGGCCCGGGGATCCAAATCCTGGAGCCCTATGTTTAACCTTGGAGAAACTCGCAATGAAAAAATCCCTAGTCGCTTTGGCTATTCTGGCTGCTGCTGGCGTGGCTTCGGCCCAGTCTTCTGTGACCCTGTTCGGCGTTGTTGACATGAACTATGCCTACGGCTCCGGCTCTGGCGTTGGTTCTTCCAGCAAGAGCCAACTGACCGGCGGTGGTTACAACTCCAACCGTATCGGCTTCCGTGGTACGGAAGACCTGGGCGGCGGCATGTCTGCATCGTTCTGGCTCGAGGCTGGAACTAACCCTGACAATGGCACCGGCCAAGCCACCAACATCAACAACCAAACCACCGGCACCAGCGCAGCTACCGCTGGCACGCAAGGTCTGACTTTCAACCGCCGATCGACCCTCAGCCTGGCCAGCGGCCTGGGTGAGCTGCGTCTGGGCCGCGACTACAGCCCACAGTTCTGGAACCAGGTCGTTTTTGATCCGTTCGGTGTCGTTGGTGTGGGTAACAGCCAGGCCTTTGTTTCAAACCTCGGCAACGCCACGACCAGTGTTCGTAGCTCCAACGGCATTGGTTATTTCCTGCCAGGTAACCTGGGCGGCTTCTACGGCCAGTTCCAACACTACCTTGGTGAGAACAACCAGACCGGTGTTGCCACTGAAGACGACGGCAAAGGTAATGGCATTCGCCTTGGTTACGCCAATGGCCCTGTGAACGTTGCTGCTGCAACGTCCAACACCAATTTTGCTAGAACCGCTACCACGGGTGACCTCAAGTCCACCAACATCGGCGGCTCGTTTGACTTTGGCGTGGCTACGGTGATGGCATTGGTAACCCGTGACAAGGTCGATGCAACAACCACCCTCACCGGCAAAGGTGCTTTGGTCGGTGGCCTGATTCCCCTGGGCGCTGGTCAAATTCGTCTGTCTTACTCCACCTACAAAACCAACGCAGCAACAACTCCCAAGGCCAAGAAAATTTCTTTGGGTTATGTGCACAACCTGTCCAAGCGTACCGCTCTGTACACCACGTTTGCTCGCGTGACCAACAGCGGTGGCTCTGCTGTCGCTTTGAATGGCGCCGTGACTGCAGCGAACGCACGTTCGACCGGTTACGACTTCGGTATCAAACACTCCTTCTGATCGGTGGCTGGCCTTGCGTCAGCTTCTGTGAAGAAATTTTAAAGCCGCCTTCGGGCGGCTTTTTTTTTTGGGGAAGAGTTGGGCTCAGCTAGCATCAAGACATATTTCAAAATTGTTATTGGTAACTAGCCCGTACGGTGATATATGAGGCACGCATCGCGAATCATCTCCGGGACGTCTGCTTTTTGCCTGAGTCAGTAGCCTGTCTAGTTTAAAAATTTGTGTCAATGGCTGCAAACTCTTCGCTTCAGCTCTTCCGTAATGGGTATTTGTTGCAGACGTGCAACGAAAGTTGGTTTGTTTGGCTATTTCCTTTGCGAAGGGGCTCAGGCTCTGGTGCAATGGCTGCTACTTCCTAAATGGATGTTGGCCCGGGGCTCAAAATTCTAGAGTCCTATGTTTAATCTTGGAGAAACTCGCAATGAAAAAATCCCTAGTTGCTTTGGCTATTCTGGCTGCTGCCGGCGTGGCTTCGGCCCAGTCTTCTGTGACGCTGTTCGGCGTTGTTGACGCAACTTACGCGTACGGTTCCGGTTCTGGTGCTGGTTCTTCCAGCAAGAGCCAGTTGACCAACTCTGGCCACACGGCCAGCCGTATCGGCTTCCGTGGCACCGAAGACCTGGGCGGCGGCATGTCAGCCTCGTTCTGGCTCGAAGCCGGCATCAACAACGACAATGGCACCGGCCAAGCCACCAACATCAACAACCAAACTACCGGCACCAGCGCAGCTACCGCTGGCACGCAAGGCCTGACTTTCAACCGCCGTTCAACCGTCAGCCTGGCCAGCGGCCTGGGTGAACTGCGTCTGGGCCGTGACTACAGCCCACAGTTCTGGAACCAGACCGTGTTTGATCCGTTCGGCACACTCGGCGTGGGCACCTCCCAGGCCCTGAACTCCAGCATCGGCGGCAACGGTCTGACCGGAATTCGTGCTTCCAACAGCATTGGCTACTTCCTGCCAGGTAACTTGGGCGGCTTCTACGGCCAGTTCCAGCACTACCTCGGTGAGAACAACCAGACCGGCGCTGCCACTGAAGATGACGGCAAGGGTTCTGCCATTCGTCTCGGTTACGCCAATGGCCCCGTGAACGTTGCTTTTGCAACGTCCAGCACCAAGTTTGCTACCACTGCTACCACGGGTGACATCAAGTCCACCAACGTGGGTGGTTCGTTCAACTTTGGCGTGGCTCAAGTGATGGCTTTGGTGACCCGCGACAAAGTTGAGCAGACGGCCAACTTGACCGGCAAAGGCGCTTTGCTGGGTGCCCTGATTCCCTTGGGTGCCGGCGAGATCCGTGCTTCGTACTCCACCTACAAAACCAATGCGGCAACAACTCCCAAGTCGAAGAAAATTGCTCTGGGTTATGTGCACAACCTGTCCAAGCGTACGGCTCTGTACACCACGTTTGCTCGCGTGACCAACAGCGGTGGCGCAAGCCAGGCCCTGAACGGTGCCGTGACTGCAGCGAACGCACGTTCGACCGGTTACGACTTCGGTATCAAGCACTCCTTCTGATCGGTGGCTGGCCTTGCGTCAGCTTCTGTGAAGAAAGTTTAAAAAGCCGCCTTCGGGCGGCTTTTTTTATGGAGGGATGAAAAATGAGGCTGGTCGCGGTATGCAAAACTCAATAAACAGGCTTGACCGGCAATGGGTGCTGGCTTTGCTGGGCCTGATGCTGTTGGCGGGGTGTTCGGTGCTGCCGTCTGGAGCGGCTGATCCCGCCGCCGAACCTGCGCTGGCTGTTACGCCCTGGGCCCAGGCGCCATCCGGCGGTCATGCGCCGGTATGGCGGCATTACAAATTGCCGGGCAAGCAACCGAGCCTGTTCAGCTACATGCGCCAGGACGGCCGCAATGCCATGGCGGTCACATCTGCCTCTTCTGCCAGCATGTTGCGCCAGGCGCTGCGTCTGGAGCCTGCCGAGTTGACGAGTGTGCGTTTTTCGTGGAAGGTGCCGGAACTGATTGCACAGGCCGACATGTCCTTGCGCGAAGCCGACGATTCCCCGGTGCGCATCGTGCTGATTTTTGAAGGCGACCGCAGCAAGTTTTCTCCCAAAAATGCCATGTTGTCCGAGCTGGCCCGCAGCCTGACCGGCGAAGAACTGCCCTACGCCACCTTGATGTATGTCTGGTGCAATACGCGCCCTGCAGGCAGCGTGATTGTCAACCCGCGTACGGACAGGGTTCGCAAGCTGGTGGTCGAATCCGGTGCCGGCAAACTCAAGCAGTGGGTGGATTACGAGCGCAACATCCGGGCGGACTATGAGACTGCTTTTGGTGAAGCACCTGGCGCACTGGTGGGCATTGGCATCATGACCGACAGTGACAACACGCGGTCCAGTACCAGGGCCTGGTACGGGCCTGTCACTCTGGGGGCTGTCGCGCAGAGCAGGTAGCCATCGCCTGGCCCGGGAGTTGCTCACCAGCTCCTGCCCTCGGTTCTCTGTGCCTGCCTGGTGCGTCATGTTCTGTTTTTTTCAGGGGAAACCCCTTGCTGGTGCGCCGGGGGCCAGTTGTATATTGGTCGCTTCCTTTTCTGAGAGAAAACCATGAAATTTCATCCCCTTCTGATGGCCGCTGCGGCAGCCACTGCTTTCGCCCTGGCGCCAGCCCAGGCCAAGACCTTCAAATGGTCGAGCGCCAGCGATATCCCGACTTTTGACATCCATTCGCAGAACAATGCGCTGGGCAACGGCGTGCACGCGGCTGTTTATGACGCGCTGGTGTACTACAACAGCCGTACCTTCAAGGTGGAGCCGCAGCTGGCAACGGCCTGGCGTGATGTTTCTCCCACGCAGGTGCGCTTTACGCTGCGCTCTGGTGTGAAGTTCAGCGACGGTTCGCCGCTGACTGCCGACGACGTGGTTTTTTCGCTCACGCGCGCCACCGCCAAGACCTCCAACTACGCGGTTTACACCCAGGGTATCGACAAGGTGGTGAAGGTCAATGATTCCACCGTGGACATCATGATGAAAGGCCCGAACCCGGTCCTGCTCAACCAGTTGACCGAACTGCGCATCATGAGCAAGGCATGGGCGGAGAAGAACAAATCGACAGAGCCCAAGGACATTCGCGCCAAGGACGAAACCTTTGCGCACCGCAACGCCATGGGTACCGGGCCCTACACCGTCAAGGAGTGGCAGCCGGACCAGAAGCTGGTTCTGGTGGCCAACCCCAACTACTGGGGCAAGAATGAATCCAATGTGACCGAGATTGTCTACACCCCGATCAAGTCCGAAGCCACCCGTGTGGCAGCCCTGCTGTCGGGTGAAGTGGACTTCATCCTCGACCCGAGCACGCAGGACCTGGGCCGTCTGCGCAGCACCGCCAATCTGAAGGTGATCGACGGTATCGAGAACCGCACCATCTTCTTCGGCATGGACCAGTTCCGTGATGAACTGCCTGGCTCCAACATCAAGGGCAAAAACCCGCTGAAAGACCAGCGCGTGCGCATGGCGCTGTACCAGGCCATCGACATTGCAGCGATCAACCGCGTCACCATGCGCGGCCTGAGCCAGCCCACCGGTGCACTGGTGGCGCCGCAGGTCAATGGCTGGACCGAAGGTGTGCACAAGCGCCACGCTTATGACCCCGAGGCCTCGAAGAAGCTGCTTGCCCAGGCCGGTTATCCCAATGGGTTCGAGGTGGATTTTGCGTGCCCGAACAACCGCTACATCAACGACGAGGAAATCTGCCAGGCGGTCACCGCGATGTGGGCCCGGGCCGGCGTGAAAGCCAAGCTGCGCACATTGCCGCTGGTCACCTATTTCCCGATGATCCAGCGCTACGAAGCCAGCATCTACATGCTGGGCTGGGGTGTGCCGACCTTTGATGCGCTTTACAGCCTGCAGTCGCTCGTGCGCAGCGTGGGTACCGGTGGTGATGGCAACTACAACGTGGGCCGTTACAGCAACCCGCGCATGGACTATATCGTGGACCGTGTGAAGGTGGAGACCGATTTGCCGGTGCGCAACCGCCTGCTGACCGAGGCCCTGCAGCTGTCGAACGACACCGTTTCCCATATTCCGCTGCACAACCAGATCATTCCCTGGGCGATGAAGAAAAACATCGATGTCGTGCACCGCGCCGACAACCGGCTCGACTGGAGACTGATCAAGGTCAATTGAGCGTGTTATCAAAGAGGGCCTTCCGAGGCCCTTTTTTGTAGTTCTTTTCTTTAGGCCTAAAGGAAATCCCGGTGTCGGCACAGTGCTTGCTCTGCTAGCATTGGCTCTCGCTCAAAACCATACCCCCGAATGTTTGCATTTATTCTCCGTCGCCTGCTCCAGGCTGTGATCGTGATGGTTGCTGTGGCCTTTATTGCATTCATGCTGTTCCAGTATGTCGGCGACCCGGTGGTGTTTCTGCTTGGGCAGGATGCACAACCTGACCAGATTGCGCAGCTGCGCGCCGATCTGGGGCTGGACAAGCCCTTTTTCGTGCAGTTCGGCCACTTTCTGGTCAATGCCGTGCAGGGAGAGTTCGGGCTCAGCCTGCGCCAGGGGGCCAAGGTGTCGCGCCTGATTGCCGAGCGTTTCCCGGCGACGCTCGAGCTGGCACTGGTGGCCGCTGTCATGGCCTTGGTGATTGGTGTACCGATGGGTGTGTATGCAGCCCTGCGCCGCGGAACCTTTCTGAGCCAGCTGCTCATGACGGTGTCGCTGGTGGGTGTGTCGCTCCCGACTTTCCTGATCGGGATCCTGCTGATTCTGGCTTTCTCCGTAGGCCTCGGCTGGTTTCCCAGTTTCGGGCGCGGTAACGTGGTGCAGATGGGCTGGTGGAGCAGCGGCTTGTTGACGGCCAAGGGCTGGCACCATATCGTGCTTCCGGCCGTGACGCTGGCGATCTTCCAGCTCACGCTGATCATGCGGTTGGTCCGCGCCGAAATGCTGGAGGTTCTGCGCACCGACTACATCAAGTTTGCGCGCGCACGCGGCCTGTCCAACCGCGCCATCCATTTTGGACATGCACTGAAAAACACCCTGGTGCCTGTCATGACCATCACCGGCCTGCAACTGGGCGGGCTGATCGCTTTTGCCATCATCACCGAAACCGTTTTCCAGTGGCCAGGCATGGGCCTGTTGTTCATTCAGGCGGTGACCTTTGCCGACATCCCCGTGATGGCTGCCTACCTGTGCCTGATTGCACTGATTTTTGTCGTGATCAATCTGGTGGTTGACCTGCTGTATTTTGTGGTGGACCCACGCTTGCGCGTGGGTACGGCGGGGGGGCACTGATGCTGTCACCCCGGCCTGCTCCGGTGCTCAAGGCCAACGGTCGCGCCTTTGCACAAATCAGTGAATTTCATCCTGAAATCACGGCTTTTCGCCGCGACCTGCATGCCCACCCGGAGCTCGGTTTTGAAGAGCTCTACACCAGTGCCCGTGTGAAGGAAGCGCTGCAGCGCTGTGGCGTGGACGAGGTGCATACCGGCATCGGCAAGACCGGGCTGGTGGCCGTCATCAAGGGCCAGCACAGCAGCAGCGGAAAAATGATTGGCTTGCGTGCCGACATGGACGCGTTGCCGATGACGGAGCACAACGACTTTGCCTGGAAGTCCTCGCGCGCCGGCATGATGCACGGTTGTGGCCATGACGGGCATGTTGCCATGCTGGTGGGCGCGGCCCGCTACCTGGCGGCCACGCGCAATTTTGACGGAACGGCCGTGCTGATTTTCCAGCCCGGCGAAGAGGGGTTTGCCGGCGCGCGGGTCATGATTGAAGACGGACTGTTCGACCGGTTTCCGGTGCAGGCGGTTTACGGCATGCACAACTGGCCCTCCATGAAGCCGGGCACGGTGGGCATCAACCCGGGGCCCATGATGGCAGCGGCTGACCGCATCACCATCGACATTACCGGCCGCGGCGGCCATGGTGCCCACGCCTACATGACGGTCGATCCGGTGCTGGTGGCGGGGCACATCATCACGGCGGTGCAGAGCATTGTCTCGCGCAACGTCAAGCCGATTGACAGCGCCGTGATCAGCCTGTGCGCGATGCACGCCGGCGACATGGGCGCCTTCAGCGTGGTGCCGGGCAAGGCCACGCTGGTGGGCACGGTCCGCACCTTCAACCCGGACGTGCAGGACATGATAGAGCGCCGTCTCAACGAGCTTTGCAGTGCGGTCGCGCTCGGCTTTGGTGCAACCGCCGCCGTGCATTACGAACGCATTTATCCAGCCACCATCAACTCGTTTGATGAGGCCATGTTTGCAGCGGATGTGGCGCAAACCCTGCTGGGCGAGGACCATGTCGTGCGCGACATGGAGCCCAGCATGGGCGCCGAAGACTTTTCTTTCATGCTGCAGGTCAAACCCGGCGCGTATATGCGCATCGGCCAGGGCGCCGAAAACGGTGTCGGCAGCTGTTTTCTGCACAACAGTCGTTACGATTTCAACGACGACATCCTGCCACTGGGTGCCGCCCTGCATGCCGGGCTGGTGGAACAGTCCATGCCTTTGTCCGAGTCGCGCTGATTATTTTTTCAACAGGAGAGTCCCATGAATTTCACGAAAAAAGCCGCTTTTGCCCTTGTTGGTACTGCGCTGGCAGCTACAACTTTTGTAGCGTCCGCGGTGACCCTGCGGGTCGGAAACCAGGGTGATGCCCTCTCGCTGGATCCGCATTCGCTCAACGAGTCGCTGCAGCTCTCGGTGGTTGGCAATGTCTATGAACCGCTGGTCACGCGCGACCGCAGCTACAAGCTCGCCCCCTCGCTGGCGACCGACTGGAAGCAGACTTCGCCAACGGTCTGGCGTTTCAACCTGCGCAAGGGCGTGCAGTTCCACGACGGCTCGCCATTCACCGCAGACGATGTGATCTTCAGCTACGAACGCGCCAAGGGGGACGGCTCCGACATGAAGAGTTATGTCGGCCAGATCAAGGAAATCAAGAAAATCAACGACCACACGATCGACTTCGTGCTGAACAACCCCTTTCCCATCCTGCCCGAGCTGTTCACGCAGTGGCACATGATGAGCAAGAAGTGGTGTGAAACGAACCAGGCCACCAAACCGGTGGACCGCCGCAAAGGCATTGAAAACGCCGCGTCTTTCCGCGCCAATGGCACCGGCCCTTTCCGCGTGCGTGAGCGCCAGCCCAATGTCCGCACCAGCTTTACCCGCAACGGCAGCTACTGGGGCAAGATCGACGGCAATGTGGACGAAGTGGTTTTCAACGTCATCGGCAACAACAGCACCCGCGTCGCGGCGCTGCTGTCCGGTGAAATTGACGTGATGGAGCCGGTGCCGGTGCAGGACGTGGCCCGCATCAAGGGCAATGCCGAGCTCAAGGTGCTGCAAGGTCCCGAGCTGCGTATCATCTTCCTCGGCATGGACCAGAAGCGTGACGAACTGCAGTTTTCCAGTGTCAAGGGTAAAAACCCCTTCAAGGACAAGCGCGTTCGCCAGGCCTTCTACCAGGCCATCGACATCGAAGCCATCAAGAACCGTGTGATGCGCGGTGCATCCACGCCGGTGGCCACGCTGCTGGCACCCGAAATCAAGGGTTACGCCCCCGACCTTGCCAAGCGCCTGCCGTTTGACGTGGAAGCCGCCAAGAAGCTGATGGCCGACGCAGGTTATGGCGCCGGTTTTGAGCTGAAGATGAACTGCCCGAATGACCGTTATGTCAACGACGGTGAAATCTGCCAGGCCGTGGCCGCGAATCTGTCGCGCATCGGGGTCAAGATCAATCTGGAAGCCGAAACCAAGGGCACCTACTTTCCGAAAATCCTGCGCCGTGACACCAGCTTCTACATGCTGGGCTGGACACCGAGCACGGTGGACGCTCACAACGTGCTCTACCCGATCATGTCCACGCCTGGTGACGGTGGCCGCGGCCAGTTCAATCTGGGTGCCTACAGCAATGCCAGGATTGACCAGCTGACCGACCTGGTGGCTTCCGAGACCGATGACAAGAAGCGCAACGAGATGATCCACGAAGCGCTGAAGATCCATCAGGACGAGGTGGGCCATCTGCCGCTGCACCAGCAGGCGCTCAACTGGGCATCGAAGAAGAACATTGAAATGGTTCAGTGGCCCGACAACGGCATGCCCTGGAAGTACGTCAAAGTCAACAAGTAACAAGGGTTGATGAAAAGCGCGCTATTCCGATGGTGGGATGGCGACATCGGCTACAGCTTTCGCACCTCCCCGGTGGCGATGGCTGCGGCTGCAGTCGCCCTCATCTGCATCTTCTGTTCGGTGTTTGCGGGCTTTGTGGCGCCGCACAACCCGTTTGACCTGACGACGCTCGAACTGAGCGATGCCCGCCTGCCACCGGCCTGGTCGGCCGAGGGCTCGAGCAAGTACCTGCTGGGTACCGATGACCAGGGGCGGGACATCCTTTCGGCCCTGATGTACGGTGCCCGCGTTTCGCTGGCGGTGGGTTTTGCCTCGGTGATCCTGTCGGTCGTGTTCGGCGTGGGCATGGGTTTGCTGGCCGGTTTTTACGGCGGCTGGATTGACTCTGCCCTGATGCGCCTGTGCGACGTGATGCTGTCTTTCCCGGCCATTCTGGTGGCCCTGCTGATTGCCGGGGTGGGGCGGGCCCTGTTTCCCAATGCACAGGACTCCCTGGCGCTGGGGGTGCTGATCATATCGATCACGCTCACGGGCTGGGTGCAGTACGCCAGAACGGTGCGGGGCTCGACCCTGGTCGAACGCAACAAGGAGTACGTGCAGGCGGCACGTGTGACCGGTGTGACACCGATGCGCATCATGCGCCGCCACGTGTTGCCGAATGTGATGGGGCCGGTGCTGGTGCTGGCGACGATCCAGGTGGCCACGGCCATCATCACCGAAGCCACCCTGTCCTTCCTGGGCGTAGGCGCGCCGCCCACGTCGCCGTCGCTGGGCACCCTGATTCGCATCGGCAACGACTACCTGTTTTCCGGCGAGTGGTGGATCACGGTGTTTCCCGGCCTGATGCTGGTGCTGATTTCGCTGAGCGTGAACCTGCTGGGCGACTGGTTGCGCGACGCGCTGAACCCCCGACTACGATGACACCCCCGAAGCAGCCTGCGTCCGCCTCCTCTCACGGCGGCGCCACCAGGGGCCCGGCAAAGCCGGCTCCGTGGTGACTGTTTGAACAGAACCTACCCGTCCAATCAATGAGCCTCTTACAAGTCAAGAACCTGATCGTCGAGTTTCCCGGCCGGCGCGGCACGCTGCGGGCGCTCGACGACATTTCGTTTGATATCGCGCCCGGTGAAATCCTGGGCGTGGTCGGCGAGTCGGGCGCGGGCAAGTCGTTGACCGGCGCTGCCATCATTGGCCTGCTGGAGCCGCCGGGCCGCATCGGCGGCGGGCAGATCCTGCTCGAAGGCGAGCGCATCGACAACCTGCCTTACGAGCAGATGCGCCACATTCGCGGCCGCAAGATAGGCGCTATTTTTCAGGACCCCCTGACCTCGTTGAACCCGCTGTACACGGTAGGCCGCCAGTTGATCGAGACGATACAGGCGCACCTGCCGGTCAGCAACTCGGAAGCGCGCCAGCGCGCCATTTCCCTGCTGCAGGACACCGGCATTCCGGCAGCCGAGCAGCGTATCGAACATTTCCCGCACCAGTTCTCGGGCGGCATGCGCCAGCGCGTGGTGATTGCCCTGGCGCTGGCCGCCGAGCCCAAACTGATTGTGGCCGACGAGCCGACCACGGCGCTCGATGTGTCGATCCAGGCGCAGATCATCATGCTGCTCAAGAGCATCTGCAAGAAGCGTGGTGCCGCCGTGATGCTGATCACCCATGACATGGGTGTGATTGCCGAAACCTGCGACCGCGTGGCCGTGATGTACGCTGGGCGTATTGCCGAAATAGGCCCGGTGCATGAGGTGATCAACCACCCGTCGCATCCCTATACCGCAGGCCTGATGGAGGCGATCCCCGACATCACGCTGGACCGCGAACGGCTCAACCAGATTGATGGCGCCATGCCGCGTCTGAACGCCATTCCACAAGGCTGCGCCTTCAATCCGCGTTGCCCCAGGGTGTTTGACCGTTGCACGCAGGACAGGCCGGACCTGCTGCCTGCGGGTGCCACACGTGCCGCCTGCTGGCTGCACGATGCCACGGTGGGAGTAACCGCATGAGCAACAGCGAAACGACGACAAGCGCTGGGGTACCCCTTGTCCAGGCTTTTGACCTGGCCAAGACGTTTGATGTGTCCCCGCCCTGGTTGAACCGCGTGCTCGAAGGCAAGCCCCGGCTGATGCTGCATGCCGTCGACGGCGTCAGCTTCGAGATCGAGAAAGGCAAGACACTGGCCCTGGTCGGCGAGTCGGGCTGCGGAAAAAGCACAGTGGCCCGTTTGCTGGTGGGCCTGTACGAGCCGACCCGTGGCGGCCTGACCTTCGACGGCCAGGATGCACATGCCGCCTTCAAGACGCCGCAGGGCCGGCAACTGCGGCGCCGCATCCAGATGATTTTCCAGGACCCGTACGCGAGCCTGAACCCGCGCTGGATCGTGGAGGACATCGTGGGCGAGCCGCTCAAGGAGCACGGCCTGATCACCAACGAGGCCGAGCTCAAGGCGCGCGTGGGCGAACTGCTCAAGTCGGTTGGCCTTTCTCCGCTGGACATGGTCAAGTTTCCGCACCAGTTTTCAGGCGGCCAGCGCCAGCGAATCTCGATTGCCCGGGCACTCGCCACCGAGCCGGAATTCCTGGTCTGCGACGAGCCGACCTCCGCGCTCGACGTGAGTGTGCAGGCGCAGGTGCTCAACATCATGAAAGACCTGCAGCGCGAGCGCGGGTTGACCTATCTGTTCATTTCGCACAACCTCGCGGTGGTGCGCCATGTCAGTGACCAGGTAGGTGTGATGTACCTGGGACGGTTGGTCGAACTGTCCGACAAGCAGACGCTGTTTGCCAGCCCCAAGCACCCCTACACACGCATGCTGCTGGACGCGATCCCGAAAATGCATGACACCGGCCGCGCCCGCACGCCGGTGCAGGGCGAGGTGCCCAACCCCCTGAACCCGCCGACAGGCTGCACCTTTCACCCGCGCTGCCCGCACGTGAATGACCGCTGCCGCGCCGAGCGGCCGCAGCTCCTGACCATCCAGGGTGTGAAGATCGCCTGCCACGCTGTGGAAGAAGGCCGAATCTAGTTACTCCTGTTTTTGTAGCTGCTGGCGCTTGCGGGATATGGGCTGGAGGCCGATTTCACTTAATAGGTCGGATGAAGTCCTTTGCGGCATCGCGCTGCGCCGGTGGTTCGCTCTAGACAGTAGGAGCGACTCCCCACTCCCTCCCCCCGCCCCTCCCTCGCCCCGCTGGGCGATGGCGGGGAG
>JAZKAP010000012.1:0-237627 GCA_040389085.1 Pseudomonadota bacterium
GAAGTCCCCCTCCATCGCCCAGCGGGGCGAGGGAGGGGCTAGGGGTGGGAGTGGGAGTGGGGAGTTGAAACTACTGTCCAGAAAGGATCGCAGGCGCAGCGTGACGCAACTAAAAAACCCAAGCTCACACCGGCCAAACCACCCCTTTGTCGTTCAAGATCGCATCCAGCGCCACATCATGCGGCTCGGGCTCCAGGTCGGGCAGCCAGCCGTGGCTGTAACCCAGCCCCACGGTGAAGGGTTTGGGCTGCAGCGTTGCCAATGTGCGGTCGTAGAAACCACCGCCGTAACCGAGGCGAAAGCCACCCGGGCCGTAACCGACACAGGGCACGAACAGCAGCGTCGGCACGATAATCTCGGTGTCCTTGGGTTTGGGAATGCCGTAGGCGTCTTCCTCCATCGGGCAGCCGGGGTACCAGGCGTGAAAGGTCAGGGTTTTGTGGACCTTGTTCACCACCGGCAGGCCGATCTTGCGCGGCGACCGGTTTGCTATGTTTTCAGTAGCTGCCTCCGCCCGTCCCTCAAGGGCCAGACCTTGATTTCCTTCGGATTCCTGACTTAAAATGGCATCTTCCTGCCAGCGGTACAGCGCGGGTAGCGGATCAAACTCTCCCTTGATCGGCCAGTAGGCCCCAATCACTGCGTCTTCGCGGCCCACCAGCCATATCCGCATCACCCGTTGCAACAGATCGGCGCGCTGTAGCCGATCGGGCAGGTTCAGGCGTTGTTCAATCAAGTCTCTTCGCGCAGTTAATTTGTCCATAATGACCCGATGCTATCCAAATTTATTCTGAAGGCCCTGATTTCCGGCCTGTCGTCCTGTCTGCTGCTTGCGCCCGTCTGGGCACAAACCAACCATACCAGCAGCCCCGCCCGCGCTGACGACGTGCTGCTGGAGATGAACAAGGCTTTCAAGCGCGGTGACAAAGCCCGGCTGGCCCAGCTGTTGCCGCAGACCCAGGGCCATGCGCTGGAGCCCTGGGCCGCCTACTGGGAACTGCGGGCGCGGCTGGACGAAGCCAGCGCGCGTGAGGTGCAGGACTTCCTGGCGCGTTACGCCGGCAGCTACCAGGAAGACCGGCTGCGCAACGACTGGCTGCTGCTGCTCGGCCAGCGCCGCGACTGGGGCGCCTTTGCCGCCGAATACCCGAACTACCGCATGGGCGACGACAAGGACGTGCGTTGCTACGCGTTGCTGGTCGACGGCCTGACGAACCCGGCCGCAGCCGCGCGCGACGCCGACCAGGTCCGCAAGAACTGGTACGCCCAGCGCGAGGCCAGCGACGGCTGCACGTCGGCGGCCTCGCGGCTGGTCGGCAACAAGAGCCTGACCACGCATGACGTGTGGATCAAGGCCAGGCTGGCGATGGAAGCCAACCGGCCGCGTGCCGCCCGCGATGCGGTCGAGATCATCGCGCCGGAAGCCCTGGGGTTGGTGACCGAACTCAACAGCAGCCCGGCGAAATTCCTGGCCACCAAGGTGATTGCCATCCGGCAGGTGCGCAAGGAAATCATCGTGCTGGCCCTGGTCAAGCTCGCCACCAGCGACGCCGACGGTGCCGCCCGCTTCGTCGAAGACAAATGGGGCCTGCAACTCACGGCCGAAGAACGCAACTGGGTCTGGGGCGCCATCGGCAAGCAGGCGGCCAGCCGGCTCAGCAGCGACGCGCTCGGCTACTTCGCCAAGGTCAGCAAGGACACCGACCTGAGCGACGACATGCTGGGCTGGAAGGTGCGCGCCGCCCTGCGCGCCGGCAGCACACCGCGCTGGCCGCTGGTGCTGGGCGCCATCAACGCCATGAGCGACGATGCACGCAAGGACCCGACCTGGGTCTACTGGAAAGCGCGCGCCCTGCTCAGCAACGCGCCGGCCGCCGTCGCCAGCGCGCCTATGCCGCCACAGCGTGCGGAAGCCCTGGCGCTGCTGCAATCGATCGCCTCGGTGCGTGGGTTTTACGAACAGCTGGCGCTCGAAGAACTGGGCCAGAAAATCACCGTCCCGCCGCGGCCGGCCCCCCTCACGCCAGAGGAAAAAGAAGCGGCACGCCTGAACCCCGGACTGAACCGGGCCGCGTACGCGATTGCCCTCGGCCTGCGCAGCGAGGGTGTGCGCGAATGGAACTACAGCACCAACCTGCACCAGCGCGGCGGCATGGGCGAACGCGAGCTGCTGGCCGCCGCGCAGTTCGCCTGCGACCGCGCCATCTGGGACCGTTGCATCAATACCAGTGAAAAAACGCCGACCGTGATGGATTTCGAGCAGCGTTTCCCCACTCCCTTTCGTGAGGCGGTTTTGCAGCGCAGCCGCGACATCAACCTGGACCCGGCCTATGTGTATGGCCTGATCCGCCAGGAGTCGCGCTTCATCATGGATGCGCGCTCCGGCGTGGGCGCGTCGGGGCTGATGCAGGTCATGCCCGCCACCGCGCGCGAGACGGCCCGTTATATCGGCCTGACGGGGTTCACCGCGGGCCAGATCAACGACCGCGACACCAACATCGTGATCGGCACGGCTTATCTCAAGCGCGCGCTCGACGACTTCGGCGGTTCCATGGCGCTGGCCGCAGCGGCTTACAACGCCGGCCCCGGCCGGCCCCGTAACTGGCGCAACGGTCCGGTGCTGGAGGCCGCGATTTGGGCCGAAAACGTACCTTTTGGCGAGACGCGCGACTATGTGAAAAAAGTGCTGTCCAACACAACCAACTACGCAGCGCTGCTGACCGGGCAACCGCAGTCCCTCAAGGCCAGGCTGGGCAGCGTGGGGCCCCGTGACGCTTCGGCACCACCGCCCGACGAGAAGATGCCCTGAACCCGCCTGGGCCAGCCCGGCGGATGGTGCACTGGTTTGTAGGTTTTGGCCTATGTTCTGGCCGCCCCGGCCGGGCTACATTGGCAGCTCCCCCAAAAAAACAGGAGCGCCTAGATGAACCCGTGGTGGCAACAAGTCGGCAACACCATCGTTGCCGAATTCTCGGACCTGACCGACCCGACCCAGGTGACACGCGCCGTCCTGCGCCTGCTGGTGGCGGCCCTGCTGGGCGGCCTGCTCGGCTGGGAACGCGAGCACCAGGGCAAGGCGGCGGGTGTGCGCACCCACATGCTGGTGGCGATGGGCGCCGCCCTGTTTGTGCTGGTGTCACAACAAGCCGGCATGGCGGCCGACGACCTGAGCCGGGTCATCCAGGGCATTACCGCGGGCGTGGGTTTTCTCTGCGCGGGCACCATCCTCAAAGGGGACAGGCTCGATGACGTGAAGGGGCTGACCACGGCGGCCGGGCTGTGGCTGACGGCGGCAGTCGGCGTGGCCGCCGGCATGGGACGCGAATCCACCGCCGTGCTCGGCACTGTGCTGGCCCTGGGTGTGCTGGCGGTGGTGCCCCTGGTGGTCAGGTCTGGCGAAAAGCCTGCACCCTTGCTGGCTGCGGATGAGCCGCCATCCCCCAAGAGGCGTTGAATTGCCGGGTCAGGCTTTCAGGCGCTGCGAGACGAACTCGCCTTCGTAGCCCTTGGCCAGCGACAGTTTCTCGGCTTCGCCGAGCACCTTGCCGGCAAGCTGGAAAATGCCCTGCTCTTCGTCCTTCAGGTGATGGAAAACCTTGTGGTGCAGCTCTTTGGCAACCGCCAGCCAGGCCGGGGAACTGAAATCGGTCTTCTCCAGTTTTTCCACCAGCTCGTCCATTTCATGGTGCTCGGCTATGCCGTGGCGCGAAGGCTCCTGCGTGATGTCGTGGGCAATCAGCGGCACGTAAAAAAACCGCTCTTCCGCCGCCGCGTGGGCCGCCAGTTCGGTTTTCAGCTCCTTGAACAGCAGGTCGCGCTCCTTGCTGTCTCCGGAGGTCTTGATCAGGTTGTCCGCCAGCTCGCGCTGGGTGTCGTGGCTGGTGCGCAAGGCTTCAAAAATATTCATTCGTCAATTATGTAAAGCCCGCCGTCAAAAAAGTGTAGGCCGACAAGCCGGGATTTGTTCAGGCCGGGGCCTACAACAACGCCCGGTTTTGCTGGCCTGTTTTGCATCGACCGACCTGAAGGCGTCTAATATTGGCTATGAAAAAAATACTGATTCTGGGCGGCACCGGTTTTGTGGGCCGCCATGTCTGCGAGAAACTCACGCAACTGCAGTGGCGGGTGAGCGTGCCGACCCGGCATGAAGCAAACGCCAGGGACATCCAGATGCTGCCCGCCCTGGATGTGGTGCCGGCCGATGTGCATGACGAGGCGGCGCTGACCCGGCTGGTGGCCGGACATGATGCGGTGGTCAACCTGATTGCCATCCTGCACGGTACGCAGGAGGCCTTCCAGCGGACCCACGTGCAGTTGCCCGAAAAACTGGCGCGCGCCTGCGCCGCCACGGGTGTGCGGCGCCTGGTCCACGTCAGTGCGCTGGGCGCCGATATGCGCAATCCGGACGTGGCGCCGTCCCTGTACCTGCGCAGCAAGGGGCACGGTGAGGTAGCGCTACACGAGGCGGCCCTCGATCTGACGGTGTTGCGGCCCAGCGTGATGTTCGGCGCGGACGACAAATTTCTCAACACCTTCGCGCGGCTGCAGAAAATATTTCCGGTCATTCCGCTGGCAGCCAGCCACGCCTTGTTCCAGCCGGTGTGGGTCGAGGATGTGGCCAGCGCCATCGTGTTTTGCCTGCACGACGCCCACACCCATGCCACGGTCGACCAGACCTTCGAGGCCTGCGGTCCCGGCGTCTTCACGCTCAGGCAACTCGTCGAACTGGCAGGGCGGATGAGCGGCATCAACGAGGGCCGCGGCCGCCCGGTGATCCCGCTGCCCGCGGCACTGGGCCGCCTGCAGGCGCGCCTGATGGAACTGGCGCCCGGCGAGCCCCTGATGAGCCGCGACAACCTGGACTCCATGAGTCTGCCCAACATCGCCAGCGGCAACCTCCCGGGACTCGAAGCCCTGGGCATCACGCCGGCAGCCCTGGAAGCGGTGGCGCCCACGTACCTCGGCCCGCTCAGTGGCGGCTGGGGCCTGCGCAGCCACCTGACGCTCAAGCGCAAGACCGCGGGGCGTTTTTAGTCCCGGACCGCATCAATGAGGCGGTCTTTTGGCATCAATGACACCGCGTCCTCCCGGTAGCATGGTGCTTTTTCATCCTGGGTGAGGTCCATGCTCAAACTCTACATCGGCAACAAGAACTACTCCTCCTGGTCCATGCGCCCCTGGGTGCTGCTCAAGCAGGCCGGCATCCCTTTTGAGGAGGTCAAGGTGCGCTTCGACTCGTTCGAGGCCGTGTCCACCTTCAAGCAGGCCATCCGTACCGTCACCCCCGTCGGCAAGGTGCCGGTGCTGCTGGATGGCGACCTGGCGGTCTGGGACACGCTGGCAATCGCCGAGTACCTGGCCGAACAATACCCGGACAAACAGCTCTGGCCCGCCGATGTCAAGGCGCGCGCACGCGCACGCAGCATCTGCGCCGAAATGCACAGCGGCTTTGGCGCCCTGCGCAGCGCCTGCCCCATGAACATCGAGGCCGACCTGAGCGACACCGGCCGGCTGATCTGGCGCGACAAACCCGCGGTGCGGGCCGATGTTGCGCGCATCGTGGCCATGTGGCAGGAATTGCTGGCAAGTTACAAAGGCCCGCTGCTGTTCGGCCCCTTCAGCATTGCCGATGCCTACTTCGCGCCGGTTGCCATGCGCCTGAGCCGGTATGCCCTGCCGGTACCGCAGGAGATCAGCGCCTACATCGAACGCCTGAGCGCGCTGCCCGGGGTCAAGGCCTGGGTGGACGACGCCCTCGCGGAAAACGACTTTCGGGAATTCGAGGAACCGTACCGCTTGTCACGCTGATCATGGCCAGAAGCACCATGGTCACGATTTACCTGCGTTACGTCCTCGACACCCGCCGGCTCAAGGAATTCGAGCATTACGGCAAGCTGTGGATTCCACTGGTGGAAAAGTTTGGCGGAAAACACCACGGCTACTTCATGCCCGGCGAAGGTGCCAGCAACATCGCGCTGGCCATGTTCACCTTCGACAGCCTGGCTTCGTACGAAAGTTACCGGCAGCGGTCTTTTGAAGACCCCGACTGCCAGGCCGCCTTCAGGTACGCCGAAGAAACGCGCTGCATTCTGAGCTACGAGCGAAGTTTTTTCCGCCCCGTCTTTTCCTGATCCCCATGCGGGGTGGCGCCAACCCACCCGCTAAACTGCCCCCATGGAAATTTTCATGGTCGGTGGTGCGGTGCGAGATGCCTTGCTGGGCCTGCCGGTGCAGGACCACGACTGGGTGGTGGTCGGTGCAACGCCCGACGAACTGACCGCCCTGGGCTACCTGCCGGTGGGCAAGGACTTCCCGGTGTTCCTGCATCCGCAGACGCGCGAGGAGTATGCGCTGGCGCGCACCGAACGCAACACGGCGCGCGGCTACCGCGGCTTTGCCATCCACGCCGCGCCGGACGTGACACTGGAGGAAGACCTCGCACGCCGCGACTTGACTATCAATTCAATAGCAGCTCCCGCCCTGCCACAAGGGGCTGGTGCCGGATTTGAAGCTGATCTTGAAGCACTCATCGATCCCTACGGCGGACAGGGGGACATCCGGAACAAGGTCCTGCGCCACGTCACCGACGCCTTCCGCGAGGACCCGGTGCGCATCCTGCGGCTGGCACGGTTTGCCGCGCGCTTCGCCGACTTCACGGTGGCGCCTGAAACCATGGCGCTGATGCGCGAGATGGTGGCGCATGGCGAGGTCGATGCCCTGGTGGCCGAACGCGTCTGGCAGGAACTGGCGCGCGGCCTCATGGAAGACACGCCGTCCCGCATGTTTGCAGTCCTGCGCGAGTGCGGCGCATTGCAGCACCTGCTGCCCGAGGTCGAGAAACTCTGGGGCGTGCCGCAACGCCCCGAGTACCACCCCGAAGTGGACACCGGGGTGCACCTGATGATGGTGCTGGACATGGCGGCGCAACTGCAGGCCAGCCTGGCCGTGCGTTTCGCCTGCCTGGGACACGACCTTGGCAAGGGCACCACGGCGGCCGAACTGCTGCCCAAGCACATCGGCCACGAGGAGCGCAGCGTGCGCCTGCTCAAGGGCCTGTGCGCGCGGCTGCGCGTGCCCACCGAATGCCGGGAACTGGCCGAAGTGGTGGCACGCGAACACGGCAACATCCACCGCAGCGCCGGATTCGGTGCGGCCGCCCTGGTGCGGCTGCTGGAGCGCTGCGACGCATTGCGCAAGCCACAACGTTTTGACGAGATCCTGCAGGCCTGCGAATGTGATGCACGCGGCCGCCTGGGTCTGGAGAACGCAGCCTATCCGCAGCGGCAGCGGCTGGCGCAGGCGCTGCAGGCCGCGCAATCGGTGGTGACGGCTTCGATCGCAGAAGCCGCGCAGGCGGCGGGCCTGAGCGGCCCCAAAATCGGCGACATGATTCATGCCGCCCGGGTGCAGGCCGTCCAGGCGTGGATAGACGGTACAGCGGCGCAAGCCGACACGGCGCCATCCGCCTGACCACCGCAGGCATTCCTGCGGCGCAGGTCTGTGCCCGAATCCGGACCAGAAGGGAATCCGGCCTACAGGCGTCGCAGAAAAATTCTGCTAAGGTGGAAAGTGATGCACATGCCTTACGACACGCTCCCCCGTATCGCGCAGGATACGGCGCTTTTTCTGGACTTCGACGGAACCCTGGTTGAGCTGGCCGCCCGGCCCGAAGCCGTGGTCATTCCGCCCACACTGACAAGCACGCTGGCTGCGCTGTATGGACAACTCGGCGGCGCGCTGGCGCTGGTATCGGGTCGCCGCCTGAGTGACCTCGACAGTTTTCTGGCGCCGCTGCAGTTGCCGGCAGCGGTCGAACATGGCGGGCAGCGCCGCAACGCCAACGGTCTCGTGATCAGTGCGCCGGCCACGGATCTGCGCGCTGCGCTGCAGGCGGCAGAAGGGCTGCTGCAGCGCCATCCCGGTCTCCAGCTCGAGCGGAAAAACCTGGCCCTGAGCCTGCACTACCGACACGCCCCCGACCTGGAGGACCTGTGCCTGCAGGTGATGGGCGACGCCGTGGCACGCAGCCCGGGGCTGCAACTGATGCACGGCAAATGTGTGGTCGACCTCAAACCCGTCGGGGTCAGCAAGGGCACGGCGATTGCGGCCTTCATGGACGAAGCACCGTTTGCCGGCCGTGTGCCGGTATTTGCCGGCGACGACGTTACCGACGAGGACGGCTTCGAGCAGGTGCTGCGCATGGGCGGCCACGCGATCAAGGTCGGCCCCGGGCCCACGCTGGCGAAACATCGCTGCGACAGCGTGACGCAGCTGGCCCAATGGCTGCTGTCGGCACGCGCACCTGAACGCGCGAGCGGATCTGAACGGCGGCACGCATGAGCACCCCACCTCCTGCCTCCACCTTCGCTGCGCCTGCGCCGCCCTCGCTGTCGCTGGGCGTGATCGGCAACTGCGCCTTCAGCGCGCTGGTCGATGCCCGGGGCCGCATCGTCTGGTGCTGCCTGCCGCGTTTCGACGGCGACCCGGTGTTCAACGCCCTGCTGGACCCAAGCGAGCAGGGGAGCGCCTTTGCCATCGAGATTGAAAATTTCTCGCACAGCAAGCAGTGGTATGAAGCGAACACCGCCGTGCTGCGCACGCAGCTGTTCGACCACAGCGGCCAGGCGGTGGAAATCACCGACTTTGCGCCGCGCTTTTACCGGCGCTCCCGCTTTTTCAAACCCATGACGCTGGTGCGGCGCGTGCGGCCACTTCAGGGTGCGCCGCGCATCCGGGTCTCGCTGGATCTGCGTTACGACTGGGGCCGCAGCCAGCCGGTGGTGACCCAGGGCAGCAACCACCTGCGGTATGTCGGCGATGCGCTGACGCTGAGGCTCAACACCGATGCGCCGCTGGCGCACCTGCAGTCCCGGCAAGCTTTTGTGTTGACCCGCGAACACAACTTCCTGCTCGGCGCCGACGAATCGCTGGCCGACGGCATTGCCGACACCGCCCGCCTGTTCGAGGAAGAAACCCTCTCGTACTGGCGCAAGTGGAGCCAGCGCCTGCACATTCCGCTGCAGTGGCAGGAGGCCGTGATACGCGCGGCCATCACGCTCAAGCTCTCGCTGTTTGAAGACACCGGCGCGATCGTGGCGGCCATGACCACCAGCATTCCCGAGGCACCCAACAGCGGACGCAACTGGGACTACCGCTTCTGCTGGCTGCGCGATGCCTTTTTTGTCGTGCGGGCACTCAACAGCCTGTCCGAAGTCGGCACCATGGAAGACTACCTGCGCTGGCTCAGCAACGTGGTGGTGCAGGCCGGTGGCGGCCACATCCAGCCGCTGTACGGCATCGGTCTGGAGCGCGAGCTGCCCGAGGCGGTGTACGGCCACCTGGGCGGCTACCGCGGCATGGGGCCGGTGCGCGTGGGTAACCAGGCGCAGGAGCATTTCCAGCACGACGTCTACGGCAACGTGGTGCTGGGTGCGGCCCAGGCCTTCCATGACCACCGGCTGCTGCACCGCGCCGGCGAGGCCGAATTTTCGCGGCTGGAAGCGGTCGGCGAACAGGCCGTGCGCAACTACGACCAGCCAGACGCCGGCATGTGGGAGCTGCGCACGCGCGCGCGGGTGCACACCTCCTCGGCCCTGATGTGCTGGGCCGCCTGCGACCGTCTCGGCAAGATCGCCGTCACCCTCCAACAGCCGGACCGCGCCACCTACTGGCACGGTCATGCCAACGTCATGCGCGAGCGCATCCTGCGCGAATCCTGGAGCGAGGAACGCCAGGCCTTTGCCGAGAGTTTCGGCGGGCGCGACCTGGACGCCAGCGTGCTCCTGATGATCGAGGTCGGCTTCATCGACCCGAAAGACCCGCGTTTTGTCGCGACGGTGGACGCGCTGGAAAAACACCTGTGCGACGGCCCCTACATGCGCCGTTATGAAGCCTCCGATGACTTCGGCAAGCCCGAAACCGCCTTCAACATCTGCACCTTCTGGCGCATCGACGCGCTGGCGCGTATCGGCCGCAAGGAACAGGCGCGCGAGATCTTCGAGACCATGCTGGCGGCGCGCAACCACCTCGGTCTGCTGTCCGAGGACACCCACCCGGTGACCGGCGAGATGTGGGGCAACTTCCCGCAGACCTATTCGATGGTCGGCCTCATCAACGCGGCGGTGCGTCTTTCCGCGCCGTGGGACAGCCAGGTATGAGCAGGCTCGTCGTTGTTTCCAACCGTGTCGCGGACCCGCGCAAGGCCACGGCGGCGGGCGGGCTGGCGGTGGCCCTGGGCGATGCGCTGGCCGCCAACGGTGGCTTGTGGTTCGGCTGGAGCGGGACGATTGTCGAAGGCGGCACCCCCGGTGAAGGCGAGATGCACACCCAGCAGGCCGGCGACGTGACGCTGACCACGGTGGACCTGTGCCGCGAAGATCACGACAGTTATTACTTGGGTTACAGCAACGGCGTGCTCTGGCCGGTGTTTCATTACCGGCTGGACCTGGCCGACTTCGATGCCGGCTTCATCGGCGGCTATCGCCGCGTCAACCAGATGCTGGCGCACAAGCTGATGCCGCTGCTGCGGCCCGACGACACCATCTGGGTGCACGACTACCACCTCATCCCGATGGCGGCCGAGTTGCGTGCGATGGGCTGCAAGAACCGCATCGGCTTCTTCCTGCACATCCCGCTGCCGCCGCCGCTGATCCTCGCAGCCGTTCCCCAGCATGAATGGCTGATCCGCTCGCTGTTTGCCTACGACCTGGTGGGCTTCCAGAGCCAGGCGGATGTGGACCACTTCTCGCGTTATGTCGGCCAGGAGGCGGGCGCCGAAGCCCTGGACCGGCACCAGTTCCGCGCCTTCGGACGCACGGTGCACGCGCAGGCTTTTCCGATCGGCATCGATGTCGATGAATTTGCGGCCCTGACGCATGGCAAGGAAGCGCGCGAGATGTACGAGCGCATGAAGGAAGAATACTCGCGGCGCCGCCTGCTGCTGGGTGTGGAGCGGCTGGACTACTCCAAGGGCCTGCCGCAGCGCCTGCGTGCCTTCAGGCAGTTGCTGAAGATGTACCCGGAAAACCTCAACAGCGCGACGCTGATCCAGATCGCCTCGCCCAGCCGGGAGGCCCTCGACACCTACAGCGGCCTGCGCCAGGAGCTCGAGAGCCTGTGCGGCTCCATCAACGGCGACTACGGCGAGCTGGACTGGATGCCGGTGCGTTACATCCACCGCAACGTGGCGCGCAAGCGCCTGCCCGGCCTGTATCGCGTGGCCAGCGTGGCCCTGGTCACGCCGCTGCGCGACGGCATGAACCTCGTCGCCAAGGAGTTCATCGCGGCGCAGGACCCGGCCGACCCCGGGGTGCTGGTGCTGTCACGTTTTGCCGGTGCGGCCGAGCAGCTCAAGGAAGCGCTGCTGGTCAACCCCTACGACACCCACGGCACTGCCGAGAGCATCCAGCTGGCGCTGCAGATGCCGCTGCACGAGCGCCAGCGGCGGCACCAGGCGCTGCTCGAGCGCATCCGCAGCCAGGACGTGCACTGGTGGCGCAAAACCTTTCTGCAAACCCTGTCCGGCACCACCCCCGACTAGAACCATCGCCTTCAGGCGCGCTTCTGGCAGGCAAACCGGAAATGTGCAACCATTCAGTCATTAATTGAACTGACATGGTCAAACGCAATTACCTCAACCGCCCGCTGGCCGACGGCATCCGCAAGGTGGGCTTTCGCAAATGGTACGAACGCGAGCTGATGTCCAGCCATGCCCACATGCTGCTGGCCCTGCTGTGCACGATTGCCCTGATGGCCACGCTGGAGCTTTTTCAGGGCGGCACCCTCACCGAAAAGCTGGTGGACGTGGTCCTGTTCATCATCAGCGGCGCGGTGGGACTGTGGGCGCTGCGCCGCTACCTGTACTTGCTGCTGCATGCCGAAACCGTGGCCGACCAGGCCAATTGCCCGAAATGCGCCGAATACGGCCGGCTCGATGTTGTCGAGGAAGACCGCCGCAGCGGCCAGGTTCTCGTCAAGTGCCGCAAATGCGGCGAGCCCTGGACGCTGATTCCCTGACACCCGGCCCGCGTCAGACCACCAGCGCCAACGCCGCGTAGTCGCCCACCCGGTCCTGCAGGCCGGCCGGCACCAGCACAAACCCGTCCGTCAGCGCTGGCAGCCTGCCGCTGATGTGGGCCTGCAGGCGCGGCAGCAGGTAATCGCGGTGGTGCCAGAACACGCTGCCGCCGATGCTGATGCGCTGCAGGTCCAGCGTCACGACCAGGTTGTACAGGGCTCGACCCATCACCCGGCAGATATCATCAACAATGGTCACAGCGCCCGTCTCTCCTTCGCGAGCAGCTATCAAAATAGAAGCAGCATCGGCATACCCGAGTGCGCCAAAACGCCGCGGCATCGCATTGCCCGCCACCAGCGCCTCGACATCGCCGATGTTGCCGCAGCCGCACAGCGCATCGTTGTTGTCGCTGACGAACATGTGGCCGGCATGGCCGGCGTTGCCGTTTTTCCCGCGCAGCATCTGCCCGTCGACACACAGGCCGACACCGATGCCGGTGCTCCAGGTCACGTAAGCGCAATGCGCCATGCCCTGCAGCGCGCCCCAGCGGCGCTCGGCCTTGAGCGCGGCCAGGCCGTCGTTTTCAACCCGCACCTGGGCGAACACCTCGCGCAGCGGCGCTTCGAGCAAGGCCGTGGTCCAGTGGTTGGGCAGCCCGCGCGCCGCGCCGGCCAGGCCGCCGCAGATGTTGGGCGCCGCGAGTTCGACCTGGCCATCGTTCAGCACAAAGGGCCCGCAGGACGCCACGCCGACGGCCGCCAGGTCCTCGCAGCGGATCTGCGCCGCCGCGCTGCTTTCCCCGATCATCCGCAGCACCTGCCGCGCCAGCGCATCGCTGGCGCCCTCCTTGGCGGTCGGCTCCACCCGCCGGCCAAGAATGCCGCGCTGGTCGACCACGGCAACCGCCACCTTGGTGCCGCCAATGTCCACGCAGGCCACCGGGGCTGCGCCGGCAGACAGGCGAATGTCGGGGCCGGAGAAAGGTGGGGTGGCCGGTGAAGGGCTATTCATGGCAGGCGCTTCAAATCATCTGGCTGATGAGGCTGGCCACCAGGCTCAGGACAATGGTGGTCGTCAGCGGAATGAACCATTCGCGCCCAAACAGTTTGAAGCGCAAGTCGCCCGGCAGTTTGCCAAAGCCCAGCTTGTGCAGCAGGGGCGTGAACCAGCTGATGAAGATCAGCGCCAGGAAAATCACCAGCATCCAGCGAATCATGGGGCTAGTTTAGAGCCTGCTGCACTTCCTGGGCACGCTGAAGAGGAAGTCCATTTTCTTGATGATTTGAGCGGCTGGTGATTTGCCAGCAAGCCGGGGGTTGCCCGGCGGCTACTCACTTTCTTTTGTCTCGCCAAAAGAAAGTAAGCAAAGAAAAGGCGACCCTGCTGTCTGCGACCCCCTTCGCTGGCGCTACGGGGGCAACCTGCGGTGCTCGGTCCAGCCGGGGCCGGGCTCGAACTCGCTGCGCTCAGACAATCGCCCGTCCTGATCCCGTCTGGCCCTGCGCTCCTCGGCGCAGCCAGAAGGGGGGTGGGGTCGGGAGCGGGTTCGGATTCGGGTACGCAGCCGGACTCCGGCGAGGACGCGCAAAGCGCGTCCTCGCCTCCCCGAATTTGTCTTGGTATTTGTATTGCCCCCAACCCGTCGGGCTGGGCCGAGCAGCGCAGACGGAGGCGGGATCAGGGCGGCAGTTGTCCGAGGCGCTAGCCGAGTTCTGCCGACCCCCGTCGGAGTCGAGCAGCGCAGGTTGCCCCGCAGCGCAGCGCAGCGCAGGGGACCCAGACCATCGGGTCGCCTTTTTCTTTGCTTACTTTCTTTTTGGCGACGCAAAAAGAAAGTAAGTTGCCGCCGGGCAACCCCCGGCTTGCGGGCAAACCTCCAACAGCAGAAGCAAAGAAGACTTCAACAAGCTCAGCCCAAACAGCTCGAAGCGGCAACCCGCTACAAGGTGTGGCTTCTGTCCCCCTGCGCAAACCCCAGCGCCTGCCACCCATTCCACGGACAGTCCTTCGAGTCCACGGCAAAACCAATGACCTTGAACAGCTCACCCATCTCATGTTCGTTGATTAACTTCTGCACCATGACGCGCTCGGCCAGCGGCACATCTTCCATGCCGTCCAGCACGCCGCAATTGAGCAGAAAGCGCGCCTGGCTGGTGTAACCCAGCACCTGGAAACCAGCCTCCTGACCGGCCAACGCAATGCCGCTGAAGTTGACGTGCGCAGTGATGTCCTTCTCGCCCACGTCCTGCAGCGCATCCGCGTCGGCCAGGTGAGCGCGGTGACACATGACCGTGCCCATGCTGCGCTGCGCGTGGTAATACTCGTGTTCGGGGAAACCGTAGTCCAGCAGAAACACCGCGCCGGCCTGTAGCCGGTCGGCCAGGGTGCGCACAAACGCCTCGGCCTGCGGGTGGATCTCGGTCAGGTAGTCGTGGCTGCCCGCCACGTCGAGCGGCGGCCGCAGGGCGGTCGGCTGATCGGCCGGAACAAACACACCGGCCTCAACGGCGACGCCGCGCTCCTGCCAGACGCCGTCCACGCGGGCCAGCAACTGCACCGGCATGGCGTCCAGCACCTCGTTGCCGACCACCACACCCTGCATCTGCGCCGGCAATTCGCTGACCCACTGCACGATGTCGCCCCAGGCGGCCAGGCGCTCGCGCTGGCGCGCCTGCAGGCTGCCGGAGAGATCCACAATCGTGTAACGCCGAATTTGCGTGCCCAGGGCCTCGAGCAGCTGCTGCGCCAGCGCGCCGGAACCCGCGCCGAACTCCCAGACCTCGGTGGTGCCGGTAGCATCCAGAGCCTGCGCCACCTGCCGCGCCAGCGCCTGGCCAAAACGCGGGGAAAGCTCGGGCGCGGTGACAAAATCGCTGCCGCCGCCCTTCACGCCGGCGGGCATGAGGCCGAACTGGCGCGCATCGCGGGCGTAATAGCCCAGACCGGGGGTGTACAGGGCCATGGCCATGAAACGGTCAAAACCGATCCAGCCACCGGCAGCGGTGATAGCCCCGCAGATGTGCGTGGCCAGGGGGCTCGTTAAACTAGGGGGTGTCGTCATGGGGGAAGTGCTCACCCCCGGATTGTCGGCGATTGCCCTGCCTCCAGCACCCCCAGCCCTCACCCCATGAACCCAGCGTCTCCTGCTCCTGTTGTTCTCGTTACCGGCGCCGCCAGGCGGCTGGGCCGCGAGATCGCGCTTGCGCTGGCAGCCAGCGGCTGGCGCGTGGCCGTGCACTACCGGAGCTCGGAAGAAGATGCTATCAAAACAGTAGCTGATTGCGCAGAATTGGCGGGGGCTGCGGCCTCTTTTTGCTGTGAGCTGGAAAACGAGGCCGCGGTCCGCGGCCTGTTGCCGCAGGTGGTCAACCACTTCGGCCAGGTCGATGCGGTGGTCAACAACGCCTCTACCTTCGAACACGACAGCGCCGCCAGTTTCGGTTTTGCGTCCCTTGAAAAACACATGCGCAGCAACACCGGCGCGGCGATTGTGCTGGCGCAGGCCCTGCACGCCCACGTACTGGCGCGGCAGGCCGCCGGGGCGGACACTGGGCCAACCGGCCGGTTTGCGGTGATCAACCTGCTGGACCAGAAACTCTGGAACCCCAACCCCGACTTTTTCAGCTACACCCTGTCCAAGGCGGCGCTCGAAGCCGCCAACACCCTGCTGGCCATCGCGCTGGCGCCGCAAGTGCGCGTGGTGGGCGTAGCCCCCGGGCTGACACTGACCAGCCATCTGCTGAGCGACGAAAAATTCCAGGCCCTGCACAAACTCTCGCCGCTGGGCCGCTCGTCCAGCGCGGCCGACGTGGTGGCCACCGTCAAGTTCGCGCTGGAAAATGCCTCCATCACCGGCACCACGCTGCTGGTGGACGGCGGACAGCACCTGCTGAAATTCGAGCGCGATTTCTCACTGATGTGAGCGCACCCTCCTACACCGCCACCTCTTGCCCTCCATGCAGACTGACTTCACCATGTTCAACACCCGTGGCACCCAGATCCTGACGCTGACCGGCCTGCGCTTCGACGCCAACCTGGGCATCCTGGAGCAGGAAAAAAACGCGCCGCAACCGATCCAGGTGGACGCCGAACTCAACCTCGGCACGCAGCCGCTGCTGCCCAGCGACGACGACATCCACCATGTGCTGGACTACCGCAAGGTGCGCCAGATCATCATCAACGAATGCACGGCCGAACATGTGAACCTGCTGGAAAGCCTGATCGGCAAGCTGGCGCACCGGCTGATGCTGCTGCCCGGCGTGCTGGGTGTGCGCGTGAAAATCGCCAAACTTGAAATTTTTGACGACTGCGAAGTAGCCATTCGCGTCGAGACCGGCCAGTGGTGAAGCACCACACCGACAACCTGAGGTAAATCCATGAGTGCCGTATTGAATGAAATGACGAATGACGCAGCCGGTGAAGAAGCTGCGGCCACGGCCAGGGCCGGCCTGAAGATAGAACGCGAGGAACACAAGCTCGAAAAACGCCTGTGCCGCGAGGTGGGCCGCGCGATTGTGGACTTCAACATGATCGAGGAAGGCGACAAGGTCATGGTTTGCGTCTCGGGCGGCAAGGACAGCTACGCGATGCTGGACATCCTGCTCAAGCTGCAAAAGCGCGCACCCATCAACTTCGAGCTGATCGCCGTCAACCTCGACCAGAAGCAGCCCGGCTTTCCCGACCACATCCTGCCGCAGTACCTGGAACAACTCGGCGTGCCTTTCCACATCGAGACGCAGGACACCTACAGCATCGTCAAGCGCGTGATCCCCGAAGGCAAGACCATGTGTTCGCTGTGTTCGCGCCTGCGCCGCGGCATCCTTTACCGCGTGGCCGAAGAGCTGGGCGCCACCAAGATCGCGCTGGGCCACCACCGCGACGACATGCTGCAGACCTTCTTTCTGAACATGTTTTTTGCCTCCCGCCTCAAGGGCATGCCGCCCAAGCTGGTCAGCGACACCGGCAAACACGTGGTGATCCGGCCCATGGCCTATGTGCCTGAGAAGGACCTCATCAAGTGGGCGCAGGTGCGCGACTTTCCGATCATTCCGTGCACGCTGTGCGGCAGCCAGCAGAACCTGCAGCGCGTGCAGGTCGGCAACATGCTGCGCGAGTGGGACAAGAAGTTTCCGGGCCGCCTGGAGAACATGTTCACCTCGCTGCAAAACGTGGTTCCCTCGCACCTGATGGACGGCAAGCAGCACGACTTCAAGGGCATACGCAGTACCGGCATGCCGGACCCGGAAGGCGACAAGGCCTTTGACATGGAAGAGTTTTTTGAACCCGTCCGGCCCGGGCTGGGCGTCGTGACCCTGTAAGTTTGACAAGCCATTCAGACCTGGAGGCCTTATGCGGAAA
Source organism: Pseudomonadota bacterium (assembly GCA_040389085.1). Classification (GTDB taxonomy): domain Bacteria; phylum Pseudomonadota; class Gammaproteobacteria; order Burkholderiales; family Burkholderiaceae_C; genus Polaromonas. Next base: position 17,375 of record JAZKAP010000012.1, read on the forward strand.
GCGCTGACAGCTATCATTTTTGCAGTGACCCTGGTGGGGCTGCTGGGCGGTTGCGCGAGCACCCGCGTGGTCGGCAGCGAGGTCAACAGCTTCGCCCGCTGGGCACCGGCACCGCCTGCGCCGGGCAGCAGCTACCGCTTCGAGCGTTTGCCCTCGCAGCAGTCGGACATGTCCCAGGCCCGGCTCGAAGGACTGACCCAGGCCGCGCTGGCCAAAGTGGGCCTGCAGCACAACCCGCAGGCGGCGAGCCTGAGCGTGCAGGTCAGCGCCAGCTCCCAGCCCATGCTGCGCTCGCGCTGGGATGGCGGTTACTACCCTTATGGCAGTCCCAACATCTTCATCGGCGGCGGCAGCGGCGGGGGTGTCAACAGCGTCGGTGTGGGTTTCGGCTTCGGTTTTCCGCTGGGCGGCATGGACACGCCGATTTACCGGCGCGAAGTCAGCATCGTGATGCGCGAGCTGCGCAGCAACGTGGCCGTGTATGAAACACGCGCGGTCAGCGAGGAACCCTGGCTGGACACCGACCCGGTGCTGTCGGCCATGCTGGACGCCGCCCTGCGCGGTTTTCCGGTGCCGCCGGCCGGGCCGCGCCGCGTCAACGTCGAGATCAAGCCTTGACCGACGTGGCGCGCGTCCTGGCCATCCGCCATGGCGAAACCACCTGGAACGTGGACACCCGCATCCAGGGCCAGCTCGATGTCGGGCTCAACGACACCGGCCGCTGGCAGGCCGAGCGCCTGGCCCGCGCGCTGGCAGAAGAACCCATACGCGCCATTTACGCGAGCGACCTCGGGCGCGCCCATGACACGGCGATGGCGATCAGTCGCGTCTCCGGTGTGGCGGTCACCGCCGAACAAGGCCTGCGCGAGCGGCATTTCGGCGAATTCCAGGGCAAGACCTTTGCCGAGATCGAAACCGTTCTGCCCGAGCAGGCCAGGCTCTGGCGCACACGCGACCCGGCTTTTGCCCCGACCGGCGGCGAGTCGCTGCTGCAGTTGCGCGAACGCGTGGTTGCCACCGCCGAAAAACTCGCGGCGCGCCATGCCGGCGAGCTGATCGTGCTGGTCGGCCACGGCGGCGTGATGGACGTGTTGTACCGGGCCGCAACGCGGCTGGACATCCAGGCGCCGCGCACCTGGGCCCTGGGCAACGCCGCCATCAACCGCCTGCTCTGGACGCCGGACGGTTTCACGCTGGTCGGCTGGGCCGACACCCAGCACCTGGACAACGACAACAACTCCCTCGACGAAACGACGACCTGATGCACCTGCTGTCTGACCTGCTGGGCCGCCCTGCCGCGGCCATCGATACCCCCGCGCTGGTGATCGACCTCGACGCGATGGAGCGCAACCTGGACCGCATGGCGGCGTTCGCGGCGCAGCACGGCGTCATGCTGCGCCCGCACGCCAAGATGCACAAAAGCGCCACCCTGGCCAGGCTGCAGATGGCCCACGGCGCGGTCGGCGTCTGCGTGCAGAAAACTTCGGAAGCCGAAGCGCTGGCGGCGCTGGGCGTGAACAACATCTACATCAGCAACGAGGTGGTCTCGCCCTTCAAGCTCAAGCGCGTCGTGGCGGTTGCCAGGGAGCTGCAGGCGCTGGGCGGCCAGCTGGCCATCGCGGTCGACAGCCTCGAGGGCCTGCGCCGGCTGGCCCAGGCCGCACACGGCCAGCATGCGGCCATCCGCGTGTTCATCGAGATCGATGTCGGCCATGGGCGCTGCGGCCTGGCGCCCGGCGCACCTGCCGTCGCGCTGGCCAATGAAATGGCGCTGCACCCGGCATTGCAATTTGGCGGTCTGCAGGCCTACCACGGCCGCGCCCAGCATTTGCGTACCGTGGCCGAACGGCAGACGGCGATTGCGCAGGTGATCGCCCATGTGCAGACCACCCGCGCCGCGCTGCAGGCGGCCGGCCACGCTGTGCCGCTGGTTACCGGCGCAGGCACCGGCACCTTTGCGCTGGAAACCGCCAGCGGCGTGTACGGCGAGTTGCAGGCGGGCTCCTACCTGTTCATGGACCGCGACTATGCCGACAACGAGCGCGACCCGGCGCAGCCGGTGTTTGAGCACGCGCTGTTTGTCAAAAGCCAGGTCATGAGCGTCTGCGCCAGCCATGCCGTGGTGGACGCGGGGCACAAAAGCCATGCGATTGATTCGGGCCTGCCGGCGGTACATAGCCTCGCGCTGGACTACGCCAACGGCGGCGACGAACACGGCATCCTGCGCGGCGCGGCGCTGCCGGCGCTGGGCGACACGGTGTGGCTGATCCCCGGCCACTGCGACCCGACCGTCAACCTGCACGACCACCTGCTGGGCGTGCGCGGCGGCCTGGAACATGGCACGGTCGAGCAGATCATCAAGGTTGATGCCAGAGGCGCTTTGACCTGAACTGACGCAGGTGTCAGATGGCGATACCCGCACCGGCGCAAGCGAGCCGGTCCAGCGTTTCCTCCCAGCGGCTCAGGTGTTCACCGTGCAGAGCAGTGCCTTCCTTCAGCACGGGCCAGAATGCCCAACCGCGAAGACCACTCTCCACAAACCACTGGCGCACACTTTGCCGCACGACCCACTGCGGCGTACGCCAGGGTCCCCAGGGCTCGGCAGTTCTTGCAAAGTCAGGTGTCTGCGCCAAAGCGCCCGCAGCATAGGACAGCAGTCCGTAGCGACGCGGCTGGCTGGGCTGGCGTGGGCCGTCGTCATAAGTGGCGATGCGCGTCCGGTCGGCCAGCGCCGCAGGCAGCAGTTCGCTGGTCGTGAGGTGAAAGCCTGTTTCATGGGGCGTGCCTTTGACGGGATGCAGAACCGGCGCCAGGGCCCAGCCTGTCAACCCGCTGCATCGCAAGGCCTGGGCCGCATCGATTCCACAGGCGTATTCACCGGTCCATTGGTCAACGAGCGCGATCGTCGACGGCGGCACCGGCTTGCTCAGATAAATTTTCGATGGCAGGCGCACGCGCCACTCGCTGGAGGTGAGGTGCAAGCTGTCCGCGTTCCAGGCCGCGCGGGTGGCAGTGACATCGGACCGCGATTGGGCGATGGTGGTGCGGCACACCACTTCAAGATGCGATGCAGCATTGATCTCCTCACCGGAAAATTGCATGTCGCGCAGCAGCGACAGCGATTCGCCATGGTCCTGGGCACATCGCAGCACACGTGCGAGCACCGGTCCAGTCGCGTCGAAGAACTTGGTGAACACATGTCCCACTGCCGCGTTGGGCCGCGCGCCAAGCGCCTGAGCCAAGGCGGCGTCGGTAGCCAGCTCTCGGGACAGCGCGGGGGAGCAAAGGGTCAGGCGCAGCAGGATCTTCATTCTTGTCGCGAGGTCGCCATGACCTCGAAGTGGCAAATGGCGTTTTTTACCACGCCCGCTGTGTGCCGGAGCCGGTCTCAGGGTTGGCGCTAAGGCGGCGCCAATCAACGCAGGCGACAATTCCGGACCATGACCCCAAGCCAGATCATCGTCCTCGCCACACCCGTCTTCTTTCTGCTGATCGCGATCGAATTCGCCTGGGGTTACGCCAAGGGCCGCAACACCTACCGACTCAACGACGCGATCAACAGCATCAGCCTGGGCATGCTGAGCCAGATCAGCGCGGTGTTCACGCGGCTGTTTCGCGTCGGCATCTACACCGCCATCTATTCGTCGGTAGCGCTGTTTCCTGACGAAGCCTTCTGGACCACCTGGTACGGCTGGCTGATCGCCCTGGTCTTTTACGACTTCTGCTACTACTGGCTGCATCGCGCCGGCCATGAAAGCGCTGTCTTCTGGGCCGCGCATGTGGTGCACCACCAGAGCCAGGACTACAACCTCTCGACCGCGCTGCGCCAGACCAGCAGCGGCGCCCTGCTCGGCTGGATTTTTTATGTGCCGATGGCGATTGCCGGCGTGCCGCCGCTGGTCTTCGGCGTGGTGGTGCTGATCGACCTGCTCTACCAGTTCTGGGTGCACACCGAACATGTGCCCAAGCTCGGCTGGTTCGACCGCTGGTTCTGTTCGCCGTCGAACCACCGCGTGCACCACGCGGTCAACGACCACTACCTCGACAAGAACTACGGCGGCATCCTGATCATCTGGGACCGGCTCTTCGGCAGCTTCCGCGAGGAAGACGAGAAATGTATTTACGGCACACGCAGCCCGCTCAACAGCTGGGACCCGCTGTGGTCCAACGCCGAGGTGTACTGGGCCCTGGCCAAAGACTCCTGGCACGCCAGGAACTGGGGCGACAAGCTCCGCATCTGGTTCAAGCCGCCCGGTTGGCGGCCGGCCGACGTGACGGCGCGTTTTCCGAAACCGCCTTTTGACATCACGCGGCTGGAGCGTTACCACCCGCCCATGACACGCGCCCTGATGTGGTTCGGCGCCGTGCAGTTTGTGGTGCTGCTGCAGGGCGTCGCCCTGTTCCTCTGGTACGCCGACAGCCTGCCGGCGTCGCAGTCGGCCATCTGGCTGGGGGTGCTGGCCACCGGGCTCTGGGCCGTGGGCGGCGCGCTGCAGGGCCGCCTGACGATGACCGAGGTGCTGCTGATCGAGGCCGCCGCGCTGGCGACGGCGACCAGCGCCCTGGGGCTGGTGGAGCTGCACCGCGTGTTCAAGCCGCTGGCGCTTGGTTTTGCTCTTGTTTTTGTAGCTGTTCGCGCTTATTCCACAAGGGCTGCAGGCCGATTTGACCTTTATCTTCTGGCGGGACTGGCCTTTTCACTGGCTGGCGACTGCTTTCTGATGTTTCAGGGCTTCTTCATCCCGGGCCTGCTGTCTTTCCTGGTCGCGCACCTGTTTTACATCGCCCTGTTCAAGCAGGGCCAGCCCTGGTTTCCCAGCCGGCGCGCGCTGGCCGCCACCCTGGGCGTCGGTGTACTGATGTACGCCTTCCTGTTCAACGGACTCAACCCGATGCTGCGTTTTGCCGTGGCCGCCTATGTGATCGTGATTGCACTGATGGCCGCGCAGGCCATCGGCCGGGCCGCGGTGCTGCGCGACCGTGCCTCGCTGGGCGTGGCCATCGGTGCCGGCTTTTTCATGCTCAGTGACGCGCTGCTGGCCACCAACAAGTTCGCCCAGCCCCTGCCCATGGCGCAGCTGTGGGTGCTGGGCACCTATTACATCGCGCAAATCCTCATCGTCTGTCAAGCGAGGCCTTCCCGCCCAGACTGAAAGGCGCTAAAAAAACTCATCTCCCGGATGAGTAAATCCCGTTTGCCGTCCCTGGGGGCGAGGCCTAGCATCACCTGCGTCGCCTCTAACCCAAGGACTTTATGACCACTGTTTTACATATCGACGCCAGCGCGCGCCAAGGCAGCTCGCTGGAAAGCAAATTCGGCTCGCACACACGCCGGCTCTCGTCGCGCTTCATCCAGCGCTGGCGCGTCGCCCACCCTGACGACACCATCATTTACCGCGACGTGGCGCTGGAACCGCCTGCTCCCGTCACCGGCGAATGGATCCATGCAGCTTTCACGCCACCAGCCCAGCGCGAGCCCTGGATGCTGGAAGCGCTGGCCGCCAGTGACACGCTGGTCGCTGAGCTGATGAGCGCGGACCTGATCGTGGCCGGTGTACCCATGTACAACTTCAGCGTACCCTCCACGTTCAAGGCCTATATCGACAACATCGTGCGTGTGGGCCTGACCTTCGGGTTCGACCGCGGCCGCCAGGGCGCGCCTTACTGGCCCCTGCTGTCGGAGCAGAACAAGCGCCTTGTCATCCTGAGCTCACGGGGCGACTACGACTATGGCAAAGGTTCGCGCATCGAACACATGAACCATGTCGAGCCCTCGATCAAGACCGCGTTCGGCTACATCGGCATCACCGACTTCCACAGCGTGGCGGCAGAGTACGACGAGTTCGCCGACGAGCGGCTGAAGTCTTCTCTCGCGGCCGCCGAACTCGCCGTGGATGCGCTGGTGACCCGGCTGGGCACCTGACCTTTTTCTTCCCGTACACACAAAAGGAGACAACCATGATTTCAAAAAGAGAATTGCTTGCAACAGCCATGTTGACAAGCGCGGCACTGGCCGTCACGCCGTTGGTGCTGGCCCAGCCCAAACAGCCCAAATTCAAGATCGCGATTGCACTGCCCGGCAGCATCACGGACAACGGCTGGAGTCAGGCCGCCTTCGATGCCCTGATGACGGCCAAGGCGCAGTACGGCGTCGAGTTCGCCTACACCGAGAAGATCAAGGAGCCGGACCACGTGGAAACGCTGTCGGACTATGCGCGGCGCGGCTACAACCTCGTGATCGCGCATGGTGGCGAGTTCCAGGACGCGGTCAACCGCGTGGCACCGCGCTTTCCCGGCACCACCTTCGTTGTGAACAATGGTCTGAAGGCGGGCAAGAACGTGGCAACGGCTGACTTCTATTTCAGCCAGCCGGCATATCTCATGGGCTACGTTGCTGGAAAAATGAGCAAGACCGGCAAGGCCGGCGTGATTTCGGCACAGAAGTTCAAGTTCACGACCGATTCGGTGGCCGGCTTCGAGGCCGGCTTCAAGAAGGCCCGCCCGGATGGCAAGGTCTACGTCAGCTGGACCGGCGACTGGGACGACGTGGCCAAGGGCAAGGAAGCAGCGCTCAACCAGATCAGCCAGGGGGTGGACGTGTTGTGGCCCACCATGGACCGTGCCACCCTGGGCGCGCTGCAAGCCGCCAAGGAAAAAGGCGTTTATGCCCTGGGCCTGTACCACGACGCGATCAGGAGCTGGCCGGACACCATCCTGCAATCCAACATCCTGGATGTGCGCGGCATGATGCTGAACTACATCAAGCTAGCGCTTCAGAAGGGTCCGGAAGGTCGCAACTTCGAGAAGGGTCTGGAGGGTCGCAACTACAAGTACGACCTGAACACCCCCGAGGCAGTGCGCATCGGCACCTTCCACCCGGCCATTCCTGCAGCCGTGGTACGCGAAGTCGAGGAACTTGTCGCGCAGATGAAGTCCGGCCGGCTCACGCCACAGCCGCTCTGAGGACCACGCCCCTCGCTCTCGCGTGAACTGCCGGCGGCCTCGGCCGCTGGCGCGGCTTTCCTTTTCAGGATCTATCTATGAGTTACCTCACCCTGCAAGGGGTATGCAAGAGTTTTGGCACCTTCAAGGCGCTGGACGGCGTGACGCTGCAGGCAGACAAAGGCAGCGTACTGGCCATCCTGGGCGAAAACGGTGCCGGCAAGACCACCCTGATGAACGTGCTGTACGGCCTGTACCGGCCCGACAGCGGCCAGATCTGCGTCAACGGTCGACCGATGGTGCTGCATTCGCCGCGCGATGCCATCGCGCACCGCATCGGCATGATCCACCAGCACTTTCACCTGGCCGGCGCGCTCACCGTCACCGAGAACATTTTGGTCGGCCTGCATACCGGCGCCGCATCGCTGGACATGGCCACCCACGAACGCCGGATCGAAAAAATGAGCCGCGATTTCGGTTTTGAAATCGACGTGCGGGCGCCGGTGTGGAAGCTGCCCATGGGCATGCGCCAGCGCGCCGAAATCCTCAAGGCGCTTTACCGGCAGGCCGAGATTCTGGTGCTGGACGAACCCACCAGTGTGCTCGCGCCGGATGAAATCGTCGCGCTGCTGGGCAGCCTGGCGCGGCTGAAGGCAGCCGGCACCACCATCCTGTTCGTCACGCACAAGCTTGACGAGGTGTTCGCGGCGGCCGACAACGTCGTCGTGATGCGCCACGGCAAGGTGGTGGTGAACCAACCCACGCGCGAGACCAGCGCACGCGAACTCTCGCAGCACATGGTCGGTCGCGAGGTAGCACCGGTGGCGGCCACCCGCCAGAACGCGCCCGGCGAAGAGCTGCTGCGTCTGGTCAAGGTCAGCGCCCGCAACGAGCGCGGCGTGAAGGCGCTCGACGGCATCTCGCTTCAGTTGCGGCGTGGCGAGGTGCTGGGCATCACCGGCGTGGACGGCAACGGCCAGAAAGAACTGGCTGAAGTGATGGCCGGCCTGCGGCAGCAGGACGATGGAGGCATCACCCTCGACGGCCTCGACCTGGGCGGCGCAACCATTCGCGAACGCATCCACACGCACCGCGTCGGCTTCGTGCCGGAAGACCGTCACAGCACGGGCCTGGTACTGAGTCAACCGGTGTGGAAAAACTTTTTCCTGCGCAGCTTCTATCGCCGGCCGTTTTCGCGCCGCGGCCTGCTCAACCACCGCTTCATGCGGCTGGAGGCCCAGCGGCTGGCCCGGCAGTACGACTGCCGCTTGCGCGGCATCGAGCAGCCAGCCGGCGAACTGTCGGGTGGCAACCAGCAAAAAATCATCCTGGCCCGCGAGATCGAGGGCCGGCCGCAGTTGCTGATCGTGATGCAGGCCACCAAAGGTCTGGACATCGGTGCGATCGAGTTTGTCCAGCGCAAGATCCTGGAGCAGCGTGACGCCGGCGTGGCGGTGCTGTACATCTCGACCGAACTGGAGCATGTGCTTGAAGTGGCCGACCGCGTGGCCGTGATGTACCGCGGCCGCATTACCGGCGAGCTGGCACGTGCCGCCGTCACACCCGAGCGCATCGGCATGCTGATGTCCGGCGTCACCGGGGAGGTGGCATGAGTACCGCCGGGTCGTCCCAAAGAGCGAATGCCCCCTCGGGGGGCAGCGCAGTACATGAAGTGACGAGCGTGGGGGTCCCCACGGTCGCGTTGGCCTGGTTGGGAAAACTGCGCATCGTGTGGGCCTGCCTGCTGGCACTGGCACTCGGCGCCGTGCTGATCGCGCTCAGCGGTGCCTCTCCGTGGCAGGCGTACCGCGCGCTGTTCACCGGCGCTTTCCTCGACTACTGGGGCTTCGCCAGTACGCTGGTAAAAACCTCGCCGATATTGCTGGCCGCACTCGCAGTCGCCGTGCCGCTGCGCGCCGGCCTGTTCAACATCGGCGCCGAAGGCCAGATTTATGCGGGTGCCCTGCTGGCCACGCTGGCCGGGCTGTACCTGCCCGAGCTGCCCCCGGGCCTGGGCGTGCTGGCGGTGGTACTGGCGGCGATGGCCGGCGGCGCGCTCTGGGCGGCCATCCCGGGTTACCTCAAGGCTTATCGCGGCGTCAATGAGGTGATCGTCACCTTGCTGATGAACTTCGTGGCGATCCAGATGGTGAGCTACGCGGTCAGCGGCCCGCTGCTGGCCGAGGGTGCACCGTATCCGTACTCTGAAGAGTTGCCGCCTGCACTGCGCCTGCCCATCATCCTGCCGCAAACCGACGCCCATGCCGGCGTGCTGCTCGGGCTGGGCTTCGCGCTGGCGCTGCACTTTCATTTCCGCTACACGGCCCATGGCCATGCGCTGGACCTGGTCGGGCGCAACCCGCAGGCGGCAGCCTATGCGGGCGTTGCAGTCAAGCGCCAATTGCTGGTCGCCATGATGACCGGCGGCGCGCTCGCCGGCCTGGCCGGCGGCCTGGAGGTGCTGGGCCTGAAGTACCGGCTGTTTCACCTGTTCAGCCCGGGTTACGGCTTCGACGGCATCGTGGTGGCTTTCATGGCGGCAGGCAACATGGCCTGGATGCCGGTGGCGGCCTTGCTCATGAGCGGGCTCAAGGCGGCGGCCAATGGCATGCAGCGGGCGGTTGGCATCGAAAGCACGGTGGTCGACGCGATCCAGGGCCTGATGGTGATCTTTGTGGCCGCGAGCCAGCGCCTGCCGATGCGGCAACTGTGCGCCCGTCTGGGCCTGGGCAAGTCCGCTCCGGCGGCATCGCCCGAGGCTTCAACCACAACAACACGGGAAACCACGTGATGGACGATTTTTTCAACCAGCCGGCGCTGGTGGCCTTTCTTGCCGCCGCGTTCCGTTCTGCCGTGCCCGTGGCATTCGCCGCACTGGGTGCGGCCATCGCCGAGCGCAGCGGTGTCTACAACGTGGGCCTGGAGGGCAGCATCCTCATCGGCGCCTTCGGCGCCGCTGCCGGCACACTGCTCACCGGCTCGCCTTACCTGGGTGCGCTGACTGGCTGCGCGCTGGGCACCTTGCTGGGTTTGTTGCAGGCGGCGCTCACGGTTTCACTGCGCAGCAACCAGCTGGTGGCCGGCATCGCGGTCAACCTGTTTTGCGCCGGTCTCACAGCCTTTTTGAGCCGACTGGTGTTCGGCGAAAAACAGGGCACGATGACACTGCCCGGTTTTGCACCCCTGCCCCTGCCCGGACTGTCTTCGATACCCGTGCTCGGCCCGAGCCTGTTCAGCCAGGACATCCTGGCCTACCTGCTGATGCTGCTGACCCTGGTGGCCGTTTTCGTGTTGTACCGCACCCATGCCGGACTCGCGCTGCGGGCCACCGGCGAGAGTCCCCAGGCCGCCGATTCGGCCGGTGTGTCGGTGCAAAAGGTGCGCTGTCTTGCCGTGGTGATCAGCAGCGCCCTGGCGGCAGCTGGCGGCGCGCATCTGGTGCTCGCGCAAATCCACGTGTTCGCCGAAAACATGAGCGGTGGTCGCGGCTTTCTGGCGCTGGCCATCGTCATCCTGGGGCGCTGGCACCCGGCCTCGGTGCTGCTGGCCGCGCTGTTCTTCGGTCTGTGCGATGCCGCCCAGTTGTCGCTGCAGTTTTCCCACCCCGAGGTGCCCTACCAGCTGTTCCTGATGCTGCCCTATGTCGGGTCCATCGTGGCGCTTGTGGGATTCATGGGCCGGGCGCGGGCGCCCGAAGCCGTGGGCCGCCCTTATGACCGCGAGAGCCGCTGAGCCGATCGTCTTAATCAACCATCAAAAGGAGTCCACATGGATTGGGTCAACCGCAACTACCAGGGCAACGGAGACATCGACGGCAGCAACGCCTCGCTGCATTCACCGGTCTCCCCCACCGGCGAGGCCAAGCAGGGAAAACGCTACACCATCCCGGCACGCCAGGGCCGCGCCGTCAAGCTGACCCAGGGGGCTCGCCTGAAGATCATCAACGTGCACGGCTCCCAGGTCTGCGATTTCTGGGCCTTCCGCGACAGCGGGCTGCACGAGTTCATGTCGATGGAACACGTGCGCGCCTGGCTCAGCCGGACCATTCCCCGCGTGGGCGACGAACTCGTGACCAACCGGCGCCGCCCTATCCTGCGCTTTGACCAGGACACCTCCATGGGCATCCATGACACCCTGATCGCAGCCTGTGATCTGCCGCGCTACCGCACGCTGGGTGTGGCGCATTACCACGACAACTGCTCGGACAACCTGCGTATGGCCCTGGCTGCGATCGGCCGACGCGTGAGTGAAGTGCCCGCACCGTTCAACATCTGGATGAACAACCCCGTTGCGCCCAATGGCGCCATTGGCTGGCTGCCGCCACGTTCGGTTCCGGGCGACTTTGTGGTCTTCGAGGCCTTGATGGATTGCATGGCCGTGATGTCAGCTTGCCCGCAGGATCTGGTGCCAGTCAATGGCGAGGGCTGCACACCGATGGAACTGCAGTTTGAAGTGCTGGCTCCGCGGCCGGAGGCAGCCGCATGAAGGAAATCCTGTGCGCCTACAGCGTGGACTTCGACGCTGTCGCTGGCTGGCTCGGCTCGTACGGCGGCGAGAACTCGGTGTGCGACGTCTCGCGCGGATTTTTCGCGGGTGAGGTCGGCGCGCAGCGACTGCTGCGCCTGTTCGACTCGCGCGGCATCAAGACCACCTGGTTCATTCCGGGCCATTCGATCGAAAGTTTTCCAGAGGCCTGTGAGGCCGTGGTCGCTGCCGGCCATGAGATCGGACTGCACGGCTACAGCCACGAGAACCCGACCGCCATGTCACGCACCCAGCAGGCCGACGTGCTGGACCGTTCGATAGAGCTGATCCACCGGCTCACCGGCCGTCGGCCGGTGGGCCACAATGCGCCGTGGTGGGAGTTCAGCGCCGACACGCTGGACCTGCTGCTCGAGCGAGGCATCCGTTACGACCACAGCCTGATGCACCGCGATTTCGAACCCTACTACCTGCGCCGCGGCGACGGCTGGACACCCATCGACTATGCGCGGCCGGCCGTCGAGTGGATGAAACCTGTGACGCGCGGTGAGACAACCCGCTTGATCGAAATCCCCGCCAGTTGGGACCTGGACGACATGGAGCCAATGCTCTACATCAAGTCTTTCCCCAACAGCCAGGGGTTTGTCAGCGCGCGCCAGGTCGAGCAGATGTGGCGCGACCAGTTCGACTTCGTCTACCGCGAATACGACTTCGCCGTCTTTCCGATGACGGTGCACCCCGACGTTTCCGGCAAGGCCCAGGCGGTGCTGATGCACGAGCGACTGATCGATGAGTTCCAGTCACAGCCTGGCGTGCGTTTTTGCACCTTCGAAGAAATTGCCTCGAGGTTTGAAGCGCGCGGTGCGGCCACGCCGGTCCGTGCCTGAGGTGGGCCGCATCGAGGCGCTGGCGCAGCGCTTTCGCAGCGGCGAGAGCGGGCCCGAACAATCCGCCGACGACTGCCTGATTCGCGCCGACCAAACATCTGCCCGGGCCGTCTTCACGCAACTGACACCGGCACTCGCCCATCGACAGGCAGGCGAATCGGCCTGGCGTTTCGCCCAGGGGCGGCCCCTGGGCCTGCTCGACGGCATTCCTGTGACCTGGAAAGACCTGTTCGCCATGGCCGGTACGCCCACCACCTGCGGCTCGCTGGTGACGGACCCCGCGCCGGCTCTGGAGAATGCGGCCTGCGTGGCACGCCTGCACGCCGCGGGCGCCGTGTCGATTGGCAAGACCAACCTGAGCGAGTTCGCGTTCTCTGGCCTGGGCATGAATCCACATTTCGGCACGCCCGTTCAGCGGGCACCCCGCACCGGCGCACGCCATCTCGTGGGCGGCTCCTCAAGTGGCGCGGCCGCTGCGATGCGGCTGGGCATCGGCTGCGTGGCGCTGGGCACGGACACGTCTGGTTCGATCCGCGTACCTGCGGCCTATTCGGGCCTGGTGGGCTTTCGGCCAAGCACAGGCCGCTATCCGGACGCTGGCGTGGCACGCCTGGCACCGAGCCTGGACACCGTGGGCATCATTGCGGCCACGGTCGCCGATGTGCTGTGTGTCGACACGGTCTTGCGCAACAGCACCGCGACTGCCCCACCACCGGCGCCACCTATGTTTGTGCTGGTCGACAACTTCTGTGACGACCAGGTGCAGCCCGAAGTGCGCCAGAACTGCCTGCGCCTGCTGGACAAACTCAGCAATGCGGGCCTGCCCTGTGCGCGGCAACACGTCGACATCCTCGACGCCGTGGTTCGCGCCTTCGAGCGCCATGGCACCCTGGTTGCCGCAGAAGCCGGCCACGAACTGGCGCGCTACACGGCCCCGGAGCTTTTGGCGCGGATAGATCCCTTCGTGCGGCGGCGCCTGGCCGCTGCCCGCGCCATGCCGGCCCACCAACTGGTCGCGCTGCTCCAGCTCCGCAAAAACCTGATGCAGAGCTTGGCCCGCCAACCGGCCAACCTGGTGTACGTATTTCCGACGACGCCGACCAGCGCGCCGGCCCTTTCCGCGCTGCGCACGGCGGTGCAAATAGCCACAGCCAACAGTGCTGCCCTGCGCCATACAATGCCAGCAAGCTTCCTCGACATGCCCGGCATGACACTGCCCAGCGGGATCGACGATGCGGGATTGCCCACCAGTGTGATGTTGTCCAGCCAACGCGGAAGCGACGAGATGCTGCTGTCGGCAGCACGCCAACTGGAGGCCATGAATTTTTCTGGACCATGAGGTGCCACCATGACAGAAGGCCGGCGCATGCCGCCGCTGAACGCGTTGCGCGCTTTCGAAGCGGCAGCGCGCCACCTCAGCTTCAAGGAAGCGGCGGCTGAGCTGTTTGTCACGCCCACGGCCGTGAGCCACCAGATCCGCAACCTCGAAGACCTGGTGGGTCTCAAGCTGTTCGAACGCTCCGGCAACACGATCACGCTCACGCGCGCGGGTGAGCGTTTTTTTCCGGTGCTGCGTGACGGTTTTGACCGCATCGCGCAGTCGGTGGTGGACCTGCAGCGGGAGGGCGATGCGCTCACGATTTCGGTGACACCGGCCTTTGCCGCCATGGTGCTGATCCCGCGGCTGTCGCAGCTGCGGCTGCTGTACCCTGGCATTGCGCTGACGGTGAACGCCACCGAAAAAATCGTCGACCTGCGCAAGGCGGAAGCCGACCTGGCGGTGCGCTACGGCCCCGAACGCTCGCGACCGCTGCGCTCGCAGCTGCTGTATCACGACCGTTATGTGGCCGTCGCCTCTCCTGCCTGGGTCAGCGCACACCCGCTGCCTGTGAGTGCCCAGGTGCTGGCGGCCAGCGACTTGCTGGGCTACCAGTGGAAGAACGCCAACCTGCAGGGTCCCACCTGGCCGGCCTGGATGGCCATGGCAGGCATTGCCGGCTTCGACGCCTCGCGCTACATCGGCTTCAGCGAGGAAAGCCACGCGATTCAGGGCGCCCTGGACGGTGCGGGTGTGGCGCTGGCCAGTACCTTGCTGGTCGGCTCGGACCTGCGCGCAGGCCGGCTGGTGCAGGTCCACCCTCTTGGCATGCAAGGCTTCGCCTACCACGCGGAGTTCGTCGAAAATCACCCTCGCTTGCCCACGGTGATGAAGATCGTCAATTGGCTGGCCGGGCTGGTGGGGGAAAGTGTGGACGAAAAGTAGCAGCATCGTTGCCGTCACAGAAACTGTTGTGCAGCCAGGGGGCCGGGACACTTTCTCACGAACCCAGGTCACTTTTCCGGTTTTTTGCCCGGTCCCGCTCGGCGGCACCTGTCTTGACGCGGTTCAACGCTTTGACCATGGCCCTGAATTTGGCTTCGAACGCCGCGTCACCCTGGGCAGGGTGATTCGCCGGGGTGACTTTCGCTTGCATCATCGTCACCAGCAGGCTGTTGCCACACCGGCCGTCGGTGCGCTGATGTACGCTTTCCTGTTTGACGGGCTCAACCCGGTGCTGCGTTTTGCCGTGGCCGTCGGCGCCAGCTTTTTCATGCTCGGTGCCGCACTGCTGGCGGCCAACAAGTTCGCCCACCCTCTGCCCATGGCGCCGCTGTGGGTACTGGGCACCTATTACATCGCGCAGATCCTGATCGCGCACAACGCGCGGCCGGCCACTTCAGGGCAGCGGGCGGGTTGAACGCAAAGCCGCAAAGCCGCGAAACGCATCTTGCGGCAATATGGAAGCTCATCCGTCGGTGCGGGACTACAGATGGCAGGTCCCCGGGTTCCTATGCTTTTGCATTTCAACAGGAGTTTTCATGCAAGAGCCATCCACCGACCGCCACCCCATCAGCAACCTTGAATATGACTGGATCACGCTGATCCAGAACAAGGCGCAAGCGCTGATGGCCTACGACCAGTACATCAAGGATGCCGAGCAGGCCGGCTCCGCCGAATGCGCCGCATTTTTCCGAAAGGTGCACGACAGCGACAAGGCTCAGCTTGCCGAGGCCAAGGGACATCTGGTGGCCGTGCTCCAGGGAAAAATGGGCAAGTAGGCGCACCACGCCCGGCCAGCCGCCGCCAGGCGGAGGTCGTCGGGACGGTCAGTCTGCCCGGCTCCACCGACCGGACGCCGGGCACACACTGGCCGGCGCACCGTTCAGCCAGACCTGCTCGTCGCCCGGCAGCAAGGCGGTCGAAGGGTCGATGTCGAAGCTGATGCCCAGGGCCTGCCCGACAGCGGCATTCTCAATGGGAAGCTCCCAGGTCAGGAACACCAGGCTGCAGTCCTGGCCGGGTGGGAAATCGGCCGCATCAAAACCAGAGCCGTGGCGCTTGATCACCGCATGCGGCTGACCGGTATCGAAGACCACCACCGTGCCCCTGCGCAGGGGTATGCGAAGACCTGTTGCCGGGAAATGCAGGTCCAGCCCCCTGTCCTCGCCCAAAAAGAGATTGCAAAAGGCCGCGTAGCCATACTGCGCGCCGTCATGGTGGTAGCGTGCACCGCGGCAGGCCATCAGGGCGACGTCACAGGCAGCAAGCTCCACTTGCAGGCCCAGCGTCCGTGTCCAGTCCGACACCGCCTGCACGCAGCGCTTGTAGTCCGGCCAGCGCGCACGCGCTCGCACCAAAGGCAAGGCCTCCACGTCGCCGGGCTCCAGTTCGAGGTGCAGCGAAATCTCCCTTTCCCAGTCAGCCACCAGCCTGGCCGGAGGTGCAGGCACATCCAGCGTGCCCGACAGCACGACATCACTCACGCTGCGGCTACGCATGGCATCGCCGCTGCGGAAATAGGCCGCCAGGTGGTCTCGCACGCGGGGTAGTGGAAGGGGAGCGCTCATTTGTCCCAGTGTAGTCAGGGGGCGTGAGCCCCGCGACGAGGATGCGGTAGCAGAACTGGCCTAAACACGGCAGTTAGCTGAGAATGGCGCACCTTAAATTGAAATGGTGACGGCAACTTTGTCAAATCCAATCTGCCTGTATAAACAGCTGTCAGTCAAGCTAACTCTATGAGTCCCAACATCTTTTTAGCTTTTTCCGCGCCATTTTGTGTGGCGAGGTGTCATGTTATTCCGCAACTTTTCGGGATATATCAAAGTTAGAAACCGCATATGGCCAAGCCTCACAAATTACACCTCTTCGACTGGAACAGGATGATCGACTCGTTCCACAAAGAGTCGGACCGCGGTGCGGCAGTCCTTGTGGGAGGCTTCGTCGAGAACTATCTTGGCGTCTACTTGCAGTCCCTTGTGGTCGATGCAAAGGTAGCGGACGACTTGTTCCAGGCTGTCGGGCCATTGTCAAGCTTCAGCCAACGTATTGCCGTCGCTCGCGCCTTCGGGTTCATCTCGAAGAACGATTACGACGACCTCAACCTGATTCGAAGAATTCGGAACCACTTCGCGCACCACCCACTTGAAGCTAGCTTCTCCGAGTCGCCTGTTGTGCAACTGGCAACTCATCTCTCGGAGCAGGAGACTGCATCTGAGTCACACTCAAAAAATACAGCAGAGCGGAATAAGTTGGCATACCTATACTCTTGCGCGCAGGTTTGCGGTCGCCTTCACCTTAGGATGGAGAAGAGGGAAAAGGCTGCTAAGGAGACCAAGCAGTGACGCCGTCTAACTCCACGCTAAAAGTTCGCTTTTGTCGGCGGACCTTCTCACACTTTTCTTAAACAAGTTCTCTGGGCTACTCGCTGGTGACTGTCCCCCGAGGACGCTCCGGAGTGTTCGCGCTTTTTGCTGCTCCCCAGTAACTCTTTGGGATCAACCAGCCGACGTGTGAGTGACGGCTTCGTCACGCGCAATGCGCCCGTCGATCAGCTCGACCAACCGGTCGCAGCGGGCGGCCAGTCGCGGGTCGTGGGTGACCACCACAAAGGTAGTGCCCAGTTCGACATGCATGCGCCGCAGCTGCACAAACACCTCGTCGGACGAGGCCGTGTCGAGGTTGCCGGTGGGCTCGTCGGCCAGCACCAGCGCCGGCTCCATGACCAGCGCGCGGGCAATCGCCACCCGCTGCTGCATGCCGCCTGACAGCTCGGCCGGCCGCTTGTCCATGGCGTTGGCCAGGCCGACCGAGGCCAGCAGCGCGCGGGCATGCTCGCGCTGCTTCGTGCTGATGCGGCCGCCGCGCATCAGCGCGGGCAAGGTGACGTTTTCCAGCGCGGTGAAGGCCGGCAGCAGGTGATGGAACTGGAACACAAAGCCCAGAGTGCTGCGCCGCAGCAGGGTCAGGGCTGCGTCGTCCAGGCCATACACCTCCTGGCCCTGCAGCCGGTAGCTGCCGGCCGTCATGCCCTCGAGCAGGCCGACGATGTTGAGCAGCGTGCTTTTGCCGGAGCCGGAGGGGCCGATCAGCGCGATGAATTCGCCGCGTTGCACCTGCAGCGACACGCCGTGCAACACCTCGGCCTCGCTGGGCAGGCCGAGGTTGTAGCTTTTTCGGACCTCGCCCATGTCGATCAGCGCGCGGGAACCGGTGGGGGCCGTCATGGGCTCACATCCGTATCGCCTGCGCCGGGTCCAGCGCCGCAGCGCGGCGCGCCGGTGCCACCGCGGCCAGCACACCACACACGGTGGCGATCAGCGCCACCTGCAGGGCCGTGGCCAATGGCAGGCCGATCACAAACAAAGGCAACCCGTCGGAGCCGCGCACGAATTTCGTGAACAGCCAGATCATCAGCACGGCCAGTGCGATGCCCAGCGCCGACCCGAGCGCGCCCACCACCGCGCCCTGCACCAGGAAAAGCCGCAGGATCTGCCCGCGCGTGGCGCCCATGGCGCGCAGGATGCCGATCTCGCGGCGCTTTTGCACGACAGACACCACCAGCACGCTGGCAATGCCCAGCACCACCACCACCAGCACCACCCCGCGTATCAGCGCCGTGCTGACCGACTGGGCGTTGAGGGCCGACACCAGCTGCGCGTTGCTCTCCTGCCAGCTTTCGATCTTGTAGGGAAACTGCTGGCGCAGCTCGCTGGCCAGGGCCTGGGCCGACCAGACGTCTTTCACCGTCAGGTCCAGGCTGGTGGCGCCGCCGGGCAGGCCCAGCAGGTTTTGCGCCGCGCGCAGCGGCACGATGACGGTGCGCCGGTTCAGGTCCTTGACGCCGAGGTCCACCAGCGCGGTGACACGCACCGAGTCGCTGACCAGGCCGGTCTGCACGGTCAGGCGGTCGCCGGCGCGCACGCCCAGGTCGGCCGCCAGTTCACGGCCCACGATGGCTTCGCCCGGCGCCAGCCGCGCGGTGCCGCTGATCACCTTGCTGCGCAGCCCTACGACGCGGTCGTAACGATCCAGGTCCACACCCATCAGCGCTATCGCCTGGGTGGCCTCGCCGCGCAGGGCCAGGCCGGCGCCCGACACCATGGGGGACACGCCGGCGATGGCCGGCATGGCTTCGAGCAGCGGCACCAGGGCCTGCCAGTTGGCGACCGAGCGCAGGCGTTGTGCGCGCGGCTGGGTGTCGGTCAGCGCGGTGGTGCCCGGCACGGCCGGCCAGGCCGGTGTGACGATGTCGTCCGGCGCACGCACGCTGATGTGCGCCTGCGCGCCCAGGGTCTTGGTCAAGGTGCTGCCCTGCAGGCCGCTGATCAGCGCCGAAATGTAGGCAATGACCGCCACGCCGGCGGCCACACCAACGATGATGAGCACGGTCTGCATGCGCCCCTCGCGCAGGAAACGCAGCGCCACGCGCCATTCAAAACCGAGCCCGGGGATCATGCCGCTTCAGCGCCCGATGGCGTTGCTCATGGCCGAGCCCGCTTCGGACGTGGCCGCGGCCCTGGCCACCGGCTGCCCCGGCGTCCAGGCCACGGCGCGCACGCGAATCCGGGCGCCGGCCGGAACGCTGCTCCCCAGCAGCACGGCATCCCCTTCAGCCAGGCCCTCGAGCACCTCGGCCGCGTCCAGCGTGCGCAGGCCCAGGCGCAGCTTGCGCTCCTGCGCGCGACCGGCGTCGGCGACCAGTACCGTCGCTGTGGTGGGCGAGGCCTGGCTGCGCAGGGCGCTCAGCGGCAACACCAGGGCGCGTTCGCGCCGGCCGGTCTCGACTTCGACCGAGAGCGTCATGTCTTCGCGCAAAAAGGCCGGCGCCTGCTGCTCGAGCGCAAACTTGACTTCGATTGCGCCGCGCTGGGCATCGACCGCGGGGGCAATCGACAACACGCGGGCGGCAAAACGCTGGTCGGCAAAAGCATCGGCCACCACGGCCGCCTTCTGCCCCGGCTGCAACTGGTCGAGGAAACGCTCGTCCACCTGCGCCGTGAGTTGCGTGGGGCCGGCCAGCGCCAGGCTCATCAGGGCCTTGCCGGGCTGCACGATCTGTCCCGGCTCGACATCGCGTGTCAACACACGCGCATCGGTCGGTGCCAGCACGGCCGCCTGCGCCAGGCGGGCGCGGGCCGCTGCCGTGGCGGCGCTGGCCAGGGCCAGCTGCGCCTGGGCCTGGGCCACATCGGTCCCGGCATCGGCGTTGGCCTGGGTCTGTGCGCGGGCGCCGGCCTGCTGCGCCCGGGCCACTTCGACGGCGCGCCGGACTTCATCGAGCCGCGCGTCGCTGAGAAAACCCTGGGCCACCAGTTGTTGGGTACGTGCGAGTTCGGCCTCGGCCGCCTTCAGCGTCGAATCGGCCTGCGCGAGGCCGGCCTGGGCGGCCGTCCGCCCGGTGCTGCGCAGGCCTGCCATGCGCGCCTGGGCCTGGCGCTCCGAAGCCAGCGCCTGCGTCACGGCGGCGCGCAGCTCCTCGGTCTCCAGCTGGACCAGCACATCGCCCTGTCGCACCTGCGCGCCTTCGGCCACCCGCACCTGCGCGACGCGCCCGGTCACGGTGCTGCCCACGTCCACGCGCGACAAGGTCGCCACGCGGGCAGAAAACTGCAGGGTCCGCAGCAGCGGCGCGTAACGCAGTTCCAGCACATCGACCCGGGGACTTTTCTGGACAAACCAGGCCGCGCCGGCTGCCACCATGACGATGGCTACGCCCCCCATCCAGATCCAGCCGCGTTTCAGGGAAAGGGTGTGTGCCAGGTTCATGGGGCTTTCAGGTTCCGGGTTCAAACAGGCCGGCGCCGGTTCCGGGCGGTGTCACGCCCAGATGCCGGTAGGCGGCCAGCGTTGCAATGCGGCCGCGCGGCGTGCGCTGCAGGTAACCCTGCTGGATCAAATAGGGCTCGATCACGTCTTCAATCGTGTCGCGCTCCTCGCCGATGCTGGCGGCGATGTTGTCCAGGCCGACCGGGCCGCCGTCGAATCTGTGAATGACGGCCTCAAGCAGTTTCCTGTCCATCACGTCGAACCCCTGGGGGTCCACATCGAGCATGGCCAGCGCCTTGTTGGCGATGTCCAGGGTGATGTGGCCTGCGCCCTTGACCTCGGCATAGTCGCGCACGCGGCGCAGCAGGCGGTTGGCAATGCGCGGCGTGCCGCGCGAACGGCGTGCAATTTCAAAACCGCCGTCTTCGTCCATGGGCACGTTGAGCAGGCCAGCACTGCGCCGCACGATGCGCGCCAGCTCGTCGGCACTGTAGAACTCCAGCCGCGCGACGATGCCGAAACGGTCGCGCAGCGGGTTGGTCAACATGCCGGCGCGCGTGGTGGCACCCACCAGCGTGAAGGGCTGCAGGTCGAGCTTGATGGAGCGTGCCGCCGGGCCTTCGCCGATCATGATGTCGATCTGGTAGTCCTCCAGCGCGGGGTAAAGGATTTCCTCAACGACCGGGCTCAGGCGGTGGATCTCGTCGATGAACAACACATCGTTTTTTTCGAGGTTGGTCAGCAGCGCCGCCAGGTCTTTAGGTTTTTCCAGCACCGGCCCCGAGGTCTGGCGCAGGTTCACGCCGAGTTCGTGCGCAATGATGTGGCTCAGGGTCGTTTTGCCCAGGCCGGGCGGGCCGAACAGCAGCACATGGTCCATCGCCTCGCTGCGTTTGCGGGCTGCGCCTATGAAAATCTCGAGCTGCTCGCGCACCTTGGCCTGGCCCACGTACTCGTCGAACAGCTTGGGCCTCAGCGCGCGTTCGATCGCTTCCTCGTTGGGCGAGGCCGGCGCAGCAGATATGACCCGCTTCACAGGCGGAACGCCGGACATGTCGAAGTCGTCGGTTTGTATGCTCATTTCGCGAGGGCTTTCAAAGCCAGCTTGATGCCGTCACTCACACCGATGTCTTTCGGCAGGGCCTTGAGGGCCAGGGCTGCATCACGGTCGCTGTAGCCCAGCGCCACCAGGGCCTGCAGGATGTCGGATTGGGCGTCGTCGGCCACGCTGACGGTGACGCCCATGTCGGCGCCGAGCTTGCCCTTGAGCTCGAGCAGCAAGCGCTCGGCGGTTTTCTTGCCGATGCCGGGCACCTTGATGATGCGGCCGGCTTCCTGCTGGGTCACGGCCTGGGCCAGCTCGTCCACACTCATGCCGCTGAGCACGCTGAGCGCGGTGCGCGGGCCGACGCCGGAAATCTTGATCAGCTGGCGAAAGGCGGCGCGTTCGCTGGCGCTGCCGAAGCCGTACAGGATTTGCGCGTCCTCGCGTACCACGAAGTGCGTCAGCAGCGAGACTTTTTCGCCCAGACCGGGGAGGTTGTAGAAAGTGCTCATGGGCACCTGCACCTCGTAACCCACGCCGTTGCAGTCCACCAGCAGTTCCGGGGGGTTCTTTTCAGCCAGCAGGCCACTTATTCGTCCGATCATGGGCAAATCTTAGCAGTCGTGACCGCGCGCCCGCTGACTTGAATATAGGGGGACAATCACCCATCTGCCTGTGTCCCGCCGGTTCTGACCGGTCCAACTGTCCGGAAAGCCTGCATTTGATCCTCCGCCATACCTTCACCCCGCCGAACAACACCCGCATGGGCCACCTGTGCGGCCCCATGGACTCGCATATCCGCACCGTCGAGGCGGCGCTGCAGGTCACGATTGCGCACCGCTTCGAGCAGTTCAAGATCGACGGGCCCAAGGCCAAGGCGCAGCAGGCGCTGGAAGTGCTGCAGGCGCTGTATGAAATGGCGCAGCGCCCGATTCCCGAGGAAACCGTGCAGCTGATGCTGGCCGGCGACACCGCGCTGAGCCTCGCCCCCGACGGCGCGATGGCGCTGTCCACCCGCCGCGCCGATTTGCGGGCGCGCACCACCAACCAGGGCGCCTACCTGGAAAACATCGCCACCCACGACATCACCTTCGGCATCGGCCCGGCCGGCACCGGCAAAACCTACCTGGCCGTGGCCTGCGCGGTGGATGCGCTGGAGCGCAGCGTGGTGCAGCGCATCGTGCTGACACGCCCGGCGGTCGAGGCCGGCGAGCGCCTGGGCTTTCTGCCCGGCGACCTGAACCAGAAGGTGGACCCTTACCTGCGCCCGCTCTACGACGCCTTGTACGAACTGATGGGTTTTGAACGCGTGCAGAAGGCCTTCGAGCGCCAGCAGATCGAAATTGCGCCGCTGGCCTTCATGCGCGGGCGTACGCTGAACCACGCTTTTGTGATCCTCGACGAGGCGCAGAACACCACCCCCGAGCAGATGAAGATGTTTTTGACCCGCATCGGCTTTGGCGCCAAGGCGGTGATCACCGGCGACGTCAGCCAGGTCGATTTGCCGCGCACCCAGCTCAGCGGGCTGATCGATGCCGAACGTGTCCTCAAACGCGTCAAGGGCATTGCCATCACCCGCCTGACCAGCGCCGACGTGGTGCGGCACCCGCTGGTGGCGCGCATCGTGGACGCCTATGACGGCTACAAGGGCAAAACCCCGGGCATCGACGACGCTATGGATTCGATAGTGCCTGTCGCCCGCCCCACAAGGACAAAAAGCCGAAATGGCTCTTAAACAGCTGAGCCTGTCGCTGCAGTTCGGCGACATCAAGGACGCCAAACGCCACCGCTCCGCCCTGCCACGCCACAGCGTGGCACGCTGGATACGCCATGCGCTGGACAGCGATGCCGAGATCACGGTGCGCATCGTGGACGCCGAAGAAGGCCAGGCGCTGAACCGCGGCTACCGGCAAAAAGACTACGCCACCAACGTGCTGACCTTCGACTACACGCGGGAACCCGTGGTCATGGCCGACCTGGTGCTGTGCGCACCGGTCATTGCCAAAGAAGCGCGCGAGAACCGCAAGACCCTGAAGGACCATTACGCACACCTGCTGGTGCATGGCACGCTGCATGCGCAGGGCTGGGACCATGAGACGGGCGAGGCTGATGCGCAGGCCATGGAGGCGCGTGAGATTGAAATCCTCGCCGGCCTAGGCGTCAAAAACCCTTACCGCTGAGTTTTCATAGATAAAATTGGCCATTGACCCTTATCGGACGGTCCCCAGCAGCTATTAAATCGATAGCTAATCCATGCGCAAGGGAATCGTCACCGGCCCGTCATTGACCAGGTGCACCTGCATGTCCGCAGCAAACTGCCCGGTCTCTACCTGCGGATGGGCCAGCCGCGCCTGCGCCACGAAGTAGTCGTACAAGCGCCTTCCTTCGTCTGGCGCCGCCGCACCGGTGAAGCTGGGCCGGTTGCCACCCGACACATCGGCGGCCAGCGTGAACTGGCTCACGATGAGCAGACCGCCACCTATGTCCTGCACGCTGCGGTTCATCTTTCCGGCCTCGTCTGCAAAGATGCGCAGTTTCAGAATTTTGGCGAGCAGCTTGTCGGCCTGCGCATCGGCATCACCGCGCTCGGCACACAGCAGCACCAGCAAGCCGGCGCTGATCTGGCCAACCACTTCACCGCCCACCACCACACGCGCCTGGCTGACGCGCTGTATCACGCTGATCAAATCAGATCCTTCCTGTCGTCAAAGTGCGCTTCCACGTCCGAAGGCAACAGCTCGATGGTGGCGCGCAGGCCCGGCACGGCGCTCATCAGCGCCTGCTCGACACTGGCGCGAACCGCCGCTGCGCGCCCGAGTGACCAGCTGGCCGGCATGTGCATGTGCATGTCCACAAAACGGCGCTGGCCCGAGCGGCGCGTGCTGATGTGATCAAAGCGGATGGTGTGGTGCTGGAACTCCTCCAGGGTCTTGTGAATGTCGGCCAGCACCTCGGGCTCCACCGCCTCGTCCATCAGGCCCTGCGACGAGCGCCACATCAGGTGAACACCTTCCCAGAGGATGTTCAGTGCCACCCCGATCGCCACCAGCGCATCGAGCCACAGCCAGCCCGTCAGCGTGACGGCAACAATGCCCACCACCACGCCCGCCGAGGTCCAGACGTCGGTGACCAGGTGCCTGGCATCGGCTTCGAGCGCAATCGAGCGGTGCGCCCTGGCGGAGCGGAACATGATCCAGGCCAGCAGGCCGTTGAGACCCGAGCTGGCCACTGACAGCGCCAGACCCCAACCCACCTGCTGAAGAGGCTGCGGGTCAAACATCCGGTGGCCCGCCGCCCAGATGATGGCCAGTGCCGCGGCGATGATCAACACCCCCTCAAACCCGGAGGAGAAATACTCCGCCTTGTGGTGACCGTAGGGATGCTCGTCGTCGGCAGGCCGCTGCGCGATCGTGACCATGGTCAGCCCGAAGATCGCGCTGGCCAGATTGACGAAAGACTCCATGGCGTCGGCCAGCAAACCCACCGAGTCGGTGATGTACCACGCCCCGGTTTTCAGCACGATGGTGACAAGCGCCACCACCACCGAAGCCATCAGCAGGCGTTGCGGGGTCAGGGATTGCAGGGTGGGCCACTTCATCCGGCCATTGTCCCCGATGCACGGCACGCTATGCAAAAATGCAGCGATGCGCAAAGCACAACAACACCGCTGGATCGGGCTTCTGCTCTGGGGCCTGATCACGGCGCTGGGGGGCGTGGTGCTGGCGCGCATGGAACTGGCACAGCAGCGTGAGGCCTTTGAGACCGACGCTCGCATTGTTCACCGGCTGCTGAGTCAGCGCGTCGTGCAGCACGATGCCGTGATGGCCACCTTGGCGCTGCTGCAACCCGCCCCCAATGCATCACAGCCCGAGCAGCGCCTGACTTCGCTCTATCCGCAAATCCTCTCGGTGCAGCGCCGCGACAGTGGCGCAAGCTGGCCCGATGAGCGCCTGCGTGTCGCGGAAGCCCTGTCACGGGCGCTGCGCCGCCCGGCGCTGGCCGATGTCGACTTTGCCCGCGGGCGCTACCAGCTGGTGCTGGCGGCTGAACCCGCCAGTTTTGCGCTGCAGATGGACCTGCGCGCCGTGGTTCCCTGGAGTGAGTGGCCGATGGCGCCGGAGACCAGCCCGGTGCGTGTGTCGCTGGCGTACGAAGGCCAGGACTGGGTCGTGCAGCCGGGCCGGCTCGGGGAAGGCGGCTGGCGGTTCGGCTTCCACAAACACCTGGCCGCGGACAGCCAGCCCTTCGATGTCGTCGCCTCGCGCCAGGTCGGCTGGCGCGAGCTGCCC
The DNA here is from genome assembly GCA_040389085.1 of Pseudomonadota bacterium. Taxonomy (GTDB): domain Bacteria; phylum Pseudomonadota; class Gammaproteobacteria; order Burkholderiales; family Burkholderiaceae_C; genus Polaromonas. The sequence goes on from JAZKAP010000012.1 coordinate 43,106, forward strand.
TGGGCCTGGATGCTGACGTGGGCCTCGCTGGTGGCGGCGGTGCTGGCCGGCTGGCTGGCCTGGCTGCGCCAGCGTGCGGCGCGCCGGCGCGCCGAAGAGCTGTTGCGCCTGGGCCAGGTCGCGCGCCTGAACACCCTGGGCGAGCTGGCCGCCGGCATGGCGCATGAGCTGAACCAGCCGCTGACCGCCTTGCTGGCCAAGACCCAGGCCTGCACCCGCCTGCTGGGCGAGGAACCGCCGGACCTGCCGGTGATCCGCGGCGCGATGGCCCAGGCGGTCGAGCAGGCCCGCCGCGCATCGTCGGTGGTGAACCGGCTGCGGCGCGCCGTCGAGCGCCCCGACCTGGCAGCGCAGCTGCAGGCCGTCGAGTTGCAGCAGGCGGTACGGAACGCGCTGTACCTGCTGGAGCCGGAGTTCAAACGGCGCGAGGTGGCGCCAGCACTGGCGCTGCCCACCGCGCCGGTTGCCGTGCTTGCAGAACCGGTGGCCCTGGAGCAGATCATCCACAACCTGCTAGTGAACGCCCTGCAGGCCCTCGAGCAGGTCCCTGTCAAGGAGCGCCAGTTGACCGTGACCGTGCAGGCGGAGACGGGGCAAGGCGGGATCACCGTGACCGACAGCGGGCCAGGCATGACGGACGCGGTGCTGGCACGCATCTTCGAGCCTTTTTTCACCACCCGCGAGGCCGGCTTGGGACTGGGACTGAGCCTGTGTGAAACCCTGGCCACCGGCATGGGCGGCAGCCTGAAAGCCGCGCAGCATGCACCACGCGGCGCCGAATTCCGGCTGTCCCTGCCGCTGGCACCGGTTGCGCCCGAGGGCCGGCCGTGAATACCGCTGGACCGGGCGCCGTCCTGTCGCCGCTGATCCACCTGATTGACGACGACGAGGCCGTGCGCAGCAGCCTGGCTCTGCTGATCAGCACGGTGGGCCTGCGTGTGCAGGCCTGGCCGGACCCGCAGGCCTTCATGACCGGTTTTGACCGCCAGACCATAGGCGCCATCGTTCTCGACGTGCGCATGCCCGGCATCAGCGGCCTGACGGTGCTTGACACCCTGATGGCCCAAGGCGTGGACCAGCCGGTGATCATGCTGACCGGGCACGGCACGGTGGAGATGTGCCGCCGCGCCTTCAAGGCCGGTGCCGCCGAGTTTCTGGAAAAACCAGTCGATGACGAAGCCCTGCTGGAGGCGCTGCAGAACGCGGTCCGCCAGCATGTCAAGTCGCGCGAGCGCAGCCGGGCCGACCGGCACGCACAGGAGCGGTATACGCAGCTGTCGGCGCGCGAACGTGAGGTGCTGGGCCTGATCGTGGCCGGCCTGACCAACAAGGAGATCGGCCGCGCGCTCGATGTCTCGCCGCGCACGGTCGAAAGCCACCGGGCCAACCTGTTTGCCAAGCTGGAAGCTGACTCGCTGGCGCAGCTGATCAGGCACTACGCCTCGCTGGTCGAAGCCGCTCCCTGAAAACCAGCCGAGCGGCCACACCCCGTAGTTGTACGGAGCCGCACGCGTAGCGCTACGAATGGCCGGAAACGCGGCGTCTTTTTAAAGTTCTCCCACGGTTGATTGAACCGTCGCACCTTCAGGAGAACAACCATGCACCCCACCTTCATCAAGGCTTCCACCCTCTGCCTCGCCCTCTTCGCCGCCGCAGCGTCGGCCCAGGGCGTGCGTACCGAGAAAAACATGTCACTGGAGCTCGCCAACCAGATCGCCGCCGCCACCGTCGCGGCCTGCGCGGCCAACGGTTATGCGGTGGCCGCCACCGTGGTGGACCGCGCCGGCAGCGTGCGCGCCGTGCAGCGCGCCGATAATGCCGGCCCGCACACCCTGGGCGCCAGCATGCAAAAGGCCTTCACCTCGGCATCGGCCAAAAACACCACCCTGGCCATGATGGACGGCGCGCAGAAAAACGCCGCCGCGACCAATCTGGTCCACATCCCCGGATTTCTGCTGCTCGGCGGCGGCGTGCCGGTGAAGGTCGGCACTGAGGTGATCGGCGCCGTGGGCGTCGGCGGCGCACCCGGTGGCCAGCTGGACGAACAGTGCGCCATGGCCGCGCTCGAGAAGGTCAAGGACCAGTTGAAGTAACCATCCGCCAGGAGAGCCGCCATGAGCACCCGCCTTTCACCTTCCCTGGCCTGCCTGCTGCTGGCCGCAACCTGCGCTGTCGGCGGGTTGGCGCTCCGACCGGCCGCGGCCCAGACCGCCCCGGGACCCCAGGAAGTCGCCGCCTACACCGGCTTGCATGCGGCCGCACACGCGGGCGATGTCCAACGCATCATCCAACTCGCGGCAGGGGCGGCCCTGGATGCGCGCGACAGCAACGGCCGCACGCCGATTCACGTCGCGGCCTTTGCACGCCAGCGCGAGGCGATCCGCGCGCTGGCCAAGGCGGGCGCCAACCTCAACCTGCTGGACAAGGACCGCTATGACGCGGTGACCATCGCCTCCGTCGCCGACGACGAGAAAACGCTGCGCACCCTGCTGGCCCTCGGTGCCAGCGCGAAACAGGTGACCAGCCGCTACGACGGCACCGCGCTGATCGCCGCCGCGCACCTGGGCCATGAGGGCGTGGTCAGGCAACTGATCGCGGCCGGTGCGCCGCTCGACCATGTCAACAACCTGCACTGGACGGCGGCCATCGAGGCGGTGGTGCTGGGCGACGGCGGGCCGCGCCACCAGCACACGTTACAGGCCCTGATCACTGCCGGGGCCAACCTGCAGCTGGCCGACCGCCATGGCCAGACGCCGCTGCAGCTCGCCAAGTCGCGCAGCTATGCCGAGATGGTCCGGATGCTGGATAAAGCCAGCGCGCGTTGACACTGGCCTATGCCAGGGTCACGCGCGCAAACTTGCGCTTGCCGACCTGCACGACGTAGGTGCCGGCGTCCAGCTTGAGCGCCTTGTCGCTGACCACGCTGGAATCCACACGCACGCCGCCACCCTCGATCAGGCGGTTGCCTTCACCGGTGGAGGCGGCCAGCCCCGCCATCTTGAGCAGCGCGGCAATGCCCAGCGGCGCGCCGTTCAGGGACACTTCGGGGATCTCGTCGGGCACGCCTCCCTTGCTGCGGTTGATGAAGTCCTGCTCCGCGGCGTCTGCCGCGGCGGCGGAATGAAAACGGGCCGTGATCTCCTTGGCCAGCGCCACCTTGGCGTCTTTCGGGTTACGTCCGCCTTCGATTTCTTTCTTCAGCGCGGCGATCTCGGCCTCGGTCTTGAAGCTCAACAGGGTGAACCACTTCCACATCAGTACATCCGAGATCGACAGCACCTTGGCAAACATGGTGTTGGCGTCTTCGGAAATGCCGATGTAGTTGTTCTTGCTCTTGGACATCTTCTCCACGCCGTCCAGCCCCTCGAGCAGCGGCATGGTCAAAATGCACTGCGGCTCCTGACCGTATTCGACCTGCAGGTGGCGACCCATGAGCAGGTTGAACTTCTGGTCGGTGCCGCCCAGTTCCAGGTCGGACTTGAGCGCCACCGAGTCATACCCCTGCATCAGTGGGTAGAGGAACTCATGCACGCTGATCGGCGTGCCGGCCTTGAAACGGTCATGAAAATCGTTGCGCTCCATCATGCGCGCCACCGTGTATTTGGCAGCCAGCTCGATCATGCCGCGCGCGCCCAGCGGATCGCTCCACTCGCTGTTGTAACGAATCTCGGTCCGGGCCGGGTCCAGCACCAGGGAAGCCTGACGGTAGTAGGTGTCGGCGTTGGCTTTGATCTGCTCCGGGGTCAGCGGAGGGCGCGTGTTGTTGCGGCCCGAGGGATCGCCGATCAGGCTGGTGAAGTCGCCGATGAGAAAGATGACGGTATGGCCCAGATCCTGGAGCTGACGCATTTTGTTCAGCACCACGGTATGTCCGACATGAATGTCAGGCGCCGTCGGGTCCAGCCCCAATTTGATGCGCAGCGGAACCCCGGTAGCCTCCGAACGCGCGAGTTTTTTCAGCCATTCATCCTGGGGAATCAGTTCTTCACAGCCCCGCAGGGACACGGCCAAGGCCTCCCTGGCACGGTCCGTCACGGGAAAGTTTGTAACAAGCTCTTGATTCATAAGGGTTTTTCACAGGTCGGGCAGTTGTCTGACAGATATAATCGCGTTTCTGCCGTTGCGGGGCCCGAAGCAGGTTGGCCCGCAAATTGCAAACCGATTCTAAGTTGTTGCACCGTCCGCCTTTTGCAGGGGAGTGCCACAACACCATCATCAGTCGCTATCAGGCCGCTTCTGCAGCCTGAAGCCCACAAAGGTTGGGAACCCCAGTTTTGATCAAGACCGATCTCGCCTACGCGCTGCAAGCAGTCACCAACCTGCTTCGCCGCCATCCTAAAAGAATCACGGGCACGCTGGCCGCCTTGCTGCTGGGAACCGGAGTCACCGCTTTCGGCGTTGCACCGCTCGCACCCGATGCCGCCGACCTGCCGGTCCGCCAGGTTCTGGAAGCCGTCCAGAGCCTGCCGACCGAGGCACAGACCGAAGCCCTGGACAAATTCCAGTTCAAGCTGTTTCGCAGCGAAACCACGCGCAGCACCGACACGGCCGACGCCCTGCTCAAGCGCCTGAACATTGACGACGCCGCAGCCGCTGCCTTTTTGCGCAGCGACGCCAACGGCCGCCTGACCCTGACGGGCCGCCCCGGCAAGAATGTCACGGTTGAAGCGACAGACAACAACCAGCTGCTCAAGCTGACCGTGCGCTGGGCCACTGACGACGAGGAAAAATTCACCCGGCTGGTGGTCGAACGTGCGGCGAACAACGCTTTTACGTCTCGCGTGGAAACTGCGGCCTACACCAGCTCGACCCAGCTGGCCAGCGGCACCATCCAGACATCTCTGTTTGCCGCTACCGACAATGCCGGTATCCCCGACGCCGTGGCGATCCAGATCGCGGAAATTTTCTCGGGCGACATCGACTTCCACCGCGCCCTGCGCAAAGGCGACCGTTTCAGCGTGGTTTACGAAACGCTGGAAGCCGACGGCGAAGCGCTGCGGACCGGCCGGGTCGTCAGCACCGAATTCGTCAACAACGGCAAGACACTGCAGGCCATGTGGTTCCGCGATCCGGCCGTGGGCGCCACGGCAGCCAAAGGCGGCTACTACACGCTCGACGGCCAGAGCCTGCGCCGCGCCTACCTGGCCTCGCCCATGGAGTTTTCCCGTGTCAGCAGCGGCTTCAAGATGCGCTTTCATCCCATCCTGCAGACATGGCGCGCCCACCTCGGCGTCGATTACGCCGCGCCGACAGGCACAGCCGTGCGCAGCATTGGCGATGGCGTGGTCGAGTTTGCAGGGGTGCAAAACGGGTTTGGCAACGTCGTGTTCATCAAACACCGCAACAACCACACCACCGTTTACGCCCATCTGAGCCGTATCAACGTTCAAAGAGGCCAGAGCGTGAGCCAGGGACAGAACGTCGGCGCCGTCGGCTCGACCGGCTGGGCCACCGGGCCGCACCTGCACTTCGAGTTCCGCGTCAACGGCGCCCACCAGGACCCGATGACCATTGCCCAGCAAAACGAAACCGTTCCCCTGTCGGCAGCAGCCCAACCCCTGTTCCGCAAACTCGCGGGAAATGTGAAGCAGCAGCTGCAGGCTGCAGCAGACATCACGCAGACCCGGGCTGAATAAACTGGCCCCCACGGTCGCGCACTGCGTGTCGCTTCCTGCCCCCCCGAGGGGGCCGCTGCGCCTGCGGGCCGGCAAAGCCGGACCCGCGGCCCTGGCTGGTCTGAAGAGCTCCCACGGTCGCCCATCCACAAATCGCTCTTCCAGTCACCCTTGCGGCAAAATGACGCATGGCTGATTACTACATGGGGTTGATGTCGGGCACTTCGCTCGATGGCGCAGACGGCGTTCTGGTGGATTTCAACACGCCGGTGCCACGTGTCATGGCCTCTGCGTCCGTCCCCTTCCCTGCCACCTTCCGGGCCGAGCTGCTGGCCCTCAACACCGCCGGCCACAACGAACTGCACCGCGCAGCGCTGGCCGCCAACCAGCTGGCCATGGTGTACGCACAGGTGATCCATGCCCTGCTGGCGCAGGCGGGCCGCCAGGGCATCACGACAGACCAGGTGCGCGCCATCGGCGCCCACGGACAGACCGTGCGCCACCGGCCGCAGGAATTCGGGGACGACGCGCTCAGCGGTGGATCAGATGCGGGCTACACGCTGCAATTGAACAACCCGGCCCTGCTGGCTGAACTCACCGGGCTGGACGTGGTTGCCGATTTCCGCACCGCCGACCTCGCGGCCGGAGGCCAGGGCGCGCCGCTGGTGCCAGCGTTTCATCATGCTGTTTTTGCACAGCCCGAACGGGATGTCGCGGTTCTCAACATCGGTGGCATCAGCAACCTGACGCTGCTGCCGGCGCACGGCGGCCCGGTCACAGGTTTTGACTGCGGCCCTGGTAACGCCCTGATGGACTTCTGGTGCCTGCAGCACACCGGCCAACCTTACGACGCGCTGGGTGCCTGGGCCGCGTCAGGAACCGTGCTTCCCGGCCTGCTGGCGCGCCTGCTGGCAGCGCCCTACTTTTCCAAGTCGCCACCCAAAAGCACAGGGCGCGACCTGTTCAACCCCGAATGGCTGGCCGGGCAACTCAGCGGCCTGGAGGTCAGCGCAGCGCAGGATGTGCAGGCCACCCTCACGGCACTGACAGCACAGGCCTGCGCGCGCGACCTGATGCGCCACGCCCCTCGCACCACCGAGCTGCTGGTCTGCGGCGGCGGCGCCTTCAATGACGAACTGATGCGGCAGCTGGCTCTGGCCCTGCCCGGTGTAAGTGTCCAGCCCACCACCGCACGCGGCCTGCCGCCGCTGCAGGTGGAAGCCGCCGCCTTTGCATGGTTGGCCCGGGCCTGGCACCACCGTCAGCCGGGCAATCTGCCAGCCGTCACGGGCGCCCGCGGCCCGCGCGTGCTGGGTGCCCTGTATTTGGCCCCCGCGGTCGCTTACTGCGTGTAGCTCCCTGCCCCCCTGAGGGGGCCGCTACGCCTGCGGACCGGCAAAGCCGGATCCGCGGCCCTGGCTTGAAGTGAAGACCCCAAACGGTGTCGACTGCTTACGTTCAGCGGCGGGCATGAAAAAAGGACCCGAAGGTCCTTTTTTTTGAGGCCGGGAAAACTCAGGCCGAAAAGCTGGAGCCACAACCGCAGGTGCTGGTGGCGTTGGGGTTCTTGATCACGAACTGGGCGCCTTCGAGGTCGTCCTTGTAATCAATTTCAGCGCCCACCAGGTACTGGTAACTCATGGCATCGATCAGCAGGGACACACCATTCTTGGTCATGGTGGTGTCGTCTTCGTTGGTGATTTCGTCGAAGGTGAAGCCGTACTGGAAGCCGGAGCAGCCGCCGCCCTGCACAAACACCCGCAGCTTCAGGTCCGGGTTGCCTTCCTCGGCAATCAGGTCTGCCACCTTGGCCGCTGCGCTGTCGGTAAAGACAAAGGGGGCGGGCATTTCGGTCTGGATGTTTTCAGCTACTGCACTCATGGGGGACTCCGTTTTTCAGAACTTGACGTTTTTAATAGTACAGCAATTCAATCAACCATAAGGCCCATACTGGCTTCCACCAGACCGTGAGCACTTACTGACAGGAATCGACCCTCAGGCGTTGTTGGCTGCCAGTTTCAGCAGGGGCTTGTCGCTGACTTCGTGGTTGGTCGGCCGCAATTGTCCAAAGATGACGGCGCCCTGGTGCATTTCAAGCGCCTTGTAGGCCACATCGCCCTGTATCTTGGCCTTGGGCTGCAACTCGAGGAGTTCCGCCGCATGCACCGGCCCCATGACGCGACCGTTGATGATGACGTGGTCGGCATGGATAGCCCCGGTGACACAGGCTGACTCGCTGATCACCAGGATGCTCGGACTGCCCTCGTTGGCGCGGATGTCACCAATCACTTCGCCATCGATGCGCAAGCCGTCGGTGAACTTCAGGTTGCCTTCTATGCAGCTGCCCTGGGCAATCAGGCTTTTGATCGGGGGCTGCGATTTTTTTCCAAACATGGACAAATCCTGTGAGATTCTGGGTGTTGAAGCGGGGGCTCAGAGCTTGATGGTCTGGACGGAGCGGACGGCCGTTCCTTCGAGGACCTTGGCGGTCACCGTTTTTACCACGGCCAGGGGGGGCAAGTCGAGCACCCCCTCGATGCGGCGGTACTGCTTGAACTGCAGGAGCTGGGCGCCGCCCGGCAAGCCTGTTGTCCATGGCTTGCCGGCCAGGGTGCCGCTGAAAGTGAGCTCCAGCTTGCCGTTGAACACCGGTGCGTCCTTGACCGGCTGGATCACCAGCACCTGCCACTTGACCTGCATGTCGGTCAGGGCTTCGGCCTGCAGGCCGCGGATGGCAGCGCTTTCCGCACCGCCGGCAGGCAGAAGTTTTTCAAAAAAACCGAGATCGTCGCGTAACAGCCGGTTGTCGGCTTCGAGCTGGCGGATCTGGGCCACCATCTTTTCCTGCGCGGCCTTCTCGGCGGTCAGCAGGCTGCCCGAAATGTTGGCGATCGACTGCGATTTGTCGCGCTCCGAGCGCAGTGCGGCAACCTCTTCCCGCAGCTTGGTCAGTTCCACCTTGGCATCCTTGTCCAGCCCCGCGATGCTGACACCGAGTTCGAAGGTCCACAACGCGATGGCGGCAGAAAACCCCAACATCATCGCACCCAGCGCCCAGCGCAGCGGCCAGGGCAAGGACGTGCGAATGGCCATGCGCGGGGAGCTGATGGTCAGGCGGCGGCGAAACAGGCGGAATTTCAAAAGCGACCTTGGGTTGTCTTCCAGGGAGTGCATTGTGCACTCAGATGCAGCCTGCGCTGAGTGCTACCCGGCTGGCAGCGGCAAGGATTTGTATCGGCAGGCCCGGGACTGGCTGCGAACACCCATGAAAAAAGCCGCCAGGCGCAAACCAGGCGGCTTTTCGGAGACAGCAAAAGCGGATTAACGCTTGCTGAACTGCTTGCGACGGCGTGCCGAACGGAAGCCGACTTTCTTACGCTCGACTTCACGGGCATCACGCGTGACAAACCCGGCCTGGCTCAGCGCCGGCTTGAGGGTGGTGTCATAGTCGATCAGCGCGCGGGTAATGCCGTGGCGGATCGCACCGGCCTGGCCGGACTCGCCGCCGCCGTGCACGTTGACCATGATGTCGAAGGTTTCGACATGGTTGGTCAGGTACAGGGGCTGCTTGCAGATCATGATCGAGGTTTCGCGACCGAAGAAGGTCTGGATGTCACGGTCGTTGACCGTGATCTTGCCAGTGCCTTTTTTGATGAACACGCGGGCGACGCTTGATTTGCGACGGCCGGTGCCATTGTTCCATTCACCAATCATCTCAAGGCTCCTTAAATTTCCAGCACTTTAGGCTGTTGGGCGGTATGCGGATGCTCTGCACCACCGTACACCTTGAGTTTTTTGATCATGGCGTAACCGAGCGGGCCCTTGGGCAGCATGCCCTTGACGGCTTTTTCCAGGGCACGGCCCGGGAACTTGGTTTGCATGTCGCGGAAATTCGTAGCCGAGATACCGCCGGGGTAACCCGAATGGCGATAGTAGATCTTGTCGGTCGACTTGGCGCCGGTGACACGAAGCTGGGCTGCGTTGATGATGACGATGAAGTCACCGGTATCGACGTGAGGCGTATAAATGGCCTTGTGTTTGCCGCGCAAACGGAGAGCAACTTCGCTGGCTACTCGTCCGAGGACCTTGTCGGTCGCGTCAATCACAAACCACTCATGCACCACGTCAGCGGGTTTTGCGCTGAAAGTTGTCATGGGTTTACTTTTCAAAAGTTGGTTTGAGCAGCCCTTTTCCACGGTCGGTGTTTCTCTGATGGAAACCTCTTAGGTGGGGTTCAAGCTTCGCCGCGGGGCCAGCCGATCGCTGCGAAGCCTTCCATTATACAAAATCCGGGGCTGCGTGGGCAGCATTGCAGGTCCGGGCCGCCGCAGCGCCCTGTTCCGGCTGTTTGACGGCCGATTCCGGGTCTTTTTGAGCTAAAACCCCTCGGCCCGCCTGCTGTTCTGCAGCCGGGCGTTGTTTTCAACACACAGCGGGAGCTTGGCCATCTCCGGCTTCTGGCACTGCCGGAAAATACACATGGGTCGGGACACGAAGTTGCTGTCGGCACACAGGGCGAGCGGATCAGGGGGTTTCACACGCTGCGGCACCTCCACCCGTTCGGGTGCCACAGCAGCCATCGGCTGCGGCGGCGACGGGCTCGCGGTATCGGCCGGCGTCGCCGTCTTTTTCGGCGTGACGCGCCTGGCGGAAGGGTTTGGCCGCAGCTCTGGCGACAAAGGTGCCCTGGCAGCAGCTGCGACCTGCTGCACCGGTGCAACCGCCACCGCCACGGGTTCGGCAAGTGTGGCGGGCGGCGGGCTCGCCACCCGTTGCACCGGCGCCGCAGCGGCTGGGGCCTGCGCCAGCCGGGTCTCGGGCGCGCGGGCGCCCCGTCCCAGCATCAACCCCAGCAACAGGGCAACGACGGCCACGGCCACCACGCCAGCACCCACCCGCCACGAAAGGCCAGACCGGGCGGGCGCGGCCACGGCGGCGGCCGGCGCTGGTGCCGAAACAGCCGGCCGCGGGGCGGCAACCTCCCGCCGCCGGGGCGCAGCCGCCAGGGGTTGTGTCGGGTCATTGCGGGGTGCCGGTGCAGGAGGTTGCGGCGAAGGTGGCTCCGCCCTGGCCGCCGGCCGTGAGACGGACAGGCCCGGCGGTGCCCAGATCGGGCCCAGTTCGGCACGCCAGTCGAAACGGGACATGCCATTGGGCGTTTCGAGCGCCATGAGTTGCACCAGGGCCCCCACGCTTTGCGGCCTGTCCCTGGCGTCAATCGCCAGCGCCTGGCTGATCGCCTGCACAAACGGCTGCGAATAACCGAGGCCAAACTGCTCCTGCACCGTGCGCGCCACACGGGCAAAAGGCGGCAGGCGGTCGCGCACGGCCCGGAAGGTGGCCGGCAGCGGTGGCTTGTTGCAAAGCAGGCCGTGCACCACGGCGGCCAGCGCATACAGGTCGGTCCACGGCCCCTGGCGCATGTCGGGCGCGCCGGCGTGCTGCTCCAGCGGCGCGTAACTGAGCTTGAAGGCGTCGGTCAGGTCCTGCGTCTTGCCGCCCATGGCATGGCGCGCCGCGCCCAGGTCCAGCAGCACTGGCGGGCCGATGTCCTGCAGGAAGATGTTGTCGGGCGAGACGTCGCGGTGCACCGCACGGCCCTGGTGCAGGGTCTTGAGTGCGCCCAGCACCGCCCACAGCACCTTGCGCAGCCAAGCCTCGGTCGGCGGGCTGCGCATCTGGCTGCGCGCCGCCTGCAGCGTGATGCCGCGGTAGAGGGGCATCACCATGTAGGCCGTCTGGTGCGCTTCCCAGTAACGGAAAACCTTGACCAGCGAGGGGTGGTCGAACTGCGCCAGCAGGCGCGCCTCAGCCACAAAAGACTGCAGCCCGGCCTGAAAGGCCGCCTGATCGGCCGGGTCGCGAACCACCACCGCACCATCCGCGCCGCGGCAGGCCAGCGTGGCCGGCATGAACTCCTTGATGGCCACCGGCCGCTGGAGCGAGTGGTCAAAGGCCTGGTAGACCATGCCAAAACCACCGGCTCCCAGCAAACCCAGCACCTCAAACTCGGCCAGGCGCGTACCCACCGGCAAGGCATCCACATGCGTCATCAGGGAAACAGGGGTCGGGCTGGGCGAGGCTGTCATGAAGGGACTGTGTCAACAGGAGAGCGGCAGGTGGCAACGTGGGGCTGTCATTAGGCATGGCCGCCCTGCCGCCGTCAAGGCGCCCGGGCGGCCAGAATGCTGCGTCCATCGGTATTGTGTTGCAGATTGCAAGCTTGCGGCCCGATGAACCGGGGCAGCAAAAAAAGGCGCCTGCCGGACGGCGCCCGTTAACATAGCGACATGTTCAGTTATCGCCACGCCTTCCATGCCGGCAACCATGCCGATGTGCTCAAGCACACCACGCTGATTGCGTTGATGAAGTATTTGACCCAGAAAGACACGGCGCTGACCGTGATCGATACGCACGCCGGCGCCGGGCTGTACCGCCTCGACGGCGATTACACCGAAATCAGCGGCGAGGCCCAGGAGGGCATCTTCCGCCTGGTCTCTGCACCAAAAGCGCCTACAACCCTTTCTGCATCAGCACTAGCAGCTACCAAAAAAGTAGCAATCCCGAAAACTCCAGGCGCAGCGAAAGCGCCGGCCGGCGAGCCCCTGGCCCCTGCGCTGCAGGACTATATCGACCTGCTGCGCGGACTGAACCCGCAGTTCGCCGCAAGCGGCGATCCGGCGCACCTGAAGATTTACCCCGGCTCGCCGTTCATCGAGCAGCAGTTCCTCAGCGGCCGCGACAAACTCAAGCTGTTTGAACTGCACCCGACCGATTTCAAGTCGCTGACCGGCAACATCGCACAACTGGGCGTGGGCCGCCAGGTCACGGTGGCATGCGAGGACGGCTTTGAGGTGCTGAAGACCTTTTTGCCGCCGCCGGCGCGCCGCGCCATGGTGCTGTGCGACCCGAGCTACGAGATCAAGAGCGACTATGCCCGCGTCGCAGCCTGCATGGGCGATGCCGTCAAGCGTTTTGCCACCGGCACCTACGTGGTCTGGTACCCCATCATTCCGCGCCCCGAGGCCCATGACCTGCCGCGCAAGCTCAAGACGCTGGCGACCAAGGCGGGCCGCAGCTGGCTCAACGCCACGCTCACGGTCAAGTCCAGCAAGCTGACCACCGACGAGGCCGGCGACGTTAAACGCCCGGGCCTGCCGGCCAGCGGCATGTTTGTGATCAACCCGCCGCACACGCTCAAGGCCGACCTGCAGGCGGCCCTGCCGCAGCTGGTGGCGCGCCTGGGACAGGACCGCAACGCCGGCTTCACGCTGGACCACGGCGGCTGACCGGAAACTGCCGCCAGCAAAGGGTCTGCCCATGCATGTGATCCTGGTTGTCGAGGACGACGACGCCATTCGCAGCAACATCGCCCGCCTGCTGACGCTGGAGGGGTTCGAGGCGGTTGCAGCCGCCGATGGTCAGGCCGGCCTCGCACACGCCAGGGCCCGCACGCCGGACCTGATCATTTCGGACGTCAACATGCCCGGCATGGATGGCTTTGAGCTGCTGGCTGCGGTGCGGGCCGACCCGGCGCTGGCGACCACCCCGTTCATGCTGCTGACCGCGCTGGACGATCGCAGCAGCATGCGCCGCGGCATGACCGGCGGCGCCGACGACTACCTGTCCAAGCCTTTCACGCGCACCGAGCTGCTCGAAGCCGTCAACGCGCAGCTGCGCAAAAAAAACCTCGTCGACACACGCATTGCGTCCAGCCTGGCGGCACTCGAGGCGCGCCTGCGCACGGCATTCGGCAGCGACATTGGCGGCGGCCGGCCCGAAGCCTTTCCGGTGGACATGCCGGTGGGCAGCGAGGACGGGCAGGCGCTCGACGCCACGGTGCTGGTGTCGACGATTCGCCACTTCACCTCGCTGGCCGAAAAACTCGAGGCCAGTGAGGTCTCGGAATTGCTGACCGGCTACTTCGAGCGCAGTTGCCAGCCGGTACTCAAGAACGGCGGGCGACACCTCAAGTTCGTCGGCGACGGCCTGATGGCGGTGTTTGCCGACACGCTCAGCGGCTCGCCGCTACCGGCGCAGCGCCGCGCCGTTTCCGCGGCGCTGGCGATGGCGCTGGCAGCCCACGAGTTCCGCGACTGGCTGGCACAGCGTTTCCCGGACCGCGGCCTGCCGCCGTTTGCCATCGGCATCGGGCTGCACAGCGGCGAGACCACGCTGTGCCGCATGGGCCCGCCGGGCAGCCACGAACTGATGCCGGTGGGCGACAGCGTCAGCCTCGCCGCGCGCCTGGAGGCGGTCACGCGCGAGCGCGGCTGGACCGTGCTGGCCAGCCGCGCCGTGCTGGCCGGTGCCGGCCCCGGCATCCAGACCGGCGCGCAGGAAACACTGACCGTTCCCGGCAAGAACCTCACACTGGACGTGGTGGAAATCACCGGCCTGGTGACCGGGATGGACGACAAGATCCACGGCATGGCCAGCCTGACCGAACGTGCCAACGAGATCAGCGCGGCGGTCAGAACCAACTCCGAGATCACCGCACGGGCCGTCAAGGATGCCCTGCAGGCCAAGCTGGCCGCGCTGAAAGAGCAGCGCTTTGAGCCCGACACCGAGCCGGTGCGCCTCAAGGGCTATCGCGTCACCCGGAAAATCGGTGCCGGCGGCATGACCGAGGTGTACCTGGCCGAACGCGAGGCCGACGGCCTGCCCATCGTGCTCAAGGTGCTGGATTCGCGCGGCAAGGACGCCTCGGAGCACCTGGTCCGGTTTATCCAGGAGTACGCGCTGCTGAGCCAGATCAAGCATCCGAATGTGATCCGCATCCACGACCAGGGCTTCAGCGACGAACACGCCTACATCGCGATGGAGTATTTCGAGCGCGGGGATCTGCGCGGCCTGTTCGGTCCCGGCATGACCCGCGAGCGGGCACTCGCCGTGGTGCGGCAGCTGGCGCTGGCCCTGGCGGCGATCCACAGCCACGGCATCGTGCACCGCGACATCAAGCCGGAAAACGTCATGCTGCGCAACGACGGCTCGGTGGCGCTGGCTGATTTCGGCATCGCCAAATCCATGCTGCAGGCCGACAACCTGGACCTCACGCAGACCCGGCACGGCGATGTGGTTGGCACGCCCTATTACATGAGCCCCGAGCAGGTCAGCGGCAAAACCGTGACAGCCCGCTCCGACCTGTACAGCCTGGGCGTCATGCTGTTCGAGATGCTGGCCGGACGGCGCCCTTTCATCGCGGAATCGCTGGAACTGCTGCTGGCCAGGCACCTGCATGCGGACACGCCAGTGCTGCCTGCAGCGCACGCCGTCCTGCAGCCCATCGTCAACAGACTGATGGCAAAAAACCCCGACAACCGTTATGCATCGGCCGACGCCCTGTTGGCGGACCTCGCCCGGGTGAGCTGAAAGCCCCCTGCAGCGGAGTCAACAATTAACCGACCGATCGGTCGGTTAATTCGCTATACTCCGGCTTACCACCGCCCTGCAGACCGGGTGACAGGAGACAAGACATGTACACACAATCACTCGACGTGCCCGACACGTCGGCCCCGGCCCTGTCGTCGGTCCCAACGGCCCCCGACGCGTTGCAGACCCGCTTCGACGAAAAAATCGACGCTGACCAGAAGATCGAGCCGCAGGACTGGATGCCCGAGGCCTACCGCCGCACCCTGGTACGCCAGATCAGCCAGCATGCCCACAGCGAGATCATCGGCATGCAGCCCGAGGGCAACTGGATTTCGCGCGCGCCCTCGCTCAAGCGCAAGGCGATTTTGCTGGCCAAGGTGCAGGACGAAGGCGGCCATGGTCTCTACCTGTATTCGGCCGCCGAAACCCTGGGCGTGGGCCGCGACGCGCTGCTTGATGCACTGCACACCGGCAAGGCCAAGTACAGCTCCATCTTCAACTACCCGACGCTGCAGTGGGCCGATGTCGGCGTGATCGGCTGGCTGGTCGACGGCGCGGCCATCATGAACCAGGTGCCGATCTGCCGCTGCTCCTACGGACCCTATGCGCGCGCCATGATCCGCATCTGCAAGGAAGAAAGTTTTCACCAGCGCCAGGGCTTTGAAAGCCTGATGGTGCAGATGCAGGGCACGCCCGAGCAGCGCGCCATGGTGCAGGACGCGGTGAACCGCTGGTGGTGGCCGGTGCTGGCCATGTTCGGCCCGCCCGATGCGGCCAGCGCCAACACCGCGCAAGGCATGCGCTGGGGCATCAAGCGCATTTCCAACGACGACCTGCGCCAGAAGTTTGTCGATGCCACGGTGCCGCAGGCCGCGGTGCTGGGCGTGACCTTGCCCGACCCCGACCTGAAGTGGAACGAGGAGCGCCAGCAGCACGACTACGGCGCCATCGACTGGGACGAGTTCTGGGAGGTCGTCAACGGCAACGGCCCCTGCAACAAGGAGCGCCTGTCCAATCGCGTGAAGGCCCACGAGGACGGCCAGTGGGTGCGCGATGCGGCGCAGGCCCATGCGGCCAAACAAAAAGCCCGCCAGATGAAGGAAGCAGCATGAATACCACCCACAACGACTGGCCTCTATGGGAAGTGTTCGTACGCAGCAAACAGGGCCTGGAACACAAACACTGCGGCAGCCTGCACGCCGCCGATGCGCAGCAGGCGCTGCAGATGGCGCGCGACGTTTACACGCGACGCCAGGAGGGCGTGAGCATCTGGGTGGTGCCGTCCAACACCATCACCGCCAGCGAACCCGACGACAAGGCCGCGTTTTTTGAACCCATGGCCGACAAAATTTACAGGCACCCCACCTTTTACGAAATCCCTGACGAAGTGGGCCACATGTGAAAACCGTTGAAGCTCCTGTTGGAACGAGAACAGCTGCGCTGGGCTACCTGCTGCACCTGGCCGACAACGCGCTGGTACTCGGCCAGCGCAACGCCGAGTGGTGCGGCAACGGTCCGGTGCTGGAAGAAGACATCGCCCTGGCCAACATGAGCCTGGACCTGATCGGCCAGGCGCGTTTGTTGTACCAGCATGCAGCCACAGTGGCCGGCGATGGCGCAACCGAGGATTCGCTGGCCTATTTCCGCGACGCCACCGACTTCCGCAACTACACGTTGCTCGAACTGCCGCATTCCTCCGACACTTCGGAGCGCGACTATGCGGTGACAATCGTCCGCAACTTTCTCTACAGCGCGCTGATGTTACTGCTGTGGGAAGGTTTGCAGAAATCGAAGGACGCGCAGCTCGCTGCGATTGCCGGCAAGTCGTTCAAGGAAGTTCGCTATCACTTTCGCCACTCGCGCGACTGGCTGGTGCGCCTGGGCGACGGCACTGCCGAGTCGCGCGCCCGTACCCAGGCCGCCTTGGAGCATCTAATGCCTTACACCCAGGAGTACTGGGCGCCATCAGCTATTGAAACAGTAGCAGATACGGAAGGCCGTGCCATCGACGCTGCCGCACTGAAACGCGAATGGGACGACCTCGTCAACGACGCCCTGCAGGAAGCCGGGCTGCAGCGCCCGGCACCCGGCACCGGTTTGCCGCAGGGCAAAAACGGACAGCACAGCGACCACCTGGCGCCGCTGCTGGCCGAGATGCAGAGCCTGGCGCGCGCCCACCCGAACGCTCTATGGTGAGCGCTTCGCACCCACCACGAGCTCCGGAGAGCTGTTATGGAACACCTCCCGCAAGCGGGAAGGTGGTGGTGAACGCCCTGCAGCAGGTCTGGGACGTGCTCGACGCCGTGCCCGACCCGGAGATCCCGGTGGTGTCCATCCGCGAGCTGGGCATTCTGCGCGACGTGCGTCATGTCGAGGACGGCGTGGAAATCATCATCACGCCGACCTACAGCGGCTGCCCGGCCATGGGGCAGATCGAGGACGACATCCGCGCCGCGCTGGCGCAGCACCAGCTCACAGCGCGCATCACCACCCAGCTCGCACCCGCCTGGACCACCGACTGGATGAGCGCGGCCGCCAAAACCAAGCTGCGCAACTACGGCATTGCGCCGCCGCACACCACCACGCCCGGCAGCGACAAGGTCATCCGTTTTGCGCCCCGGAACCAGGCGGCTGAGGCCGTGGCCTGCCCGCAGTGCGGCTCGGCCAACACGACCGAGACCTCGCACTTCGGCTCTACCGCCTGCAAGGCGCTGTACAAGTGCCTGGACTGCCTGGAACCGTTTGATTACTTCAAACCTTATTGATTAAGCCGCCCATGTCTGTTCCCCACTTTCACCCGCTGGTCGTCACACGCGTCACCCCGGAAGCCGCCGGGGCGGTGGCCGTCAGCTTTGCGATTCCGCCCGAACTGCGGAGCCTGTATGGCTTTACGCCGGGCCAGTTCCTCACACTCAAGGCCACGATAGACGGCGAGCCGGTGCGCCGCAGCTACTCCATCTGCAGCAGCACGCAGCGCCTGGCCGCAGACCACGACATCGAGGTCGGCATCAAGCCGGTCGAAGGCGGTGTCTTCTCCAACTGGGCCACGCACTTGCAGCCCGGCGACACCCTGGACGTGATGCCGCCGGACGGCCGCTTCACGCCGCGCCTGAGCGGGGCCGTGCACCGCGTCGGCTGGGCGGCCGGCTCGGGCATCACACCGCTGCTGTCCATCATCGCCAGCACCCTCGCTGGCGAAGCCGCCTCCACCTTCACGCTGGTGTACTGCAACCAGCGCACCGGCAGCATCCTGTTCAATGAAGCGCTGCAGGATCTCAAGGACCGCTACCCCTCCCGCCTGAGCCTGGTCCACCTGCTCTCGCGCCAGTCGCAGGATGTGCCGCTGTTCAACGGCCGGCTCGACGCGGCCAAGGTCAGCGAACTGCTGACCACCCTGATCCCGCCGGCCAGCATCGACGAGACTTTTGTCTGCGGGCCGGAGGCCATGATCGAAGGCTGCCTGCAGGCCCTGCTGGCGGCCGGCGTGCCGAAGGAACGCATTCACGCCGAACGTTTCACCAGCGCGGCGCAACCCGCCAGCGCTATGAAATCAGGAGCTGCTAGCGCAGAAGCGACGGGGGCTGAAGGCCAAAAAGGCCTGAAAAATAGCGGCGCCCTCGGCACCATTCGCCTGTCGGTGCAGCTCGACGGCAAGGCACACGAGTTGCGCATGTTTGCGCATGAACGTGTGCTGGACGTGGCCCTGGCCGCGGGCCTGGACCTGCCCTACAGCTGCAAGGGCGGCGTCTGCTGCACCTGCCGCGCCAGGGTGCTCGAGGGACAGGTCGCCATGGAAAAAAACTTCACACTGGAAGACTGGGAAGTGCAAAAAGGTTTTGTGCTGAGCTGCCAGGCGCGGCCTCTGAGCGACAGCGTGAGCATCAGCTACGATGAAAGGTAGCCCCCATGGTTGCTGACAGCGTGTAGCGCCCGAGGCCTTGCAGGCCGCGGCCCCTGCTTGAAGGGGAAGTGCCCCCTGCCGCGGGGCGGGCTCAGTGGGTTCTTGAGTTCCAGACGTGGAGTTCGAAAAAAGCATCCGTCGCGGCAATTTTCATCTGGCTGAACACCGAACGGGTCGCCTCTTCGGCGGCCTTTTCCCAGCGGGCAATCGCCTGCAACTCCTCGGGAGCGCTCGCGTCGGACGGATTTTCAGCGCGCAGGGAGCGGGCAGCCATCCATTCGCAATAGGCCCCCCGCACGGCCGACCCGCCACCGAAAGTACGCTCCAGCATTTCCACGAACTTTGCTTCCGCCGCCTGCCGCTGCGCATCCGACAAACCGGCGGCCGCAAGAAGTGATGCCTGGTATTTGCTTTGCGTTCTCATGGAAGGAAGGTAGGTGGGCGGTGGGAAGCCGCTGCCGATTCTACATAGTCCTGAACGCAGGTCGCTCAGTATTTCAGCGCCGTGCTTTTGCCCCAGAACACGCGGTAGGCAAACACCGTGTAGCCGATGATCATGGGCAGCACCACCAGCGCACCCACCAGAATAACACCCATCGCTTCGGGCGCAGTGGCCGCCTGCCAGATCGTGATCCGGTCGATGACCAGCCACGGGAACAGGCTGTAGGCCAGGCCGTAAAACGCCAGCAGAAACACGCCCACCGTCGCGCCGAACGGCACCCAGGCGCCGTATTCATTGCCCTGACCCAGACGCACCGGCAAGCGCTGCAGGCTGCGGAAGATGATGGCAAACAGCACGGCGGTGGCCGCCGGAATCGGCAGCAGCAGCACGATGTTGGGAAAGGAAAACCATTTTTCGAAAATACGCTGGCTGATCAGCGGCGTTGCGATCGAGATGGCGGCAACACCGGCCATGGTGAACAGCAGGCTGGCACGCGCCCAGCGCACCGCCTGCAGCTGCAATGCGCCTTCGGACTTGATGATGAGCCAGCCGGCGCCCAGCAGGCAGTAGGCGGCCACCAGTGCCAGCCCGATCACCGCGTTGAACACCATGGTCCACCAGGTGTCGGAAAAACCCGTGATCAACGAGCCCAGCATGTAGCCCTGGCTCCAGCTGGCCAGCAGCGAACCGGTGTAGAACAGGCGGTTCCACAGCGGCTTGTGTGCCGCTCGCGCCTTCACGCGGAAATCAAAAGCTACGCCGCGCAGCGTCAGCCCGATCAGCATGAAGGCCACCGGCAGATACAGCGCCCCCAGGATCACACCATGCGCCATCGGGAACACGGTGAGCAGAATGCCGACGCCGAGAACCAGCCATGTTTCATTGGCATCCCAGAAGGGGCCGATGCTGGCAATCATCGTGTCCTTGTCGTCGTCGCTGGCGCGGCGCATCAACACACCTACACCCAGGTCGTAACCGTCCAGGATCACGTAGGCCAGCATCGCCAGGCCCATGACCACCAGGAAAACAATGGGCATCCAGCCCGCGGCTTGGGTCAGGTCAGGCGCAAGGTCAAGCATGGGGAGCTCCTTCCTGTTGCGGGTAGGTCACGGGATTGGGGGTGTCTTCCAGGCCGGTGCCAAACGGCTTGTCCGCATGTTTTCTGTGGCGCGCCAGGTAGAACACCACCGAGATGTAGGCCACGATCAGCGCCGCATACAGCGTGAGGTAAAGGGACAGCGTGAGGGCTATGCGCGGCGCGGGCACGCTGGATGCCGCCTCGGCCGCCGTCAGCACGCCGGTCACCAGCCAGGGCTGGCGGCCGATCTCGGTGACGTACCAACCGGCGATCAGCGCCACCCAGCCGGCAAAAGTCATGGCCACCAGCAGCTTCGCGTGCCAGGGTCGCAGGTTGCGTTCCGTCCCCTTCTTCCATGGGGCAAGCTGCCAGGTGGCAGCCCAGCTCACGGCCAACATCAGCAGGCCCATGCCGACCATGATGCGGAAGGCCCAGAACACCGGCGCCACCGGCGGATGTTTGCCTTCGAACTGGTCCAGCCCCTTGATCTCGCCATCGAGCGAATGGGTCAGGTACAGCGAGGCCAGTTTCGGGATGGCGATTTCATAGCGGTTCTCCTTGGCCTTTTCATCGGGCAGGGCAAACAGCACGGCCGGCGCCCCTTTTTCGGTTTTCCAGATGCCTTCCATGGCCGCCAGCTTGGCCGGCTGGTGCTCCAGGGTGTTCAGCCCATGCAGGTCGCCCGCGATGATCTGCAGCGGGATCAGCAGCGCCGCCGTGTAGACACCGGTCTTCAGGCTGGCCATGACCTCGGCACCGCGGTCATTGCGCAGCCAGCGATAGGCGGAAATGCCGGCCACCAGAAACGCCACCGTCAGACCGGAAGCCAGCAGCATGTGCACCATGCGGTAGGGAAACGAGGGGTTGAAGATCACCTCGAACCAGCTTGTCACATGGGCCTGGCCATTGATCATTTCAAAACCGGCCGGCGTCTGCATCCAGGAGTTGAGCGCGAGGATCCAGAACGCCGACAGCGTGGTCCCGCCGGCAACCAACAGCGTGGCCACGGTGTGCAGGGTCTCGCTGACGCGTTCACGGCCGAACAGCATGACGCCCAGCATGGTCGCCTCCAGAAAGAAGGCCGTCAGCACTTCATAGGCGAGCAGCGGCCCGGCGATGTTGCCGACCTTTTCCATGTAGCCCGGCCAGTTGGTGCCGAACTGGAAACTCATGGTGATGCCGCTGACCACACCCAGCGCAAAGGTCAGCGCAAAAATCTTCACCCAGAACTGGTAGGCGTCCATCCAGTGTTGCTGGCCGGTCTTGACGAAGCGAAGCTTGAAAAACAGCAGCACCCAGGCCAGCGAGATGCTGATCGTCGGAAACAGGATGTGAAAAGTGATGTTGGCCGCAAACTGAATGCGCGCCAGCAGGAATGCGTCGAATCCGTCCATCATCAGCTCCGGTTGTTTTCGTCGGGAATAGCGGCCGGCGGCGCTGCCAGCTTGGGCGCAGCGGCGCGGCCTGTCAAGCCGGCCTTCACCTTGCTGCTGACCTTGTCCTTGACCTCCAGCAGCTTCTGCACCTTGGCGCCCATCTTCATCAGGCTGACCAGCGTGGCCGAATCCATTTTCTGCACGTCGGCCAGCCAGCCGGTCATGAGTTCGATCAGGTCGTGCATCTGTTTCATGCGCGCCTGGGCGTGGATGTCATCCGGCGCCGAAGGCTGCTCCATCAGCGCGTCGCGCAGCATGGACAGCGTGGGATCGATCTCGCGCTTGCGCCGCTCCTCGGCCAGGGTGCGGAAAATGGCCCACACGTCTTCTGGCGCCTGAAAATACTCGCGCCTGTCGTTGGGCAGGTGCTGCAGCCGCACCAGGTTCCACGACTGCAGCTCCTTCAGCCCCATGCTCACGTTGGAGCGCGAAAACGCCAGCGCCTCGCCGATGTCGTCGGCATTGAGCGCGCGCGGTGAGACATACAGCAGGGCATAAATCTGCCCCACGGTGCGGTTGATGCCCCAGCGGCTGCCCATTTCGCCGAAGTGAAGGACAAAACGCTGGGTCAGGGGGGCGAGGTTCATGGCAGTCCGGGTTTACTGAGTTTTCAGAAATTACTGAAATTCTAGTAAGTTAAAGATTTTTCTGCTGGCAACCGGATATTGGCATGGCCGGCATCCCTCTGCGCGGGTCATGAAAAGGGCGACACCCTCAAGCGAAATACGCCATCAGACCTTGCACAGTGGGCACAAGTAGCTATTAATAACATAGCAAACAGGCTCTGCGACGGTTTTCCCGGCGAGCCAGACATGGGTGCCGGTCGCGGGACACCGACAACTGAGGCCGGCGCTCACCTGGCCGGCTTGGGTTGCAACGGCACGACGCTGTATTTCGGCTTGGCCGTGGTGCCCACGCTCAGATAGTTGACCACGCCCATGACGTCATCGACCAGCATGACGGCCTGCTCCATGGCCCTGGCCTGCTCCTGCGTCTGCACGCAGCCCATCAGTGTGACCAGGCGCCGCTCGCCGAGCACCCACACACTGGTGTTGTTGAACCGTCCATCCTGCTGCAGGTAGCTGACCATGCGGGGAATGATCTCCTTGTCGTAGAGGTAGGAGTTGGGCAGGCGGCAACGGCCCGAGCGGAAGCAGCTTCCGCCATGCTGGGCGCGCACATGCGCCTCTGCGCGCACCTGTTCCGGCGTGAACATCGGGCCTTCGGGCACGGGGCAGCCGGGCATGGCCGACGTCACCGGCAGGAAGGGATCGTTGAAATGATTCCTTCGATCCTGCGCGACGGCTGCCGAGGACAGCCATGCCAGGAAGATGAACAAGATCAGCTCCCCCCTCTTCATATGCGGCTCCTGTCAGCGTGTTTCATGAGCGCCATTTTCAGGGGAAACGCGTGCGGTGCGTAAGTCCCGGTCCGATCGGCTCCGTACCTGATCGGACGTTCGCAGGTCGACCTCGCTACATGAGCGTCGTTTGTTCAAGGAATGTCATCTCTTCGACACGATGCCCGGGAACAGTGGCGTCATGATTGATTCCCTTACCCTTCGCCCGGCCCTCGAGCCAGATTTGCCCGAGGTGCTGAGCCTCTACGCCCAGCCTGACATTGACGATGGAGACATCCTTCCACTGGCGGATGCGAAGCGCATCTGGGCCCGTATGGCGAGTTATCCCAACTACAAACTGTATGTCGCCGTTAAGGGCGCGCAGGTGGTCGGCACCTTTGCCCTGCTCATCATGGACAACCTCGGCCACCTGGGCGCGCCGTCGGCGCTTGTTGAAGACGTGGCGGTGGACCCTGCTGCGCAGGGCCATGGCATCGGCAAAGCCATGATGCGCCACGCGATGGCGCTGGCTGCAGAAAGCGGTTGCTACAAGCTCGCGCTGTCATCCAACCTGAAACGCGAGAAGGCGCACGCGTTCTACGATTCGCTGGATTTTGAGCGCCATGGCTTCAGCTTTCGCATGGCGCTGCCTGCTGCGCCACCATAAAACGCTATGTATTCAGGAGCTGCCTGCGCCCGTCGGATAAGGGCTGGTGGCCAATTTCATATAAAAAGCCTAGCGCACCCTGGGCTCTGGCACGCGCCTGACGCCGCGCTGGCGTTTCCTGCCCGGTGGCGGCGGTACAGTCGCCATGGCCGCTGTGGACTCCGGAACCAGCAACACCACCTCCTTGAAGCCCAGGCCCAGCATGCCGAGTTCTGCCGCGGCGGCGCGGCTCACGTCGATGATGCGGTTGCGGCTGAAGGGGCCGCGATCGGTGATGCGCAGATCCACGTCACGGCCGTTGACAAGGCTGTGCACCCGCACCATGGTGCCAAACGGCAAGGTGCGGTGAGCGGCCGTGAAAGCATTCATGTCATAACGTTCGCCGCTGGCCGTCAGCCGGCCATGAAAACCCGGGCCGTACCACGAGGCAGCGCCACGCTCGAACTCGCGCGCGGGTTCACCCGCCAGCAACGCTGGCCGCGGCAGATCGCTGAAGGAACCTATGGACAGTAGTGGGGCAGCCTCCGTCGGCGTGCCCCCGGCCTCGGGGCTGGCGGGCATGGGCGCCGGTGAGGCTATCGGCACAGGGGCGGGTGCGGAGCGGCCGGGTGACGGTGGCGCTGTGGTCGTGCAGGCCGCCAGCAGGGACAGCAGGCCGACGGCCATGGCCTGCCTGATGGCGCGCGGCTTCAGCATGCCGGCCAGAACAGGGATCCCTTCAAACCGGCTGCAATCGTCGGATGATCTCGGTCGTCGCAGCGGCCTGGTTCATCGTATAAAAATGAATGCCGGGCACACCCGCGGTCTGCAGCTGGTCGCACAGGTCGGTGATCACGTCGAGGCCGAAGCTCTTGATCGACGCCGTGTCGTCGCCGAAACCCTGCAGGCGCAGGCGGATCCAGCGCGGAATCTCGGCGCCGCAGGCATCGGAGAACCGCATCAACTGGGTGGAGCTGGTGATCGGCATGATGCCGGGCACCACGGGCACATCCACGCCCAGTCGGCGGGTGTCCTCCACAAAGCGGAAGTACGCGTCCGCGTTGAAAAAATACTGGGTGATGGCCGAATTGGCACCCGCCTTGACCTTGGCCGCAAAGGCCTGCAGGTCGGCATCGGCCGATTTGGCCTGCGGGTGGATCTCGGGGTAGGCCGCCACTTCGATGTGAAAGGCATTGCCGGTGAACTCACGGATGAAAGCCACCAGGTCGCTGGCGAAATGGAACTCGCCGCCGGCGCCGTAACCGCTGGGCAGATCACCGCGCAGGGCCACCAGGCGCTTGACGCCCATGGCCTGCAGGGCGGCGAGCTGCTCGCGCACCGTGGCCTTGGTCGCGCCTACGCAGGAGAAGTGGCAGGCGGCCGCCACACCTTCCTTCAGGATTTCACCGACGGTGCCAAAAGTGCCCTCCTGGGTGGAACCACCCGCACCAAACGTGACCGAGCAGAACTCGGGCTGGTGCGCGTACAGCGCCTGGCGCGTCAGGCGCAGCTTGTCGGCGCCTTCGGGTGTCTTTGGCGGGAAAAATTCAAAGCTGATCGGAAAATTCATCACCAGTCTCACTTGTTCTTCAGTGGGGAAAGCGCTCAGGCTTCCTTGTCGCGGCGTTTGCCGCGCGCCGGGCCGTGCTGGCCCGCGTGGGCTTCTTCAGAGTCCTCATGCGCTTCATGCATCGCGCGTATTTCGCTGCGCGGTGTGCGTTTGACGGCCTTGCGCGGCGGCGCCGCCGGTAGCGGCTGGTCTTCGCCGACCGCGTTGTGGCCTTTGACCGCATGAATGAAAAACTCGCGGTTGCCGTCGCCGCCTTCAATCGGCGAAGCCAGCCAGGCTTTCACGTCCAGCCCCAGCGCAGCGCAGGCGTCGCGCAGGCGTTTTTCGACAAATTCGAAATGCACGGCATCACGCACAATACCGCCCTTGCCGATCTGGCCGGGCTGCAGTTCAAACTGGGGTTTGACCAGCATCAGCAGATGGCCGCCGGCTTTCAGCAGGCGCACCACGGCGGGCAACACCAGCGTGAGGGAAATAAAGGACAGGTCGCCGGTCAGGAAGTCGAAGTCGGCTTCGACGGCCTCGCCTTCGTCCACCTCGAAGTCATCATCATCGTCAAATTGACCTTCAGCCCCCGCCGTATGGACGGGACCCGCTATCAAATCAGAAGCAGTCATGGACCGCGCGTTAAGGCCTTCGATGCACACCACGCGCGGGTCGCTGCGCAGGCTGGGGTGCAGCTGGCCATGGCCCACGTCCACGCCCACCACCTGCACGGCGCCGTGCTGCAGCAGGCAATCGGTGAAGCCGCCGGTGGATTGGCCGATGTCCAGACAGCGCAGGCCGGCCACGCTCAGGCCGGTGCTTTTGAGCGCGCCTTCGAGCTTGAGCCCGCCGCGCGAGATGTACTTGGCTTCGGTCGTGTCGGGGATCTCGACCTCGGCGCCGTCCGGAATCTCGTCGCCGTTTTTGGCGACCTTCTTCCAGGGCGCACTTTCCTCGGCGCGCCACTGCACGCCCGAAGCGATCAGGCGCTGGGCCTGGGACCGGGTGGCGGCAAAGCCGTTGTCGACGAGGAAGAGGTCAGCGCGCATGAATCTCCAGCAGCCTCAAGGGCGTAGCGAGCGCCCCGATATCAAGGCGCGGGTGGCAGGCAACCGGAGTGCACTTCAGGTGCATGAGGATTGCCTGATCGGGACCCGCAACGCCGAGATCGGGTCGCGCAGTAGCCCTGATCAATAACGGTAGGTGTTGGCCTTGTAGGGGCCAGCCTTGCTGACACCAATGTACGCAGCCTGCTCGTCGCTCAGTTCGGTCAGCATCGCGCCGACCTTCTTCAGGTGCAGACGGGCGACTTTTTCGTCGAGGTGTTTCGGCAGCACATAAACCTTGCCCACTTCGTAGTCGGCCTGTTTGGTGAACAGTTCGATCTGCGCAATGGTCTGGTTGGCGAAGCTGGACGACATCACGAAGCTCGGGTGGCCGGTGCCGCAACCGAGGTTCACCAGACGGCCTTTGGCCAGCAGGATGATGCGTTTGCCGTCCGGGAAGATCACGTGGTCGACTTGCGGCTTGATCTCTTCCCAGGTGCATTTTTCCAGCGCAGCAACGTCGATTTCATTGTCGAAGTGGCCGATGTTGCAGACGATGGCCTGGTCTTTCATCTTCGCCATGTGGTCATAGGTGATGACGTTCTTGTTGCCGGTGGCAGACACAAAAATATCGCACTTGTCGGCTGCGTATTCCATGGTCACGACCTTGTAGCCTTCCATCGCGGCCTGCAGGGCGTTGATCGGGTCGATCTCGGTCACCCACACTTGCGCCGACAAGGCGCGCAGGGCCTGGGCCGAACCCTTGCCCACGTCGCCGTAACCGGCCACGCAAGCCACCTTGCCGGCGACCATCACGTCGGTGGCGCGCTTGATCGCGTCAACCAGCGATTCGCGGCAGCCGTAGAGGTTGTCGAACTTGGACTTGGTCACCGAGTCGTTGACGTTGATGGCGCGCAGGGCCAGCGTGCCCTTGGCCGACATCTCGTTCAGGCGCAGCACGCCGGTGGTGGTTTCCTCGGTCACGCCGAGGATGTTTTTCAGGCGGCGGCTGTACCAGGTCGGGTCGATGGCCAGCTTGGCCTTGATCGAGTTGAACAGGCAGATTTCTTCTTCGCTGGTCGGCTTGGAAATCAGGCTGGCGTCTTTCTCGGCACGGGTGCCAAGATGCATCAGCAGCGTCGCGTCGCCGCCGTCGTCCAGAATCATGTTCGGGCCTTCTTCGGGCGTGCCTTTGGCGCCGCTGAATTCGAAGATGCGGTGGGTGTAGTCCCAGTAGTCGGCCAGGGTTTCGCCCTTGATGGCGAACACCGGTGTGCCGGCGGCCACAATCGCGGCGGCGGCATGGTCCTGCGTCGAGAAGATGTTGCACGATGCCCAGCGCACGTCGGCACCCAGGGCTTGCAGCGTTTCGATCAGCACGCCGGTCTGGATGGTCATGTGCAGCGAACCGGTGATGCGTGCGCCCTTCAGGGGCTGGGCTTTCGCGAACTCTTCGCGGATGGCCATCAGGCCGGGCATTTCGGTTTCGGCGATTTTCAGTTCCTTGCGGCCCCAAGCGGCAAGCGAAATGTCGGCAATCACGTAGTCAGCGGCGGTCTGGGCGGGTTTCAATACGGCGTTCATTGGGGT
This sequence comes from Pseudomonadota bacterium, assembly GCA_040389085.1. Taxonomy (GTDB): domain Bacteria; phylum Pseudomonadota; class Gammaproteobacteria; order Burkholderiales; family Burkholderiaceae_C; genus Polaromonas. Next base: position 71,126 of record JAZKAP010000012.1, read on the forward strand.
ATCTCCAAGATCAAGGGTCCAATTGGGCAAAATAGCCACGGCCACAAGGCGACAAGTCGGCGGGGAGTTGGTTGGATCTCACCCGGCTTGACAGCACATGCGGGTGAGCGTGGTTGCAAATGAAAGTCCTGAGCCTAGACCACATGTTGTGGGTTGCAACGCTCCTCAGGAACCGACGATTGTACAGGCATGCGACACTTTCGTCATGAAAGCCCTGAAAACCTGGCCAGCACACGACCGGCAACACATCACCGGCGTTTTTACCGACATCGACGACACCCTGACCACCGACGGCGCGATCACGCCCGACGCGCTGCAGGCCCTTGGCGACCTGAAGGCCGCCGGCCTGCATGTGATTCCCATCACCGGGCGGCCGGTCGGCTGGAGCGAACCGTTTGCACTGCGCTGGCCGGTCGATGCCATCGTCGCCGAAAACGGTGCCGTTGCCCTGCTTTCAAGCCAAATCGGACGCCAGTCCTTGTCCAGTGGACGTGAGCAGCTATCAAAACTGTATCAACAGGATGCACCGACACGCCTGGCCAACTATGCCCGCATGCAGCAGGTGGCCCGGCGTGTGATGCAGGACGTGCCCGGCGCCGTGTTGTCCGAAGACAGCCCAGGACGCGAAACCGACATCGCCATCGACCACAGCGAGTTTGTACACCTGCCACCGACGCAGATCGCGCAGGCGGTGCAGATCATGCAGAGCGAGGGCATGAACGCGACAGTGAGCTCCATCCACATCAACGGCTGGTTCGGCGCACACAACAAGCTGGAGGGCGCGCGCTGGATAGCCCGCGAGCTTTTCGGCCGCGACCTGGACAGCGAAATGGACCGCTGGGTCTATGTCGGCGACTCGACCAACGACCAGCTGATGTTCGAGGCCTTTGCCCATTCCGTGGGCGTGGCCAACATCCGCCGCTTTGAAGCGGAACTGAACCACAAGCCGCGTTACATCACCGACGGCGAGCGCGGCGCTGGCTTTGCCGAGGTGGCGGCGGCCTTGCTGGCCGCGCGCGACAGCTCGGCCTGAGCAGGATTACCGGGCAGCGACCGACAGGGTCGATGGCCTGGCCGCACTGAGAATCTTGCCATCGGCGGCATTGCTGACCATTTCCAGCCGCATGTTGTAGTCGCCCGCGGGTGGGTTGAGCCAGGTTTCGGTCTGGCCGCCGGTGAAGTTGAGCACCTCCGGCTTGCGCCCGGCACGCTCCATGGTCAGCCGGAAATGGCCTGTGTCCGCAGCCTTGGCCGCCGCATGCGACACGCTGTAGCCACTGGCATGGAACTGCACCCGAAACGGCCCCTTGACGGTTTCACGGTCCGCCGGGCTCAGCAGCTCAACGCGGGGCGGCCCCTGCACCGCCGCCGGTGCCACAGCCTTGTTCTGCTTGCTGACGGTCAGCTGGAGCGGCTTGCTGTAGACAAAGTAGGGGATGTGGCCCTGGTCAGCAAGCAGCAGGCGGAACTGGTACTTGCCGGGCGGCAGGTTGACGAGCATTTCCATCTGTCCCTTGCCGAAGTGGATGTACTGGTCGGTGAAAGGCAGGGGCTTCTTGAAGTCGAGCGGCAAGTCCTGATTCACCAGCAAATGGTGGTGGCCGGCTCGCCCGGCAGTCTTGCCGGCAGGCACCAGTCCGCGCATGGACAGGCCAAACCGCGCCACAAACGGCGCTTCGTACACGCCGCCGTCCTTCAAGTTGGTGAAATAGGTTTCAGCCGACCGGGGCGAAGGTACTTCCCAGGGGTGAAACGAGACCTCCACCTCGTCCGCAGGCGCGGCCGGGCTTTGCGCCGCCAGCGGCAGGGCAATCGCCAGCAACAAGGCGGAGAGCGAAAAACCGGGAATGCAACGGATCAGGGACGTCAGAGTCATGGTGTTTTCCAGTCAAATTGGAACAGAAAGTAATAATATTACTGTTTGGTAATTTTATAGCCCACCCATTCTCTTCTTGCGCCACAGCCCTATATCCCGACGGTTTTGCAGGTCTTTCCCCTAACGTCCTAACGTGCCAGCACCGGTGCCAGCGCCTTCCCGGTCGCCGTGCCCAGCTTGACCACCTGCTCCGGCGTCGTGGCCGCGACCACCTGGCCGCCGGCGTTGCCGCCGTCCGGCCCCAGGTCGATCACCCAGTCGGCTTCGGCGATCACGTCGAGGTCGTGCTCGATCACCACCACGCTGTGGCCGCCATTGACCAGCCGGTGCAGCACATGGATCAGTTTTTCGACGTCGGCCATGTGCAGGCCCACCGTGGGTTCGTCCAGCACATACAGGGTGTGCGGCGACTTCTGGCCGCGCCGCGTGATGTCGTCGCGCACCTTGGACAACTCGGTCACCAGCTTGATGCGCTGCGCCTCGCCGCCCGACAGCGTCGGCGATGGCTGGCCCAGGGTCAGGTAACCCAGCCCCACGTCTTTGAGCAACTGCAGCGGGTGCGCGATGCTCGGCATGGAGGCAAAAAACCCGACGGCCTCGTCCACTTCCATGGTCAACACGTCGCCGATGTTCTTGCCGCGCCAGGTCACCGCCTGGGTTTCGGGGTTGAAGCGCGCGCCGTGGCAGGTTTCACAGAGCACCTTCACGTCCGGCAGAAAACTCATGCCGATGGTGCGCACACCGGCACCCTCGCAGGTCGGGCAGCGGCCCTCGCCGGTGTTGAAGCTGAAACGCCCGGCGCCGTAACCGCGCGCCCTGGCTTCCAGCGTGTCGGCAAACAGCTTGCGCACCGTGTCCCAGAAGCCGATGTAGGTGGCCGGGCAGGAGCGCGGTGTCTTGCCGATGGGCGTCTGGTCGACTTCCAGCACGCGGTCCACCACCTCGTAACCCTCGATGTGGCCGCAGCCGGTCCAGACCGGGTGTTTGCCGGCATCGTCCGCGTCACGCCCGGCCCGCGTCGAACGTTGCGCCACGCCGGCCTGCACATTGGCCAGCAGCACATCGCGCGCCAGGGTGGATTTGCCCGACCCCGACACCCCCGTCACCGCCACCAGCCGGTACAGCGGGACCTTGACCGAGACGTTCTTGAGGTTGTGCAGGTCGGCGCCGACCACGGTGAGCCAGGAGGTGAAAGGGCTGGCTGCCGCCGGCGCGGCATTGTGCAGCGCGCTGGCGCAGGCCGCCGCAGCTTTCAGCGCCTGGGCCTTCAGCGCCGCGGCCTTCTGCTTGCTGACCGGTTTGGCGCCGGCAACGACGGGCAGGGCCAACACTTCGGCGGGTGCAGCGCCGCTGCGCGTCTCGCGACGAATCTGCAGCGGATGAATCAGCGGGTTGGCCAGGTAACGCCCGGTCAGTGAATCGGGCAGGGTGGCCAGGTGTTCGGCCGTGCCCTGGCCGACCAGTTGGCCGCCGCGTTTGCCGGCACCGGGCCCGATGTCGATGATGTTGTCGGCGCGGCGAATCGTGTCTTCGTCATGCTCAACCACCACCAGGGTGTTGCCACGTTCGCTGAGCTTGCCCAGGGCGCGCAACAGGATCTGGTTGTCACGCGGATGCAGGCCGATGGTGGGTTCGTCCAGCACATAACAGACGCCCTGCAGGCTGGAGCCCAGCTGCGCGGCGAGCCGGATGCGCTGCGCCTCGCCGCCCGACAGGGTGGGCGCGCCACGGTCCAGCGTCAGATAACCCAGGCCCACGTCTTCGAGGAATTCGAGCCGGCTCTTGATTTCGGGGATCAGGTCGCGCGCAATGCCGGCTTCGCGTCCTGACAGCGCGAGTTCTTCCACCCAGCGGCGCACGTCGGTCACCGACAGCGCGGCGATGTCGGCAATGCCCACGCCCGCGAACTTCACGGCGCGGGCCTGCGCGTTCAGGCGTGAGCCGGCGCAGGTCGGGCAGACGGCGTCCAGCACCTCGTCCACGTCGGCTTCGACAAAACTCTGCTCGCGGCCCTTGTTGTCATCGTCGCGCACCGAGTCGTCGAACACCTTGCGCTGCTCCCTGGTGAGCCTGACGCCGGTGCCCACGCAGTCCGGGCACCAGCCGTGTTTGCTGTTGTAGCTGAACAGGCGCGGATCGAGTTCGGGGTAGGAGGTGGCGCAGACCGGGCAGGCCCGCTTGGTGGACGAAGCCTGCAGCATGCCGATCTGCCGGGTGGACGTGCCGGCCAGCATCGCGCCCTGCAGGCCATCCAGCGGCGCCAGCACATGCACCACACCCTTGCCGTGCTCCAGTGCCGTGGCCAGCGCCTGGCGCAGCGCGGCCTCGTTGGCGGGGGTCACGTGGATGTCGGCAATCGGCAGCTCCACCGTGTGTTCCTTGAAACGGTCGATGCGCGGGAAATTCGTGGTCGGCAGGAATTCGCCGTCCACACGCAAATGGGTGTAGCCGCGCGGCCGCGCCCAGTCGGCGAGTTCCGTGTAGACGCCCTTGCGGTTGATCACCAGCGGCGCCAGCAGCCCGATGTGCTGGCCGCGGTGCGCCTTGAGCAGTTGCGCGGCAATGCTTTCGGCGCTTTGCGGCATGACGGCCGCACCGTCCTTGGTGCAGTGCTGGATGCCGAGCTTCACGTAGAGCAGGCGCAGGAAATGCCAGACCTCGGTGGTCGTGCCGACGGTGGACTTGCGCCCGCCGCGCGACAGGCGCTGCTCGATCGCGACAGTCGGCGGAATGCCATAAACCGCGTCCACCTCGGGCCGGCCGGCCGGCTGCACGATGCTGCGGGCATAGGCGTTGAGCGACTCCAGGTAACGCCGCTGGCCCTCGTTGAACAGGATGTCAAACGCCAGCGTGGACTTGCCGGAGCCCGACACACCGGTCACCACATTGAACTGGCCGCGCGGAATGTTGACCGACAGGCTCTTGAGGTTGTGCTCCTTGGCGTTGACGATCTGGATCAGGTTGGAGAACGCCGGCCTGGTGCTCCAGGCCTTGGGCCGCGCTTCCTCGACGCCATGTACCTTGCCCATGGCCTGTTCGTATTCCCGCAGCGCCAGCGCGGTGTGCGAAGTCGGGTGCTGGCGCACCTCTTCGGGTGTGCCCTGGGCCACCAGCAGGCCGCCGGCCTCGCCACCTTCGGGGCCGAGATCGATCAGCCAGTCGGCCGAACGGATCACGTCGAGGTTGTGTTCGATGATGATCAGCGAGTGGCCCACGTCCAGCAGCTTGCGCAGCGCGCGCATCAGCTTGGCGATGTCGTCGAAATGCAGGCCGGTGGTCGGCTCGTCAAACAGGAACAGCGTGCCGCGGTTGATGTTTTTCAGCGCCAGCGGCTGGCGGCTGGCACTCGCTGTTTTTGATGCGCCGGCCAGGAAACCGGCGAGTTTGAGGCGCTGCGCCTCGCCGCCCGACAGCGTCGGCACCGGCTGGCCCAGCTTCACGTATTCGAGGCCCACATCGACGATCGGCTGCAGCGCGCGAATCACCTCGCGATCCTGAGCAAACAACGCGCAGGCCTCGCTGACCGTCAGGTCCAGCACATCGGACACATTCATCAGTCGTGAACGCACATCACCGATCGCCTTGCGTTCAATGGTGACTTCCAGGATCTCGGGCCGGTAACGCTTGCCGTCGCAGTCGGGGCAACGCAGGTAGACGTCGCTGAGGAACTGCATCTCCACATGTTCGAAACCCGAACCGCCGCAGGTCGGGCAGCGCCCGTCGCCATTGTTGAAACTGAATTTGGACGCGGTGTAACTGCGCTGGCGGGCCATGGGCGCTTGCGCAAACAGCTCGCGCACAGCGTCCCAGGCACCGACGTAACTGGCGGGATTCGAGCGCGCCGTCTTGCCGATCGGCGACTGGTCGACAAACACCACGTCGGTCAGGTAGTCCGCACCCATCAGCCGGTCATGCAAGCCCGGCGTTTCCGTGGCCTTGCCGAACTGGCGCAGCAGGGCGGGTGCCAGGATGTCCTGCATCAGCGTCGATTTTCCCGAGCCGCTGACACCGGTCACGCAGACCAGGCGCTGCAGCGGAAACTCCACTGTCAGGTTTTTCAGGTTGTGGTCGCGCGCGCCTTCGAGGATCAGGCGCGGCGTGTTGTCGGTCACCGGGCGCTTGAAGCCCATGCCCACCTGTTTGCGCGAGCCGAGGTAGGCGCCGGTCAGCGTGTCGGCATGTTTGAGGTCTTCCGGCGTGCCGTCGAACACGATCTGGCCGCCCTTCTCGCCCGGGCCCGGGCCCATGTCGATCATGCGGTCGGCCGCCAGCATCACGGCCGGGTCGTGCTCGACCACCACCAGCGTGTTGCCGGCATCGCGCAGACGGTGCATGGCCTGGGTGATGCGGTTCATGTCGCGCGGGTGCAGGCCAATCGATGGCTCGTCCAGCACAAACAGCGTGTTGACCAACGAGGTGCCCAGCGCCGTCGTCAGGTTGATGCGCTGGACCTCGCCGCCCGAGAGGGTTCGGCTTTGCCGGTCCAGCGTCAGGTAACCGATGCCGACATCACTGAGGTATTTGAGCCGGGTGTGGATTTCCTCGAACAGCGACTTGAGCGCCTTGAACTCGGCATCGGGTGCGCTGCCGTCCTGCAACGCGGCCGGTGCCAGTCCGTTGAAAAATTCGCGCAACCGGTCGATCGGCAGCTGCATCAGGTCATGCAGGCTCAGGCCGGGCAGGGCCTCGAGCTGCGCGCGGGTCCAGTCCACACCGACCGGCATGAACCGTTTGCCAGGCGGCAGCGCCGCATCGGCGGCTTCTTTCGAGCCCAGACGCCAGAGCAGGGCTTCGAGCTTGAGGCGCGCGCCGCCACAGGTCTCGCAAGGCGTGTAGCTGCGGTACTTGGAAAGCAGCACACGAATGTGCATCTTGTAGGCCTTGCTTTCCAGATAGGCAAAAAAGCGCTTGATGCCGAACCAGTGCTGGTTCCACTTGCCGTTCCAGTTCGGCGAACCGTTGATGACCCAGCCCTGCTGCTCGGGCGTGAGTTTGTACCAGGGCGTGTCCCGCGGGATACCGGCAGTTTCAGCATGGCGCATCAGGTCGTCCTGCGCTTCTTTCCAGGCCGGCGTCTGCATCGGTTTGATCGCGCCCGAGCGCAGCGTCAGCTTGTCGTTGGGAATCACCAGGCCATAGTCGACGCCGATGACGCGGCCAAAACCGCGGCAGGTGTCACAGGCACCCATGGCCGAGTTGAAGGAAAACAGCGAGGGTGTCGGATCGGCGTAGCGCAGGTCGCTTTCGGGGCAATGCAGGCCGGTCGAAAAGCGCCACATCTCCTCCTCGGCGCCCTCCTGCGCCGACTGCACATACACATTGAGCCGGCCGCCCCGTTTGAGCGCCAGCTCGATGGCTTCGATCACCCGCGCCTTCTCGGCCGTCTGCACACGAAAGCGGTCGGCCACCACGTCCAGCAATTTATGCGGCCCGGCTGGTGTCGCCACGTCGCGCTCTGCATGCACACGCGTGAAACCGCTGGCCGACAGCCACTGCGTGACCTCGTCGGCGCTGGTGTTGCCCGGCAGTTCCACCGGGAAGGTCATGACTACTCTTGAATCGCTACCCGCGGTGCGTGTCATCAATTCGGCATAAATCGACTCCGGCGTGTCGTGGCGCACGGCCTGCGCGGTCTTTTTATCAAATAGCTGCGCGGCACGTGCATACAAAAGTTTTAAATGATCATTGAGTTCGGTCATGGTGCCCACGGTGGAGCGCGAACTGCGAACCGGATTGGTCTGGTCGATCGCAATCGCCGGTGGCACCCCTTCCACCTTGTCCACCGCCGGTTTGTCCATGCGGTCCAGGAACTGCCGTGCATAGGCCGAAAAGGTTTCCACATAACGGCGCTGGCCTTCGGCAAACAGCGTGTCGAACACCAGCGAGGACTTGCCGGACCCGCTGGGTCCGGTGACCACGGTCATTTCCCCCGTGCGGATATCAAGATCAATGTTTTTGAGGTTGTGCTGTCGCGCGCCGCGAATGCGGATGGTTCCCTGGGTCATGGGTGGGGGCTTTCCTTGTAGGTCAAACATTCTAGACAGCGCTCGCGCGAATCGGCGGCGTAGGGTTAAGCCGCCCGCCAGCCCTTTGCGCTGATCCGTCTTCTGGTTATCCCGCCCGTAGTTTCCACACCGAAGGGTCACATTGACGGCGTAAACTCGACCGCCCAAGGAGCCATGACATGAAAAAGCTGAATTTCTGGTGCGCTGCACTTTTGCTCGCTGCCGTGAGCCACGCCAGCCAGGCACAAATCCTGATCGGTCAGACCGCAGGATTTACCGGCCCCGTGGGTGCCGGTGTGAAAGAAACCACAGACGGAGCCAAACTCTATATCGATGCCGTCAATGCCAAGGGCGGCGTCAATGGACAGAAGATTGAACTGATCTCGCTCGACGACAAGTTCGACCCCAAGCTGGCCGGTGAAAATGCCCGCAAGCTGATCGAGGAACAGAACGTGGCCGCCATGTTCCTGACCCGCGGCACGCCCCACACGGAAGCCATTCTTCCTCTCCTCGAAAAATACGGTGTGCCGCTGATCGGCCCCTCCACTGGCGCCATGGTCCTGCACCAGCCGGTCAAGAAACATGTGTTCAACGTGCGCGCCACCTACCAGCGCGAAGCTGAAAAGGCAGTCACTCACCTGAACTCGATGGGCATCACGCGCATCGGCCTGGTGTATGCCGACGACAGCTTTGGCGCCGACGGCGTGGCCGGCGCGCAGAAAGGTTTCACTGCCGCCAAGCTGCAGCCTGCGGTGCTGGAAAAATTCAACCGCAGCAAGCCCGACTTCGGGCCGATCGCGCCCAAGGTTGTCCAGTCCAACGCGCAGGCCATCATCATGGTGGCCTCCGGTCAGGCCGTGGTCGACGGCATGAAGGCCTTCCGCGCCGCCGGCTCCGCAGCGCAGATCGTGACGCTGTCCAACAATGCATCGAGCGGCTTCATCAAAAGCCTGGGCGACAATGCGCGTGGCGTGATCGTGACCCAGGTCTTTCCTTATGAACGATCCATCGCCTACGGCATGGTCAAGGAAGCCCAGGAGCTGTCCAAGGCCAAAGGCACTGGCGACATCAGCCCTGCCATGCTTGAAGGCTTTGCTGCTGCCAAGGTTCTGGTCGAAGGGTTGAAACGGGCCGGCGCCAAACCGACCCGCGAAAAAATCCAGGCCGCCCTGGAAAGCATACGCAAGTTCGATATCGGCGGGCTGGAAGTGAATTACTCGCTCGAAGACCACACCGGACTCGACTTCGCCGACCTGTCCATCATTGGCACCGACGGGAAATTCCGGCGCTAGAACAACCCAAGGCCCTCAGCCCTTGAGGGCCTGTTCCAGCTCGCTGCACTTGTCGGCCCCGACGGCTTCCCTGATTTTCGGAAGCAACGCAAGCAGGGCATCGACATCTGCCGCACCTTCGACGGCCAGGTTCAACCTGAAACCCCTGAGCCCCAGCGCCCCCGTCAACTGCGCAGCGATGGGGTAGGCCTTCTTGTAGCGGTCATTGCTGGCGTCGCTGTCCTCCTGCCGGGCGACCACGGCGGCCGCATGCGCTGTCGCAGCAGCAGCCTTCTCGACGGACTGCTGGCTGGGCGTGAGAAAACCCAGTTCCACCAGGTGCATCAGCTCCTCCGACGTGACACCGAGGCCTGCCGTCGCCTCCAGAATCTGCGGAACGGAACGCTTGCCGTCAAACAGAATGAAGGCCGAGCGCTGTCGGGGCGTGAGCAGGGACCTGTCTTTCAAGGCCTGCTGCCCGGCCTCGGTCTTGGCATAAATCATGACGCTGGTCCGGTGCGGAGGGCCGACTAACGCGCAGGCGCGGAAGCGGCAGATGCGGCGGCTGAAGCGGCCGATGCCGGTGGCGGGGCTTCATGCGTGACCTCGATGCCATGCTTTTCGCCCCCCATGTCAATGTCTCCGCCCTTGCTCAGGATGAAGATGGCCAGACCGGCAAAGACCACGAATGCGAGTGCGATTTTCCACATGTTATTTCTTCAGAAAAAAAACCCCCGGCGACGCGGGGGTTTATAAAAAAATGTTTGGTGGTTCTACCCGGGAATCGGGCAGAACCACAGGGATGTCATTCCCGGGGATCAGTCGTCAGCGTAGATGTCGACGTCCTTGGTTTCCTTGATGAACAAGGTGCCAATCACGACGGTCATGCCGGCAATGATGATCGGATACCACAGGCCGTTGTACATGTTGCCGGTCTGCGCCACGATGGCAAAGGCCGTGGTGGGCAGCAAGCCGCCAAACCAGCCATTGCCAATGTGGTACGGCAGGCTCATGGATGTGTAGCGGATGCGCGTGGGGAACAGCTCCACCAGCATGGCCGCGATCGGGCCGTAGACCATGGTCACCAGCAGCACCAGGTAGGTCAGGATGGCAATCACCATGAACTTGTCCACCTTGGCCGGATCGGCCTTGGTCGGGTAACCGGCAGCCTTCAGGTCGTCAGCCACCAGCTTCTTGAACGCGACGTCCTTTTTCTTGGCTTCATCCGCAGGCAGGCCTTTGGAAGAGTAGCTGGAGATGACCGTTTCGCCAATCTTGATGGTGGCGGGTACGCCAGCGGCGCCAGGTGCGTTCTCATAACTCACCGATGCGCCGGCGAGCACCTGCTTGGCGATGTCGCAGGAGCTGGTGAACTTGGCAGTGCCAGTCGGGTTGAACTGGAACGAACATTCGCTCGCGTCCGCCGTCACGACGACCTTGTTCTTGGCCTGTGCAGCAGCAAGATCAGGGTTGGCGGCTTTGGTCAGCGCGGTGAACACCGGGAAGTAAGTCAGCGCGGCCAGCAGGCAACCGGCCAGGATGATGGGCTTGCGGCCGATCTTGTCCGACAGCGAGCCGAAAACGACGAAGAAAGGCGTGCCGATCAGCAGCGAAACAGCGACAAAAATATTGGCTGTGGCGCCGTCCACCTTGAGCGATTGCGTCAGGAAGAACAGGGCATAGAACTGGCCCGAATACCAGACCACCGCTTGACCAGCGGTCAGGCCGATCAGCGCCAGGATGACGATCTTCAGGTTTTTCCACTGGCCGAAGGATTCGGACAAAGGTGCCTTGGAGGTCTTGCCTTCGGCCTTCATTTTGGTGAAGGCAGGCGACTCATTCATGCTCAGACGGATGTACACCGACACGCCCAGCAGCAGGATGGACACCAGGAAAGGAACGCGCCAGCCCCAGTCGGCAAAGGTCGCTTCGCCGAGCACGGTACGCGTGCCGAGAATCACCATCAGCGACAGGAACAGGCCCAGCGTAGCCGTGGTCTGGATCCACGAGGTATAGGCACCGCGCTTGCCGTGGGGCGAGTGTTCTGCCACATACACGGCTGCACCACCGTACTCGCCGCCGAGAGCCAGGCCCTGCAGCATGCGCAGCGCAATCAGGATCACGGGAGCAGCGACACCGATGGTCGCGTAGTTGGGCAGCAGGCCGACGATGAAGGTCGACAGGCCCATGATCAGGATGGTGATCAGGAAGGTGTATTTGCGGCCGATCATGTCGCCGAGACGGCCGAACACCAGTGCGCCGAACGGACGCACGATGAAACCGGCCGCAAACGCGAGCAGGGCAAAAATGAAGGCCGAGCCTTCATCGAGTCCGCTGAAGAACTGCTTGGCAATGATGGCTGCCAGCGAACCGTAGAGGTAAAAGTCATACCATTCGAAAACAGTGCCTAGTGACGAGGCGAAGATGACTTTCTTCTCCTCGGCGCTCATCGGCCTTGGGGCGGCTGCAGTTGCCATGATGTTGTCTCCAATAATTGAACAGCCCCGACATGGGGGTTGTGGAGATTATTTTTGGAGACACTGACCCTGCTCTGACGCGAAACCAACAGGAGCTTGCGCCAAACTTATCGCCCCCTGACAAGTCAAGGGAAAACCCCCGGAGAAATTTTCGGCATGCGGAGAATGCCGGACTGAAGGCTATTTCCGCCGCAGGGCACCCGTCGCAAGCTGACTGGCCGCGTCCCAGTCCGGGCCGTCAAACCAGGCGTCGCCGAGCAGAAAGGCGCGCAGCATGGGCAGCGCATCCAGTCCCCAGAACAGCTTGCCGTCCACCGCCAGCGCGGGCACACCAAACACACCCAGCGCTATGGCCTCGTCGCTGTGCGCCTTCAACTGCGCTTTCACGTCTGCACCGTCGATGTCGCGTTGCGGCGCCAGCGACGCCGCCAGTGCAGCGAGCCGCTCCGGATCAGCCGCCTCCAGCCCGGTCTGCCACACATGACGAAACAGGGTCTCGCAGACATAACGGTTGGGCGTGCCATGCGCATCGCAGGCCACGGCCAGGCGCAGCAGGCCCAGCGGGTTGAACGGATGACTGGCAGGCAGTTGCAGCCTGATGCCATGCTGGTGCGCCAGCCACAACACCTGGCGGTAAGTCCAGTCGCGCTTGCCGGGAATTTCTGCGGGACCGAGCTGTCCATGGTGTTTGAGCAGTCCGGCAAACAGCAACGGCTTGTAGGTCACGCTGTAGCTGAGACCTTTCAGGGCCTCGGGCAGCTTCTCGAAAGCCAGGTAGGCGTAGGGCGAGATGAAGTCGAGGTAGAAGGTGATGTGTTTCATGGCACGCTCGCCGGGATGGAGGTATGGAGGACGGTGTCCGTCAGGCCTGCAGCGCGGCCATGCGCTGCTCGATCAGGGTCCAGACTGCACGCTTGCCGACATCCGTCGCCCCGCTCCAGCCGGCGATTTCGTCGCGGGTGCGGAAGCACCCCTCACACCAGCCGCTGACCGCGTCCATGCGACACACCGAGATGCAAGGTGAAGGAAGATTTTCGGTCTCACCCTTTATTTCACGGGCGCGAGCTGCTACCAGAAAGATAGCGCGTTTCTGAGCGGCCTGCTCCTGCACCGGGTCCACTGCCACGTCGGCCACAGGCGCGCCGGTGAGAGTGACGAGCTCCTGCGGGCTCAGTTTGAACACGCCATGCGGGTGGCCGGCCGCGGCCCAGACCTCTTCAAACCGGAACAGGCTCTGGTCGATCAGCGTGACGGGCGGTGTGGCGTGCGCCAGCGGCGAGACGCCGCCTATCGAAAAACCGGTGCGGGTTTTGACAAACTCTGCATCCGCCCGGCCCAGCCGCTTGCCGTCGGGGCAGACCAGGGCTTCGACCTTGCGCTCGTCGACACGCTGGTCGCCGGCCGTGATGACCAGCACCGCCGCGTCATCGGACTTGCGGCGAAAGATGATGCTTTTGGCAATCTGGCCCAAAGCAATACCCAGGGCATCAGCCGCCTGCTGCGCGGTGCGTGCCGCGCCGTCCAGCATCACCGGCGAATGCGGGTGACCCTTGGCCTGGAGTTCGGCGGCAACACGCTGAACGCCTTCAGGCAAAGACACCAGCTCGGCACCACACATCAGCCGGCCCTCTTGTTCAGCAGCGCGGTGGCCGCACGCGAATTTGGTTTGCGCTCCAGGTAGTCGCTGATGAACTTGCCGGCATCGATCAGCTTGTCGAGGTCGATGCCGGTGTCTATGCCCATGCCCTGCAACATGTAGACCACGTCCTCGGTGGCCACATTGCCGGTTGCACCCTTGGCATACGGGCAGCCGCCCAGGCCGGCCGACGAGGTGTCGTAGTTCCAGATGCCCATTTCGAGGCAGATCAGCGTGTTGCCCAGGGCCTGGCCGTAGGTGTCGTGGAAATGGCCCGACACCTCGTCGATGGCGTAGTGTTTCAGCGCGGCTTCCATCGCGCGCTGAACCTTCAGCGGCGTGCCCACGCCAATCGTGTCGGCCACACCGATGTGCTGCACACCGATGTCCTTGAGCAGGCGCGCGACCATCTCGACACGTTCCGGCGCGACATCGCCCTCGTAAGGACAGCCCACGGCGCAGGAAATCGCACCCCGCACGCGAATGTTGTGCGCCCGGGCGGCCTCGGCCACGGGACGGAAACGCTCGATGCTTTCAGCGATGGAGCAGTTGATGTTGCGCTGGCTGAAAGCCTCGCTGGCTGCGGCAAAAACGACGATTTCATCGGGTTTGGACAACACGGCGGCCTCGAAACCCTTCATGTTGGGCGTCAGCACCGAATAACGCACGCCGGGCTTGCGCGTGATGCCGGCCATGACCTCTGCGGCGTCCGCCATTTGCGGCACCCATTTGGGCGACACAAAACTGGTGACTTCAATTTCAGTGAGGCCGGCGTCCTGCAGGCGGTGCACCAGCTCGATCTTGACGGCAGCAGGCACCTGCGCTTTTTCGTTCTGCAGGCCGTCGCGCGGACCGACATCGACGATTTTGACTTTGGATGGAAGGTTCATGGGGTCAGTATCCTTTTTTTGGGTCAACCACACCGGCAAGGCTGGTTATCGGTGTCCCGCTTTCGACCGCCCGGATTTTCCCGGCGATCTGCGCAATGCTTTCCTCGCGCAGGGTCCGCGCCGAGGTGTGCGGGGTGACGGTGATTTTGGGGTGTTTCCAGAAAGGGTGCGCAGCCGGTAGCGGTTCGGTGCGAAAGACGTCCAGCGTGGCGCCGGCCAGGTGGCCGCTGTCGAGCAGCGCAATCAGGTCCTCGTCCACCAGATGTGTGCCGCGCGCCACGTTGACCACATAACCGCCGGGCCGCAATCTGGACAGCGTTTGACGGTTCATGATGCCCTGCGTGTCGGGGGTCAGCGGCAGCAGGCACACCAGCACGCGCGTGCCCGACAGAAAATCATCCAGCCCGGCCTGCCCGGAAAAACACTGCACACCCGCTATCGTTTTGGCGGACCGGCTCCAGCCCAGAACCGGATAGTCAAACTGGGCCAACGCCCGGGCCACGCGTTCGCCGAGCACCCCCAGGCCCATGACGCCGACCGGGAAGTCCTTGCGCAGCCGTGGCTTGCGGTAGGACCAGGTGCCCTGCTTCACATCGGCCTCGTAGCCGTCGAACTCGCGGAAATGCCGGATCACCGCATGGCACACGTACTCGGCCATCTGCACTGACATGCCCGCATCGTCCAGTCGTACCACGGCCGCCTGGGGCGGCAGACGCAACTTCATCAGCGCATCCACGCCCGCCCCGATGTTGAACAGGGCCTTGAGCTGCGGCTGCTGGTCCAGAAACTGCTGGGGCGGCGCCCAGACCACCGCATAGTCCGCCGGCGGGGCGTCCGGCGCCCACTGTTCAACGTGATCAGCCGGAAAGGCGGCGCGCAATCCGGCCAGCCAGGGCTCGGCCTTGGTATCTGTACAACAAAAGGAAATTCTCATGCCGTGATTGTGCCGCGGGTGCGCGCTGTGTCGGCAGCAGGTACAGTAACCAGCGTCCCTAGGCCACCATCTTGAGCAGTTCCGCGCCCTCGGTGACCTGGTCGCCGGGGGCGTACAACACCTCCTGCACCACACCGTCGGCCGGTGCCGCAATCGTGTGTTCCATCTTCATGGCTTCCATCACGGCCAGCGCCTGGCCCTTGCTCACCTTGTCACCGGCTTTCACCGAAAACGACACGACCTTGCCCGGCATGGGTGCGGTCAGGCGGCCGGCTTCGCCATGGGCCTCGCCGGCATGCGCGAGCTGGTCGATCACCGTGATCTGCGTGGCGCCCTGCCGGGCGAACACAAACACGGTTTCGCCGCGGCGATAGATGTGCGCGCCGAGCCGCTGCTCGCCAAAGCGGATGTCCACCGCGCCGCCGCTGCCGGTGAACACCAGCACCTCGTCCACATCGCCGACGGCCAGGCGCAGTGCTCCGTCGTGCAGATAAGTCAGTTCGGCTTTGGCCGGCTCGCCGTGAAACTCGAACTCAAAACGCCGCAGCGCCACCCCGTGCGAGCGCCAGCCGTCGCGCTTGCTGAAGGGGTCGGCCGTTTCCTGCGCCTTCTCTTCCAGCAGGCTCAGGGCCACGGCGGCGGCGGCCGCCAGAGGCAGACCGAGTTTTTCCTGGTTGAACAGCACCGCCTCTTCGCGCGGGATCAGCGCGGTGTCCAGATCGGCCTGGGCAAACGAGCGGCTTTGCACCACATGGCGCAAAAACTGCACATTGGTGCTCAGGCCCACGATGTGCAATTGCGCCAGCGCTTCGTCCATGCGTGCCAGCGCCTGCTCGCGGTTGTCGCCATGCACGATCAGCTTGGCGATCATCGAGTCGTAATACGGCGAGATCGCGTCGCCTTCGCGCACGCCGGCATCCACACGCACCAGGCCACGCTCGAACGAGACCGAGGGCGGCAGGCCGTAGACATGCAGCGTGCCGGTGGCGGGCAGAAAGTTGTTGTCGGGACTTTCAGCGCAGATACGCGCCTCGATCGCATGGCCGTGGATGCGCAGCTGGTCCTGCGCCAGCGGCAGCTTCTCACCCGAAGCCACGCGCAGTTGCCACTCCACCAGGTCCAGCCCGGTGATCGCTTCGGTCACCGGGTGCTCCACCTGCAGGCGGGTGTTCATTTCCATGAAGAAGAAGTTCATGGTCCCGTCGCTGCGCTGCTCCACGATGAACTCCACCGTGCCGGCACCGACATAGTTGACCGCACGTGCCGCAGCTACGGCAGCCTCACCCATCTCGCGACGCATTGCTTCGGTCATGCCGGGCGCCGGTGCTTCTTCCAGCACTTTCTGGTGCCGGCGCTGCACCGAGCAGTCGCGTTCAAACAGGTACACATAGTTGCCGTGGGTGTCGCCAAACACCTGGATCTCGATGTGGCGCGGGCGCTGCGCGTATTTCTCCACCAGCACCGCGTCGTCGCCAAAACTGCTGATGGCTTCGCGCTTGCAGGACGCCAGCGCGGCCTCGAAGTCTTCCGACTTCTCGACCGCACGCATGCCCTTGCCACCGCCGCCGGCACTGGCCTTGATCAGCACCGGGTAACCAATGCTGTCGGCTTCACGCCGGAGCAGCGCCGGGTCCTGGTCGCTGCCGTGGTAACCGGGCACCAGCGGCACGCCGGCTTTTTCCATCAGCTGTTTGGACTCGGCCTTCAGGCCCATGGCCTTGATGGCGGAGGCCGGCGGGCCGATGAAGACCAGGCCGGCGTCGCCGCAGGCCTGGGCAAACTCCTCGTTCTCGCTGAGGAAGCCGTAACCTGGGTGAATCGCCTCGGCACCGGTGGCTTTCGCCGCAGCGATTATTTTTTCCCAGCGCAGATAACTGTCCTTGGGCGCGCTGCCGCCGATGTGAACGGCCTCGTCGCACACGCTCACATGTTTGGCGCCGGCATCCGCGTCGGAATACACGGCGACCGTCTGGATGGCCATGCGGCGCGCGGTGGCAGCGACCCTGCAGGCGATTTCACCGCGGTTGGCGATCAGAATTTTTTTAAACATGTCGGTCGTTCTTTGAGAAAGGAGATTTCAAGGTAAAAGCAGGGGGCGGCCCGGTATCGGGCTTGCCGCTGAAAATGCGAGCCACACGGGCAAACAGCTGCGTCAGGAAACGCCAGCAGAGTCGGATCAGCCACACGCTGACCACCAGCACGAGCAGCAGCACGACCACAAACACCAGCGGATGCGCAATCGCCAGCCACAGGCCCAGCGGCACCATGCTGTCTTCCACCAGTGAAGCACCCACGTTGCTGAAGGGTTCGGGCGAGGTGTTGATGGCCGCGCGGGCCGTCGCCTTGGCGGCGTGGCTGGTGGCCGCCAGTGTTCCGCCCGCCAGGGCCGCGAGCAGCGCCATCAGCCCGCTGTCGGCACCGAACACGCCGGCCGCCAGGGCTGCGCCGGCGGGGATGCGGATCATGGTGTGCACCACGTCCCACAACGAATCCAGGCCCGGAATCTTGTCGGCGAAAAATTCGACAAACACCATGAAGCCGCTGGCGCCCAGCACCACCGGATGGGCCAGCAGGTGCAGGCCGGGCGGCAGCGTGATCCAGCCCATGAAGCCGGCCAGGCCAGTCAGCAGCACCACCAGGTACAGCCGCACACCGCTGGCCCAGCCAAGCGCGCCGGCGAGAGCAATCAGTTGTGCGGTATCCATGGCTTGCATCGCAATACGCCTTTACTGCCACACGACAAAGTCGTCGACCGAATACAGCCTGCACTCGGCCTTGCTGTGGCGCTGGCAGTTGTCGAGCGCCCGTTTCAGCGGGTCTTCGCCCCCGTCGGCCCAGCCCCAGGCGCCGTCGGGGCCGATGGCAAACGCGCGCGGAATCAGTTTCGTCAGATAGGCCTGGTATCCCGCACGGCCTGCGCTTTTGACATGGGGCAGCTTGATCACATTTTCCAGCGCGGCAAAATCCGTTTCCGGCGGAAGGGGCGTCAGTCCGGCCGTTCCGTATTTGGCAAACTTCGCCTGACGCTCGCTCGGCAGCCCCACGGCAGCCAGCAGGCCGCTGACTTCGGGTTGCCAGACCGGTTGGCCGGCGCGCGATCCAAACAGGTGGTGCGCATCGCTTCCGAATTCGCCGAAAGCCACCAGCCTGGCCTGGCCGCCCGCTGCCGTGTACTGCGCGTGCATGGCGCGAAAAGTGTGGGTGCTGAAGTAGCTGTCGTTGTCACCGTAAAACCAGAGCGACGGCAGGCGGGTGTCCCGGGCATAACGACCGGCGCCAAGCGCCAGGGCCTGCTCCCAGCCCGGACACTTTTCCTGGCGCAGGCCGCCGGCAAAGTTGACCAGCGCCTTGACGCCGGGATAGGCTTGCGCCCCAAAGGCCAGCGTGGTCCAGCCGCCGTGGGACTGGCCCAGCACGACGATGTTGTTCCTGTCTGCCCACGGCTGCGCGGTCACGTAGTCGAGCGTGGCCTTCACGTCGCCGGCATGCGCCAGGCCATTGCCCTCGACATCGCATCCGGTCCCGGCATAATTGCCGCCTGATTTTGAGAACCCCTGCCGCATCGGAACAATGACTGCGTAGCCGCGCTGCAGAAAGTAGCGGGCCGCGATCGCCGGGCGATAACGCGCCTGCTCACGCGCCTTGCCATAGGCCTTGCCGTGGTTGATGATCGCCACGGGGAAAGGCCCCGCGCCCTCGGGTTTGTAAACCGTGGTTTCCAGTGCGATCGCGGGCGAGCCGGCTTTGGGAATCTGAATCACCGTTTCGTTGAGCGAGGCATCGAAGTCGCCGGACTGCGCCGCGGCCGGGGACAGCGAGGCCCCCAGCAGCGCAGCAACAAGAAACAGCGTCTTCAGGTTCATGGTTCGTACGCCGCGGCTTCAGGCCGACGGCAGCCAGTTGGGCTTGCGTTTTTGCAGAAAGGACTGCACACCTTCGCGGCCTTCCGGGCTGACGCGGATGTCGGCAATGCCTTCCACCGTCATCTGCACCAGCGCCGGGGTGATGCCCTGCTCCGCCACGTCCTGCACCAGCTTCTTGCACAGGCGCACGGCCTGAGGGCCGGCGTTGACCAGCGTTTTCGCGAGCTCGGCCACCTTGGCGTCAAGCTCCGCGGCACTCACCACCTCATGCACAAACCCGATGCGCAGGGCTTCCGCGGCACTGAAACGTTCGGCGGTCAGGAAGTAGCGGTGCGACGCCCGCGCGCCCATGGCGCGAATCACATACGGGCTGATGGTCGCGGGAATCAGGCCCAGCTTCACTTCGCTGAGGCAATAACCGGCCGTGTCCACCGACACGGCGATGTCACAAGCCGCCACCAGGCCGGTGCCGCCCGCATACACGTCGCCCTGCACGCGCGCAATCGTCGGTTTGGGGCAGGCATAAATCACGCGCAGCATCTCGGCCAGCGCACCGGCATCGGCGAGGTTTTCCTCGCGCGAGTAGGTAGCCATGCGTTTCATCCAGTTCAGGTCCGCGCCGGCACAGAAGGCCGTACCGTTGGCCGCCAGCACGATGCAGCGCACGTCATCACGCGCACCGAGGTCCCGGAAACACGCGGTCAACTCGGCGATGACTTCGTCGTTGAACGCATTGCGGACATCGGGGCGATTGAGGGTGACGGTGGCCACGCCGCCGTCGCAGGCCAGTTGCAGGTGATTCATGGTTTCTTCCTCGATAGCTCAGTAGCTCAGTAGCGCTTGGCCACTTCTTCCAGCATCACTTCCGTCGCGCCGCCGCCGATGGCCAGCACGCGGGCGTCGCGCCACAGGCGCTCGATCGCGGTCTCGCGGATGAAACCCATGCCGCCGTGGAACTGCTGGCAGGTCTGCACCACCTCGTTGACCAGCTCGCCGGTCAGGGCTTTCAGCATGGAGACGTCCTGCACGATGTCGTGGCCCTGGGTCACGCGCCAGGCGCAGTGGTACATGAAGGCGCGTGCGGCACGCGTCTTCGCGTCCAGCATGGCCAGGCGCTGGCGGATCACCTGCTGGTCCCACAGCGGCCCGCCGAAGGCCTGGCGCTGGCGCACGTAGTCGAGCGTGAGCTTGAGCGCCTGCTGGCAATGGCCGACCGCCATGGCGCCCAGCGCAATGCGTTCGGTCTGGAAGTTCTTCATCACCGAATAAAAGCCCTTGCCCTCCTCGCCCAGCAGGTTCCAGGCGGGGATGCGCACGTTGTCGAAAATAAGCTCGGCGGTGTCCGACGACAGCCAGCCGGTTTTCTTCAGCGCGCGGCCGACGGTGAAGCCCGGCGTGCCTTTTTCGACAATGAACATCGAGATGTCGCGTTTGCCCGGCCCGGTCTTTGCCGCAACGAAGTACAGGTCGGCATGGACACCATTGGTGATGAACATCTTGGTGCCATTGATGACCCAGTCGTCGCCATCCCGTTTGGCCGTGGAACGTATGCCCGCCACGTCGGAGCCGGCGCCCGGCTCGGTGATGCCGACGGCGGTGATCAGCTCACCGGCGATCACCTTCTTCATGTACTTGTCTTTTTGCGCCGCATTGCCAGCATGGTGCAAATGCGGGCTGGCCATGTCGGTGTGGACCAGCACGGTGATGATGAAGCCGGCAAAGGTGGACTGCGACAGCGCCTCTGCAAACACCAGGTTGGTCATCGCGTCGCTGTCGGCGCCGCCGTATTTTTCTTCGTACATCAGGCCGAACAGGCCGGCGGCGCCCATACGCTTGAGGACGTCGCGCGGCACAAAGCCCTGCTCTTCCCAGGCGGCGGCGTGCGGCTCCACCTCCCTGGCGATGAAGCGGGCGATCTGGTCGCGCAGGGATTCGTACTCGGGCGTGTCGTAGATGGAGGCGTTGGACATTTTTCGTACCGGTGGCGTTACATGCGGAAGACGCCGAACTTCGGCTCGGGAATCGGTGCATTCAGGCTGGCGCGCAGGCCCAGCGCCAGCACGCGACGCGTGTCAGCCGGGTCGATCACGCCGTCATCCCACAGGCGGGCGCTCGAGTAATACGGATGCGACTGGTGCTCGAACTGGTCCAGCATCGGCTGCTTGAAGGCTTTTTCCTCCTCGGCGCTCCAGCTGCCGCCCTTGGCCTCGATCGCGTCGCGCCGCACGCTGGCCAGCACCGAAGAAGCCTGCTCACCGCCCATGACGCAGATGCGTGCGTTCGGCCACATCCACAAAAAGCGCGGACTGTAGGCGCGGCCGCACATGCCGTAGTTGCCGGCGCCGAAGCTGCCACCGATGATGATGGTGAACTTGGGCACCTGGGCGGTGGCCACGGCCATCACCATCTTGGCGCCGTGGCGCGCAATGCCTTCGGCTTCGTACTTGCGGCCGACCATGAAGCCGGTGATGTTCTGCAGAAACACCAGCGGGATCTTGCGCTGGCAACACAGCTCGATGAAGTGCGCGCCCTTTTGCGCCGACTCGCTGAACAGGATGCCGTTGTTGGCAATGATGCCGACCGGCATGCCTTCGATGTGGGCGAAACCGGTGACCAGCGTGCTGCCGAAGCGCGCCTTGAACTCGTCGAACTCGCTGCCGTCCACGATGCGGGCAATGATCTCGCGCACGTCGTAAGGCTTGCGCGTGTCGGTGGGCACCACGCCGTAAACCTCATCTGCTGCATATTCAGGAGCACATGGCGCACGGCTGGCAAGCACTTCAGGCACTTTTCTATTGAAATTGGCGTTCAGGTTGGCAACCGCAGCCCGCGCCAGCGCCAGCGCGTGCGCGTCGTTCTGCGCCAGGTAGTCGGCCACGCCCGACAGGCGGGTGTGCACGTCGCCGCCGCCCAGGTCTTCTGCGGTGACGATTTCGCCGGTGGCAGCTTTCACCAGCGGCGGGCCGCCCAGGAAGATGGTGCCCTGGTTCTTGACGATGATGGTTTCGTCGCTCATGGCCGGCACGTAAGCGCCGCCGGCCGTGCAACTGCCCATGACCACCGCGATCTGCGCAATGCCCTGCGCGCTCATGTTGGCCTGGTTGTAGAAGATGCGGCCGAAATGGTCGCGGTCGGGAAACACCTCGTCCTGGTTCGGCAAATTGGCACCGCCCGAGTCCACCAGGTAAATGCAGGGCAGGCGGTTTTGCTGCGCCACTTCCTGCGCGCGCAAATGCTTCTTGACCGTCATCGGGTAGTAGGTGCCGCCCTTCACCGTCGCGTCGTTGCAGACGATCATGCAGTCCACACCGTTGACGCGGCCTATGCCGGTGATCACACCGGCGCAGGGCGCGCTGTCGCTGCCGTCGCGGTCGGGGTACATGGCCAGCGCCGCCAGCGGGGCCAGTTCGAGGAAGGGTGTGCCGGGGTCGAGCAGCATCTGCACCCGCTCGCGCGGCGGCAGCTTGCCGCGTGCCACGTGTTTGGCCCGGGCCGCTTCACCGCCGCCGGCAGCGGCCTTGGCCACCTGCAGCTTCAGGTCGTCCACCAGCGCGCGCATGGCGGCGGCATTGGCCTGAAAGTCGGCCGAGCGGGCGTTGAGTTTTGTCTCCAGAACAGGCATAGATTCCTCACAGCGGCGCCGGCGGCCGCGCATGGACCACACCTTAACGCCAATACCGCAGCTTAGGCGCAAATGCCGCCAGACGGCCGCCACACAGGTTGCAAATCGTGCCAGCTTGCGCCAAACTTGGCCCATGTCCGCCCGCCCCCCGCCCGCCACCCCGGCCCCGCCGGCTGCCGCCACCCCCATGGCCTTTGCACGGGTGATGGCGGCGGCCTACGAACTTTACGGTCGCAGCCCCGCCAACGCCTTGAAGCTGGCACAGATCACGCCAGCCCGGCTGCAGCAGCCAGAGGCCCGCATCACCGCGCGCCAGATGGAAGTGTTGTCCGGCACGGCGATGCAGGAGCTCGACGATGAAGCCCTGGGCGCCTTCTCAAGAAAACTGCCCTGGGGCAGCTACGGCATGCTGGCCCGGGCCTCGCTCAGCGCGCCCGATCTCGGCGTGGCCCTCAAACGCTGGTGCCGCCACCACGCCCTGCTCGCCGACGACATTGCCCTCAAGCTGGTCGTCACTGGCGACAGCGCCGCCATCACGATCGAGGAGCGCACCGACCTGGCCCGGCATGGGCAAGGGGCGCGCGAATTCTGCCTGGTGCACGTGCTGCGCAACATCCACGGCCTGGCCTGCTGGTACATCGACTCCCGCATTCCGCTGCAGGGTGCGCGCTTCCCGTTTGCCGCACCGCCGCATGCCGATGCCTATGGGCTGATGTTTCCAGGCCCGATACGTTTTGATGCCGCGCAGGCCGAGATCCGCTTCGATGCGCGTTACCTCGCCTTGCCCCTGCGCCGCGACGAAAAAGCCCTGCAGCACATGCTGCAGCGCGCCCTGCCGCTGACGGTGCTGCAATACCGCCGCGACCGGCTGCTGGTGCAGCAGGTGCGACAGGTGCTGACCGCTCACCCCGACCAGGCGCACAACGCCGACGGCGTGGCAGCGCTGCTGAACATCTCGGCGCGCACGCTGCACCGCCAGCTGAAGGAAGAAGGCGCGAACCTGCAGCAGCTGAAAGACGAAGTGCGCAGCGAACGCGCGAAAGACCTGCTGTACCGCAGCGACAAACCGGTCAAGCAGGTGGCGGCAGCGGTGGGTTTTCTGAACGAGAAGAGTTTTACCCGGGCCTTTCGCGCATGGACGGGCACGAGTCCGGGGGAGTTTCGCAAGGGCTTTCCGGGGTGAGCTGCGTGCCGGCCATTGGCGCAGGCAACCCGGCGGTTAAACGCTTGGTTTAAGGCCTGGTTCAGGGCCTGTAAACGCCATTTCCCCAAACAGGAGTAAAATACCGGGGTTACTGCAATTTAGCTTTCCTTTGCAGCGATTCCAGTCTGACACGGTCTGCGGCACTTCATACCTGCCCCTCCGCACCTTTTGGCCGATAGTTCCGGCCCTCCCGGTCGTCAAACTCCCCCAGCGGCGAGCTTCACCCCGGTCCCTATTTCCCCTTCCTCCGACCGAATACAACCTGGATCAGGTACCGGATTGCCATGTGGCACCCCGATACGCTGTCCGTTTACAACGTGGCCCTCGGCCAGCGTGCATTTCGTTGAACGGTTTTCTAACCAGAACCGTCACACCCGCTTCGCGCGTTTGATCCCAAACGTGCAGGCATTTTTGAAAGGTCCCAAAATGGGCAAGAAACTTTACGTCGGCAACCTCTCCTACTCGGTGAACGACGACTCCCTGCAACAACACTTCTCTGAATTTGGCGCGATCACTTCCGCCAAAGTCATGATGGACCGCGACAGCGGCCGTTCCAAGGGCTTCGGCTTTGTGGAAATGTCCAGCGACGCAGAAGCCCAGGCAGCCATCAGCGGCATGAACGGCAAGTCCGTTGATGGCCGTGACATGGTGGTCAATGAGGCCCGTCCGATGGAGCCACGTACCGGCGGCTTCGGCGGCGGCGGTGGCGGTCGTCGTGAAGGCGGCGGCGGCGGTGGTGGCGGCTACGGTGGTGGCGGCGGCGGCGGTTACGGCGGCGGTGGCGGTGGCCGCGGCGGCTACTAAGCTCTGCTTCTCCAATGAAAAAACCGGCTCCAGGGCCGGTTTTTTTTCGCCTGTACCTGGCGCCGGATCAGCCCGCTAGTGCTGCAACCTGGAAGTATCGGAACAAGATGAAAGTGATGGATTCGTGCCCAGGGCAAGGCGCAAGCCGCAGTGAAGGCTGTGCGCCTTCGCAAGGGTTGCAACGCCGCCATGGGTGCGAAGACGCGCTTTCATGTTTCGATATTTTCGGGTTGCAGTACCAGACCCTTGTTCGGGTTGAGCAGGTACTTGGTGCCGGTGGCGCGCTGGCCGTACACCGCAATTTCTGCGGGTTGCAGCGCCTCGGTCAGCGAGATTTCTTTCGAATAACTGCTGGCGAAAGTGGTTTTCAGCTCGTCGGCCACGCGCTGGCGCAGCGCTTGCGCGGCCACCGGGCCAATGCGCTGCAGGAAGGGGAACAACAACCAGCCGCCCATGCCCCAGGCCATGCCGAAGTTGCGGTTGAACTCGGTGGGGCCGGTGTCCAGGCCGCCGTAGACGTAAACCTGCTTGTGGGTGGTGGAGCCGTAACGGCTGTACTCCTTGGCCGTGCGGTTCAGCGCGGCCTCCATGCAGCCGAGAATCTGCCCTGCCAGCTTGCCACCGCCGGTGGCGTCAAAGGCCAGCGTGGCGCCGGTGGCCACCAGCGCCTGGGTCAGGTCCTCGATAAAGGTGGGCGCCGAGGCGTCGCACACAAACACGGCGCCCTGCGACTTCAGCAGCGCCGCCTGTTCCGGCTTGCGCACGATGTTGACCAGGCCGATGCCGTCCTTCAGGCAGATGCGGTTGAGCATCTGCCCCAGGTTGGACGCCGCGGCGGTGTGCACCAGGGCCGTGTGGCCCTCGCGGCGCATGGTCTCCACCATGCCCAGCGCCGTCAGCGGGTTCACAAAACACGAGGCGCCCTCGGCCGGCGTGGTGCCCTCGGGCAGCAGCAGGCATTGCTCGGCCTTGACGCAGCGGTATTGCGCATACATCGCGCCACCCAGCGTGGCCACCGTTTTGCCCAGCAGCGCCTGCGCGGCAGATGCGCTGCCGGCGGCCACCACCACGCCCGCGCCTTCGTTGCCCACGGGCAGCGCCTGGCCCAGGCGGCCGGCCATGGCTTTCATGGCCGCCGGGGGAATCTGCATCGTGACCACCGGGTGGGTGGCCGTGCCCGACAGCTTGGCCGTGCGGATGTCACCTGCGCCGAACAGCAGGCCGATGTCCGACGGGTTGATGGGGGTGGCCTCAATGCGCACCACCACTTCATCGGCGGCAGGGGTGGGCGTGGGCACGCTGACCAGCGAGATCTCCAGCACGCCCTCGGGTTTGACGAGGGATTGCAGCTGCAGGCCGGTGGGGGTGGGGGGTGTTGTCTTCGTCGTCATGGTTATCTCCGTTGATTCATATCTGTATCTATATCTATCAGCTGCCAGCAAACACGTCCTGGTACAGCGCGCGCAGATCCCGCTTCAGCAGCTTGCCGCTCGGGTTTTTCGGCAGCGCGTCGGTGAACACAATCGCCTTGGGCGCCTTGAAGTTGGCAATGTGCTCGCTGCAATGCGCCAGCACCTGCTGCTCGGTCAGCGTCTGGCCGGCCTTGACCACAATCACCGCCACCACGGCCTCCACCCACTTGGGGTGCGGCACGCCGACCACCGCCACTTCAGATACCGCGCCCAGGCGGTAAATCATTTCTTCCACCTCGCGGCTGGCCACGTTTTCGCCGCCGGTCTTGATCATGTCCTTCTTGCGGTCCACCACGGTGATGAAACCTTCGTCGTCGATGGTGGCCAGGTCGCCCGAATGGAACCAGCCGCCCTGGAAGGCGGCCTTTGTTTTTTCCTCGTCGCGAAAGTAGCCCAGCATCAGGTGCGGCGAGCGGTGCACGATCTCGCCGACCTCGCCCACGGCCACGTCGTGCATGGCGTCGTCCACCACGCGCGTTTCCACATTGAGCACGGCGCGCCCGCAGGAGCCGGGCTTGCGCAGCTGGTCATCGGGGCCCAGCATGGTCGCCAGCGGGGCGATCTCGGTCTGGCCGTACAGGTTCCAGAAGCCGACATTGGGCAGGCGCCGCGCCAGCTCGCGCAACACCTCCACCGGCATGATGGACGCGCCGTAATACCCCTTGCGCAGGCTGGACAGGTCGGTGCTGTCGAACAACGGAGAGCGCAGCAGCGCAATCCACACCGTGGGCGGTGCAAAGAAAGAGGTGATGCGGTGCTGCGCCATCAGCGGCAGCAGGTTGTCGGGTGTCGGCTTGGCGGTGATGATGCTGGTGGCGCCCACATAAATGGCCGGGCCAAAAAACACGTCGAGCTGCGCGCAGTGGTACAGCGGCAGCGCGTGCAGCATCACGTCGCCATGGGCAATGCTGGCGTCCACCGCGCAGCTGGCGTACTGCGAGATGACCGCGTCGTGCGTCAGCATCGCGCCTTTGGGCATGGACTCGGTGCCGCTGGTGTAAACAATCTGCGCCAGGTCGGTGCTGCCCAGCGCCACCTCGGGCGGCGTGCCCCGGGTGGCGGCCAGGTCGTCGAACGAAACCATGCCAGCCACCGGCGGCGTGGCCTCTTCCGAAGGCAGCCAGACAAATTGCGTCACTTTCGTGTCCAGCGCCGCGGCGCTGCGGGCCAGCTCGGCCAGGCCCGAGTCGGTAGCCAGCATCTGCGCCTCGGCATGGCGCAGGATGAAGGCCACCTCTTCTGCCTTGAGCATGAAGTTGATCGGCACCAGCACCGCGCCCAGCCGCGCCAGCGCAAAACGCATGGCTGCAAACCCGTGCGAGTTGCGCGCCAGCACGGCCACCCGGCTCGCATGGCCTACGCCCAGGCCAGCGAGACCGGCCGCCACGCGGTCGACCACCGCATCGAACTCGGCAAAGGTCCAGCGCGTGTCGCCGCAGATCAGGCCGGTCTTGCCCGGATAACGTTTGGCGGTGCGGTGCAGCAGGTCGGCTATCGTCTGCCGGCGGATGGCGGGGTTCATGGGGTCTCCTTTTTTATTTGTTCCAGACCGAAGTATCCATCCAGAAGGGCCTTGCCTGCAGCGGCCCGGCCGCGCGCAGAAAAGGTCATGACGGCGCGCCGCAAGTCCACTAGACTCGCCAGACACAAAAACCCAAGGAGACAAGATGCGCCACCTCGCGATCAAACCCCTGCTGTCCGCCGCCCTCGGCCTCGCCGTTCTCTTCGGCGCCGCCACCGGCGCGCTGGCCCAGACCAAACCCAAAGTCACGGACGGCGGCGACAAACCTGCCTCGGCCATCTACATCGGCAACAGCTTCTTTTATTACAACAACAGCCTGCACAACCATGTGGGGCAGCTGATCCGGGAAGGCCAGCCCGGCTTCAGGCACCGCGCCAGCTCGGCCACCATCAGCGGCTCGGGCATGAACTGGCACGACGTGGAAAGTTACTTCCGCCCCAACGCCGTCGGTTCGTATTCGTTTGGCGCCAACAACACCGTCAGCTTCAACAAGCTGGACCGGCTGTTCGACCTGGCGATCATGATGGACTGCAGCCAGTGCCCGCTGCACCCGCAGCTCAAGCCCCTGTTCCATGAATACGCCAAGAAACACGCCGACACCGTGCGCAAACACGGTGCCAAACCGGTGTTCTTCATGTCGTGGGCGTACAAGGACGTGCCGTCGATGACGGCCGAACTCGCCGAGGCCTACACCCAGGCCGGCAACGACAACAACGCACTCGTCATTCCCGCGGGCCTGGCCTTCGGCAAGTCGATCGCCAAAATGCCGGAGCTGAATCTGTACATGGCCGACCTGCGCCACCCCAGCGTGGCCGGTAGCTACCTGGCCGCGTGCACCACGTATGCAACGCTATTCAAGACTTCACCGGTGGACCTGAAATACACAGCCGGTCTGGACCCGGCGATTGCGAAACATCTGCAGACGGTGGCTTGGGAAACGGTGCAGGAGTATTTCAAGCCTTGAGCCAGTTATTGACACTAGGTTTCGCAATCGTCAACACTAATGGGGAACCGACCGAGAAGGACTTCTCGTTTTCGATCAGTGCCTTTCCGATTGACATGGAGCGTCCCCTGCCCGCATTTTGCGGATCAATTTAAAGTACATATTTCTACAAAATTAACCCTGCCGCCAGACACCGTGCTTCACGGGTAAGAGGAAAAGTATCTATGACCGCTTACACGAGCACTGCCTATTAGTTAAGCGTTTGCATAAGCAACGCATCATTTCCTGCCGCAGGCGGTTGGTTCAATTGCTTGGCCATTCTTCGATATTGAAAGTTCGAGCGTTCAAAGAACTCTGCCGGACCAGTCAGCGTTGGCAGTGTACGGAACTGATCAATCATTGAGCGCAAGACGCTTTTTAGATAGTACTCAAGGTTTGCGCAAAGTAAACTTACATTCACAACCTGACGGCCGCTGTGTACGATGTCGCATCGCGCTCTGTAAATACGCTGAATCTGCCATCGCAATCGGCGTTCGTGTACTGAGATAAATTCGTTAATCTTCTTGGACGAAGCGATTTGCTCTAAAAACCTCTGCAAGTGCATCCACAAATAGCTGTGCTGCTCGCAGCTTGCTCGCAGCGCCGCATAACTATCAGGGTCTTTTAGAGTGGTAAATAGGTCTTGGAGCGACAAGGTGCCGAGCTCCAATTTCCCTGCAGGCAACTCTATTTCGACCCGTAGTTTTTTGAACGTCGTTTTAAATGCGCCTAAATGCTTCGATATGTATCCCAACAACAGAACGTGCACAAGCGAATTCTCAACTCCTGCACCAATCGATCCGCCTCCAGATTTACCACCCTTAGTGAGATATTCAATCCCCGTCCACCAATTCACTAGTTTATTTTCAAAAATTTGTGTTTCAGCACCCACGCGATAAAGACGGAATGCCGAAAAAACACGGTCTCGACCTTCTCTATGCCCAGAATTTCGCTCGGTCCATGCACCCAATTCAGCACTGAAATCTTGCAACTTTTGCTCAGATGCTTCGGTATCTGGATTAGGAATAATTTCCGGAATTTCAAGAAGCAACAGCTTGCTGCTGTCGTTCAATAAAAAGCGGGATTTGAGAATCGCGTTTTTTTGATCGAATGCGAAACGCATCAGATCAAGCATTTCTCCAATTTGGCGGTATGCAAGCATGCCCGCAGATCGCCCGTCTCGGCTATTTGCGGTCACACTAGCAAAAACCTTGTTCCCTGGAGCAAGAAACTTTTGTACAGCTTCTGACGCGCCTGCTCCATCAAACGGAGGAGCGGTAGACAGCGAGATATGTCCAAAACTCCCCGTAATTCTTTCTGGAGTAGCAACGCCCCAAATTTGGAAGACGAGTAGATGCTCCTTGGGGGCCGCAATTAGGTGTTCTTTAACTTTTAAAAAACGAGCTGCGAATTCATAGACTTCGCCTTTTGCCGTATTTGGCGGTTCAACCATGGATCGGTAGTGCTGAAACAGCGTCTCCAAACTGCTGCCTTCGTCCAGCGAAATGCTTAGGACGTCTTTACATACGCGTTCAATCGCATAGTATGACTTTCGCTTCTCGGCATTGCTCAATCCCGCATCAGGAAATGCAATGTACTCTTCGAGCCAAGCAATTGAATCTGTGAGAAGGTTGCTCGAGAAATGATGCTGCACTTGACCACCAAACGACCGAATCATCGGGCCGCGTTTAGTCAATCCGTTCATTTTTGTTTTCTGGTCTCCCGGTTTACTCTCAACAATTGCCTCACTCAGCAAGGCTAAAAAATCGTCCAGTCCAGGATAATTTTCCCGGCATTTTTCAATAACGGGGTGACCGTTCAGAATTTCCAGAGCTTCATCTGCCACTCGTTTACGGTCACCTTCGTCCGCATGCGGTTCGAACATTCCTAGTAGCTCTCGGATGATGTTGACTGGATTCATTACCCTTACGCGGTACGAATCTATCGATCCCTTGTGGGAAAGGTTGAACCAGCAACTAAGAAAGAAGCTTTGCCGCTCTGTGAGAGTCACTTGCTTTGAAATGAGTTGATCTAATCTCATGGTATTTGCCGGTCCGTCTTGTTTCTGCTAAGATAGCAGAATGCAATCACTCATTTAAGAATGATTCAACCAAAAAAGACGGAAGCGAAATTGTAGGCTGTGGTTTTATCCCGCTATGATTTCTGCTTCCAACCAACATAAAAGGCGAGCCTAGTGCTCGCCTTTTTCTTTGCGGAGAGAGACAGCATAGCGCTAATGATCTCACCTGCTCGGCGATGGTAGCGCTGATCTCGAAACCAAAAAAGGCTCCACCAAGGAGCCCTTTTAATCAGCGGCGCGTGTCTTAACCAGCAATCGTCTCTCCATCCGCCCAGTCAAAGCCAAATGCGGTCCCCGCATACGCCAATTGACCTACCCTTCGATCAGTCCGGTGCCACTTTCGTCGGACTACAGATGCAAGCCAGCGGCGGTTTTTTGCTTCCGTCGCGCCGAACGCTTCATTTGCTGGCCGTCATCTCGAAGAACCCAATCGGGTGCACCTCAATCCCCCACCCCTCGCTCTCGCCAAGCGTCGCCGCCAGATGTATTGACGCCGCCGGCACCGCCTCGTCTTTGTCCGCCCCTTCAATGATGAAGAAGCCGCCCACCAGCTCCTTGGCTTCGGGATAAGGCCCGTCGGTCACGGCCGGCTTGCCGTTGCGAGGGCGCAGGGCCAAGGCGAGTTGCCACTGCCCTTGCCTTTGACGCGCCGAACCACGGGCGGGGACGCGGGGCATGGATCCCGGATCAGGTCCGGGATGACAGGCGAGGCGGTGTGGCGGACTGCGACAGCGACAAGGCAGAAGCCAGCGCCCGCTACTTTTGGATCTTCACCGAACACACCCCGATCGGGTGCACCTCAATCCCCCAGCCAATGCTTTCACCCAGCGTGGCGGCGGGATGCAGCGAGGCGATGCGTATGGCTTCCTCCTTGTTGGGCGCTTCGATGAGGATGACGCCGCCCACCAGCTCCTTGGCTTCGGCATAAGGCCCGTCGGTCACGGCCGGCTTGCCGCCGCGTGGGCGCAGCGCGAAGGTGGCCTGGGGCCCTTCGAGCGAGGCGCTCCAGAGCAGGCCACCGGTTTGCGCGAGTGCCGCGTCTTTGGCCGGCAATTGCGCGGCCAGCGCCTGCATGTCGGCGGGCGCCATGGCGGCCATTTTTTCGGGGTCGTAATAGGCAAGACAGAGGTATTGCATGGAGATGTCCTTGGGTCGGTGGTTGAGGGTCACACCTGCACGACGAACGGCTGGCCCGACTTTCGACATCTTGCCCCAAGCTGTCAAAAAGACGCCCGCAGGAAGGCTTTTTCTGCGGAAGGGCTGGTTTGCGCTTCGGCCGGCCAAGGCCCCGGCGATTGGATCAACCCGCCGTTTTTGCTACTGTTTTCATAGCTGCCTGCACCCGCGCCACAAGGGCTGGAGGCCAATTTGATGCACAAGTTTCGATCACAGACCCCTACACCCCAAGTCGAAGCCCCTCACCGCCGCCAGGCCCGCAGTGCGCGCTGAGGCTGCAGCCTGTCAGTGCGCAGCGTCCAGAAACGGCGTGTTGGGGTCGCTCACGTAAAAGATGACCACCCGCAGCGGGTCGGTGGCGCTCTTGTTGTAGCCCGTCATTTTCACGTTGGGCGGTTCGACAAACGCCTGGCCGGCGCTGAGGACCACCGGCGCCCTGCCCTCCAGGTTCAGCGTGAACTGGCCTTCGAGCACGTACACCGTCACCGGGGAGCGGTGGGTGTGGAACACCGTCCTGTCCCCGGGTTTGAATGCGGCGGTCATCACCCTGACTTCCTGCGTGTCGCCCCTGGGCATCTGCAACACGTTTTCTTTCAGCACCAGCTGGGGCGCGGCCAGGCCGGGCGCCTGGGCGTGGACCGCCGGCACGCAGCAGGCGGCGCCCAGCAGCAAGGCCAGACAGGCCCGGCGAGCGGACGGTGGGGGTTGGTGGCATGGGTTCATGGCAAGGCCTTTCAACAAGGGGGAAGATGCGGCCAGTTTAGGCAGCGCCCCGGCTGGGCGCCAGCCGCAGAACTGCATAATGGGGCCGCACCGACGCGGAGCTCACATGTTCGATTGGGATGACCTCAAGCATTTCCTGGCTGTGGCGCGCCACGGCAGCACCACCGCCGCGGGGCGCGCGCTGAACACCGACCAGTCCACCGTGCAGCGGCGCATCACCCGGCTTGAAGAGCGCATTGGCCAGCCCCTGGTCGAGCGCCACCCCAGCGGCTACCGGCTGACCGCTTACGGCCAGCAGCTGTTGCCCCATGCGCAGCTGGTCGAGCAGCACATGCTGGCCCTGCAGAACGTCGTGCAGTCTTCTGCGCGTGAGCTGAACGGCGTCATTCGCCTGACCTGCCCGGAACCGCTGGTGGCACGCATCACCCGATCCCCCTTGCTGGAGCGCCTGCAAACACGGCACCCCGGCCTGCGCGTGGAGTTCGTCGTGAGCGACCATTACGTGGACCTGGGCAAGGGCGAGGCCGATGTGGCGCTGCGCTCGGGCGACACCGTGGACAACCAGCTCATCGGCCGCAAGGTGGCCGATTCGCTGTGGGCGGTGTACGGCGGCCGCGACTACCTGGCGCGCCAGGGCAGCCCGGCGCGCACCGAGGACCTGGCGCAGCACGCCTGGGCAGGTTTTGACGACAGCATGGGCAAGCACCGCGCCACGCAGTGGCTGCGCCAGGTGGCGCCCGGCGCACGCATCGCGGCCACCAGCGGCAGCGTGCTGGGCCTGGTGCAACTGGCGAAGGCGAATGTGGGCCTGGCCGCGCTGCCGACGGTGCTGGGCGATGCCGAGCCCGACCTCGTGCGGGTGCTGGGCCCGGTGCCCGAGCTGACGCGCATCTGGCGCCTGCTGACCACGCGGCAGCTGCGGCGCACGCCGCGGGTGTCGGCCTTCTTTGCGTTCATGGCCAGCGAGATGGACACGCTGCGCCCCATCCTCACCGGCTGAGCGCCGCCTGCAGGTGAAAGCGGCACTGTATTACTACACTTTTGATAGCTGCTTGCGCACGCCAGACAAGGGCTGCAGGCCAATTTGATGCATACATCTCGCGCAGGGACCGCCTGAATGGCAAGGCGACGTGGGCAAGAAGCTCAAGAACATGGTGCCTCGGCGCTGAGCTCCGGCCGCGCCGCCATGCGTCGGGACAATGCGGACCCGCGTTGCTGCAGAAAGACCTGCAACAGTTTCGGGTAGGCGGGCGAAACCGCCTTGCGCACCGATGCACGCTGCGCCAGCGCACACCGCCAGGCGTTCACCCGGGGCGTGTCACTGAAGACACCAAAATCACCGATGCCGTCGAACACGTCGAAGTACCTGAAGACCGGGCCAAAGGCTGCATCCACCATGCTGAAGCGTTCGCCGGCGAAGTACGGGCCCTGGCCCAGCACGGCTTCAAGGTGCTGAAACTTCAGGCGCAACTCGCGGGCACGGGCCACCAGGGCCTCTTCACTGGGGGCGTTGTAGAAAGCGCCGATGTTGTTGAGAACGGCCGAGCCGAACTCCATCCAGCTGCGATGCTGCGCGCGCTGCAACGCGGCCTCCGGGTGCAGGCGCGGAGCGGCGGTGTCATCGAGGTATTCGCAGATGACTGCCGACTCAAACACCGCCTGCTCGCCCACCAGCAGCACGGGCGTTTTTCCCAGCGGCGAGACTTCCAGAAACCAGCCGGGCTTGTGGGCCAGGTCGATGTCCTTGCGCTCAAAAACGATGCCTTTTTCGGCCAACACGATCGCCGCGCGCTGCACGTAGGGGCACAGGCTGTGGCTGATCAGGGTGAGTGGGTGCGTCGTTGTCACTGTCTGCTCCCTGGTCACAAGGCGGGCACAAAGCGCTGGCTGCGGCGCAGCGCCCAGGCACCATCGCCGCCCAGCCACAAGGCCACCGAAGCCACGGCCAGGAACACCGGGTACTCCCAGCCACCGCCCTGGCTGGTGAAGACCCAGCCATTGCCAAGGTGCACCAGCGCAGCAGCCAGCATGACGGGCACCAGCGCCAGCGAAACCTGGCGCGCATACAGCCCGACCAGAATGGCCAGGCCGCCCAGCAGTTCGGCCGCAAACACCGGGTAGGCCAGCGCACCGGGATAACCCACGCTTTCGAAAAATTGCGCTGTTCCGGGCAGCGTGAAAACAAACAGCTTCAACAACGCATGGGCAATCCACATGACGCCCAGGCTGACACGAAGCAGGGCGATGCCGTAAGGCGCGGTGGTGTTGATGTCAGGTTCGGGCATTGCATTTCTCCATTGGGTTGATTGGTGGATCCAGTGTAGGATTGCAATAACGCAATGAAAACAGGCGCGCACGCAAACCATGAATGCAGCAACGCAATACAAGCTCAGCGCCCAGGATGTGGAAGTGGTGCTGGCGCTGGTGCGGGCCGGCACCCTGGCAGAAGCGGGCGAGCGGCTCGCGGTGGATGCATCGACGGTGTTCCGCTCCCTGCAGCGCATTGAAAAGGGTTTGGGTCAACGCCTGTTTGAGCGCTCGCGCACGGGTTACCAGCCGCTGGAGCTGGCGCAGGTGCTGGCCAGCCATGGGGAACAGCTGGAGGTGCAGCTCGAGTCGGCCCGTTCGGCCGCGCAGGCCGAGGCAGAACAGGTTTCGGGCAGCGTGCGCATCACCACCACCGACACCCTTTTGCATGGGCTGGTGGCGCCGGCGCTCCGGTTGTTGCCGTCAAGCCACCCTTTGCTGAGCTACGAGTTCCACACAGGCAATGAGTTGGCCAGCCTGACCCGGCGCGACGCGGACATTGCCGTGCGGGCCACCCGGCGCCCGCCCCAGCATCTGGTGGGCAAACATATCGGTCCGATCCGCATGGCCTTGTTTGCCGCCAGAAAAGGCGGCCCCAAACACTTCGACGCGAGCATCGCCGGCAAAGCGAACTGGGTCGCCCCGGACGACGCCCTGCCGGAGCACCCCTCGGTGACCTGGCGTAAAAAACACTTTCCCAAAGTGACGCCTCGCTACCGCGTGGACAGCATTCTCACCGTGGCGGAAATCGTGGGGCAAGGCATGGGCATCGGCCTGCTGCCAATTTTTCTTGCCAGAGGTCGAACCGATTTGCGCGCCCTGACGGATGCACTGGATGAATGCCAGACGGAGCTTTGGCTGTTGACACACACCGAGTCAAGGCACCTGAGACGGGTGTCCACGGTGTTCGGCCACCTGGCCAAACACATGACGCTGGCCTGAGTTGCGGCGGCTCAGCCCAGCAATGCTGGCAAGGCAGTCATGTCCACAAAAATGTGCACCGCGCCGGCCTTCAGCAATGCGTCGGGCGCGTCGTGCCCGGCCTCGGGCGGGCTGTAGCCAAACACGGTGGCGCCTGCGGCCACGCCGGCGGCGACACCCGTCACGGTGTCTTCCACCACCGCGCAACGCTTGGGGTCAACGCCCAGCGACGCGGCAGCAGCTAGGTAAACATCGGGCGCAGGTTTGGAGCGCGGCAGCTCGTGCCCGCTGAAGATATGGCCCTTGAAGAAGGGCATGAGGCCGCATTTTTCGAGCTGCAGATCGACCTTGAAGCGGTCGGCGCCGGAGGCGCAGGCAATGCGGCCTTCGTACAGGGTGTGGATCTGCGTCACGGCTTCGACGGCGCCGCGAATCGGCAGCAGGCCTTCGACAAGCGCCTCGTTGCGCCGGCCACGAAACTCGTGCAGCCACTCCTGGGTCAAGGGGCGACCCGTATTGGCTTCGATCAGCGCAGCCTGGTCCTTGACGGCCTTGCCGATGAACAGGCGCATGCACTCGGCGCTGCTGAGCGCCCAGCCGGCTTCTTCCAGCATGTCGCGCAGCACGCCGTTGGTGATGGGCTCGCTGTCGACCAGCACGCCGTCACAGTCAAACAACACGGCTTCGAATTTCATGGTCATGGTTTATGCTATTTATTCAGGAGCTGCTTGCGCCCGCCAATCAAGGGCTGGAAGCACTTTTTGCCATCAACCGCGCAGTTGCAGGAAGCCCGCGGCAGGTGTCATGGTACCCATGCCAGGCGGCAGTCGTCAGTCGTCAGTCGGCTCATTGCGCCGGACCCGGTGCGGTGCCGAAACGGCGCACCGGGATCGAGTCGCCGTCGACTTCGGGCGGATGCAGGAAACGGATCGGGCGGTGGGTGTCGTTGTTGGTCGCCATCAGGGCCTGCAGTGCCGCATCAAGCACCGCGAAGTCACCCGCCACGCTACGGCGGCTGCCCACCGCCACCGTGAACCGCAAGGCCACGGAGGCGGGGTCGTCGGCATCACGCATCAGGCCCAGGGCCACCAGCCGGGACAGGCGAGCCGTGAGCGCCTCTCCAGGTGACACGCCTTCCATCACGATGCCCAGCATGTTTCGGCCAAGCCGCCCCACGGTGTCGAAGTCGCGCGTGATGGTGCGTACCTGCCGAACGCTGCGGGCCAGCAGTTCTTCGGCCTCGACGGTGTTCAGGCCGTCCGGGTCAGCCGGCTCCACGGCAACGTAGATGATGGCCAGGTCGCGCCCCCGCCCCGGCGCAGCGTGCCAGATGCGGGCCGCACGGTCGCGGAATGTCTTGCGGTTCAAAAAGCCGGTGAGCGGGTCGTGCTCTTTGGCCGCCTGCTCCCGCACGGTCTCCGCGTGGCGCAGACGGCTCCAGGCGTTGAAGCACAGCATCATGACCACCACTTCCACCAGGGCGGCAGCGACCGGGGTTTCGTTGGGCAACCAGGGCGCGGTGATGAGCCCGGAGCTTTCGGCCAGCGCAAGGGCGACGCAGACGATGTAGGGCACGTACACCAGCAGCCAGTAGCCACCAAAGGCCACGCCACGCCGCCAGGCGCGCCAGGCGCAGAAGATGGTGAAGGCAAAAACGCTAAGTGTGATGACGTGGAACATCGGCACCATGCGGTCGTACTGCTCGACAAAGGGACTGGCGGTCATGTAGACGAGACACAGCGCGACCAGCACGCGCGCCACACGGTGAAAATTTCGCCCCTGCAGCCCGCCGAACAGGGACCGGGTGAACTGGAGGTTGAAGGCCAGCGCGCCCATCACCGACAACACGATGGCGTGGCTGGCAAAGGTTGTGGCGTAAGGCCACAGGAAACGCTGGCCCACGCCCGTGTAGCAGAGGGTGGCCATGATGGTAAGCACAAGGTAGCCGGCGTACCAGGCATAGGTGCGGTCGCGATAGGCCAGCGCCATCTGGGCACAGAAGAGAACCAGGGTGGCGATCACTCCCAGTTGCAGGCCAACCCACAACATCTGGACAACATCACGCCGGGTCGCCTCCGCTGCACTTACCAGCACGGGATTGAGGTTGACAGGCAATCGGTGCACCACACGAACGAAAATGTCCTGCGCGGCTGCGCCGGGTGCCGGCAGCGGAAAACGCGGCCGCAGCGAGTCAACGGGCCATTGCACATGGGCCACAAAATCACCGGCCACAGCCACGCGCCAGGCGCCGTTGGCATCGCGCTGGAACAGCTCATAGCGATCCACGATCACGGTGGGGAATTCGAG
The DNA here is from genome assembly GCA_040389085.1 of Pseudomonadota bacterium. Taxonomy (GTDB): domain Bacteria; phylum Pseudomonadota; class Gammaproteobacteria; order Burkholderiales; family Burkholderiaceae_C; genus Polaromonas. Next base: position 109,198 of record JAZKAP010000012.1, read on the forward strand.
CAGCCACCCGGCGCCGTCCACCACACCACCCGGCGCCAGCGTCATGCGCAGCCAGAGTGGCGACGCCGCACTCACTGCATAACGCTTGCTGCTCAACAGGGGCTTGAACAGCGCGGCATCCATGGCCGCGACCTGCTCAACGGTGGTGCTTGCGGGCAAGCCTTCGAGCACCTGCAGCGGGGCCGGAGAGGACACCGGGTGGCCGGCAGGCACGTTCGGCGCATTGGTGGCGGCTCGCGCAGAATTCACGCCGAGCCCCAGCACCAGTCCCAACACACAGGTCCACAGCAGCAACCGGCACTGCCCCCACACGGCCGCGCTGGCAGCGCGCTGTTCTGTCATGAAATCCATTTTTACTTGTTTTTGCTATGAATACAGAAGCGATTGGCGCCCGCCAATCAAGGGCTGAAAGCACCTTTTATATCTCATCACAGATGATCACCATCGACGTAGTACCAACGACCTAACTCGCAAACAAAGCGGCTGCGCTCGTGCAGGCGCACGGCCGGGCTGCCCGGGCTTTTCTGGCGGGCGACAAATTCGACTTCGGCGTGGCTGTCGTCCAGCGGGCGGTGCTGGCGCACGTCCAGCCCCAGCCACTTCACGCCGGGGTCGAACTCGATGGCCGGCGGGCGCCGGCTGGCGTGCCAGGTGGCGAGCAGGTAGTCGGCGCGTTCGAGCACAAAGGCGGTGTAGCGCGAGCGCATCAGCGCTTCGGCATTGGGCGCCGGCGTGTCGTGCGCCAGGTAGCGGCCGCAGCAGGCGGCGTAAGCCAGCGGCCGGCCGCGCGCATCGGCCTGGCCGCAGGGGCAGGCAGCCAACGTCAGCCTTTGGCTCGCGCCGCGTGGGCCTGCTTGTGCGCTTCCAGGGTTTCCATTGGGGCGCCCTGCTTTTTCCACTCGGCAAAGCCGCCGTCGATGTGGGCCACGTTGGTCATGCCCATGTCCTGCAGCGTCTTGGTGGCCAGCGCGCTGCGCCAGCCGGCACCGCAGAACAGGATGAACTGCTTGCCCTCGTCGCCAAACACCGGCTTGAAATAAGGCGAGGCCGGGTCCACCCAGAACTCGAGCATGCCACGCGGCGCCAGCAGGGCGCCGGGCACGGTGCCTTCGCGCTCGAGCTCGCGCACGTCGCGGATGTCGACGATCTGCACCTGCGGGTCGGCAAGTTTGGCCTGGGCCTCGGCGACGGAATACGTGGTGACCTGCGCCATGGCCTCATCGACGAGGGCGCGGAATCCTTTGGTGATGGGCATCTGTCACTCCCTGATCTGTTGAAAGAATGGCGGCCAGCAACAAGCCTCATCTGTAGAGATTGCCTCCCGCAATTCGCCCCTTGTTACAAGGCCCATCGGGCCTAACAATTTTGAGGCGCGAGTGCTAGACTTTACTGCATGAAAACCACACTGCAACCCGTTAAACACCTTGGCAAGTTTGAACGCCTTCAGTTGGTGGAAGACTTGTGGGATGAATTTGCTGCAGAGACAGGCCCTGAGACCAGAGACGACGTTCTAGACGAACTGGAACGCCGTGTAGCTTGGCGCGACGCCCACCCCACTCAAGGCAAAAGCCTGGCCCAGATCGCGCAATCGCTTGGCGTGCATCTGTGACCTGGCGGGTACCTTTGAAGCGGCCGCACAAGCCGAGATTGCCGAAACCTTCGATTGGTACGAACAAAAATCCTATGGTCTGGGTGGCGATTTTTTGCGGGTGGTCGCGGCAGCAGAAGAGCAATTGACACGCAACCCGGAAGCCTTTCCATCCACCCGGGACAGGTTCCGCCGTATTTTGCTTCGAAGGTTTCCTTATGCCCTGCATTTCGAACTGCTAGGCGACCATAGCGTCTCCGTCCTGGCCTGTCTCCATCATCGTCGCAGTCCGGCCCGCTGGCCAGGCAACTAACGGCCTGTCAGGCCAGGGCCCGCTGGATGATGATTTTCTGCACGTCGGATGTGCCTTCGTAGATCTGGCAGACGCGCACGTCGCGGTAGATGCGCTCCACCGGGAAATCGCTGACATAGCCGTAGCCGCCCAGGGTCTGGATGGCGGCGCTGCAAACCTGCTCGGCCATTTCGCTGGCGAAGAGTTTGGCCATCGCCGCTTCCTTCAGGCACGGTAGCCCGGCGTCGCGCAGGCTGGCGGCGTGCCAGATCAGCTGGCGTGCGGCTTCCAGTTTCGTGGCGCACTCGGCCAGGCGGAAACCGACCGCCTGGTGGTTGAAGATGGCGGTGCCGAAACTCTGGCGCTCCTTGGCGTACTGCACGGCGAATTCAAATGCGCTGCGCGCCATGCCCACGCTTTGCGCGGCAATGCCGATGCGCCCGCCTTCGAGCGCGCCCAGCGCGATCTTGTAGCCCTCGCCCTCGGCGCCGATCAGGTTCTCGGCCGGGATGCGGCAGTTGTCGAAGTTGATCTGCGCGGTGTCGCTGGAGTTCTGGCCCAGCTTGTCTTCCAGGCGCGCGACGACGTAGCCGGGTGCGCTGGTGGGCACCAAAAAGGCGCTCATGCCCTTTTTGCCGGCGCCCTTGTCGGTGACCGCAATGACCACGGCCGCGTGGCCGTTCTTGCCGCTGGTGATGAACTGCTTGACGCCGTTGATCACGTACTCGTCACCCTCTTTCACCGCGGTGGTGCGCAATGACGAGGCGTCGCTGCCCACATGCGGCTCGGTCAGGCAGAACACGCCCAGCATCTGCCCCTGCGCCAGCGGTGTGAGCCATTGCTTTTTCTGCGCGGCATTGCCGTAACGCATCAGGATGGCGTTGACCGGGCAGTTGGTCACTGAAATCGCCGTGCTGGTGCCGCCGTCGCCGGCGGCGATTTCCTCGATCACCAGCGCGAGCGTCAGGTAGTCGAGGTTGGCGCCGCCAAACTCTTCGGGCACGCAGATGCCGTAAGCGCCCAGTGCCGCCAGGCCTTGGTGCGCCTCGACCGGAAAGTGGTGCGCCTTGTCCCACTTTGCGGCGTGGGGCCAGAGCTCGGTCTGCGCAAAGTCGCGCACCGCGTCGCGGATCATTGCCTGGTCCTGCGTCAAAATCATGTCTGTTTACCAGGTGGCAAAACGCGTTCCGTCGTGGTCGAGGAACGCGCCTTTGTGTTGAGGGCCCAGGCCCGAGATTGTCTGGCGCATGCTGGCCACGCTTTGCGCCACCGTCAGCGGGGCGCCCGCGCCGCCCATGTCGGTCTGCACCCAGCCAGGCGACATGGCGACCAGGATGGCGCCGGGGTAGTCGTGCTGCGCCGAGGCGACCGCCATGTTCAGGGCGGCCTTGCTGGCGCGGTAGACCCAGCCGTGGCTGTTTTCAACGCCGTCAATTTGCGCCATCGCGCTGCTGATGAAAACAAAACAACCCCGGCCTCCGCGCGCTGCTTCCACCATGGGCGTCACCTGCGGAATGGCTTGCATCGCCCCCAGCACATTGGTGCGCATGGCCTGGTCGAAGGCCTCGCGCGTGGGCGGTGTCAGCGCGTCACCCTGGGGGAAGACACCTGCCACGTAGAGCGCGAGGTCGATCTCCTCGCCGTCCAGCAACCAGGCCAGGCCGCTGATGCTGGCCGGCTCGGCCACATCGACGCGCAGGGCCTTGGCGCCCAGCGCTTTCAGGCGCTGCAGCCCCGCGTCGTCGCGGGCCGTGGCGATGACCTTCGCGCCGTCGGCCAGGTACTGGCGCACAAACTCCAGCCCGATACCGCGCGAGGCGCCGATGACGAGCACCGTGCTCAAGTCAGTCTTTCATGCATGAAATTGGCCTCCAGCCCTTTCCCTACAAGCGCAAGCAGCTATGCAATTTATAGCAACTCGATGGCGATTGCCGTGCCTTCACCGCCGCCTATGCACAGCGTGGCAACACCTTTTTTCAGGCCACGGGCCTTGAGCGCGTACATCAGCGTGACGATGATGCGGGCGCCGCTGCAGCCGATCGGGTGGCCCAGCGCGCAGGCGCCGCCGTTGACGTTGACGATGTCGTGGCTGATGCCGAGTTCCTTCATGGCGGCCATGGGCACCACGGCAAAAGCCTCGTTGATTTCCCACAGGTCCACGTCTTTCACGCTCCAGCCGATTTTCTTGAGCAGCTTCTGCACGGCGCCGACCGGCGCGGTGGTGAACCACTCGGGCGCCTGGGCAAAGGTGGCGTGGCCAACGATGCGGGCCAGCGGCTTGGCGCCCAGCTCCTTGGCCGTCGATGCGCGGGTGAGCACCAGGGCGGCGGCGCCGTCGTTGATCGACGAGCTGGAGGCGGCGGTGATGGTGCCGTCTTTCTTGAAGGCGGGGCGCAGCGTGGAGATCTTGTCGAGCTTGACCTTGCCCGGACCTTCGTCGATGGAAATCACGGTGTCGCCGCTGCGGCCCTTGACGGTGACGGGGGTGATTTCGGCCTTGAAGGCGCCGGACTCGGTGGCGGCCTTGGCGCGGTTCACGCTGGTGGTGGCAAACGCGTCCTGCGCTTCACGCGTGAACTGGTACTTCTCGGCGCACTGCTCGCCGAAGGTGCCCATGGCACGGCCGGGTTCGTAGGCGTCTTCGAGGCCGTCGAGCATCATGTGGTCATAAATGCGGTCATGGCCGATGCGGATGCCGCTGCGGCCCTTGAGCAGCAGGTGCGGTGCGTTGGTCATGCTTTCCATGCCGCCGGAGACCATCACGTCGCGGCTGCCGACCAGCAGCTGGTCGTGCGCGAGCATGGTGGCTTCCATGCCGGAGCCGCACATCTTGGACAAGGTGACCGCGCCCGCGCTGGCGGGCAGGCCGCCCTTGAAACCGGCCTGCCGCGCCGGCGCCTGGCCCTGGCCGGCCATCAGGCAGTTGCCGAACAGCACTTCGTCGACTTTCTCGGGCGCAACACCCGAGCGTTCGATGGCGGCCTTGATGGCGGCGCCGCCAAGGTCGTGCGCGGCGAGGCTGGAAAAGTCGCCCTGGAAGCCGCCCATGGGGGTGCGGGCGGCGCCGAGGATGACGATGGAATCAGTGGTGGAACTGGACATGGTGGTTTTCTCCTGAGTTGAACAAGTTAAACAGATTAGGCAAGCTGGATGACTGCGCCGCGCTCTTCCTGAGCGACACGCAGGATGTATTGCTGAAAACCCGGGTCTTCGCCGCGCAGCAACAGCGGCAGGGCATTGAAAAAATTCTCGCGCTGGCACCACTCGCGCATGTAGTCGTCCCAGCTGTTCCAGCGGCGCGCCTCGACCTCGCTCATGCGTTCGCTCCAGGCGACGATGTAGGCGCGCTCGAACAGGGAGATCAGCATGTCGTAGATGATCATGGTGCGTTCATTCTGCTCGCGTGTGGGGCTCTCCAGCGGCTCGTTGGTGCGCAGGTGCAGGTCGGGGTTGGCCAGCACGACCTTGAGGAAGTCGTTGTAGGCGTCGGACAGCAGCTGGTAGGCCGCTTCTTCCTCGTTGTTGCGCTCCTTGCGCTGCTCGAGGGCAAAGAAAAATATCGCAAACGGCAGGGCCAGCGCGGTGACCACGAAGCTGGCGTATTCCCAGGCGTCCCGCATGGCGTCCTCAGGCTTTCTGCGCCGCGTGCCTGCGCACAAAACGCCGCTCGCGCTCGTAGGGAAACACATCGTGCACATGGCCGGCGGCAATGCGCTCCTTGTGGCCCTGCCAGAAGGCGGCGTCGAGCAGGTCGGCGTGGTGCTTCATGAAGACCTCGCGCACCGCGGCGTTGCCGAGCAGGAAGGGCTCGAAAGTTTCCGGAAACACGTCCCGGGGCCCGACCGAGTACCAGACCTCGCCGCTCATTTCTTCTTCCTCGTTGCGCGGCGTGGGCACCTTGCGGAAGTTGCAGTCGGTGAGGTATTCGATCTCGTCGTAGTCGTAGAACACGACCTTGCCGTGGCGCGTGATGCCGAAGTTCTTGAACAGCATGTCGCCCGGGAAGATGTTGGCCGCCACCATGTCCTTGATGGCGTTGCCGTATTCGACCACAGCGCGCTCGATCTGCGCCTTCGCCGCCGGCTCGTCCACGCCAGTGTCGAAGGCTTCCTGCAGGTAGATGTTGAGCGGGATCATGCGGCGCTCGATGTACACATGCTTGATGATGACCTCGATGTTGCCGTCACCGTCACGGTCGCTGATCTCGAGCTGGCTGGGTGCAAATTTTTCGATCTCGGCGATCAGCTCGTCGTCGAAACGCTCACGCGGGAAGGCCACCTCGCTGTACTCCTGCGTGTCGGCCATGCGGCCGACGCGGTCGTGCTGCTTGACCAGCAGGTATTTGGCCTTGATCTGCTCGCGCGTGGTTTCCTTCTGCGGCGGGAAGTAGTCCTTGATGACCTTGAACACGTAGGGAAAGGACGGCAGGTCAAACACCAGCATGACCATGCCCTTGATGCCCGGGGCGATGCGGAACTTGTCGGTCGAATGGCGCAGGTGATACAGGAAGTCGCGGTAGAACAGCGTCTTGCCCTGCTTGGCCAGGCCCAGCGCGTTGTAGATTTCGGCGCGCGGCATGCGCGGCATCATGCTGCGCAGAAACTGCACATAGGCCGAGGGAATGCCCATGTCCACCATGAAGTAGGCCCGGGCAAAACTGAACAGGATCAGCAAATCGTCTTCGCCGATCAGCACGGAATCAATCGCCAGCTTGCCCGATTTGGCGTGCAGCAGCGGCAGGGCAAAGGGCAGTTCGTTGAAGCCGTTGATCAGCTTGCCTACGATGTAGGCGCCCTTGTTGCGAAAGAACAGGCCCGAGAGCACCTGGATCTGGAAGTTGGCGCGCAGTTTGACCTCACCGAGGCGGGCGCCCAGCTCCTCGACCACGTAGCCGGCGTCGCGCGCCAGGTCTTCAAACTCGATGTGCAGCTCGAAATCGTTGACCAGCCGCAGCAGGTGATCGTGCAAAGTATCGCGCTGGGGGTAGTAGGCCCGGTAGGTGGGCCGTGCGGCGGGCTCGTCGTTTTCGATGTACTCGGTGCTGATGGCCGGCCGGACAAAAATGAAATCGTTCTGGAAGTAGCTGCGGTGCAGGATCTTGGTGGTGACCGAGTTGAAAAAGGTCTCGGCCAGCTCGGGCTGGTGGTGGTCGACCAGCAAGCCGATGTAATGCAGCTTGACCTGGTGCCAGACGTCCATGGACTGCTCGCCCGCCTTGAACTCGCGCTCCAGCCGTGTCGAGGCCTCGCGCACCCGCAGGTCGTAGAACTCGATGCGCTCGCGCTGCGCCCGCTGCTGGCCGTGCCAGTCGGCAGTTTCAAAGCGGTGTTTGGCGCGCGCCGACTCGGTACGGAACAGCTGGTAGTGCCGGTTGAAGCCGTCCATCATCGCCTTGGCAATGTCATAGGCAAGCGGCGAGTCGAGGCGCTGCGGAAACATGTTTTGTTTACCGTCTCGTGTCCCAGACGCGGTCCACCGCCGCACGGTACAGCGTGTCCATGTCGGCAGGGTCGGAGATGGTCATGCTCAGGTCCTGCAGCAGCCCGTCGTTGACGCCGAAGGCCCAGCCGTGGATGCTGACCTTCTGGCCCTTGGCCCAGGCATCGACCATGACGGTGCTGACGCAGACGTTGACCACCTGCTCGATGACATTGAGGTCGCACAAGGCGTCGGCGCGCCGGTCCTCGGCCAGGCTGTCGAGCAGCTGGCGATGGCGGTGGCGCACATCCTGGATGTGGCGTATCCAGTTGTCGGCCAGCCCGATGCGCGCGCCTTCCAGCGCCGCCTGCACGCCGCCGCAGCCGTAGTGACCGACCACCATGATGTGTTCGACCTTGAGCATTTCCACCGCGAACTGGATCGCCGACAGGGCATTGAGGTCGGAGTGCACCACAATGTTGGCCACGTTGCGGTGCACAAACACCTCGCCGGGCTCCAGGCCGGTGATCTGGTTGGCCGGCACGCGGCTGTCGGAGCAGCCTATCCACATGTACTTGGGCTTTTGCTGCTTGACCAGGCTGGTGAAAAAGCCCGGGCGCTCACGCTCCATCTGGGCGGCCCAGGCGCGGTTGTGGGTGAAGAGGTCGTTGATGGAAGAGGTCATAAGCGTTATTGTGGCCTGCGTCGCAATTTACCTGGTCTCTACATGGTCTCGGCAAACAGTTCGCGCCCGATCAGCATGCGGCGGATCTCGCTGGTGCCGGCGCCGATTTCATACAGCTTGGCATCACGCCAGAGCCGGCCCAGCGGGTAGTCGTTGATGTAGCCGTTGCCGCCAAAAATCTGCACCCCCTCGCCGGCCATCCAGGTGGCTTTTTCGGCGCACCAGAGGATGACCGAAGCGCAGTCCTTGCGCACCTGGCGCACATGCTCGGTGCCCAGCAGGTCGAGGTTTTTGGCGACGGTGTAGGCAAAGGAGCGGCCGGCCTGCAGCACGGTGTACATGTCGGCCACCTTGCCCTGGATCAGCTGGAACTCGCCGATGCTGGTGCCGAACTGCTTGCGGTCGTGGATGTAGGGAATGACGCTGTCCATGACGGACTGCATGATGCCCAGCGGCCCGCCGGTGAGCACCGCACGTTCGTAGTCCAGCCCGCTCATGAGCACCTTGGCGCCGCTGTTGAGGCCGCCCAGGATGTTCTGCGCCGGCACCTCGACGTTGTTGAAAACCAGCTCGCCGGTGTGGGAACCGCGCATGCCCAGCTTGTCGAGTTTCTGCGCGACCGAAAAACCCTTCATGTTTTTCTCAATCAGGAAGGCGGTGACGCCACGCGCGCCCAGTTCGGGTTCGGTCTTGGCGTAGACCACCAGCGTGTCGGCGTCGGGGCCGTTGGTGATCCACATCTTGCTGCCGTTGAGCAGGTAATAACCGCCCTTGTCCTCGGCTTTCAGCTTCATGCTGATGACGTCGCTGCCGGCGCCGGGCTCACTCATGGCCAGCGCACCAACATGTTCGCCGCTGATCAGTTTGGGCAGGTATTTGGCGCGCTGCGCTTCGGTGCCGTTGCGCTTGATCTGGTTGACGCACAGGTTGCTGTGCGCGCCGTAGGACAGCCCGACGGAAGCGCTGGCCCGGCTGATTTCCTCCATGGCAATCATGTGCGCCAGGTAACCCATGTTGGCGCCGCCGTACTCCTCGCTGACGGTGATGCCAAGCACGCCCAGGCTGCCCATTTTCTGCCAGAGGTCCATGGGAAACTGGTCGTTGGCGTCAATCTCAGAGGCGCGCGGTGCGATTTCGGCCTGGGCGAATTCGCGAACGGCATCGCGCAGTGCGTCAATGTCTTCGCCAAGCTGGAAGTTGAGTCCGGGCAGGTTGTTCATGAGGGTCTCCTTTGTTGTGTTCAGTTTTTCACGTCGTCACGGCCGGTGATGGTCATCAGCGTGGCGCCCATGGTGGCAATGAGTTTTTCGCGGCCGTCGTCGATGGCATAGGCGCGCCCCTCGGTCACGGTCACGGTGCGCCCGGGCTTGATCACCTGGCCCACCATGCGAAAACGCTGGCCTTTGGCAGGGGCAAGCAGGTTGATCTTGTATTCGATGGTCAGCACGCCGGCGTCAAGCGGCATCAGCGTGAAGCCGGCGTAGCCGCAGGCCGAGTCGAGCGCCGTGGCCACCATGCCGGCATGCAGAAAACCGTGTTGCTGGCTCAGCCCGGCCGCCCAGTCGAGTTCGATGACCACCCGGCCCGGCGTGATGCCGGCCAGCGAGGCGCCCAAGGTGGCCATGGCACCCTGGCGTGCAAAACTGTCCTGCACGCGGGCCGCATAGCCGGGGTCCTTGGGCTCGAAATGGGGAAGTTCCATGGCCGATTCCTGATTGACGTTTACGTAAACGTCAATTATGGCCTATTTTGCGGTTTTGGCCGTCTTGGCCAGCAGGGCGCGGGCTTCCTTTTCATGGAGCCGGACCTCTTCCAGGTTGGCCTGCAGGTCGGCCATCTGTTCCTCGAGCTGCTTGCGGTGCTGGGCCAGCACGGCCAGGAATTTCTTCAGCTGCGGGCCGGTGTCGCGCGGGCTGTCGTAGGTGTCGATGATTTCCTTGGCCTCGGACAGGCTCAGCCCCAGGCGCTTGGCACGCAGGGTGAGCTTGAGCCGGGTGCGGTCGCGCGCGCTGTACACGCGGTTGCGCCCCCCGGGCCCCTCGCGCTGCGGCTGCAACAGGCCCATGTCTTCGTAAAAACGGATGGCGCGTGTGGTCAGGTCGAACTCTTTGGCCAGATCGCTGATGGAGTGCGTGGTCGTGGTTGCCATGTGATGAAACCCTGGTGACAGGGCCCTCGTGAAGCCGTTCGCTAATTTGGGTGTAATGCAGACATCAAGCTTACGTTAACGTAAACGTCAATCCAACCGGCGATCTTACAAGATGAATCCACAGGAAGCCCAGCTGCACTACCCTTTCGGCGATGCCCTGCCGCCGTCCGGCGGTGCCCTGGAGGTCGCCCCGGGCGTCAAGTGGCTGCGCATGCGCCTGCCCTTTGCGCTGGACCACATCAACCTGTGGCTGCTGCGCGACGAACTGCCCGGCCCCGCGGGCAGCGTGACCGGCTGGACGGTGGTGGACTGCTGCGTCAGCAGGGACGAGTCGAAAGCGCAGTGGGAACAGATTTTTGCCGGTGAACTGGAAGGCTTGCCGATTCTGCGGGTCATCGTGACGCACATGCACCCGGACCACATCGGCCTGGCGCACTGGCTGTGCCAGCGCTGGAGCGCACCGCTGTGGATCAGCGCCACCGATTACCACACGGCCCGCATTGCCACCCAGAACAGCACCGGTTTCGGCGGTGAAAGTGCCGCCGGCTTTTTTGCCTCGCATGGGCTGACCGACCCTGAGTCCCTGGCGCTGATCCGGGCACGCGCCAACTATTACCCCGGGCTGGTGCCCGAAGTACCCGCCCATTTCCACCGCATGCTGGACGGCCAGGTCATCACCATAGGCGGGCGCCGCTGGACCTGCATCAGCGGCTACGGCCATGCGCCCGAACACATTGCGCTGCACTGCGCCGAAACCCAAACGCTGATCAGCGGCGACATGGTGTTGCCGCGCATCTCGACCAATGTCAGCGTGTACGACACCGAGCCCGAATCCAATCCGCTGACCCTGTTTTTGCAGTCCATCGACAAGTTCGCACCCCTGCATGCCGATACGCTAACCCTGCCCTCGCACGGCAAACCCTTCCGGGGCCTGCACACACGGATTGCGCAGCTGCACGAGCATCACCACGACCGTCTGGCCGAGGTCATGCAGGCCTGCCAGGCCAGAGCCTGCAGCGGCGCCGACATCCTGCCCGTGATGTTCAAGCGTGCCCTGGACCTGCACCAGACCACCTTCGCCATGGGCGAAGCCGTGGCGCATCTGCACACCTTGTGGTTTGAAGGCCGGCTAAAGCGCCGGCTGGGCGGCGACGGCATTTACCGGTTTGAACCGGCCTGAAACGAAGGCTTGCACCCGGGGAGCGCCGGGGCCCAGTGGACATCGGCTGTCAATTGACGGAAACGGGCGCCAAACCGCCGGCAAGCTGCCGAATCAGCGCCGCATCAACGCCATTTGCGATTGGCCCCGACCAGCGCGGTCACGTAGCCCTGCAACCAGTCAAAGTTGACCGGTTTTGCATGGAAATGGGCGTCGGACGGAAGGCCGCCCCTGGCCTGGATGGCTTCCCTGGACAAGCCGCTGATCACCAGGATCTGCATGGCTGCCAGTTGCTGGTTGCGCTTGATGCTGCGCAGCATCTCGATGCCATCGACGCCGGGCATGTTCAGATCGGTGATCAGCAGGTCCGGCCGCATGCTGGCAATGTCCATCAGCGCTTCCATGGCCGACGGCATGAAGGTGCAGTCCATCGCCAGGTCCCATTCGTCGAAATGGGCGAGGTACAGCTCGCGGGTCAACTCTTCGTCTTCCACCACCAGGACACTCAGTCGCTGCCGGGGATCCGGGTCGGCCGGCGCAAGTTGCGGGCTGTGTTTCTTCAGGTAGGCATTGAGCGCACGCAGGGACAGCCGGCGATGGCCTCCCAGCGTTTTCCAGGCCGGGATTTCTCCCCTTTCAACCAGCGACTGCACCGTGGCCACCGACAGCCCCAGCAACTTGGCGGCATAGGTGGTGCCGCAGTAGTCGTCCGTGGAGAACTCTTTCGCCGTAATGGCGCTCTCGAAGGATTGGGAGTCACGCGTCACGAGAAAACCCGGAATGGTTGGCATCCGGCAAATGGCGCATTTTGATGGATTTGGTCATAAATTTCACTATTCCAGCGTATTTGATACTTGTCGGCTGAATTTACCCGCCATGGTACCGTGGTTCACCGGCCACCCCGGAACGGCCAACAGGCCGGCCGTGCGTGCTGGCGGGTCCGCAGGCGATCGCATGGACGGGACAGCCTCACCGACAGGCGGGACGTCCGGCCACTCCGGATAGGCGACAGGGGAGGATCAGCCTGTTTTTTGCTCGGACCCCTGACGCGTCGAGCCCCGCTGGCCTGCCTTTTCGCGGTTGATCCGCTGCACGGCCACGACATCGATGATCAGCGCCACGTTGCCGTCGCCCAGAATCGTCGCAGCGGAAATGCCCGGCACCTTGCGGTAGTTGGTTTCCAGGTTCTTGACCACCACCTGATGCTGGCCGACCAGTTGATCCACCAGCAGCGCAAAACGCGTTCCATCGGCCTGCACGATGACCGCGATGCCCTGCATTGGATGGCTCACCGCATCGGCGACGCCGAACAGCTTGTGCAGCTCGATCAGCGCCAGGTACTCGCCGCGTACATGCATGACATGTTCGTCGCTGGTGATCGAGTGGACATCCTTTTCCAGCGGTTGCAGGGATTCGATGACGTAGTTCAGCGGAAGGATGTAGATCTCCTTGCCCACCTTGACCGACATGCCGTTGAGGATGGCCAGCGTCAGCGGCAGGACGATCCTGATGGTCGTGCCCTTGCCCTGCGCGGAGGCGATTTCCACATGGCCGCCCATCTCGTGGATATTGCGTTTCACCACATCCATGCCCACCCCGCGTCCCGACACGTCCGTCACGGCCTCTGCTGTGGAAAAGCCGGGCGCGAAAATGAGCTGCCAGACTTCGTCGTCGGAAATGGTCTCGCTGATCGCCATGCCCTGCTGGATCGCCTTGGCCAGAATCCTCTCCCGGACCAGCCCGCCGCCGTCGTCCTTGACCTCGATCACGATGCTGCCGCCCTGGTGCTGGGCCGACATGGTCAGGCGCCCGACCGGGTCCTTGCCTGCGAAAACGCGCTGCTCGGGACTTTCAATGCCATGGTCCAGGCTGTTGCGGACCAGGTGGGTGATCGGGTCGATGATCCGCTCGATCAGACTCTTGTCCAGCTCCGTTTCCTTGCCGACCGTGATCAGCTGGACCTGCTTGCCGAGCTTGGCCGACAGGTCGCGGATCAGGCGCGGAAAACGGCTGAAGACATAGTCCATGGGCATCATCCGGATCGACATCACCGATTCCTGCAGATCCCGGGCATTGCGCTCCAGATGACCCATGCCGCTGAGCAGGCGCTCGTGCAGCACCGGGTCCAGCGTCGAAGCGGTCTGCGTCAGCATCGACTGGGTGATCACGAGCTCACCGACCAGGTTGATGATCTGGTCGACTTTTTCGACATCCACCCGGATGGAACTGGACTCCTTGGCATTCCCGGCCACCGCAGCCGGGGCAGCACCCGCGGCGGGCTTGGCAGGGGCCGGTGCGAGCGCAGAAGGCTCAGGGGAAACCGTCTGGCTCGCCGGAAGGCTGGTGTCCGGGGCCGCCATTGCGACATGGGGCGCGGCCAGGGGCTCCGTGCTGATTTCCATCTGCTCGGCCTCGATGATGAAACAGCAAACGGCAATGATGTCGTCGGCATCGCAGGTGGTCTTGAGCCAGATGCTCAGGCTGTCCTCCGTCTGGGTTTGCGCGATCACCTGTCCCAGATTGGCCAACTCCTCGCTGAGTACCCGGCAATCGCCTTCGGAGACTTTCAGAAAGCGCACTTTCAGCGTCCGCCCGTCCGTGGCTGCCGCCGCCTCGGCGGCAGGCGGGGTCGGGGCCGGCTCGGGAGCCACCGCCTGCGCCGGAGCTGCTGCAGGTGCGGCAGCCGATCCGCCCTCTTCCTCCGCCAGTTGCCGCAGCACCTCGCAGATTCGCGCAACCGTGTCGCGGTCAGGTTCGCCGCCATCCCGGTAGGCACTCATTTGTTTTTGCAGCACGTCTTTGGTCTCCAGAAAGGCATCCATCAGCCTGGTGTTCAGTTTGAGTTCGCCGTGACGCGCACGGTCGAACAGGTTTTCAAGCAGGTGCGTGGTCTCTGTCAGCGCGAGAAAACCAAACGTGGCTGCGCCGCCCTTGATCGAATGCGCGGCACGAAAGATCGCATTGAGGTGCTCGCTGTCCGGCGCCTCCAGATCGAGCCCCAGAAGCAGCAGCTCCATCTCGGCCAGCAACTCGTCGGCCTCCTCAAAAAATGCCTGGTAAAACTGGGTGATATCCATCGCGCTAGGTCTCTCGTGTTAGGTACTGTCTGTCCCCGGCGGGCGACATTTGTCGCCCGCCGGGGAGGAAGCCGGTGTCAGGCGATCAGGCTGCCCACCACCGCCAGAAGGGTTTCGGATTCGATGGGCTTGCACAACCAGCCGGTGGCGCCGGCTTTCCTCGCTTCTGATTTGCTGGCGTCATTGCTGACCGTGCTCAGGACCAGGATGGGCACCTGCGCGCAATCGGGCCGCTGCCGCAGCTGGCGCGTCAACTCGCCGCCATCCATGGGAATCATGGTCCAGTCGGTCAGTACCAGGTCGACGGCGGACTTGCTGACCTGTTCCAGGGCGGCGCTGCCGTCTTCGGCAAGCAACACGGCGTAGCCCGCCTGCTGGAGCACGGCGGAGTTGAGATGGCGCATGACGGCCGAGTCGTCAACAACCAGTATGGTTTTCCTGTTCATCATCAGATGCGGCTTCCTGGTTTTACGGCCGCGGCATCGACCGCGGCCTGTTTGCCGCCAGCCGGCCTGACGCTGACCTGCTTGAGGGCGGAAGTGGCGGTGTTGCTGTTTTCTATGTCTGCTTGCGCACGGCGGTTCAGCACCACGATGCTGATGCGGCGGTTGACCGGCGCATACGGGTCATCCTTGTTCAGGTGGACACTCGAAGACACGCCCACGACCCGCAACACCTTCGCGTCCTGCATGCCGCCGGCCAGCAGTTCCCGGCGCGACGCGTTGGCCCGGTCCGCCGACAGCTCCCAATTGCTGTAGGACTTGTCGCCCTGCGTGTACGCGGTTGCGTCGGTGTGCCCGGAGAGCGTGAGTTTGGTGGGTTGTTCGTTGAGCACCGGGCCGAGTTCGCGCAGGATGGTGCGCATGTAGGACACGACCACGGCGCTGGAGCGATCGAACATGGGCCGGTTGCTGCTGTCGACGATCTGGATCCGCAGGCCCTCAGGCGTGATGTCGATCAGCAGCTGCGGCCGGAACTGCTTGAGCACCGGGCTGGACTCGATCATGTCGTCGAGCCGCTGCTTCAGGTCTTCCAGGCGCTTGGCGTCATTCGGGTCGTTGCTGCTCTCTTCTTCGGGCTTGCTGACCTCTCCGTCCACCTTGGAAGTCGGGTCGGAGCCGCCGCCCGGAATCACACTGGTGCTGTTGCTGCTTTTCTGGCCCCCGTTGATGGCCACCTTCAGGGGCATCTTGAACTGCTCCGCAATACCTGCCAGCTGCTTGGGCGACGAGGTGCTCAACAGCCACATGACCAGGAAAAATGCGAACATGGCCGTCATGAAGTCGGCAAACGCAATCTTCCACGCGCCGCCGTGGTGGGCAGCCGCCCGCACCGGCCGCTTGATGATGATGATGGGCCGTTTGCCGCCGGCGTCGCTCATGGCAGATTCCTCCCGCCTGCCTTAACGGCTCTTGACGTCACGGACGTGCTCGTCAAGCTCGGTAAACGACGGGCGTTCGGTCGAACACAGGATCTTCCGGCCAAACTCCACGGCCAGCTGCGGTGCATAACCGTTCAGGCTGGCCATCAGTGTGACCTTGATGCATTGGTAGACCTTCAGGGACTCGACCACCTTGTGCTCGATCAGCGTGGCCAGCGGTGACACAAAGCCGTAGGCCATCAGGATGCCGAGGAAGGTGCCGACCATCGCATGCGCGATCAACTGCCCCATCTCCGCAGGCGGCAAGTCGGCGGACGCCAGCGCGTGCACAACGCCGAGAACCGCAGCCACAATGCCCAGCGCCGGAAGCGCATCGCCGACCCGCATCAGGCTGTGCGCCGGGACTTCCGCCTCGTGCTTGTAGGTCTCGAGTTCGTGCTCCATCAACTCCCCGATCTCGTGAGCGTCCGTGTTGCCGCTCACGATCAGGCGCAGGTAGTCGGTCATGAACTCCAGCACACGCTCGTCTTTCAGGATGACCTGGTAAGGAGCGAAAATGGCGCTGTTCTGGGGATCGTCGATATCCGACTCCAGGGCCATCATTCCTTCCTTGCGGCCTTTGGACAGCAAGACATACAACAGTGCCAGCAGCTCCATATAGAGCGCCTTGTCGTGCTTCTTGGAGCCGCCCAGCAGCTTGGGAAGCTGCTTCATCGTGGCGCGTATGGTTTTGCCGTCGTTGCCCGCGACAAATGCCCCCACGGCGGCTCCGCCAATGATCAGCACCTCGAGAGGCTGAAACAGCACGCCGAAATGCCCGCCCATCAGCGCATACCCGCCGAACACGGACCCCAGCACAACCATATAACCAACAATTACCAGCACAGTGTTCTCCCACTAATCATTCAAATCAGGTGGCTGGCAGGCCGGCCGCCTGTGACCCGCGCGCCCCGTTCATCACTTCAGCCAGCCATTGCGAGGATGACGCCGCGCGCTGGTTGCCGGTGACAACGACCGGCATGTCGGCATGGTCGTGTTGGACGCTGATCTTGCGTGTCTTGCCTGCACGCGAGGGCGGGCGGCACAACACGCAGACGTAACCGGACTGGGAGTCGTGGGCATGGGCGACAAAGAGGCCCGTGCAGCGGGTGCAAGTGCTCAGTTGCAACATGTCACTGTCGAAGAAACGCACCAGTGTCCAGGCCCTCGTGAAGTCCAGAACCGGCTCGCCGCCCTGCTGCTGCACCTGCTCGATATAGAGCCGGTAGCTCTTGATGATGGCCGGGATCCGGGTGCAACCCCCATGTGTGACCATGAAGCGGTAGATGTTGTAAAACATCGACGAGTGGATGTTCGACAGCCAAGTCATGAACCAGTCGGTGGAGAAAGGCAGCAAGCCTTTGGGGGGTGAAGAGCCCTTGATCTCCTTGTACAGCTTGATCAGGCGGTCCCGGCTCAGGCTGGTTTCGGCTTCCAGGAACTGCAGCCGGGCACCCAGCTTGATCAGGTCAATGGCCAGGTGGATTTCACGTGCTTCAAGGATGACGCTTTTAGTGGCCATGAGAACGGCTCCCGCAAAGGTGAAGCGCGGTGGCGGCGTGGGCAGGGCGGCACATCACCGGACCGCCTCGACCTGCTGGCCGGACAGCAAGATGGCGGCGTGCGCCTGCTGCAAGGCCAGATTTTTGCCGTCCAGCGTCAGGGCCGACAAAATGGGTTGGTCGTCAAACCTGAAGCGGCACAGCAACAGGCTGGAGCCGGCCAGCTTCACAATCTGCGACAGCGACAGGTTACCGAGCAGGTCGGCCAGTTCCCGGCTCATGCCAAGCCGGAACATGGCAGAGGCAACATCTTCCCTGACCAGTCGCTGGGCAAGCAGCAGGTAAGCCAAATTCAAATCACCAACCTCGTTGGCGGTACCAGTTTCAACCACGTCTGAGCTCCTCTTGTATCTCGTCATGTTCTTTGCGGAAGAGGCAAGCAAAAGCAATACTTTTGTCACATTTCCGCGCTATCACAGATTTATCATCATTTATGTCAGTAAAAATCTGCTTTGCAATTTTTAACACATCAACTTTAAAACTTACAGATAAAAACCAAATCTATCATTTAAGTATCATTTTTACGTCAATTATCAGATCAGGGAACTGATAAAAATCGACAAAACAAAACTTTTAATTATTTAAAATGTCATCCTGACGACTTATCAGCTATTTAGGCTTACTTTTGCTGCCTCTCGAGTTGGTGCACCCATGCCAGCATTTGCGCGACGGCCAGGTACAACTTGGGCGGGATCTGGGAATCGAGGTCCACATGCATCAGCAGTTTCACCAGATCAGATGAGGTGTGGACATACAAGCCGCTTTCCTGCGCGCGCCGGACGATGGCCTCAGCCGCCGCGCCGTAGCCCTTGGCGACGACCTTGGGTGCACCATTTCCGACCGCAGCAGAGAGCGCAACCGCACTCGGCCTGGCGGGCAGCAGGCTTTCGGCCATGGGTCCGGGGGGTGGGTCAAGCAGCGGCATCGCCTTGCCCCGTTGTATTCGATGCTGAGGTATCTTCCGCCAAGGCGCCGATCTGCAACTCGGTCAACTGCAGCCCCAGTGCATCGAAGCGCTCTGGCAACACATTGCGGCCCGCGTCGAGCAGCGCAACGGTGGCCTTTTCCGATGCCACCAGATGCAGCCGCAGCGCGGTGTCTGCAAGGCTCAAACGGAGGTCCACGGTGCCCAGCTTGGGCAATTGCATGGTGATCCGGGTGGTCCAGGTGGACACTGCCGGGAGATCACCATCGTCACCGCGGCCCTCATCCTGTTCCTGCTGCTCACCGCGCTCCTCGCGTATTTCCCAGTCCATGGGCATGCCCGGCCAGCCTTCGCCGCTCCAGCGAAAGACCGGCATTGCCAGCATCTCGAGCTGCTGGCGCACCAGCGCAACAGCCTCCGGATGAATGGCTGCGACCGGTTCGCCACGCTCCGGAACGGGTACGGCGCCTGTGCCGGGGCCCGCGTCTGTGAATTCCTGTCCGCCAGCGCCATGAAGGGTGGTCAGCCCGCTTTCCGGCATCCCCACACGGCTGTAGGCTGCGGCAAATTCGGCTGTTTCCGGGTGAATCGCCCTGACCGATGGTTGCGGCACGGGGTCCGAAGCAGCACCGGCTTCGGCACTGCTGTCCGGTGAAGCAGGCGTGGCGGCATCCTGCAGCGCTGCCGCAAGAGCTTGGGTATCGGCGCCAGGCACTACTGAGACGGCGCCAGCAAGCGCCACGACAGAGGCCGGGACGGCTGGCGCTGGAAGGCCTCCGGCACCGCCGGCAGCCAGATCCGGCCCTGCAAGGGGCGTAGCAGGAACGATCATGACGCGCCTGGCGCCAGACGACAGCCCGGCTTGCGGCTCCTGCGCCATCTGGGCCAGCGTGCGCGTACCGGCGGCATACTGCTGCAAGTGGGATTCGTAAAACAGGCCTGAGCCGGCGACCGTCCGGGCCAGCGTTGCCGCCAAGGCGGGAACCGCCAGCGTGGGAACCTGCGGCGAAAGCGGTACCACTCCGCGAACGGCAGGCTCGGCATCTGCCGGAAGCTTAAGGATGGTGCTGACAACACGGGCGGCAGCACTCAGGGTAACGGCACCGCCCGCCCGGCCCGGGGCGCTGCCCTGCCCGCTGTCACTGCGGTCGGGAAGCACCCCGGCCAACTGACGCTGCAGGGCTTCGCGCGATGGCAGGCGGACGTCATTGCTGATTTTTTCGACATTTGTCACGGCACCAGGACTGGCAATTTCAACCTGCGCCTTCAGCGGTACCAGGTCCACGCGCTGACCCAGCCGCGTGGCCAAAAGGGTATCGACCAGAGGCGTCACGCCGCTCATGAGAAGGTATTACCCTGACCGTAGGTCCGCTGAAGGCTCTGCTGCTGCTCCAGGCTCTGCATCACCGTCACCAGCTTGGCGAGCTGAGGCATGACCATGCCGAAAATCTCGCTGGAATTGGCAGTGATCCGGCTCAGCAACTGGTACTTCCGTGCCAACTGCGCTTCGTCCAGCACATGCAATGGCTCGATCTCCCTGAGGCGATCCACCATGCCGCTGTACTGCGCCTCCAGCACCGGTAACTCGGCCCATTGCTTGGTGCGGGCCAGGATCAGCATGCGCTCGGTCAGTGGTGCAATCTGCTCGTAACAGTGCATGACTTCACTTTGGGAACCCATGTCACGCTCCTGCAGAAAAACGGGTCGCCCCGGGCGCAGCGGCAGCCGCTGGCAGCAGTCGCGACTGCTGGGGGTCAATTTCACGCCATGCGGAACTGATGTTGTCCAGCAAGCGGTCCGCCTCGTCCAGCAGCGCAGGGTCGTTGCGCAAGTTGGCAAACAGAAGGCGTTGGGTGACATAGTCGTAAAACGCCGACAGATCCGCCACCAGTTCGGCACCAGCCATGCCGCCGGCTTCCGGGTCCAGGCTCGCCTTCAGGCCGTTGTCGACAATGTTGATGGCCTTCGAAATGGCCTGGCCCTTGGCGCTGATTTCGTTGTTGGCCATGTGATGACGCGCCATGGCAATGGCCGTTTTGGCGCCATCGAACAGCATGGTGATCAGCTGGTGGGGCGAGGCACTCATGGCCCCGCTTTCGGTGCCGACCTTGGCGTAGGCGCTCGCGCCGGAATTGTAGGAGTGGGAGGGGGTGTACATATAACCTTCAGACCTATTTGTTTGAACTCATGTTGGCGAACTGCTGCGTCAGGTAACTGGCGGTGGAAGTCATGCGGGAAACAAGCATGTCGAGCTCGGTGAACTGAGTCCGGTAGCGCGCCACGGTGGCCTGCACCCGGGTCTCGGTGGCGGCGTACTGGTTGTCCAGGGATTTCAGGGTTGTCTTGACGCCCGTGGTGGCGGCACTGATCATGCCGCTGGCACTGGTGAAGGTGTCGACCAGTGCCGACACCTGCTTGCCCACGCCCGTGCTGCCGCCGGTCCCCGCAAACAGTTCTGCGACAGCACTCCGGTTGTCTGCAAAAGCGGTCTTCAGCTTGCCAGCGTCCAGAGTCAGCGTGCCATCCTTCTGGAAACTCACACCAACCTTGGACAGGACCTTCAGTTCGCCGACCTGCGGTGTGTTGAGCGCGGCCCGAATCCTGGTCTGGATGGTGCGCAATGTCGAGTCGCCGACCAGCGCTGCGCCGGTGTGCTTTTCCGTGTCATATCTGCTCAGCTGGCCGGCCGTGGCCTGCAGGCTGTTGTATGCAGTGACGAAACTGCTGACCGCGCTTTCCACCGACCCGGTATCGCGGCTGACCGTCAGGGTGCTGGTACCCGTCTTGGCCAGCGTCATCGTGACACCTTGTACCGCTTCCGCCACCGTGTTGGTTTTCGACGTCACGGCGATGCCGTTGACCTTGAGGGCTGCGTTGCGGGCCGCTGCGGTCTGCTGCAGGGCCTGCGACGCGGAGGGGTCATGGTTGAGCAGCCCCTGCAGGCTGGCGTCACCCGCCACTGCAATGCGCATGCTTGACGCCTCGCCCGTCTGTTTGGAGCTGAGGACCAGGCGGTAGGGCGATGCCCCGCCATCATTGACGATGCTCGCCGTCACCCCCATGTCGGCATGGTTGTTGATGGCGTCCCGCAGGCCTTCAAGCGAATTATTGCTGTCGTCGATCACGATGGATTGCGCCACGCGGCCGGCATCCGGCGAAAAGCCGGCCCCGCTGTAGGTTCCGGTAACCGGGTCGAGCGTGCCGCCGGAAATACTGCCGAAATCGAGCGTCACCGTGCCTTTGCCGATGACGGCCTTGGGGTCCATCACCCCGGCTGCAGCCAGCGATTGCGACTGCGCCAGCTGGGTCACCTCAATCGAGTAGCTGCCGGCGACACCCGTCGCCGAGGCCGAGGCCGCCAGCACGTCGGTCGCGCTGGAGGCCGCCTTGACACCCTGGAACAAAGTGGCGTCCGCCAGCTTGCTGGCTGCCGACTGAAAGCTGCTCAGCGCGTTCTGCAACGTGCCATAAGCCGACAGCTTGGCGGTGTAGCTGATCTGCTGCTTTTGCAGCATCACCAGTGGCTGGCTCTCGGCGGTGGTGAGACTGGTGAGCAGACCGCTCAGATCGAGATTCGATCCGACACCCAAACTTGCAACTGAGGCCATGAAAACTCCTGAAATTCCTTGCGTTAAACGGTCTGGTGCACCAGCAGGCCCTGCAGCCGGCCAAGCGCCCGGGAAATTCGCACCACCTCTTCCGATGGCATCTGCCGGATCAGCTCGCCGCTCTCCACGTCCACCACCTTGACGATCATGGTGTCGGCCTCCTTGTCGAACTCGAACTGCACACCGATGGAGGCCATCTTCAGGGTCTGGTTGATCTCGGCCAGCGCGGCACGCTCCTGCGCCTGCCCCTTCTCCGACTTTTTGCCAGCCTGGACCGTTGCCGCTGGCTCGCCCGGCAGGCTGGCATTTCTGCGGGGCCCCAAGGAGGAAGGCACAGCTTCGCGCGACGGGGCGGTGGTCACGGCGTTGGCGGAAATCGTCACAGCTTGCTCTCCTGAAAATTTCGCTAGGCACTCCCGCCTGACGCCAGGCGGGACTGCTTAACGCAGGCGGTCGAACCGCCTGGCTTGCACACAAGGCCAGCAGCGTGCGCCCGGGGGCGCACGCATTCGGCGATTAACGCAGCAGGGACAACACGCCCTGGGTCGTCTGGTTGGCCTGGGCCAACACCGAGGTACCGGCCTGTTGCAGGATGTTCGCGCGCGTCATGCTGGAGACCTCGGTCGCGTAGTCCGCGTCTTCGATGCGCGAACGCGAGGAAGACAGGTTGGTCACCGTGGTGCCCAGGTTGGAAATCACCGAGTCAAAACGGTTTTGCACCGCACCGAGCGAGCCGCGCAGGTCGTCGACCATCTTCAGTGCAGCGTCGATTTTGCTCAGCGCATTGCCGGTGGCGGCGCCTGCAAATTCAGCGGTAGGCGTCGCGCCGCTGAGCACGATGTCAGTGCCGTCAACCGTGTTGCTGGCAGCAGCAGCCGTATCGGTCAGTGCAGCCTGGATGCCGGCCAGACCGTAGTTCTTGCCCTGAATGCCGACGTAGGCAGTCACAACGCCGGCGGCGTCGGTGCCGACCTTGACGGGCTGGGTCGCCAAGGTGACGGCAGCCGTGACGCCATTGGCGGGATCGGTGAAGTCCACAGTGGCTGTGTTAAGGGCCACAGCGCCGGTGGCCGGTGTCACGGAAGCCGCGTAGAAGTCCTCACCGCTCTTCACGACCCAGGTCGCCGTTGGCGCGCCTGCGGCGGTCAGCACGTTGTGCAGGGACAGGTCGGAGGCGCTCACCGTGGAGCCGGTTGCCGCGGTCAGGGACGTGGCAACCGCGCTCAGGTCGGTGGCGACCGGTGCACCAGCGCCTGGATCGACCGTGAGGTAAGCAGCGCTGACGGGGAGCGCGTTGCTGGCGACGGAGAAACCAGCCATCTTGAGGCTGGCGGAGTCGATTTGCTTGAGGCCAATGTCGATGGTCTCGCCGTCGTTCGCGCCGACTTGAATGGACAGCTTGTTGTTGGATGCCAGCACCTTGACACCGTTGAAGTCGGTTTGTGCCGACGTGCGGTCGATTTCCGCCAGACGCTGGGTAATTTCAGCTTGGATCGATGCCTTGTCGGCAGTGGAATTCGAGCCATTCGCGGACTGCACGGCCAGTTCACGGATACGCTGCAAGTTGGTGTTGATTTCACCCAGGGCACCCTCGGTCGTCTGCGCCAGCGAAATGCCGTCGTTGGCATTGCGCTGGGCCTGCGCCAGACCCTTGATGTTGGCAGTGAAGCGGTTGGCGATCGCCTGGCCGGCGGCGTCATCCTTGGCGCTGTTGATGCGCAGGCCGGAGGACAGACGCTGGATCGCGGTGTTCAGCGAACCCTGCGACTTGTTGAGGTTGTTCTGCGTGAGCAGGGAAAGCGAATTGGTATTGATGACTTGGGCCATGAGGGACTCCTGATTGACAAAGGTTGTGGACTCCGGCTAACTTGCCGTCACGTTGGCCTTGCTTGCCGAGACAGTCTGCAAGCCACCGTTATTCAAGTTAACGGCCAGTCCCGGAAAAACCTTTAGCGCCAACGCCAAAAAAGATCCCACCTCGCCAGGCCACCCCTCTGTCAGGCAGGCATGTTCATGATTTCCTGGTAGGCGGCGACCACCCGGTTGCGCACCTGCAGACCCATCTGGAAACCGATGTTGGCCTTCTGCATGTCCACCATCACGTCGTTCAGCGCCACCCCGGGCTTGCCCAGCTCGAACGCTTCGGCCTGGCTGTAGGCGTTCTGCTGCGTATCGCTGATGCGGTCCAGAGACTTCTTCAGTTCTCCGGCAAAACCGCCGCCGGCCACCTCGTTGCTCACCGCCGACGGGTGACCGGAAGTCTGGGCAAGAACCCGCATTTGCTGCAGAACGGACTCAATAGAAGATATCGCCATGGTGTTTTCCTGGCGCCTGTGCGCCCATTGCTTGATGAACGGCTTGAAGCGTACCAGCGGGCCAAACGGCGCATCCGGCCAAAAGACGGCAAAACCCCCGGCTATTCGGCAGATCGGGAAAGACAGCGCGATCTGACAATCATTCACGAACACCGGCTGCCTCCCAGCGCCGGCCAGATGGCCCTTCGCCTTATTAATCAAACACTGTCGTATGTCACCTGTCGTTTCTGCCCTGTCGCCGATCTGCAGCCTCCGCAGGCATCCGGACTGCCGGACATCCCCCGGCCCGGACCATCCCCGTGCCGCGGCGATAGGCGGATGAACGCATGAGTTCTGCCACCATGGGCACTGAAGCAGCCCTGCCCAAAACCCTGCCGTGGCTGGAGCAGCTGCGGGCCAATCCCCGCCTGCCGCTGATGATCGGCGCCTCCGCCGCGGTGGCAGCGGTCGCAGCCTTGTGGCTGTGGAGCCGTGCCCCGGACTACGGCGTGCTGTACAGCAACCTGTCGGATCGCGACGGTGGAGCCATCATCGCGTCGCTGCAGCAAATGAACATTCCCTACAAGTTCGCCGAAGGCGGCGGGGCATTGCTGGTTGCGGCCAACAAGGTTCCCGAAGCCCGCCTGCGGCTGGCCTCTCAGGGTCTGCCCAAAGGCGGTACGGTGGGGTTCGAGCTGATGGACAGCCAGAAGTTCGGCACCAGCCAGTTTGCCGAGCAGGTCAATTACCAGCGCGCACTCGAAGGTGAACTCGCGCGGTCGATCAATTCGATTTCCGCCGTGGAGTCGGCACGCGTGCATCTGGCGCTACCCAAACCATCGCTCTTCGTGCGCGACCAGAAAAAGCCGAGCGCTTCCGTGGTCCTGACCCTGCATCGCGGACGGACCATCGACGAGGGGCAGATCAGCGCCATTGTTCACCTGATCTCCAGCAGCGTGCCCGAGCTGTCGGCAAAAAGCATCACCGTGGTGGACCAGGCGGGCAACCTGCTGTCTGCGGCGAACGCCGGCACACGCGGCCTCGATGTCAGCCAGCTCAAATATGCGCAGGAGATCGAACAGGGCTACATCCGCCGCATAGAAGCCATCCTGCAGCCCATCGTCGGCAGCGGCAATGTCCACGCGCAGGTGGCGGCAGACATCGATTTTTCCATCGTCGAGAACACCGACGAGAAGTACCGCCCCAACCAGGAGCCCGGCAGCGCTGCGGTCCGGAGCCAACAATCCAGCGAATCCGGCCAGCAAGGCGGCAATCCGGCAGGCGGCGTTCCGGGCGCCCTGAGCAACCAGCCGCCGTCCGACCCGGTCGCCCCCATCGTCAATCCGGCGCAGGCGGGCAAGCCCGGTGCCCCGGTGGCAGGACAACTGAAGATGAGCACGGAGCTCAGTGCAGGCGGCACGCTTGCGCGCAGTACCGGCGCAAGCAGCAATACACGCAAGGACGTGACCACCAACTACGAGGTGGACCGTTCGATCCGCCATGTGCAGCAAGGGGCGGGCGGCATCAAGCGCCTGTCGGTTGCCGTGGTGGTCAACTACCGCGGTGCAACGGGCGCCCAGGGCAAGCGCGCCGCGCAGGCGCTGACGGCCGCAGAGCTGGAGCAGATCAAGAACCTGGCCAGGCAGGCCATGGGCTTCAGCGCCGAACGCGGCGACTCGCTCAATGTGGTCAACAGCCCGTTTGCTTCGGATGCCAGCGACACGCCGGAACTGCCCGTCTGGCGCCAGCCCGACAACATCGAGATGGCCAAGGCCGGCGGCAAATACCTGATGCTGGGAATACTGGCCCTGTACCTGTGGTTTGCCGTGCTGCGGCCGCTGCTGCGCAAGCATTTGCATCCGGTGCCAGCCCAGGCAGCAGCGCCGGGCCAGGAAGAGGCCCCCTCCGCAGACGCCGTTGCGCAATCACAGGAACGGCAGGCCGAGCGCCATCTGGAGAACATCCGGTATGCGCAGGAAACAGCCGCCAAGGAGCCACGGGCTGTTGCCATGCTGATCAAACACTGGATGGGCGAAAAAAATGTTTGACGAAGGAACACGTAAAAGCGCCATCCTGTTGATGACGCTCGGCGAGGAAGCTGCCGGCAAGGTGCTGCAGCAGATGTCCCCCAGCGAAGTCCAGGCACTCGGCGAGGCCATGGCCACCCTGGCGCATGTCAAACGCACCGAGGTCGATGACGTTCTGGAAGAGTTCCGCCTCGAAACCGAACAGTATTCGGCTCTCCACCTGGATTCGGGCAGTTATCTGCGGGCCGTGCTGAACAAGGCCATGGGCAATGACCGTGCCGCAGATCTGCTGGAGGGCATCCTGCAGTCGAATGAATCGGTCAGCGGCATTGAGCGGCTGAACCAGCTGGAGGCCACCGAAGTGGTCGAGCTGATTCGCGACGAGCATCCGCAGATCATCGCCACGCTGCTGGTCCACATGGATCGCAACAAGGCCGCGGACGTGCTGGAGCAGCTCCCCGAGCGTGCGCGCCACGATGCGGTCTTGCGCGTGGCCACCTTCGGCGGCGTGCAGCCTGCAGCGCTCAAGGAACTGACCGAGGTGCTGACCGACATGCTGGGCGGCGAAGGTGGCAAGCGCAGCCGTCTCGGCGGCATCCGCGCCGCCGCCGAAATTGTCAACATGATGAGCAGCGCGCAGGAAGAAAGCGTGATCAAGCATGTTCGCGAGCATGACGAAGCGCTGGCGCAGAAAATGATCGACGAGATGTTCCTCTTCGAGAACCTGCTGGAACTCGAAGACCGCAGCGTCCAGCTCCTGCTCAAGGAAGTGGAGTCGGAGTCGCTGATCATTGCGCTCAAGGGCGCGCCACAGGAACTGCGCGACAAGTTCCTCAAGAACATGTCGCAACGCGCTGCCGAAATGCTGCGCGAGGACATCGAGATGCGCGGGCCGGTGCGTGTGTCGCAGGTCGAAGCCGAGCAAAAAGGCATTCTGCTGATCGTGCGCCGCCTGGCCGATGCCGGGGAAATAGTGCTCGGCGGACAAGGAAGCGACTCCTATGTATGACAAGGCCCCGCTCGCGCAGCGTTCCGGTGCAGACCGGTTTGCCTCCGGCTTCGCCCCGCCTGCCGTTCGTC
Organism: Pseudomonadota bacterium; assembly: GCA_040389085.1. Taxonomy (GTDB): domain Bacteria; phylum Pseudomonadota; class Gammaproteobacteria; order Burkholderiales; family Burkholderiaceae_C; genus Polaromonas. Next base: position 136,482 of record JAZKAP010000012.1, read on the forward strand.
GGCCCGGCACAGCGAAGGAGCAGATGACCGCGTGGGAACGTTGGGAGATGACCTCTCTTGCAAAGGACATGGCGCCCGTTTCCGCTGAACCCGGGGAGCCTGCCGTCGTCGAACCGCTCAAGCCGGAGCTGCTGATCGATGAAAACGAACTGGCGCGCCTGCGACTTCAGGCGCGCCAGGCCGGCACGGAAGAAGGGCGCCAACAGGGTTATGCGCAAGGACAGGCCGAGGGGCATGCCGCCGCGATGGCGGCCGTCCATAAACAGGCCGACTATCTGCGGGCATTGACCCAGGCGCTTCCCGCCGCCTTGCGCCTTGCCGAGCGCGAGGTCGCCGGACAGTTGCTGGCGCTGTCGATGGACATTGCGCGCCAGGTGCTCGGCCAGGCGCTGGCACTGGATCCACAGGCCATATTGCTGACGGTCCGTGAATTGCTGCAGGCGGAACCCGCCCTGACCGGTTCACCCCAGCTGATCCTGCATCCGGATGACGCGGCGCTGGTGCGGGAACACCTCGCGGATGATCTGCAAACCGCGGGATGGCGAATTCGTGCCGACGCAGATACCCAGCGCGGCGGTTGCCGCGTTCTGGCCGCCAGCGGCGAGCGGGACGCCACGCTGCAAAGCCGATGGGACCGCGTCGCCGCGGCCCTGGCCCCCCATACGATCGCCACCGCTCCGCTGATTCATGGTTGACACCCCCGACGCCACTGCCAAGCCACCGCTGGAGGCCTGGCAAACCCTGCTGGAAGACGCCCGGTCTTCCGTGGCCCTCAGTGTTCCGGTGCGCACCTATGGCCGGCTGACACGTGCCGTGGGACTGGTCCTCGAAGCGGTCGGACTGCGACTGCCGGTCGGCAGCGACTGCCTGATTGAATTGCCTCCCGGTTACCCCCAGAAAAACGCCGAGGCCGAAGTCGTCGGCTTCTCCGGCGACCGCATTTTCCTGATGCCCCAAAGCGAGGTGGACGGCCTGCTGCCGGGGGCCCGGGTTTACGCCCTGGAATCGCCCGGAGGCCATGCCAGTGGCACCGGGCCACGAACCAAACGCCTGCCGGTGGGCGACGGCATGCTGGGCCGTGTGGTCGATGCGGCCGGACGCCCACTGGACGGGCTGGGTCCACTCAATTTTTCGCGGGAAGTGCCGCTGGCGGCCGCCCCCATCAACCCCCTGACCCGCGCGCCGATTGACAGCGTGCTCGATGTCGGGGTGCGCGCCATCAATGGCCTGCTGACCGTCGGGCGCGGACAGCGCATGGGCCTGTTCGCCGGCTCCGGCGTCGGCAAGAGTGTGCTGCTGGGCATGATGGCGCGCTATACCAGCGCCGACGTGATTGTGGTGGGCCTGATTGGCGAACGCGGCCGCGAGGTCAAGGACTTCATTGAAAACACGCTGGGCAAGGAGGGCATGGCCCGCGCCGTGCTGGTGGCCGCGCCGGCCGATACCTCGCCCCTGTTCCGCTTGCAGGGCGCAGCCTACGCCACCTGCCTGGCTGAATATTTTCGCGACCAGGGGAAAAATGTCCTGCTGATCATGGACTCGCTGACCCGCTACGCGATGGCCCAGCGGGAGATCGCGCTGGCCGTCGGCGAACCTCCGGCCACCAAAGGCTACCCGCCCTCGGTGTTTGCCAAGCTGCCCGCCCTGGTGGAACGCGCAGGCAATGGCGCGCGCGATGCCGAGGGCCGCGGCGGCTCCATCACCGCGTTCTACACGGTACTGACCGAAGGCGACGACCAGCAGGATCCGATTGCCGATTCGGCGCGCGCCATTCTGGACGGCCACGTGGTGCTGTCGCGCGGCCTCGCGGAATCCGGCCATTACCCGGCCATCGACATCGAAGCGTCCATCAGCCGCGCCATGACGGCGCTGATCGACCCCGCGCAATTCCAGGTCGTTCGCAGTTTCAAGCAGGCCCTGTCGCGTTACCAGCGCAACCGCGACCTCATCAGCGTGGGGGCCTATGCCCCCGGCCACGACGCCCAGCTGGACCAGGCCATTGCCCTCTATCCAAAAATTGAGTCCTTTTTGCAGCAAACGATGGAAGAACGCGTCGACTACGCGGCTGCCACCGCGCAGCTGAACAGCCTGTTTCAGACCTGAGCCCGCTTACGTATTCACCGCAGCCCCTCGAACCACCTGGAGAAAACGCCGTGCCCAACAAGCTCCCTCTCGCGACACTGATCGAACTGGCGCAAAACAAGACCGACGAGGCGACCCGCCGGCTGGGCCAGCTGCAGAACGCGCACACCAGCGCTGCAGGAAAGCTGGAAATGTTGCTGCAGTACCGGCAGGAGTACCTGGACCAACTGCAGCGCCAGATGCAGGCCGGCCTCTCTTCGTCCCATGTGCGCAATTTCCAGGATTTCATCGGCACCCTGGACGGCGCCATCGAGCAGCAGCGCGCCCTGACCGTCCAGGCCGACACGCGACTGGCACACGGACGCGGCGACTGGCAAAACAACAAGCGCCGCCTCAACTCCTTCGACACCCTGGCCAATCGGGTTCGCCAGCAGGAAATGCTCACACTCGGAAAAAAGGAGCAGCGCGACAGTGACGAACGTACTTCGCGGCAGTTCTACCTGCGCGCAGGGACCGTGGCCGATTGAATTCACCCGAGAAAACCATGTCTTTTATTCTTCCCCCCGTCAGCGCACCCCATCAACCCGACAGCCAGCCGTCCCAGGCGTCGGCACGCAGCGATGAGCCGGACCCGAACGGCTCCGAAAGTTTCGGAGCCGTACTTTCCCGCTCACTCGCGCCCGCCAGCGAGGCTGCCGGCAAAGCCGAGGGCAAGGCTACAACCGCCGCGCCGGCCCGCCGCCCGACGGAGAGCCGCAAGGCCGATCCGGACGAGCTGGTCAATGCGATGGCACTGCCTCTGGTCCTGCTGGAAAACCTGCGGCCCAAAGCGTTGGCCGCCGGCGGTGCTGCCGCGGCGCCCGGCACCGGCACCGTCCCGGGCGCTGCCAACCCTGCGCTCACCGGCCTGCTTGCGGGGAACCCCCTCGCGCCAGACATGGCGCTGGCGGGCGAACCGATCACCGCGCCTGCACCGGTCGCGTCTGCTGCGGAGGCAGCGCCACAACTGACATCAGCAACCGGGCTGACACCCGAGTTGGCGGCGGCCAGCCAGAAGGACAAAGGGCTACCCACTCTGCCCACCCGGCTCCAGTCAGCGGAGGCCAGCCCGGCAGTGACGTTGGCCACGCCTGTCCTCACCGGCCCGGCCGGCGCTTCGGACGGCGGCACGGCCGGTCAGTCGCCGCAGCATCGTGACCGGGCCGACGACCTGCCGCAGGCCTCCGCCGAAACAACCGCAGCCAGCGGCCCGGAACCCGACATCGCACCAGGCAGTGTCAGAACGCCCCTCCCGGCGATGGCGGCGCCCGATGCCACGCCGGCAGGCGCAAGCACCACCGCCAACACCAGCGCCATCGGTCAGGGAGCTGTCGCCGACATCTCCGCCGCCAGCGCCACCCCGGCCATCAGTCCGGCCGGCGTCGCAGCAACGCCAGCACCAACGGGAATGCTTGCTTCTAGCGCGGCGCCTGCCGCCATGGCCCGGTCCCTCGCTCCTGAGGTCGGCAGCAGTGAATGGGGCAAAGCCCTGGGCCAGCAGATGATCCACATGGGCAAGGGCGGTGAGCAGGTGGCGGAGCTCCAGCTCAATCCTCCGGGACTCGGCCCCCTGAAAGTCACGCTGAGCATGAACGACCACCAGGTCCAGGCCATGTTTGTATCGGCGCATTCATCGGTGCGGGCCGCCGTGGAAGCGGCCTTGCCGCAACTGCGTACCACCCTGGCAGACAGCGGGATCAGCCTTGGCAACACCTCGGTCAACTCCGAGAGCCAGCAGCAAGCGGCCTTCGCCCAGGGTCAGAACGGGCAAAACGGGCAGTCCGGCCAGCGCGGCTACCGGGCGGAGCGCACGCCCGACAACCTGGCACCCGCGGTCCGGCCGGCCATGGAAGCTTCCCGACCACCAGGCAGAGGGATCAGCGTGGACACCTACGCCTGAGGCGCGCCATGAGACGCGTGTCCGGCAAATGCCGGATCTGACGCGTTTTACCCCTGCTTATCCGGCGATGCCGGGCACCGGTTTTCGAAAACAATCAATTCTCAAACCCCAACAGCAAAGTCATGGCCACCAGCACTCCTCCCGCGAAGACCCCCAAGTCGCGCAAGCTCCTCGTCCTGCTGATTGTTCTGGTAACGCTGGTCGCCCTGGCGGCGGCTGGCGCAGCCTTTTATCTGGCCAGCCAGCGCAAGGAAGCCGCGCCCGCCGCAATAGCGCCCGCCGATCCGATTTTTATCGCCCTGGAACCCATGACCGTCAACCTCCAGCCCAACGGCCGCAGCCGCTTCCTGCACGTGGCCGTCACGTTGAAGGTACCGGACGCCAAGTCGCAGGCGCTGGTCACCCAATACCTGCCGGAAGTGCGCAGCAGGCTTCTCACGGCCCTGTCCAACCGCGCGGCCGATTCGCTGGTCACCCCGGAAGAAAGAGCCCAGCTGGCTGCTGACATCATGACGACGCTCAACCAGCCCTTCGTGGCCAATTTGCCGTCGCTGAAGATCTCCAGTGTGATGTTCACGACTTTCATGCTGCAGTAACCCGCTCAATGAAATTCACCCATGGCCTATGACCAGCAGCTGTCCCAGGACGAGGTAGATGCGCTGCTGCAGGGTGTCACCGGTGACACCGAGGCAGTCCATGCACCGCCACCGCCCCAGGAAGGTCCACCGACCTACAACCTCGGCACCGATGACCGCATCGTGCGCAGCCGCATGCACACGCTGGAGGTCATCAACGACCGGTTTGCCCGGCACCTGCGAAGTTCGCTGCTGACCTTCATGCGGCGCAGCGCCGACATTTCGGTCGGCGCGGTGCAAATCCAGAAATATGGCGACTTCATCCGGCACCTGCCGGTGCCGGCCAATATCAACCTCATGCACATGAAGCCGCTGCGCGGCACGGCCCTGTTCGTGTTCGATCCCAAGCTGGTTTTCCTCGTGGTGGACAACCTGTTCGGCAGCGACGGCCGTTACCACGTCCGGATCGAGGGCCGCGACTTCACGCAGACTGAACAGCGCATCATCAAGCGGCTGCTCAACCTCACGCTGGAGAGTTACGGCAGCGCATGGCAGCCGGTCTACCCGCTTGACTTTGAATATGTGCGTTCCGAGATGCACGCGAAACTGGCCAACATCGTGGCCCCAAATGAAGTGGTGATCAACACCACCTTCCAGATCGAGTTCGGGCCCATCGGCGGCGCGCTCAACGTCTGCATTCCTTATTCCATGATCGAGCCGATCCGCGACCTGCTGTCCAACCCGCTGCAGGACGAAATCGAAGTTGACAAGCGCTGGGTCAAGCAGCTGTCGCAGCAGGTGCAAAGCGCCGACGTCGAGCTCCGGGCACATTTCCTGACCATGCAATCGAGCATTGGCCAGCTGCTCAGGCTGCAGGCGGGCGACGTGCTGCCTGTCGAGATTCCGGACACCATCATCGGCAAGGTCAACGGCGTGCCCGTCATGGAATGCGGCTACGGCACCTCCAACAACCACTATGCCTTGCGCGTGGAAAAAATGATCCACCACCAAGACAGCGACTCCAGCAAGGGAAAAGACCATGAGTGAAGACAGCAAGCAAGAGCCGGCGGCAGAACTGGACGACTGGGGCAGCGCACTCGCCGAGCAGGCGCTCGCCTCTGCACCTGAACCCGCTCCCGCCCCTCCGTCTCCGGCACCCGCACCACCGTCCACACCGGCCGGCGAGCGGGTTTTCCAGCCGCTGCAAAACAATGCAGGTTCCGAGATTGCAAGGGGCGACATCGACAGGGTGCTTGACGTTCCCGTCCAGCTGACCGCCGAACTGGGACGCACGCGCATCACCATCAAGAGCCTGCTCCAGCTGTCGCAGGGCTCGGTGGTCGAGCTGGACGGCCTGGCCGGACAGCCGATGGATGTCTTCATCAACGGCTACCTGATTGCGCAGGGGGAAGTGGTGGTGGTCAACGACAAGTTCGGCATCCGCCTGACCGACATCATCACGCCGTCCGAACGCATGCAGAAGCTGAACCGATGAGCCGGCCGGACATTCGTGCCCTGGCCGCCACCGCGCTGGCCTGCATCAGTTTTTCAGCCGGTGCGGTGTTGCCGACCGTGCCCACCGCGGCAGCAGAGCCCGTGCGGTCGTTCGGCGCCGCCGGCCTGCTGCAGGCTGGCCTGGGCCTGGCCGTGGTGCTTGCCCTCATCTTTCTCTGCGCCTGGGCTGCACGGCGCTTCGGCTTGCAGCAGGTCGGAGGCGGGCGCCTGCTCAAAGTGGTGTCCAGCGCCATGGTGGGCCAGCGCGAACGTGTCGTGGTGGTGGAAATCGGCGGCTCGTGGCTGGTGCTTGGCGTCGCCGCGGGCCAGGTCAACGCGCTGCACACCATGCCGGCGCAAAAGCTCTCCGAATCCGATGCGGCGCCGTCCTTCGGCGGCCTCGCCGGCGCCAGTGCGTTTTCGCAAAGGCTGGCGGAATCCCTGAACAAGCTGAGAAAGCGGGATGGACAGTGACAAACGCTGCCTACCCGCGAAGCCGCGCGGCGCTGCCGCTCCTTTGGCCACTACTGATGCTGGCCCTGATGCTGTTGCCGGCCCTGGCCTCTGCCCAAGGTCTGCCGGGCATCACCAGCTCGCGTGGGCCCGGCGGAAGCCAGACCTGGTCGCTCAGCGTGCAGACCCTGGTGCTGCTGACCTCCCTGTCTTTCCTGCCGGCGCTGCTGCTGTCCATGACCAGCTTCACCCGGATTCTCATCGTGCTCGGCCTGCTGCGCACGGCCATCGGCACACAATCGTCGCCGCCCAACCAGGTGCTGGTCGGGCTCTCGCTGTTCCTGACATTTTTTGTCATGTCGCCCGTCTTCGACAAGGTACACAGCACGGCTTACAAGCCTTTTTCCGAGAACAAGATCAGTGCCGAACAGGCCCTGGAGCGCGGCGTCGAGCCCTTCAAGCAGTTCATGCTCAAGCAGACCCGCGAGGCTGACCTGGCGTTGTTTGCCAAGCTGGCCAACATCGAGAAACTGGAAGGGCCGGAACAGGTAACCTTGAGAATCCTTCTGCCCGCTTTTGTGATCAGCGAGCTCAAGACCGCCTTCCAGATCGGCTTCACAATCTTCATCCCCTTCCTCATCGTCGATTTGGTGGTGGCCAGCGTGTTGATGTCCATGGGCATGATGATGGTTCCGCCCGCCACGATTTCACTCCCTTTCAAACTGATGCTGTTCGTCCTGGTCGATGGCTGGCAGCTGCTGATCGGGGCGCTGGCCCAGAGTTTTTACACCTGACGCTGCAGCACCCGGAAGGATCGACACATGACACCTGAATCAGTCATGGCCCTCGGCTACGAGGCCATGAAGCTCTCGCTGCTGCTCGGTGCGCCGTTGCTGCTGGTGGCCCTGGTCACCGGTTTGCTGATCAGCCTGTTCCAGGCTGCGACCCAGATCAATGAAATGACGCTGTCTTTCATTCCCAAGCTGCTGGCCGTGTTTGCCACACTGGTGATTGCGGGCCCGTGGATGCTCAACAGCGTGCTGGACTATATGCGCAACCTGTTTTCATCCATCCCGCAACTCGTCGGTTGATGCCTCCGGTCTTCTCGGTCACCTCCGACCAGCTCAATCTCTGGATGGTGGCCTTTCTCTGGCCTTTTGTGCGCATGCTGGCGCTCATCAGCACCGCGCCCATCTTCAGCGAAGCCGCGGTGCCGCGCGCCGCCAAGGTCGGCCTCGCCGCCCTGCTGGCCATCGTTGTTGCGCCCACGCTGGGCGCCATGCCGGCGGTGCCGCTGGTGTCGGCCGCCGGCTTCTGGATCCTGATCCAGCAAGTCCTCATTGGTGCGGCAATGGGCTTTTCAATGCGCATGGTGTTTGCTGCGGTGCAGGCGGCCGGCGAATACGTGGGCCTGCAAATGGGCCTGTCCTTTGCATCCTTTTTCGACCCCACCAGCGGCGGCAACACCATGGTCATCGCCCGCCTGCTCAACGTGATGGCCATGCTGATCTTCCTGGCAGTAGACGGCCATCTGATGGTGGTCATGACACTGGCCGAAAGTTTCCATGCCTTGCCGGTGGCCGATGCCCCCCTGGCTGCCGGTGGCTGGTTCCTGCTGGTGGCGGCGGGCGGCGAAATTTTTTCGGGCGGCCTCATGCTGGCGCTGCCGCTCATCGCCACGCTGCTGACCCTGAACCTGGCCATGGGCATCCTGAACCGGGTCTCGCCGCAGTTCAGCATCTTTGCCGTGGGCTTTCCCATCACCCTGCTGGCCGGCATGGCCATGCTGCAGCTGCTGATGCAATACCTGGCGCCTTTTCTGGAGCCGCGGTTTGCAGCAGGGTTTACGACCACGCTGGGTTTTATGCAAGGTTTGAGGCCTTAGCCCAATATCCATGGACGCAGATAGCTATTAAATCAATAGCATATCTGCCTGCGCAACCCATGCGACTTACAGGTAATTGAACAGCGAGATCTGCTGGATCCTGACAAAGGTCTGCTGGCTGGCCTGCAGCGCGGTCTGGCGCTGGTAGAACTCGGAAATGGCGCTCGCATAGTCAAGGTCCTGCAGGTCTGACAGGTAACTCTTGTCGTAGAGCGCACGGCTGTCACCTGTGGTTTCCAGCGCGTCCAGCTCCTGCAGGCGCGTGCCGACCGAGGCGCGCACCGTCAGGACGTTGTCGTGTGCATTGGTGATCTTCCTGTTGCCGGTGCTCAACGCGTTGAGCAGCTTGGCCTGCGCGGCCGGGCCGGCGTTGTCCACGGGTGCCCGCAGCGCGGCGATCACATCGCCAATCGCCGCAAACACGTCCGTTCCGGCATTTTTCGCCGTGGTGACGCTGAAGCTGTCGCCGGCAGCGGGAGCACCGGTGATGCTGATCTGCAGGCCACCGAACTGGACGGGACTGCCTGTCGTGAAAGCAGTGGCTGGCACCACGGGGACCGATGGCACCGTCGCCGTATCGACCTGGTAAGTAGTGGCCGTCGGAAAACTGATCACGAAATCCTTGCCGTAGTTGGGATCGGCGAGATCCACAACCGATGCGGGGCCGAACACACCGCTGCCGGTATTGCCGACAGGCGACGCGCTGACGTAGCCAGCGCCGCCCTGCACGGTCTGAAAAATGCTGCGGCCGTCGTCGGTGCCGGCCATCTGCCGGGACACGTCCACCTGCATCAGGCGCTGGCCCTGGTCGCCGGCATAGAGGATGCTGCCGTCGGCTTGCCGCACAAACGGCGCACTGCCACTCTTGAAGCCGGCGAAGAGAAACTGCCCGTTGCCGTCATCGGTGTTTGCCAGGCCCTGCAACTGGTCGATGCTGCTCTGCAAAGTGGTGGCAATGCTGGCCCGGTCAGCATCAGCCATCGTACCGTTGCCGGCCTGGACCAGCAGGCCCTTGATGTTCTGCAGGATGGTGGTAACGCTCTGCAGGCTGTTTTCTTCGAGCGACAGGGTCTGCGTGGCCTGCCCGCGACTGGTCGCGTATTGCGAGTTCAGCGCGATTGACTGCGAGGCCGCCAATGCGCGCGTGGCGCCGAGGGGGTCGTCCGACGGTGCGAGGATTTTGGTCATGGCTCCCATCTGTTGCTGCACCCGCAGCAGGCTACTTTGCTGGGCGCCGATGGCGGTCTGGCTCTGTTCGTAAAAGGACTGGGTGCTGATGCGCATCGTGAACTCCTGGGCAAGGTTTAGTGGCTGATGCCCAGGACTGCATCAAACATCGTTGACGCCGTCTGGATCACTTTGGCATTGGCCTGGTACATCTGCTGGAACATCAGCAGGTTGGCGGTTTCTTCGTCCTGGTTGACACCTGACACCGACTGCTGGGCAGACCGGATCTGGGTGGTCAGGCTGGTCTGGGCAGTACCGGCGATCTGGACCTGCCGGGCCTTGTTGCCGACGCTGCTGACCAGTTGCGCATAAGCGTCGTTGAAGCTGGCCGATCCATTACCCATGGTTTTCTTGTTTTGCAGTGCGCCCAGCAGCAAGGCGTTGCTGCCGTCGGAAACACCACCGCTGTTTTTCGCCACGGTGAACCGGTCGCTGTTCGACGGCGTGCCGCTGATGGTGACGGTGATGCCATTGAAACTCATGGTCGCGCCCGGCGAATACGTGACAGGCGCCCCCGCGGCATAGGGACTGGCAGGGTCGGGCACACCATTGGCGGGCGTCACCGTGACTGCGGCTCCGGCCGGAAAACCCGACAGCTGGTTGGTGGCGCTGTTGTAGGTCAGTGTCAGCGTGGCCGCCAGCGGTGTCGCCAGGTAGGCCGCGTCGACTTTTCCGGCACTGATCGCGCCACTGCCCTGGTTGGTGGCGGTGTTGCCGGTCACGATGGGCGAAGCCGCCGCGATCCTGGCCGGGTCGGACACCAGCACCGACAGGTCACGTGCGCCGGTGCGGGTGGGCTGGATCAGGAAAGAGTCACCCGGTGCGCCGGCGCCGCTGGCCAGCGTCAGGGTGACGCCGTCGAAGGTGGTGGTGTCTGCAGGCGCTGCGCCGGGAAAACCAGCTGTCAGGGGAATGGTCTGGTTGTCCGACAGCCGCGTCAGGGTGTAGGCCGGGCCGGCGGTCACGTCCAGGCGGTAATCGCTGGTGGTCAACTGGTTGCTGTCGGAAAAAGACGGCGTCAACACCAGGTTGCCTGTGTTTTTGCTGTTCAACAGCACGCCGGGACTGGCTTGCGAGAAGAAATCAGAACCCAGAGCACCGTTCAGATCAATGCCGAGGTTCTGCTGGGCATTGAACGTTTCGGCCAACACAATCGCGATGCGGCCCAGCGAGTTTTGCGCCGGAGCCAGCGTTTCGCTGCGAAATTGCAGCAACCCGCCGAGCGAGCCGCCGCCGCCGAGCATGCCGTCCTGCAGTTGCACGGCATTGCCGGCAGCGTTCACCACCGCGACAACGGAGCGAGTGGGGTCGCCCGACGATGCCACCGCCGCCAGCCTGGTGGCCCTGTCGCCCAGCACCAGGGTCTGCCCGTTGCCAATGAAGATGTTGTACTGGCCGCCGTCCTGCACCACCAGCCTGGTGCCGATCAGCTGCCCCAATTCATTGACCAGTTGGTCCCGTTGATCCAGCAGGTCATTGGGCGCCTGTCCGCCAGTGGCATTGCTGAGCATGGCCACTTGCTTGTTCAGGCTGGCGATCTGCTCGGCATACGTGTTGATCTGCTCGACACTGCCGGCAATCTGGTCGTTGACGCTGCCGTTGAGACCGGTCAGGTACTGGTCCATGGACCGAAACTGGTTGGCCGTGGCTTGCGCGGAGCTGATCAGTTGCTGCCTGGCCGCCGGATCAGCCGGGGTGTTGGCCACCGCCTGGATATTGGTGAACAGGGACTGCAACTGGGGTGCCAGGCCCGCTTTCTGATCGGCCAGCAGGTTATCGATCTGGCTGATCTGCGTGTAGTAGGTGGTCAGCGACTGGTTCAGGGACTGCGCCTGGTTGAGCTGCGACACCAGGTACTGGTCGTAGCTGCGTGTCACGTCACCCACCCTGACACCGCTGCCGAAGAACCCGACGCTGGGGCTGTAAACGCCACCACCCGAGGCAAGCTGCGCGGCCTGGCGGCTGTAGCCGGGGGTATTGACGTTGGCGGTATTGTGGCCGGTGGTCACCAACGCAGCCTGGGCGGCATTGAGGCCGCTCAGGCCGGTATAAAACATGCTATTCGACATCAAGCTGGCCTTTCAAGGCGGCGACTGTTACCCGGTGACTATGGAGACCGGTGGCGTTTCCCGATTGCCTCTGGAATAGATAACGACATTTCCCCGGAAAACTTGAGGACGAAGCTGCTGCTCGTTTGCAGAAAACTTCAGCCTCCATGCTCCGGGAACTCATGAACTAAAACGTTTCCCAGCTACCCCCGGCCGTAGCCAGCTCGCCACCAGGCGCGGCGGGCCGGCGCGGCGCCGCAATGGCGCGTTTGGCCGGAGGCGGCTGCTTGGGTGCGCTCTGGCGGTCGGCTGCGCTGCGCTGCGGTGGCGCCACATAATGGACCGGCTGGTTGTCCAGCCTGAACACACTGACCACCTGGCTGAGCCCGCTGGCCTGCTCCTGCAGTGAGGATGCTGCAGCAGCAGCCTCTTCCACCAGCGCGGCGTTCTGCTGCGTCACCTGGTCCATCTGCGTGATCGCCTGGTTGATCTGCTCGATACCCTGCGTCTGCTCCTGGCTGGCCGCCGTGATCTCGGCCATGATGTCGGTCACGCGTTTGACGCTGTCCACAATCTCGTCCATGGTCTTGCCGGCCTCGGCCACCTGTTTGCTGCCTTCTTCGACCTTGTCGACGGAGTCGCCTATCAGGGTCTTGATCTCTTTGGCCGCTGCCGCACTTCTCTGCGCCAGGTTTCTGACTTCAGCAGCCACCACCGCAAAGCCTCTGCCCTGTTCCCCGGCCCGGGCCGCTTCAACCGCAGCGTTCAGGGCCAGGATGTTGGTCTGGAAGGCAATCCCGTCGATCACGCCGATGATGTCGACGATCTTTCGGGAGGAGGCGTTGATGGCGCCCATGGTGCCCACCACTTCGGCGACCACGCTGCCGCCCTTGACGGCCACGCTGGAGGCGGTGACTGCCAGCTGGTTGGCCTGGCGGGCGTTGTCGGCGTTCTGTTTGACGGTAGACGTCAGCTCTTCCATGGACGCCGCGGTCTCTTCCAGGGAGCTGGCCTGCTCTTCGGTCCGGGACGACAGGTCGTGGTTGCCGGCGGCGATCTGGCTGGATGCTGTCGCTATCGTGTCGGTGCCGCTGCGCACTTCGCCGACTACCTTGGCCAGGCTGTCGTTCATGTCTTTCAGGGCCTGCATCAGCTGGCCGGTTTCGTCTTTGCTTGTCACTTCAATCCGGCTGGTCAGGTTGCCGGCGGCAACCGTTTCTGCCACCTGGAGGGCGCGGTCCAGAGGACGGGTAATACCGACCGTCAGCCACCAGGAAAGCAGACCGCCCAAGGCCAGGGCCACCAGAGCCAGGGAGATCAGCATGAAGCGGCCGGAGCGGTACAACAAGTCGATCGAGGCCACGGTCTGGTCAATGTTGGTCTTCTGTTGAGACAACATGGCCTTGATGCTCGCATCGTAAGCTTCCAGGGCCGGCACCAGTTTTCCGTCAACCAGTTCCACGGCCTGTGCCGCCTGACCATCCGTTTTCAGTTTCAAGGCTGCCGTGCGAAACCCGATATACGCGGTCCTTTTGAGCATGCTGTCTTCATACAGCTTTTTTTCTTCTGCCGTATCCAGCATGTCCAGCAGTTTCTTGGATGTCTCGGTGATGCTGAGGCTGGTTGCAGCAATGCTTTTCTGGAAGTACTTCTGGTCATCCGGATCCGTACTTTTGACCAGCGCGAATGTCCGGACACTGTTGGTACTCGTGGCCACCAGCCATTCGGCGGCGAGGCGCTCCTTGAGCAGCGCCTCACTGGCCATCGCTTCGGTGGCAAGACCGACGCTCTGGAGACGCCATACGCCCAGGCCCGCAATCACACCCAGAAAAAGGAGAACCACCGCGAAGCCCATCCCCAGACGGGTACCGATTTTGAAATTCTTGATGTTCATGCTGGCTCCTGCGCTGTATCAGTAAAAATTGTTTGCCTGGAAAAAGATCGGACCACAGGGGGCAGCACGGCGCGCGCTGGCTTTTGATCGGGCGCCATCTGCCCACCCTCGAGCCTGAACACACTGACCACCTGGCTGAGCCCGCTGGCCTGCTCCTGCAGCGAGGACGCTGCGGCAGCAGCCTCTTCCACCAGCGCGGCGTTTTGCTGCGTCACCTGGTCCATCTGCGTGATCGCCTGATTGATCTGCTCTATGCCTGGCGTCTGCTCCTGGCTGGCCGCCGTGATCTCGGCCATGATGTCGGTCACGCGTTTGACGCTGTCCACAATCTCGTCCATGGTCTTGCCGGCCTCGGCCACCTGTTTGCTGCCTTCTTCGACCTTGTCGACGGAGTCGCCTATCAGGGTCTTGATCTCTTTGGCCGCTGCCGCACTTCTCTGCGCCAGGTTTCTGACTTCAGCAGCCACCACCGCAAAGCCTCTGCCCTGTTCCCCGGCCCGGGCCGCTTCAACCGCAGCGTTCAGGGCCAGGATGTTGGTCTGGAAGGCAATCCCGTCGATCACGCCGATGATGTCGACGATCTTTCGGGAGGAGGCGTTGATGGCGCCCATGGTGCCCACCACTTCGGCGACCACGCTGCCGCCCTTGACGGCCACGCTGGAGGCGGTGACTGCCAGCTGGTTGGCCTGACGGGCGTTGTCGGCGTTCTGTTTGACGGTGCTGGTCAGCTCTTCCATGGACGCTGCGGTCTCTTCCAGGGAACTGGCTTGCTCTTCGGTGCGGGACGACAGGTCGTGGTTGCCGGCGGCGATCTGGCTGGAGGCTGTCGCTATCGTGTCGGTGCCGCTGCGGACTTCGCCGACCACACGGGCCAGGCTGTCGCGCATGCTCTTCATGGCGAACAGCAGGCTCGACTGGTCATTGTCTTTCAGGTCGACAGAGACGGCCAGGTCGCCTTCTGCGATGCGGCGCGTGATGGCGGCCGCATAGTCGGGCTCGCCACCCAGCTGTTTGAGCAGGCCGCGTGAAATCATCAGGCCGATGACAAACAGGATGGCGGCAAGTATCAGCGCACCGATCGAAAAATAGATCAGCCGATTCACAATGGTGGCTTGAACCGTATCCACATAAACACCGGAACCAATGATCCAGCCCCATGGCGCAAACCCCTGCACATAAGACACCTTGGGCACCGGTTTTTCGCTGCCCGGTTTGGCCCACATATAGGAAACGAATCCCGCCCCGCCTTTTTTGACCGTGTTGACGAATTCAACAAACAGGTGCTTGCCGGTCGGGTCCTTGTTCTCCGACAAATCCTTTCCATCCAGCGCCGAATTGATCGGATGCATCAGCATGCGCGGGTGCATATCGTTGATCCAGAAATATTCCGTTCCGCTGTACCGCAAGCCCTTGATTGTCTGCATCGCCTGCTGCTGCGCCTGCAACTCGGTCAGCGCCCCCTTGGTCGCCAGGCCGTGGTAGTAGGTCAGCAATCCGTGGGAGGCTTCCACCACCTGCCGCACGTTGTTTTGCCGCTCTTCCATGATCAGCTTTCGCTCCGACACCAGGAACAGTGCGGTCAACGCGAAGATGCCAAGGATGGCGCTGGCTGTAAACAACCCCATCTTTTTTGCGATGCTCATGGAGGTGTGGCTTTGCAGCTTTGACATGTGTGTTCTCCCAATCATCTTGATTAATTCTCTGCAGCACTGGTGGCTTGCTGGACAAGACCCACCTCGTCGCTGGTCATGAGCTTGTCGATATCCACCAGGATCAGCATGCGGTCATCTAGCGTGCCCAGCCCGATCAGGTAGTCGGCATCGAGCACCGCCCCCATCTCCGGCGCCGGCTTGACCTGCTCCGGGCTCAGGGTGATCACGTCCGAGACGCTGTCGACCACCATGCCCATCACGCGGCTGGCAATGTTGAGAATGATCACCACCGTGAACTGGTCATACGTCGGCGTGCCCAGGTTGAACTTGATGCGCATGTCGATGATGGGCACGATGATCCCGCGCAGGTTGACCACCCCCTTGATGTGTTCGGGCGCATTGGCTATGCGCGTGACCGCGTCATAACCGCGCAGCTCCTGCACCTTCTGGATGTCCACCCCGTACTCTTCCTGGCCCAGCGTGAACGCCAGGAACTCCAGCGGCTGGGCCGCCAGGGCTCCGGGTGGCATGGCAGGGACGGCCGCGGTTCCGGCTTGGCTGGGGCTTGCTTGCATGGGTGCTCCTCAATCAGGTGGGCAGCGCTTCCGTACGCGCTTCAAAAATAATGACAACAAAAGACACTATTTGTATTAACGACCACAACAAGAAAAAACTTTAGTTCTCAAAAACAAACGGTCGTCGCATGCTTTGCTGCCTGGTTCAACGGTGCTCGCCCGGGCCATCGCGGTCTCAGGACATCTGCTTCATGATGCGGACCAGTTTTCCGCCGTATTGGGGATCGGTCGCATAACCTGCGCGCTGCAGGCCGTGCGCCGCTTCAGCCGGGTCCTGCGTGGAGAGCACATTGGCGTAACGCGGGTTCGTCACCAGGAAACGCGCATAGTCGGAAAACGCTTCGTCATAAGAGCCGTAGGCCCGAAAGCTGGCCCGCCCCTTTTGCGCAACGCCGTTGACGTATTCGGTGGTCATGGTTTCGACCACCGGCCCCTTCCAGCCCTTGTCGGCCTTGATGCCGAACACGTTGAAGCTGGCCTGGCCATCCTCCGCGCGGATCTCGCGCCGCCCCCAGCCGGACTCCAGCGCCGCCTGCGCCATGATCAGCTGCGCCGGAACACCTGTGGCCTCGCTGGCGCGCTGCGCCGCAGGCAGCATGCGCGATACAAATTGCTCAACGTGCGCTTGCGGCAGCGCACTCCTGCTCAGGGTCGCCTGCGCCGTGGCAGTCTCGTACAGGGAGAGGTCCGGTGTCCGGACGAGCGGTGCGGCGGCAGAAGCAACCGCCTGCGGCGCCCTGGGCACCGTGGCGCCAGACAGACCGGGCGGCTTGTCGGCGGGCACTGCGGCGGGCTGCACATCAGCCCCGCCAGCGGTCCGGTTGAGCTGCGCAAACATGGCCTCAGCCAGGCCCAGACCCCGGCCGGACAGATTTTGTGCCAGTTGCTGATCCAGCATCGACGTGTACATCTTTTCCTGCTGGCTGCTGAACATGCCGTCAGACGGCGTGGCTTCACGCATGCTCTTGAGCACCATCTGCATGAACATCACTTCAAATTGCTTGGAGGCCTGTTTCATGCCTTCCTGCGGTGAACTGCGTACCGTGCGTCGCAAGGCATCAACACCCTGCACATCCAGTGACAAACGCTGGTCGAGCACGCCTGCGGCAGGGGAATTCATGCTGTTGAGGTTGGCAAGACCGGCGCTGTTCATGTCAACCTCAGATGATCTCGAGCTCAGCGCGCAAGGCGCCGACGGCCTTCATGGCCTGCAAAATGGACACCAGATCCTGCGGATTGGCACCCAGCGTATTGAGTCCCTTGATCACGTCGGCCAGCGAGGCGCCGCCACGCACGATCTGCAGCGCGCCACCCGCTTGGCTGACTTCAACCTGCGAGCGCTGGGTGGCCACCGTGCTGCCGCCCGAGAGTGCACCGGGCTGGCTGATCACCGGCTCGGTATTGATCACCACCGACAGATTGCCGTGCGCCACGGCGCAGTCATTGATCCGGACGGTCTGGTTCATCACGACCGAGCCGGTACGGGCATTGATAACCACTTTCGCGATCGCCTGAGAAGGCGCAACATCGATGTTCTCGATGCGGGCGAGGAACCCGACGCGGTCCTCAGGCCGGGGCGGTGCGGTGACCTGGATCACCCGGGCGTCAAGCGCATGGGCCGTCCCTGGACCAAAATTCCGGTTGATGGCGTCCACTGCCTTCTGCGCCGTGCCGAAATCGCTGGTCGTCAACTCAAGCATCACGGTGCCGTCCCCGCCGAGTGACGACTCCACCGCCCGCTCCACAATGGCGCCCGCTGGAATGCGGCCGGAGCTGAGCTGGTTGATTTTGACCTGGCTGCCATTGGCCGAGGCACCAGCGCCTCCGATCACCATGTTGCCTTGGGCGAGCGCATAGACCTGGCCGTCGGAGCCCTTCAACGGCGTCATCAGCAAGGTCCCGCCGCGCAGGCTCTTGGCATTGCCCAGGGATGACACCGTGATGTCGATGGTCTGCCCGGGCCGCACAAAGGGCGGCAGGGATGCGGTGACCATCACGGCAGCCACATTTTTCAGCTGCATGTTGGTTCCGGGCGGTACCGTCACGCCGAGCTGCCCCAGCATGTTGTTCAGGCTTTGGGTGGTGAACGGTGTCTGCATGGTCTGGTCGCCGCTGCCATCGAGGCCGACCATCAGGCCGTAACCGATCAGAGGGTTGTCGCGCACGCCCTGAATGCTCGCGAGATCCTTCAGGCGCTCCGCCTGCGATGGCTGCCCGACCAGGGCAGACAAAAGCAGGCAAAGTTTCAGGCAGCACGTCAGCGCCGTGTGCATTCTTCCCCGAGGCGCAAGCAAAATGAGTGTGGTGTTCATGATCAGAACGGCAGCACGTTGAGGAAGATGCGCTGGAGCCAGCCCATGCTCTGGGCTTCGTCGATATAACCTTTGGCGCTGTATTCCATGCGCGCGTCGGCGACCTGGGTGGAAGGAACAGTGTTGTTCGCGCTGACGGTGCGCGGGTTGACCACGCCCGAGAAACGGATGAACTCCGTACCCTGGTTGATCAGCATCTGCTTTTCTCCGCTGACAATCAGGTTGCCGTTGGGGAGAACTTCAATCACCGTGACCGTGATCACGCCGTTGAAGGTGTTCGTGGCATTGGCCCCACCCTTGGCACTCAGTATGTTTTTTCCGCCCGCAGTGGCGTCCTGCGCGCTGGAGATCAGGCCGCTGAAAATTTTCGGAATCAGGCTCAGCTCGGTGCTGGCACTTCCGCTACGGCTGGCATTGGCCGCCGAGTTCTTGCTCGCATTGACGTTTTCGCTGACCAGGATGGTCAGGATGTCGCCCACGTAACGCGGCCGCCTGTCTTCAAACAGGGCCTGCGCGCCGAAACCGGTTCGATAGATTGCGCCATTGACCGGCGCGGCGGGGCGCACCTGCGCATCGGCACGCGAGCTCATGGGCTGATGCACCAGTGGCTCGCGCGGGATCTGCGCACAGCCCCCCAGCAAACCCGCGACGGCCAATGTCCAGCCGCCTGTGCGCCAGCATCTCTGCGGCAACCCGTGCATCACAGCTGCGCCAGGCGCGCGAGCATCTGGTCAGAGGTCTGGACAGCCTTGCTGTTGATTTCATACGCACGCTGGGTCTGGATCATGTTGACCAGCTCCTCGACGACGTTGACGTTCGACGATTCCACATAACCCTGATTCAGGATGCCGGCGCCGTTCTGGCCCGGCGC
Source organism: Pseudomonadota bacterium (assembly GCA_040389085.1). Taxonomy (GTDB): domain Bacteria; phylum Pseudomonadota; class Gammaproteobacteria; order Burkholderiales; family Burkholderiaceae_C; genus Polaromonas. Next base: position 155,489 of record JAZKAP010000012.1, read on the forward strand.
GGTCTCGTTGGCTCCACCGGAGGCATCCGTCGCCACATAGAGGTTTTCACCCTTGCTTTGCAGACCCGCGGCGTTGAGAAAGGTCGCCAGCTGGATCTGGCCAATCTGCACGTTGGCCGTACTGCCGGCCTGGGTGACCGACACCGTGCCATCGCGACCAATGGTCATGCTGGTGGTGTTCTGCGGCAGGGTAATGGCCGGCTGCACGGGAAAGCCGCTGGCGGTGACCAGTTGCCCACTCTGGTCGGACTGGAATGAACCGTCCCGCGTGTAGGCCGTCGTGCCGTCCGGCATCAATACCTGAAAGAAGCCATCGCCATTGATGGCCACATCTTTCGGGTTCTCGGTCTTCGTCGGATTGCCTTGGGTATGAATCCGCTCGGTGGCCACCACGCGAACGCCTGTACCCAGTTGCAGGCCGGAGGGCATGCGCGTCTGGTCCGAGGTCTGGCCGCCGGTCTGGCGCAGGTTCTGGTACATCAGGTCTTCAAACACGGCGCGGCTGCGTTTGAAACCTGTGGTGCCCACGTTGGCCAGGTTGTTGGCAACAACATCGAGTTGCATCTGCTGGGCATCAAGACCGGTTTTGGCAATGGAAAGGGAACGAATCATGGAAAAAACTCCTGGGGAATGGCCGGGGCCGTGTTCATGTCGGATCGGTTGGCAAGAGGTGGGCGGCGAATCAGCCGTTGCCCAGCAGCTTGTTGGCCTGCTGGTCGTTGCTTTCGGCCGTCTGCAGTGTCTTCATTTGCATCTCAAAGCGTCGTGCATTGGCAATCATGTCGACCATGGCCTCCACGGCATTGACGTTGCTTCCCTCCAGCGTGCCGGACAGCAAACGCACGCTGGGGTCGGCCTGCGGGGCGGCCGTGCCGGCCTGCATGCGAAACAGGCCATCGTCGCCACGCACCAGCTCATCGACGGCAGGGTTGACCAGCTTCAGGCGCCCCACTTCCGCGGCACCAACGGCCGGATCACCGGCGCCCAGCGCTGTCACCACGCCGTCATCGGCCACCACCAGCGACGAGCCCGGAGGCACAACCATCGGGCCAGACTCGCCCAACACCGGCCTGGCATCCATGGTCATCAATTGGCCGTCGGCACCCACTTGAAGATTGCCGACCCGGGTGTAAGCCTCGCCGCCGTCCGTCGTCTGTACGGTCAACCAGCCTTCGCCGCGTATGGCAACGTCCAGTGGACGGCCAGTCTGCATCAGCGGCCCGGAACGCATGTCGGCGCCAGGGGTCGTGGCAACCACCATGGCACGGGTCGCCATCTCGTCGCCGACGACAGGGACCGCACGGTAGTTGTTGATCTGCGCGCGAAAACCGGGCGTCGACACATTGGCCATGTTGTTGGCCACCGCAGCCTGCTGCTCCATGGCCTGTTTGGCACCCGTCATGCCGACATAGATCATCCGGTCCATATTGCTTCCTTGGTTGTCCTGATTTTGTTGACGCCAGAAACCGCCTTGCAGGCGGTCACAGGGTCATCAACGCATGTTCATCAGGGTCTGCATCACCTGGTCTTGCGTCTTGACGGTCTGGGCATTGGCCTGATAGGTCCGCTGTGCAATGATCAGGTTGACCAGTTCGGAGGTCAGGTCCACGTTGGAGCCTTCCAGGGCTCCAGAAACCAGGGCACCCAGCTTGGTGCCGGCACCCGGTGTGCCCGTCAACGGTTGACCTGACGCAGCGGTTTCGGCCCAGACGTTGTCGCCCTTGGACTGCAGTCCGTTAGGATTCACAAAAGAAGACAGGACGATCTGTCCAAGCGTGTTGGACTGCTCGTTGCTGTATTTTCCGGTGATGGTTCCATCCTGTTCAATGGCCAGGGAGGTCAGGGTGCCGGATGCATAGCCGTCCTGCGTCAACTTTCTGACATCATTGGCATTGCCGAACTGGGTGGTGCCCGCGACGTTCATATCGAACGTCATCGGCGCTGAGCCATTGCCCAGGGTAAAGCCGGGCGTCTTGAAACCCAGGACACCGTTACCCACGACGGCCGTATCCAGAATGCCGTTGCTGTCAAAGGTCAAGGTGCCGATCGCCGTGCCATTGGCCACAGCTGGCAGAACACCACCGTTATCCAGCGGCTTCCCGTCCACGGTCGCATGAACATTCCAGGTATTGAGGGCCGGAGCAGCCTGTTTTGCAAAGAAGGTAGCCAACTCATGAGGGTTTCCCAGCGAGTCATAAATCGTCACCGAATTGGCATAGTTGTAGGTGCTTGAATCCGTGGCGTCGAATGCAGCCGCCGGCGCTGTGCTCCGCGAATCAAGATTGAACTGTGCAGTGATTCCGGTCACGGACCCGGTCGCCTTCGGCGCCATGGCGGCCGTGGGCATTTGCAAAGGGGCCGGGGTGCCGCCCGCAAGGTTGCCGTTGGCACCCACGGCATAACCCGTCAGCTGCAAACCGGCCGTGTTGACGATGTAGCCGTTCTTGTCCATGTCAAACTGGCCATTGCGCGAATAGGCTATTTCGCCTTCCGGGCTCGCGAGCCGGAAAAATCCGTCACCATCACTGATGGCCACATCCAGGGCGCGGGAACTGGTTTGCACCGAGCCGGCCGTGAAATTCTGCGCAACGCTGGCCACCTGGGTGCCCAGACCGATCTTCGAACCTGCATACACATCCGCAAACTGCACGCCCCCGGATTTGAAGCCTATCGTTCCGGCATTGGCAATGTTGTTGCCAATCACGTCGAGATTGGCTGCGGAGGCGTTCAGAGCGCTTACACCTTGTGCGAAACCCATGGTATTTCCTTCTGTTGAATTGACTTGTAAATCGAGACTGCCGCGAGTCGGTCAGGCTCAGAGAATCAGGCGAACCTCACTGAGCGCGGCCTTGCGACCGGCTCCGAGATCAAGCGCAACACCATTGCCGCCCTGCGACACGCTGGCCACGTCGGCATAGGTCAGCGCAATCCCTGTCACCCTGGAGTCCCCGGAGTAGGCCGCCACGTTGACGGTGTAGGCGCCGTCTGCCAACTGCACACCGCCATCTGACTTGCCGTCCCAGGAGAGTGTCTTGACCCCTTGCGGTAAGGCACCCAGATCAAAACTGCGAACGGTGTTGCCAGCCGCATCGGTGACGGTGACTTTCACCGAATCAGCGCCCTGCGGCAGCTCAACGGCAAACGGCACAGCAGCACCCTGCTCCAGAGCCAACCCGTTTCCGGGAACGAGCACGGAATGACCGATCAGGGAGGCAGACTGCAGGACCTGGCTGGATCCGCTTTGGGCCAGCAGGGACTGGAAGGCCGTATTGAGTTTTTCAATTCCGCTGACGGTGCTCATCTGTGCCAGTTGCGAGGTCAGCTCGGCGTTGTCCAGGGGATTCAGGGGGTCCTGATTGTTCAGCTGCGTGACAAGCAGCTTGAGAAAACGCTGCTCTCCATCGGCGCTTGAAACCGTCTTGGATGACAGCGCGCCGGCCGCGCTGGCGCCGTCGGTTGAAGTGATTGCAGAAGCAGTCATAAGAAATTCTCCGAAAATGGAAATGGCGGCCGCCAACGGCCTTACTGACCCACCGTCAGCGTTTTGAGCATCAATGTCTTGGCCGTATTGAGAACCTCGACATTGGCCTGGTAGGACCGCGAAGCCGAGATCATGTTGACCATTTCCTCGACCACGTTGACGTTGGGCATGGCCACATAGCCTTCGGCGTTCGCATGTGGATTCTTGGGGTCATGCACCATGCGCAGCGGCGAGGGATCTTCGATGACGCGCGCCACCCTGACACCGCCTATGCCCTGACCCGCTCCAGGTGACATCTCGAACACAACCTGACGGGCCCGGTAAGGCTGGCCATCCGGCCCGGCGACGCTGTCCGCGTTGGCCATGTTGCTGGCGGTGGTGTTCATGCGCTGCGATTGGGCAGTCATGGCCGAGCCGGCGATATCGAAAATGCTGAGCGAACGGTTTGAAAACGGCATGAACAGACTCCGCCTGGTTGTTACTGAACCGCTGACAACAGCGATTTGATTTTGGAACCCAGAATGGTCAGGTTGGCTTCGTAACGCATGGCGTTGTCGGCAAAATTGACCCTCTCTACATCCATCTCGACGGTGTTGCCATCGAGGCTAGTCTGATTGGGCGTGCGGTACATCAAGTCGCTCTCGCTTGCCGCATGCGCTTCACCGGACAGATGACGGGACGACGTGGTGGACATCGACATGGACATGGACTGCCTGCCGCGTTCAACCGCCTCCGTCAGCTTGCTGCTGAAGTCAAAATCACGCGCCTTGAAATTGGGCGTGTCGGCATTCGCGACATTGGACGACAGCACTTCCTGCCGCCGCGCCCGCAGGCTGAGCGCCTCCTGATGGAAGCGCAGTGCTGAATCCAGTTTGTCGATCATTTTTCTCCTCAACGTTTCAAGTGGTGCCTCTGACGGCATAGCCGGCTTTGATGAAAATAATTGTAGGGAGACCCTCCTTGCGCAATCACCTGAACAGACGGCGTTTCAAGGTTCAATTCAACTCTTGCCGCAGCGTTGGCGACCGATATTCCGCTTTCATGGATTGCATGCCGGGACTGCGGCTTTCAATCGGGCAAACAGCACCCGGATTGCAGCGCAATTCAATCCTTGGCCGCGTCGCCCAGGCTCCTAAAATTTCTGCAATACCCGGGCGCCGAGCACGCGGGTGTCCATTGACACCTGCAGGCCCTGGCCATTGGCGCCACTCCATTGAGGGATTTCATGAAGATGCCCATGTACAAAGTCCTGGCACCTGGACTTGCCACCCTTGTCACCTTCGCCAGCCTGTCCCTGCAGGCCCACAGCGCGACGTCGCAACCAGTGCCCCTGTCGGGCAATGCACGCCCCGTGATCGAGCAATTCCTGTTGCGCCAGACGGCAGGCCTGCCCGGCAAGGTAGGCATCACGATTGATACGCCGATTTCGGGCGCACTGCCGGCATGTGAATCACCCGAGCCCTTCCTGCCCGGTGGTGCCCGCTTGTGGGGGCGCCTGTCGGTCGGGGTGCGATGCCATTCGGATCAACCGTGGACCCGCTTTGTGCCTGTGTACATCGCGGTCCGGTCCGTCTACTATGCCGCCGTTCGACCCATCTCTGCGGGCCAGGCGTTGACACTCGCCGATGCCACTGCACGCGAAGGCGACCTGACCGCCCTTCCCCGCAGCGTGATCGTCGATCCCGCGCAATTCAATGGCGCAACTGCCCTCAACCAGATCGCATCGGGTGCCCCCTTGCGGCGGGAGTTGCTGCGAGACGCCGTGGCAGTGCAAAGGGGGCAGACCATTCGCGTACGCACCCAGGGAGCAGGCTTTATGGTGAGTGCCGAGGGAACAGCCATGACCAGTGCGGCCGTGGGCACCCTGATTCAGGTCAAAATGCAGGGCGGCACGCTGATCAGCGGCATCGTCGGCCCCGACGGAATGGTGGAACGAACCAATTGATCCTGTTAAATTGCAGTCATTCCCTCAAGTATCGGGATGATCTGCCGTTATACCGGTGAGATCCCCTGAGGAAAACATCATGAAAATCAATCAAAACGTCACTTTCCTGAAAAATGCAGCCGATTCCCCGGCTGTGCCCGCAAGGGAAGGCGTCAAGCCGAACCGTGCGGTGTCAGGCATGCCGGCAGAGGCGGCCCAGGTTCGCCCGGCTGCAGCGACGCCCTTGCTGCCCTCGACCAACGGAGACTTCGACGCGGCCCGCGTGGGTAAAATCCGCGAAGACATCAGTGCCGGCCGCTACCATGTGGACACCGCCAAAATAGCCGACGGACTGCTCCGTTCGGTGCGTGATCTCCTGGGAGAAAAAGCGCCATGAGCTCCCCGCTGGTCGACCTCCTCGTTCGCGAACATGCCGCCATCGGCGAATTTCTCGAATTGCTCGCCCAGGAATCTGACGCCATGACCCAAGGCGAATTCAAACGCCTGCCCGGTCTTGCCGAGCGCAAGTCACAACTGGCCGAGCAAATCGCCCTGATCGGTCGCCAGCGTGAAATGGAGCAGCAGGCGTTGGGCTACGCCCCTGGACGCAATGGTTGCGATGCCGCTGCGATGGCCGGGGGAGAAACTCTCCAAACGGCATGGAGCAATCTGCTGGCGCGCGCAGCGCAAGCCCATGAGTGCAATCACCGAAATGGGGTGATGATCCACACCCATCTGGACTACACACGGCAGTCCATCAACTTCCTGAAAGCCAGTGGCCAGCCTCTGTATGGGCCGGATGGCACGCACAAGGCAGGTTCCAGCAGCGGCAGTCGGTTTGCAGTCGGCTGAGACAGACCCGTCCTGACCGCGCGGGCATTTTCAGCCCGCCCTGCCCAGGCGCTGCGACGCCCATTCACCACTTTGGAAAAGCCTGGCACCCCATGCGGCAACGCCAGCGATCGCTCCTGCCGACCAGATGGCGAGGCCCGCGTCGTAAGGTGCAGTGCTTACCGGTTGGGCAGCGTGAAGAAAAACGTGGCGCCTTTTTCGGGCTCCGCATCAGCCCAGACTTCTCCGCCGTGTCGCGTCACGATGCGATGCACCGTCGCCAGGCCCACACCGGTCCCGGGGAACTCTGTGCTTGAATGAAGACGCTGGAAGGTCTTGAACAGCTTGTCGGCATATGCCATGTCGAATCCGGCGCCATTGTCGCGCACAAAAAAGATGGGGTCTCCCTCGGCATCGGCGAGCTGGCCGACGGAAATGATGGCGGAGACCCGCTGCGACGTGAACTTCCACGCGTTTCCAAGCAGGTTTTCCAGCACCACCCGAATCAGCCGGCCGTCACCCCTGGCCTGCAGGCCGGGTGCGATGGTCACAGTCACGTCCCTCCCATCCGGGCTTCCCAGGTGCCGCTCCAGCACCTGCACAGCCAGCTGGCTCAGATCAACGATTTCGTTGCGGAAATCCGTGCGGGAAACCTGGGCCAGTGAAAGAAGATCTTCGATCAGCCGGCCCATCTGACCTACCCCCGCTTCGATCCTGGCGAGGTAATGCCGCGCCGTATCACTGGCCTGAGGATCCAGCTGTCTGGCCAGCAGACGGCTGAAACCATCGATGGCGCTCAGGGGCGAACGCAGGTCATGGGATACCGAATAGGAGAAAGCTGCCAGTTCCTCGTTGGACAGACGCAATGCAGCCTCCGTCGCCTTGATCTCGCTGATATCCGTGTCGATGCCTACCCAGAAGGCCACATCGCCTTTTTCACCAAGTACCGGCCTGGCCTTGTACGACATCGTGTGGTAGCTCCCGTCCCGGGACAGGATGCGCCGCACGCCGGAATAATTCTCGCGCTCCCGGAGTGAGCGTTGCCATGCCTCCAGCAGATCTTCCCGGTCCTGCGGATGCACGGCCTGAAGCCACTTGCTGCCCATCCAGTCTTCCGGCTTGCCGCCCACCAGGGCGTACCACCTGCGGTTGGCATAGACCAGATCGCCCCGCGCATTGGCGTACCAGATCACCTGGGGCGCCTCCTCGGTCAACGTGCGGAACAAGCTGTCCTGCAGCGGCAAGGTGGCGACAGGGACAGCCGAAGCGGCCTGCGACCCGGGAAGAACAGCAATTCCCTGCTGCGCAGAGTGAACCTGCGCCAGCACAAACAGGGACTTGCGTCCATCGTGAATCGTCGGCCAAGAACGGACGTCCAGAGGCAGTTCATCTCGTTCCTGGCGCAGGTTTCTTGCGGGCATGAAAACTCCTATACGGTTTGATGCCACGCCGATGTATCAGCCGACAAAGCGGCAACACACTTGTATACCGGGACACCCTTCATCACCATTTTCAAAAATTTTCCCAGCTACCCCCGGCCGTGGCCAGCTCGCCACCAGGCGCGGTAGGCCGGCGCGGCGCCGCAATGGCGCGTTTGGCCGGAGGCGGCTGCTTGGGTGCGCTCTGGCGGTCGGCTGCGCTGCGCTGCGGTGGCGCCACATAATGGACCGGCTGGTTGTCCAGCCTGAACACACTGACCACCTGGCTGAGCCCGCTGGCCTGCTCCTGCAGTGAGGATGCTGCAGCAGCAGCCTCTTCCACCAGCGCGGCGTTCTGCTGCGTCACCTGGTCCATCTGCGTGATCGCCTGGTTGATCTGCTCGATACCCTGCGTCTGCTCCTGGCTGGCCGCCGTGATCTCGGCCATGATGTCGGTCACGCGTTTGACGCTGTCCACAATCTCGTCCATGGTCTTGCCGGCCTCGGCCACCTGTTTGCTGCCTTCTTCGACCTTGTCGACGGAGTCGCCTATCAGGGTCTTGATCTCTTTGGCCGCTGCCGCACTTCTCTGCGCCAGGTTTCTGACTTCAGCAGCCACCACCGCAAAGCCTCTGCCCTGTTCCCCGGCCCGGGCCGCTTCAACCGCAGCGTTCAGGGCCAGGATGTTGGTCTGGAAGGCAATCCCGTCGATCACGCCGATGATGTCGACGATCTTTCGGGAGGAGGCGTTGATGGCGCCCATGGTGCCCACCACTTCGGCGACCACGCTGCCGCCCTTGACGGCCACGCTGGAGGCGGTGACTGCCAGCTGGTTGGCCTGGCGGGCGTTGTCGGCGTTCTGTTTGACGGTAGACGTCAGCTCTTCCATGGACGCCGCGGTCTCTTCCAGGGAGCTGGCCTGCTCTTCGGTCCGGGACGACAGGTCGTGGTTGCCGGCGGCGATCTGGCTGGACGCGGTCGCTATCGTGTCGGTGCCGCTGCGGACGTTTCCAACAATGGTGACAAGACTGGACTGCATGGCCTTAAGGGCTTGCAGCAACTCGGCAGCCTCATCCCGCCCGGCGCTATCGATGGGCTGGGTGAGATCGCCGTCAGCGATGTGGCGGGCGCTATGGACAGCCTGCCGCAGCGGAATGACGATGGAGCGCGTCAGCACAATGGCCAGACCGGTCCCCAGCAGCAACGCCAGCAGGCCGCCAACGATAATGAATGTCCGGCCACGGGCCGCGTCGCTTTCTGCCTCCTGGAGGGAGGCGTCGTAGATTTCCTTCTGACGGACAGCCAGTTGACGGATGGTTTCGCTGTAGGCGACTGCCAGCGGCTTCAGATCCTGATCAAGGGCGGCTGTCACATCTTCACCTGCCTGCTTCTTTTTGAGCAGGGCGGCACGGGGCGTTCGATAAGCCTCACGCGCGGCATCGATATTGGCGATCAGTTTTTTACCTTCTTCCGACTGAACCAGCTCGATCAGGCGCTTGCGCGATGCCACCGTGATCTCGGAGGTTTTGTCCATCTCGGCCTGCCACATAGGCATGCGGCTGGCGTCGGCGTCCAGCACGGATGCCCGGGTACGTATCCAGTTGAGATCAATGGTCTGGCGCCACTGCTCAGCCATCCTCAGTTTTTCATTGTCTTCGGTACCCAGCTGGTGCGTGATTGTCGCGAGTGCCTGCAGGCGCCAGACGCCGATGGCGGCTGTTGCCAACGTGATGAGCAGGATAAGGCCAAATGCCAGCGTGAGTCGGTTGCCAACCCTGATGTTGTTGAGTTTCATGATCGGCGCCTTGAAATGAATATCAACCGGAAGATGTCTTGCACTTCAAGCGGCCAGTTTTTCAACCAGACCCATGTCTTCGCTGGTCATGAGCTTTTCCAGGTCGACCAGGATCAGCATGCGGTCATCTAGCGTGCCCAGCCCGATCAGGTAGTCGGCATCGAGCACCGCCCCCATCTCCGGCGCCGGCTTGACCTGCTCCGGGCTCAGGGTGATCACGTCCGAGACGCTGTCGACCACCATGCCCATCACGCGGCTGGCAATGTTGAGAATGATCACCACCGTGAACTGGTCATACGTCGGCGTGCCCAGGTTGAACTTGATGCGCATGTCGATGATGGGCACGATGATCCCGCGCAGGTTGACCACCCCCTTGATGTGTTCGGGCGCATTGGCTATGCGCGTGACCGCGTCATAACCGCGCAGCTCCTGCACCTTCTGGATGTCCACCCCGTACTCTTCCTGGCCCAACGTGAACGCCAGGAACTCCAGCGGCTGGGCCGCCAGGGCTCCGGGTGGCATGGCGGGGACGGCCGAGGTTCCGGCTTGGCTGGGGCTTGCTTGCATGGGTGCTCCTTGAAACGTGGGTGGGGACAGACCCGGCCCGGCACCCGCACGCTGTGCAACTGGAAGCAATGCCGTTGAGGTCTCTACACCTGTTTAACGGCCAGGGATCGGAAAACTTGAGGGGAAATTGAAAATCATTGCCGGCGGGTGGGTTCTAGAACGTTTCCCAGCCGCCCCCCGCCGTGTCCAGCTCGCCACTGGATGCAGCGGGCCCGCGCGGCGCGGCAATGGCCGCCTTCTCCCGGGGTGGCTGCATGGGCGCGCTTTTGTAGGCAGCCGCCCTGTGTTGGGGCGCAGCCCCATGCCCCAAGGGCTGGTTCTGATTCAGCCTGAACACACTGACCACCTGGCTGAGCCCGCTGGCCTGCTCCTGCAGTGAGGATGCTGCAGCAGCAGCCTCTTCCACCAGCGCGGCGTTCTGCTGCGTCACCTGGTCCATCTGCGTGATCGCCTGGTTGATCTGCTCGATACCCTGCGTCTGCTCCTGGCTGGCCGCCGTGATCTCGGCCATGATGTCGGTCACGCGTTTGACGCTGTCCACAATCTCGTCCATGGTCTTGCCGGCCTCGGCCACCTGTTTGCTGCCTTCTTCGACCTTGTCGACGGAGTCGCCTATCAGGGTCTTGATCTCTTTGGCCGCTGCCGCACTTCTCTGCGCCAGGTTTCTGACTTCAGCAGCCACCACCGCAAAGCCTCTGCCCTGTTCCCCGGCCCGGGCCGCTTCAACCGCAGCGTTCAGGGCCAGGATGTTGGTCTGGAAGGCAATCCCGTCGATCACGCCGATGATGTCGACGATCTTTCGGGAGGAGGCGTTGATGGCGCCCATGGTGCCCACCACTTCGGCGACCACGCTGCCGCCCTTGACGGCCACGCTGGAGGCGGTGACTGCCAGCTGGTTGGCCTGGCGGGCGTTGTCGGCGTTCTGTTTGACGGTAGACGTCAGCTCTTCCATGGACGCTGCGGTTTCCTCCAGGGAACTGGCCTGCTCTTCGGTACGGGAGGACAGGTCGTGGTTGCCGGCGGCGATTTCGGTGGCGGCCGTTGCAATGGAACCAACGTTGGCACTCACATCGGACACCACGGCCACAAGATTGGCGCTCATCTGATTGAGCGCGCGCATCAACTGCCCGGTTTCATCGGTGGCCGCCGTCGGGAACTTGAGCAGCAAGGAGCCACCGGCAATGGCACGCGCCACCCCACTGGCCTTGTCCAGGGGTTTGAGGATCGTCTGCACAATGAAATAGCCGAACCCTGCCAATGCAAGCGCCGCCAGCCCACACGCCGCGGCGATCAGCACCGGCAACGAACTGGGCTCACCTGCGATCTTGACCAGCGCGCTTGCCTGCCACCAGCCCAATGCCCCCAGAAGCAGCGCCAATGCAGCGCCCATGCCCGTGGTCCATGCGATCCGTTTCCGGATCGAAACAAGCCTGACCAAGGTGAGGACATCGCGCCAGCCGCGCCGCACCACGCTGCCCTGCCGGATGGTCAAATGCGCGGATGCACCTTCCCTGATACTTCGGTAAATTTGCTCGGCTTCGAGGATCTGACTCCGTTCCGGTTTGCTGCGCACCGACATAAATCCCTGTGTCCTGCCGTCGACCTGAATGGGTGTCACGTTGGCAAGCACCCAGTAGAAGTCGCCGTTTTTGCGCCGGTTTTTGACAAGGCCGGTCCAGGGGAGTCCCCTGCCCAGCGTCGTCCAGAGATCTGCGAACGCTTCTTCCGGCATGTCGGGATGGCGCACGATGTTGTGCGCGCTTCCAATCAGCTCTTCTTTGGTGAAATTGCTAACCTCCACAAACGCAGGGTTGGCATAGGTAATGCGGCCCTTGAGATCCGTCCTGGAAACCAGCGTGGCATCCTCCGGAAGTTCATACTCGGTCGTCGTCACGGGAAAATTACTGCGCACTATAGGCCTTTCTTTGACATGTAATCAGGGGGGTTGATGGAGTGTTCGCAGGCCGCTCGCAGCCTGCTTAAAGGGCGTTCTTCAGGGAATCCAGCGAGTCACCCAGACTGGCGCGCAGGCGGCTGATGGCCTGGCTGTGGAGCTGGCAAACCCGCGACTGCGTCACCTCGAGCACAGCGCCAATTTCCCGCAAATTCAGTTCTTCGTCGTAATACAAACTGAGCAGCAGGCGCTCTCGCTCGGGCATGAGTTCGATGGCTTCAATCAACTGGCGGCGAAAGTCGCCTCTGAGCAGCTGTGTCAGCGGATCGTCGGCCAGGCTCTGGGCGCCCAGGGCTTGCCGGTCCAGAAAGCTGTTCTCCTGATCGCCCTGGTCAAAGTCGTCGTAATAGACCAGCTGGCAACCCTGGATCTCCTGCAGCAGGTGCTGATAGGCGTCCAGGGAAAGCTGCAATTCCTCGGCGATCTCGCCCTCGGTAGCCGGTCGACCCAGCTTTTGTTCCTGGGCCTGGACCGCCCGGGCAACACCGCGGGAGGACTGCCGCAAGCCACGCGACACCCAGTCATTGGCACGCAGTTCATCGAGCATCGCGCCGCGAATACGCTGACTGGCATAGGTTTCAAATTTGGCCCCCTGATCGTCCTTGTAGCGATTGCCGGCATCGAGCAGTCCCATCATGCCCACCTGGATCAGGTCGTCCAGCTCGACGCTGGCCGGCAGCTTGGCAATCAGCTGCAGGGCCAGACGTCGCACCAGCGGCGCGTACTGCGTCAACAAATCAGACGGGCCGGACTTGTCGATTTTTCCCTGGGATGTGTACATCGAGGAACCCTCCTGCATTTTTAACACTCGTGAAACTCGGAATTCGGCTGCCGCATCAATGCACCTCCAGCACGGGACTTTCCCCGCGCATCAACACTGGAGTGCGAGCCAGCCATGGCGCGTGACCACTCCGTGGCGACTGGGGCCAGTGCAAAAAATCAGATGCGATCCGGCAAAAATCCATCGCGGCAGGACTCGTCGGAAATGCTTCAACGACCGTCAGGTTCAATCGCTGCGCCTGGGGCAGACGCGGGTCCGCCCTGACACACCCGGCGGGCTCAAGTGCCACGGCAAGATAGCGGCTCCCCGTCAGCGCGAGGTTCGACAAAATGCGCTGTGCCTCTGCCGCACCAGCCGCATGATTGACCAGCACGCGCATGCGCTGCAACGCATGCGCGTGGCAAAGCCGCTTGATGCAGACATAAGCAGCCGTGATGGACGCCACATTGGGCTGCAACACCACGAAAACATGGTCTGCCTGTGCGGCCAGCGGCGAAAGGGCGCCATCCTTGTCAAGCACGGTGTCGATCAACACCAGTCGCCCCTGGCGCAGGGCCGGGGGTGAATCCACCGCGCTGCGCTCATCGAGCAGCAGCACATCCTTGCCCTGCTGCATCAGTGCTGCCGCAAGGTTAAGCGTCACGCTTGTGGCGCCCACAGCCGGCCCGCTGCCAACCACAGCCACCAGCCGCCCGATGCTGCCAGCCATCAGGCGCCGCAGGCCATCCGCCTGATCGGCAATCACTTGCTTCACTGTAGATTCCTCATGCCTGAGCCATCACCCTGCGCGGCTGGGGCGACAGATCGGTACCGTCGGACTCCAACGCGTCGAGCAGCACAAGGAATTTGCCCAGGCCTTCGAGCAGCACCGGACCCGGCACCGGTCGGCCGGGTCGCACCGATCGTCCAGCCAGCCGCGCCAGCACCTTGCGTGCGGCGTCTGCCCAGGTGTCCTGCGCATACTGCAGGCGAAAAACAGTGGTTGAAGCCTGCCCGGCAATCAGCCATTGTTTGCGCATGGTCGCGCCCTCTGGCTGGACTTCGCCCGCGAGCTGCACGATGCCCTGCTTGAGCAGTTTGAAATACGGCTCGGCCGCGATCCGCCAGCCAGGCCACTGCGCCAACTGTTGTGCTGTCGCCTGGATGCCGTTACTGGCCAGCATGTAGCTGTGCGCCAACGGCTTGCCGCTGTCTGCGTCGACAATACGCCGCACCACACAGCGCAGGCTGGAAATTTCCCCGTGTGCGTCGGACGTGTCGTTTCCGGCGAGAGGCCGGACAACGACCAGCGCTTCTGCCACCGACACCCATGCGGGTCTTCTGCGATATGTCGTCGCTTGCGGCGTGCTGAAAGTGAGCCCGGCCGCCATTTTGGCGAGTGTCCCTGGCGTTCCATTTCCCGTGTCAAGAATGCGAAGGGCAGCGGTTGCAGATGCCGCCCATTGGATGCCGCTGGACCGCCACTGCTCGATCAGCGCGGCGGCAGGGAGACGGGCCAGCAGATGGACAAACGGCTTTCCGGATTTTTGTGCCCAGTCGCCCGACAGTGACATGTCAGCCTGGACGGGACCGGCCAGGATCTGCTGCGGTGCAGCGAAGGGACGGCCAGTGCGGTCCGACAGCAGCACGGTGCTAGTGAGTACCCGGGGATCTGCACCGTCCTCGCCTGCGAGGACGGTATCGCCCGTCACTGCCAGGACATAGTCGCTGCAGCCCGCATGAATGTCGGCCAGGGCCTGGGAACGCAATGTCTGCGCAAGCGCTTCTTCCCCAAGCTTGGCGTCGCAGAGCCTGCGCCAGATCGCGCGGGTTTCCTCAAAGCCGATCTGGCCATTGGCAAGCGCGCTGGCATTGGACGCCAGTTCCTGGGCATTGTGGGTCAGTGCCCGAATCAATTGCTGGCATTGCGCGCGCAAACGTTCGTTGACGGCCTCTGCCTCAGCCACTTCGGCCTCGTTGCCCAGCGGCGCTGGCCGCTCGTCAAGATCTGCTTCACCGGGCACGAACAAGGCGCTCCGGCTTTTGGCATGGAACACGCTGTCCACCAGCGCCCGGCGATCAACCAGCATCAGGTGCTCGGGAACCTTCTGTCCGCTGGAAATATAGTGCACTGGCAGCTGGTGGCGAATGGCCATGTCCAGCAGCACGCCGGGATGGGTGGCCTCGTCCACCTTGGTGAAAATGCAACCTGCCAGATCAGAGCCCTTCGCCGCCTTCCCGCCATGACGGTAGGCCTCGACCACCTCATTGAGCGTATCGCCATGGCTGGAGGCATTGAGCAGCAGCAGGCGCTTGACTGGCCGGCTGGCACTGCAAAGCATGGCAATCTGGTCGGAGACGGCCCGGTCGCGCTGACTCATGCCCACGGTGTCGATCAACACCATGTGTTTGTCGCGCAAGCCGGCCAGCACATGCGCCAGGTCAGCCGCATCCTTGACCGCATGTACCGATACACCGAGGATCTGGCCATAAATGCGCAGTTGCTCGTAGGCGCCGATCCGGTAGCTGTCGGTGGTCACCAGAGCCAGCTTGTCTGCACCGAACCGCAGGACGCAACGTGCAGCCAGTTTGGCCGTCGTGGTGGTCTTGCCGACGCCCGTCGGGCCCATCAGGGCATAAACACCACCCTCGTCCATCAATGCATTTTCGTCTTCGAGCACGGGGAGGCGGCGTGCCAGCTCCGCCCTGGCGTGGTCCATGCCGCAGGCATGGCTCAGGCCTGTTGGCAGGTTTTCCAGAATGTCCTTGGCCAGACGCGCACTGAAGCCTGCGCCCAGCAGTGTGCGCAGCAGGTGTCCACGCACCGGGTCACGCCTTTGATGCTCGTTCCAGGCCATGCCGGCAAGCTGCTCTTCGATCATCCCGCGCATCGAGTGGATTTCCCGCAGCAGGCTGTTGCCGTCGTCCACGGTCGGCAACGGCGCCACCGCCTGCAGGGGAAGGGTCGGAGGCGGGATCGGAACGGGAAGCGGTGCCACCGGGGCAGCTTCCCTGGCGACGGGGCCATCCATGGTCGCAACAACTTCAACGCCGCCCGCCGTCACGCGGTTGGACAGGACAATGGCGTCGGGGCCCAGCGTCTCGCGAACCAGCCGCAGTGCCTCACGGCTGGATGGCGCTGTAAAACGGTAGTTCTGGGTACCGGGTGTCAGATGGGTCGTCATGCTTTTCCTCCAATGGTGGCCGTCACCTTGATAGTGCGGGTGTCGGGTATCTCAGCGTGGGAAAGCACCTTGAGCTGCGGCAGGCTGCGGCGCAGAAAACGGGCCAGCAGCACACGCAACGGATGCTGGACCACCAGCACGGGCGCCAGACCCAGCTGTGACTGGCGGTCCATGGCCAGCTGGGTTTCCCTCAGCAGACTGTCCGCCAGGCCCGGCTCCAGTCCGCTGCTGTTGGTCAGGGCCTGCAGCAAAACACGATCCAGTGAGCTGTCGAGGCCTATCACCTGCAGCTCCTCGTTGCCCGGGAAAATCTGCTGGACAATCGCGCGGCCCAGCGCCAGTCGGATCAGCGATGTCAGCTCCGTGGTGTCTGTGACCGTCGGTGCGTGCTCGGCAAGCACATCAAGAATGGTACGCATGTCGCGGATCGGCACGCTCTCGTCGAGCAGGTTCTGGAGCACCTTCTGCAGCGTCGTAAGGGTCAGGGTTTTGGGAACCAGATCCTGAATGAGCATGGGTGACTCTTTCCCGATGCGATCAAGCAGCTGCTGGACTTCCTGCCGCCCCAGCAGCTCGGCCGCGTGCGCGTGAATCAGGTGATTGAGGTGGGTCGCGACGACCGTGCTGGCATCCACCACCGTATAGCCGTAAATCTGGGCCTGCTCGCGCAGGCTGCTGTCGATCCAGATCGCCGGCAGGCCGAAAGCCGGGTCCCGCGTCTGCGTTCCCGGAAGCGTGGCACTGACCTGACCCGGATTGATGGCCATCCACTGCCCGGGAGATGCCTCGCCCTGGCCGATCTGTACACCCTTGAGTTTGACCACATACGCGTTCGGCTTGATTTCAAGGTTGTCACGGATGTGAACCACGGGCACCAGAAAGCCAATGTCCTGCGCGAATTTTTTACGTATGCTTTTGATGCGCCCCAGCAACTCGCCGTTCTGGGTCTTGTCCACCAGGGAAATCAGGCGATAGCCCACCTCAAGACCGAGCGGATCCACCAGCGCCACATCGTCCCACGTGGCCTCCTGTGATTCCACGGTGGTTGCCACCGGCGCAGGCGCCGCCACCGCGGTATCTGCGTTCTTCCCGCCGCCTCGCATGACACGCCGGCCGAGCCAGACCAGACCGCCCGCAATGATCAGGAAGGCGAGGTTCGGCATGCCGGGGATCAGTCCCATCAGGCCAATCACGCCCGCCGTCAGGAACAGGACCTGGGGATTGGCAAACAGCTGGCCGGTGAGCTGCCCGCCCACGTCCTCGTCAGTCGTCACGCGCGAGACGATGACACCCGCTGCGGTTGAAATGACCAGAGCCGGGATCTGCGCGACCAGGCCGTCGCCGATGGCAAGCAGGGTGTAGGTCGTGGCGGCATCCGAAAAACCGAGGCCGTGCTGGGCCATGCCGACAATCAGCCCGCCAATGATGTTGATCACCAGGATGAGAAGGCCTGCAACGGCGTCACCGCGGACGAACTTGCTGGCGCCGTCCATCGAACCGTAGAAGTCGGCCTCCTGTGCCACTTCGGCACGGCGCTTGCGCGCCACGTCTTCGCCAATCAGGCCGGCATTGAGGTCGGCGTCGATCGCCATCTGCTTGCCCGGCATCGCATCGAGCGTGAAACGAGCGCCCACCTCGGCGATACGCCCGGCGCCCTTGGTGATGACCATGAAGTTGATCACGACCAGGATGATGAACACCATGACGCCCACGGCAAAGTTGCCGCCGACCAGGAAATGTCCGAACGCCTCGATCACCTTGCCGGCGGCATCCGGACCGGTGTGACCCTCCATCAGCACCACGCGGGTGGACGCGACATTGAGCGACAGCCGCAGCAGCGTGGTGAACAGCAGCACAGCCGGGAAAGCCGCAAAATCCAGCGCCTTCATGGTGTACATGCTGACCAGCAGCACCATGATCGACAGTGCGATATTGAAGGTGAACAACAGGTCCAGCAGAAACGGCGGCAGCGGCAACACCATCATGCTGAGAATCAGGATGATCAGGATGGGGCCGACCAGCCCCTTGCCCTGGTTGCCGGCCAGCATCTGCCTGGGCAGACGCAACAATGAATTCGCCAGTGTCATGCGGGATTTCCAAGAGGATCGAGTGATTCGGGGACCGGCAGGTCACGCGGGGTACGGGGCGGCGCACCACCTTCCGTGCCGGCGCGGTTCAGCTGGTAGGCCCATGCCAGCACTTCGGCCACGGCGGCGTACAGTGCGGCCGGGATTTCCTCGCCCAGCTGGGTGTGACGAAACAGGGCCCGGGTCAAAGGCGGCGCCTCCAGAACCGGCACCTTGTGTTCTTCGGCCATGGCGCGGATACGCAGGGCCACCAGGTCGGAACCTTTGGCAACCACGCGCGGTGCGCGCATGTCCTTGTCGTGGTATTTCAGCGCGACCGCAAAATGAGTCGGGTTGGTGACAACAATGTCGGCCTTGGGCACCTCGGCCATCATGCGGCGCCTGGCCATTTGCTGCTGCTGCCTGCGGATCTGGGCCTTGACCTGCGGATCACCGTCGCTTTCCTTCTGCTCCTGGCGCAGATCCTCGCGCGACATGCGCAGCTTGCGGGCATGGCTCCACAGCTGGTAGGGCACATCGATGAGTGTCACCAGCAACAGCGAAGCGATGATCAGGGCACAACTGCCGGCCACCAGATAAAGGGTATGCGGCAGCGCGGCGCGCGCCGGCTCGTTCATCAAGGCCATGATGGCATCGAGCTTGCCCGAAATGACCCACCAGGCCACGCCACCAACCAGCAGCGACTTGACGATGGTCTTGATCAGTTCGGCCAGCGACTCGGCCGAGAACATGCGACCGATGCCGGCAACGGGATTCAACTTGGAAAAATTGGGCGTCAGTGATTTTCCAGAGAGCAGCCAGCCGCCGAGCATCATCGGCGCCACCAGTGCCGCCACCAGCATCATGAAAAGCACCGGCATCAGCGCCTGCATCGCATGCAGGACGGCCGACCCTGCCTGCACCATCATGTGCGACGCGTCAAAGGCCGAAGCGCGCTCGAATTGCAGGCCGTTGCGCAGCGCACTATCGAAATGTCCACCCATCATGTCTCCCAGTGTCCAAAGGGCGCCAACGCCCGTGGTCAGCATGACAAAGGTCACCAGCTCCCGGGACCGGGCGACCTGCCCCTCCTCGCGCGCCTTTTCCAGACGCCGGGGCGAGGCCGGTTCGGTTTTTTCGAGATCACTTTCTTCCGCCATCAATGCTCCGGAGCGACAGACGCCGGAAGGCGCCTCATCTCGAAGATTATTGGGGAAAGCCCCCTGAACTGATCAGGCAAACAGGCCGGGGATAGGCCTGTTCCTTGGGCAATCAGCCGCCTGCGGCGGGCTAGAAACCGAGGCTGGCCAGCAGGTCATCGACCTGGCCCTGATCGTCCACCGCATCGGTGTTTCCCAGTTTGATCTGGGGGCCATTGAGCAGGCCGTGGCCGGCCTCTTGCCGCTTGTCAATGGGGGCGTTGTCAATCAGCAGCTGCAGCAGCTGCGTCTCCATGTCCTTGATCACGTCCATCATTTTCTTGATGACCTGACCGGTCAGGTCCTGAAAGTCCTGGGCCATCATGATTTCCATGAGCTGCGCGTTGGTCGCGCTGGTCTGCTGCGGGACAGCCGCCAGGTAGCTGCGCGTGTCCCTCACCAGCTCACGCGCATCGTCCAGCTCCAGTGGACTGGCAAACCACACGTCCCAGCGCTGGGACAGGCTGATGGCTTGCTTCGACAGGTTGTCCTGGATGGGCTGAGCCACATCGATTGCGTTGAGCGCCCGTTCCGCCGCACGTTCGGTCATCTGGGCGACATAGCTCAGGCGGTCACGCGCATTGGGAATGGCCTCGGCCGCCCGGGCAATGCCCTTGTCCAGGCCGAGCTCGCGCATGCCCTCGCGCATCTGGCGCGTCAGATGCCCGATGCGATTGACCAGCTGTTCGGTCGAGTCGCCCACGGCGGCAGGGGAAGTTGTGTCGTGAGCCATGTCAAGCACCTTCTTTTTCAATTTTTTCGAAAATCTTGGTGATCTTTTCCTCCAGCGTGATGGCTGTAAACGGCTTGACCACATACCCGTTGGCCCCCGCCTTGGCTGCCGCAATGATGTTTTCCTTCTTTGCTTCCGCCGTCACCATCAGCACCGGCAGCTTGGCGAACGAGGGGTCGGCGCGAATCGCCTGCAACATCGCCAGGCCGTCCATGTTTGGCATGTTCCAGTCAGAGACGACAAAACCGTAGTTGCCGTTGCGGACCTTTTCCAGGCCCACAGCGCCGTCTTCGGCTTCATCCACGTTGACGAACTCCAGCTCCTTGAGCAGGTTGCGAACAATCCTTCGCATGGTCGGGAAATCGTCCACGACCAGAATCTTGATATTTTTGTCGACCACGTTCACTCCAAATTTTGACTACCAACACACATCCACGGGAGGCTCGCAAGGCGCCACCCAAGCGCTCTTCCACTTCGCCTACACCCGATTGCTCCGCGCACCGAGGGACCTCAGGTAGGTCATCACGCGCTGGCTCATTTCCTGCAGCGGGGCGACCTCACACACGGCCCCGATGGCAATCGCCTCGCGCGGCATGCCAAAAACCACACAACTGGCTTCATCCTGTGCCAGCGTATGGGCACCGGCCTGCCGCATGCGCAGCAGGCCTTCGGCACCGTCACGCCCCATGCCCGTCAGAATCACGCCGATGGCATTCTTGCCGGCGTGTATTGCAGCTGAATCAAACAACACATCCACCGAAGGGCGATGCCGGTTCACAGGCGGCTCCTGGTGGACCTGCGCCACGTAATTGGCGCCACTGCGCGTGAGAGACAGATGAAAGCCGCCCGGCGCGATGTAGGCGTGGCCGGGCAGGATTCGTTCGCCATGAATGGCTTCCGACACGGCGATGCGACACAGGCTGTTGAGGCGTTGCGCGAAGGAATTTGTAAAACCTGCCGGCATGTGCTGCGCAATCATGATGCCCGGACTGTCCGGCGGCAGTGGCTGCAGGACCTCGCGGATGGCTTCGGTTCCGCCGGTTGAAGCACCGATGATGATGAGCTTTTCAGTGCTCAGCAGCGGGCTGTGTAGGTGCGGCGCTTCCGCCGCGGCCTCCATGCCTCCTGGTGTTGCAACCCGCTTGGCCGGCAGCAGCCGGGCCGTGGCAGCGATGCGGATTTTCCCCGCGATCAGGTCGGTGTAGGACAACAGGCCATCGCGTATGCCCAGACGTGGCTTGGTGACAAAGTCAATGGCTCCCAGCTCCAGCGCACGCAGCGCGGCTTCAGAACCGCGTTCGGTCAGCGAGGACACCATCACCACGGGCATGGGCCTCAGGCGCATCAGCTTCTCGAGAAACTCGAGCCCGTCCATGCGCGGCATTTCGACATCCAGCGTCATCACGTCGGGGTTGTGCAGCTTGACCAGGTCACGGGCAACCAGTGGATCGGAGGCGGTCGCCACCACCACCATGTCGGGCTGACTGTTGATGATTTCCGTCATCAAACTGCGTATCAGCGCCGAGTCATCGACACACAACACCCTGATTTTTGGAACGTTCACAGAGCCCACGCATTCTTGTTGGCGGCGTCGCGGGCGACGTCCCTGTCAAAGAGTTCCACCTTGTTGCGCCCTTGTCGTCCTGACAAGGCCTGTGCCAGGGCCTGTTCGCTGCGATCAACCTGTGCAACGTCGTCCTGCTGACTGAGCTTTCGCATGGTGACTTTGCCGGTTGCCGGGAAATAGTTGATGCGGCGCGGCAGTTTCCCCCGCAGATCCTGGGCCGCTATCCGGACCTGTTCCATCTGGAGATAACGCAGCACAAAATCGGCATTGCGCTCACCGATATTGAGCATGGTCATATTGGCCAGAACCGCTCCACCGCCGAAAACCTTGGCCTCCAGCCGCTCACGCCTTGCGCCCGCCTTGAACAATTCATTGAGGAGCATTTCCATCGCATAAGCGCCATAACGCATGGCCGAGGCTACGCCACGAGACTTTGGGTCCGCATCCTCCGGCAGCATGAAGTGATTCATTCCACCCACGCCCGCTGTGCTGTCACGCACGCAGGCCGACACGCACGACCCCAACACGGTTGTCAGCACCATGTCGCTGGACGTGACGAAGTACTCGCCGGGGAGCAACTTCACCGCTGAAATGCCAAACTCACGATCAAAGTAATGGTGGGTGGCGACCGTTTCCATGTGCGCCGAACTCATGTTGCCGCCTTGGTGCTGCTGGCAACCAGCTCATAAATCGTCTGCCCGCGCAGCCGGAAAGTCTGACTGGCGAATGAAAAGTTCTCTGAATGTCCGGCAAACAAAAGGCCATGCGGTTTCAGCAGAGGCGCAAACCGCTGCAGGATTTTTCCCTGGGTGGGCTTGTCAAAATAAATCATCACATTGCGGCAGAAAATCGCATCGAACGGATTCTTGAGTGCCCACTTCGGATCGAGCAGGTTGAGCCGTTCGAACTTCACCATCGCCGCCACTTCCGGCCGCACGCGAACCCGCCCCTCATGCGCTCCCGTTCCTTTGAGGAAAAACCGCTTGAGATAGGTGGGGGGAAGCTTGCTCACCTGTTCGGCAGTGAATACACCCGTCGCCGCCTTGGCCAGAACCTGGGTATCGATATCGGTGGCCACAACACTGGCCGCGCCGGCCCGGGAACCCAGCGCGTCGATCAGCGTCATCGCGATCGAATAGGGCTCCTCTCCGGTGGACGCAGCCGAACACCAGACCGTCAGGGGTTGCGGGCATTTTTTGGCATGATCTGCCAGCACCGGGAAGTGATGCGCCTCACGAAAGAACGCTGTGAGATTGGTGGTCAGCGCATTCGTGAACAGCTGCCACTCGTCACCGTCCGGATTGGCTTCCAGGAAGCCAAGGTAGGTGGAGAACTCCTTGAGCCGCAGCTCACGCAAGCGCCGCGCAAGGCGGCTATAGACCATTTGACGCTTCTGGACGCTCAGCGCTATTCCCGCCCGCTGATGGATCAGCTCGCGTATTCGCGAGAAATCGTGGTCAGTCAGAAGAAAGTCCGGTCCGACCGGCGCAGCTGTAGCGAAATCCGTGTTTGTAGTCATGTTCTTTGATGCCATCGCGCACGCCAGGTAAATCCCATGTGCATCGTGCCAACGGCATACGCTTCAATGTATCCAGCCACCGCCTGTATCGATACACGGAAAAGCGCTCCAAACAGCCTGTTCTTTTTGGTATGCCGGGAAAAGCCGCAACAGGATGGCTGCCCCTGACCGTCGAACGCGCAGCGGCCTGAAGCTAAAGCTTGATGTTCTGCGCCCATGCCAATGCCGCCACATGCGCCTGATTCACGTCCGCGGCCGTCATGAACAAAGCGTCTGCGTGAACGGCTGCGCACCCATCCTCCTGCTCGCAAGCCTCCACCAGCGCAAGAAACGGTCCGTACGCACCCTCACGGGCAAGCAGGGCCTGCACCACCGCTTCAGGCAAGAGGATCCTGCTCAGCACTTCCTGCATGGGGATTCCCAATAACCGGTCCAGCAGGGAAAACATACCGACAAAAAAGAGGTTTTCCGCCTCGCTTTTCGGGAGCGAGCCCCGGCCGAGCAATTCTGCAAAGTGCCCGCGGACAATCGCGGCCTGCATCAGCGCCGGTGAAAATCCGGTGCTGCTGGTCCCGGCCAACAACAGCGAGAGCCAGCGAAACAGCGGCCTGTAGCCAAGCATGGCCACCGCCAGCCGAAGCGATTCGATCTCGACCTCGATGCCGAAACCAGCGGAGTTGATGTAGCGAAACAGCTTGTAGGAAATGGTTGCGTCGTGTTTGAGAACCTTCTCCAGCTCGCGTACATCGGCATTGTCCTGGACCATCTTCATTAGTTTGAGAATCAGCGCCGTTTGAGGCCCCAGTTCTCCGAGGGGGTTCGACTCGCGAACCGCCAGGCAAAGATTCGGAAAGAAACCGTTCAAGCCCAGTGCAGCACACGCGTCGAACTCCCGCCACCCCGGGAACCGACTCACGATCACGGAAAACGATGACTCGCTGATCTGGGACAGCCTGCTGATGGCCGCCAGGTCCGGGTGATCGGGCGCGACCTCCACCTGCGTGACAATGGACAACAGGGCCGGGTTCGAGGTCAGACGGGCAAGATCTGCATCCTGCAGAGCGAGGCCAAAACCCCCATCGATCAATGACGTGACCAAAGCGATGTGCCCGGCATTCAGCAGGTCGCCTTGCTTGAGAACCAGCACCGTCGTGGCTGGGGGAACGGTTTTCAGCGCCTCGGCGGACAGTAGCTCAGGCACGGTATCCACATACAACAAACCCAGCCGGTCTGCGGCATGTTCGCCGACAAAAGCCAGCAGCTGACGCAGGTCGGCCTCGCTGGGGGGAGCGTTGTTTTTTTCCTTCTTCTGCCATCCGAGCTTGTAGCCCAGGACGTTTTGCCGGGGATCAAGCAAGGGAGCGCGCACAAGGTATTTGGTTTCAAACATCAAGCTTCTGACCAGGTGGGAGAACGAAGATAAACCCGCCTTTCGTCGGCAGTGCCGATAGCGGGCCTTTCCTGAAGTAACTGTAAGGAAAGCTGGCGGGATTGATTCCTGAAAGAAGACAAGAAATCATCCCTTTGTTTTCTGATTGCAAAAACGGCCGTTGCTCCGATATCCGGACAACCGTTTTTGTCTTGTTGTCCAGCCCAGGCTCCCGCTGCCGGAGTCTCCCGGCACCAACTTATTTGAGGAACAACTCTAGAGCTTGATGTTCTGCGCCCAGATCGTCGCAGCGAGATGCGCCTGATTGACGCGTTGGGCGTCCATGGACAGCGCACTGGCCAGCGCCGCCGCACCCCCCTCGTCTCGCTCACACGCCTCTGCCAGTGCAAGAAACGGCCCGTACACCCCTTCGCGGGAGCGCAACGCCAGCGCGACGGGCTCCGGCAACACCACCTGACGGAATACCTCGTCGACAGGAATACCCAGCAGTTGGTCCAGCAGGGAAAACGTGCCGACGACAAACAGGTTGTCTGCCTCACTCTTGTGAAGCAGCCCCTGGCCAAGCAGCTCGATAAAGCGCCCGCGAATAATGGCTGCCTGCAACAATGCGGGAGAAAACCCGGATTTGCTGGTGATGGCCAGCAGCAGCGAAAGCCAGCGAAACAGAGGTTTGTAACCCAGCATGGCTACCGCCTGGCGCATGGACTCGATGCGGCCGTCCAGGCCGAATCTCGCGGAATTCATGTGATGGAGCAGTTTTTCGGCAATCGTCGCATCCTGATTCAGGATTTTCTCGAGATGGCGAATGTCGGCGTTGTCCTGAACCAGCTGCATCAGTTGCAGAATCAGCACGGCTTGCGGGCTTGGTTTTTCTGCCGGGTTAGGCGGGCGCGGTGTCAGGCAGATATTCCCGAAGATTCCATTCAAACCCATGAGGGCGCAGGCATCAAACTCCCGCCATCCCGGAAACCGGTTCACCACCACGGAAAGCGGGATTTTCCTGTTCCTGGCGAGCTTGCTGATCGCGGCCAGCTCCGGGTGATCCGCGCCAAGCTCGACGTGGGTGACCAGAGGCAACAGCGTCTCGTCTGCCTCCAGACAGGAGAGGTCTGCATCACGCAGGGCCAGCCCAAAGCCCCGCCTGCGCAGCGCGGCAGCCAGTGCCACATGCCCCTCCTCCGCCAGGTCGGCACGATTCAGCACCAGCACCGTGCTTGCAGGCGGCAACGTCTGCAGCGCCGCGGCAGACAGCACTGCGGGAGTGGCGTCGAGAAACAACGTGCCCAGCCTGGCATCGACCACATGCTCGGCGACAAAGGTCAACAGCTGACGCAGCTCCGCCTCACCGGCCATGTCGCCGCTTTCGCCAGTTTTCTGCCATGCGAACTTGTAGCCAATGACCTTTTGCTTGGGGTCAAGCAGGGGGGCTCGAACAAGGTAGCGGTCGGCAGCCATCAGACGCCAAGCCTCGCTGACACAAACACGGCCCGGCACTGTTTCATAATGGTCTTTTTCATTTTTTGACTGTAAGCGGCAAGAGGGACTGCCGATTGCCGGAGAAGAATGAAAATCCTCCCTCATTTTCCCGATTGAAGAGAGAACGGCAGGCATCCCGGCCAACGCACACCGGCCACGGTGGCGCCGCTTTTCGCGTCCAGCATGGCGCCGGAGAATGAAAATCCTCCCTCATTTTCCCGATTGAAGAGAGAACGGCAGGCATCCCGGCCAACGCACACCGGCCACGGTGGCGCCGCTTTTCGCGTCCAGCATGGCGCCGGACTCTGTCGGTGCCGCGACGACAATTCCGGGTGGCGCATGGCCGGAGCGACGCCCGGAACGTGTGCCCACCGGGCAGGTTAAAGCTTGATGTTCTGCGCCCAGGCAAGCGCCGACAAATGCGCCTCGTTCACATGGGTTGCGGTCATGGACAGGGCTTGCGCAAAATGTGCAGCACGGCCATCCACCTGCTCACTCGCCTCGACCAGCGCCAGAACCGGGCCGTAAACGCCCTCACGCGAGAGCAAGGCCTGCGTCACTGCTTCAGGCAAGGTGAGCTGCCGGAGCACTTCCTGCACCGGAATTCCCAGCAAATGATCGAGAAACGAAAACATGCCAACGACAAACAGGTTTTCCGCCTCTCTCCTCGACAAAAAGTCCTGCCCCAGCAGCTCTGCAAACCGCCCGCGAACCATGGCGGCCTGCATCAGTGCAGGAGAAAACGCCACGGTATTGGTCCTCACCAGCAGGAGCAAAAGCCATCGGAACATGGGCGCATAACCGAGCATGGCGACCGCATGTCGCGGCGAATCGATTTCAAACTCCAGGCCAAACCCCGCAGAATTGATATACCGCAGCAATTTGTAGGAAAGGGCAACATCGCTTTTGAGGACTTTTTCCACGTGGCGTATGTCGGCATCACCCTGAACCATGTGCATCAGTTGCAGAATCTGCTGCGCTTGAGGGCCCAGCTTTCCCGGCGAACTCGTCTCGCGGCGTGCGGCACATAAATTCCGGAAGATACCGTGGATGCCCGAACCGGTACAAGCGTCGAACTCCTGCCAGCCAGAAATGTCGTCCACGACCAGGGCCATGTCCGGCTGCCTGCGTCGGGTCAGACTGGCTATCGCGCTCAGATCTGGATGGCCATGGGGGAGAAAAATGTAGCTCAGGTGAGGAAGCAGTTGCTCGTTTGCCGTCAGAAAAGCAAGGTCGGCGTCGCGCAGCGCCAGGGCAACCCCTCTGTCCCGAAAGGACGACGCCAGCGCAAGATGGTTTTCAGCGGCCAGGTCGTCCGGGTTGAGGACCAGCACCGTGGTTTGCGGCGAGAGGGTTTGCAACACCTCATCGGACAGCCCGGCGAGACCGGTCTCCATAAAAAACAGGCCCGACTTGATTTCGCTGGCGCGCCCGGCCAAAAGGGCCGGCAGCTGATCCGCGCCAGCTCCGCCGGAGGTCTCGCCCGCGGCTCCGTCGCTCTGGCACGCCAGCCTGTAGCCAATGACGTGTTGTTTCGCGTCAAGCAGCGGTACTCTGAAAAGAAAGCTATTTTCGCGTGACAATCTCTGGCGCCAGGTGGTGAGAAGAAGTTATCCCCGTCCTTGATCTATCGCGCAGACAGCGGGCTTTCCAACCGAAACTATAAGCTCGGGACATGAACTTGATCACCCAAGAAAGCCCGAAATCATCCCTCTGTTTCCCTGATTCAGAATCAGGCTGCTGACGGGGAACCGCTGACCGAGTCCGCGTCCTGTGGGTTCTGCGGCAAGGACATGAAGAAGCTGGCGCCGCCCTTGTCAGCAGCGACGGCCCAGACTTCACCGCCATGCAGCTGCGCCACACGCTTGACAATCGCCAGGCCCAAGCCAGTACCAGGAAAATCCACCGACGCGTGCAGGCGCTCGAAGGCCGTGAACAGTTTGCCGGTGTAGGCAGTATCGAAACCTGCGCCATTGTCAGAGACCGAAAGCACGATCTCTGCGGAATTTTTCCCCGGCATGAGGCCCACCCTGATCCAGCTCTGCTCTCTGCGGGAGGTGAATTTCCAGGCATTGTCGAGCAGACAGGCCAGCGCCAGGGAAATCTGGTTTTTGTCACAGACAAGCGGCAGCGCGGGCTCCATCTCAAGCACCAGATGCCGGGTCGGCTCGCGTTTGTGCAACTCGTCCATCAGGCGCTGGCACACGGGGGCCAGGTCCACCCGTTCCGGCGTCATGGGCATGCTGGGCAAATAGGTCAGGGTGCGCAAATCATCAATCAGCCTGGCCAGCTGAAGGCTGCTCGCCTGAATGCGCGCCAGGTAATGGCGGCCCTGCGCATCAAGCGCCGCGCCATGGCGCTCTGCCAGTGTGGTGGCAAATCCGTCGACGACATGCAGCGGCGCCTTCAGCTCGTGCAGCATCGCACTCGTGAAAGCCTGCAGTTCGCCGCGGCTGCGCTGCAGTTCCCCGGTGGCTTGCTCCATACGCATCTCGAGCTCTTCATTGAGCCTGGACAGATGTGCGTCGGCAAGGTGGCGTGCACCCACATCGGCCACGCTGACCAGCACAGCCGGCCGCAAGGCCCACTGCACGCTGGAGCAGCTCAGCTCAACCAGCATGCGTTCGCCATTGGCTTTCTTCTGGGTACACAGCCGCATTTCCTGCTGAAAGTCACCCGGCGGCAGGGAGTCCAGCAGCGCCCCCCCCTCCCCGTCGGGAAAAAGCGATTCAACAAAAAGCGCCCCCAGCGCCTCCGGCGCCATGCCATACAGCGCGGCAGCAGCGTGGTTGGCGGCCAGCATGTGCCGTGAGCCTGTATCGAACAGCCACATGGCCTGCGGATGGGCATCGAACAGGGTCTGGTTGCAGGCCTCGCTGCTTCGCAGCAAACGCGAGGCCCGGTGGATGGCGCTGACATCCTTGAGTGTCACCAGCAAGCCATCAGCATGCCGGCGCAGGCAGTAGTTGACCCACTGGTCTTCAAAGGCATGACGGACGGCAAAGGTGTGGCTTCCCGTTTCCAGCAGCGCCTGTTCGGCAGCGCTGCGGTACTCATCCGCAATCTCTTCCGGTACCGCGTTCCAGAAGTCGGCACCCTGCAAATTGCCAAGCGGGGAATGCATGAGCGCCTGGGCGCAACTGTTGAAGGCCACCACCCTGCCGGTGTTGTCCAGCAGGACAATGCCGTCGGACGACAGGTCGAGGCCGGCTTGCAGGGCCTCTGCGTTGGCCCGCGCCTGCCCGACCTGGACCCCTGGGAGCAGCGCCCGCTGGCCTCCCCTTAGCGACTTCAGCCATGCTTTGAGAAGATTCAGCGGGGCCAAGACCAGGCTTCTTCAAACGAATGGGACGCCGCCCTAGTGCTTCGCCCCAGCCGCACCGAAACCCCGTGGAGGAGGTATGGGCACTAGCGCCATTTGCGGTTAGCCACCAGCAAGGCAGTCACGTACCCATGCAGCCAGTCGAAATTGATCGGTTTTTCAAGGTAGTACGAGTTGGGCGGAAGGCCCCCTCTTTCCGTGACCGTTTCGCGCGGCAAGCCGCTGATCACCAGTATCTGCATGGCCAGCAGTTGCTGGTTGCGCTTGAGGGCACGCAGCATTTCCATCCCGTCCACGCCGGGCATGTTCAGGTCGGTGATCAAGAGATCCGGGCGCATGCTGGCAATGTCCATCAGGGCCTCCAGGGCAGACGGCATGAAGCTGCAGTCCACCGCCATGTCCCATTCATCAAAATGGGCCCTGTAGAGCTCGCAGGTGGCCTCATCGTCTTCCACCACCAGGACGCTGAGGCGATTGCGTGGATCCGCGTCCACATGGGCACGTTGCGGACTGTTTTTCTGAAGATAGGCGTTGATGGCGCGCAGGGAGAGCCGGCGGTGGCCTCCCAGAGTTTTCCACGCCTCGATCTCACCCTTCTCGACCAGTGACTGAACGGTGGCGACAGACAAGCCCAGCAGTTTGGCGGCATAGGTGGTCCCGCAATAGTCATCACTGGAGAACTCGCTCGCATTAATGGCATTGTCGACAGTTTGAGGTTCGCGGGGCATAAAGGAGGCCTATTAAAAAGTACACCTGCAATTTAAACAATTTAATGAATTTAATCAATTGGATTTAATGACCATCAATTCACATCCACTTCTACGACTGACCACCTGTTCAGCACTCAAGCGGCGGCCCCGCTACCCGGGCAGGGTAAAAAAGAAGGTAGCCCCCTTGCCGGGCTCGGCCTGCGCCCAGACCTTGCCGCCGTGGCGGCCGATCACCCGGCTGACGGTGGCCAGCCCCACACCGGTTCCCGGAAACTCGGTTACGGCATGGAGCCGTTGAAACGTATTGAAGAGTTTGTCGGCATAGGCCATGTCAAAGCCCGCGCCGTTATCCTGCACGAAAAACACGGACAGCCCGGCGGCGTCGGTCGTTCGTCCGACCCGGATATCGGTACGTGACCGCCCGGAAGAAAACTTCCAGGCGTTGCCGAGCAGGTTTTCCATCACCACATGGATCAGCCGCCCGTCGCCCTGGACCTGCAAGCCCTCTTCGATATGGATGCTGGCCACGCGCTCCGGGTTACGGCCCTGGCATTCACCGGTAATTTCTTCTGCCATGGCGCTCAAATCCACCGTTTCATGCCGCAATTGCATGCGCGAGACCTGCGCCAGGGACAGCAGGTCTTCGATCAGCCGCCCCATCTGCGCCACACCCGCGTGGATGCGCGACAGGTAGTGCTGGATCTTTTCGTTTGGGCTGCCGGCATTGAGCTGCTTGGCCAGCAGGCGGCTGAAGCCGTCTACCGTATTCAGCGGTGAACGCAGGTCATGCGAAACCGAATAGGAAAAGGCCTCGAGTTCCTGGTTGGACAGGCGCAGCGCTGTTTCAATGTCCTTGATCTCCGTCACGTCGGCATCGATGCCGACCCAGAACAGCACGCCGCCCGCCTCGTCAAGCACCGGAGAGGCCCGGTAAGACATGGTGTGGTAGGTGCCGTCCGCCGCACGCAGGCGCCGCACCCCCATATAAGGCGTCAGCTTGCTGCGCGACGTCTTCCAGTTGGCAGACATGTCGGCCAGGTCGTCGGGGTGCACCACGGAACTCCACTTGAATCCCATCCAGTCAGCCGGAGTCCCACCCATCAATTCGTACCACTTGCGATTCAGGTAGGTCACCTTGCCGTCAGCGTCGACATTCCAGATGATCTGCGGGGCCTGCTCGGCCAGAGCCCGGAACAGGGCCTCCTGCCGCGCCAGCGCGGCGGTCCTTTCAACGACCTTTTCTTCCAGCCCCTGGTTGAGCTGCTGGACCTGCTCAAAAAGCTGGGTGTTTTCAATGGCGATGGACGCCAGTTGCGCGAGTTCAACGCCAACATACTGGTCCTGCAGTGTGAACTCGCCGTCGTATTTGTCGCTCAGTTGCAGCAGTCCGATGTTCTCGCCACTCTGGCCGGTCAGCGGGACCGCCAGCCAGCCCCGCATGGATGGTTCCGTCCCGGCCTCATCTCCAGGGCCGACCCAGTGCGGGTCAGCCTCCAGCGCGGACTGGGTCAGCCGCATCGGCCTGTTGGTTTCGCAAACGGCCGCATCCAGGCCACAGTGGTGGGTCAATCGCACCAGGTCGCGGCAGTGGGCATATTTGTCCGAGTGCGACACGGCGTTGACGGTCCGCGCCTGCTCTCCGGAGACCGCCAGGCTCACCACGGCCTGGTGCGCGCCCACCACGGCACGGACCTGGTCCACGGTTTCCTGCAACGTTGCCTCAACGGTGCGGTGGCGCGTGATGGCGTGGGTCGCGTCGGCGGCACGCTGCAGCGTGAACAGGTAATCCTGTACTTCCTTTTCGGCCCTGACCTGTGCGGTGATGTCCAGCGCGACCGCGAAACGCGCCTCGCGGCCCATGTAGGTGATGGCCCGGGCCACCGTCTCCACGGGAAATTCAACGCCGTCCTTGCGCAGATGCAGCCAGCGGCCCGGCTGGCCGATGACGCCTTTGTCGAGGTGCTGCTTCAACCGGGCCCGCTCTGTCTCGGACCGGATATCAAAAAGCGTCAGTTGCAGGAACTCTTCCCTTGAATAGCCGTAGTTCGCCACAGCAGCCTCGTTGACGGCGAGAAACCGGGCGGTCCCGGCGTCGACGATCCACATCGGGACGGGCCCGGCCTTGAACAGGGCCGCATAACGCTGCTCGCTGTCGGTCATGGCCTGCTCGGCGAGTTTGCGCCGGGTAATGTCGCGCTCTACGGCGACGATATGGGTCACCCGCCCCTGTCTGTCCGCGATGGGCACCATGTCCAGGTCCAGCCAGATCTCTTCACCGTTCTTTTTGTAGTTGATCAGCTCCGCGCGCACGGACTCCCCCTTGCGCAGCGCCGCACCGATGCGATCAAGTTCGGTTCGCTGGGTTCCCGGGCCCTGCAGGAAACGCGGCGACCGGCCCAGCGCTTCCTCGCGGCTGTAGCCGGTGCGGCGCTCGAACGCGTTGTTGACGAACACGATGCGCGGCCCGGGCTCATCCAGCGGATCGGCTTCGGTGATCAGCACGATGTCGTTCAGCCGGGAGATGGCGGCCTCCAGCAACCGGAGCTGCGCCTGGGATTCGTGCTGGTCCGTGATGTCCTGCAGCACCCCCATGAGGCGCATGACCTTGCCGTCCCTCAGCATGGCATGTCCCCGCGTACGCACCCAGATGCGTCGTCCCCGCGCCGTGACAAGCGGCACTTCCATGTCCCAGGGTGTGCCGTCGGCCAGCGCCGCGGCCAGCGTGGCGCGCGCCAGGGGCTGCATTTCCGGCGGGTGAAACTCGAGCGCCTGTGTCAACCCCAGTGGCACGGACGGATCGAGGTCAAAAATCCGGTACACCTCTGCGGACCAGTAAGGCGTCATGGTTTCCACGGTCAGCTCCCAGCCCCCGATGCGGGCCATCTCGCCGGTCTGTTGCAGCAACTCCGTGTGGCGGGCCACGGCGAGCTCCGCCTGTTTGCGGGCCGTGATGTCCTGAACCACACCGGCACGCCAGACGATCCGGCCGCTGCTGTCGGCATGGGACTCCCCGAGCTGGTGAATCCAGCGGGTCTGGCCGTCCACGGTGAGGATGCGGTACTCCACGTCCATGCGCTGGCCCTCCTGCATGGCGGCCTCCCGCACGCGGATGTAGCCCGCTCGGTCTTCCGGATGGATCATCTCAATCACGGTGTCCGGTCGCCCGTCAAAGTCCGCCCGGGTCAGCCCGAAGAGTTCATACACCTCGTCGGACCACCAGAGCAGGCCGGTGACCAGGTTCAGCTCCCAGTTGCCGATCCGCCCCAGCCGCTGGGCATTGAGCAGCTTGCGCTGGACCTCGCTGAGCTGCTCGTAACTACGCGTCTGCTCCAGCTGCAGTTGTTGCATGCGGGTGATGTCTGAAAACACCATCAGGGCGCCGACGATGCCGCCCGCGCCCTGCATGGGACGGTAGGTGCAGCTGATCAGGCGCCCCACCGGCTCACGCTCGTTGCGCACCAGCATGAGCACAGGGCCACCACTCTCGCCGCGCAGGGCCTTGTGCAGGGGCAAGTCCTCGAAACCGTACAGATCCTGCGTGTCCGGAACAAACAGACCCTGGCGTTGGGGCCACTGCGGCGCCAGCACCATGGCGCTGTCATCGATGGCGAACAGCTGGGAGGCCGTCTGGTTGACCAGGATCACCCTTCCGCCGGCGTCCACCGCCAGCAGCCCTTCCTGCATGCTGTTGATGGTCAGCTCCAGCGCAGCATAAGCCTGCTGGTTTCGCGCCAGCTCATTTTCCAGCGCCCTTTCGCGATGCTGCAGCGAGTCAGCCATCAGGTTGAAGCCCGCGGCAATTCTGGAAAATTCACTCTGACTCTCACCCGGTTTTATGGGCACACGCGCATCCAGGATGCCCTTTTCCAGCTCCCGTGTGGCGTGAAGAAGCTGGCGGGCCGGCGCCACGATCGAACGGCTGGCAATCATCCAGGCGATCCAGCCGCCAAGAAGCGCCACCAGTGCAAGCGCCGCCAGTTCCAGCCACAACTGGCGCCGGACAGGCGCGACGATCAGGTCGCGGTCCATGCTGACCGACACAAAAATCGCGGCCTCCGGGTGCGGACTGCTCGGCATGAACGCCCACAAACGCTCATTCCCACGACCGTCCAGGCCTTCGCGCACTCCGGTGCTCATGGACTTGACCGCTTCCTGAAGCACCGGGCTGCGAACCTTGTCGCCCACACGGATGGGCAGGGCTGGTCGGCCAGCCAGCAAGGCGCCCTCGCGGTCCTGAACGCCCAGTGCAGCCCCCGACGGCAGCTGTATACCCGCAATCGTCCCGGCCATCCTGGCCAGATCGAAGGCGGCGTAGACCACCCCCGTCACCTTGTCATCCGCGCCCATGACAGGCAGTGCAAAGGTCAGAACCGGCGTGCCGGCCAGCCGTCCAACCGCATAGGTGCCCACGACAAAGCGACGCTGGGCGATGGCATCGCGGAAATAGGGGCGGTCACCCAGAAAGGCTTTCTTGGCGCTCCCCAGTGCGTGACAACGGGTTTGTCCGTCCAGCCCCACAACACCCAGATTGGCGTACTCGGGAAGATGGCGGGTCAGGCTTGAAAAATAGCGATCACAACCGGCGTTGTTGCCGTCCTGCACCTCCGGCAGCGAGGCCAGCAGGGTCAACACCTGCCGGGCGGAATCGGCCACCCGCTCCTGGCTGGCGGCGGCCAGCGAAGCCGCAAACTGCAGGTTGGCCTTGGCGCGTTCGATCTCCGCGCCGGCATTGTGCAGGGCCTTGAACATCGACAGGCCGAACAGCGGAACAATCGCCACCAGCACCAGCACGACAATGCGCGTGCGCAGGCTGACGTCCGCCCTCATGCGGTGATCCGCTGCGGCATGGGCCGAGGTGGGCGGGACGCGGCCGGACAGGCGCGTGTGGGACGTGACTGAAGGGCTTGGAAAGGGATCAGGACGGTGTTCATGCGGTCGGGGTTGCTGAAACCGGCCGCCAGCGGCCGCTTCCAGATGGACTCTCCCGACTGTAAGTCATCTGCGCAAGCCCCTGCTTTATTCCAGCGACGGGGTCCGCTTCGTCGCAAGGGCCGGCCAGGCGGCCGTCAAGCGGCGGCGATGGACTCGTTGACGCGCAGCCAGTAGTCCTGCAGACGGCTGAGCTTTTCCGTGAAGTCGCCGAAATCGACGGGCTTGCGCACAAAGCCATTGGCGCCGCTCTGGTAGCAGGCAATGATGTCGGACTGCTCACTCGACGAGGTCAGCATGACCACTGGAACCAGCGCCGTCAGCGGGTTGCTGCGCAGGCTGCGCAAAACATCCAGGCCGGACAGCTTGGGCAGCTTCATGTCGAGCAGGACAAAGGCCGGCTGCTTCTGCGTGTCGCGCCCTGCGTGCGCGCCCTGGCCAAACAGGTAGTCCAGCGCCTCGGCGCCATCGCGCGCGGTCACGATGGCCGTGTCCGTCCCCTGCTCCTGCAAGGTCAGGACCGTGAGCTCCAGGTGGTCGGGGTTGTCCTCCACCACGAGAATGGGTTTGTCATTCATAAAAAACCTTTACGTTCATCGTGATTTCGTTAACATTTTTATCATATTTGTCATATTACAGAAATTTACATAATTGTCCAGTATCCTATGCAAGTTTTTTCCGAGGTCCCCCGACCACCCGAGGCAGTCCTTGAGCGGTCCTGGCCTGGCTACCACCTTGGAACAGACTCTTCTTTCAACTGGCTGCGCAGCTCGGCATAGTCGGGCACCACCGTACGCACAGTGTCCCAAAAACGCGGGCTGTGGTCCATCACCCGCAAATGGCTCAGTTCGTGAACCACCACATAGTCGATCACGGACTGCTTGAAGTGAATCAGCCGCCAGTTCAACCGGAGGGAGCCATCTGCACTGGCGCTGCCCCAGCGGGTTCCGGCGCTGCTCAGGCTGAGTTTGCGCCATTGCACCCCCAGATGCGGTGCGAAATGGTTGAGACGCTCGGTAAAGACGCGCTTGGCCTGGCGCATCAGCCAGGCCTGCACCGAGTCGCGAATCTGCTCGGCCGTGGCGTCGTGGGCCAGGGCAATGTGCAAGGTCAACCTGGGAACGCCCGGCAGGCTGGTGTGGGACGCGTCTTCCCCGGTATGCAGCACAGCAGCAGACGCAGCACTGTTTTTCAGCTCGCCGCCCACACCCCCAAAGGCGTGCCGCGGATCAATCACCACAATCACCGGCTCTCCGAGAAAAGGCAGGGTCGTGCCGTCTTTCCACTCAATGCGGGCCGACTCCAGCCGGTCGTGGCGCGCGCGGGTTTCCTGCAGCTTCTTGACGATCCAGCCGGACTTTTCCTGCACGGCCTTGTCAATTTCATAGAGGGGCACCCACTTGGGCGCACTGACGACCAGGCCCTCAGCACCCACTGAAAACCCGATGGTGCGCCGCTTGCCGCGCCGGAATTGGTAGCCCACCACCATGCCTTCGAGCAGGGCTTCCCGGGAAGCGGCCGGATGCCGGTAAGTGGCCGGCGCCAGCACCTGCGCCAGGGTCTGGGCGGGTGGATGGTTTGATGCAGTTGCTATGTTTTCGATAGCTGTTGACGCAGGTGCAATAAGGGCCGAATGCTCATTTGGCGTCGAAGTTGTGGCTTTGACAGGCAAATCTGCCGTGGGTCTGGCTGGCTCCAGGTCAAAGAGGTCCAGCGTGAACTGAAGAAGCCGTTGCATGCTGACCAGTGTAGCTTTGACCAGCCCAGCCGTCAGGCGCCTGAGGCGGTTTCCGGATAGGCCTCGGGGTCGAGCCGCCGCATTTCGGCTTCTATCCAGGCCTCGACTTCGCGCATCAGTTCCTCGGGCTTGCGGCCCACGCTGCTGATGGGCTTGCCGATCGAGATGTCGACGATGCCCGGTTTCTTGATGAAGGCCTTGCGCGGCCAGCATTTGGCCGAGGTCACAGCCACCGGAATCACCGGCGCGCCGGTCTCAATGGCCAGCCGCGTGCCACCGGTCTTGTAGACGCCTTTTTGCCCGCGCGCTATCCGCGTGCCTTCCGGAAACATGATGACCCAGACGCCCTGGCTCATCAGCCGGCGGCCCTGCTCGACCACCTTGTTGAAAGCCTGCGTGCGCTGGCTGCGGTCGATGTGGATCATGTCCATGCGGGCCATGGCCCAGCCGAAAAAGGGCACGTACAGAAGCTCTTTCTTGAACACGTAGGCCAGCGGGTGCGGCATCAGTGTCGGCATCGAAAACGTCTCCCAGGTGCTCTGGTGCTTGAGCAGCAGCACGGCCGCGCTGGTCTCGCCGGTCGGCAGGTTTTCCATGCCGGTCACGCGGTTGCGGATGCCGAGGATCACCGTGCCGCCGCTGACGGCCAGGCGCAGCCAGCCGGCGCACAGCCAGTAGATCTGCGTGCTGCTGCCGAACAGCGAAAAAATCAGGACGGCCAGACCCCAGGGAATCACGGTGAGAATCATCCACAGAAGGTGCAGGATGGAGCGAATCAGGGGCATGGCGTGTGTCTTCAGTCGAAATTTTGAATGTTTAAGGGCTGCAGCCCTTAAACATCTGCGCCGGAAGCTACGTTTTTCATAGCGCCGGCCGGGGCGCTGCGGCTCAGGATGAACTCCACAAAGGCCGGCAGGTCGGCATGGACCAGCGTGCCGGGCGGCAGGCCCTCCGGCAGGCCACCGTCCCGATACCCTGCCGATTTTCCGGTCAGCACCAGATGCGGCTCGCAACCGGCCGTAGCGCCGGCGAGCAAATCGCGCACCGAGTCGCCGGCGGTCGGCACACCCTTGAGCGGCACGCCAAAACGCGCGCCTATCTGCTCGAACAAGCCGGGCAGCGGTTTGCGGCAGGTGCAGCTTTCTTCCGGGCTGTGCGGGCAGTAAAACACCGCATCGATGCGCCCGCCGAGTGCCGCCAGCAGCTTGTGCATCTTGGCGTGCATGGCGTTGAGCGAGGCCACGTCAAACAGGCCGCGCCCCAGGCCCGACTGGTTGGAGGCAATCACCACATGCCAGCCGGCGTGGGTCAGCCGCGCAATCGCCTCGAGCGAGCCCGGCAAGGGCACCCATTCATCCGGCGTCTTGACGAAATCGTCGCTGTCGCTGTTGATGGTGCCGTCGCGGTCGAGGATGACGAGTTTCATGGCAATTCGCCTAGCTGGCGAGTTTGGACAGATCGGCAACGCGGTTCATGGCGTCATGCAGGCTTTTGAGCAAGCCCTGCCGGTTCAGGCGCAAGTCCATCTCCTCGGCGTTCACCATCACACCGTCGAAAAATGCAT
The DNA here is from genome assembly GCA_040389085.1 of Pseudomonadota bacterium. Classification (GTDB taxonomy): domain Bacteria; phylum Pseudomonadota; class Gammaproteobacteria; order Burkholderiales; family Burkholderiaceae_C; genus Polaromonas. The sequence continues at coordinate 193,617 of JAZKAP010000012.1, forward strand.
CCACCGGCGCACGCAGCGCGGCGAGGGTCTGCAGCGAAGCGGTGTAGTCACCGGCTTCGAACTGGGTGTTGGCCTTGGGTGCCAGCTCTTGCATGGCGGCGTACAAGGCGACTTCAGCGGGCTCCTTGAGCAGCACCTCGCTGACATGGGCATCCACGTCCTGGGCCTTCTTGAGGATGTTGCTGATGCGCTTGTTGGCAGCGGCCAGGGCCGGCGCTTCCGGCAATGCGGCGAAGGCGCGCACCGCGGCCAGGCGCTTGGCCACGTCGCCAAGGCGTTGCGGGCGCAGGGCCAGCACGGCTTCGACTTCCTGCGCGCTGAAGCCCTGCTCGCGCAGGGAGCCGGCGAGGCGGTCATAGATGAAGTCGGTCAACGCGGCAGAGGCGTTGGTGATCTTGTCCCCAAAGACCGGCGTCGCGTCCTCGACCAGCTCGGCCAGCCCCAGCGGCAGATCTTTCTCGACCAGCATGCGGATCACGCCCAGTGCGTGCCGCCGCAACGCAAACGGGTCCTTGTCACCGGTCGGCAGATTGCCGATGCCGAACATGCCCACCAGGGTTTCGAGCTTGTCGGCCAGCGCCACCATCACGCCGATGGTGTTGCGCGGCAATTCGTCGCCGGCAAAACGTGGCTTGTAGTGGTCCTCGATCGCATCGGCCACCTCCGCGCTCAAGCCATCGTTGAGCGCGTAATAACGCCCCATGATGCCCTGCAGCTCCGGGAACTCGCCCACCATGTCGGTCACGAGGTCGGTCTTGGCCAGTTCGGCGGCGCGCTGGACGTCGGCCACATCGGCACCCAGTCGCCTGGCAATCGCTTCGGCAATCGCGCGCACGCGCTGGACGCGCTCCCCCTGGGAGCCCAGCTTGTTGTGATAAACCACCTTGTCCAGCCCCGCCACCCTTGAAGCCAACGTCTTCTTGCGGTCCTGGTCAAAAAAGAACTTGGCGTCGGCCAGGCGCGGCCGCACCACGCGTTCGTTGCCGCCGATCACGGCGCTCGCGTCATCCGGGCTGATGTTGCTGACCACCAGAAACTTGTTGGTGAGCTTGCCCTTCGCGTCGACCAGCGGAAAGTACTTCTGGTTGGCCTTCATCGTGAGGATCAGGCACTCCTGCGGCACGTCGAGGAACTGGGACTCGAACGCGCACACCAGCACATTGGGGTGCTCGACCAGCCCGGTCACCTCGCTCAGCAGGTCCTCGTCCATCAGCACCTCGTAACCCGGGCCAAGGCGTTCGGCCGCCTGCGCGAGCTGCTGCACGATGGAAAAGCGGCGGTCGTTGAAGCTGGCGATCACCGCGCCGTCGCTCAGCAGGGTCTGGGCGTAGGTATCGGCATCCTTGATCACCACGGGAGACACTTTGGCTTCAAAGCGGTGACCCTGCGTGGTGTTGCCCGCCTTCAGGCCCAACGCCGTGATCGGCACCACGGTGCTGCCGTGCAATGCCACCAGGCCGTGCGCGGGACGCACGAAGTTCACGCTGCTCCAGCCGGGCAACGCGCAGTCGGTCTCCAGCTGGTAACTCATGACCTTGGGAATCGGCAGCTTCGCAATGGCTTCTTCGAGCGCTTTCTGCAGGCCGGTATCGAGCGCAGCACCCGTCACCAGGCTGTCGTAGAACAGCGCCTCGGCCTTGCCGTCGGGCGCACGTTTGAGGACGGCCACGGCAGCAAGCGGATCGGACACGTCGGCACCGAGCGCCTGCAGTTTCTTGAGCAGCGCGGGCGTTGCGTTGCCGGAAGCATCCAGCCCCACCGAGACCGGCATGAGTTTTTGCTGCACGGCCTTGTCGGCGGCCTTGCGCCAGACATGCGTGACATGTGCAGCCAGGCGGCGCGGCGATGCATACGCCGTCACCACCGAGGCGTCGGCACTCGCCAGGCCCTGGGCCTTGAGCTGCTCGAACAAAACGCCAGCAAAGGCCTCGCCGAGTTTCTTGAGCGCCTTGGGCGGCAGCTCTTCCACAAACAGTTCGACCAGAAGGTTTTGCGTTGTCATTTTTATGCGGCCTTCTTCGTCATCTGTTCCACCCACTCGCGCGGAGCCATCGGGAAGCCCAGGCGCTCTCTGGATTCGTAATAACTCTGCGCCACGGAACGCGCGAGGTTGCGGATGCGGCCGATGTAGGCAGCACGTTCGGTCACGCTGATGGCGCCGCGCGCGTCCAGCAAATTGAAGCTGTGCGCGGCCTTGAGCACCTGCTCGTAGGCCGGCAGCGCAAGCTGCACGTCAATCAAATGTTTGGCCTGTTTCTCGTACGCGGTGAAAGCGGTGAACAGGAAGTCGGCGTCGCTGTGTTCGAAGTTGTAGGCCGACTGCTCCTTTTCATTTTGCAGGTAGACGTCACCGTAACTCATGGTGTCTGTCCACTGCAGGTTGTAGACGTTGTCCACCCCCTGCAGGTACATGGCCAGCCGCTCCAGGCCGTAGGTGATCTCGCCGGTGATGGGCTTGCAGTCGATGCCGCCGACCTGCTGGAAGTAGGTGAACTGCGTGACTTCCATGCCGTTGAGCCAGACCTCCCAGCCCAGGCCCCAGGCGCCCAGCGTCGGATTCTCCCAATCGTCTTCCACGAAGCGGATGTCGTTTTTCTTCAGGTCAAAGCCCAGCGCCTCGAGCGAGCCCAGGTAAAGCTCCAGAATGTTGCTGGGCGCGGGCTTGAGCACGACCTGGTACTGGTAGTAGTGCTGCAGGCGGTTCGGGTTCTCGCCGTAACGGCCGTCTTTCGGGCGGCGACTCGGCTGCACGTAGGCGGCCTTCCAGGGCTCCGGGCCCAGCGCTCTTAAAAACGTAGCAGTGTGCGACGTCCCGGCGCCCACCTCCATGTCATAGGGCTGCAACAAGGCGCAGCCCTGGGCATCCCAGTAGGACTGGAGCTTCAAGATGATTTGCTGAAAGGTCAACATAAATAGGGTGTGCGGCGACGCAGGGCCGGATGGGAAAGACAAAGCGGGCCTGAACCCGCGAAAACCCTTGATTTTACGGAGCTTTCACCGGGTTACCCTCAGACGCAAGGAAAGTGTCATGACAACCCAACAATTGATTTTGAGCCTGGTGCTGGCCACCATGGTGTTTTCGGTCGCGCTGGAACTCAAGGTGAGCGACTTCAGGCGCGTCGCGCAAACACCCAAAGCGGTGGTCTGCGGACTGATCCCGCAGTTCATCCTGCTGCCCGTGGGCACCTGGCTGGCCACCCTGGCGCTGGACCTGCCGCCCAACGTCGAGGCCGCGATGATCCTGGTGGCGGCCTGCCCCGGCGGCAGCCTGAGCAACGTGGTCACCCACCTGGGCCGCGGCAACACGGCGCTGTCGGTCAGCGTGTCGGCCGTGGCCAGCATCATTGCGCTGGTTGCCACACCGTTCAACTTCAGCTGGATGGTGGCGGCCAACCCGGCCACGGCCGGCTGGCTCAAGACACTGGACATCGACCCCTCGGGCATCTGGATCAGCCTGTTTCTGCTGCTGGCCCTGCCCATGGCGCTGGGCCTGCTGCTCTCACACCAGTTGCCGGCGCTGACGGCGCGCATCCGCAAACCACTGGGCAACTTTTCGCTGCTGGCACTGCTGGCTTTCATCGTGCTGGGGCTGATCAAGGAGCGGCAGTTGCTGACGCTGGGCCTGCTGCCCATGCTGGGCATCGTGATCGCGCACAATGCCAGCGGCCTGTTTTTCGGCTGGGCCACCAGCAAGGCCATGGGCGTGAGCGAACGCGACCGGCGTGCCGTGATGATCGAAGGCGGCATGCAGAACTCGGGCCTTGCCCTGGGCATCATTGCGGTGCAGTTCAATTCGGACCTCGGCATGGTCATCATTGCCAGCCTGTGGGGCATGTGGCACATCGTCAGCGGCCTGTCGCTGGCTTACTTCTGGAGAAAAAAAGATGCTCGACTTGCTCATTAAAGGCGGCACCGTGGTCGACGGCAGCGGCGCCGCGCCCTTTGTGGCCGACGTCGGCGTGCAGGACGGCCGCATCGTGGCCATCGGCCCCATCACGGCTGCCGCGCGCGAGACCGTGGACGCCAGCGGCGCCTGGGTCATGCCCGGCTTTGTGGACATCCACACCCATTACGACGGCCAGGCCACCTGGGACGAAACCTTCAGCCCCAGCATCCACCACGGCGTGACGACCGTGGTGATGGGCAACTGCGGCGTCGGTTTCGCGCCGCTGCGGCCGGGCAGCGAGGACCGCCTGATCAAGCTGATGGAGGGCGTGGAAGACATCCCCGGCGTGGCGCTGACCGAAGGCGTGAAATTTTCATGGGAGAGTTTTGGCGACTACATGAACGCGCTCGACGCCATGCCACACAGCCTGGACTTCATGACCATGGTGCCGCACGACCCGCTCCGCATGCTGGTGATGGGCGAACGCGCCGAGGCACGTGAAGCCGCCAGCGCGCAGGACATTGGCGCCATGCGCGATCACCTGCGCACCGCGCTTGAAGCCGGGGCGGTGGGTTTTTCCACCGGCCGCTCGGACAACCACCGCACGGCCGAGGGGCATGACACGCCAGCCTCGATTGCCAGCGCGGCCGAGCTGACCGGCATTGCCCGCGCCTTTGACGGCCTGAGCCACGGCGTGGTGCAGGTGGTCAGCGATTTCGACCTGATGCAGGGACCGCAGAACTTCGATGCCGAGTTCGACCTGGTCGAGCAGCTGGCGGCGACCAGCGGGCGGCCGCTGTCCATGAGCTGGCTGCAGCGCGACCCGGGCGGCGAACAGTACCTGGCGATGCAGGCCCGGGTGGAAGCGGCCGTGGCGCGCGGCCTGCCTCTTTATTTGCAGACGGCGGCGCGCGGCATCGGCGTCATCAACGGGCTGGATGCGAGTTTTCACCCTTTCATGGGCTTTCCGGGGTACAAGGAAATTGCTACGCTTTCTTTAGCGGACCGCGCAGCAGCGATGCGGGAACCCGCCCGAAAAGCCCGCATACTGGGCGAGAAGTCGGAGCGCCTGGCGGGCGACGGCACACCGATTCCGCCGCTGGTGGACATGCTGCTCGCACGCATTGAAATGATCGCCGGGCGCATGTTCCCGCTGGACGCCACGCTCAACTATGAACCCAACGTGATGCAAAGTTTTCTGGTCCGCGCCAAACAGCGGGGCATCACGGCGCTGGAGGCGCTGTACGACTACTTCAGTGAAGGCGACGGCGGCAACCTGGTGTACTTTCCGATCTTCAACTACAACCAGGGCTCACTCGACACCGTGCGGCAGATGCTGGGCCACCCGCGCGCGCTGTTCGGCCTGGGTGACGCCGGCGCGCATGTGGGCACCGTGTGCGACGCGAGTTTTTCCACTTTCATGCTCACGCACTGGGTGCAGGGCCGCGCGCAGGACCGCCTGCCGCTGGAACAGGCGGTTGAAATGATGAGCTCGCGCAATGCGCGTTACCTGGGGCTGAGCGACCGCGGGTTGCTGGCGGTTGGCTTGCGTGCCGACATCAACGTCATCGACCCGGCCCGCCTGAGCGTGGGTGTGCCAGAACTCGTGCGCGACTTGCCTGCGGGCGGCAAGCGTTTTCTGCAAAAAGCGCAGGGGTACATCGGCACCTGGGTTGCGGGGCAATGTGTGGCTCGCGAGGGCGAGGTCACGGCCGCGCGGCCGGGCCGGCTCGTGCGTGCGGGCAGATAAGGGCAAAACACGCGGGAAAGGCAAATCAAGCGAGAAAGGGCCGAAGTCACAATCAAATGTGGCTCCAGCCCTTTTCTGATGGACGCAGACAGCTATTAATTCAATAGCAAATTCTACGCCCGACGCATTTCAATATTCCCAGAACACCCGCTGCAATTGCTTGCTGTCGAGGTTTTTGGTCAGCGCCACAGCCGCCAGAATGCGCGCCTTCTGCGGGTTCAGGTCATGCGCCACCACCCAGTCGTATTTGTCATCGGGCTGCTCGGCGTTGCGCAGCACAAAACCCTCGGGCACGCGTGAAGAGCGGATCACCTGCACGCCCTTGGCGCGAACTTCCTGCAAGGCCGGAACCACCCGGTTGGCCACCGAGCCGTTGCCGGTGCCGCCATGGATCAGGGCCTTCACGCCCGACTTGCCCACGGTGTCCACCAGGGTGCGCGGCACGTTGCCGTAGCCGTATACGATGTCAACCGGTGCCAGCGCCTCGAACTCGTCAATGTTGAACTCGGACTGCGCAGTGTGGCGTTTCACCGGCGCGCGGAACCAGTAGTTCTTGCCTTCCACCACCATGCCCAGCGGGCCCCACTGGCTCTTGAAAGCCTCGGTCTTGATGTTGATGGTCTTGCTGACGTCGCGCCCGCTCTGGATCTCGTCGTTCATGGTGACCAGCACGCCCTTGCCTGCGGCGTCCTTGCTGCCGGCCACGCTGACGGCGTTGAACAGGTTCAGCGCGCCGTCGGCCGACAGCGCCGTGCCCGGGCGCATGGAGCCGACCACCACGATGGGTTTGCTGGTGCGGATCACCAGGCTCAGGAAGTAAGCGGTTTCTTCCAGCGTGTCGGTACCGTGGGTCACGACAATGCCGTCCACGTCGGCCTGCTTGACGAGTGCCGAGACACGTTTGCCCAGCTTCATCAGGGTTTCGTTGTCGAAACTCTCCGAGGCAATCTGCGCCACCTGCTCACCCCGCACATTGGCCACGTTGGCCAGCTCGGGCAGGCCTGCCAGCAGCTTGTCAACCGGCACCTTGGCGGCTGCATAGGTGGCGCTGTTCAGGGCCGATGCGCCCGCGCCGGCAATGGTGCCACCGGTGGCCAGGATCACCACATTGGGTTTGGTTTGCGCGGCGACGGGAGCGGACATCGTGCCCAGCGCCACGAAGGAGGCCAGCCCGAAGCCGGCGGCCAGTTGTCCAAGTTTCTTCAGTTTGATTTGCATGTCATGTCTTCCAGGAATGAATAGTTCGAGCTCGCTCGCAAAGAACAGGCCATTTGCCATGCCCTGTTTCATTGCCTCACAGTTTTTAATGCCCGGGGCTGTTAGCTTGAGAAGGCCGCTTCCGGCGGCTTGTGGCCGACGTCTCGCTGCCGGAAGGCTCCGGGTGGCTCATGGTAGGCAGGCCAGAAGCGGGTGGCGATGCATAATGCGCCGCAGGGTGTGACTAAAATTCACACCCCTTGCAAAGCACCTGCCCCCACGCCGTTGCCCCCTGAACGGCCACGCCCCGCACAACTCCGGCGACATGAACCTCAGGCAACTTGAAGTCTTCCAGGCGGTCATGCAGACCGGCAACATGAGCGCGGCAGCACGCCTGATCTGCATCACCCCTTCGGCTGTCAGCAAAACCATCTCGCACACCGAGCTGCAGCTGGGCTACAAGCTGTTCACCCGGGGCAAGGGGGCGCTCGCGCCCACGCCAGAGGCGCGGGTGCTGTTTGAAGAATCCACGCTGATTCACCACAAGCTCGACGAACTCAAACGCATCGCGGTCAACCTGCGCCAGGCCGACGGAGGCCAGGTCAGGCTGGCCGCCATTCCTTCCATCAGCCATGAATTTCTGCCACTGGTGCTGGAAAAGCACATGGCACGCCATCCGCGCGTCAGTGTGGAAGTGCGCACCCTGCACCAGGACCAGATGGTGCAGGCCCTGCTGACACGAGGTGTGGACTTTGCGCTGGGCTTTTACGAACATCCACACCCGCTGCTGACCAGCACCATGCAGGTGAGCGGGCCGCTTTACCTGTGCGTCACGCGCGAGATCTGGCAACGCGCCGTGCGGGCGCGGCGCCAGAACCCGATGACCTTTCTCTCCAGCATGCCGCTGGTTCGCCTGGTGGGCGAAGACCCGATGTGCCAGTCGATTGACGAGCTGGCCCGCAACCTGGGCCTGACAGCACCCGCCAACCTGCAGGTGCACACCTCCCGGCTGGCGCTGGAGCTGGTCAAGCGCGGCATGGGGTGGACCGTGGTGGACTTTCTGACGGCCAGCAACCTGGACACCGCCACCCTCACGGCGGTGCCTCTGCATGACTTTGCACCGATTGCCCTGTATCTGTACTTTGCAAGCAGCACACCGCCAGGGCAGGACGCGCTTCGCATGCTGGACATGCTGCCCGGGCTGCTGCACCAGGTGATGGGGGCGGGCCTGAAGGCGAACTAAAGGAGAGCGGTTTAACGGCGGCGCAGCGCAGCGGCCAGCAGCACCAGCGCAAGGCCAAGTGCCCACAGCGGCCACAGGCCGTAACGCGACACCCACCAGGCGTAAGGCGTGATGCCGTTGCGGCCTTCGACCTCGCCCACCAGTGCGCCGCGCGTGTGGCGCGGCAGTTCGTGGGTGACCTTGCCGCGGTGGTCGATGATGACCGTGGCGCCGGTGTTGGTGGCGCGCAGCATGGGCCGCTCGAACTCCAGCGCCCGCATGCGCGAGATGGCCAGGTGCTGGTCGATGGCAATCGTGTTGCCGAACCAGCCGATGTTGCTGAGGTTGACGAGCACCGTGGGGGCCGTGGCAACGTTGGTGAAACTGGCGCCCAGCTCTTCGCCAAACAGGTCTTCGTAGCAGATGTTGGGCGCCAGCCGCTGGCCCTGCCAATCAAACGAAGTCTGGCCCAGCGGACCGCGCTTGAAGTCGCCGAGCGGGATATTCATGAGGTTGATGAACCAGCGAAAGCCCGGCGGGACAAACTCGCCAAACGGGACCAGGTGGTGCTTGTCGAAACGGAAGGCCTGGGCCTGGCCGGGCTTGAGCCCCACCGCCGAATTGGCGTAACCCGCGCTGTAGCTGCCCAGCGGAATGCCGATCAGCGCCGCCTGCTGGCCCGAGGCAAAACGCGCCTGCACAGCGCTCCAGTAACCTTCGGGCAATTGCTGCGGCAGCAGCGGAAGGGAAGTTTCCGGCGCCACCACCAGCGCGGTTTTGGCGCCCTGCAGTTGCTCGCCGTACCAGCGCAGTGCCGTCGGCAGGCCGGTCCCGGGCTGGAATTTTTCGTCCTGGGCAATGTTGCCCTGCAGCAGCGTCACCTGCAGGCTGCCGGCCGGGGTGGAGGTCTGCTTTCCCGCCGCCAGCGCCCCTGCCACGAGAAGCGCTGCCAGTACCGGGAACATGACCAGCTGGCGCCGTGACCGGCCCAGGCCGGCCAGGCTGGCGGCCAAAAAAGCCGCCAGGAAGGTGATGCCGTGCACCCCGATCCACCGCGCATATCCGTCCATCCAGCCGTCCAGGTGCGCGTAGCCGGCCGCGCCCCACGGAAAGCCGGTGAAAAACTCCACCCGGGCCAGCTCGGCCAGCAGCCAGAGTGCCGCAAAAACAATCGCCCGGCGTGTTCGTCCGGCAGGGGCCAGGGTGACATAGGCCGCGCAGGCCACCGCGTAATAGGTGGCCAGAAAAATCGCCAGACCCACCACGGCCAGCACCGTCAGCGGCGCGGCCAGTCCACCGTAGACATGCAGCGAGATGAACAGCCACCAGAAGATACCGCACAGCCAGGCGCTGCCAAACAGCCAGCCCAGCAGCAACCCCTGTTTGAAGCGGGCGCAGCGGTCCAGCGAGCGGGCGAGCGCAGCCAGGGCCAGCAGTTGCAGCCACCAGACCGGCTGACCCTGCGCCAACCCGGAGGAAAAAGGCCACGCAACGCTCAAGGCATGGGCGCATCCAGCTATCAAAACAATAGCAACATCAAGAAAGGAAAGCCCCTTGCGCGGCTCCGGGTGCCCGATATGCTCCAGCAGGGCCGGCAACGTGGGCAGCGCCGACATCATGCTGTGGATCGAATTCCGTGCCATCCGCTGCTTTTTGTCCGCTGCGCCTCAGGTGCCCGTGGCGACGGGCGACACCTTGAACCAGCGCACGGCGCCCCCTTTGGTGTGCAGCACGGTGAACTGCAGGCCGGCCAGCGCGTAGAGTTCGCCGCGTTTGGGCACATGGCCCATCTCGTGGGCGACCAGGCCGCCTATGGTTTCGAAGTCGGTTTCGGGCAGCAGCACGCCGAAGGCCTCGTTGACCCGCTCGATCGAGGTGTCCCCGCTGACGCGGTAGGTATGGTCGGTCAGGCCGAAGATGTCGCCCTCGTCCTCGGCGATGTCGAACTCGTCCTCGATCTCGCCGACGATCTGCTCGAGTACGTCTTCAATCGTGATGAGGCCGGCGACACGGCCGAACTCGTCGATGACGATGGCCAGGTGGTTGCGGTTGCCGCGGAATTCGCGCAGCAGGTCGTTCAGGCCCTTGCTCTCGGGCACAAATACCGCCGGGCGCAGCAGCGCGCGGATGTTGAGCTCGGGCGCACGCTGCAGCTTGAGCAGATCCTTGGCCATCAGGATGCCAATGATGTTTTCCTTTTCGTCTTCGTAAACTGGAAAACGCGAGTGCGCGGTGTCGATCACCAGGTGCAGCAACTCGTCGAAGGGGGCGTCGATGTTGATGACGTCCATGCGGGGCGTTGCCACCATCACGTCGCCGGCCGTCATGTCGGCCATGCGGATCACGCCTTCGAGCATTTCCCGGCTTTGCGCGCCGATGACATCGTTGTCCTGCGCCTCGACCAGGGTTTCAATCAGCTCGTCTTTGGAATCGGGCCCGGGGTGAAGCATTTCCGCCAGCTTCTGGAGGAAGCCGCGCTTGTCTTCGGGCTTGGGCGGTCTACTGGGGGGGAAGTCGGACACGGAGGTGTGCGGTAGTTGGCAAGCTGCCAAGGATAACGTATTCAAGTGGCGCGCAGCGCGGCGTCACAGGCATTCTTCGACAGAGGCAGGACGAACAGAGTAAAAATTGAGCGAGCATGCCCCCCCTCAAGCAGGGGCCGCGGAACCGGCTCTGCCGGGCCGCAGGCGCAGCGGCCCCCTCGGGGGGCAGGGAGCGACACGAAGTGCGCGACCGTGGGGGTCGGCATATCTAGCGCTGCGGCATGTCCTTGACCGAATAACCCAGGCTTACCGTGGCATCTGCCGGAATGGGTGGCATGTTGTCGTTCCAGCGGTCCCATGCCTCGCGCATCGCCGCCAGCCTTTCAGGTTCCCGGCCGGCCAGGTTGGCCCGCTCGCGTTCGTCGGCAGGGATGTTGAAGAGGTAGTCGTTGCCGTCCACCCGCAGGTACTTCCAGTCGCCGTCGCGCAACGCCCGCTGGCCCCTGTGGTTCATGCGCCAGTAAAGCGGCCGGTGAAAGCGCTGGCCGGGCCGCTGCAGCACCGGCAGCAGCGAAACGCCGTCCAGCGGGTAATCGGGATCGGCCGGTACACCGGCGGCGGCCAGCAGGGTGGCGGACCAGTCCATGCTCATGCAGTGCTGCTCGCTGACCTGGCCCGCAGCAATCTGCGCCGGCCAGTGGGCAATCCACGGCACGCGAATGCCACCCTCCGTGAGGTCCATCTTGCCGCCCACCAGCGGCCAGCTGTCGGAGAAACGTTCGCCGCCGTTGTCACTCGTGAACACCACCAGCGTGTTGTCGGCCAGGCCGTGCCGGCGCAGGGCGTCCATCACCTGACCGATGCCTTCGTCCATGTGGTGGATCATGCGGCGGTAGCTGTGAATGTTGCCGCCGTGCAGGTGAAACAGGTTGTCCCTGATGTCCTGCGCCAGCGCCTCGTCGTCGCGTGTTTCCCAGGGCCAGTGCGGTGCGGTGTAGTGCATGCTCAAAAGGAAGGGCGTGCCGGCTTTGGCAGCGCCGGCCATGCGGTCCACATAGTCCACCGAACGCTGCGAGATCAGGTCGGTCAGGTAGCCTTCTTCCTGCTTTTCCTCTTCGCCGAACCACAGGTCGTGGCTGCCGTTCGAACTGCAATGCGTGAAGTAGTCCACCCCGCCGGACATGGGGCCAAAGAACTCTTCATAACCCGAACGCAAGGGGCCGAAGGACGGCGGATAGCCAAGATGCCATTTGCCAATCAGCGCCGTGCGGTAACCACTTGCCTTCAGCAGCGACGGCAACGTGGGGTGTTCGGGCGGCAGGCCCAGCGTGGTGCTTCCGCGGCTTTTGTTGTTGATCGGCTCTTCGGCGGCGCCGCGCAGGCGGTACTGGTAACGCGCGGTCATCAGGGCAAAGCGGGTGGGCGAGCACACCGGGGAGTTGGAATACCCCTGGGTGAACTTCATGCCCCCCGCGGCCAGGCTGTCGAGCACGGGCGAGACCGGCGCCCGGCCCCCGTAGCAGCCGAGGTCGGCATAACCGAGGTCGTCCGCGACGATGAAGACGATGTTGGGGCGTGGCGCGGTGGTCAAGGCTGTGTTCACCCGCTCAGGACTCGGGCTTGAAGCCGGATCGCCGGATCACCGGGGTCCACTGTGTGTTGAAAGCCTTGAACGACGCCTCCGTCTGCGCCTGAGTCATGGCCACGGGCACCATTTTGGCGGCGGTGAATTTGGCGCGCGTTTCGGGCTCGGACATGATCTGGAACACCGCCTTGCTCAGCAACTCCACCGTGGCCCGGGGCGTGGTGGATGGGGCAAAAAACGTGTTCCAGCCCACCGCACTGAGCGGCAGGCCCTGCTCCTTGAAGGTGGGCACCGTGGGCGAAAACGGCGAACGCTTGAGGCCCGAGGTGGCCAGGATGCGCAGCTTGCCGCCTTCATGCTGCGGCAGCAGGGAGTCCAGCGTGTCAAATGCCAGGGGGATCTGCCCGCCGATCAGGTCGGTGATCAGCGGGGCGGACCCCCGGTAACCCACCACCTCGATGTTTACCTGCGCCATATAGCTGAGCATCAGCGAGAAAAAATGCGGCAGGCTGCCGGTGCCGGGCACGCCGGCATTGGCCTTGGTCGGGTTGGCGCGAATCCACGCCAGCATGTGCTGCACCTCCTTGACCGGCAGGGCGGACCCGACCGCCACGCCGAAATCGTAATCCGTGACGGCGGCGACCGGTACATAGTCTTTTTGCACGTCATATTTGAGGTCTTTGTAGATCAGGGGCGACACGCTCATCACGGCAGGGTTGGCCAGCAGCAACACCGTCTGGTCCGGCGGCGTGTTGACCAGCTGCTGCGCAGCCAGCCGCCCACCGGCGCCGACGCGGTTCTCCACGACCACCGTGCGTTTGAGCAACTGCTGCAGGCGGTCGGCCACCAGCCGGGCCGCGCGGTCGGTACCGCCGCCCGGCGGATAGCCCACCACAATGCGCATCGGCCCGCTTTGGGCACGCGCCCATCGCGGCACGCCAACGCTGGCGGCGAGCGCTCCCGCGGCGGCAGTGTGAATCAGGATTTTGCGGCGGTTGAAGGCAGGTGGTGCGGGCTCGAGGCGCTGTGGCATGATGATTTCTCCGGTTTGGAGCCGCGATTTTCCCGGCACATCCATTGATTGCGGAAATCAATCATCGCCCGTAGTAACCCTGATGCCCCATTCCCTTCCTGCCGTGCCGCGTCTGGCGCAGCCAGAAACTCTCGACGACCTCCTGCTGTACCGGCTGAGTCGCCTGCAGGCGGCCGCTGGGGGTGTCGTGGTGCGTTACTGCGAAGGCCAATTTGGCATCACCCGGCGCGAGTGGCGCGTCCTGGCCGTGCTGGCTGCGCGCGGGCCCATGGGCTCGTCGGCGCTGGCGGAGCAGGCCCACCTGGACCGCCCGCGCACCTCCAAGGCTGTGACGGCGCTGGCCGGCAAAAAGCTGATCAGCCGCACCAGCCGCGCCGGGGACGCGCGGCACATCCAGCTGACGCTCACGCCAGCCGGCATTGCCCTGCACAGTGCGTTGTTTCCCCTGGTCAGCCGGATCAACCGCGACGTGCTTGCGGCCCTGACGCCCGGGGAAACGGCACAACTTGGCGAGATGCTGGAACGCCTGCAGCAACGCGCTGACGTCATGGCCGGCCAGAACGGCCTGCCGCTGGCCGACCGGCGGCATGGGAGCAGCGCGCGGCGCTACAAACCCGCTGCAGATTGACTTTTCGGCCTGGGGCCATCCCCATTCAATCAGGGGCCCCCTCGGGGGGCAGGGAGCTACGCGAAGCGAGCGACCGTGGGGGCTTTATATAGGCATGCGGTCGCGACTGTCACGCACGCCCTGCCGCACTTCCTGGACCATGGCCAGGATGTCCCAGAACTGTTTGGCCTGGACTTTCAGGCGGTAGTCGGTCTGGGCAATCTGCTCCTCGACGATCTCGGTCATGCGCGAGTCCAGGTCGGCCGGGGGCAGCTTGAGGTAGGCCTCGCTTTCCGAACCGTCGCGCTCGATCACGGCGCCGGCCTTGCGGGCGATGTTGAGCATGGCGGTGTTTTCGCTGAGCGCATGGATGAACATCATGCTCACCCCCTCATTGCGTGAATGCATCACCGCGCGGTCGAACAGGCGCGCGCCGTAGCCGCGCCCGCGTGCGTGCTTGAGCACCGACACGCCAAACTCGGCGCAGCTTTTCAGTTCGGGATCAATCGACAGCGCCAGGTGCGCCATGGCGATCAATTCGAGCTTGCGGTTGTAGATGCCGAAAATCTCGTCGCGCTCGAAGTTCAGGCCGGCCACGTAACGCTGGATCTGTTCGTCGCGGGCGGCGTAGCCAAAACGCAGGTAACGGTCATGCGGCTCCAGCGCCAGCAAATGTTTTTCGATGCGTTCGCCGTGGGTGGGACCGATGGATCGGATGGGCACCAGCACAGGCGGCCTGTGCGGCGCGCGCGCTGCGTCGTCCACCGGCGGGCGGAAGAACTCCTTGCCCGCAGAAATGGACGCTTTGATGAATGTGCCGGGGGTAACCATGAGTTCAATATAAGGGTTTTCCCTAGAATGTCCAGCCCTGAAGGCTATTTAATCGCACGGCCCCGGGGAGACGCTCGGGTTTTTAGCCAAAAATAGCCATTTGCCCTTATTGGATGGGCGCTGACAGCTATGAATACCGTAGCAAATTTCCTCAAAAAACACCTGCCGAACTGGCATTAATCGACATCAAAAGGGTGGCCGGCCCCTAAATCAGCCCCTGACCAGGCCAGCGCGTCAAACCGGCACCGCCGTGGTCGACTTGACGCGGTCCAGCACAAAACTGGTCTTGCAGTCCTGCACGCTGGGGTGTTTGAGCAGCGTGTCCATGATGAAGCGGCTGTAGTGGCCCATGTCGGCCACCACCACACGCAGCAGGTAGTCCATCTCGCCGGTCAGCGCCGCACATTCCACCACCTCGGGCCAGGTCTGCACACTGGCGCGAAACAGGTCCATGGGGTTGCGCTTGTGCGACTCCGTGTGTTTTTCCAGCCGCACGTTGATGTACGCGGTCAGCCCCAGCCCGACCGACTCGGGCTTGACCAGCGCCACATAGCGGTCGATCACGCCGCTTTCCTCCAGCCGCTTGACGCGGCGCAGCACCGCGCTGGGCGACAGGCTGACCTGCTCGGCGATCTGTTCGTACGTCGCGCGGCCGTCAGCTTGAAGGCTGCGCAGTATGAGCTTGTCCAGCTTGTCGAGTGCTTCCATGGTTCATATTTTGCAGGTTTGCTGCGCATTCATCAAGCTTGGCGCCGTGTTTTGCATAAAAATTGATGTGCTACGCGTCTAAAGTGGATGTGCCGCTATTTTTTCTGAACCGCATGGAGACAACACACATGAACGCCGCCATTACCAAACCCGCCCCGTCTTCCCCGCCAGCCGCCGCGGCTGCCTGGGACAACCCCATGGGCACGGACGGCTTCGAGTTCATTGAATACGCCGCGCCCGACCCCGCCGCCATGGGCGCGCTGTTCGAACGCATGGGCTTCAAGCCGATCGCCAAACACCGCCACAAGAACGTGACGTTGTACCGCCAGGGCGGCATCAACTTCATCATCAACGCCGAGCCGGATTCGTTTGCCCAGCGTTTTGCGCGCCAGCACGGCCCCAGCGTCTGTGCCATCGCCTTTCGCGTGCAGGACGCCAAAGCCGCCTACGAACGCGCGATCAGCCTCGGGGCCTGGGGTTACGCCCACACCGCCGGCCCAGGCGAGCTGAACATCCCGGCCATCAAAGGCATTGGCGACTCCATCATCTATTTCATCGACCGCTGGCGCGGCAAGAACGGCGCCAGGGAAGGTGATATCGGCAACATCGGTTTCTTCGATGTGGATTTCGAGCCCCTGCCCGGCGCGGAGCTGAACCCCGTGGGCCACGGGCTGACCTACATTGACCACCTGACCCACAACGTGCACCGCGGCCGCATGGCCGAGTGGTCGGGCTTTTACGAGCGCCTGTTCAACTTCCGCGAGGTGCGTTACTTCGACATCGAAGGCCAGGCCACCGGCGTCAAGAGCAAGGCCATGACCAGCCCCTGCGGCAAGATACGTATCCCGATCAACGAGGAAGGCAATGAAAAAGCCGGCCAGATCCAGGAGTACCTCGACCGCTACCAGGGCGAAGGCATCCAGCACATCGCGATGGGCTCCGACGACCTGTACGCCACGGTGGACGCGCTGCAGCTGAGCGGCATCAAGCTGCTCAACACCAGCGATACCTACTACGAGCTGCTCGACAAACGCATTCCCGGTCACGGCGAAAACGTGGCCGAGCTGCGCTCGCGCAACATCCTGGTGGACGGCACGCCGGGCGAGCTGCTGCTGCAGATCTTCAGCGAAAACCAGCTCGGCCCGATCTTCTTCGAGTTCATCCAGCGCAAGGGCAACCAGGGCTTTGGCGAAGGCAACTTCAAAGCGCTGTTTGAAACCATGGAGCTGGACCAGATGCGCCGCGGCGTGCTGCAGACAGCATGACAACCACCCTGTCACACGCAGCAATCAGCGATGACGCAGCCCGCGCCGCGAAGGGCCGCCCCGAGCAAGCGACGGCCCCCTCGGGGGGCAGCGAACCACACGCAGTGGGGAGCGTGGGGGCTGCTCCACCGGTTGTCTACGGGGCCAGCGACCGCCCACCACGCGGCGACTACGCGCGCGCCGGCGCGGACTACACCTGCCCGCAGAACTACGACAGCTACACCGCCGCTGATCACGACACCTACCGTCGCCTGTACGAGCGCCAGGCTGCGCTGCTGCCCGGTTTGGCCTGCGACGAATTCATTGCCGCCCTGCCCTCGCTGGGCGCCAGCGACCACATTCCGCGCTTTGAAGACATCAACCAGCGCCTGCGCCAAGCCACGGGCTGGGAAATTGTCACCGTGCCCGGACTGATTCCCGAGGTGCCCTTTTTCACGCTGCTGGCCAACCGCAAGTTTCCGGTGACCGACTGGATACGCAAGCCGGAAGAGTTCGACTACATCGTCGAGCCCGATGTGTTTCACGACCTGTTCGGTCATGTGCCGCTGCTGTTCAACCCCATCTTTGCCGATCACATGCAGGAATACGGCAAGGGCGGGCTCAAGGCGCACGGCCTGGGCGCCTGCGAGCAGCTCAGCCGACTCTACTGGTACACCGTCGAGTTCGGGCTGATCCAGCAGAAAGACGGGCTGCGCGCCTACGGTGCCGGCATTCTGAGTTCATCGGGCGAACTGCAGCACTCGGTGCAAAGCCCCGAGCCCCAGCGCCTGCCGCTGGACATAAAACGCGTGATGCGCACGCGTTACAAGATCGACAGCTACCAGCAGACCTACTTCGTCATCAACAGTTTCCAGGAACTGTTCGACAAGACCGCGCCGGATTTCACGCCGATCTACCAGCGCCTCCATGGCTTGCCCGACATCGCCGCCGGTGCAAGGCCGGCTGAAGAAGAAGTCGTTCAACACTGAAACAACAACGCGCGGCGCAGCAGGGGCGCCACAGCCATTGAATGGTCGTCGGGACGGTTTCCTCCTACAAAATGAGGAGGTAAAATTTTGTTACACCGTCTACGATGAGGTTCCCATTGATCGAACTCCCTGCTGCCATGACAAGAAACACGAAAGTGTTGCTGGTCATGGACGTGGTGGAGTCGGTCAGGATCATGGAGCAGGACCAGGATGGCTTTGTACGGCGGTGGCAACAACTCGTGGAAGAAGCGGAGCAGAACGTGCTGCCGCTGCATGGCGGGCGCATTGTCAAAAGCCTGGGTGACGGCCTGATGCTGGAATTTGCCAACGCCCAAAGTTGCGTTAAAGCCGCCTTTGCCCTGCACAGTTTCACGCGGCAGACCAATAGCGGCTTGCGGCCCGAGCACCAGATGCACCTGCGCATGGGCGGCCACCTCGCAAGCTTCGTCACCGACCAGCACGACATCTACGGCACCGACGTCAACCTGACTTCGCGCGTGAGCACGCTGGCGGGTCCCGGCGAAACCGTGGTCACCGCCGACATGCGGGACCAGTTGGCCCCTGTGCTGGACGCAGACGTTGAAGATCTTGGTGAATGCCACCTCAAACACGTGAAGGAACCGGTTCGCGCCTACCGCGTCGGCCCGCCCGGCGATGCGCCCATCGTCCCCCCCGGCAACGCGGTCGAACTCAACCTGCGCCCCACCATCGCCGTCATTCCGTTTGCGATGCGCAGCAACGAGCCCGGCCATGAACTGCTCGGCGAAGCCTTGGCTGACGAGGTGATCGCGGCGCTGTCGCGGACGTCGGAACTGCATGTGATTTCGCGCCTGTCGACCACCGTGTTCCGTGATCGCCGGGAAGCCATTGAGGACATCAAGACACACTTGGGCGCCACCTACATTCTCTCGGGTACCTGCCGAAGTGCCGGCACCCAGCTGGCCCTGTTTGTCGAGCTGATCGATACGAAAACCGGGCACATCCTCTGGGCGGACAGTCTCAAGGGAGAGGTGCATGGCTTGTTCGCGGCCGATGATGATCTGATTGCGCGCGTGGTAGCTGCTGTCAGCTCCTCGGTCATGTCGCAGCAATTGCAGCGTGCACACAGCCAAGCCCTACCTACCCTTGAAGGCTACACGTTGCTGCTCGGCGCTGTCGCCTTGATGCATCGCACGTCGCCCGCGGAGTTTGACCGATCTCACCAGATGCTCGAGCACCTGATTGAACGCGGCCGGCGCCACCCCATCCCTCATGCGTGGCTAGCCAAGTGGTACGTGATGCGCGCGTCGCAAGGTTGGTCCAGCTCTCCCGACAAGGATGCCCTCCTTGCGTTGGATGCGACGCATCGAGCTCTGGACGCCGACCCGAACTGCGCACTCGCCTTGACGATTGAGGGTATGGTTCAAAGCAATCTACTAAAGAATCTCGAAGAGGCCGAAGAGCGACATCGCACAGCAATTCAAAAAAACCCGAATGAGTCTCTAGCCTGGCTTTTCACTGGCATCATGCACGCGTTCAGAGGTGACGGAGATAAGGCATTCGCGGCAAGCGAAAGGGCCATTCAGCTGTCGCCGCTGGATCCTTTGAAGTACTACTACGACTCATTGGCAGCGGCATCCGCCATCTCCGCGGGAAAGTACTCCATCGCTATCAAATACGCGCATCGCTCGCTGCAAGCCAACAAGATGCACCTGTCCAGCTACAGATCTCTTGCGATCGCCCTGTCCTTGAACGACAACCATGCGGAAGCGCAAGCGACGATCCGACAGCTTTTGAAGTTTGACCCCGGCTTTAGCGTTACCAAATTCGTCGCGAGTTACCCAGGGGCCGAATCATCCCCCGAATACATGAAACATTTGGCGGGTGCGCTTCGTCTTGCTGGGCTTCCTAGCTGATGCCACTTTAGTTCAATCAATCCAAAGGAAATTTCAATGTCTGGCTACTCTGGTTATTCTGGCTACTCCGGCTACTCCGGCTACTCCGGCTACTCTGGCTACTCTGGCTACTCTGGTTATTCTGGCTACTCGGGTTACGCAGCCGCAGGGGCCAGCGACCCGCTGATTGCAGATGCCTTGACAAAAAGTCGATCAGCATTGGTTGGGGCCTTTTCAGGTACAACGCTTCCGGCAACCCTTCCCACACCGCTGGACAAAGCTGAACGGCTAGTGGATTGGGCGGCGAGCCCCCGCCTAGCGGTTTGCACACTGGAAATGCTGTCCGGCCTGCGCTTCGACGTCAACCAGGGGAAGGGATCAGTGACCCTCGCTTTTGTCAATCTGGACAAGAAGCCTCTAAAGGATTTGACGCTGACGCGCCTGACACGCCCCACCGAAGATATTTTCAAACAGCAGCTTGACCTCGTCGCCAACTACGCCGAGTTGCGCGAAGACCGCGGAGCAGAAGTCCTGGCGCAGATGAACGGGGGCGCGGCTTTCTGGGCATCGATCGTGGGCCTGACCGCGCACCGCCACAAATACACGCTTGAGCTGCTGGACCTGGCGATGTCCTTGGCCACCCATGTCGAAATGCGCTTCAAGCACGCTTTTGCATGCCAGCGACCAGTGGACCTGTCGCCCCAGATTCAGCCGATGATCCCGACTCCGGGCCACGCCAGCTGGCCCAGCGGGCACGCGACAGAAGCCTATATGACCTGCGTTGTGTTGCAGGCGCTGATTCCACACGGTGACAAATACCGCGAGCAGCTTGAACGTCTGGCAGCACGTATTGCGGTGAATCGCACGGTCGCGGGTCTGCACTATCCGGTCGACAGCGCCGTGGGACGCTTGCTGGGCACATCGCTGGCAGAGTTTTTTGTCGCCCGCTGCACCGGCCAGAAAGTGCACGAGCGCGGCTTCAGCGGCCCCAAATTCCATGGCCCCAAAGACACCGTGATCGACTTCGACCCGCGCGTTTCCATGACCGACAACAAGAGCGGCTACTACGAGTACGGATCATCGGCATCGGCCATCGCCGCCTCGCCCCTGCTCGAATTCATGTGGACCAAAGCCGCCAAAGAGTGGCAGCCGCTCAAGTAAGCCGCCATGAGCTGGACCAAACTGCCCAAGGGCGAGTTCACGGGCATCGATTGGGCCAAGCCCAATGCCACCAACGGTTTTGACCCCTACCTGGTATGGGCCGAGGCCGACAACTTTTCCGGCTACGGCAACAAGCGGCCGAGGTGGTTGCCCGTTGCCATCGAACTCAAGCCGGGCACGACGGTGCAACAGCTTATTGCTGCCGCTTCGCCCAAATGGCTGCATGTGCCGCCTGTTTACACCAGCCGCGCTGCGCCCAAGGGCTTGCGCTTTTGCACGGCACGGGTCAGGCCGGCGTTTTTCAAACAGCTGCAGCCGGGCGGCAGCCTGCACGCACTCGTGCTGCGCCTTGAACTGGGCTTGCCTGCCGCGGAGTACGCCGACGACTCGGCCGTGAGCCCCCCGGCAAACCCGCCCGAGCATTCGAGCGGCCCGGCCTGGCAGGCCGAGACTCAGGCCGAAGGGCTGCTTTCCGGCAAGGTCCTGGCGCTGATCGACGACAGCTTGGCGCTGGCACATGCCAACTTCCTTCATCAGGGCAAAGCGCGCACCCGCTACTTCTGGCGGCAGGACGCCCAGGGCAAGGGCCGCACACCGCAAAGCATGGGCTATGGCCACGAGTTGACCGCGGCCGACATCAATGCCGCCATGCAAGCCAACAACTACAACGGCCTGGTGGACGAAAGTGCGGTCTACGTTGCACTGGGGCTGTCCACCCTGGGCAGGAAGATGCCCAGGCGTGAGCACTTCTTTCATGCGCTGGATACGTCAGTCAGTCACGGCACCCATGTCATGGATCTGGCGGCCGGTCCGCGCACGCTGCTGTCTCAAGTTGCCAATTTGCCGCCCACGTTTGACGCACCGCCCAGCTGGGCGAAGGTCGATGACGATGCCAGCCGGGCGGCCTTGATTGCCGTGCAACTGGACTACGACACAGTGCGAGACACCTCGGGCGGCTCCATGAACGTGCATGTGCTCGACGGGTTGATGTATGTCCTGTCGCGCTGCGCGGACGACGCCAAGGTGACGGCCAACATCAGCTTCGGCACGCTGGCCGGCCCGCATGACGGAACATCGCTGCTGGAAGCGGCCATGGATGAGCTGATTGGCTTGATGGGAGGCCGCCTGCAGATCGCACTGGCTGCCGGCAACAGCTACCAGCTGCGCACGCACGCCAATGTCACGCTATTAAAAAATGAGCGCGTTGCGCTTCATTGGCGGGCGCTACCCGACGATTTGACCCAAAGTTTTGTGGAGCTATGGGTTGAGGAAGACCGCGACGGCCTGGAGATCACCATCACCCCGCCGGGGCGCGCGGCCTTGCCCCCGCTGAAGTTTGGCGAGTCGAGAATGTGGACGGGCGGCGGCAAGCAACCGTTGTGCGCGCTGATATACCCAAAGACAGTCGCTACCGGCCGACGCGGCACTTGCGCCCTGCTCGCGGTCGCGCCCACGTTCAGTTTTGACGAGAAAACGGCTGCCGCACCCAGCGGGGTGTGGCAAATCACGCTGACCAATACCGGCAAGAAGGCGGTCACCGTGGACGCTTATGTGGAGCGGGACGACGTGGTCATCGGCACTCGCGGTGGCGCCCGGCAGTCACATTTCGAGGACGCGTGGTATGACACCAGCGGCAACCCGGACTCCTTCGTTGACCATCCCGACAACCCAAGCCTGATCCGGCGCAGCGGAAGCTTCAACAGCATCGCCACAGGCAGCAAGACCGTGTCGGTAGGCGGTACGCGGATCACCGGGCCGCGCTGGGCCCACTATTCCCCGCAGAAACCTGACCCCGATGCAGGGCGGGTTCAGCGCCCGGGGGTGATCAGAATTCCCGATACGCAAGCTTTCAGCGACGAGAATCCGGCAACATTGGGCGTGAATGCGGCCGGAACGCGCAGTGGCGCGGCGGTACGCCTGATGGGCACCAGTGATGCGTCACCCCAGGAAGCCAGACGGATTCTGAACGGCATGTAGGCTTGGCAGGAGATGCAGCGAAACGGGGCCGGTGTGAATCACGGGCCCGTGAAGGACCCGCCAGCGGACGACCACTTTCGGCAAGGCCGCAGTTGTTGACAACGACGCAACACTTTGCACCGTGGCGTAGCTCGCTGACGGCCTAAAGCTCCTGCCCCCGGTTCACCCTCTTTTCACGGGAGGGAGTTGGCCCTACACTCAGCACGGATTTACAGCACGTTTCAATTCTTACGTTGAACCAGCAATTTCATCAACCGTAACCGCAGGAGAGATTTATGGGCTTTTTCATGAAAGAGCATGACATCCACGTTGGAAGTCTGCTTGACCAATTGAATGTACGTTTCGGACCAACGCCTGACAAGAAAACGCATTTCGGCGGCATCGACGAAATGGTGGCGCTGCAAAAAGAGTTCAAGATTTTCAAAAAGGGACGCTCGTTCAAGAGCAGCGTGGCAGTCCTCAATATCGGTGCGTCCAATGCCGAGGCAAAAAACCGCATGCACGACTATTTCACCAATCTCAGCAAGCATGACTCGAACGTCGCTGGCCAGAACGGCGACGTGGCCATTGTCAACGCTATGGCGCGCAACCTTGCTTCAAAAAACCCGCTGCCGGTGTATTTCACTTTTCATGACATGCGGGCAGAAAAGGGCAACACCCGTGTGCTGATCAAGGAGAAGGACCGGCCGGTCGCCTATTTCAACCAGGATTACCTGACCATCTCCCTGCCCACCATGGCGCTCAAGGCAGCCAAGCCAGCCGCCAAACCTGCGGCAAAGGCGGCCAAGAAAACGGCCAAGTGATGAAAGCGGGGGCGGACACCATCGTCATCACCAAGGCGTCCTCCCCCGATCCGCGGCTGACCAGCGTGCATGCTGATATAGAGCGCTATTACACGGACAAAGTGATGATGCATGGGGCGACTGCCCTTGGTGCGGACTGGACGTGCCGGCCGACCCAGGAGCTGCGTTTTGTCCAGCTCCTCAAATTGTGTGACTTTCGCCAGGCGTTGTCATTGAACGATGTCGGCTGCGGTTACGGCGCACTCTTGGCCTTTCTGGAAAAACGTCATCGGCATGCGGAGGTGGACTACCTCGGCACCGATCTCTCGCAAGCCATGATTGATCAGGCCAGGCCCTCTTTGCATCCGAACATCCGGGCCCGGTTTGTTGTCGCCGGTTCGATTCCGCGCGTGGCGGATTACTCGGTGGCCAGCGGCATTTTCAACGTCAAGCTGGCACAGTCCGCGGCGCGCTGGGATTTGTTCATCAAGAAAACCCTGGACGAGATGAATGCAGCAAGCCGTCTTGGTTTTGCCGTCAATTTTCTGGCGCCGCTTGAGCCGGACATGCACGTCATCCCCGAGTTATATCGCGCCTCACCCGATGTCTGGATACGTTATTGCGAGCGACAGTTCGGTGCCACCGCCGAGCTGATATCCGGCTACGGCATGCGCGAGTTCACACTGCTTGTCCGGCGCCAATGTCGATCTGGTCTCGCCTGTCGGTAAACATCGTCAGCCGGGACCGTTCGCGCAACAAAGCTTCTTCATAAATAGCGGCCCCGGTCATGCTCACCAGCGCCTCCGCCTCGGCAAACAGGGCTTTGGCCTGCGTGGCACTGGCCAGTCCACGGGCATCGAGCATTGCGCCGGCGCGGGTGATCAAGGCCCGGCACTCGGGCAAACGGGTGCTGCGCTGGCGGGAAATTTCAATCGCCTCGCCCGCAACGCCCTGTGCCTGCTCAAAACTGCCAAGCCCACGATGGCATTCGGCCAGGCTAGCCAGGATTTCGGTTTCGAACTCCATCGCCACCCTGGAGCTCCTGACAAGCGCCAGGGCCTCCGAAAAAGTACGTACAGCGGTGCCAAAGTCACCAGCTATGCTGGCGGCCAACGCACGACAGCTCAACGCGAACACGCGCAGGTAAGGGCCTTCATGTTTTTCGGCGATCTCGGCAACTCGCGCAGAATGCCGCTGCGCCAGCGCCGCATCCTGGCGGCAGGACGCGAGATCCACGTAGCCGAAGTGGGCAAATTGCAGGATCACCGGATCATTCGATGACTGCGCCATGCCCAGCAGTTCCTTCAGGCATTGCTCGGCTTCGTTCAGGCGCCCCAGGCGCGTCAGCAGCCGTCCCCGCATCCCCATGACCCAATGCTCCACGCTGAAACCAATCCATTCACGGTCAAACCTGTCGATTTTTCCCATGTCTGCAAGTGCACAGGTGTTGGCAGCCAAGGCCTGTTCCAGCATGCCGGCCCAGGCATAGGCCTGACTCAATGCGGCATTGATCATCGCAGCGCGCCCCGCGTCGGCGCCGGGCTCCATCAATGATTGCGCTTTCTGAAGACGTTCAACATAACCGTCCGCCGGACCTCCGCTGGCCTGAAGCATTCTGCCTTCAGCCATCACCAACAATTGAATCAGTCTGCCGTCCACCTCGCCTGCCAGCTCCATGGCTTCGTCGATAAAGGGCTGCACCTCCTGCAGGGTCAACCCCTCTCGCCAGCCGAGCACGCAGATCTGTCCACCGGCCCGTACCCGCAGGTTGTCGGTTCTGGCAGACCGGGGTTGCTCCTGCAGGAGCGCCCGCACCTTGTGCCAATGCTTGATCGCCAGCGCCGAGTTGGTGGAACCCACCCACTGCGCAGCACGTGCGGCGTGGCTCGCAGCGTCGAGAAACTGCCCTGCCGACTCGTAGTGGTAGGCAATCAGGCCCGCATACTCATCGAGCTGATCGCGGTAATAGACTTCCATCGCCACCGCCACCGCACCGTGGAGCGGGCCGCGACGCACCTTGAGCTGCGCGCTGTAAGCCACTTCCTGGATCAGGGGGTGCCGAAAGGTGAAACGGCGGCCACCCACTGCTGGCTGCGGCAGGATGAGCTCAGCGTGGCACAGGCCATCGAGTCCCTTCTCGATCACCTTGGCCAGCGGGCTGGCCATGTGTTCCAGCACGGCGAGCGGAATCTCCTTGCCGATAATCGCGCACATCTGCAGCAGGGTCTTTTCGGGCTCGCCCAGGCGATCAAGGCGGGCGCCAATGACAGCTTGCACGGTCGCGGGCAGGGCCCGCTCTATCGCCTCCAGCCCTCCGGCGCGAAGATCAGAGCCCTCCAGAAAATAGCCCCGGTCGACCAGCGAACGCACCAGCTCTTCTGCAAAAAAAGGATTGCCGCCGCTTCGCGCTGCCACCAGTTCGCAGATGTCCTGGAGTTCTGCCCGGGGCCCGATCAGCGTCCTGACGAGATGCTCTGTTTCCTTGAGGTTCAATTGCCCAAGGTCGATTTTTTCGAAGTTTTCAAACTGCGCCCATGGTAGGCGGTACGACGGCCGGAAATTGAGGACGACCATGGTCTGGGTGCCAGCGGCCGCCTCAACCAGTGTCGCAACGAATTCTTCGCTGGCCTCGTCCAGCCAGTGGAGGTCTTCGATGAGAATCACCGACGTCGTGGCCGCATCATGCTTGACCAGCTCGCGCACCACATTGAGCAACCTGGTGTGGCGCGCCTTGGGGCTGAGTGCGGATGGCGCGCTGCCGGCCTGGGCCACCCCGAGAAATTCGTACAGCAGGGCCAGGTCGGCTTCCGCCGGGGGGCCCAGTTCAGCCATGCGCTCGACAATCCGGCTTCTGGCGGCGGCGGCATCGTCTGCAGGCGGAATGCGGAAAAAGAAGGTTCTGAGAAGGCTCAACCCCGGCTGCAGGGGCGTTGCGTGGCCATAAGGCTGCGCACGCACCTCAAAAACGGGAACCTGCCTGGCCCGGCACCACTGGACGAATTCATGACACAGCCGGCTCTTGCCCGCACCGGGTTCCCCCGAGATACCCACCACCCGGGCCTGCCCAAGTTCGGTGGCAAGCAGGGCCTGCTTGAGAAGATCACTTTCCCGGTCCCGGCCAAGAAAGGGTGTCAGGCTGGCCGGATGAAAATGCTGGTCCGACGAGGCCATCCTGAACCCCGTCAAGGCATAGATCGCGGATTGCCCTGAGATCCCCTTCAGGACATGCTGCCCCATGGGCTGCACCTCACAGAGAGTGCGAACCAGCGCATAACAACTTTCGGTCATGCAAATGCCGCCGGGATCGGCGAGCCCCACGACCCGGCTCGCGAGATGGATGGTGAGTCCGTGGGCTCCCCCACCCTTGCCGTCGGCGTTCTGTGGATCCGACGCCACCTGCCCTGAATGCAAGCCGACCCGAATGCGCAAGCCCTGGCCCTCCGGGGCGAAGGCCCGCTGCATGTCGAGCGCGGCTTCGCAGGCCAACAAGGCGTGACCTTCCAGCGCCCTGGGCGCGCCAAAGATGGCCATGACACCGTCGCCCAGTGTTCGTATGACTGTTCCGTCAAACTTCTCGATGGAGGCGCACATGCGCGCCAAGGCAGGGCCCAGGCGATCCATGGCCTGCTCGGCATCCAGGTCGGCGATCTGCTCCGTGGAGCTCACGATATCGGCGAAAAGGACGGTGGCCTGTTTGAGTTCGCCCCATGTCACGCCCGGCGGGGCGGCTGCAACCCCCGGGGCGGCGCCGGCGTGGGGTGTGCCGCACGCACCACAAAAGCGCGCCGAAGGGCTGGACTCCTGGCCGCAATGGCGGCAAACCTGCGGCAAGCCCGCCCCACACCCCTCACAGAACCGGTTTCCGTCGGGGTTAACAGTCAGGCATGAGCCACAGCGCAACGACATTTCTTTAAGAGCTCTCAACAACACACAAACTGGACCACTACGAATCGTTACACGGTACCCCTCACAAAGCAAGGCATTTGCACCCGTGTTCAGGTGATCAAGTGATCACCTTGACAGCCTGCCAGGCGGCTACGACGGCCTTGCACTCTTTTGACTTAACACCAAACCGCTGGGAGGCCACATCAGTGGTTGCTCGCGCTGCATCCTTAAAACTGGCCTTGGGCTTGAGTTTGGCGAAGGCCTCGTACCAGATTGGCCCCGCCTTTTCCCAGGAGTACCCGCCTATTTTCCGGGCAGCCAGGTAAAAGGCGTGATTGGGAATGCCGGAACCGTCATGCACGTCAGCGCCATCGACATACTGCTCCATGTTCTTGAACTGCTCGTCTTCGTACCACGTCAGCTGGCGGTTGCCTGGGTCCTTGAGAGAGCGGATGGCCCGGCCGTGCTGCGGCGCAAGCATGTGCTCACCGAGCAACCAGTTGGCTTGCGCGACGTCCTGCCCGGCGTGCCACTGTTTGACCATGCTGCCGAAAACATCGGAAAAAGACTCATTGAGCGCGCCGCTCTGCCCCTGGAGCGCATGTGTCTGCTCCTTGAATTCGCGATCCTTCGGAGCAACCCGAACGACACCCAGCCCGCCAGCGATCATGTGCTGCGTGACGCCGTGCGTGAGTTCATGGGCAATGATGTCCAGTGCAGCGGTAAATCCACTCACGTTCTGGTCGCCATCTCCGTAGACCATCCGGTCGCCGGTCCACATCGCATTGCCGAAATTTTTTCCGAAATGCACCGCAGACTCGACCCGCATGCTGCGGTTGTCGATCGAATGCCGGCCAAAAACCTTCAGGTAAAAATCAAGCGTGATGCCGGCATTGTCATAGGCCTGGTTGGCGGCGTGATCCTTGACCGGCTTGTCGCCCTCGTCCCGTACGGGCTTGCCTGGAAGCACAGTGTCCGTGCCTGCATCAAAAACACTGCGCCGCCAGGACAGGGCGGAATGAAGCACCTGCGGCGGTGACGCTGCCGGCGCCTGGGGCGCCCATGCGCTGCGCTGCGTACGAAGGCGCGAGGCGCTTTCGATGTGGCCATGGATGACATGGCGATCAGCCTCCCCGGCTTTGTCGGCGAGCTTCCTGAGCAATTTGGAAGGAACTGCAAAACATGCGCAGCGATAAGCGGGACCCACGGCCGTGACCTCTTGAGCACAAAAGCGGTCAACAGCCATTTGCGCTATTGGCAGCGACTCGTCGCCATACAGGAAATAGACCACCCGAACCGGCCTACCAGCGGCTGGGCAGTTTCTTGAGCAAGGTGATGCGCCGGATGCCCAGTTCGATGTAGCCCCCTTTTTCGAGGTCTTTGAGCAGCCGGCTGACCATCTCGCGCGAGGCGCCCACACGGTTGGCGATGTCCTGATGGGTGATGGACTCCAGCGTGGCGCTGCCGCCGGGTGCCTCGCCGGTGTCTTCCCGACGCTCTTCCAGCAAGGCCACCAGCCGCCCGTAAACGTCGAGCAGCGCCATGTTTCGCGCCGTCTCCGTCGCAGAACGGGCCCGGCGTATCACCTGGACCACGAGATTGATGGCAAATTCAGGCTCTTCCACCAAGTGTTCGCTGACATCTGTCCGGCTCAGCACCGCGCAAGTGCAAGGCTCCAGCGTCATCACCGAGGCAGATCGGGGCCCGCCGTCGAGCGACATCTCACCAAAATAGTCGCCCGCATTGACCGTCCCGTAAGTGATTTCGCGTCCGCTTTCGTCCATGGCAAATACCTTGACACTGCCCTTGAGCAGAACAAAGAGGCTATCGCCGGATTCACCCTCGTTGATCAACACCGCATTTTTTCGGTAGGTCCGCAACACGCCGCGGCGAGCCAGCGAGCGCAACTCGGGAACCAGTGGTGTGTAAAGGTCTTCGTTGGAAGGTATTGACGTGCTCATGATGAGCCGTAATCTAGCACGCGGCGGCCCCCAGGTGTGGGCCGCTTGGGGGCGACAGGCCTTTTCAGTGAATTTGGGCCAGGTGCAAGGGCGCCACCGGTGGCAAAACGGCGACACGGTTCACCAATTCGCGCACACCGCTGGACCCGGTTTTTGCGCAGAGACTGCGCACATGGCTGCGTACCGTGGAAACAGCTACCTTCAGCTGGACGGCAATTTCCGGCGTGCTCAGGCCCCGGCACAAGATGGCGAGCACCTGCTCTTCCGTCTGGGTCAGCCCGTAACTGCGCGCAAAAAAGCCGAACATGCCGGATTCGCAGACTTCAGCACGCGCAAAAAGCAGGGCGATGCGGGCATCCCAGGCATCGGCGTCGGGCTTGAGGGGCACAACGGCCAGCGTCAGGGTCAGGCCGGCGCCAGACACATTGATCAGGCTGCGTTTGCCGGCCACCGCCTTGCCTAAAGCATTCTGGAGCGTTTTGCAGTCTGCTGGCGTCATGGCATGGACTTCCCCGCCCACCCTGTTGAGTACCCGATGACGGTTCAGCTCGGTGCGTGCCGCACGATTGGCATGGATGATCTGGCCGTGCTCACCCACCACAATGACGCCATGGCCCAGCACGTCAACCAGCAGCGACAGCACATCCGGACCCGCGTGCGGGCGGGTCGCATCCTGAGGCAGGGAAGCATCCAGGAATCCAGCGGTCGACAGGGTATTCATCTTCAGGGCTTAGCTGTTACAGGTTGTTAAGCGTATGAAGCCTGCCCGATTCTGGATAGTGAATATGGGGTCTCGATTTTGTGAACAAAGTCACAACTTCAGACAACATTCAATTTGACCGCAAACCGAATTTGACCAGCGTTGACAACTTCCCGACACACCACAGGGTCGAATTCACCATCAGTAAGTGGGCGCAAACTTTGCATGGACGAAGCTCGCACCGGGAAACATGTTCTCCTGACATCCCGGAAATCGCAAAAAGACGGCAGCCTCAGACCCAAGTGTCAAGAATGGCACTGGTCTTGGCCCAGTAAGTCTGAAGCCTTTCAAGCTGCTGGAGGGCGTTGGCCGGGATCTCACCGGTTTTTGCCACCAGTTCCAGCTCACTGCACACAGTCTGCATGGCCACGGCGCCGACGTTGCTGGTGGCGCCTATCAGGGCATGGGTTGCCCAGGCCAAGGCGGCAGCGTCGCCGGCGCGGATGCTCTCCTCGATGGCGCTCAGGCGCTGGGAGGCATCGGCGACAAACAGGCCGATCACCTCGCGTGTCATGGTCAGCGCATCGTCGTCGAACTCCTTGAACTGGGCCAGCCGCTCCAGATCCATCAGCACGGGTTCAACCGCAGGCATGAGGCCGCTTTTGGGCATCGGAACCACTGCCTGCGGCCCGGCGACGGCGCCCTGACCGCGCGCCGGGGGAGCCGTTGCAAATCCACCAGAGCCGCCCGCAGCAGCCGTCATCATGGGCAGCCAGCGCTCCAGCGCCTGGGCCAGCGCGGCAACATGCAGCGGTTTGGTCAGGTAGTCGTCCATGCCCGCGGCCGTACAGCGGGCGTGGTCTTCGGGAGAGGCGGCCGCGGTCAGCGCAATGATGGGGGGCGCCTTCCTGCCCATCATGGCCTGAATTTGCTGGGTGGCCTGAAAGCCGTTCATGCGCGGCATGTTGATGTCCATCAGCACCGCACCAAAGCGCGAGCCCGCACCGTGGGCACGTGCCACGGCCTGCACCGCCTCGCGCCCGTCCAGCGCAGTGGCCGTGTGGTAACCCAGCTTGGCCAGCATGGCGCAGGCCACCTTGAGATTGACGGCGTTGTCGTCCACCACCAGCAAGGTCAGGTTTTTCGCAGCGGCCAGGCCTTCGGCGGTGGTTGACTCTGAGGGCAGCTTCTGGCTGCCCGGTACCGAGAGGCAGCGTGCCAGCGCGTCGAACAATTGCCGCTGCCGGGCAGGCTTGAGCAGCCGCGCCTCGAACAACCGGGCGGCCTCATGGCCTGGCGGCATGAAACCGGACGTCAGCAGCACCAGCGGTATCCTGGCCAGCGGCGCCGTGGCCTTGATAACGCGGGAAAGCGCCACGCCATCCATTTCAGGCATGTGCATGTCGGTGATGATGATGTCCGGCAGCGCCCCCCCGCTCTGCGCCAGCGCCAGCGCCTGCAAGGCCTGGCCCCCCGACTCGGCGGTAGCCACCTGCATGCCCCACAACTGGAGCTGCCGCGTAAGGACCCGGACATTGGTGACGTGATCGTCCACCACCAGCGCGCGTTTCCCATGCAAGGCAGCCGCGTCGACAGTTGCAGCCGCCGGGGGCAGTTCTGCCGGCGGTGCCTGGATCGTGAACCAGAAGGTGGAGCCTTTGCCCGGCACGCTGTCCACACCGATGTCGCCGTCCATGAGTTCGACCAGCCGCTTGCATATCGCCAGCCCCAGGCCGGTGCCGCCGTACTTGCGCGTGGTGGAAGCGTCTACCTGGGTGAAGGCCTGGAACAGCGAGCCCACGCGGTCAGGCGGAATGCCTATGCCGGAATCGGACACGCGGAATTCAACGCGCACCCGGGCCGGATCGCCGGGGTTGGGCAAGGAGCGCGCACTCACGGTCACTTCACCTTTTTCAGTGAATTTGACGGCATTGTTGATCAGGTTGATCAGCACCTGGCGGATCCGCGTCACGTCTCCGGAGATCGCTGCCGGCAGGGCAGGCGAACCGTTGCCCGCGGCCTCCGGCACGTCCACGATCAGTTCCAGGTTTTTTTCCCGGGCGCGGGGAGCGGCAATGTCGCAGGCCTCCTCAATCGCGCTGCGCAGGCTCAGGGGTTCAGATTCCAGATCCAGCTTGCCCGACTCGATTTTCGAGAAATCCAGAATGTCGTTGATGACGGCCAGCAACTGGTCGCTCGACAGGCGGATGGTCTGCAGGTAATCGCTCTGCTCGTCGTCCAGCGCGGTCTCGGCAAGCAGGGTACTCATACCCACCACGCCGTTCAGGGGGGTGCGGATCTCGTGGCTCATGGTCGCCAGAAATGCGGCTTTGGCCCGGGCTGCCTGCAAGGCCTCTTCACGCGAGGCGAGCAGCTCGACCGTGCGCTGAGCCACCCGCTCCTCCAGGCGCTCGTTGGCCTCTTCGATCACCCGGGTTTTGGCGTGCACCTCGGCACGGTAATGTTTCAGTTGCTCTGCGCTGGAGTGCATGACCCGCGAAAGCTCCATGACCTCCCGTAGATGCGTGCCGCTGTCAATGCGCGGCACTTCACCCCGGCCGAGCTTTTGCGCAGCCACGCTCAGACGCTTGAGCCGGCGCCCGATGCGGTTGGCGACATAAAACGCCGCGGCTGCCCCGAGCAGGACCAGCACGCCAATGAGGGTCAGGGACACCTTCCATGCGCGGGTGATCTCGGCGGTGAAATCGCTCTCGGGCGCGGCCACCACCAGGGTCCAGCGCAAGCCCGCTGATTCGCCGAAGGGGCGTTGCACCATCAGCAGGGTGCCATCCTGCAGGGGCAGCCGCTGTAAAGCCGTGTTGACGGCCACCGAATCCTCGCGCTTGCGGGCCTGCTCGCGCTGCAGCGCTGCAAAACTTTCGCGAATTACCGGATTCGCGCTCTGCTGGGGACTTCGCCGCGCAGACTGTCCCGGCGCGTCGTCGAACAAGGGGTCCCCGGCCGACCCGGCGACCAGCCACCCCTGCTCGTCCACCACGAAAGCCGCACCACGAGCGCTGATGCGTTGCGTTTGCAGCAGATCGGCCAGCCGCTGCAGATACAGGTCCACACCAAACACGCCCGCTGCGCCTCCGTCTACGTCGTACACCGGCTGGGACAGTGTCACGAACAGTTGCGGTTTCCCGGGAACCACCTGGATCGGGGAGAACACGCGGCCCTTGGCGACCAGGGCCCCCTGGTACCAACCCCGGGTGCGGGGCTCGAAGTGGGTCTGCGCAACCGCCAGGGGCCGGCCGCGGTCGCCTGGCCGGCGCGCCGTGAATGCCTGCAGACCGTTATCAGCGAGTCCGCGAAACTGCACGATCGTGCCGCCACTTGCGTTTTCCACCGAAAAATACTCGCCCCGGCTGTTTCCGTAATAAAGGTGGGGAACATCTGCCGACTGCCTGCCCAGCGCGAACGCCATGGGTTCAAAGGCCGAGCTCTGGCGCAGCCAGTCTCGGGCCTGCTCGGTCTGGGTGGTGCTCAGGCGCTCGGGAAACAGGCCGTTCAGGACGGTGTGCGCCTGCCCCAAATGTGCTTCCGTTCCAGACTGCACCCTGGCGGCCACGTTGAACAAGATCCCCCCCGCCAGTTCCTGCACCGCCTGGTCACTGCTGCGCGCCATGAGCCAGGCCACCAGCCCCGCCGGCACGAGCGCGAACACCAGCAAACTGGCCACCAGGACCCGCCGCAGGGAAAACGTTTTCCTTGGCATGGCGCTGAGGTCTGCCGACTCACCCACTGGTCAGGCGAGCGCCAGGCCCAGCAACTCGGCGGCGTCGATGGCGGCCGTGCGGCCGGGCAGGGACACCAGCGCCCGTCCCCCGGTGTTCACCGCGCCGGTGACGCCGCGCAGCATGGTCACACTGGCTGCAATCTGCCAGCCGGCCTTGTATGCCTGTTTCTGCAGGAGCAGGGTGGCGCTCACCGTGTCCCCCACCGGCAGTATCTGCACACTGCCATGCAAGGGATCTTCAAGCCTGGCCAGCGCCACGGGGCCACTGTTCAAGGCCACACTGACATCGAAACGCGGCAGCTTTTGCCCGGGGAAATGGGAGTTGAGAAACTGTTGCACTCGCTTGGCCGCGTCGATCAGGCCCAGGGCGGCGCGGGCGGCACGTAAACCGTGGTTGACAGAGGTCGTGTCCGTGCTGTCGACAAAAACGACCATCAGGCCCTCGCCAACAAACTGCATGTGGCGCGCGCCAAACAAGTGCACGGTATCGCCGGCGTTGTTGTAGAACTGGCGCACCACATTGCTCAACTCCGTGCTGGAGAGTTTTTCAGCCAGCCCCGCGTAGTTGAGCACGTCGACGAACAGGACGGTGGCATTCGAAAACTTTTCGTCCTGGTTCGATGCATCCGCCGCAGGCCATTTGTCGCTCAGTTCGGAGGCCAGTTTCTTTTCATACAGGCGGGCCAGGTGCTGCTTCTGGTCCTCCAGGGCGGCCTGCACCGCAGCTTCCACCGCCATGACCTGGACGGCCGCCTGCATGTGACGCTTGTTCAGCTGAGCCGCCGCAGCCTCGCGCAACTCGCCGGGACGGAAGGGTTTGGTGATGTAGTCGTCGGCGCCGCTGGTCATGCCGATGCGCATATGAGCCCGCTCCTGCAGCGAGGTCAGCAAGACCACTGGCGTGGCCAGGATGGCCGGATCGGCACGCAGGGCCTGCAGCATCGCAAAGCCGTCCATTACCGGCATCTGCACATCGCTGATGACCAGGTCCGGCTTGTTCTGACGCACCAGCTCGAGCCCGGACAGGCCGTTGTCGGCCGACAGCACGTCGTACCCGTCTTTTCTGAGCACCGATGCCACCAGCGTCCGCGTGGCGGCATCGTCTTCCATCACCACGATCAGAGGCATTTTTATCCCAAGCGTTAAGCGAAGCACGGCCTGCCTCTAGCTTACACAATTTGTTACCGAGTAAGAAGTTTTGACTAAGGCGTCTGCGCACTTTTACACGGATCGCCCTCGATCAGCGCAAGGCTCGCGTCCATCACTTGCGGCAAAAATGCAAGTTGCACGTGAGCGGCACCGTGCACCAACCGGTTGTCAGCACCGGGAAGCGTCGCGGTGGAGCTGGGAAACACGATATTGTCGCAGTTGGAATACCAGCAGGTGAACAGGGCATGGCGGTGGGACGGCATGTCCAGGTCAAGCGCCTGGTGCCATGGTCCGGACAGTTGCATCTGGCGGCCGTTGGTGACAAGACTGAAACGGGCCAGCCAGGTCCCCCGATGCGGCGTCCCGATGGTCACCACATGGCAGACCCGCGCCTCGGCCTTTCTGATCCTGAGCCAGGCGCGGGCGGCCAGACCTCCCATGCTGTGGCACACGAGCAGCGGCGGCAGACCGGTCGCCGCGGTCACGCGCTCGACCGCGTCGTCGATCAACGGCGTGTAGTCGTCAATGGAGGCAAAGGGCGGCTCCAGGTTGAGGGCGACAAATGCGTGTCCCGTGCCTTGAAGCCGCCTCAGCCAGGGTGTCCAGAAGCCCCGGTTACAGAAAAAACCATGAATGAATACGACCCCACGCCGGCCTTTTTCGACAGCGTCCACCGACAGTTGATCGGGAACAGCCTGGGAGCGAAAAGGTTGACGCCAGCAGAAAACACGCGGCGCCACGAGCGTCTCTCCCAGCCAGGCACCAGCGAGCTCTTTCCACGTCGGACGCGGCACAGGATCCCCGCGGTTGATGAATCGCAGCGCCACAAACTCCAGGGCAAGAAACCCCGAATAACCCAGCACCAGGACCGCAAAGCCGGCCATGGCCAGCAGCGCCGAGCTCTCCCAGAAAAACACCAGCCATCCGGCCGCGGCAGCAAGCAGCGATACAGTGATCAATTGCTGAAGCCGTGCCAGCATAGGAGGAGCCTGCGCCGGTAGCGGCTCAGGCCAGGGCGACGTCGCGCCCGGTGAGCCTTTTGACCAGTCCCTGCGCCAGCCGGTTCACGGTGCCGTAAATGGACAACTGGGGGTTGGCGCCGATGCTGGTGGGAAAAATCGAGCCATCGTGAACCGACAGGTTGTCAAGCTGCCAGTGCACGCCATCGGGCCGCGTCACCCCCCGCTTTTCGTCGCCGCCCAAGCCGCAGCCACCCATGACATGCGCACTCACGACCTTGGTGAGCAGCGGCTTCATGGGCAGGGCGTTGACGGCATCGCGCGCTTCACCCCAACTCGCGTAGGGATGGGCCATTTCATGCAGGGGCAACACCTGGCGTGCGCCTGCGGCGAACTGGATCTCGACCATCGACAGCAAGGCGCGGCGGGCGCCGTCCATTACGTAGTCGGTCAGTGGATAGTCCAGCACCGCGGAGCCATCCCCGCGCAATTTCACTTTCCCGCCGCGCGACTGGTCGTGAAAGCCGTCACGCATCAAGGCCAGCAGGGTGTGGTTGTGCGGGAAGCTCTCCAGCAGTGCCTGCTGGCTCTGGCCAAACCCCGGCACCGTCGATGCAAAAATAATAGGATGCAGCGGGGGTGCCTCCAGCTTGTAGCCCATGGGTCCATCGATGGCCTGGGTGTCGAGGAAGTGATCGGTATAAATCGTCTGCGGGGCACCGCTCCAGGCTTCGACTTTCTGCGCAAACACCCCCGAGCTCATCACCACCGGGTGCAGGAAAGTCCGCACGCCCAGCAGCCCGTGCGGATCGGGTGCGTTCGAACGCAGCAGCACCGCCGGCGAATTGATCGCGCCGCCCGCCAGCACATAGTGCTTTGCTATTATTTTTGTAGCTACTTGCGCTGATGCAACGGGGGCTGGAGCACCATTTGGCATGACAGGTCGGCAATAAAGCGCCGTCACCTTGCCGTTGGCCAGTTCAAACCGTTCCACGCGCATTTCGGTCAGCAATTGGGCGCCCCGGTCCAGCGCAGCCGGGATGGTGGTCACCAGCATGGATTGCTTCGCATTGGTCGGGCAACCCAAGCCGCAGGAGCCCAGATTCCAGCACCCCTTGACGTTGCGGGAAATCGCCGCCGCGTTGATACCCAGTCTGGCCGCTCCCCGGCGCAACAAGTCATTGTTCTCGTTCGGAGGGGTGAGCCACGGCAGGATGTTCAGGCGCTGCTCGGCCTGGGAAAAATAAGGGGCAAGCGCCTCGACGCTGTAGTCCGCCAGGCCAAACCTGTCCTGCCAGAATTGCAGGGTCGACGCGGGCGTCCTGAAGGAGCTGGTCCAGTTGACGGTGGTGGAGCCGCCGACGCAGCGGCCCTGCAGGATGTTGATCGCCTTGTCTTCGGTCTTTCGCGCTGCACTTTCCTGGTAGAGCTGCGGATAGGCGTCCGACTCCTTCTGGCGGAAGTCGCTGCTGCTTTTCAGCGGCCCCTCTTCAATCATCACCACCTGCAAGCCCGCCTTGGCAAGCAACTCGGCGGTGATGCCGGCGCCAGCGCCGCTACCGACGATGGCAACATCGCAGACAATTTTTTCCGGTGTGGGACCCAGGGCGCCGCCCAGAACTTTCCAGCCGCGTTTCAAGCCTTCGCGGATCGGGTCTTCGATTTGACTCATGCGGTATTCACTGCTTTCAGATCCGGACCGGACCGGGATAGCCGAGTTGCGGCCAGGTGGATACATCTGAAAAATAGGCCGCTGCGGTGATGTCATGCAATGCGGCATAAGCCTGCCGGCGAAGCACCAACCCAGACAGCCGCATCTCCTGAAGCGACTGCTGGATGCGGGCCTCTGTCGCCAACGACCACTCATCGCCCAGACCAGCCAGTGTGCGGCGCCCCGGTGCACTCGCCAGCAGCGACAGCAGTTGTGAGAGTTCGGCCTGCGCGTGGGGCGGCAAAGCAACGGTCAGTTCATCCATGCGGCTCAGCAAGCCGTTCAGGGCGTCCTGCCTCGGGCCATCCTCGCGCGGCAGGCTTTGATCAAGCACCGCACGGCCGACGGCCCTGAAGACCTCGCGACCGGCGCTGCTGAGCTTGCCATCATGCAAACCCGGCGACAGAAGCGCCGCCGCGCCGCCGGCAACGACCAGAACCACGGTCGATACCGCACCGAGCTTGAGTAAGGTCCTTCTTTGCATCGCTGGAGTTTCGCATGCACTCTGGCGGTTTCAATAGGGCGCCACACCTAGATAAACTCGGTGTTTATATGGACCCAGCAGCCTCCCGAATTCGCGAAGCCATGCAGACGGTGTCGCTGCTGCGGCAAAGCCGCATGGCCGATCCCGAACTTCATGCCGCCTGCCTGGAGGTCAAGCGCTTCCAGGCGCAGCGTTTCACCGCAACCTACGCCGACCTCCTCGACAGTCCCCGCTATCAGCGAGCCGCTCATTTTTTCCTGAATGAGCTGTATGGCGACAGGGACTATGCGCAGCGGGATCAGCAGTTTTCCCGGATCGCAAACACCATCGCCCGCCTTTTCCCCAAGGCGGTGGTCGAAACAGCGGCCGCCCTGGCCGAAGTGCATGCCCTGACCGAGGCACTTGATGACCGGATGGCGCAGCAATGGCTGCTCTACCGCGCAGGCGGACAGACTGCCCGCTACATTCGGTGCTGGCGCGCGGTCGGCGACATGGCAGCGCGGCAGCGGCAGCTGCAGGTGGTGCTGCACTTGGGCGAGGAGCTTGATCACCTCACCCATATGCGGGGCCTGCGCAGCCTGCTGAAGATGATGCGAACGCCGGCGGCAGCCGCAGGACTGAGCGCGCTGCAGAGTTTCCTAGAAGCCGGGTTTGATGCTTTTGCCCAGATGAAGGGCGCCACGGAATTTTTGAATGTAGTGGAGGCCCGGGAATCAGCCTTGATTCACTCCCTCTTCAACGACGAAGCTGTCGCCTGCGAGACCTTTTTGCATCAACTTCTCGCCCGTACACCTCTGCATTAGGACAAGCCCCATACGCGTGATGCTCCGCTGCTTTCACAATGGCGCACAAGGAGTTTTTAATGGACAAGTTTTGGCTCAAGAGTTATCCCGAGGGTGTGCCGCACGACATCGACCCCGAGCAGTTCCGCTCGCTGAACCAGTTGCTTGAGGACTCCTTCAGGAAAAATGCAACGCGCCCTTTTTCAGTCTGCATGGATCGCTGGATGTCCTACGGGGAGCTGGATGAGCTGTCCTCAGCGCTAGGCGCATGGTTGCAGCATCTGGGACTGGAGCCCGGTGCGCGGGTGGCCATCATGCTGCCGAATATTCCGCAGTTCGCAGTCACCATGGCGGGAATCCTGCGCGCTGGCTACACCTGCGTGAACGTCAACCCGCTCTACACCGCACGCGAACTCGAGCACCAGCTCAAGGACTCGGGCGCCACCAGCATCGTGATCCTGGAGAATTTTGCGGGAACGCTTGAAGAGGTGATTGACAGGACGCCCGTCAAACACGTTGTGATCGCGTCCATGGGGGATTTGCTGGGCCCTTGGTATGGCCGCTGGATCACCTTCGCCGTCCGGCACCTCGCAAAAATGGTCCCGGCTTACAAACTGCCGCTGACCAATGGCCGCACCGTGACGCCTTTCAAACGCGCCATCACAGACGGTGCGGGGATGGTCCTCAAACCCGCCCAAAGCACTCTGGATTCAGTCGCCTTTCTGCAATACACCGGCGGGACCACAGGCTTGTCCAAGGGCGCTGTCCTGACGCACCGCAATATCGTCGCAGCCATCCTACAGGCAGAAGCCTGGTTCACCCCGGCTCTGCGTCGTCTTGGGGATGTCAGTAAAACCAACGGCATCGCGGCATTGCCGCTGTACCATATCTTCGCGTTGACACTGTGCCTGCTGGCGATCCGCTGGGGATCCCATCTGACACTGATCCCGAACCCTCGTGATTTCGGGAAGTTCATTGAAGTACTGAAAAAGCGCCCGTTTCACATGCTTCCGGCGGTCAACACGTTGTTCAACGCACTCCTGCAACATCCGCAAATCAAGAGTGTTGATTTTTCCCATCTCTGCGTGTCCCAGGCGGGCGGCATGGCTGCCTCCGAGGGAACGGCCAAACACTGGTTGCAGGTCACCGGGTGCCCCATGATTGAAGGCTGGGGCATGAGCGAGACTTGCGCGATCGGCACCAACAACCCCGTTCTCAATACCGAGTTCAGCGGCACCATCGGCCTTCCGCTACCCAGCATAGAGATAGCGATCAAGGACGATGAGGGTCGTTCGCTGCCGGTTGGCGAGTCGGGCGAGATCTGCATCAAGGGCCCGCAGGTGATGACCGGTTATTACCAGCAACCCGCCGAAAACGAGAAGGCCTTTACCGACGACGGGTTCATGCGCACCGGCGATATCGGCATCATGGATGAGCGAGGCTATACGAAAATTGTCGACCGCAAGAAGGACATGATCATTGTTTCCGGCTTCAACGTCTTTCCCAATGAGCTCGAAAATGTCGTCTCACTGTGTCCGGGTGTCGTGGAATGTGCTGCCATTGGCATCGCGGACGACAAGCAGGGTGAGGCCATCAAGATTTTCATCGTCAAAAGCGACCCTACGCTCACGGAAGAACAGATTGCCGAGTATTGCAAGCAGAATCTCACGGGTTATAAACGCCCCAAATACATCGAGTTTCGGGACGACCTGCCTAAAACCAATGTCGGAAAAATCCTCCGACGTGAACTGCGAACAGCGGCCTGATGGCTCTCTTCAGGCTGTGCGATGCCTGACATGACGCTGCCCAAAGGCCTCCAGGTTTTTGAGCGGGGCTGGCTGTCGTCGAACAACATCCTGCTCACGGGGGACGCATCCTGCGCTCTGGTGGACAGTGGTTACAGCACGCATTCAGCGCAGACCGTCGATCTGGTGCAATCGGCCCTGGGACCACGCTCACTGGATTTGCTGCTGAACACCCACTTGCACAGCGATCACTGCGGCGGCAACGCTGCGCTGCAACAGATCTACCCCGAGCTGGAAACCCTCATTCCGCCTGGTCAGGCGGCGCTGGTGTCGATGTGGGATGCAGAGGCCCTGACCTATCTGCCAACCGGGCAACTTTGTCCCCGCTTCAAGTACGACGGTTGCCTTCTGCCTGGCTCAGAAATCCTGCTGGCTGACGTGCCGTGGCAAATTCACGCTGCCCCTGGGCAT
The DNA here is from genome assembly GCA_040389085.1 of Pseudomonadota bacterium. Lineage (GTDB taxonomy): Bacteria > Pseudomonadota > Gammaproteobacteria > Burkholderiales > Burkholderiaceae_C > Polaromonas. The sequence goes on from JAZKAP010000012.1 coordinate 234,532, forward strand.
GATCCTCACTCGGTTGTCCTGTTCGAATCCTCTTCACGCACGTTGATCTCCGCCGATGCCTTGTGGGAAAAGGGCTTCGGCGTGGTTTTTCCAGAACTGGAAGGCGAAAGTGCATTCAGTGAGGTTGGAGCCACGCTCGACCTGATTGAGCAGCTGGATCCTCACCGGGTCATCCCTGGTCATGGCCCTGTGTTCATGTACCGTGCAGAGGTCCTCGCGCGATCGCGCGAACGACTCGAAGCTTTTGTCAAAAACCCGGCCAGGCACGCACACCATGCAGCCAAGGTCCTTCTCAAGTTCAAGCTCCTGGAGCAGCAACAACTGCCGTATGTTGATTTTGCGAATTGGGCCACCGGCACACGTTATTTCCAGCTTATTCGCGAGAGCTTTTTCCGCGCCATTCCCATGACGGACTGGATCGCTCAACTCACCGATGAGCTCGTGCACTCCGCTGTTGCCAGCAAAGAGGGTGCGATGGTCTTCAATGCCTGACACTGGCGAGAGATGAGTAAGCGCGCGGCAATCCCGTCTTGACGACGGCCGAAGGTGTCAGGTAGTCGCGAGTGGGACCTGCCAGCAGTGGGGCAACAGCTCTTCGACGCGGCTGGCCGGCTGCGTTGGCAGCCGCTCAAGGACATCGCGCAGGTATGCGTAGGGATCGTGCCCGTTTAGCCGAGCCGAGTGCACCAGACTCATCACCGCAGCCGCGCGTTTACCCGCACGCAGCGAGCCGGCAAACAGCCAGTTGTTGCGCCCGATGGCAATCGGCCGGATCTGGTTTTCGACCCAGTTGTTGTCGGCGGGCAACTCCCCGTCGTCGATGTATCGGGTCAGCGCCTGCCATCTGCCCAGGCTGTAGTCGATCGCTTTGGCCGTCGCCGAACCCTCGGGCACCCTCTTGCGCTGCTCGGTGAGCCACAGGTGCATGGCATCGGCCACCGGCCGGGCTCGCTCCTGTCGTATTCGTTTTCGGTGGGCGGCGTCCAACTCGCGCACTTCACGCTCGACCTGATACAGCTGGATGAAGAATCTCAACGCCCGCTCGCCGATGGTGCTCTGGTGGTTGGCCCACAGCTCGTGGAACTTGCGCCGGGCGTGCGCCAGGCATCCGGCCTCGGTCACGCCCATCTCGAAGCAAGCCTTGTAGCCGCTGAAGTCATCGCACACCAGGCTGCCATGCCAGCCGTCTTCGCCGGGCAGGCCCAGGAAGTCTCTTGCATGCTGGCCAGCGCGGCTCCCCGCAAAGTCAAAGACCACCGCCTTTGTTTCGTTGTAAGTCGTGGTGCAGTAGCTCCACAGGTAAGCCCGATGGGTCTTGCCGTTGCCCGGCTTGAGCATCGCCACCGGCGTCTCGTCGGCATGCAGCACGCTGTGCTTGAGCAGCTCGGTACGCAGCGCATCCACCAGGGGCTGCAGCTGCACACCGCATTGACCTACCCATTGCGCCAGCGTCGAGCGGGGCAGTGCCAGTCCGGCCCGAGCGAAGATGCTCTCCTGGCGGTACAGCGGCAGATGGTCGGCATACTTGGCCACCAGCACCTGGGCCAACAGGCCAGCGGTCGGGATGCCCTTGTCGATGACGTGCGCTGGCACGCTCGCCTGGACCAGGGTTTCGCACTTGGCGCAGACCCACTTGCCCCGAATGTGCCGCTCTACGGTGAACACGCCCGGCTGGTAGTCCAGCTTCTCGGCCACGTCCTGGCCGATGCGCTTCATCTGGCAGCCGCACCTACAGGTGCTGCTCTCGGGTTCGTGGTGGATCTCGCGGCGTGGCAGGTTCGCAGGCAGTGCCTGGCGTTTGGGCTTTTGTTTGTCGTCCTGGCCTGGTGGCGGTGGCGCTGCCCGCTCGATCTCGGCGGCCAGGGCGGCCAGATCGGTGTCGATGGTTTCGTCCAGCAAGCTTTTCTGCTCGGCGTTGTAGGCCTCGGACTGGGCCGCGAACTTCAGCCGCTTGAGCACCGCCATCTCGTGGGTGAGCTTGTCGATGCAGGCCTGCTTGAAGGCGATCTCGCGGTCCTTGCCGGCCGCATCGGCCATCAGGGTGCGCACCACCTGGCGCAGCTGCTGCGCGTCAAGGTCCTGGATTAGTGCTTCATCGATCACAAGACGTGATGATGCCGATGCGTGCGCGCTTGCGCATCGGCATTTCCGCCAATTGCATCGAGCCTACAGCACTGTGATGACGCCCGCCTCGCCAATGCGCTGCCACGGCAGGCCCAGCACGAGGGCGTCTAACTGCGCGCGGGTTAGCGTCAGTGTTCCCGCAACGTCCTTGGGCCAGACGAACTTGCCCTGGTTCAGGCGCCGCGAGGCCAGCCACACGCCAATGCCGTCGTGCACCAGCACCTTCATCCGGTTGGCCCGCCGGTTGGCGAACAGGTACGCGTGATGCGGGCGAGCTGAACCAAAGACATGGACCACGCGGGCCAGCGCCGATTCGGTGCCCGAACGCATGTCCAGCGGATCAATGGCAAGCCACACGGCCTCCACCCGGATCACCGCAGCAGCTCGCGCATCCAGGCCGCGCAGTCCGCTGCCGCCGCTGCCGGCCAGGTGATGGTCATGCTTGTTGCACCTCGGCGCAGTTCCATGCGGATGTCTGCTGGCACTTCGCAACCCGGCGTAGGCAAGGCCACGGGAACGAACCTGGCAACCGGCAACGGTGCAGCGCCTGCGAGGCGGCGCCACTTGTGCACAACGTTGGCATTGATCCCGTGCGACAGCGCCACACTCGCCACCGACGCTCCGGGCTGCCCGCATTCGCGCAGAACCTGCGCCTTGAGTTCGGCGCTGTAACGCCGGCGGGTGATGTTCTTCGAGTCTTTCATGGTGTCCACCTAAATTCCTTGGTGGACACCATCGTTGCCTCTTGGCCGACCGGATTCAAGAAGGGGTTGGCCGGACGCTTACAGAGATGAGATAACGGCGCAGCCTGCAGAAGGCTTGGCTTCTAATTCGTACGCGCATAAAAAAAACTCCGTATCTTTCGAGGCGGAGTTTTTCATTTCTAAACCAAGGCAACTGCGCATTTTCAGACGCACAAAAGAAAACGCCCAGTTGACGTTATCAACTGGGCGCATCTTGCTGTAAGAGCCT